>NZ_CP165734.1:5685000-6885000 GCF_041200145.1 Bradyrhizobium sp. LLZ17
GCCTATTTTTGTTGAGCCCGAAGCAAATCTTACGTCTCAATTTTCGAACATTCCCCGATAGGAGGAAGTCACCATGCATTTCTGTATGACAGGGCAATACACACCAAGATCTCTCAACAGCATCATGGAAAATCCCAAAACCAATCGGTACGAAGCGGCCAAGAACCTGATCGAAGCCGCCGGCGGAAAACTGATATCGATGTATAGCACCGCTGCTGAAGGCCCGGGCGTCCTGGTCATCTTCGATGTCCCTGACCCCAGTGCAGCACCGGCGATTTCTGGCACGGTGGTCGCCTCCGGCGCCATTCATAATGTCAGCCTCATCAGGCTTTGGACACAGGACGAGATCGGCAAGGTCCGACAAACTGCAAGCCAGCTTCGGGGAAAGTACTCCCCGCCCGGCAGTTGAGACGGACGGTCGACGGCGCGACCTCACGTCGACGAGTTGAATTCAAGGTTGGCGGCAGTCTGATCGGCCTGCCGCCAGCTGATGCCCCGCGGCGTGCAGCCAAGGAGCGCAACGCAACTCCGGCAAGCTGTTTCATTTTTGAAAGGGAGATTTTCGTGAGGTACATGATTGAATATACAATCCGCACCGCCGGGCTCACTCATGCCGAAAACTTTGCCGGCGCTGGCGCTCTATTGGCCGCCTTCAGCAAATGGAAGCCGGAGGATGGTTTGACGGTCCACGCCTTCCTGTCGAACCTCGCTGGCAATGGAGGTTACGTTTTTGTCGAGACCAGCGATCCCAAGGTGATCGTCTCGTTCGTCTCGAAGTACAATTTCTGGAACGAGGTCAACGTCGTCCCGGTGATAGAAGTCAGCGACGCGGTGCCGCTGACTGCGGCATCTCTGGCGTGGGCACAGAGCGCGTCGAAGAGCTGATCGTCACACCCGGCCGCCGCAACGTCGAGGTCCCATGGCCGTGCCGCCGGCTCTCGTGCCCTGTCGCGTGAGCGGTGTATTCCTATGACCCCTACCCGACCTTCACCGCAAGCTGTCCCTTCGCTATAAAGCGGCATGTCCCGGATGAGGGGTTTCGGCTGTGCCAAATCGTCGCCAGATACTTTCAGGACTCGGAGGAGCAGCTCTGGGCTTGCCGATCATGCCGGCTCCGGGGCAGCAACAGGCTACGTTTGCTTCCGACAGATTCGCCGCCGAGGTGAGCCGAAGGCTCGATCAAGCCATTGCCGAGCGGCGTCTGTGGAATATCCACGGTCTTGTTGTGCTCCAGAACGGAAAGCTGATCATCGAGCGCTATTTCGAAGGTCAAGATCGGCAGAGAGGCGTCGGCGATCTCGGGATGGTCAAGTTTGCGGCGGAGACGATGCATGATCTGCGATCCTGCTCGAAAAGCATCGTGGCCTTGCTGTATGGGATCGCTCTCCAGCAAGGCAAGGTCCCCGCGCCCGAGGCGAGCTTGCTTTCCGGATTCCCGGAGTATCGTGATCCCAATGAGGAACGCTCGCGCGTTACCGTCCATCACGCGCTCTCCATGACCCTGGGATCGGATTGGGATGAGACCAGCTTGTCGTATGCCGATCCTCGCAATAGCGAAATCGCCATGGACAACGCTCCCGACTGCTATCGCTACATACTGGAGCGGCCGATGCTCGACGCGCCCGGTACCCACTGGGTCTATTGTGGCGGAGCGACCGCCTTGCTGGCCCGCTTGATCGCAAAGGGTTCGGGCAAGTCACTGCATGAATTTGCACGTGAGTCACTTTTCGATCCGCTCGGCATGGGGCCGACCGAATGGGCCTCCGGGCCTGATGGCGAACCGTTCGCTGCGTCAGGCGCGCGAATGTCGGTGCGCGATCTCTCACGGATCGGCACGTTGATGCTCGCCGGAGGGCAGCTCGATGGCCGGCAGATCGTTCCGTCGGAATGGATCAAGCGTTGCACGACACTGGTCGTCAGTTGCGACGAGCTTCGCCGTTACGGCTACCAATGGTTTCTTCTCGATATAGCTTTCGGCAAGCCGAAGGGATGGGCGCCCGGCCGGCTCGAGCGCATGTGGATGGCGCAGGGGGAAGGCGGCCAGCGGCTATACATTATTCCGGCGTTGCAGCTCGTCATCGCTTTGACGGCCGGAAATTACGACGCCGAAGATCAGTCGATTCCGCCGACGCGCGTGCTACGGGAAATCGTTTTGGCGAGCATATCGTAGCCGGCGCACACAGCCGCGGGCCTTACTGCCCTGCGCCCACCGCTTGTCATCCATCGCCGATGTTCAGAGAACTGCGCGCAAACCCGGTGTTCGCTGGGCCACAAATCCGACAATGAGAAAGCTTGCCAGGATGCCGCCCAGGCTGGCGAGCGCGAATTTGAGGCCAGTGGAAGCAGGTAAAAAATGCAGCAGACGCGTAATCGCGACCAGGATCGGCGCGTGCAAGACGTAGACGCCGAACGCATTGCGCGTGAGGAAGCGAGCGACGGGTCCTTGGCCGTCAAAGCGGTCTCTGTAGAGGACGATTGCCCCCAACGAGAGAGCAAGACAGGTGAATGAGCGCCAGGCGTCCATGCCGGCCGCCTGCCAGTGCCAACCGCCGCCATAGGACGACACGTCGCCGCTCATGGCTCCGCCTGCAGCGACCAGCATGATCCACAGCGCACCTCCGACCCATAGGCCGTTCCACAACCAACGTCGTCCGACAGATGATGGGATCTGGCGCAGCCAGTCACCTTTCCATGCTGCAATTCCGGCCACATACATCAGCGGGTATTGCGGAAAGTCGTGGACATCGACGTTGAGAACAGTCCTCGCGTTCGGAAAAATCGCGCCGACGACGAAGGTCACGATGGCAATCAAGGCCGCGTAACCCAACACAGCCCCTGCCGAAGGAGGATGGCGCGGAGCGAACTGTAGCGGGCGCGCCCGGCACACCACGGCGTAGGCGGCCGAGAACAGGAGAAGCACAAGGCAGAACCAGAGGGGACCCGAGCCGTCGAATAGCTCCCCTGAACGGAGGTGCAGCCACCAGTCCTCGACGAACGTGCGCGGCGGGTTCGATCGCCACGACCCTGCGACGAAATATTCGGTCAGCGGACCAATCACGGTCAGATAGAGCAGCAAGGGCAGGCCAAGTCTCCGCAGCCGCTCGCGGATGAAGCTGCCCACGCCATTGCGCGCAACGGCCCCGGCCGAAAAGAAGCCTGCTATGCCGAAGAGCAAACCCATTGCCACCGCGTGCTGGAAGGATTGATAGGCAGCGAAGGCAAGCTTCACTCCGATACTCAGTTCGGGATGCTCGCGGTAATACCATTCGCCAAAAGGCGAGTAGGTCACGGCGGCGTGCATGACGACCACCATGCTGATCGCTGACCAACGCAGGTTGTCGATATATAAAAGCCGATGACTCGGCCTCTCTCCAGGCATGACCTGTCCTCCGGCTTGCGCCTGGATCAGGCCTCATGCCGAGGTCGGGGTCTTGCCGGAAGTCGCGTCCGGCCTGGCTGAATCCGGCAAAATATGGCCGATTGCGAAATCGGCCAGTGTGCGACGGCGAAATTCGGTGGGCGTTTGGCCGGTTTGCCCCTTGAACGCGCGATTAAACGGACCGATCGATCCCCAGCCGGCGTCCAGGGCGATGGTGAGGACCGGGACGCGCGATTGCGCAGGGTCGGACAACGCCTCCCGCGCCTCTTTCAACCTGTGCTCGTTGATGAAGTCAGTGAAGTTCCGATAGCCGAGGCGCTGGTTGATCGTTCTCCGAAGACGATATTCAGGGACTCCCAATTGCTCGGCCAGCCGATCCACCGAGAGCTCTGGGTCGCGGTAGGTGCGATCCTGCTCCATCGCGCGCCGTAGCCGCTCCGTCAGTTGGCGCTCCTCGGCGCTCATGTCCGTTGCCGCGACGGCGACGGTAAGGCCCCTTGCGCGGCCGGCGCCGGTTCGAGCGTTGGCTCAGGCATGACAGCACGCAGACGCATCAACGCGGCGACCATCGCCAAGCCCAGCACGGCCGAAAGACCGGGCAGCCAGTGCACGCCGGCTGCATCGAGCATTGTTGTTGCCAGGATGACCAGACCCACAGCGCAGGCGAAAATGATCCGAAAGCGTCGTCGCCCCTCCACCAGGTCTGCTTTGCGTCCTGCAAGCACCCGGCCGGTTTCGACCACGGCCACGATGAGCGTCGCGGCATGCGTCGCATCCCACGCCAAGCTCGAGCCGGACAAGGTTGCCACGCCTGCGAGCGGCAGGAGAGCAGCGAAGACCGCCCACCTCCATCGCGTCGACTGAGAAGCGTCCCCGAACACTGTCTCGGCCCACGCAACGAAAACGCCTGCGATTGAGTTACTGAGAATCCGCAGTGGAATGACCCACCAGACGAGTTCCTCGTGTAGTCCGGGAGCCGTTTCGATGAGGAACGCTATGACGCAGAGGTCGAATAGCAGCGTGGCGCGACCGATCGGCGATCGGAGCGTGCCAGGAAGAACAATGATCGCAAGCAGGCCAAGCAGCGCCAATGCGCCACCTCGGACTCCGGTTTCGAGCAGCATTGGCGAACCTCCAATGCTTTTCTGGCTCGAACGATAGCTGGATGCAAGGCCTCGAGGTCTTGCGAGAAGATCCGGATAGGCGCTTCTCGTCCGCAGCCGATCGGCGCATCGATGTGCTTCTGATCGTCCGGTTGCAAATGCTACCTGTCGGCCCTAAGCGGCATTCCGCATGGCTCGAAGCTTTCGAGCCATGCTATCCGTGTTCAGGACATAGCCGTCGGGACGCGTGGATCAGCGGCGGCCCGATTGCCTGGCGTCGGCGACCTGCTTTTCGCCGGGCAACTTGCCACCAGCCAGCAGGCTGGTGCAAAGCCACCGAGTTTCTCTGGGCGTCGCGCCAAGCAGACTCTTGGTCTCTACGCACTGCGCGTAGGTGTTGTAGCTGAGTGTGTCTCGGCACGTCGGCGAGACACTATGGGTAAAAGGCTCCCCGCCACTATAGCTACATCCGACCCAGGGAGCGTTGCCGACCCTGTAACTCGTTTCGCAACCACCGTTGCAGCTGCTGGCGGATTTCTCCAGCCTGGCAATCCTGCCCAACACCGTGTTCGGCGCGAACACCGGGTTTTGAGCGGCTGACAAACCGGTTGCCCGATGAGATGCCCGATGAGATGTCACGGTCGTTGGCCCCTGCCTCGGCACAACCGTAGCTCTTTCCTTCGGCGCTTCGACCGAGACGGCGGGAAGTGACGAGTTTGGTGTGGGTTGTGACACTGCCGCGCTGCTGCACAGCAAGGCGGTTGACAAGGTCACGACGACTGACGGCACGGCGAAGCCTAACGAGAATCTCATAAGGTACCTCCCCAGATCCGGGACGGAACAGCCGCCCCGACAGCCAAGGGTTGTATCACAACATTCCCGTACCGGCAATTTGGAAGAGGCAAAGCTATCTGAGGGTGAGTCGCGATCGACATGATCGCGCAACGGATGTCGGGGTGAGCGATGGGAATTTGAGTGCCGGGGTGCGCTCCGTGTGATTGGGGTCGAGCCGATCCAGCAAGCCGATGACAATGAAGTGGTTGATGGAGGAGCGCTTGTGACCCGAAGCAGAGCCCGCCGTGCCGTTGTTGACAAGAGTTTGGCGGCTGCGCATATTTTCGCTGGGTGGATACGACCTGCCGCTTGCACCTTTCGGGGTATGGTGAACGTATCGCAGCATCGTGCGGCGCCCTTTGCCGAGCAACGGGCAAGCAACGCAAGCACTGGCATCTCCCGTTGCGTCGAAGCAAAGGAATAGCCATGCGCGATTATCGCGATGCCAAAGTTATGGCACATACACTGCGTGCCTCGCTCGCCTCCAGGGGCACGAACGTCACCCTCGGCCAAAGCCTTGAACTCATTGCACAGATATTCGGGTTGCCAGATTGGAATAGGCTTGCCGCCGCAATTCGGGGGGTACCTGCTACCAACCCAAAGGCGGCTGAGAGGCAGCCTGCGAATGTCACGTGGCCCTCGGGCTTTAAGTCCGAACTTAACCTGACGTTGAAGAGGGCTCTTGCCCACGCGGAGCAGCGAAACCACGAATACGCGACTCTTGAACATCTGCTGCTCGCACTGCTCGATGATCCCGATGCTTCGGTCGCGATCAAGGCAGCCGAGGTCGATCTTGCAGAGCTCAGGCAGGCCGCAACGACTTACATCGACGAGAAGCTAAAGACCTGGGTGATGAGTGGCGACGAAGGCCGGACCACTCCGACTGTCGCATTCCGGCGCGTTGTTCACCTTGCGGCTGTCCGTAGCCTGAAACGCGAGACCAACGGCGTGGATCTGCTGGCTGCGATGTTCCGGGAAACAGAAAGTCCCGCGGTCTGGCTCCTGAGCGAGCATGGGATGTTGAGGGAAAAAATCCAGATAACCGGGCCATTGACACCGCGGGAAGAGCGCGTGCTCCGCATGCGGTTCGGGATCGGCGCCACCGAGCACACGTCGGACGAAATCGGCCGGGAGATCTCGGTAACCCCCGAGCGCATCCGGCAAATCGAGGCCAAGGCCCTGCGCAAGTTGAAACGGCATCCACCACGGCAGAGCAAGCCGGCTAAAAAAACCCGTCGCGCCCCGCCAAAATGAGGGTTGCCTTTTGACAGGGCCGACGAAGTGATCGAATTAACCGACGATTTCCGCGGTTGACCCAACTCGGACGTGGCACCGTCGTCTGACAGTAGCCACGGCAGTGTCGGCGCACTAGGATCCGGCTCTGGCACGAGCCGGTGAGGGGCACGATGTTTGAGGTCGTGGAATTTCCTTCCCAAGGCGCGACATTGCGCGGGCGCTTCTACCGCCCTGCGCAGGCGGCGGCGCCTTGGTCCACCGTAGTGATGACGCATGGCACCACAGCGACCATCACCATGTGCCTCGATCGCTATGCCGAGGTGTTCTGTCGCGCCGGCCTCGCTGTGCTGCTCTACGATCACCGCAATTTCGGGCTGAGCGGCGGCGAGCCGCGTCAGCTGATCAACCCGTGGCTCCAGGCGCGCGGCTATCGCGACGCCATGAATTATCTGCTCACGCGCGCCGACGTCCACAGCGAGAGGATCGCCGCCTGGGGCGATAGTTATTCTGGCATGATTGCGCTGGCGGTCGGCGCGCTCGACCCGAGGTATGCGGCGGTCGCCGTGCAATGTCCGGCCTGCGGCATGGAAATGCCCAAGCTTCCGCCGGACGAGTGGCATTTCCAGACCATGCAAACGATCTTTGACGGCGGCGACATCACCGGCACGCCTGAAACCACGACCGGACCACTACCGGTCGTGTCAGCCGATCAAATCGGCGCGCCCTCCCTGCTGAAGCCGATCCAGGCCTACCGCTGGTTCATCGACTATGGCGGCCGGCATGGCACATTGTGGGAGAACCGTGTCATTCGCGTCATTCCACCGACGTGGTGCCGTTCAGCGCCTATCTGGCGGCGCCGTTCATTCGCGGGCCGACCCTGCTCATGGCCGGTCGCGACGACGAGATGATTCACTGCAATCCCGACGTAACGAGGGCCGTCTTTGGGCTGATGCGCTGCCGTAAGCAGTGGGCTGATATCGATGGCGGTCATTTCGGCTTGCTGTACCATCCAAGCGAGATTTTCGAGGAAGCGAGCGCGGGGCAGTGCGCCTTCCTGACCGAAGCGTTGGGCGTGCAAATCACGCGACGATCACAGACAACCTGACACTTCGACTTTGGCACTAAGTCAATGCATGAGTCCGGAAGTGAGCCCTTGGCCGAAGCTCGCTCGAACCCCTGCCATGTCGGCTCGCTGGGGCAAACCGGGTATGGGCTGAGCCAAGGCCTACCGCTGGTTTTGACTCCAAGCGGACATCCGATGCTTGGTCGCTCGGCACGAAATCGCGTACGCTCGGCGGCGGGATATGGAGGGTGCGAGCGATGAGAAGTCCTTCAAAGTCCGATACCGGCGCCGGGAAAGCACTCTCGCGACGCTCTGTCTTGACCGGACTTGTGGCAACCTGCGTTGCGGCATCGGCGAAATGGAGTTGGGCTGCGGAATTCGGTGGCGGTCCGTCCTTTTTCGCTGATGGCCCGGACGCCGAACTTTACGGCGCGGGCGAGAACTACCCGATCAAGGACCGGTGGCGGATCTACCAGCCCGGCAATCCGGCCTCGCCAAAATACCGCGTCGGCGCATTCAGTCACTATGATGAGATATTCCCGACCCGTCGCGTCGATCGCGCGGCCACGGCCTGGCCATTCAAGCGAACGCCGGCGGATGTCAGCTACCAGTACAAGGGAAACCGTGCTTCGCTTGCGGATTATCTGGCGCGCAATCCGGTGACGGGCCTGTTGATCGCCAAGGACGACCGGATTCTGGTTGAGCGCTATCAGTACGGCCGCAGCGATCGAGACCGGCTGATGTCGCAGTCGATGGCAAAATCGATCACCGGCATGCTGATAGGGATCGCGACCGCGGAAGGCGCGATCAAGTCGATCGACGATGCTGCGGGGACCTATGTTCCCGGCTTGAAAGGCACGGAATACGGTGCAACGCCGATCCGCGCGCTGCTGCACATGTCGTCTGGCGTGAAATTCGGTGAAGAGAACGACGAAGCGAAAGGCAGCGGAGACGACCTCGATCGCCTGTGGGGCGACATGGTGCGCAAGCACTGGTTTTCCCAAAGAGGCACCGTCGCGAGTATCGCGCAATTCAACCAACGGATCGCGCCGCCGGGGACGCGGTTCCATTACGCCAGCATCGAAACGGATGTGCTTGGTCTCGTGCTGCGTTACGCGACCGGTCAATCAATGTGTGGCTATCTCCAGGAAAAAGTCTGGCAGCCGATCGGCACGGAAGCGGACGCCAAATGGCTGATTGATGCGGAAGGCGGTGAGGTAGCGCACGGGTTCTTCAATGCGGTACTGCGCGACTACGCGCGACTCGCCCGTCTGCTGGCCCACGACGGAGAGTGGGAGGGCAAACAGATCATACCTGCACAGTGGGTGATTGATGCGACCACGGTGCGCGCCTCGGAGACGTATCTGGCAAAGGCCGAGGGAGGGTTCGGCTACGGCTATCAGGTCTACCTGTTTCCCGGCAGCAGACGGCAATTCGCACTGTTGGGTTACCTCGGGCAGCGCATCCTCGTTGATCCGCCCTCCAAGCTGGTCATGGTGCAGACCGCCGTCGATGAAAAAGTCTCCCGAAATCTGGCATCTGTGGTCGGCCGTGGTCGCGCAGTTCGGGTGACGCCACCAAAAGCCAAATGAGCTGCGAGGTCTGCTTCCGGCACCAACCGGAAGCTGCTCCAAGCGCGTATGGGGCATTCGCTTCGCTGTCACTCAATGGGAGAATTGAGCAGAGAGGAAACTCTGCGTCTCCATGATTGCCTTCCTGGCCGCTTCCGCATCGTACTTGAGCCAGTGCCCGTACATTTCCCTGCCGTCGGCGAAAGCCGGAACGCTAAAGGCGTGATAGGCACCGGGATAGACGACCAGCTTAACCGGCGCGCCCCTGTCGGCTCGCCGCTTCATCCAAAGTTCGCAGTCCCTCGCAGGCAACCAGTCGTCGAGTTCGCCGATCAGGATTAAAGTGGGAACGATGAGTTCCTCGGAAGCAAAGCCGCACCCCGGAAAATAGGCCACCGCGGCCTTGAACTTCAGATCCCGAGGAGCGTCGAATGTTTCCACGTGGTGGGACGACGCTAATTCCAGCGCAACCGTTCCACCCATCGATCCTCCAAGGACAGCGATACGTTGAGGATCGACAAAAGGAAGTTTGGAAAGATAGGATAGAGCGCCTAAGGCATCAGCTTGGCGGGCAAGCATCAGGGCAGGCATCGGTTTGGTGCAGGCGTCTTTGATGCCACGGGTCGCAAAGCTATCGACTGCAAGTGACACATACCCCAAACCGGTCACGGATTGAGCGATGGACTTTCGGTCATCTTTCGAAAGTCCATCGCATCCATGGAGAGACACAATGGCGGCGAATGGGCCGTCGCCCTCAGGTTTCGCGAGGTAGCCCTCGATCGTATCCGCCGCCT
The DNA here is from genome assembly GCF_041200145.1 of Bradyrhizobium sp. LLZ17. NCBI lineage: Bacteria > Pseudomonadati > Pseudomonadota > Alphaproteobacteria > Hyphomicrobiales > Nitrobacteraceae > Bradyrhizobium > Bradyrhizobium zaerense. Next base: position 5,694,981 of record NZ_CP165734.1, read on the forward strand.
TCGGGGCTTCGCCACGCTCGCGCGCCAAGCGCTGCTGGAGCTGGCCAAGGCGGACTGGAGCACTGTCGAACCTGACCAACTCTTGTGCCATCGTGACGGCGTTCGTGCAAACGCACGTAACCAATACGGCTAACCCAAGACATGCTCCGGCTCGTGTGCCCATTTTACCTCGCCTCGTCTTCGCAACAGGGCTAATGTAGCAGGTTGTGTCAGTCTATCCGCAGCGTAAGTTCAGGACTGCAGACATCCCTCGCTTGACCCATTGTTAAGCTGGTACCGCGAACTCCGTTTGGCCCATCTCGAAGCTAATGTTAGGAACTCCAATGACCGATCGAGAAAAAGATTCTAATTGCACTTCGCGAAAAGCCTCTGAAGGCTTTCGAAATCATGAAGCGCGTGAACATCAAACATGAGGACGACTGCCAATCGCTCCTGTTGAAGATGCGTGACGACGGCGTCGTGAAGTTCGATATTCACAAGGGACATTGGCTCGCTGCCTGACAACGCTCTTGGTCACGGACGGCCAGAGTTGCTTCCAAGTTCCTTGCATCCGAGAGAACGACTAGCCGCCTCCGGGCAGCTGTTGTCTTTATGCCGCGGCTGTCCACCGATGCTGACGATGGCCGCTCATCGGGGAGGCCCGGAACTGCTCGGCTAATCGCCAGACTGACGCGATTGACCCGGAGCGGTCCGTTCTTCTGAAAACTCTGTTGCGTTCCATGTTACGACTTGTCCCCATAGTTTTGGCAACTGGCCAAGCGCAAAGCCGACGCCGCGATCCCAATGCAGCCGGTGGCAGAGGTGGAGAGCAAGGGACAGGGAACGTGATCGTGATTTTTAGCGCAGCAGCGAAGGTGATGGGTGTCGCGCAGGGCTCAACCGTTCGTGCGCGCTGGGTAACCTTGATTGTTCTTTTTGCATGATCGCGCCGCGTGAAAGGGCTTATGCGATGAACGATCTTTCGAGCTCTTCTCAACCAGAATTTTGGCAAGAGGTTCATCCCCACTGGTGGTCGCCGACCGCCCCGGACGGCGACGAGTTTGAATTGCCTTCGGGCGCAAAGACCTGCTCACGGCTCAAAGTGCGTGGTTTGTCGAATGGGCAATGAGCCAAAATGCACAGGCCCCTCAAGGTTCGCGTTCCCAAGCGAGAGTGCCGACGACTTTCTTACCCTGATAGATGCCCACGGAGCTGACTTGTTCAGCGGTTCGGATGCTCAGCCGGTCACCGTCTAGCTTGAAAAATCTCACCTGATCCTGCCCGCTGAGGAGCTCGTTGCCCGAAATGTCGACTTTGGTCGTGAACTTGTCTCCGTCGATGATGAATTTTCCGGTGTAGACATTCAACGACTTGAGGAGCGCCGCCGTCTCGTCGTTGTTTGTTGCAGGCTTGCGATTTGCCCCCACAATGATGAAGGCCGCATATCCGTCGGGCGTGAAAAGCGCTCTACCTTTTCGGGTTGGGACCAAATGGTTCGCTGGCGTCGCCGCCGACAATTTGAATGGTCCATGAGGTCAATTTCCAACTCCCGACCAGCTGCTTCGATGCGTCGTCCGCAAACGCAGGTCCAGACGGAAAATAGCAATAGAGAGCAACCAATAAGGCAACGAGACGCGCCATGCAGTTCTCCCATGAATGGCAAGTCGAGCTTCGACAATGATCAGGATAGCTTGAGCAATCAAAACTTACGAGCCTTCGGACCGCAGGCTGCTCGCCAGCCTGTCGGGGGCTGGCCCATCGCAATCGCCCGGGCCGTGCCCGGTCATGTCCGAAGTTGAGGGTAGACCGGCCCTGACTGCCCACGGCCGAAACCGCCGCTGTTGACCCAAAGCCGACCTTGTGCAGTGCACATCCCCTTGATATGCTCGATCCATTCAGTCAGCGGGGAGTCCCGAACGATGTCCGATATCTCGCATCGGGACCCGGCACTTGGCGCAGCCGGTGCTTACGCCGCGTTTGGACTCGACAGGCCGGTCACGTTTGTCGACGCGGCTCACGCTCAACAGTCCGTCACTCAACCTTTCCGCAAATACAAGGTCGGCGACATTGAAATCTTCTCTTTGATTGATGGCATGCGTGACGTTCCGCTGCGGGAGGGCATGGTCAGGAATGTCAGCGTCGAACAGGTCAAGACCGTGTTGCGCGGTGCCGGTTTTCCCGATAATCAGGCGCCCCTGCGGTTTATCGTCATGGCGCTCAAGCTGCGCGATCAAGTGGTCCTGATCGACTCGGGTACCGGCGGTCATCCGATTTATGGTGAGGGGAACGGCCGACTATTCGAGAGCATGGCGGCGGCGGGCCTTGACCCCAAGGCAGTCAAGACGATCCTCGTCTCCCATCTCCACGGCGACCACATTTATGGCCTCATGAACAATGAGAGCGATGCGCAGGTCTTCCCGGATGCCGACATCGTGGTGCCCGCCGCGGAATTGAAATGGTGGACGCGCCCGGGGGTCGAGTCGATCGATCTCGGACCGACACGCAAAGGCCTCGCCCAGCGAATTCAGGCCACGGTGGCGACTTGGAAAAACGTCAGGACCTTTGAGGGAGAACCGGAGCTCCTGCCCGGTGTGCACGCCGTTCAGGCGCCCGGCCATAGCCCGGGAATGGTCGCGCATCTGGTCACCTCCGGCGGCGAACAGTTCCTGATCAGCGCTGACGTGGTCAATCTTGCACCACACATTTCAACAAATCCCGAGTGGCAGCTCTCTATCGACCAGGATCCGCAGATGGCTGTCGAAACGCGAAGGAAGATCTTCGATCGCGTGGTCGCCGACAAGCTCACCATTTCGGGTACTCACTGGTTGATGCCGAACGTTGGCACGCTGGCCAAGGATGGCAACAGCTACGTATTCTCAGCCGAGGGGTAGTGTCCCCGCGACACTATCCCTCGGCAATTGGATGGCGGGCGTCGCTCAGGGGCGAACGCGGACGATCGTATTCCCCTTGCGTCGCTCGGTCGGATTCAAGGCGGCGACGGCCTCGTCGAGGGTCGAGATCTTGCCGATGTTCGTCCGCAGTCGTCCGTCCCGCACCCGCTGGACGATCTCACTTAGTTGGGCGCGATCGGACTCGACGACGAAGTCAACCGCCAGGCCGTTGGCGGGCCGCGCTTCGGCCGGCCCGACGATCGTCACCAATGTTCCTCCGGCTCGAATCACTCCTGCGGACCGCTTCTGGATGTCACCGCCGATCACGTCGAACACCAGATCGACTTGGCCGACGTCTTCGAGGGCGTCGTTGTCGAGGTCGACGAACTCCTTCGCGCCGAACTCGAGCACCGCCTGACGGTCGGCCGCGCGTCCGGTGCCGATGACATAGGCGCCGGCCTCTCGCGCGAGTTGCGTCACCATCGATCCGACTGCGCCGGCAGCGCCGTGCGCCAGCACGCTCTGCCCCGCCTGAAGGCGGCCGTGTTGAAACAGCCCTTGCCATGCGGTCAGGCCCGAAACCGGCAGGCTCGCGCCCACCGTGTAGTCGACGTCGCCCGGCAGCGGCGCCAGGTTGCGCGCCTCCATGGCGACATACTCCGCCAGCGTGCCGTCGCGATACCAGTCGGCAAGGCCGAACACGCGCTGCCCCACCGACAGCCCGGTCGTGCCGTAGCCGAGAGCGGTGACCACTCCGGCGAGCTCGTGCCCGGGGATCGACGGCGTTCGACCACGGCCGAGACGATCGGTCCAGGTCGAGGGCCACTCCAGCTCAGTCGGGACAAATCCCGACGCCTGAACCTGAACGATGACGTCGTTGATCGCCGCCTGCGGTTCCGGCCGGTTCACCAGCTTCATCCCGGCCTTTCCCGCGGCCTTGTCCGTTACAACGATCGCCTTCATGGGAATATCTCCTCGTCATTTGTCTCTCGGGAGATGTTTGCATCCAGCCGGGGGCCCGCAAGGCATGGGATAGCGGACATGCCCAACTCGCGCCAATCAGTTTCGGCTACGAGGACACCAACTGGCCCCGGTTCGCAAACGCCGCTTCCATCGCCTTCCGCGTCCTGATCGTCTCATTGTTGGCGTCGAATTCGACATCGCTCCAGCGTACGATCTCGCCATGGGCGACGTCGTGCTTCAGCTTCAGCCGATGCGCCAGCCCGATGGGCAGGGCGCCGGCCTTCAGGCTCGCGGCTGCCGGCACCAGTCTGCCCCAGACGGTGTAGCCGCCTTCGCCGTCCAGCATTTCGCCGGCGCGCAAATTGCGTTTTGCCACAGAGGCGACGTCGCCGCGGAAGCCGTAAGGCTGTCCGGTCGGCTCGCCGCGCAGCGCCGCCGACAGCACCGAGATGTTCAGCTCGAGCCCGATCAGATGATAGGGCTTGTACATCGCCGCATATCGACCGCTGGCGTCGGTCTTCAGGCCGTACTGCCTGAAGCAATCGGCGGCGTAGTCGTTCGGCGCCTCCAGCACGACATAGACGCCCCAGCGCAGATCGCGAAACACCGGCCGTCCGTCGCGCTCGAGCGAGGAGACGACTTCCACCACGCCTGAGCGTTCCAGCACGCCGCCCTTGTCGCGGGGACGCATGATGTGCGGCAGGTCGTCGACACCGCAGGGCGGAAACAGCAGACCGTCCGCGGGCGCGTCGAGCCCGCACGCGTTCGCGATCGCCGCCATCTCGATCGCCGATTTGGTGCCGTCGAGGAAGGAGTTGAACATCTGCGGGTTCATGCCGGCCGACTGCGCTTCGCCCGCGGTGAGACCGTAATGCTGCCAGACGCTATCCGGCGTCACGTCGTGATAGGCCGGCAGGTATTTCGTGCCCTTGCCGGCGGCGACGACGCCAAAGCCGGTGGCGCGCGCCCAGTCGACCATCTCCGCCGTCAGCGCCGGCTGGTCGCCATAGGCGAGCGAATAGACCACGCCGGCCTTGCGCGCTTCCTCGGCGAGCAAGGGGCCGGCCAGCGCGTCGGCCTCGACATTGACCATCACGATATGCTTGCCCGCCGCGATCGCCGCCCGCGCATGACTGATGCCGACGGCCGGATTGCCGGTCGCCTCCACCACCACATCCATCGCGCCGCCGGCAATCGCACGTGCGCCGTCATCGGTGAAGACGGTCGCGGCGATGCGATCTGCGTCCCAGCCGACGGTGCGGCAGGCTTCGCGCGCGCGGTCGCGGTCGATGTCGATGATAACAGGCACCTCCAGCCCCGGTGTATGCGGCACCTGCGCCAGAAACATCGAGCCGAATTTCCCGGCGCCGATCAGGGCGACGCGGACAGGCTTGCCGGCGGCGGCGCGGACCTGGAGGAGGCGGAAGAGGTTCATGGGGGATGTCCAGTGAGGCAGAAATTGGTGAGACCGTGTGTCTATCAGCTCGTCATGGCCGGGCTTGTCCCGGCCATCCACGCCCTGCCGCCAGCGATCGTGTCGAGACGTGGATGCCCGGGACAAGCCCGGGCATGATGGTTGTGGGTGTAGGTGCGCGGAAGTTACTCCGCCGCCTGCCTTGGCGCACGTGCGAGCCGCAGCAGCGCGTCGTCGTCGACCGTCCTGATCGGCGTGAAATCGCGATGCGCAATGTACTCCGGGCGCGTGGGGTTACGGATGTAGTTCGAGACCGCGTTCAGCGTCAGATATACGATCTTGCGCGGATAGGGCGTAATGTTGCCGGCCGAGCCGTGCACGAGGTTGCCGTGGAACATCAGCATGCCGCCCGGCTTTCCCGTCGGCGCCACGATGCCGCCTTGCTTGACCAGCCGCGTCACGGTCTCCTCGTCCAGCGTCCACAGCGGATAGGAGGTCGTCGCAAGGTCGTGCGAGGCCTGGAGATCGCCGGCGTTCTGGCTGCGCGGCACCAGCATCAAGGGGCCGTTGATCGGCATCACCTCGTCGAGGAAGATCGCGATGTTCATCGCGCGCGGCTCCGGCATGCCGTCGTCGCGCTTCCAGGTGCCGTAATCCTGGTGCCATTGCCAGACGTCGCCGGTGAAGGCCGATTTCGCGTTGATCTTGAACTGGTGCATGTAGACCTGTTCGCCGAACAGCTGCACGACCGGATCGATCATGCGCGGATGCGCGCCCAGGATGCGGAACGCCTCGTTGTAGAGATGCGCGGCAAAGGCCGTGCGCGGCGCGCCGCTCTTCTCGCGCCAGACTTCGGGCCGGTTGGTGTCATAGATCCCGACCGCCTCGCGCGCGAGCAGATCGACCTCCTCCTGGCTGAACAGTTCGGGCAAAAACAGCCAGCCCTCGCGATGGAAGAATTCCAATTGCGCCTCGGACAGTCTCATCGGTCGTCCTCCTGTTTTTTCTTGTCATTCCGGGGCACGCGAAGCGTGAACCCGGAATCCATTGACCCGCAATCTCTGTCGCGGTGGAAATTGACATCGAGACTGATGAGCCCGGTCAGGAGCGTCAAGCTCTACTATGATACCGTTATTGGCGTTATGTCCGGATCCCCTAAGCCATTGATATTGCTTGGCTCGGCTACTGTGCATGGGGTTGTTTTCGCGAGAAATTGCTCTCTAGCTGCTCGTGGACTCCGCCAGAAACGCGGTGACCGCCTCGCCATATTCCAGCGGCGCCTGCTCGAACATCCAGTGCCCGGCATTGGCAATCACCGCCGTCCTGGCGCCCGCGATATGTTCGGCGAGCACGCGCCAGATCATCGACAGGCTGCCGGTGGTCGCGCCTCCGCCGATCAGCAGCGTCGGCGTCCTGATCGCCTGCGCGTCGGCGAGCGTGTAGGGCCTGCGCTGCTCGTTGATCTGGCCGAGGAATGTCAGCGCGTTGTCGCGCAATTGCTGCTTCGCCGCCGCCGGCACCCGCCGCCACGAGCCGTCGCCTTCGATGCCTTCGTAGAAGTTCTGCAGCGCGCCTTCGATGTCGCCGGCGCGGATCATCTCGACCGAACGGGCGGTGCGCGCGGCGAGCGGCGGATGCATTGGCGTGCCCTCGGGCAAAGGCAGGCTGGCATCGAGATCGCCGCCCGGCTCGGCCAGCACCAGTCTGCGCAGCAGATCCGGCCGCGCCTGCGCCACGCGAAACGCGATGTGCCCGCCGCGCGAATGCCCCATCAGATCGACCGGCGCGGGCCTGACCTGCTCGATGAAGGCGATCACGTCGGCTGTGTGCTGCGCCATCTTGTAGTCGTCGCCCACGGCGTCCCAATGCTCGGGAAAGAAGTGCCGCAAGCTCACCGAGATCACCCGATGCGATTTCGACAGCGGGCCGAGCACCGAGTACCAGGTGCGGAAATCCCCCAGCGTGCCGTGCACGCAGACCAGCGGCGGGCCGTCTCCGATTTCGAGATAGGCCATGTCGTAACCGTTGACGCGAAAGCTTTGCATGATCAGCCCGCCAGAAAATCCAGGACGACTTCGGAGTATTTTTGCGGCGCCTGCTCGAACATCGGATGCGTCGCGTTCGGGATGATCGCCGTCTTCGAGTACGGCACATGCGTCGCCAGCGCATGCAGCACCTTCGGCAGCAGCCCCTTGGTCCGCGCCCCCAGGATGAACAGCGTCGGCATCTTGATCGACGCAGCATCCGCCTTCGAGAACGGCGGGCGATTGTCGCGGACCTGGCCGATCAGCGTCATGGCGTTGTCGCGCAGGTTCTGCTTCACCATCGCCGGCAACCGCGGCCAGGTGCCGGCACCCTCCAGCGTGTCGACGAAGACGGCAAGACCGCCGTCGACGTCGCCGGCCGCGATCTTCTCGGCCGAGGCCGTGAAGCGCGCCAGCAGCGGCGAGGGGCCGCCGGCATAGTCGGGATCGAGGCTCGCATCGAGCTCGCCGCCGGGTTCGGCGAGGATCAGCCGCCGCAGCAGCTCCGGCCGGCGTTGCGCGACGCGGAAGCAGATGTGTCCGCCACGGGAATGGCCCATCAGGTCGACCGGACCAACATCGAGCTTCTCGATGAACGCGATGACGTCGTCGACATGCTGGGCGATCGAATAGGTGTCGCCGACCCCATCCCACCGCTCGGGGAAGAAATGCCTCAGGCTGACGGCTATGACTCGGCGCCGCTGTGTCAGCGGTCCAAGCACGCAGCCCCACACGCGGAAATCGTTGAGCGAGCCATGCACGCAGACCAGCGGCGGCCCGCCCCTGTCCTCGCCCACGTCGAGATAGGGCATATCGTAACCGTTGACGTGGAGGCTTTGCATTCTGGGGCTCGCGAGCGGGAAGCGGAACTCCTGTGCAAGATTCCCGGAAACCGGGTGGATCGCAACTATTTCCAAGCCTAGATTTGGCTTCAGATCACACTGAGAGCTAGCGACGAGGACGCAAGCCAGGAACCAAGCCATGACCGACCAGCATTTCACCCTGTTCGACACAAGGATCGGCCTCTGCGCCATCGCCTGGGGGCCTCGCGGCATCAACGGCGTGCAGCTTCCGATGGGCGGCGAGCAGAAAATCCGCACGCGGATCAGCCAGCGCCATGCCGATGCGGGCGAGGCGGAGCCGACCGCCGAGGTGCGAGAGGCGATCGACCGCATGGTGAAGATGCTCGCGGGCGAGCCGGACGATCTCGCCGACATCCCGCTCGATCTCGACGGCGTGCCCGACTTCAACCGCGGCGTCTACGAGATCGCGCGCACCATCCCGCCCGGCAAGACCATGACCTATGGCGACATCGCCAAGCGCCTCGGCGGCGTCCAGCTGTCGCGCGATGTCGGCCAGGCGCTCGGGCACAACCCGTGCCCGATCGTGGTGCCCTGCCACCGCGTGCTCGCGGCCGGCAACAAGCCCGGCGGATTCTCCGCGAATGGCGGCGTGGTGACGAAATTGAAGATGCTCGAGATCGAAGGCGCGCTGGTGAACCACACGCCGAGCCTGTTCGATTGAGGTTGCCGCACTAAATCTTCGCCGCCGCCTTTGGCCAGTAGCGATCGCGCAGATGGCGCTTCACCAGCTTGCCGGTGGGCGTGCGCGGTAGCTCGGCTTCGAAGTCGACCGAGCGCGGGCATTTGATCGCTGAGAGGCGGCCCTTGCAGAAGGCGATCAGCTCGGCCTCGAGCTCCTTGCGGGCGCGCTTCGGATCGTGCGGCTGCACCACCGCCTTCACCTCCTCACCCATCTCCTCGTTCGGCACGCCGAAGACGGCGACGTCGGCCACCTCGGGGTGGGTGATGAGGACGTCCTCGGTTTCCTGCGGGTAGATGTTCACCCCGCCCGAGATGATCATGTAGGACTTGCGGTCGGTGAGATACAGGTAGCCGTCCTTGTCGAGATAGCCGACATCGCCGAGCGTCGACCATCCCTTTGCATTGTAGGCCTTCTTCGTCTTCTCAGGATCGTTGTGATAGGTGAAAACAGGCGCATCGGCGAAATAGACCGTGCCGATCTCGCCGGTCGGTTGCTCCTCGTCGTTCTCGTCGAGAATTTTGATCTTGCCGACCACGGCGCGACCGACGCTGCCGCGATGCTCCAGCCATTGCTGCGAATTGCAGACCGTGACGCCGTTGCCCTCCGAGCCTGCATAGTACTCGATCAGGATCGGCCCCCACCATTCGATCATTTTTGCTTTCACGTCGACCGGGCAGGGGGCAGCGGCGTGGATCGCACCCTTCAGCGTCGAGACGTCATAGCGGTTGCGCACGTCAGCCGGCAGCTTCAGCATGCGCACGAACATGGTCGGCACCAGCTGCGACTGCGTCACCTTGTATGTCTCGACCAGCTTCAGGAAATCCTCGGCGTCAAAATGCTCCATGATGATCGAGGTGCCGCCGAGCACGATCGCCATCATGTTGAAGCGCAAGGGAGCGGCGTGATAGAGCGGCGCCGGCGACAGATAGATGCTGTCGGAATTCATGCCGCACATGTTGGCGCAGAGCACGCGCAAAAGGCATTCGGCTCGTCGATCGGCTTGCCCTCGAACGCCTTCTTGATGCCCTTGGGCCGGCCTGTCGTGCCCGAGGAATACAGCATGTCATAGCCGGCGACCTCGTCCGCGACCGGCGTCGTCGGCTGCGCAGCGGCCTCCTTGTCGTAGGAGCGAAAGCCGGGCAGCGGCTCGTCCATCATGTAGAAGATTGGTTCGCCGGCGGCGCCCCTGATCAGTCCCTTGATCTGGTCGGCGCATTTCGGTGTCGTGATCACGACCTTGGCACCGCAATCGGCGATGATGTAGTCGATCTCGTCCTGCTTCAGGTAACGGCTGATCGCGGTGTAATAGAGCCCGCTGCGTTGTGCCGCCCAGCAGATCTCCATGAAGGCAAGGCGGTTCTCCATCAATAGCGCGATGTGGTCGCCGGCCTTCAGGCCGAGCGAACGAAACAGGTTCGCGCCCTGGTTCGAGAGCTCGTCCAGCTCGCGATAGGTGATGGCCTTGCCGGTGGAGGCCATCTGGTAGGCGATCTTGTCGGGCGTGGTGCGGGCGTGGATGGAGGGGTGAGTCATAAGCGCGGTCCCAAGGCACACGAGATGTCGTCCCGGGCTAGTGCGCAATTGCGCACGGGGGCGGGACCCATAACCACGAATTTCGGTAATTTAAGTTACATGTGGCCCCAGCTCGCCCTAACCACAGGCTGCTGTGATTATGGGTCCCGGCCTTCGCCGGGACGACATCATTGGTGTGAAGACGTCTCGGCCTACAGCCGCTCCACGATCGTCACGTTCGCCATGCCGCCGCCTTCGCACATGGTCTGGAGGCCGTAGCGCTTGCCGCGCTGCTGCAGTGCGTGGACCAGCGTCGTCATCAGCTTGGTGCCGGAGCCGCCGAGGGGGTGGCCGAGCGCGATGGCGCCGCCGTTGACATTGAGATGCTCCGGATCGGCGCCGGTGGTCTTCAGCCACGCCGTCGGCACCGAGGCAAAGGCCTCGTTGACCTCGAACAGGTCGATGTCGTCGATCTTCATGCCGGCCTTCTCCAGTGCGCGCTGGGTGGCGTGCAGCGGTGCGTCGAGCATGATCACGGGATCGCCGCCCATCATCGTCATGTGATGGACGCGCGCCAGCGGCTTCACGCCGAGCTGCTTCAGGCCGCGCTCATTCACCACCATCACGCCCGAGGCGCCATCGCAGATCTGGCTGGCGCTGGCGGCCGAGAGCTTGCCGTTCTCGGCGATCAGCTTGACGGCCTTGATGCCGTCGAGCGTGGCGTCGAAGCGGATGCCTTCGTCGATGTGGTGGGTGTCCTTGGAGCCGTCGGCGCGGGTGATCTCCAGCGGCACGATCTCGGTCTTGAAGTGGCCGGCTTGCGTTGCTGCGATCGCGCGCTGGTGGCTGTTGTAGGAGTACTCGTCGAGCTCGTTCTTCGACAGGCCGTACTTCTCGGCCATCATCTCCGCGCCGGTGAACTGGCTGAACACGATGTTGGGATAGCGCTGCTCGATGCCCGGGCTCTTGTAATTGCCGAAGCCGTTCTTGGCCGGAAGCTGCGAGGACAAGCCCATCGGCACCCGCGTCATCGATTCCACGCCGGCCGCGATCACCACGTCCATCGCGCCCGACATCACGGCCTGCGCGGCAAAGTGCAGCGCCTGCTGCGAGGAGCCGCACTGGCGGTCGATCGAGGTGCCCGGCACGCTCTCCGGCAGCTTCGAGGCCATGATCGCGTTGCGCGCCACGTTGTTGGACTGTTCGCCAACCTGCATCACGCAGCCCATGATCACATCCTCGACCAGAGCCGGATCGACCTTGGTGCGGTCGACCAGTTCGTCCAGCACCTTGGCGGCGAGATCGGCCGGATGCCAGCCGGCGAGGCGGCCCCCCTTGCGCCCGCCGGCGGTACGCGCAGCGGCGACGATGAATGCCTCGGCCATTTCGGTCTCTCCCTGGATTGTTCTGTATCGAATTGGGTTGTCGGGACGGATTTAAGGGGTGCGAGACCGTTTAGTCAATCGATCAATTAACTCTTGTGGGGAGGCGCTGCTTGGGCTTATCTGCGCCCCGCTCATACGGCGAGAACAGGGATCTCCGTGACCACCAGCGTACCGAACAGGCTCCCGAGCGGAAAGAATTCCACGGCAGAGAAATTGCTCGTGGCCGCGAGCGAGCTAATGATCGAGCGCTCGTCGATCGAGATTTCGCTGAGCGACATCGCCCAGAAGTCCGGCGCCAACGCCGCGCTGGTCAAATATCATTTCGGCAACAAGGACGGCCTGCTGCTGGCGCTGCTCGAGCGGGACGCGGGGACGGAGCTCTCCCACCTCGAATATCTGCTGGCGCAGCCGATCACGCCAACCGCGAAGCTGAAGCTGCATATCGGTGGCATCATCCGCGCCTATCACCGCTTTCCCTACATGAACCGGCTGATCCATTATCTGCTGCACGAAAGCGTTGCGGGCTCTGCCGACGAAGTCTCCAAGTTCTTCGTGGCGCCGCTGCTGGATTTTCATCGCCGCCTTCTCGCCGAAGGCGTCAGCCGCGGCGAGTTTCGCCAAACCGATCCGGTGCTGTTCTACACCAGCCTGATCGGCGCCTGCGATCATCTGTTCTTCGGCCGGCACGCGATGTCTCGCGCGACCGGCGTCGGCCCGGTCACCGACGACGTCTGCCGGCAATATATCAAGCACATGGAAACGCTGATCTGCGGCGGCATCCTCACGCAAGGTGAGGAAGCTGCCGCGGCCGGATGATCCGGCCAGAACTCAGAAGTCTAGAGAAGAAACGCCCAAGGAAAGGTAGCTTGCGATGCAGTTGAAAGACGTTGCCGTTCTCATCACCGGCGGTGGGTCGGGCCTTGGTGCCGCGACCGCCCGGGCCATGGCCGCCAAGGGCGCCAGGATCGGCGTGATCGATCAGAACAAGGAAAACGCCGAGAAGGTTGCCGTCGAAGTGAAGGGCGTCGCTCTTCATGCCGATGTCACCGACGAGGACGGCATCAAGGGCGCGATCGCCAAGGCGGAAGCCGCCCACGGCGTCGCGCGCGTGCTGATGAACTGCGCCGGCATCGGCGGCTCGCAGCGCATCGTCGGTAAGGACGGCGTCTATCCGCTGGCCAAGTTCGCCCGCATCATCAACGTCAATTTGATCGGGACGTTCAACTGCCTGCGGCTGTTCGCGGAGCGCCTGGTCACGGCCGAGCCGATCGGCGAGGAGCGCGGCGTCATCATCAACACGGCCTCGGTCGCCGCTTACGAAGGCCAGATCGGCCAGATCGCCTATTCGGCCTCGAAAGGCGGCGTCGTCGGATTGACCCTCCCGGCAGCCCGCGATCTCGCCAGCCAGAAAATCCGCGTCAACACGATCGCACCCGGCCTGTTTCTGACGCCATTGCTGATGGGCCTGAACGAAGAGGCTCGCAAGAGCCTGGGCGCCCAGGTACCGCATCCCACGCGCCTTGGCGATGCGAGTGAATACGGCTCGCTCGCGGTGCACATCGTGGAGAATCCGATGCTCAACGGCGAAACCATCCGTCTCGACGGCGCGATCTGTATGGCGCCGAGGTAACTCCGCCCCTTTCCTTCTCCCCTTGTGGGAGAAGGTGGCGCGAAGCGCCGGATGAGGGGTTTGCACCCACGGAGACAGACCCCTCACCCAAGCGAATTCCTGACTCACAGCGTACATGCCCTCTCCCACAAGGGGAGAGGGCGCAGTAATCGGCACTATCGTTGCGGATGAAGGAAGTCGCGCGCATGTCCCAACCGCTGCTGATCGAGCACAACGACGGCGTCGACACAGTGACGCTCAATCGTCCCGAACACCTCAACGCACTCGATCCCGCGCTGATCGATGCGCTCAATACCTATTTCCGGGGCCTCCAGCGCAACCGTGACACGTGCGTCGTGGTGCTGAAGGGCGCCGGCAGGAATTTTTGCGCGGGGCTTGATCTCAAAGCCGCCATGGCCCGTCGCGCCGGACAGCGGGAGCCGCCCGGCGTCACCGAGTCACTGGACTCGCAGCGGCGCATCGCCGACATCGTGATGCTGATGCGGCGTTGCTCACAGCCGATCCTGGCGCTGGTGCAGGGCGCGGCGGCCGGCGGCGGCTTTGCGCTGGCGCTTGCCTCCGACATCCGCATTGCGGCGAAATCGGCGCGGATGAACTGCGCCTTCATCAAGCTCGGCCTCGGCGGCTGCGACATCGGCACCAGCTATTTCTTGCCGCGCCTGGTTGGCGTCTCTGTCGCGTCCGAGCTGATCCTCACCGGGCGCTTCATCGGCGCTGAGCGCGCGCTTGCGGTGGGGCTCGTCTCGGAAGTCGTGGACGAAGACAATCTCGATGACGCCGCCGGCCCTTACGTCGACGCGATGATGACCGCCTCGCCTGTCGGCCTGCGATTGTCGAAAGAATGTCTCAACATGAGCATCGATGCCGGATCGCTGGAAGCTGTCATCGCGATGGAGGACCGCAACCAGGTCCCGTGCAGCCGCTCCGAGGAATTCTCGGAAGGGATCAGGGCCTTCCTTGAGAAGCGAAAGCCTGTCTATATCAGGCGCTGACAATGAAGATCCGCAAAGGACGAAAAATTCCGGGAGACGCAAAATGAGTGGGAGCGCGGCGGCGGTGATGACAAAACCCGCCTTTCGCAAAGTCGAGTGGCTCGCGCGCGACATCGAGGTCGAGCGTCGCGGCGACGGCACGGTGGTGCTGAAGTCGCGCATTCCGCTGCAGGCTTATGAGAAGCACCTTCCGGCTTCGCTGGCGAAATGGGCGAAGGACGCGCCTGAGCGCATTTGGCTTGCGCAGCGCGGCGGCCCCAATCGCGAATGGCGAAAACTCTCCTACGGCGAAGCCAAGCACACCGTGGACGCGCTGACGCAGGCGCTGCTCAATCTCGAACTTGACGGCCGCCCGGTCGCGATCCTTTCCGGCAACTCGATCGAACATGCGTTGATGACGCAGGCCGCGATGCAAGCGCGTTCGCCGGCCGCGCCGGTGTCGCCGGCCTACTCCCTGATGAGCCACGACCACGCCAAGCTGAAATATTTGTTCGACCTGATCAAGCCGGCCGTCGTGATGGTGCAGGACGGCCCGACCTTCGAAAAGGCGCTGAAGGCGCTGGATCTCACCGGTGTCACTGTCGTTCACGTCGTGCGACCCTGCGACGGCGTCAACAGCGTCAGCTTTGCCGAGCTCGCGGCAACGCCCGTCACCGCCGATGTCGACGCGTCGATCGCGAAGATCACGGCCGACACGGTCGGCAAGCTGCTTTTCACCTCCGGTTCGACCGGCATGCCGAAGGCCGTCATCAACACGCAACGCATGATGTGTGCCAATGCGGCGATGATGATGCAGGTGCGACCGCGCGTGCCTGGCGGCCCGCTGGCGACCGTGCTCGACTGGATGCCCTGGAACCACACCATGGGTGGCAACGCCGCGTTCCATCCGGTGCTGGTCGAAGGCGGCACGCTCTATATCGACGACGGCCGGCCGATGCCGGGCCAGCTCGAGGAGACCATCAGGAATCTTCGCGAGATTTCGCCGACCTATTACGCCAACGTGCCCGCCGGCTACGCCGCGCTCGCGGCGGCGATGGAGAAGGACGATGTGCTCTGCCGCTCCTTCTTCAAGAACCTCTCGATCATGGCCTATGGCGGCGCACGGCTTCCGGACGATCTGTACGACCGCATGCAGGCGCTGGCCGTGAAGACCACCGGCGAGCGCATCGTGTTCTACACCGGCTGGGGCTCGACCGAGACTGCGCCGACCTCGACCGGCACCTATTGGGATACCGAGCGCGTCGGCCTGATCGGCCTGCCGTTCCCCGGCGTCGAATTGAAGATGGTGCCCTGCGGCGCGAAATACGAGTTAAGGCTGCGCGGCGTCAACGTCACGCCCGGCTATTTCGGCCAGCCCGACCTGACCAAGAAGATGTTCGACGAGGAGGGGTTTTACTGCATCGGCGATGCCGGCATCTTCGTCGACGATTCCGATCCGGTGCAGGGCATCATCTTTGCGGGACGCGTGGTTGAGGACTTCAAGCTGACCACCGGCACCTTCGTCCATGTCGGCTCGCTGCGCACCGATGCGATCGCGGCCGCAACGCCGGTCGTGCATGATGCGCTGCTCGCGGGGCAGGATCGCGCCTTCATCGGTCTCCTCGCCTGGCCTAACCTGCATGCCTGCCGTCAACTCGTCGGCAATCCCGATCTGAGCTTTGCCGACGCCGTGAAGCATCCTGGAGGTGATCGCCTGCTTCAGGCGCGGGCTGGAAACCCACAACGGGGAATGTGAAGGCGCCAGCAGCCGCATCATCGCGCGCGCGATGCTGATGGCCGAACCGCCCTCGATCGACGGCAACGAGCTTACCGACAAGGGCTACATCAACCAGCGCGCGGGCCTCGAGCGCCGCGCGGCGCTGGTGGAGCGGCTTTATGCCGATGCCCCAGATCAAGACGTCATCATTCTCAAGTAATCGACATCATCAACACAGGTACGCGCCATGAACTTCGATTTCTCCGACGACCAGAAGCAGCTCCGCGATCAGGCGCGCAAATTCCTCGCGGAAAAGTGCTCGCCCAAGGCGGTGCGACTCGTGCTCGACGGCAAGGCGCCCTATGACAAGGAGCTCTGGAAGGGCCTCGCCGAGATGGGGTTTCTCGGCGTCGCGATCCCCGAGGAGTTCGGCGGCGCGGGTGCCGGCCATCTCGAACTCTGCGTGATCGCCGAAGAGATGGGCCGGGCCAATGCGCCGGTGCCGTTCTCCTCGACGGTCTATCTCGCCGGCGAAGCGCTGCTGATCGCGGGTAGCGACGCGCAGAAGAAAAAATGGCTGCCGGCGATTGCCTCGGGCGAGGCGATCGGCACGCTGGCGCTGTTCGAGGGCAAGGGCAATCCTTCGCCCAAGAACGTCAAGCTCACAGCGTCAAACGGCGTGCTCAATGGCGTCAAGAAGCCGGTCGCCGACGGCGCGATCGCCAATTTCGCGGTGGTTGCCGCGCGCACGGGCACCGGTGGTCGCGAGAGTGACATCTCGCTGTTCCTGGTCGATCTCAAGGCCGGCGGCGTCGAGGTGAAAAGCCTCGCCAATCTCGATCCGACCCGCGGGCAGGCCGAGATCACCTTCAAGGACTGCAAGGCCGAGCCGCTCGGCGCGATCGGCGAAGGCTGGAGCATCCTCACCCAGGTGCTCGACCGCGCTGCGGTGCTCTCCGCGTTCGAGCAGGTCGGCGGCGCCGACCGCGCGCTGGAGATGGGGCGCGACTACGCGCTCGACCGCATCGCCTTCGGCCGTCAGATCGGTTCGTTCCAGGCGGTCAAACACATGCTCGCCGACATGTACGTCTCGGCGACGCTGGCGCGGTCCAACAGCTATTACGGCGCCTGGGCGCTTTCGACCAACGCATCCGAACTGCCGGAAGCGGCTGCCGCCGCGCGCATCAGCGCGACGCAGGCGTTCCAGCATTGCGCCAAGAACAACATCCAGGTCCACGGCGGCATGGGTTTCACCTGGGAGTTCGACTGCCACATGTATTACCGCCGTGCCAACGCCATGGCGCTCGGGCTCGGCAGCCTGTCCTATTGGGAAGACCAGTTGATCGACCGCATGCGCAAGAAGAACGCGGCGTGATGTCATTCCGGGGCGCCGCAACGCGGCGAACCCGGAATCTCGAAATGAGTCGATAACCTTCTGGATTCCGGGTTCGATGCTTCGCATCGCCCCGGAATGGCGGAAGAAGAGAGACACCATGAACTTCGACGACACTCCGCAGGAAGCCGAATTCCGCGCCACTGCCCGCGCCTGGATCGCGGCGAATGCGCCGAAGCAATATGAAGAGGAGCTGCGCAAATCCTCGCTCGGCCGCACGCAATTGAAGAACGCCAACATTCTGGACGTCGCGAAAGCGTGGCAGAAGAAAAAGGCCGATGCCGGCTGGGCCTGCTTGCACTGGCCCAAGGATTATGGCGGCCGCGGTTCTTCGCCGATCGAGCGCGTGATCTGGCAGCAGGAAGAGGGTCCGTTCGGCAAGCTCTCCGGCATGTTCATCATCGGCCACGGCATGTGCGGGCCGACCATGATGGCGTTCGCGCGCGAGGAGCATAAGCGCAGCTATCTGCCGTCGCTCGCCTCTGGCGAAAAGGTCTGGTGCCAACTGTTCTCGGAGCCCGCCGGCGGCTCCGATGTCGCAGGCCTGCGCACGCGCGCCGAGAAGGACGGCGACGAGTGGATCATCAACGGCCAGAAGATATGGACCTCGGGCGCGCATTATTCCGACTACGGCATCCTGTTGACCCGCACGGATCCCAATGTGCCGAAGCACAAGGGCCTCACCATGTTCTTCCTGGACATGAAGTGCCCCGGCGTCGAGGTGCGGCCGATCAAGCAGGCGAGCGGCGCCTCCGACTTCAACGAGGTCTATTTCACCAATGTCCGCATTCCCGATCACCAGCGCCTCGGCGAGGTCAATGACGGCTGGAACGTCTCGCTGACCACGCTGATGAACGAGCGTAGCGCGATTGGCGCGGGCGTCTCGACCGGCTTTCCCGAGCTGTTCGACTATTGCACGAGCCTGATGCTCGACGACCGCCCCGCGATCGAGGACCGCGCGGTGCGCTCGAAGCTGGCGAACTGGGCGGTGAAGGCGACCGGGCTGCGCTACACCAGCATGCGAGCGATCTCGGCCCTGTCGAAGGGCGAGCGGCCGGGGCCGGAAAACTCCGTCGGCAAGCTGGTGGCGGGATCGATGATTCAGGACGTCGCGACCTATGCGCTCGATCTTCAGGGCGCGGCCGGGGTGGTCAGCGGAGCGGACGACGCCGAAGTCGCCGGCCGCTTCCAGGCGATGCTGCTGCGCGCACCGGGCACGCGCGTGGAAGGCGGCACCGACGAGATCATGCGCAACATCATCGCCGAGCGGGTGCTGGGCCTGCCCGGCGACATCCGTGTCGACAAGGACGTGCCGTTCAACAAGATCCCGACCAAGGGAAGGAATTAGCCGTCATTCCGGGGCGGCTCGAAGAGCCGAACCCGGAATCTCGGGATGTGTAGGTAACCTCTGGATTGCGGGTTCGCGCGTTGCGCGCCCCGGAATGACAATAAAAGGGAAGCGCCATGAATTTCGACGATACGCCGCAGGAAGCCGCATTCCGCGAGACCGCGCGTAAATGGGTCGCCGCCAACGCGCCGAAACAGTTCGAGCAGGAGCTGTCGAAATCCTCGCTTGGCCGGATCCGGCTCGCTCATCACGACATCGTCGATGTCGGCAAGGCCTGGCAAAAGAAGAAGGCCGAAGCTGGTTGGGCCTGCCTGCACTGGCCCAGGGAATATGGCGGCCGTGGCGCCACGCCGATCGAGCGTGTGATCTGGCAACAGGAAGAGGGCGTCTACGGCAAGCTGACGCAGCCGTTCCAGATCGGCGAGGGCATGTGCGGTCCGACCGTGATGGCCTGGGGCAGCGAGGACGCAAAACGCCGGCATTTGCCGAAGCCGCCTCCGGCGAGGAGATCTGGTGCCAGCTGTTCTCCGAGCCGTCCGCGGGCTCGGACGTCGCAGGCCTGCGCACGCGGGCCGAGAAGAAGGGCGACAGCTGGGTCGTCAACGGCCAGAAGATCTGGACCTCGGGCGCGCATTATTCCGACTTCGGCCTCCTGATCGCGCGCACCGACCCCAACGTGCCCAAGCACAAGGGGCTCACCATGTTCTTTCTGGACATGAAGAGCCCGGGCGTCGAGGTCCGGCCGATCAAGCAGGCCAACGGCATGCAGGAGTTCAACGAGGTCTATTTCACCGACGTGGTGATCCCGGACAGCCAGCGCCTCGGTGCCGTCGGCGAGGGCTGGAGCGTCTCGCTGACCACCCTGATGAACGAACGCATGTCGATCGGATCGCGGCTCGCGACCGGCGTCCCCGAGATGTTCGAGTTCTGCTCCAACCTGATGCTGGAGGACGGGCTCGCCATCGACGATCCCGCCGTGCGCTCGAAACTTGCGAGCTGGGCCGTGAAGTCGAGCGGATTGAAGTACACCAGCTACCGCGCGATCTCGTCGCTGTCCAAGGGCGAGCAGCCGGGCCCGGAAAACTCCATCGGCAAGCTGGTGTCGGGCATGATGCTCCAGGACATCGCCGCCTACGCCATGGACCTCCAGGGCGCGGCCGGCGTTCTCACCGGCACCGACGAGGAGACCGCGCAGGGCCAGTTCCAGCAGATGCTGCTGTCCTCGCCCTCGATGCGCATCGCCGGCGGCACCGACGAGATTTTGCGTAACATCATCGCCGAGCGGGTGCTGGGATTGCCGGGCGACATCCGTGTCGACAAGGACGTGCCGTACAACAAGATCCCGACCAAGGGGCGTTAGACGTAACTTGTAGGGTGAGTTAGCCCCGCGGATTGCGAAGCGCAAACCGCTAGGCGTAACCCACCGCGTCTGTCGACGCGGAAACAGAAGTTGGTGGGTTACGCCTTCGGCTAACCCACCCTACGAAGAGAAGAGCGCGAGCTGATCCATGGACGCCAAAGTGAAACAAGACGATCGCATCCGCGTGCTCGAAGAGCTCCTCAACGAGCGCTACTCCGTGCGCGCTTTCCTGCCGCAAGCGGTCGACCGCGCCATCATCGAGCATGTGCTGACGACGGCGCAGCGGACGGCGTCCTGGTGCAACAGTCAGCCCTGGCAGGTCGTCATCGCCAGCGGCGAGGCCAAGGAGCGTTTCCGTCAGCTGATCTACAAGGAGGCCTCCAGCGGCCTCGGCGACGACTATGATTTCACCCCGCCGCGCGAATATGTCGGCGTCTATCTCGAACGGCGCCGCGAGAGCGGTTTTCAGCTCTACAACACGCTCGGAATCGCCCGCGGCGACAGAAGCGCCTACGCCAGGCAGGCGCTGGAGAACTACAATTTCTTCGGCGCCCCGCACGTCGCGATCATTCACACCAGCGAGCCGCTCGGCATCTACGGCGCGATCGATTGCGGCGCCTATGTCTCGAATTTCATGCTCGCCGCGCAGGCGCTTGGGCTCGGCACAATTCCGCAGGCGGCATTGGCGCGTCACTCGGGCCTGATCCGCCGTCACTTCAATCTGCCCGACGACCGCCGCGTCGTCTGCGGTATCTCGTTCGGCTATGCCGACAACGCCCACAAGGTCAACAGCTACCGGACCTCGCGCGCGAGCGTCGCCGACACCGTCACGTTCGTCGAGGAGTGAGCGACGCGCGCGCAAAGACGGCCGCGTGAACGGCCGCCTTCGCAGTACCGTTTGGTCGATTAACGCCGGCCGCTATCCGCCGCTGCCGCCGATCACGGCGCGCACGGTCTCGTCGGGCCCGAAATCCTCGGCACCGTCGACATAGAGCAGCGCCGCGAGCTTGGAGCGCGCGCGGTTGACGCGGCTCTTGATGGTGCCGACTGCACAGCCGCAGATCGAGGCCGCATCCTCGTAGGAGAAGCCGGAGGCGCCGACCAGGATGAGCGCTTCGCGCTGGTCCTGCGGAAGCTTCTCGAGCGCGACGCGAAACTCCTCGAACTCGAGATGCGCGTTCTGCGAGGGCTGCGTCTTCAGCGTCTTGGCGTAGTTGCCCTCGGCATCCTCGACTTCCCGCCGCCGCTTGCGATAGTCCGAGCGGAACAGGTTGCGCAGGATCGTAAACAGCCACGCCGGCAGGTTCGAGCCGGGCTGGAACGAGTCGATGTTGGCAAGCGCGCGCAACAGCGTCTCCTGCACCAAATCGTCGGCGCGGTCCGCATTGCCGCTGAGCGAGATCGCGAACGCGCGTAAACTCGGCACGGCCGCGAGGATGTCGTCACGCAGGGAGTTCGTGAGAGGCATTAGTCCCTCCCATGGTTGTCGTTGGAGCCCCCAGCACCATTCTCATCCTGAGGTCCGCCTCCCGGCGCATCAAGCTTCTTGATGAGCTCCGCGAACCGGTCGGGAACCCCTTGCCGTACGACGTCGTCGTACATGGCGCGCAGTTGGTGCCCGATCCGGGATTGGATCTCCGGAGTGAGGCCTCCCTTGCCGGGGGTCGTGCTTTTGCTGGCTTGAGACTTGAGATCTTTCATGACCTGTTCCACGTTTCCCCGAGTTAAGTGACTGCAAAATAGAGAGGTTTTCTCAACCGGGAGCCGTTCCCTGGATAGGCTCAATGCGAGGTTCGACAAAAAGTTCCCGGTTCGGGGGAACTTTTCTTATCCTGAAACGTAATCAGTCGCAGGAGGGGAACCCGGGCCTCCCCTCACAGTTCCCTGTTTCCAAGTTTTTGGTCCGAAATGAATGGAGTGGGGATGTCCCGTTCGCAGCTTGTTGCTGAGCACTTGCCGTTGTTGCGCCGGTATGCGCGCGCCCTGACGGGCAGCCAGGCCTCCGGTGACGCCTATGTCGCAGCCATGTTGGAAGCCATGCTCGGAGATCCGTCCGTGCTTGACGAGAGCCATGGGCCGCGCGCGGGCCTGTTCCGGCTGTTCACCCAGATCTGGAATTCGGTGTCCGTCAACGACGATTCCGAGGTGGCGACGCTGCCGATGCCGCCGGAGCGACGGCTGTCGAATATCACGCCGCTGCCGCGGCAGGCGTTCCTGCTGCTCTCGCTGGAGGGATTTTCGGAAGAGGAAGTCGGCTACATCCTCGGCACCGACGTCGCCGAGACGCGTCGGTTTGCTGACGCCGCCGGACGCGAGATGGCAGCCGAGATCGCCACCGACGTGCTGATCATCGAAGACGAGACCTTCATCGCCATGGACCTCGAGAGCCTGGTGAAGAATTTAGGTCACAATGTCGTCGGCGTCGCGCGCACTCACGCCGACGCGGTGGCGCTCGCCAAGAACAAGCGGCCCGGCCTGATCCTCGCCGACATCCAGCTCGCCGACGGCTCGTCGGGCCTCGATGCCGTCAACGAGTTGCTGCGCACCTTCGAGGTGCCGGTGGTGTTCATCACCGCCTATCCGGAGCGCTTCCTTACCGGCGAACGCCCCGAGCCGGCGTTCCTGATCTCCAAGCCGTTCCAGCCGGCGATGGTGTCGGCGGTGGCGAGCCAGGCGCTGTTCTTCCAGCGCAACTCGCGCAACCGCGCGCCCAAGGCGCCGGCGGCGTAGGGAAGCTCCTAAAGGAGCGAATGGATTTGATCCGGCGTACTGCAAGGTACGCCGGATTTTTTCTCGTCGTCTGCCGCGCTTGACGGACGTCGAATTCGCCGCTCATACCTCCAGCAGCGGCCGTCTCGCAGCCGCAGTGCCATCGGAGACGTGTTCATGGACCAGCAACTGCTCGATCGCCTCGCCATCCGCGACCTCGTCGAGAACTGGGCGGTCTGGCGCGATGCCGGCGACTGGGAGCGGTTTGCGACCGTCTGGCACGAGGAAGGCTGGATGTCGGCCACCTGGTTTCAGGGGCCGGCGCGGGATTTCATCCGGGTCAGCCAGGAGGGGTTCGCCAGGGGCGTACGCATCCTGCATTTCCTCGGCGGCACCAGCATTGATCTTCAGGGCGAGCGCGCCCTCGCGCAGACCAAGATGACGATCTCGCAGCGCGCGCCGGTGCAAGACGTGCTCTGCGACGTCGTCTGCACCGGCCGCTTCTATGATTTTCTGGAGAAGCGGCAAGGCAAATGGGGCATCGTTCGCCGCCAGCCGATCTACGAGAAGGACCGGATCGACCCGGTCGATCCCGCGGCGACCCTCCGCCTCGACCAGCAGGCACTGGCGGCGCTGCCCGAAGGCTACCGCCACCTCGCCTACATGCAGGAGCTGATCGGCTACAAGGTCAAGCGGGACATGCCTGGCCTGACCGGGCCTGAAGTCGAGCAGCTCTATGGCGAGGGGCGGGACTGGCTGGCGGGGAAGGCCAAATAGTCCGCAAACAAAAGTGAGCTCCAGACAAAAGTAAGGCGCGACTGGCATCACCACAGTCGCGCCCTACGTCACCGGCTTATGGGGCAGGGGGGAATAGCCGGCTGTTGTGACGACCCCGGCCCCCAAAGTCGTTCCAGGCCGGTGCAAACTTTTTGATCGCCCGCGACGATTCTCGCACACGGTTAAGTGATCTTAACGATTGAGAACTGCCGGCCGGCTCATTGCGTTGTTCCCACGATCGCCATGGGGCGAGGGATCGACATTCATGTCACAGATTCATAAAGCATTTTTGGGCGCCGCGATCGCAGCCACCCTTGCCACTAGTCTGAGTGCCGCCCAGCTGGCCTTCGGCCACGATCTCGCCGGCCGCTGGCAGGCGGTGACCGACAAGCCGGGCGATACTGTCAATCGTGCCACCAAGGCCGACCGGATCGCCGACCTCAAGCCAGCGGCGGCTCCGACCCGCACCGTGTCGATGCGGCTGAACGACCTCGCCGACACGTCCGTGCTGCTGCGGGTCCCCGCTATCATCGAAACCGGCAATGCCAAGCCGCCGCTCGTGCTCCAGAATCAGCAGAAGCAGGGTCGCAACAGGCCGACGATCGCCTGCGAGCCCATGGTCAGCTCCCTGACGGAAGTCGCAAAACTGCTCCAGCCGGGCCGCTGCCTGACCTGATCCGCAACGGCTCTGGATACATCGCCTTTCCGCCAGGAGGGCGATCTCTGATGTGCACTTGATCCCCTATCCCCTCGCGTTATATCCCGGGTTTCTTCCCTTTGATTTTGACCGGGTAAACGCATGACGACGTCAGATACGGCTGCCCATACGCAGCCCTTCCAGGCCGAGGTTTCCGAGCTGCTGCACCTGATGGTGCATTCCGTCTATTCGGAGACCGACATCTTCCTGCGGGAGCTGATCTCCAACGCCTCGGATGCCTGCGACAAGCTGCGTTACGAGGCGATCGCCAATCCGGCGCTGCTGGGCGAGGGCGACGCGCTCAAGATCCGTATCATCCCGAACAAGACCGCCACGACGCTCACGATCGCCGACAACGGCATCGGGATGGAGCGGCAGGAGCTGATCGACCACCTCGGCACTATCGCCCGTTCCGGCACCAAGGCGTTCGTGTCGAAGCTGAAGGAAGCCAAGGACGGCCTCGGCCTGATCGGCCAGTTCGGCGTCGGCTTCTATTCAGCTTTCATGGTCGCCGACAAGATCGTCGTCATCAGCCGCCGCGCCGGCGAGAGCGACGTCTGGACCTGGAGCTCCGAAGGCGGCTCCGGCTTCGAGATCGCGCGCGCGAGCGACGAGGAGGCGGCGCGCGTGGCGCGCGGCACCGAGATCGTCCTGCACCTGAAGGAGGACGCGAAAAAATATCTGGAGACCTACGAGATCGAGCGCGTCATCGGCGCCTATTCCGACAACATTCTCTTTCCCATCGAACTCGTGCCCGAACAGGGCGATCCGCGCCAGATCAACTCGGCGAGCGCGCTGTGGCAGCGCTCGAAATCGGAGCTGACCGCGGAGGACTACAAGAAGGCCTATCAGCAGATCGCTTCGGCCTTCGATGATCCCGCCATGACGCTGCACTATCGTGCCGAAGGCCGCTACTCCTACGCAGTGCTGCTGTTCGCGCCGTCGACAAAGCCGTTCGACCTGTTCGAGCCCTCGCGCAAGGGCCGCGTCAAGCTCTATGTCCGGCGCGTCTTCATCACCGATGATGCCGATCTGTTGCCGGGCTATCTGCGCTTCGTCCGCGGCGTCGTCGACAGCGAGGATCTTCCGCTCAACATTTCGCGCGAGATGCTCCAGAACAATCCGCAGCTGGCGCAGATCCGCAAAGCGGTGGCCACCCGCGTGGTCAACGAGCTCGAAAGCCTCGCCGAGAAGGACGCGGAGAACTTTGCAAAAATCTGGGACGCCTTCGGCGCAGTGCTGAAAGAAGGCATTTACGAGGATTTCGAGCGCCGCGAAAAGCTGCTCGCGTTGTCGCGCTTTACCACCACATCGGGTGAGAAACGGTCGCTCAAGGACGTCATCGCCGATTTCAAGCCGAACCAGACCGAGATCTATTATCTGGTCGGCGAGAGCATCGAGCGGCTGAAGTCCAGTCCGCGCCTCGAGGCGGCAACTGCGCGTGGCATCGAGGTGCTGCTGCTGTCCGACCCCGTCGACGCGTTCTGGACCTCGATGCCGACGGAGTTCGAGGGCAAGCCGCTGAAGTCGTTGAGCCAGGGCGATCTCAATCTCGACCTGATCCCGCGCGTCGACGAGACCGACGAGGCAAAAAAACGAGCCGGCCGCCGACGAGGCCGCCACCATCGCGGTGATCAAGGCGGCGCTCGGCGAGCGCGTCAGCGACGTCAAGGTCTCGACCCGCCTCACCAGCTCCGCGTCCTGCCTTGTCGCCGACAGCCAGGGGCCGAGCCGCGAGCTCGAGCGCATCCTGGCGCAGCAGAACCGCGGCATGCGCACCAAACCGATCCTCGAGATCAATCTGCGCCATCCGCTGGTCACGGCGATCACCAGGGCCCAGGCCGGCTCGAAGGTGGTCGATGATCTCAGCCTGCTCCTGCTCGAACAGGCGCAGATTCTGGACGGCGAGCTGCCGGAGGACCCGGCGGCGTTTGCGGCGCGGCTAAACCGCCTCGTCTTGCCGGGGCTGGGCGGGTAATCCCAATCCGGGCGATATGCCTGGCTGCGCTCATTCCGCCGCGCGATCGGTCTGCTCGTCGCGCGCGGGATCGGCCTGCGGCTTCTTCTCCATCCAGCGTGAGAGCCGGTCGGAGAAGCGGTCGAGGTAGAGATAGACGACCGGGGTGGTGAACAGAGTCAACGCCTGGCTCACCAGAAGGCCGCCGACCATGGCATAGCCGAGCGGCTGGCGGATTTCGGCTCCGGTGCCGCTTCCGAGCATCAGCGGCACGCCGCCGAGCAGGGCGGCCATCGTCGTCATCATGATCGGGCGGAAGCGCAGCAGCGCTGCCTGGCGGATCGACTGCTCCGGGGTGAGATGCTGCTCGCGTTCGGCCGCGATGGCGAAATCCACCATCATGATGCCGTTCTTCTTGACGATGCCGATCAGGAGAATGACGCCGATCAAGGCAATGAGGCTAAAGTCGAAACCAAAGATCATCAGGATCGCGACGGCGCCAACGCCGGCCGAGGGCAGCGTGGACAGGATGGTCAGGGGATGGATGTAGCTCTCGTAGAGCACGCCAAGGATCAGGTAGACCACGACCAGTGCGGCGAGAATCAGCAACGGCACGGTGCCGAGCGACTGCTGGAATGCCTGCGCGGTGCCCTGAAAGCTCGTCGCTAGGCTCGGCGGCGCGCGCATCTCGGCGACCGCGTGCAGCACCGCGTCGGTCGCCTGTCCCAGCGCCACGCCCTCGGCGAGATTGAAGCTGATCGTCACCGAGGGAAATTGGCCCTGATGCGAAATCGCAAGCGGTCGCACCGGCACATTGGTCCAGTTGCAGAACACCGATAGCGGCACCTCGTCGCCGGTCAGCGGCGACTTGAGATAGAGCTTGTCGAGGGTGCTGAGCTCGCCTTGCAGGTCCGGCGCGATCTCCAGGACGACGTGATAGCTGTTGGTCTGTGTGAAGTATTGCGTGACCTGGCGCTGCCCGAACGCGTCATAGAGCGTGTCGTCGATCAGCTGCGGCTGGATCCCGTAGCGCGCGGCGGCGTCACGATTGATCCTCAGTTGAACCGTCGTGCCTTCGGTCTGCTGGTCCGTCGCGACGTCGCGCAGTTGCGGCAGAGTTTTCATCTCGTCGAGGATTTTCGGCGCCCATTCGTTCAGCTCGTCGAGATTGGCGTCCTGCAGGGTGAATTCGAACTGGGTGCGGGTGGCGCGTCCGCCGAGGCGAACATCCTGCGAGGCCTGCATGTAGAGCTTGGCGCCCTCGACCTTGGCGAGCTTGGGCCGCAGCCGCGCGATGATCTGTTGCGCGCCGGCGTCGCGCTGAGCGAGTGGCTTCAAAGTGATGTACATGCGCCCCGAGTTCAGCGCGGTGCCACCGCCGCCGATGAACATCGCTATCGAATCCACGGCAGGGTCGGCCTGCACGATGGTATTGAGCTCGACCTGGCGTCGCTTCATCTCGGTGAAGGAGATGTCCTGGGGCATTTCGGACACGGCCGTCAGGAAGCCGTTGTCCTGCTGCGGGAAGAACCCCTTCGGGATCAGGATGAAGAGGTAGACCGAGAGTGCGACCGTCGCGAAGAAGATACAAAGCGTCACGAAGCTGTGGCGCAGCGCGACATCGAGCCCGCGTCCGTAGGCGCCGAGCAGCCTTTCGAACATCCGCTCGCTCCACTGGTAGAAGCGACCGTGCCGGGCTTCGTGGCTGGCGCGCAGGAAGCGGGAGGCCATCATCGGCGTCAGCGTCAGCGACACGACGAGAGAAACGAGGATTGCCATGGCCAGGGTGACCGCGAATTCGCGGAACAGCCGGCCGATGATGCCGCCCATCAGCAACAACGGGATCAGCACTGCGACGAGAGAGATGCTGATCGAGACGATGGTGAAGCCGATTTCGGCCGCGCCCTTGTAGGCCGCCGCAAGCGGCCTCTCGCCCAGCTCGACGTAACGGGTGATGTTCTCCAGCATCACGATCGCGTCGTCCACCACGAAGCCGACCGCGATCGTCAGAGCCATCAGGGAGAGATTGTCCAGCGAGTACCCGAACGCCCACATCAGCGAGCAGGCTCCCAGCAGCGCCAGGGGGACGGTGATGCTCGGGATGATCGTTGCCCAGAAGCTGCGCAGGAAAACGAAGATCACCATCACCACGAGCGCGATCGTCGTCATCAGCGTGATCTGCACGTCCTCGACCGCGGCGCGGATGGTGATGGTGCGGTCGCTGATGATCTTGATCGCGATCGCAGGCGGGATCGCCGCGATCAGCCGGGGCAGCTGCGCCTTGATGCGGTCGACAGTGTCGATGACGTTGGCCCCGGGCTGCTTGAAAATGACGAGGAAAACGCCGCGCTTGCCGTCGGCCCAGGCTGCCGTCTTCATGTCCTCTGGCCCTGCCACGGCGTGGCCGATGTCGCGGATCCGCAACGGCGCGCCGTTGCGATAGGCGACAATGACGTCCTGCCAGTGCGAGGCCTGAGTGAGCTGGTCGTTGGCGTAGATCGTGTACGCGCGCCTGGGGCCGTCGATGTTGCCTTTCGGGCTGTCGGTGGTCGCGGCCGCGATCTGGCTCCGAACGTCCTCCAGCGATAGCCCCTTGGCCACCAGCTTGGCCGGATCAACCTGGATGCGCACCGACGGCTTCTGCTGCCCGCCGACGAACACCTGCGCGACGCCGGATATCTGACTGATCTGCTGCGCGAGCTGCGCATCGGTGCGGTCGCTGACGACGGTCAGCGGCAGCGTGTCCGACGTCGCGGACAGGATCATGACCGGCGAATCCGCCGGGTTGACCTTGCGATAGGTGGGGGGCGAAGGCAGATTTTTCGGCAGTTGACCGCTTGCTGCATTGATCGCGGCCTGCACGTCGTTGGCGGCGGCGTCGATCTTGCGGTTGAGGTCGAACTGGATGGTGATCGATGTCGAGCCGAGCGAGCTGGTCGACGTCATCTGCGTGATGCCAGGGATCTGCGCGAGCTGGCGCTCGAGCGGCTGGGCAACGGAGGATGCCATGGTTTCCGGACTGCCGCCGGGAAGCGACGCTGAGAGCTGAATGGTCGGGAAGTCGACCTGCGGCAGCGGTGCGACCGGCAGCAGCGGATACGCCACGAGGCCGACGAACAGGGTCCCCGCCATCAGCAGCGAGGTGCCGATCGGATAGCGGATGAACGGAGACGAGAAGCTCTCTTGCATGCCCTGACACCATCGACTGGTCAGCGCATCTTCTCGCGCAAAGCGGAGCCGCGCCCGGGAGAGCTCGAGCGCGAATGTGCGTTTCCTTCAGCCCATTTGTTTGTTGACGGCTCCAGAACTTCGGTGGTCCGGAGCCGGTATTATCACGCGGAGATTAGACCCTTCGAACAGCCTTGCGAACGGAATCCTGCGCCGAACGCTTGCGACCTTTGTCGAAGGTTGGACGCAGTGGTAGCAGTGAGATATGCGTTCTATGCAGCCTTTAGCGGACCGCTCTTCCTCCTTTCAGGCCAGTGCGGGCCCCACTCCTGAACCGTTTTAGGCGTGCGTCACAAGCGGGAGAGGTCTGGCGAGGAACGATCGCTTCTCCCGCGGTGTTGTGCCATATCGAAATGGCATAACGGCCTGCCGCTGCCACCGATTCGAGGAAGTTTCCGATGCGCTCCCCATTCGTGACTAGGCTGGCGTTTGCCACGCTGCAAACTGTCGCACCGGCGAGCGCCCAAACCTATGATCGATCGGCGCTATCCGGTATGCACGGATGTCTTCGGGCCTGGCGCGGAGGCGGCGGTCATTTCGACTGCTCCTTCACCTGGCAGTAGAGATCCGCAGTGCGATTTCCAGGGAGAGTCTTGATGCGTTGCTTATTCGGCTTGATTGTGACCATCGGTGCCTTGCTCGCGGCTGCGCCGTCGCAAGCGCAGACCTACGATCCCAACTATCCCGTCTGCATGCACGTTTATACCGGCGATATGAGCGGCGGCGGCGGGCACTGGTATGACTGTTCCTTCACCTCGCTGCCGCAGTGCCGCGCCACGGCTTCCGGCCGCGCCGCGACCTGCGATCTCAATCCGTATTATCGGGGGAACGAACCGCGTCCGCGCCACAGGCGGAGGGGTTAGCGTCCGGTGCGGCTCAGGACGGTTGCGCCTTTTTGACCGCAGCGTCGATCGCGGCGGTCAATTGCCAGGTCATCTTGTCCGTCGTCCAGTCGCTTGCGTGCAGCCTGGTGTCGTCACCGGGGTCGACCATCCGGTCGAACGAAATCTTTGCGATATCGTGCCAGCCCTGCATCAACTCGAAGCGGCGGAACACGTTGACGCCCTTCGCATGCGCGATCTCGCTGATCGCGTCGACCATTGCGATGGCGCTGGCTTGCTTCGCCGGTGTCAGCAGTGCCGGCACATATTGCAAATCCATCAGGATCACATCCATCCGTCCGGCCGCGAGCATCTGGTCGACGCCGTCACGGATAGCCTGAGTAGTCTTTTCGAATGATGGAGGCTTCTGATCGGCCGATTGCCAGACCGCATTCGTTCCGACCTGCCAGATCACGAGATCCGGATTCTGCTCGAAGACGTCATGCTTGAATCGCATGAGCTCCTGAGGAGCCTCTTCGCCGCCGACGCCCCGGTTGATGACATCGATTGTCGCCTTGGGGAATTGTATCCGAAGGTCCGCGAGCAGGCGTTGCGGATAGGGTGCGATGCCGCCTTCGCCCGCCGTCGTGGACGAGCCGATCGCGACCACCTTGACTGGTCTCTGGCCTCTGAGGCGGTTGGCAACAATGGTCAGCGGTTGCTCGAACGGCGCTGCCTGAACCGGAATCTGTGAGGGGTCGAGGGCCACGGGTCGCCTCCCTGTCGTAGCCAGGACAACGCAAGGTAGAGGCAAGAATAGCCTGTTCGGCCGAACTCACCTAGCGCGGTCTGCCTCTCGCTTACTCCTTTCTCGCGCCCGACAGCTCGACAATTTTGCGCCAGCGCGCAGTCTCTTCGCCCAGCATGCCGCCGAACGCATCGGCGTTGCCGTGCAGCGGGATGGCGCCGAGCTCGGCGACGCGGGCCTTGATCTCCGCATCGGACAGGGCCGCATCGATCTCGCGATTGAGGAGATCGATAATCTCGCGCGGGGTGTCGTGCGGGGCGCCGACGCCATAGAACGATGAAGTCTCGTAGCCGGCAAGCGTCTCCGCGATCGGCGGCACGTCCGGCAAAATCTCCGAGCGCTCGCGCGTGGTGACGCCCAGCGCGCGCAGCTTGCCGGCGCGGACCAGCTCGAAGGACGAGGTAACGTTGTCGAACATGCCCTGGATCTGGCCGCTCATCACGTCGGTCAGTCCCGGCGCGGAGCCGCGATAGGGCACGTGAGTGAACTGCACGCCGGCCATCGACTTGAACAGTTCGCCGGAGAGATGCAGCGAGGTGCCGATGCCGGACGAGGCGACCGACATCTTGCCGGGATTGGCCCTGGCGTAGGCGATGAAGTCGGCGACGTTATTCACCGGAAGATCATTGTTGACGACCAGCACCAGCGGAATGCGTGCGACGCCCGCAACGGGTGCGATGCCCTTGCTGAAATCATAAGCCAGCGCGGGGTCGAACGACGCGTTGATCGCGTTCGCGGTCGAGGTGAGCAGCAGTGTGTAGCCGTCGGGGGCCGAGGTGATCACCGCCTGGGTGCCGATATTGCTGCCCGCGCCGGGCTTGTTCTCGACCACGAAGGTCTGGCCGAGCCGGTCGGACAGTCGCTGGCAGATCAGCCGCGACAGCAGGTCGGTGGCGCCGCCCGGCGCATAGGGCACCACCCATTTCACGCTGCGTGACGGATAGGACGGATTCCCCATGGAAAATGCGCACGGCGCGGCGAGCGCGGCCGCTGCACAGGCGGCGGTCTGAAGGAAGTGGCGTCTGGTGATCATGATGGCCTCCAGTTCAGCTCCCCGCAAGCGGGACAGAGGGGACGCGCGCAGCGCGCCTGAATGACTGGATTTGGTATCGCAAGAATCGCACCAGGCCGCATGCTGTTCCCGCCGGCTTGGTAAAGGATGATCGCAGTTAATCGAGGGCTAACTGAGGTTTACCTTGTCTCTTAACATCTGGGCAGGACGCGCGGGCTAAGCTGCCGGGAACAAGCAATTACCGCCCGAAAAGAATGAACGGCATGAGCACCGGCGTCATCGATCAACCCCGAGCAGCGCGCGCGCCATCGGCTTCAAAAATCTGGCTGAAGGCGATCGAGCTGACCGCGCGGATCGAGACGCTGCCGGGCCGGTTATTCGCCGACGTCGTCGACGACTGGGCACGGGGCCAGCCCGACCGCGTCGCGCTGGTCATGGAGGACGCAACTCTCGACTACGGCGGCCTGTCGAAGCGTATCAATCGCTACGCGCGCTGGGCGTGCTCGGTCGGTATTGTCAAAGGCGACACCGTCGGCCTGATCATGCCGAACAGCACCGACTATGTCGCGGCATGGCTCGGCATCAGCCGGGTTGGCGGCGTGGTCGCGCTGATCAACACCAAGCTTGTGGGGCAATCGCTCTCGCATTGCATCGACGTCGCGAAGCCCTCGCACATTATCGTCGCGCACGAATTGACGCAGATGCTGGACAGCGCGACGCCGCATCTGAAGTCGGAAGCCAAGGTGTGGACCCACGGTGACGCACGCAGCGAGCGCGCCATCGACGTCGCGCTTGCCGCGCTCGACGACGGCCCGCTCTCGCCGGGGGAACATGGCGACGTCACCATCGACGATCGTGCGCTGCTGATCTACACCTCCGGCACGACGGGCCTGCCTAAAGCCGCCAGCATCAGCCATCGCCGTATCCTCAATTGGGGACTTTGGTTCGCCGGCCTCACCGGAGCCACGCCGCAGGACCGGCTCTATGATTGCCTGCCGCTGTTCCACTCGGTCGGCGGCATCGTCGCGCCATGCAGCATGCTCGCCGCCGGCGGCGCCGTCGTGATCGCGGAAAAATTCTCGGCCTCGAGTTTCTGGTCTGACATCGTGCGGCATGACTGTACCCTGTTCCAGTATATCGGCGAACTCTGCCGCTACCTGCTCAAGGCGCCGCCGTCGGAATACGAGAACCGCCATCGCTTGCGGCTCGCCTGCGGCAACGGCCTGCGCGGTGACATCTGGCAGGACTTCAAGGCGCGCTTCGGCATTCCCCGCATCCTCGAGTTCTATGCGGCGACGGAAGGCAATTTCTCCCTGTTCAATGTCGAGGGCCAGCCGGGCGCGATCGGGCGCATTCCACCGCTGCTCGCGCATCGCTTCCCTGCAAGTCTCGTCAAGCTCGATCGCGGCGACGGTGCGCCGCTGCGCAACGCGGAAAGTCTTTGCATCGCATGTGCGCGTGGCGAGGCGGGCGAGGCCATTGGCCGCATCGGTACGGCCGACCAGGGCGGTGGCCGCTTCGAGGGCTACACCGACGCCGCGGAAACCGAGAAGAAGGTTCTTCGCGATGTCTTCGCCAAGGGCGACGCCTGGTTCCGCACCGGCGATCTGATGCGGCTCGATGAGAAGGGCTTTTTCATTTCGTCGACCGCATCGGCGATACCTTTCGCTGGAAGGGCGAGAACGTTGCGACCTCGGAAGTCAACGACGCAGTGCGTGATTTCACCGGCGTGATCGACGCCACCACCTATGGTGTCGGCATCCCCGGCGCGGACGGGCCGCGCCGGCATGAGCGCGATCGTCGTCAACGAAGGTTTTGACATCGCGGCACTGCCCGCGCACCTCGCGCAGCGCCTGCCGGCCTACGCCCGCCCGGTCTTCATCCGCATCTCCCGCGAGCTCGATGCGACCGAGACGTTCAAGCAGAAGAAGGGGGAATTGGCTCGGGAGGGGTTCAATCCAGCCGCGATCTCCGATCCGCTGTTCATGGCGGAGCCTAAATCCGGCGCCTATGTCGCGCTCGATGCGGAAACATACGCAGAGATCGTGGATGGCTCGATCAGGCTGTAACTGCACCGAAATCCGCTAGATAGGTCCAATTTTATCTGAATTGTCCAAGAGCCCATTTACTTCTGTCGGGTAAACACAGCGCCAAGGGGTGGTCATCAAGAGCCGCCGCAACACGAACGATCGATAACGGAAGTGAGCCAGCCATGTCGGTAAGGTCTAAGGTTATTGAAGCGATCCAGCAGATCGCCAAGGAACAGCACGTCGCGCTTCCCACACTCACGGACGATCTGTCCCTGCACGAGACGGGCTTCGACTCGCTTGCCTTCGCGATCCTGGTCGCGCGCCTCGAGGACGAGACCGGCGTCGATCCCTTCACCATTTCCGAGGACGCCGCGTTCCCCGCCACCGTGGGCGATTTCGTGCGGGCCTACGAAAATGTCCCCGCGTGAGATCTTTGCGCTTCGCGACCATCTCGGCGCGGAACTGAAGGGCCGCACGCTGTCGGACGCGCACGATGTCGTCTCGCTGACGGACATGCTGTCGCTGACGGTCCTGGGCGGCCGCCTGCGCGAGCTCTCGGGCCGCGCGGTGCTGCTGAAATTGTCCGACCAGCTGCGGTCGGGCCTTGCCATGATCGAGCTCGACGGTATCGCCCGCCGCATGCTGCTTTGCCCGCCGGATCTCAACCCGGCGCATCTCGATGCCCTGAGCGCGGATGCCGGGATCGATGCCGTCGTCACCGACGAGCCCGATCGCTGGGCCAATACCAATGTGGCGCTGGTCGTCACCACTCAATTTCCGCTCCAATCCGCCACTCCGGCGCAGACCGAACGCGCGACCGAATGGCTGATGCTGACCTCGGGCACCTCGGGCGTTCCGAAAATCGTCGGCCATACGCTGGAAGCGCTGACCGGCGCGATCGTCGCCGAGGGACCCGCGCGCGGGCCGGCGCCGGTCTGGGCGACGTTCTATGACATCCGCCGCTATGGCGGCCTGCAAATCTTCCTCCGTGCCATTCTCTCGAGCGGTTCGATGGTGCTGTCGGACCCGCACGAGCCGCTGGCCGATCACGTGAAGCGGCTGAAGGCGCGCGGTGTCTCCCACATCTCCGGCACGCCTTCGCACTGGCGCAAGCTCCTGATGAGCGGCTCGGCCGCGCAATTCGCGCCGGGTTACGTCCGTCTCTCCGGCGAGATCGCCGATCAGGCGGTGCTCGACGCCCTGAAGGCCGCATTCCCGGGATCGTCCGTCGGTCACGCCTATGCCTCGACCGAGGCCGGTGTCGGCTTCGCCGTCAATGACGGACTGGAAGGTTTTCCGGCAAACTATCTCGGCAATCGCAACGGCGTCGAGATGAAGGTCGTCGACGGCTCGCTCCGCATCCGCTCGAACCGCACCGCGCATGCCTATATCGGCCGTGATGCTGCGGCGCTGACCGATAGCGATGGTTTCGTCGACAGCGGCGACATGGTCGAGCTGCGCGGCGATCGTTACTATTTCGTTGGCCGCCGCGGTGGCATCATCAATATCGGCGGCCTGAAGGTCCATCCCGAGGAGATCGAGGCCGCGATCAACCGTCATCCCGATGTGCGGATGTCGCGAGCCAAATCGCGGAAGAGCCCGATCACCGGCGGCATCGTGGTCGCCGACGTGATCCTCGCCGACGGTACCGATCCGGCGCGGGCCAAGGAGATCCGAGATCAAATTCTGGATCAGTGCCGCGCGCAGCTCTCTTCCCACAAGGTGCCGGCGGTGATCCGCTTCGTCGAAACGCTCGACGTCACCCCGGCCGGAAAATTGGCGCGCAGCGATGCATAATGTTCTCGTCACCGGCGGTAGCCGCGGCATCGGCCTTGCCATCGGCAAGCGCCTGGTTGGCGCCGGCTACAACGTGATCGCGGCGGCGCGGCGCGAGAGCGAGGAGCTCAAGGCCGCGATCGCCGAGTCCGAAGGACGTCTGCATTTCCGCGCCTGCGACCTCGCCGTCATCGATGCGATCCCGGCCTTCGCAAAGCTGGTGCGCGACGAGTTTGGCCCGATCTTTGGCCTCGTCAACAATGCCGGCCTCGGCACCGAGGGCCTGCTCGCCACCATGCACAATTCCGAGATCGAGGCACTGGTGCAGCTCAACGTGCTGTCGCCGATCATTCTCACCAAATATGTCGCGCGTCAGATGATGGCGGATGGTGCGGGCCGCATCATCAACATCTCCTCGATCATCGCGACGACGGGCTATAACGGGCTCTCGGTCTATGGAGCGACCAAGGCCGCCGCCACCGGATTCACCCGCTCGCTCGCGCGCGAGGTCGGCAAGCTCGGCATCACGGTGAATGCGATCGCGCCCGGTTTCATCGACACCGAGCTCACGCACAATCTGTCCGAGGAGGCTCGCAAGCGCATCGCCGGCCGCAGCGCGCTGCGCCGGCTGCCCGAGACCGACGACGTCGCGCGCATGGTGGAATATCTGCTCGGCGAAGGCGGGCGTAATACGACGGGCACGGTGTTCACGATCGACGCCGGCAACACGGCGTAAGGCGGAACCCGCTTCGCCATAATTGAGTTGATCCGGAGCAATGTCATTCCGCCGGATTTGGTCGTAAGATGCGCCGCAATCGGTTGAGTTACGTCAATCGATCTGCCCCAATCCACGAGGAGCAGTCCATGGCCAGTTCAAACATGACCGCTTCGAATTACGGCCCGACCGAGCCATCCCGCGCGAAGCCGGACGACATTCATAGCCCGCCGATGGCGCATCAAAACTCCGGCGATCATGGCCACGAAATGTATCCGCAGCAATTCGTCCGCCTGGTAGGCTGTCACAACGTGCCCGCGCCCGCATCGCGCAAGCGCGAGGATGAGAAGCTGCATTAGCCCTATCGGTGCTCACGGTTCGTGCTTTGGCAGATCGACCCGCTCATGTGAAAATTCCGGGGGCCCTTCGGTGAGGCGCCGAATGCGGCGCTCGCGTTCGTCTGGCGGCAAGTCGGGATCAAGCAGACTATCGATCTCCTGCACTGCGATCTCTTCGATCCTGGTGGCTTCCGATGCGACCGTGTGCGTCGATGACGGTGCGGCAGGCGCAGTGTTCAGCCCCAGTTCGACCAGCTTGCAGATCGCATCCGAGCGCGACAGCTGATGGGTTTCCGCCCAGGCATCAACGGCCGCGGTCAATCGTTCCGGCATCTTGACCGCGCTGATCGGGTCAAGCCCGGTGCGCCGGCGGACCGGGCCGGTGGAGTCCTTGTTGGCGAAGTCGGGCACTTCGAAAATCCCGTGCAACCCCTGGAGAGGGCCCAACCCTAGTCGTTCTCCCCGGCCGGTCGTTTGACGTCGATCAATGATCCGTTGCGGCATTGCAGCGCGGCCTCATCTTGTTGTTCGAGGCCGTTTCGGCCAATGATTGCAGGGGGCGCGTCAGGCGGCGAACCCGAATCGAACTTGCCACGTATTTCTTTTGGAAATGTTCCCAACCATCGCGGCGTCACCAGATGACATCAGGCGAATCCTTCTACGGCGCCATTCCCGTCTTTCGCGGGTTCACCAGCCTGATGGACCCTGCGCTGTATTCGCCGTTGCCGGAGGACTGGAGCATTGGCGTCGCCGATATCGTCGATTCCACCAAGGCGATTGCGGCGCAGCGTTACAAGGCGGTCAACATGGCCGGCGCCGCCGTGATCGCGGCGGTCACGAACGCGCTGGAGGGGCGCGAATTCCCCTTCGTGTTCGGTGGCGATGGCGCGAGCTTTGCGGTGGCGCCCCGCGATCTCGACCGCGCCCGCGAAGCATTGGCCGCGACCGCGGCCTGGGTGCGGGAGGATCTCGATCTCATGATGCGCGTTGCGCTGGTGCCGGTGAGCGCCATCCGCGCGCAAGGCCTGGATGTGCGAGTCGCGCGGTTCGGCCCGTCGGCCAATTTGTCCTATGCGATGTTCTCCGGCGGTGGGCTGAACTGGGCCGACGCCGCGATGAAGCGTGGCGAGTTCGCCATCACCGAAGCGCCCGCCGGCACGCATCCGGATCTCTCGGGCCTGTCTTGCCGGTTCGAGGTGATTCCGGCCTCGCGCGGACTGATCCTGTCGGTGCTGGTGATGCCGGCGCGCGGTGCGGATCCGACGGCATTCCGAAAAGTGATCGAGGACATCATCCAGCTGGTCGAGCGCAGCCCGGATGCTGGCCGTCCCGTGCCGCCGCAGGGGCCGCCGCTGACGTGGCCGCCGCAGGGATTGGACTATGAAGCCCGCGCGAAACGCGGCGGCTCGTTGTTCACGCGTCGCGCCGCCGTGCTCGCCTACACGCTTTTCGCCTATCTCCTGATGCACTTCGACATCAAAGCCGGCGGCTTCGTGCCGAAGGTCTACAAGCGCCAGGTGGTCGAGAACTCCGACTTCCGAAAATATGACGACGGCCTGCGCATGATTCTCGATTGTACCCCTGAGCTCGAACGCGACCTGAGCGATCGTCTTGCGACGGCCGCACGCGCCGGCATCGTGCGCTATGGCCTCTATCAGCAGGACGCCGCGATGATGACTTGCTTCACGCCCTCGGCGCTGCGCAGCGATCACGTCCACTTCATCGATGGCGCGCGGGGCGGCTACGCATCGGCAGCGACGGCGTTGAAGGCGATGCCGGCGGACGCGAGTTAGCGTCCGGCCCGCGTCCAGGTCTCGCCGCCGCAGAGCGCACCGACACAGCCTTCGACCCGCAGCGAATCCGCGCCGGTTACCGTCACGCTGCTCGCATAGGTGCTGCCGTCGTCGGCATTGTAGATCTCGCCCGACCATTTGCTCGGCCCGGCTGGCCGCATGCCGCTGAACAGCGGCAATCCCATCATCGAGCGTTTGGCGAGCGCGGGATTGGGATTTTTGCTGTCGGTCGCGGGCTGGCCGGTCGCGGTGTCGTAGGGCTCCCGCAGCCAGACGATCACGCCGCAGATGCCGCCGCCGCACTTGCTGATCCTGACGCGTGCATCGCCGGCCTGAGTAAGCCAGGTCCCGTCGGCGCTCTGCGCCTGCGCGGCAGTCCCACCAAGCAGCGCAGCCAGGAGGATAGCGAGGGCGGCAAATCTGAATGTCATGGAGGGCGCCTTGGAATGGAGGCGTCTCAATAGCAGCAAATCAGGATAGTGCAACGCCTGATGGAATCACATTCCTGCGCTTATTTGCCCCAGCGAACACCGGCGTCACCAGGGCAGGCCGCACAGGTCGATGGTGCCGAGCGTCGGTGCGCGCACCACGTCGAACACGTAGGGGGCCATATGGGTGAATCGAATCCGTCCCTCCGGCTGCTCGCAATAGACCTCGCCCTTGAAGGGCTGCCATTTGCGCGCCTCGTAGAAGGCGACATTGTGCGGTTCGCAGAACAGGATCGCAAAGCGGACCGCCTCGTTGGCCCGCATGGTGTGCACCGCTGCGTCGATTGCCATGGTGGCGTAGCCGCGGCCGCGACAGTCCTCGCGCGTGCAGACTCCGCCGATGCCGCCGACATGCACCTTCTGCCCGTTCCAGGTGACAGTGCGGAAGTAGATGCCGACATGGCAAACGAGGCCGTCCTCGGGCGTCTCGATCAGTACACGTAGATCGGGATGGGCCCACATGACGTGACCCCAAGGCTGCTTCTCGACCTTGTGGCGCGGCCAGACCGCGCTATGCAAGGGCTCCGCGATCGACCACGAGGCGTCACCGTTTAAAATATCGATCTCGATGCTCATTGCTCTGTCTTTTGCATGCTGGCTGCGTGGTCCATTCGTTCTGTCATAAGCGGTTCAAAGGCAATGATATTTTGCGGCGACGATCAAGTCGGGACGAGCATCGGCGCGCCTGCGGCAAAATTGTGCTTTCCGGCCGTGCCTCGCATCCCGGCCTTTCGAAATTGGCGGTATTTAACGGCGGCGGAACCTTCTATAAGGGGTGACCGTTAAGCTTCGTTCCCCATCAGTTGCGGACAACAACCCATGACATTCACGCTGCCCCCCCTTCCTTACGCCTATGACGCCCTCGGGCAATTCATGTCGAAGGAAACTCTGGAATTCCACCACGACAAGCACCACCAGGCCTATGTCACCAACGGCAACAACGCGCTCAAGGGCACCGAATGGGAAGGCAAATCCCTTGAGGAGATCGTCAAGGGCTCGTTCGGCAAGAACCCCGCGGTGTTCAACAATGCCGGCCAGCATTACAATCACATTCACTTCTGGAGCTGGATGAAGCCCAATGGCGGCGGCACCAAGCTGCCCGGCAAGCTCGAGAAGAAGATCAACGAGGACCTCGGCGGCTTCGAGAAGTTCAAGACCGACTTCCAGGCGGCTGGCGTCGGTCAGTTCGGCTCCGGCTGGGCCTGGCTCCAGGTCAAGAACGGCAAGCTCGAGATCTCCAAGACCCCGAACGGCGAGAATCCGCTGGTGCATGGCGCCACCCCGATCCTCGGCTGCGACGTCTGGGAGCACTCCTACTACATCGATTATCGCAACCGCCGTCCGGACTATCTGAAGGCGTTTGTCGAGAACCTCGTGAACTGGGAATATGTCGAGTCCCTGTTCGACAAGGTCTGAGGCTTCACTCCGTCATTCCGGGGCGATGCGCAGCATCGAACTATGGTGCGGGCTCCCGCACCAGAGAATCTCGAGATTCCGGGTTCGGCTTTGCCGCCCCGGAATGACATAAACAAAAAGGCGGCCGCGTGCGCGGCCGCCTTTTTGCTATGCGAGCGAGCCTGAGCCGGGCGTGGACAGGCGTAATGTTATAATATAACATCCTTGAATGGTTCCCGCCGCGTCCCCGACCCATCATCACGACCATTCCCATGCCCACGGGCATTCGCATGGGCACGACCACAGCCACGCCCATGTCCATGACGCAGCCCAGCCGCATCCGGCCCAAGCCGCGCCCTGGTCGATCTTGCGCATGACGATGGCCGCGCGCCTGTCGGCCGCAATGGCCGTTTGCGTCGTGCTCTGGGGTGTCGTCTGGCTGGCAATGAGGTGATCATGGCGGCCGTGCACTTCCACAACGTGACACTTGGTTATGACCGGCACCCGGCCGTGCACCACCTCAGCGGCGAGGTCGCCTCCGGCGCGCTGGTTGCGGTGATCGGCCCGAACGGCGCCGGCAAGTCGACGCTGCTGCGCGGCATCGTCGGCATCCTCAGGCCGCTCGACGGCAGCATTCATCACGGCGGGCTTGATTCCGCGATATTGCCTATCTGCCGCAGAGCGCCGAGATCGACCGCAGCTTCCCGATCTCGGTGTTCGATTTCGTCGCCACCGGATTGTGGCGCGCGACCGGCCTGTTCGGCGGTATTGGCAAGGCCGCGCGCGACAAGATCCTGCGGGCGATCGGCGCCGTTGGGCTGAACGGTTTCGAGAACCGTCCCATCGGCACCCTCTCCGGCGGGCAGATGCAGCGGGTGCTGTTCGCGCGCGTGCTGCTCCAGGACGCTGCGCTGATCGTGCTCGACGAGCCCTTCAACGCCATCGACAGCAAGACCACGGCCGATCTGCTCGCGCTGGTGAAGCAATGGCATGGCGAGGGCCGTACCGTGCTGGCCGCGCTGCACGACATGGAGATGGTGCGCAATCATTTCAGCGAGACGCTGGTGCTGGCGCGCGGGCCTGTGGCGTGGGGCCCGACGGCGGAGGTGCTGACGCCGGAAAACCTGCTGGTTGCGATGCGGATGTGCGAGGCCTTCGACGACAGTGCCGCGGCCTGCGCGGCCGACGATGCCCGCTCGCGAGCGGCGTGATCACAGATGGTCTACGACGCGCTGATCGGTCCGTTCACTGAATTCGAGTTCATGCGGCGGGCGCTCGCGGCTGTCATCGCGCTGTCGCTCGCCGGTGCGCCGATCGGCGTGTTCCTGATGCTGCGGCGGATGAGCCTCGTCGGCGATGCCATGGCACACGCGATCCTGCCGGGAGCGGCGGTTGGCTTCCTGCTCTCCGGCCTCAACCTGTTCGCGATGACGGCGGGCGGCCTGATCGCGGGCTTTGCGGTCGCGATCCTCTCCGGTGTGGTCGCGCGCTCGACCGGGTTGAAGGAGGACGCGTCACTCGCGACCTTTTATCTGGCCTCGCTGGCGCTGGGCGTCAGCATCGTCTCGATCAAGGGCACCAATATCGACCTGCTGCACGTGCTGTTCGGCAACATCCTTGCCATGGACGACCAGACCCTGCTGATTGTCGCCTTCAACGCCACGATCACGCTGCTGGTGCTGGCCGTGATCTTTCGCCCGCTGGTGATCGAGAGCGTCGATCCCTTGTTTCTGCGCACCGTGAGCCGTGCCGGC
Source organism: Bradyrhizobium sp. LLZ17 (assembly GCF_041200145.1). Taxonomy (NCBI): domain Bacteria; kingdom Pseudomonadati; phylum Pseudomonadota; class Alphaproteobacteria; order Hyphomicrobiales; family Nitrobacteraceae; genus Bradyrhizobium; species Bradyrhizobium zaerense. The sequence continues at coordinate 5,737,411 of NZ_CP165734.1, forward strand.
GGACCTGCGCATCTCGTCTTCCTCGCACTGGTCGTGATCAACCTCGTCAACGGCTTTCAGGCGCTTGGCACTCTGCTCGCAGTCGGCCTGATGATCCTGCCGGCCGGCATCGCGCGGTTCTGGTCGCGCGATCTCACGGTGATGATCTGCATTGCCGTCATTGCCGCGGCTGTCTCTGGCTATGCCGGCCTCGTGCTGTCGTTCCAGACCCGCGTTCCGTCGGGCCCCGCGATCATCCTGATTGCGAGCGTGCTCTACATCGTCTCCGTCCTGTTCGGGCGCGTCGGCGGTATCGTCCGGCAGCTGTTTCCCGGCCGGCATCTGGAGGCGTGACGGCGATGCGGCGTGTTCTCGTTTGTGTGCTGTTGCTGATCGCCTCGCCGCTGCACGCCGCGGAGCGGCTCAACGTGGTCGCCAGCTTCTCGATTCTCGGCGATTTCGTCCGGAACGTCGGCGGCGACCGGGTCAACGTCACGACGCTGGTCGGCGCCGACAGCGATGTCCATGTGTACACGCCGACGCCATCCGATGCGAAGCGGATCGCCGACGCAAAGCTCGTCATCGTCAACGGGCTCGGGCTGGAGGGCTGGCTGCCGCGTCTGGTGCAGTCCTCCGGAGCTAAGGCGCAGGTAGTCACCGCGAGCGACGGTGTGGCGCCCCTGAAGCTCGGCTCGGCAGCCGATCCGCATGCCTGGCAGTCTGTCCCCAACGCCAGGATTTACGTGAGTGACATCGCCAATGCGCTCGCTGCGGCCGACCCGGACGATGCGGACTTCTTCCGCACCCAGGCAAAAGCCTACCTGGAAAAACTCGACACGCTCGACCGCGAGGTCCGCGACGCCGTGGCCAAGATTCCACCCGAGCGGCGCAGGGTGATCTCCACCCACAACGCCTTCGGCTATTTCGCTGCTGAATACGGCATCGCGTTCATTGCGCCGCTCGGGGTTTCCACCGAAACCGAGCCCAGCGCGCGGGATATCGCCGGCATCATCGGCCAGATCCGGACCCAAAAAATCCCGGCCGTTTTCCTGGAGAATATCAGCGACGACCGGCTGATCCGGCGGATCGCGGCCGAGACCGGGGCAAAGGTCGGCGGGACCCTGATTTCCGACGGTTTGACCGGCGAAAAGGGGCCTGCACCCACTTACATTGACATGGTCAGGCACAATATAAAGGCCCTGACCAGCGCGCTTGACCATTAGGGCAGGGGGCCACCCCGCCTCGCGTCGCGCGACAAGCCCTACGTCCGGAGTTGTTATGTCTGAAGCGACCTCCCAGAAAATCCCCGTGACCGTCCTGACCGGCTATCTCGGCGCCGGCAAGACCACGCTGCTCAACCGTATCCTGTCGGAAAACCACGGCAAGAAATACGCCGTCATCGTCAACGAGTTCGGCGAAATCGGTATCGACAACGACCTCATCATCGGCGCCGACGAGGAAGTGTTCGAAATGAACAACGGTTGCATCTGCTGCACCGTGCGCGGCGACCTCGTGCGCATCATGGAAGGGTTGATGAAGCGCAAAGGCAAGTTCGACGCCATCATCGTCGAGACCACGGGTCTTGCCGATCCCGCGCCGGTCGCCCAGACCTTCTTCGTCGATGAGGATGTGCAGAAGAACGCCCGCCTCGATGCGGTGGTCACGGTCGCGGACGCCAAATGGCTCTCCGACCGGCTCAAGGACGCGCCCGAAGCCAAGAACCAGATCGCTTTTGCCGACGTCATCGTGCTGAACAAGACCGATCTAGTGACAAAGCCCGAGCTCGCCGAGGTCGAGGCCCGCATCCGTGCGATCAACCCCTATGCCAAGCTGCACCGCACCGAGCGTTGCTCGGTGGCGCTGGCCGACGTGCTCGATCGTGGCGCGTTCGACCTCGATCGCATCCTCGACATCGAACCTGACTTCCTCGAGGTCGACGATCACGACCATGACCACCATCACCGCCACGACCATCATCACGACCATGATCATGGCCACGGCCTGAAGCACTATCACGACGAGGACATGCAGTCGCTGTCGCTCAAGACCGACAAGCCGCTCGATCCGAACGTGTTCATGCCCTGGCTCCAGAACCTGGTGCAGGTCGAGGGCGGCAAGATCCTGCGCTCCAAGGGCATCCTCGCGTTCCACGACGATGACGACCGCTACGTGTTCCAGGGCGTGCACATGATGCTGGAGGGCGACCACCAGCGGAAATGGAAGGACGGCGAGCCGCGCCAAAGCCGCCTCGTCTTCATCGGTCGCGAATTGCCGGAAGAGCTCATTCGCACGGGCTTCGAGAGCTGCATCGTCTCGTGATGAAAGAGTTTACGCCGGCTCCCGATTCCGCCTCGATCGTCTCCGTCACCGATCGCGTCAAGCCTGTTACGCTCGGCATGGGCGTGACCTCGGCACATTTCCTTGGCGACCGCGCCGCCTTCGTCGGCGGCGAGGAGAATGTCGCGCTGGTCGACGGCAAGGGCGAGATCAGCAAAGTCGCCGTGCACAGCGGCGGCATTCTCTCGACCGCGTCCGACGGCAAGCGCCTCGTGATGGGCGGCGACGACGGCAAGGTCGTGTCGCTCGACGCCAAGGGCGAGGTGACGCTGCTCGCGACCGATCCGAAGCGGCGCTGGATCGATGCGGTGGCGCTGCATTCGGACGGCGCGTTCGCCTGGTCGGCCGGCAAGTTCGCCTTCGTCAAGAGCGGCAAGAACGAGGAAAAATCGATCGAGGTGCCCTCGACCGTCGGCGGGCTGGCGTTTGCGCCGAAGGGCCTGCGGCTTGCGATCGCACATTACAACGGCGCGACGCTGTGGTTTCCCAACATGGCGGCGGGCGCGGAATTCTTGCCCTGGGCCGGTTCGCATCTCGGCGTCACCTTCAGCCCGGACAACAAGTTCCTGGTCACCACGATGCATGAAGCGGCGCTGCACGGTTGGCGGCTCGCGGACAACCGGCACATGCGCATGACCGGCTATCCCGGCCGCGTCCGCTCGATGTCGTGGAGCGCGGGCGGCAAGGCGCTGGCGACCTCCGGCGCCGACACCGTCATCCTGTGGCCCTTCGCCAGCAAGGACGGCCCGATGGGCAAGGAGCCCGCCATGCTCGCGCCGCTGCAGGCGCGCGTGTCGGTGGTCGCCTGCCACCCCAAGAACGACATCTTCGCCGCCGGCTACAGCGACGGCACCGTGCTGATGGTGCGTCTGGAAGACGGCGCCGAGATCCTGGTCCGCCGCAACGGCACGCCACCGGTCTCCGCCCTCGCCTGGAATGCCAAAGGCACGCTGCTCGCATTCGCCGACGAAAATGGCGAGGGCGGACTGCTGGAGCTTTGATCTGTCATCGTTCCAGCCGTATACGGGGCCATGCGGTTTCTGACGACCTTCCAGATTGCTGATTTCCTCGACACGCTGGTCAGCCTGTTCACGGCCTTCGTGCTGGGCACACTGATCGGCGCCGAGCGGCAGTACCGGCAGCGCACGGCGGGCCTGCGCACCAATGTGCTGGTCGCGGTCGGGGCGGCTGCCTTCGTCGATCTCGCCATGCATCTGGACGGCGTGGACGGTGCGGTGCGGGTGATCGCCTATGTCGTTTCCGGCATCGGCTTTCTCGGTGCCGGCGTCATCATGAAGCAGGGTATGGACGTGCGCGGGCTCAATACCGCAGCGACGCTGTGGGCTTCCGCGGCTGTCGGCTCCTGCGCCGGCGCCGACATGGTCGCGCAAGCGGCAGCGCTGACCGTGTTCGTCATCGCCGGCAACACCATGCTGCGGTCGCTGGTCAATGCCATCAACCGTATCCCGCTGAACGAGAAGACCTCGGAGGCGACCTACTACTTCAAGCTCGCGGTCGCGACCGATGCGTTGCCCGACATGCGCGACCGTCTGATCGACAAGCTCGAGGCCGCGAAATATTCGGTGGCCGATGTCGACGTGGTCGAGCTTGGCGAGGACGTTTTGGAGATCGTCGCAAAACTGGTTGCGAGTGCGGTCGATCCGAACGAGCTCAATGCGGTGGCGACCGATCTTCAGCACCTGCCGGGGGTGCGCCACGCCACCTGGGAACTCAGCACCACTGACTAATGGCGGCGCGCTAGCGGCGCAAAGCGTGCGGTTCCCGTCTTGTCGGGCACGGAACCGCTGTCGGGCAAATTCGTTGATCCCGCGGACAAAGGCGGTGATCGAGATGGCCGGCAAAAACCAAAAGGGCAAACTGACACGAGACGTGTTGATCGCCTGCTCGCTGTTTATGGCTGGCGTCGTGATCTCGGGCCTGTCGCTGGCACAAATCCGGGCCGAACGCCGGATGGAACTGGCGCAGGGGACGCAGCCGCTCCAGGGCACGCCCTCGGACAATCAGACCAGGACGCCGGCGGAATCAAAACCCGGCGGTGAGCGCCCGACCACCCCGGCGCCGGAGCCCGCGCGCCCCGATCCGCAGACCCAGGGCGCGGCCACCAAACCGGTGCTGCCGCAGGCGCCCGCGGAGAAGATCGCGCCGCCGATCAAGGAGAAGTAGAAGCGGTCACCATGCAATTGGTGTCATCGTCCGCGAAAGCGGACGATCCAGTATTCCAGCGACCATGCGTGGATACGGAGAGGCCGCGGCGTACTGGATGCCCCGCCTTCGCGGAGCATGACAGCGGAGTGTTGGGCTGGCCCCCGGAATGACGAGCATTAAGTCCGCGTCGTCACCGCACCAGAATATTCCGGAACTGCCAGGGATCGCTGGTATCGATGTCCTCCGGGAACAGCCCCGGACGATCCGTCAGCGGCGTCCAGTCGGTATAAAAACCCTTCACCGGGCCGAGATAGGGCAGCTGGATTTCCAGCAGGCGATCGAAATCCATCTCGTCGGCTTCGACGATGCCTTCGTTGGGGTTTTCCAGCGCCCAGACCATGCCGCCGAGCACGGCGGAGGTCACTTGCAGGCCGGTGGCGTTCTGATAGGGCGCGAGCTTGCGAGTCTCCTCGATCGAGAGCTGCGAGCCGTACCAGTAGGCGTTGTTGTCGTGGCCGAACAGCAGCACGCCGAGCTCGTCGATGCCGTCGACGATCTCGTTCTCGTCGAGGATGTGGTGCTTTTCCTGCATCTTCGCAGCGCGGCCGAACATTTCATGCAGCGACAGCACGGCATCGTCGGCCGGATGATAGGCATAGTGGCAGGTCGGCCGATAGACCGCCGTGCCCGATCCGTCGCGTACCGTGAAATAATCGGCGATCGAGATCGACTCGTTGTGGGTGACGAGGAAGCCGTACTGCGCGCCCCGGGTCGGGCACCATGTGCGCACGCGCGTGTTGGCGCCGGGCTGCATCAGATAGATGGCGGCGCCGCAGCCGGCTTCGTGGGTCCGGGCATTCTCGGGCATCCATTTTTCGTGGGTGCCCCAACCCAGTTCGGAGGGCTGCACGCCTTCGGACAGGAAACCTTCCACCGACCAGGTGTTGACGAAGACATCCGGCTCTTTCGGCTTTTTGGAGCGCTGGGTGTCGCGTTCGGCGATGTGGATGCCTTTGATGCCGGCCTGCCGCATCAAGTCGGCCCATTCCGCCTTGGTCTTCGGCTTGGGAGCGTTGAGCTTCAGATCAGCGGCGACATTGAGCAGCGCCTGCTTGACGAAAAAGGAGACCATGCCGGGGTTGGCGCCACAGCACGACACGGCCGTTGTCGAGCCCGCCGGGCGCGCCTTCTTGGCGGCCAGCGTCGCTTCGCGAAGGGCGTAGTTGGAGCGCGCTTCCGGGCCCTTCGAGGAATCGAAATAGAAGCCGAGCCAAGGCTCGTTGACGGTGTCGATATAGAGAGCGCCAAGCTCGTTGCAGAGCTCCATGATGTCGGTGGAGCCGGTGTCGACCGAGAGATTGACGCAAAAACCCTGGCCTCCGCCTTCAGTGAGCAGCGGGGTCAGCAACTCGCGATAATTGTCCTTGGTCACGCCCTTCTGGATGAAGCGGACATTGTGCTTCTCGCAATGCGCCTTGCGGCCCTCGTCCTTGGGATCGATCACGGTGACGCGCGACTTGTCGTAGTCGAGATGCCGCTCTATCAGCGGCAACGTGCCTTTGCCGATGGAGCCGAAGCCGACCATGACGATGGGACCAGTGATCTTCGCGTAGATCTGCGAGGCGGGGCTCATGGGATGGTTTCTCCGGAACGTGCTGGCGGACAAGTTGTGAGGGATGGATCAGGCGCTGCGGCGCTTGGCGGTCGCTTCGATCTCGACTTTCATCTCGGGCTTGTAGAGCGCCGAGACGACCAGAAGCGTTGCCGCCGGACGGATCGCGCCAAGGACTTCGCCGCAGACCGCGAAGTGCGCGTCTGCGTCATTGGCGTCGGTGAGGTAGTAGGTCACGCGGACGATGTCGGCCATCTCGAATCCGCCCTCCTTCAGGGCAGCTTCGATGGTCTTGAAGCAGTTGCGTGACTGGCTGGTGACATCGGCCGGCATCGTCATCGTAGTGTAGTCATAGCCGGTGGTTCCTGCGACGAACGCGAACTCGCCGTCGATCACGGCGCGGCTGTAGCCGGCGGTCTTCTCAAAGGGAGAGCCAGTGGAGATCAGGCGACGGGACATCGGTTTCGGCCTCGACTGAAGGGCTGTTTCGCGGGTTAAAGGGCGTTTCCGGGGCGCGCGCAACCCCAAAGGAATAGGCACGCGCGAGCATCGCGGCTCGATGCGGCTCTGGTCGTCGCCATCATGGCAATCCCTTAGGCCGCGTGCGCCTGGAGGGCGCGAACTACCCTCCGTTTGGGCAAGGCCGCGCCGGTCGGGACGATCATCCCCTCGGCGCCATCCAGCGCACCGGCCTGGAATTCGATCGCCAGCAGGCGGTCGCGCTCGAATGGGCCGGGCAGCACCAGCGCGCCGGTCTTCTCGGGCGAGAAGCCGAAGCGGGCGTAATAGGAGGCATCGCCGAGCAGGACCACGGCGGCATGTCCGCGTGCCCGGGCGGCGGCCAGCGCTTGTTGCATCAGCGCGGCGCCGATCCCGAGCTCGCGGCAAGTAGGGTCCACCGCCAGCGGTCCGAGGACCAGAGCGGGCCTGCCTCCGGCGCTGACGTGCCACAGCCGCACGGTTCCCACGAGTGTCCCCTCGTGCACCGCGGCCAGCGCGAGGCCGGCAGCGGGTGCGCGTCCGTCGCGCAGGCGCTGGCAGGTGCGGCCATGGCGGTTCTCGCCAAAGCTGGCATCGAGCAGCGCTTCACGGGCGGCGACGTCGGCAGCACGCTCGTTGCGGATCGCGAACGGAGCGGTTTTCGAAGTGGCGGCGATCTGTGGCTTCCGAAGAGCAGTCATGGCGCGTCAGTCCCCGCTTGAGACCTGCGTGCCAAAAGCACGCCGGTCCAAGGCGTCGTCAGAAATCAGGATGTCAGGGAAGGGAGCCGGCGGACCGGCTCCCGGGTTCGTCGGGCCTCGAGAGAGAGGCTGCTTAGATGTGGTACGTCTTCAGCGGCGGGATGCCGTTGAACGCCACCGCCGAGTAGGTCGACGTATAGGCTCCGGTGCCTTCGATCAGCAGCTTGTCGCCGATCTCCAGCGTCACCGGAAGCGGATACGGGTTCTTCTCATACAGCACGTCGGCGCTGTCGCAGGTGGGTCCGGCGAGCACGCACGGCGTCATGTCGGCCCCGTCATGCGGGGTGCGGATGGCGTAACGGATCGACTCGTCCATGGTCTCGGCGAGACCACCGAACTTGCCGATGTCCAGGTACACCCAGCGCACCTCGTCCTCGTCGCTCTTCTTCGAGATCAGCACGACCTCGGACTCGATGATGCCGGCGTTGCCCACCATGCCGCGGCCGGGCTCGATGATGGTCTCCGGGATCTGGTTGCCGAAGTGCTTGCGCAGCGCCCGGAAGATCGAGCGGCCGTAGGTCACCACCGGCGGCACGTCCTTCAGGTACTTGGTCGGGAAGCCGCCACCCATGTTGACCATGCTCAGGTTGATGCCGCGCTCGGCGCAGTCGCGGAACACCTGCGAGGCCATCGCCAGCGCACGGTCCCACGCCTTCACCTTGCGCTGCTGCGAGCCGACATGGAACGAGATGCCGCACGGCTCCAGGCCCAGGCGCTTGGCGACGTCGAGCACCTCGACGGCCATTTCCGGGTCGCAGCCGAACTTCCGCGACAGCGGCCATTCGGCGCCGGCGCAGTCATAGAGAATGCGGCAAAACACCTTCGCGCCGGGAGCGGCACGGGCGACCTTCTCCACCTCGGCGGTGCAGTCGACCGCGAACAGCCGAATGCCGAGCGCGAAGGCGCGCGCGATGTCGCGCTCCTTCTTGATCGTGTTGCCGAACGAGATGCGGTCGGCCGTCGCACCGGCGGCCAGCGCCATCTCGATCTCGGCAACCGTCGCGGTGTCGAAGCAGGAACCCATGGACGCGAGCAGCGCCAGCACTTCCGGCGCCGGGTTCGCCTTGACGGCATAGAACACGCGGCTGTCGGGCAGCGCCTTGGCAAAGGTCTGGTAATTGTCGCGCACGACTTCGAGATCGACCACGAGGCAGGGCTCGGTGTCCCGGCCCTCGCTGCGGCGGTTGCGCAGGAATTCCTGAATACGTTCGGTCATAGCACTCTCCCAAACGGCCCAGCGACGGGGATCCGTTCAAAAAATGACGTCAGATAAGAGCGCTCCGGCCAGATCGCGCGATGGAGGCGCGACAAGCCAAAGACTCAAACCAGACTGTGCTGCCGTGGATTGGTTGGGAATTTTCCCGCCCGCACACCTGGCAATGAAGGACAAGCCTTTTCAGTAGCCCGCGCCGGCGTTGGACTGCCGGTAGAGACCAAAAAAGCCCGATCCGTCGTTGCTTTAAGTCGCGTCCCCCGTTGAGAGCGGGGTGCGCCGGTTCGCCTCCGGCTGCCAGTCACGGTTGCAAAGAGTGAAGTCACCTTCGACAAGGCATCTCTTGAGAGAGATGCTGGACGCTCCGGGTTTGCTTTCGTCTTCCGGCTATGAGCCTTCCGACTTCCACACTTCCGAAGAGCCCCTCGGCTTCTTCACCCCTTGGCGGCTGTCCGGCCTCTTGTCCGGATACCTACCGACTGACACACGACCACAGGCACGTGCGAAATTGGGCAAGTCCGCACATAAGTGTTTTGACTCTGGTTCGCAAGAGATTTTTTAGGCTGCGAACAGAATTGCCTAACATCTGCTTGCGCAGTGTCGCGCGAGCGATGCTGAAGATGAACGCGCGTTAAGCTTTGTGCGCAGTGCGCGTGTCTCTCGCGCGCGAGAGGCGTCAGCCGCGCTTCGTGAAGGGCTCGACGCGCCGAGCCGCGCGGATGAAGGCAGTCATCACGAGCACGCCCAGTGCAAATAGCGCGGCCTGAAGGATGTGCGCGCCCTGCTCGCCGAGTCCGGTCAGAACTGCGAGTGCCCAGCCGCCGGCAAACGCCGCGCCGAACACCTCAGCGCCGATCAGGATGGCGGCGCTGACGACGGTGATGACGTTCGGCCAGACGATCTGACGGGAGGATGAGGAAGGCGCGTTCATGTGCTGTGGGGTCCGTGTCTGCGAGGGCCGCAATCTCCTCGAAAAGGCGGTCCGGAGCAAGGCCAAATGGCCCAAAAAAGCCCTATGGCGTGCTATAGCTCGGCCCAACAATCGAGCCTCGAAAACGGGACGAACGATGTCAGAAACCCGCCAAACTACGGACTCCGAGACCAACCCCCTGCTGAAGGCCTGGGTGACGCCGTTTGCGACCCCGCCGTTCCACGAGATCCAGCCGGAGCACTTCCTGCCGGCGTTCGAGCAGGCCTTCGCCGATCATTCCGCGGAGATCGCGGCCATCACCAATGATCCCGCCGCGCCCGACTTCGCCAACACCATCACGGCGCTGGAGCGCTCCGGCAAGCTTCTGAACAAGGTCGCTTCCGTCTTCTACGACCTGGTCTCGGCGCATTCCAACCCGGCCATCCTGGAGATCGACAAGGAGGTCTCCTTGCGGATGGCACGGCATTGGAATCCGATCACGATGAATGCCGTGCTGTTTGGCCGCATCGCTCAGCTGCATGAGAACCGCGCCAATCTCGGCCTCGACCCCGAGCAGCTCCGCCTTCTGGAGCGCACCTACACCCGCTTCCACCGCTCGGGTGCCGGTCTGTCCGAAGAGGCCAAGAAGCGCATGGCCGAGATCAACGAGCAGCTCGCCCAGCTCGGCACCGGCTTCAGCCATCATCTGCTCGGCGACGAGCAGGACTGGTTCATGGAGCTCGGCGATGCCGATCGTCAGGGCCTGCCGGAAAGTTTCGTCGCGGCTGCCAAGGCCGCGGCTGAAGAGCACGGCCTGCCCGGCAAGGCTATCGTCACCCTGTCGCGCTCCTCGGTCGAGCCGTTCCTGAAGAGCTCGGCCCGGCGCGACCTGCGCGAGAAGGTCTACAAGGCTTTCACGGCGCGCGGCGACAACGGCAATTCCAACGACAACAACGGAACCATCGTCGAGATCCTGAAGCTGCGCGAGGAGAGCGCCACGCTGCTGGGTTACCCGACTTTTGCCGCCTACCGGCTCGAGGATTCCATGGCCAAGACGCCGGAGGCGGTGCGGGGCCTGCTCGAGCGGGTCTGGAAGCCGGCCCGCGCCCGGGCGCTGGCCGATCGTGACGAGATGCAGGCGCTGATCACGACCGAGGGCGGCAATTTCAAGCTCGCGCCCTGGGACTGGCGCTTCTACGCCGAAAAGCTCCGCCTGCAGCGCGCCAATTTCGACGACGCCGCGATCAAGCCGTATCTCACGCTCGACCACATGATCGCCGCCGCCTTCGACTGCGCCACGCGCCTGTTCGGCATCACCTTCGAGGAGCGCAAGGACGTTCCGGTCTGGCATCCTGACGTCCGGGTCTGGGAGGTGAGGGGCCCGGACGGCAAGCACAAGGCGCTGTTCTACGGCGATTACTATGCCCGGTCCTCGAAGCGCTCAGGCGCCTGGATGACCTCGTTGCGCGACCAGCAAAAGCTCGACGGCGAGATCGCGCCCTTGATCATCAATGTCTGCAACTTCGCCAAGGGCGCCGGCGGCGAGCCCTCGCTGCTGTCGCCAGACGACGCCCGCACCCTGTTCCACGAGTTCGGCCACGGGCTGCACGGCATGCTCTCCAATGTGATCTATCCGTCGCTGTCGGGCACCTCCGTGTTCACCGATTTCGTCGAGCTGCCCTCCCAGCTCTACGAGCATTGGCAGGAACGCCCCGAGGTGCTCCAGCAGTTCGCAAAGCATTACCAGACCGGCGAACCCTTGCCGGACGACTTGCTGCAACGGTTCCTCGCCGCGCGCAAATTCAACCAGGGCTTCGCCACCGTCGAGTTCGTCTCCTCGGCGCTGATCGACCTCGAATTCCACACCCAGCCGGCCGCGGCAGCCGCGGACGTGCGCGCCTTCGAGAGACGCGAGCTGGAGAAGATCGGTATGCCCGAGGAGATCTCGCTGCGCCACCGGCCCACGCAGTTCGGCCACATCTTCTCCGGCGACCATTATGCCGCGGGCTATTACAGCTACATGTGGTCGGAGGTGATGGACGCCGACGCCTTCGGCGCGTTCGAGGAGGCCGGCAACATCTTCGATCCGGCGGTCGCGAAACGCCTGCACGACGACATCTATTCGAGCGGCGGATCGGTCGATCCGGAAGCCGCCTACGAGGCCTTCCGCGGCCGTCCGCCGGAGCCGGACGCGCTGCTGCGCCGTCGCGGCCTGCTCGACGCTCCCAAGGCGGCCTGACGGGCATGCGCGCTCTGCTGGGATGGCTTCTTGCCACTGCCCTGATGTTCGCATCAGGCGCGGCGAGCGCGCATCCGCATGTCTGGATCACCGCGACCAGCGAATTGCTGTACGCCGAGGATGGCTCGATCACCGGCGTGCGCCACGCCTGGACCTTTGACGACATGTTCTCGGCCTATGCAGTGCAGGGGCTCGAGAGCAAGACCAAGGGCGCCTACACGCGCGAGGAGCTCGGGCCGCTGGCGCAGACCAACGTCGAGTCGCTGAAGGAATACGCCTACTTCACCTTTGCGCGCGCCGACGGCAAGAAGGAGCGCTTCAACGAGCCGGTCGACTATTTCCTCGACTACAAGGATACGGTGCTGACCCTGCACTTCACTTTGCCGCTGAAGACGCCGGTCAAGCCGAAGCAGCTGATGCTGGAAGTGTTCGACCGCTCCTTCTTCATCGACTTCCAGATGGCCAAGGACAATCCGGTCAAGCTGGTCGGCGCGCCCGCGGGCTGCCAGATGAAGCTGGAGCGTCCGAGCGACGGCACCGCGACCGCGCAGAAGCTCAACGAGCAGACCTTCATGGACGGCCCGAATGCCAATTTCGGCATGATGTTCGCCAACAAGATCACGGTGGATTGCCCTTGAGACCGCAACTCTCTCCGTTTGCACGCGGCCTGCTCGCCTGCGCCGCAGCTGTCGTCGTGGTCGGCCTGGCTGATGCGGCGCTTCACGACCTGCTCGCGCAAAATCCGTTTGGCGCGCCGCGGCCGACGCAGGCGGCTCAGCCAGAGGCCAGCGGCATCGTTGGCTGGCTATTGGCAAAGCAGTCGGAATTCTATCGCCAGATGTCGGCGACCATCCGCGCCGCCAAATCCGACGGCTCGGCGGTGTGGACGCTGCTCTTCATCTCGTTTGCGTACGGCATCTTCCATGCCGCCGGTCCCGGCCACGGCAAGGCGGTGATCGCCTCCTATCTCGTCGCCAATCGCGAGACCGCGCGGCGCGGCATCGCGCTGTCGTTTGCCTCGGCCCTGATGCAGTCGCTGGTGGCGATCCTGATCGTCGGCATCTCGGCCTGGGTGCTGAACGCGACCGCGAAAACCATGTGCAAGGCGGAAGGCGCGATCGAGATCGCAAGCTACGGCCTGATCGCGCTGTTCGGCCTGCGGCTGGTCTGGGTCAAGGGCGGCACCTTCATCCGCGCGCTCCAGGCGTCTCAGCCGGTGCCGGCGATCGCGGGCGTGCCGCATGAGCATGATCACGGTCATCACCATCATCATGATGCGCATGACGATCACGGCCATGGTCACGCCCACACCCATCATGCCAACGCCCATCACGGGCACGCCCACGTCCACGACGAGCATTGCGGCCATTCCCATGGCCCCGCGCCGAGCGAGCTTGCCGGGCCCGGCGGCTGGCGTCGTGGCTTCGGTGCGATCCTCACGGTCGGCATCCGCCCCTGCTCGGGCGCGATCCTGGTGCTGGTGTTCGCGCTCGCCCAGGGCCTGTTCTGGGCCGGCATCGCCGCCACCCTGCTGATGGGGTTGGGCACGGCGATCACGGTCGCGGCCATCGCGGTCGTCGCCGTTTCCGCCAAGACCATCGCCGGCCGCCTCAGCGCGGGCCGCGACGGCGGCGGCGCGCTGTTCATGCGTGGCGTCGAATTCGCAGCCGCCGGGCTCGTGCTGCTGTTCGGTGCGGGGCTGCTGTTCGGCTACATCGCGGCCGAGCGGACGACGTGTTTTTGAGCTCTTCCCCTCTCCCCTTGTGGGAGAGGGTGGCTCGCCGCGTAGCGGCGAGACGGGTGAGGGGTTGTCTCCGCGGGCGATTCTCTTGCAGCTGTGCTCGCGGATCGAACCCCTCATCCGGCGCTTCGCGCCACCTTCTCCCACAAGGGGAGAAGGAAAAAAGAGTCACACCGGCAAGAACCGCTTCAACATCGGCATGAAGAAGATCCCGAGATTGATCGCAAAGCCGATGCTCCACAGGATCGAGCGCAGCGTCGGGCGGTTGCCGAGATAGGTCAGCACGTAGGCGACCCGCACGATCAGGAACAGCACGGCGAGCTCGTCGATCAGCCGCTGCGGCGAGTCGCGGAATTCGGCAAGCAGCACCGCGAAGGTGAAGAACGGGAAGGTCTCGATGCCGTTCTGGTGCGCGCCGAGCGCGCGCTGCGCGATCGCGTCCTCGTAGAAGGCGGGATCGCGCGGCCGCGAATTGTCGAAGCCGCGAAACCTGATCCATTTGATCGAGACGATCGTCAAGAGATAGAGCAGCAGCGCCCCAAATACGCACCATTCCGCCAGCGTCATGGTTCCTCCCCCTCCACGCCGACCCTAGCGAAACCGGCCCAATCTTGACAAGTTCCGAGCAACGCGCGACGCAACAGAGCATGACGACAATAGTCCCCCTCGAGACTGCGAAGCCGGCGGTGCAAGCCGCCTTGCCGCGCGTCGGCGTGCTCCTGGTCAATCTCGGCACGCCCGATACCGCCGATGCGCCCGGCGTGCGGGTCTACCTCAAGGAATTCCTATCCGATCCCCGCGTCATCGAGGACCAGGGCCTGATCTGGCAGCTGGTGCTGAACGGCATCATCCTGCGCAGCCGTCCCCGGACCAAGGCGCTCGATTACCGGAAGATATGGAACACCGAGAAGAACGAGTCGCCGCTCAAGACGATTACGCGGTCGCAGCGTGACAAGCTCGCTGCTGCGCTGTCGGATCGCTCCCATGTCGTGGTGGATTGGGCCATGCGCTACGGCAATCCGTCGATCAAGGCCGGCATCGACGCGCTGATCGCGAAGGGATGCGAACGCATTCTGGCCGTGCCGCTCTATCCGCAATATTCCGCACCGACCTCGGCGACCGTCTGCGACGAAGTGTACCGTGTGCTCGCGCGCCTGCGGGCGCAGCCGACGTTGCGGGTGACGCCGCCTTACTACGAGGACGAGGCGTATATCGAGGCGCTCGCGACCTCGGTCGAGGCGCATCTGGCGTCGCTGCCGTTCAAGCCGGAGCTGATCGTCGCCTCCTTTCACGGCATGCCGAAATCCTATGTCGAGCAGGGCGATCCCTATCTGGGTCACTGCGTCGCCACCACCGAGGCGCTGCGCCGCCGGCTCGGGATGGACGAGACGCAACTGCTGCTGACCTTCCAGTCGCGCTTTGGCAATGCCGAATGGCTGCAGCCCTACACCGACAAGACGATGGAGCGCCTCGCGAAAGAGGGCGTGCGTCGCATCGCGGTGGTGACGCCGGGATTTTCCGCCGACTGCCTGGAGACGCTGGAGGAGATCGCGCAGGAGAATGCCGAGATTTTCAAGCATAACGGCGGCCAGCAGTTTTCCGCGATCCCCTGCCTCAACGACAGCGGGCCCGGCATGGACGTGATCCGTACGCTGGTTTTGCGCGAGCTTCAGGGCTGGGTTTAGGGAGGGCTCCGTGAACCGCCGCGACTGTCTGGCGCTTCTTGGGACCATTGCGGCGTGGCCGGTCTCAGTGCTGGCGCAGCAGCCGACCGCGCAACGTCGGCTCGGTGTGCTCTCGGTCACCGCCGCCGATGACGTGATCGGGCAGACGCGCAGCGCCATCCTGGTCGAGGCGCTCGCGGCCGACGGCTGGAAGGAGAACGGCAACCTCACGATCGATTGGCGCAGCGGCGCCGGCGACCGGGCGCGGATTTCAGGGCTTGCCGATGAGCTGATCGCGCTCAAGCCCGACATCCTGCTCGCGGTCGGTACGCCCTCGGTCGAAGAGCTGCGCCGGCGTACCGCGACGACCCCGATCGTGTTCGCCGTGGTCACCGATCCCGTCAGCCAGGGCTTTGTCGAAACCCTCGCTCATCCCGGCGGCAACATCACCGGCTTCACCGACTACGACGGTCCGCTCGCCGGCAAATGGCTGGAGATGCTGACGCAGATCTCGCCGAAAGTGTCCCGCGTTGTCATCGTCTACAATCCCGCCACCGCACCGTTCGCGCCCCTCATGCTGCGCACGATTGAGGACGCCGCGCGGACGCTTCACGTGACGATCGAGCCCGCGCCGGTCCACGATGCCGCAGGTATCGCGGCGCTGGCCTCACGCAAAGACGGCGGCTTCCTGATCTTGCCGGACTTCTTCACCATGGCCAACCGCGCCAATCTGCTCGCGGCGATCAGCGAGGCGCACGTGCCCGCGGTGTTCTGGAGTCGCAGCTTCGTCGACGAGGGCGGGCTGATGTCCTACAGCACGGACAGCGCCGAGCAGCTGCGCCGCGCCGCGTCCTATATCGACCGCATCCTCAGGGGCGCGGAAGCCGCCGACCTCCCGGTCCAGAATCCCACCAAGTTCGAGCTGGCGATCAACCTCAAGACAGCCAGGGAGCTTGGTGTCACGCTGTCCCCAAACCTGCTCGCGACCGCGAACGAGGTCATTGAATAGCAGCGAGTTTATTAACCTTTGCCGCTAGGTCTGCGCCTTCATGCTTTCAAGAGCGCTTCGCAAATACATAATCGTGGCCGTTTCTTCCCGTGGCGTCTTGTGCAGAATGGCGTGGATGCCGACGTGAAGAGCGGCCGCTGAACCGGTAGGGTCGTGATCCCGACCAATGACAGCGCGGGAAGGGTCTTTTTCCCGCCTTGGAGGAAATATGAGCGGTTTCGATATTTTCGCGATTGTCCTGGTACTGCTCGTCATCATCACGCTGTTCGCCGGCGTCAAGACGGTGCCGCAGGGGTTTGACTGGACCATCGAACGCTTCGGCAAATACACCCGCACGCTGGCACCGGGACTGAACCTGATCGTGCCCTATTTCGATCGGGTCGGGCGCAAGATGAACATGATGGAGCAGGTGATCAATATTCCCGAACAGGAAGTGATCACCAAGGACAACGCCACCGTGACGGTCGACGGCGTCGCCTTCTTCCAGGTGTTCGACGCCGCCAAGGCGAGCTATGAGGTCGCCAACCTGACCCAGGCGATCATCGTGCTGACCATGACCAATATCCGATCGGTGATGGGCTCGATGGACCTCGACCAGGTGCTGTCGCATCGCGACGAGATCAACGAGCGCCTGCTGCGCGTGGTCGATGCCGCGGTCTCGCCCTGGGGGCTCAAGGTCAACCGCATCGAGATCAAGGACATCGTGCCGCCGGCCGATCTGGTCGAGGCGATGGGCCGGCAGATGAAGGCGGAGCGCGTCAAGCGCGCCGACATTCTCCAGGCCGAAGGCCAGCGCCAGTCTGAAATCCTGCGCGCCGAGGGCGCCAAGCAGGGGCAGATCCTCCAGGCGGAAGGCCGCAAGGAAGCCGCGTTTCGCGACGCCGAGGCCCGTGAACGCTCCGCCGAGGCCGAGGCCAAGGCAACCCAGATGGTCAGCGAAGCCATCGCCAAGGGCGACGTGGCTGCGCTGAACTACTTCATCGCCGACAAATATATCAAGGCGTTCGGCCAGTTTGCGGATGCGCCGAACCAGAAGATCATCATGCTGCCGATAGAGGCCGTGAGCCTGCTGGGCTCGCTCGCCGGTATCGGCGAGATCGCCAAGGCGACGTTCGGCGAAAGCGCTGCGTCCGCGACAGCGGCAGCCCGCCGCGGTTCGGTGCCGCCGGTCAGCGGCACGCCGCCGACGGTGCCGCCGCGGTAACGCTCTTCAAAGAGGTCGTGTCATGACCGACATGTTCGTATCGCTCGGCACCTGGAACTGGTTGGTCTTCGGCTTCGTCCTGATGGCGCTGGAGGTGCTGGCGCCTGGCGTGTTCCTGTTCTGGCTGGGGCTTGCGGCCCTGCTGGTCGGCCTGATCTCGTTCGCCTTTGTCATGTCCTGGCAGATCCAGCTTGTGATGTTCGCGGTGTTCGCAGCCGCCGCCGTGCCGGTGTGGCGCCGGCTGGCGCGCGGACGGACGGACGCAAGCACGAGCCCATTCCTCAACAAGCGCACCGAGGCGTTGTTGGGCCGCGAGTTCACGCTGGAGAA
This sequence comes from Bradyrhizobium sp. LLZ17, assembly GCF_041200145.1. NCBI lineage: Bacteria > Pseudomonadati > Pseudomonadota > Alphaproteobacteria > Hyphomicrobiales > Nitrobacteraceae > Bradyrhizobium > Bradyrhizobium zaerense. Next base: position 5,755,056 of record NZ_CP165734.1, read on the forward strand.
ACCGATCATCGACGGCAACGGCACCGTGCGCATCGGCGACACCGTGTGGCGTGTCGCGGGTCCGGATACACCGGCCGGGACGAGGGTGAAGGTGGTGCAGGTGGACGGTGCAGATCTGACGGTCGCGGCGGCGTAGTCCGCCGTCATTGCGAGCCATCGGGCCGCGCTTTGCGCGGACCCGGTGGCTCGCAATGACGGTGGAGCGGGCGCGCCACACCCTCACTGTCATTCCGGGGCACGCGAAGCGTGAACCCGGGATCTCGAGATCCCGGGCTCATCGCTTCGCGATGCCCCGGGATGACGATCAGGCCACACCCGCCCGCAACAGATCGTGCAGATGCACGATGCCGACCACCTTGTTCGCCTCGGTCACGACCAGCGTCGTGATCTTGCGTGCGTTGAGCACCTCGATCATCTCGGTCGCGAGCATCGAGGGCGGCACGGTCTTGGGCTGCTTCGTCATGATGTCGTCAACGGACGCCGTCAGAAGATCGGGCCGCATGTGGCGGCGCAGATCGCCATCGGTGATGATGCCGATGGCTTCGTTCGCATTGTTGACGATGCAGACGCAGCCCAGGCCCTTGGCGGACATCTCCATCACCGCATCCGACATCTTGGTGCCGACCGGCTTGACCGGGATCTCCGCGCCGGTGCGCATGTAGTCGCGGACGAATTTCAGCATCGCCCCTAACTTCCCGCCGGGGTGGAAATGCGCGAACTCCAGCGCGGTGAAGCCGCGGCCTTCGAGCAGCGCGATGGCGATGGCGTCGCCGATCGCCGCCTGCATCAGCGTCGAGGTGGTCGGCGCCAGATTGTGCGGACAGGCCTCGCGCGCCTTCGGCAGCTCGATCACGATGTCGGCGGCCTGGCCGAGCGAGGAGGCGGCGTTCGAGGTCACCGCGATCATGGGGATCGCGAACCGCGCCGAATAATTCACGAGGTTCTTCATCTCCGGCTGCTCGCCGGACCAGGACAGCGCCATGATCACGTCGTCTGTCGTGATCATGCCGAGATCGCCATGGCCGGCTTCGGCGGCGTGCACGAAGAAGGCGGGCGTGCCGGTCGAGGCCAGCGTCGCCGCGAGCTTGCGCGCCATGTGGCCGGACTTGCCGAGCCCGGTGACGATGACGCGGCCCTTCGCCTGCCGGATCAGGTCGACCGCGTTGGCAAAGCTCTCGCCGAGCGGGCCGCGCAGCGCAGCTGCGAGCGCGTTGATGCCGCCGCTCTCAGTCTCCAGCGTGCGGAGCGCGGATTCGACGCTTGTGGGGGTGGGGCCGGATGATTGGGTCATCAGCGGTTTCGAACTCGGCATGCTCTGATCCAGGGAGGTCAATTGGCGCTTGCTTTAGCACGCCCAAACCGACGAGGCGACGCGCGACCCAGGACCCGCAACGGGTCATTAACCATAATTGTTTTAACTCCATTAACGATGGTTCCCGCGGTTCGCGGAGGATCGTCGTTGAAGTAGCTGATTTCGTTGGAGTTATTCCATCGTGGGGTCGCCTCCAGGTAGGGGCCGGAGCCATCGCGCGTTCGCCTTTCGCGCCGCTTTGCCATGCCTGCTACTGGCGGCGCTGGAAACTGCGCCCGTGGTCGCCCAGACCCTGACGCCCGAGCTCTTCAATCCCACCCGCGGCGGCTTCGCCGCGCCCGACACGCTGCCGACGCGTCGCACGGCCGCCGTGCCGCAACCGCCGTCGGATGCGGAGCCGGATCCCAACGACGATCCGCGCAAGCGCCGCGAGACGCCCGCGCCGTCGCGCATCGGTCAGGTCCCGACCTACGGCCTGCCTGCCGCCAACGGCGCGAGCAGCTCCGGCTACGACTCGCTCAATCGCAAGCGCCAGCAACCCAAGCTCTATCCGGGACAGCCGAAGCCGAAGCGTGCCGCCGGTCCCGGCTCGCCGCTGCCGCCGGCGACACCGGACAGAAGCCTCGGCCCGCCGCGCATCGCGCCGCCACCGTCCGAGACCGCGCATAAGGCGCCGGTGCCGGCGGCGATGGCCGGCACGGTGCCCGGTCAGCCGTTACGCCGCCGCCTCAAGGCCGACGACGATGCGTTCGGGGCGGTCGGCGACTACGCCGGCAGCTTCCTGATCAAGGGCGGCCTCGAGCTCTCGGCCGGCTACGACACCAATCCGGCGCGGCTCAACAAGCCGATCGGTTCGCCGGTCTACGTGGTTGCGCCCGATCTCCTGGTGATGTCGGATTGGGAGCGCCATGCGCTGGTTGCCGATTTGCGCGGCTCATTCTCGGGCTACACCAACAACATGCCGGCCACGATCGACGGCTTTGCCTCGCCCTCGCCGGTCGATATCGATCGCCCGGATTTCACCGGTCATGTTGACGGTCGCTTCGACGTCGATCGCGATCTCAAGCTAACCTCGCAACTGCGGCTGCGGCTCGCCACCGACAATCCCGGCAGCCCCAACGTGCAGGCGGGCTTGCAGAAATATCCGGTCTACGCCAGCTATGGCGGCACCTTCGGCTTCGACCAGACCTTCAATCGCTTCCAGGTCGCCGCCGGCGCCACCGTCGATCGCACCGCCTACACGGATTCAAAGCTCACCGACGGCTCGACCTTCAGCAACAATGATCGCGACTTCAACCAGTATGGCGGCGTCGGCCGCTTCTCCTACGAGCTGAAGCCGGGACTGAAGCCGTTCGTCGAGGTCCAGGGCGACAGCCGCGTTCACGATCAGGCCGCCGACCGCAACGGCTATCTCCGCGATTCGAACGGCGGCTATGCCAAGGTGGGCTCGTCGTTCGAGTTCTCGCGCATCCTCACCGGCGAAATCTCCGTCGGCTATTCCGCGCGCAATTATGTCGATCCGCGGCTGAGCCAGCTCGCGGGCTTCCTGACCACGGGCTCGCTGATCTGGAACGCCAGCGGCCTAACCACGGTGAAATTCTTCACCGACACCCAGATCGCCGAGACCACGATCCCCGGCTCCTCCGGCGTGCTGGTGCGCACCTATTCCGCCGAAGTCGACCACGACTTCCGGCGCTGGCTCACGGCCGTGGGCAAATTCACCTACGGCACGCTCGACTACCAGGGCCAGAACCGCAACGACAAGACCTACTCGCTCGAAGGCAATCTGATCTACAAGCTCAACCGCAACGTCTGGATCAAGGGCACGCTGCGCCACGACATCCTGGATTCAAACCAGCCGGGCTCAAGCTCGCAGGGCACGGTGGTGATGGTCGGGGTGAGGCTGCAGAACTAATTCCGCTGTCATGCCCCGCGAAGGCGGGGCATCCAGTACGCCGCGGCTTCTCGACTCGATCACTACCGTCTCTGGAATACTGGATCGCCCGCCTTCGCGGGCGATGACAGCCTCGGTTGTGGTAATTAGCTCGCCTAAAGCTTACCGCGGCAAATCGGTCTTCCCCATCAGGAACGTATCGATCGACCTGGCACACAGCCGGCCCTCGCGGATCGCCCACACCACGAGTGACTGTCCGCGGCGCATGTCGCCGGCCGAGAACACGTTCGGGCGCGAGGTCTGGTAGTCGAGTGTGTTGGCCTTGACGTTGCCGCGCGGATCGAGCTCGACCGAGAGCAGCTTCAACAGGCCCTCGTGCACGGGATGGACGAAGCCCATGGCGAGCAGGACGAGGTCGGCGTCGAGGTCGAACTCGGTGCCGGCAATCGGCTTGAACTTGTCGTCGACGCGCACGCAGTGCAGCTTCTTGACCTTGCCGTTCTCGCCGGAAAATTTCTGGGTCAGCACCGCGAATTCGCGGATGGCGCCTTCGGCCTGGCTGGAGGACGTCCGCATCTTCAGCGGCCAGTTCGGCCAGGTTAGGCCCTTGTTCTCGTGCTCGGGCGGGGCGGGCATGATCTCGAGCTGGGTCACGGAGAGCGCGCCCTGGCGCAGCGAGGTGCCGATGCAGTCGGAGCCGGTGTCGCCGCCGCCGATCACGACGACATGCTTGCCGCCGGCCAGAATCTCTTTGACGCCGCCGAGCGGCTCCTCGGAGACGCGGCGGTTCTGCTGCGGCAGGAAATCCATCGCATAATGGATACCGTCGAGTTCGCGGCCGGGGATCGCCAGGTCGCGCGGGGCTTCCGCGCCGCCGGTCAACGCAACCGCGTCGTACTCATTGAGCATCTCGCGCGGATCGACATTGCCGTCGACGCCGACATGGCTGTTGTAGTGGAAGGTGACGCCTTCGCCTTCCATCTGCGTCACACGGCGGTCGATAATGCCCTTCTCCATCTTGAAGTCGGGAATGCCGTAACGAAGCAGGCCGCCGGCCTTGGCGTATTTCTCGAACAGATGCACGTCGTGGCCGGCGCGCGCCAGCTGTTGCGCGCAGGCCATGCCGGCCGGACCCGAGCCGATCACCGCGACCTTCTTGCCGGTCTTGACGGCGGCGACCTCCGGCTTGGCCAGCCATTGTCCCAGGCGCGGTCGACGATCGCGCATTCGATGGTCTTGATGGTGACCGGGTTGTCGTCGATGTTGAGCGTGCAGGAGGCTTCACACGGCGCCGGACAGATGCGGCCGGTGAACTCCGGAAAATTGTTGGTCGAATGCAGGTTGCGCGAGGCTTCTTCCCAATTGCCTTGGTAGACGAGATCGTTCCAGTCGGGGATCTGGTTGTTGACGGGGCAGCCGGGCGTGCCGGGCGCGACCGAGCCGGTGCCGTGGCAATAGGGAATGCCGCAATTCATGCAGCGCGCGGCCTGGTCCCGCGTTTCCTTTTCGGAGAGGGGAACGACGAATTCGTGAAAATGCTTCACGCGCTCGGCGACCGGTGTGTACTTGCGGTCATGCCGTTCGATTTCGAGAAAACCCGTGATCTTGCCCATTAAACCCGAAGTCCCTGCCGCTCTAACTCGTTTGCTGTTTCCTCACCGTCATTGGGAGGAGCTCTTGCGACGAAGCAATCCAGTCTGCTTCCGAGGAGAAAGTCTGGATTGCTTCGCTTCGCTCGCAATGACGGGGTGTGATGCCTAGGCCCCGATCGCGATTTTCGGCTCGGCGTCCGCGTTGGCGGCCAGTTCGCGCAGCGCGCGCCGGTACTCGACCGGCATCACCTTGCGGAATTTGGGCAGCCAATCCTTCCAGTTGGCAAGGATGTCGGCGGCGCGCTTGGAGCCGGTCGCTTTGGCATGGCGCGAGATCAGGACGTGCAACCGCTCGACGTCGGAGGCGAGCAGGTTCTTGAACACGTCGACGCGGCCATGCGCCTCGAGGTCACCGGCGTGATGATAGGTGCCGGCGTTGATCAGCTCTTCCGACAGCACCGGCTCGAGCTCGACCATCGCCATGTTGCAAAGCTTGTCGAACTCGCCGGTCTCGTCCAGCACATAGGCGATGCCGCCGGACATGCCGGCCGCGAAGTTGCGCCCGGTCTTGCCGAGCACGACCACGATGCCGCCGGTCATGTATTCGCAGCAATGATCGCCCGCGCCTTCGACGACGGCGACCGCGCCGGAATTGCGCACGGCGAAACGTTCGCCGGCGACGCCGCGGAAATAGCACTCGCCCTGGATCGCGCCGTACATCACGGTGTTGCCGACGATGATGCTCTCTTCCGGCACGATGCTGCTGTTCCTCGGCGGCTTGACGATGATCTTGCCGCCCGAGAGGCCCTTGCCGACATAGTCGTTGGCCTCGCCCTCGAGTTCGAAGGTGACGCCTTGCGCCAGCCACGCGCCGAAGGCCTGGCCCGCGGTGCCCTTCAGGCTGACATGGATGGTGTCATGCGGCAGCCCGGCATGGCCGTAGATCTTGGCGACCGCGCCCGACAGCATCGCGCCGGCGGAACGGTTGGTGCTGTTGATGGCGGCCTCGATCTTCACCGGTGCGCCGCGGTCGAGCGCGGGCGTCGCCTTCTGGATCAGCGAACGATCGAGCACGGCCTCCAGATGATGGTTCTGGCGCTCCGAGTGGTAGATCTTCTGGCCCTTCTCCTCCTTCTGCCGCACGAACAGCTTGGAGAAATCGAGCCCCTTGGCCTTCCAGTGCGCGACCAGCTTGGTCTGGTCCAGCAACTGGGTCTGGCCGATCATCTCGTTGAAGGTGCGGAAGCCGAGGCTCGCCATGATCTCGCGGACTTCTTCCGCGACGAAGAAGAAGTAGTTGATGACGTGCTCGGGCTGGCCGGTGAAGCGCTTGCGCAGGACGGGGTCCTGCGTCGCGACGCCAACCGGGCAGGTGTTGAGATGGCACTTGCGCATCATGATGCAGCCGGCCGCGATCAGCGGCGCGGTGGCAAAGCCGAACTCGTCGGCGCCGAGCAGCGCGCCGATCACGACGTCACGGCCGGTGCGGAAGCCGCCGTCGACCTGGACCACGATGCGGCTGCGCAGCCGCTCGCGCACCAGCGTCTGGTGGGTTTCGGCGAGACCGATCTCCCAGGGGCTGCCGGCATGCTTGATCGAGGTCAGCGGGGAAGCGCCGGTGCCGCCCTCGAAACCTGCGATGGTGACATGATCGGCGCGCGCCTTGGCGACGCCGGCCGCGACCGTGCCGACGCCGATCTCGGAGACGAGCTTCACCGACACGTCGCCGGTCGGGTTGACGTTCTTGAGGTCGTAGATGAGCTGCGCCAGATCCTCGATCGAGTAGATGTCGTGGTGTGGCGGCGGCGAGATCAGGCCGACACCCGGCGTCGAATGCCGGACCTTGGCAATGGTCGCGTCGACCTTGTGGCCGGGCAGCTGGCCGCCTTCGCCGGGCTTGGCGCCTTGCGCCATCTTGATCTGCATCATGTCGGAGTTGACCAGATACTCCGTGGTGACGCCGAAGCGGCCGGACGCAACCTGCTTGATCGCCGAGCGCATGCTGTCGCCGTTCGGCAGCGGCTTGAAGCGGTCGGCTTCCTCGCCGCCTTCGCCAGTGTTCGACTTGCCGCCGATCCTATTCATGGCGATCGCGAGCGTGGTGTGCGCCTCGCGCGAGATCGAGCCGAAGCTCATCGCGCCGGTGGCGAAGCGCCTGACGATGTCCTTGGCCGGCTCGACCTGGTCGAGCGCGACGGGCTTGCGCTTTTCCTCCTCCGCGCTCTTGACCCGGAACAGGCCGCGCAGCGCCAGCAGGCGCTCCGACTGCTCATTGAGGATCTTCGCGAAGGCGCGGTAGCGCTCCAGCGAGTTGCCGCGCGCGGCATGCTGCAGCAGCCCGACCGACTCCGCAGTCCAAGCATGGTCCTCGCCGCGGCTGCGATAGGCATATTCGCCGCCGACGTCGAGCGAGGTCTTGTAGACCAGCGCATCGCCGAACGCGTCGGCATGGCGGCGCACCGCCTCTTCCGCGATCTCGGCGAGACCCACGCCCTCGACGCGGGTATGCGTGCCGGCAAAGAATTTTCCGACGAAGTCGGCCTTGAGGCCGATGGCGTCGAAGATCTGCGCGCCGCAATAGGACTGGTAGGTCGAGATGCCCATCTTGGACATCACCTTGAGCAGGCCCTTGCCGATCGACTTGATGTAGCGCTTGACGATCTCGTAATCGTCGAGCGAGCCGGGCAGGCGGTCCTTCATCGCGACGATGGTCTCGAACGCGAGATAGGGATTGATCGCTTCGGCGCCGTAGCCTGCGAGGCAGGCGAAATGGTGCACTTCGCGCGGCTCGCCGGATTCGACGACGAGGCCGACCGAGGTGCGCAATCCGGTGCGAATCAGATGGTGATGCACGGCGGCGCAGGCCAGCAGCGAGGGGATCGGCACCCGGTCGGTACCGACCATGCGGTCGGACAGGATGATGATGTTGACGCCTTCGCGCACCGCGCTTTCGGCGCGCGCGCAGAGCTCGTCCAGCACCTGGTCCATGCCGGCCGCACCGAGGCCGGCGTGGAAGGTGGTGTCGAGTGTGCGAGACTTGAAGTGGGTTTCGGCCACGTCCGAGATCGAGCGGATCTTTTCGAGGTCCGCGTCGGTCAGGATCGGCTGGCGCGCTTCGAGGCGCTTGGTGGTGGCAAGGCCCTGCAGGTCGAACAGGTTCGGCCGCGGCCCGATGATCGAGACCAGGCTCATCACCAACTCCTCGCGGATCGGGTCGATCGGCGGATTGGTGACCTGCGCGAAGTTCTGCTTGAAATAGGTGAACAGCGGCTTGGCCCGGGCTGACAGCGCCGAGATCGGCGTGTCGTTGCCCATCGAGCCGGCCGCTTCCTCGCCGATCGAGGCCATCGGCGTCATCAGGATGGTGATGTCTTCCTGGCTGTAGCCGAACGCCTGCTGGCGATCGAGCAGCGACAGGTTCGAGCGCACGCCGGTGGTCGGCACCTTCGGCAGATCTTCCAGCACGATCTGGGTGCGCTCGAGCCACTCCTTGTAGGGATGGCTGCGGGCGAGGTCGGCCTTGATCTCGTCGTCGGGGATCAGCCGGCCCTGTTCGAGGTCGACCAGCAGCATCTTGCCGGGCTGCAGCCGCCACTTGGTGATGATCTGGTCCTCGGGGATCGTCAGCACGCCCATCTCGGACGCCATCACGATGCGGTCGTCCTTGGTCACGAGATAGCGTGCCGGCCGCAATCCATTGCGGTCGAGCGTGGCGCCAATCTTGCGGCCGTCGGTGAACGCGATCGCGGCGGGGCCGTCCCACGGCTCCATCAGCGCGGCGTGATATTCGTAGAAGGCGCGGCGCGTTTCATCCATCAGAGGATTGCCGGCCCATGCTTCCGGATCATCATCATGACCGCGTGCGGCAGCGAGTAGCCGCCCTGCACCAGGAATTCGAGCGCGTTGTCGAAGCAGGCGGTGTCGCTTTGGCCTTCGTACGAGATCGGCCAGAGCCGGTTGATGTCCTTGCCGTAGAGCTCGGAGCTGACCGAGGCCTGGCGCGCCGCCATCCAGTTGGTGTTACCGCGCAGCGTGTTGATCTCGCCGTTATGGGCGATCATGCGGTAGGGATGCGCCAGCGACCACGCCGGGAAGGTGTTGGTCGAAAAGCGCTGATGCACCAGCGCCAGCGCACTCTCGAAGTCTTTCTCGTGCAGATCGGGATAGTACTTGCCGAGCTGGTCGGCGAGGAACATGCCCTTGTAGATCACGGTGCGGCAGGACATCGAGCAGGGATAGTAGCCCGCCAATCCGCGGTCGCGGCGCTGGTAGATCGCCTGCGAGATCGACTTGCGCAGGATGTAGAGCCGGCGCTCGAAATCGTCCTCGGTCCTGGCGGTGCCGTTGCGGCCGATGAACACCTGCATGCAGGCGGGCTCGGTCGGCTTCACGGTGACGCCGAGCGAGGAATTGTCGGTCGGCACGTCGCGCCAGCCGAGCAGGGTCAGGCCCTCTTCCTTGATCTGGTCGGCGATGATGCTCTTGATGACATTGCGCCAGGCGGTGTCGCGCGGCATGAACAGCGCGCCGATGGCGTATTCACCGGGATTGGGCAGCGCGAAGCCAAGCTCCCTGGCCTTGCGGCTGAAGAAGGCGTGCGGGATCTGCACCAGGATGCCGGCGCCATCGCCGGCGCGCGGGTCGGCACCGACAGCGCCGCGGTGTTCGAGGTTGCAGAGGATGCTCAGCGCGTCCGCGACGATCTCGTGCGATTTCTGGCCGTTGATGTTGGCGATGAAGCCGACGCCGCAGGAATCCTTTTCGAGCGAGGGATCGTAGAGGCCTTCGGCCGGCGGGCGCGAATTGTGTTCCTGAATCGGATCAGTCGTTTTCGAGGCGACCGTCGCCGACAGCTCTTCTGCCACGATGTTTGCGCGCTCGAATTGCGACCCGTTCATGTCCTCGTCCTCTCCATGCGGCAAGCTGCCTCACCGCGATCTTCGGCGCACCTTGGGCGTTCCGCGGCACCCGCTTCTGGGCCACCGCTCGTCCGTTGCGAGCCGCATTTTCTTAAATTCAGGCCAAGGCGCTCTTCGTCCCCGAGAACGGCTTTGCCTGTTGCCTTCCTGGCGCTCGAAAGCACCGATTTTCGTTGCAATCCCTATGCCGGAACCGCAAGCAAAATTGAGACAGTCTTCCTGTCCTAACAACCACCTTGCCAAATTTTTGTGTAACACACAAGCGCGCGGAAGTCCCGATTCCCGAAGTGTCAATCGCCGCTTTCCGCATGGCGCGCGGCCCCGGTTTTGAAGCAAACGCGCCCTGATCCGGCCGCGCCGACGCCGAAATCCCCAATGAAGCTTCGGATCAACCCTCGAAAGGCGCGCCAAGCCGCAAGAAGCGAAAGCGCGCGAGGCATTCGGGGGCCTGACAGGAGCGTGTCGACCATGAAGTTTTTCACAGGATGTGTGGCCGCCGCCGCGCTGGCGCTGGTGGCAACAGCCGCTGAGTCCCAAGTGCGGGCGAACGGAGTGGCGCCAGGGCCCTACGTTGCGGTCTCGGATTTCGATGGACCCTACGAGCCGGCAGAAGCCGCCCCGCCACCGCCGCCGCGTTACGGCTATCGCTCTGACGAGCGCGGCCCGGCGCTGCTGCCGGCCACCGAGGTCTATACAGTGCTGCGCGACAACGGCTTCTCCCCGCTCGGGATCCCGCGCCTGCGCGGCGCCGTCTACACCATCGCGGTGATCGACCGCCGCGGCGATGACGGCCGGCTGGTGATCGACGCCCGCGACGGGCGGATTTTGCGGTTCATGCCGGCCGCTGATGCCTACGGCATGGCGCCTCCCTATGAGGAGCACGCCGTTGCGCCTTACGGCCCGCAAAGCGCACTGCCGCCGCCGATCGCCATCCGTGGCTGGCCGCCGCGCCCGCCCGCCTCGATCCCCCATGTCGCCAGTCGCACCGTCCCGATGCCGAAGGCCGCCCCGCCCCGCGGCGAGGCGCCGGTCGCCGCCATCAAGCCGACCGCGCCGGCGCCGGCGCCGCAACAGGCCCAGGCGCAGCCCGTGCAGCAAACGGCCGCCGCGAAGCCCGCCGATGCGCCACAAGCTGTCGCGCCAACGATCGGTCAGGCCAACCCCGCTCCAACGATCCTGCCGACCCAGGATATGCCGGCGGCGCAGGGACTGGAGTAGCGCGGATCGTTTGACGCGACGGAGCAGCCAAACTCAGCCGGTCGTCCCGGCGAAGGCCGGGACCCATACCGCGAGGTTTAAGTCTGGTGGGAGTACCGAACTCAGAATCGCCGTCAAACTTCTCCCTGTGGTTATGGGTCCCGGCCTTCGCCGGGACGACGGCTGGGAGAGAGTTGTGCCAACAAAAGGCGCCTGAGCACTCAGGCGCCTTTTGCATCGTGACAACCGCCACTCAGCTCCGTCCATACCCCGCCGCTTCCAAAATCAAGTTCGCCACCTCCTTCGGATGCGACACCAGCGAGAGGTGGCCGGCATCGAGCTCGATGGTGGTGGCATTCATGCGCTTGGCAAGGAAGCGCTCGAAGTCGGGATTGATGGTGTCGTCGTTCTTCGACACCGCGTACCAGCTCGGCTTCGAATGCCAGGCGGCCTCGGTGGTGCGGCCCGCAAAGATCGAGGCCGCCGTCGGCCATTGCACGGCGTAGAGCTCCTTGGCGCGCTCCGGCGCGATGCCGTTGGCGAAATATTTCAGGAAGGCGTCTTCCGCGAGCTTTGTAAAACCGTCGTGCTCGACGATGCCGGCACGGACGGGGCCGGTCGGGAATTGCTTCGAGAGCGCGACAAAATCCTCGTTCGCATCGGGCGCGCGTGCGGCGATGTAGACGAGCGCGGTGACCTTCGGATCGGTGCCGACCTGGCTGATCACGGTGCCGCCCCAGGAATGTGCGACCAGAACGGTCGGACCATCCTGCTCGGCCAGTGCGCGCTTGGTCGCCTCGACGGAGTCCGCCAGCGATGACAGCGGATTCTGCACGGCGGTCACGGTGAGCCCCGCAGCCTGGAGGATCGGGATCACCTCCGACCAGCTCGAGCCGTCCGCCCAGGCGCCGTGCACCAGCACGACGTTCTTCGCCTTCACGGTCTGCGCGGTCTGGGCGTGGGCAAGGCTGACGGGGGCTGCCAGCAGGCTCGCGGCGACGAAAAGGCTGCGCCAGAAAGTCATGATCGTTCTCCGTCTTTTTTGGGTTCGATCCCCAAAGGACGGAGCACGCGGCGGCGGCGTTACGCCTCCTCACTGCCCTGTGATGCAGTGCAAAAAGTGCAATAAGCGACCAAGTACAAGGTGTCGTCCTGGCGAAGGCCAGGACCCATATCGCGAGGTCTATCGATCCTGAGCGGCCGGAGTACCGAACAACAAGTCTTCGTCAAATCTCTCCTTGGGGTAATGGGTCCTGGCTTTCGCCAGGACGACGATGGGGGCGGGAGTTCATCAAAGAAAAAAAACGCCCCGGGGCACCGGGGCGTTCTCGCAACCTGGAAGTGGCTTACGTGCTTTACGCGGCCTGCGCGGCCGAGTTCTCGATCGCCTGGGCGCCTTGCGCACTGGTGTTGATCGCGATCTGGCGCGGCTTCTTGGCCTCGGGAATCTCGCGCACGAGATCGACGTGAAGCAGCCCGTTCTCGAGCGAGGCATCCTTCACCTGCACGAAATCGGCGAGCTGGAAGGCGCGCTCGAAGGCACGCGCGGCGATGCCGCGGTAGAGCACTTCGGATTTCGAGTTCTCGTTGGCGACTTTCCCGCCCTTGATCGTCAGCGTGTTTTCCTTCGCGACGATGGAGAGCTCATCCTTGGCGAAGCCGGAGACCGCGACTGTAATGCGGTAGGCGTTCTCGCCGGTGCGCTCGATATTGTAGGGGGGATAGCCGGGGCTGCCGTCCGAGCTCGTCTGGTCGAGCAGGTTGAAGAGACGGTCGAAGCCGACGGTGGAACGATAGAACGGGGTCAGATCGTAGGTACGCATGGTTCAAGTCCTCCATTGAGCGACTGTTGGTAACCCGCCCGCCTATCGGGCCGGGCCTCGTCTGTGTGCAGCCTGATGTTCCGGTTCCGAAACACTGGTAGCGGCCTGCACGGTGATGATATGGGTTTTGGGAAACTGCGTTCAAGAGGGCGGCACTCGCGCCTTTTCGGCGCTCCCGCCCCTTGATCTTCAGCAGCCCCTCCAATCATGACGCTGATCTCGATTCCGTCCAATCCCGTTCCCGAAGACGTCGTCAGCGGCACCATCAAGACGCCCGACGGCGCCGAACTGCGCTTCGCGCGCTGGGCGCCGCCGGCGAACCGCAAGGGCACCGTCTGCGTCTTCACCGGCCGTAGCGAGCAGATCGAAAAGTATTTCGAGACCGTGCGCGACCTGCGCGATCGCGGCTTCGCGGTGGCGATGATCGACTGGCGCGGGCAGGGCCATTCCTCGCGCCGGCTGCGCGATCCGCGCAAGGGCTATGTGCGCGACTTCGCGGACTTCGAGATCGACGTCGAGAGCTTCGTACAGCAGGTGGTGCTGCCCGATTGCCCGCCGCCTTTCTTCGCGCTCGCCCATTCGATGGGCGGCGCGGTGATGCTGCGGGTGGCGCATGCAGGCAAGCGCTGGTTCGATCGCATGGTGCTGTCGGCGCCGATGATCGACCTGCCCGGCCGGGCCACCTCGTTTCCGGTACGCGCGCTGCTCAAGGCGATGCGCCTGACCGGGCAGGGCGGCAGCTACGTTCCCGGCGGCAGCGATCGCCTCACCGGGCTCGCCCCCTTCATCAACAATCCCCTTACCAGCGACCCCGTGCGCTACGCGCGCAATGCTGCGATCCTGGAGGAGGATCCGACGCTCGGCCTGGCATCACCGACCGTTGCCTGGGCCGATACGGCCTTCAGGGCGATGAAAACCTTCAAGGGCATGAGCTATCCGTCCGAAATCCGCCAGCCGATCCTGATGCTGGCGGCATCCAACGACACCGTGGTTTCGACCGCGGCGATCGAGGAATTCGCCTATCATCTGCGCGCCGGCTCTCATCTCGTGATCGCCGGCTCGAAGCACGAGATCCTCCAGGAGCAGGACCGCTACCGCTCGCAATTCTGGGCCGCCTTCGACGCCTTCGTGCCTGGCACGCCGCTGTTCAAGTGAGAGGGAAGTCTCCGCGGGAGCAGTGAGAATTGCGCTCGCGGAGAGTCCTCATCCTCCGTCATTGCGAGGAGCCCTTGCGACGACGCAATCCAGGCTGCCTCCGCGGATATATTTCTGGATTGCTTCGCTTCGCTCGCAATGACGGTGGAGATGAAGTCGGACCTCTCCCTGCAAGCAAGCGACGTCAAGCGGCAGCTTACAGCGTCTTCAGATACTCGATCAGATCGTAGCGCTCCTCGTCATCCTTGAACCCGCGTCCGATCACACCGTCTTTCTTCGGCGCATCCGACGCGCCCTCGAACGAGTGGCCCTCCACCTTGTTGCCGGCAACGGCCCTGCCGTCGGGCCATGTCGTCGTGAATTGCGTTTCGCCGGTCTTGCATGTTTCGCCGTCGACCACGGCAAAGCCGACCTGCTTCGGATCGTAGTCGCGCATGCCCATGCAGAATTTCTTCGGACGCTCGGCCGCGGGCTTGAGCAACCAATAGAGCGAGGGTACGGAGCCGTTGTGCAGATAGGGTGCGGTGGCCCAGACGCCGTTCAATGGCCGCGTGCGATAGACCGCCACGGGCGTCGGGTTGGGGCAGTTCTGTCGCGCGCCCCACCACGCCTTCTGCTGCTCTTGCGGCATCTGCGCCTCGCTCATCCACTTCCGCGCGACGAGATCAACGGTGGTCATAAGCGCGAGCGAGTACGGCATCTCGGCCGTGCTCTTCAGACCTTTGCAGTCCCACCAGGCAGTGAGCTGGCGTGTGGGGTCGACCTTGAGGAAACCGGGCACCTCGATCGTCCGCTTCATCAGCACTTCGGCTTGCCCCGGGTCGGTGTTGACATGCGTAACCGGGATCTGGATCGGATCCAGCACCTTGCTGGTGCCGCTGGTTTCCCAACGTTTGGAATCCGGGGACCACAGGCTCTTCGCCGAATAATCCTGATCGAACGCAGGGTCGTTGACGGGTCCAAGATGGCATCCCGCGCACATCTCCGCGTAAAGCTTTCGGCCCTTGCTGACGCGCTCGTCGTCGATCTTCCACGCGCTGTCGCCGAACAGCTGCGATGGCCATTTCGGCGCCTGGAGCCCACTGAACTTCTTCTCGGCCAGCGTATCGGGGCCGGCTATGAGCCGCTCGATCCATTCCAGATTTTGCAGCGCGACGGACGAGCGCCAGATCTTGTCCGGCGCATAGCCGTCAGACAGGTTGAGCAGCGCTGTGACACCGAGCGCCTCGCCGGCATTGCGGATCAGCGGTTGCTCGATCGACGCGTCATACTGCGCGAACTTGAACCACGGCACGGTCCAAATCGGCGGGAAGCTGACGGGCGCGTCCTGAGCGTGCAGGTTCTTTTCGAAACCGCCGACACCGCTGAGCGCAAAATCCTGCGAGAAGACCTGGTTGCCGATACGGTTCAGCGCGTCGAGCCGGCCAAAGCCTTCCTCGGTATCGCGCTGCTGCTCCTTGCCGTCGTAGGTCTTCTTGCCGGCAATCGTCTGGTTATACGTGTTCTGCCAGTCGAGCAGGAACTGTCCGATCTCACCGAGCTTCTGCTTCAGCTCGTGACGTTCCACGTCGCTGGCATTCGGGCCGAGCACGCGATCGGCAAAACGCTTGAAGCGCGTCGGCAGCTTCCAGGTGTAGACGATCGACAGGCCGGTCACGAGCTCGAGCTTCTTCAGGTCGGTCATCGCGGGTCCGCCGTCGAAGCGGACATCGACGCCTTTGTAGCGGATATGGCCGGTGTGACATGCCGCGCAGGTCAGCCCGATCTTGTCCTCCTCGCGGCGGCCCGAGGCGGGATCGAGGACGCCGGTCAGCCGCGCAAACCCAACCGGCAGTCCGTCCACGTTTTCGACCGGCGTCTTCCAGAGCCCTGAGGGCGGCGGGGCCGGGTTCGTGTCGTAGACGTTGGCATAGCCAAAGCGGCGGAGCGTGGTTTCGTCGGTGTGGATGGTCTGCGGGCTCGGGATGAAGCCGAAGCGCTCGAGATAGGCGCTGTCCTTCAGCATGCCGTTCCTGCTGAACAGGTTGAACGTCGGCTGCTCCAGCGCGACAAACCAGGCATAGGGTATGGGGAATGTCGCAGTGCCCTGGCTCACATGGTGGAACCAGTACCGGTCCTCCAGCGACCAGTTCTGCTCGAGCCAATAGGCGGTAGTGGTCCTGGGAAGCCGCGGCAGGGGCGGCGGCAGCGCCACCTTGAATTTCTCGGGCAGGATCGCCCGAACCTGGTTGGGGAATTCGGCCACCGCAAACACGATCGCCAGCGCGACAACCACGAGCGCGGCTGCGGCGATGCCGATCCCGCGCGCGATGTGCTGACCGCGCGACAGCACCGGCTGGTCGAGCAGCCGCTGCTCGATCCGAGCGGGAAGCTTGCGCTTTTCGAACAGTGTCCGGACCTCGGCCACGCTGAGGTATCGGTTCTTGCCCTCGCCCTTGCCGAGGATCTTCAGCAGCACCGGCCATTCGCCCTTCATCAGGATCGGGAAGTACCAGCGCTTGTTGTCTGCGCGCGCGAGGTTCGCACGCATATAGGTGGTGATCTCGGCTTCGTTCAGGCCGCGCTCGACGCCGCCGCAGGGATCGGGGTAATCGCGGCCGAAGCTCGCAAGACGCTCGATCTCGCTCTCCTGCACCACAGCGTGCTCGTTGAGGATCCGCGAGCCGGCGCCGTGCTTGTCCAGCGGGCCGTTGCGCAGCTGATCGAGTTGTGCGCCAGAAAAGATGCTCTTCGGCAAATGGAGGGCGCCGTTCGCGCCGAGAGCGATCAGATAAGCCGCAATCCGCGCCCGGACCTTCCTGAAGCCGGTCTCGCCGCTAGCCGCCCCGATGCTCTGCGACAGGGTGTTGAGCGGGACGGTCCCGCCGGCAACAAAGCCCTCGCCAACGAGACCGCGCAGGAACGGACAGGGATTGTCAGGCGAGACCTCGATCGATGGAACGAAGGGTTTCGAGGTGGGATCGTGCATGGCCCAAAATCCTGAAAACAGCGATACGTGAAAAGCAGGACGCTCTGATAGAGCGCGGAATTCCAAACCAATGGACTGCGCGGACGCGGCGCAATGTTACTACTTCCGCGTGTGACGAAGTGTGGCCGAATTCACGGTCGTGTCAATAATGTCCAGCGCGAGATCGCGGCGCACGCGCGGCTTGCGCTCAGGATTCGGCGGCGCGTTTGACGTCGCTCTGGACCAAAGTGAGCTTGCCGAGCGGCACGCCGGCCTTCAGCAACCCGTCGCGGTAATGTGCGAGGTCCTCAGGCCGCTTCCAGTGAAAATTCCGCAAGTGCCGGTCGACGTTCAGGGTCGGGTAATTGCTCAGGAGCACGGAGGTTGCCTCGACCGCCTCGCCGGTCCGTCCCAGCTGCGCCAGCGCCGCGGCGCGGATCGCAAGGGCCTGCAAGTGGTTCGGATTGACGTAGAGCTGCTCGCGAGCCCACGACAGCGTGGCGTCGTATTGGCCGACGAGATAATGGCTGAACGCGTTCAGCGCCGCCCATTGATAGCGTGGGTCGCTGTTGTCGCGCTGCGCTGCCATCGAAAACAGCTCGATCGCCTGGCGATGCTCGCCGATGACGAAATGGCAGATCCCGAGCACGCCGCGCGCGCCCATGTCGTAGGGGTTGAGCGCGACCGCGCGCTTGGCGGCGTCCATCGCGGCCTCGTCATGGCCTTCCAGCGCGTGCGCCCAGGACAGGATCGAGAAGGCGAAGGAGGAGCGCGGGTCGAGCCGGACGCTGGTTTCGGCGAGGCTCATCGCCTCGGCCCACATCTGGCGCGTGCCCTTGACCCAGCCGAACTGAACGCTCTGGAGCTGGATGGTGGCGAGATAGGCATGTGCGATCGACAGTTTGGGCTCGAGTCTGATGGCCTCCCGGAACAGCTCGACCGCGGCGTTCAGGTCCTCCTTGGTCTGCCGGTAATAGTGCGACAGTCCTTTGAGAAAGCGGTCCCAGGCGGTCACGTCGGTCGAGAGCCGCGCCGGCGCCGAGGCCTCGGCCCGGACGATCTCGGTGGCGATGGCGGCGGACAGATTCGTGGTGATCTCGTCCTGCATGGCGAAGAGGTCGCCGATGTCGCGGTCGTAGCGGCCGGTCCAGAGCTGCTCGCCGGTTTCCGGTGCAATCAACTCGGCGGTGACGCGGATCTTGGCTCCGGCGCGCCGCACCGAACCCTGGATCAAATAGGTGGCGTCGATCTCCCGCGCGATCAGGCGGGTGCTCGCGTTGTTGCCCTTGAACGCGAAGGTCGAGTTGCGGCTCAGCACGCGATAGAAGGATTGCAGCGACAGCGCGTGGATCAAATCCTCGGTCAGGCCGTCGGAGAAATATTCGTCCTGGGCGTCGCTGAGATTGGCGAAGGGCAGCACGCCAACGATCGCGGTCCGGTTCTGCTGCGCGAGGGTGGATGCCTCCTTCAGCGCGGGCGCAAGCGCCGATGCGCCCTCGTGCGTCCAGGTCCAGACGCCGACCGGGTCCTTGATGTTCTTGAAGCGGTGGTTGCCCGCATCGACCAGCGGCACGGTGAGATGTTTGCTGGCCTCCTTGTAGGCCTTGGCCGAGATGGCGAAGCCGCCGGGGCTCGCCACGGATTCGAGGCGGACGGCGATGTTGACATCGTCGCCGAACACCTCGTCCTCGTCGGCGATCACGTCGCCCATGTGGATGCCGAGCCGGAACTGCATGGCGCGGTCGGCGGGCAGATGCTGATTGCGCTCCGCCATCAGCAGCTGCATCGCGACCGCCGCCTCGGCGGCGCCGACGATGGAGGGAAACTCGAGCAGGAAGCCGTCGCCGGTGTTCTTCACGACGCGGCCGCCGTGATTGAGGATGATGGGGTGGATCGCGCTGCGATGGGCTTTGAAGGCGGCATGGGTGCCGGCCTCGTCACTGCCCATCATCCGCGAATAGCCGGCGACATCGGCGCAGACGATGGCAGCCAGACGTCTTTCCATCCTCGGAGCTCCAAGGGAGGGGGGACCAGCCACGGGGTGGCAGCCGCCTCGAATCCCGCATTTCACGAACCCGGCCTTTATAGAGCAGATGAGGCCGAGCGAAACTATGATCCACATTGCAAATTCGATACAAACCCCACGCAATTCCGGTAGTGGACGACGCGGTGCGAACCGATTAAGCCGAATCCCCTTCAGACCGCCCGGCCGGGGCGGCGGGAGCCTCTCGCATGCTGGGCATTCACGAAATCTGGCTGTTCGTCCTGTCCGGCATCCTGCTCAACATCACGCCGGGGCCGGATACGGTCTACGTCATCGGCCGCAGCATGCAGATGGGCTGGCGAGGCGGGGCCGCTGCCGCCTTCGGCATCAGCTGCGGCTGCTTTTTCCACGTCGCGGGCGCTGCGATCGGCCTTTCGGCCCTCCTGATGGCCTCATCCACCGCGTTCTCGATCCTGAAGCTGGTCGGCGCGGCCTATCTCGTCTTGACGGGACTTCAGATGCTGTGGTCGCGGCCAACGTTGGCGGCGGACAAGCACGAGGCGGAGCGGAGTTCGCTGCGGCGGGTTTTCCTCCAGGGCGTCTTCACCAACGCGCTCAATCCCAAGGTCGCGCTGTTCTTCCTGGCCTTCCTGCCTCAATTCGTCGCAGCCGACGCCGCCCACAAGCCGCTCGCGTTCCTGACGCTCGGCCTGATCTTCATCTGCACGGGAACGTTGTGGTGCCTGGTGCTGGCGGCGTTCGCGGCGAGGGCCGCCCACCGCCTGAGGCAATCGGAAGGCGTGATCGCCTGGGTCAACCGGGCCCTCGGGGGTCTCTTCATCTATCTCGGCATCCGCGTCGCCATGCTGGAGACGCGGTAACTTGTCTCACGCGAATTGCTTGGCCAGCGCGCTGCCCGCCAGATAAACGCCGAGCAGGATCATCGCGATCAGGAACCAGTGGCGAAAGGCTTCGGCCGGCATCCGCGCCCGCACCGACTGGCCGATGAACATGCCGGCAAAGGCGCAGGCCATCGCGATGGCGCCGGGCACGGCGTTGGCCGGCGTGAGCAGGCCGCCCGCGGTGAGGTTGAAGGCGAGCGCTATCGTCGCTGTCGTGAAGAACACGCCGAGCGCCTGCACCAGCTCGTCCTTCTCGATGCCGATCGCCTGCATGAACGGCATCGAGGGGATCACCTGCACGCCGGTCGAGGCCGAGATCACGCCGGTGACGACCCCGACCACGCCGCCGACCCATTTCTCGTTCTGCGGCGCGACCCGGAATTGAAACTTCTTCAGCCCGATGACGGCGTAGACCACCAGCAGCACGCCGAGCACGAGCGTGCCGTAGCGCGCATAGGGTCCGGTCAGCGCGCCGGCATTGAGCCAGCATCCGATCACGGTGCCGATCATCAGCGGCCACAGCCGTTTGAGGATGTCGCGCAGATGCGGGCCGACAAAGGTCTGCCAGATGTTGGTGACGATGGCGGGCACGATCACGATGGCGATCGCGCGCCCCGGCGCCATGCTCACGGCGAGCAGTCCCATGGAGACGGTCGGCAGCCCAAGTCCGACCACGCCCTTGACGAATCCGGCGATCAGGAAAACGGCGGCGATGAGGATCAGGAGCGGGTCGATCATGCCGCCCACATTGACCGAAGCCGCGCGCCGGCACAATCTGGAGGTTACGGAGACAGCCTTCGTGCACGACGAAGGCTAGCATTTGGGGAGGCAACTGATGCGTTTCGACCTGGTCGATCTCCAGCTCTTCATCGCGGTCGCCGACCAGCGCAGCATCACCCGCGGCGCGGAGCGGTCGAATCTGGCGCTGGCTTCGGCCAGCGCGCGCATCAAGGGCTCGAAGACGCCTTCGGCGTCGCGCTGCTCAAGCGCGGGCGTCGCGGTGTCGAGTTGACCGCGGCTGGCGAGAATTTGCTCGACCACGCGCGCCTCGTCATTCACCAGGTCGATGCCATGCGCGGCGATCTCGCCGGTTTTGCCAGCGGCGTGCGGGCGAGCGTGCATTTCCTCGCCAACACGTCCGGGCTGTCGGAGCATCTTCCGAAGGCGCTTGCCGGCTTCCTGCGTGAGCATCGCGACGTCGCCATCGACATCGAGGAACGCGAGAGCACCGACATCGCGGCCGCCATCACCGCCGGCGCTGCCGATCTCGGCTTCGCGGCCGAGCACGCGCTGCCCGGCCATATCGAGCGCTTTGCCTTCAGCGAGGATCGCCTGACGCTGGTGACGTCGCGGCGCGGTCCGTTTGGCGGCCGCCGGCAGATCGATTTCCAGGAGGCGGGCGATTGCGAGTTTATCGGACTGACCAGCGCCACCGCGCTTCAGGTCCATATTTCCAAGCACGCGGCTCGGCTCGGCATGCGCCCGCATTACCGCGCCCGGCTGCGTGACTTCGACGCGATCTGCCAGATGGTCGCCGCCGACGTCGGCGTAGCCTTGGTACCCGAAGCCGCCGCCCGCCGCTGCGCCAGGCTGATGCCTCTCGTCACGGTCCGTCTGCGCGACGCCTGGGCCAACCGGAAACTCGTGATCTGCGCGCGCAGCTCCAAGACACTGCCGCGGCCCGCGAAGATGCTGGTGGAGCATCTGCGCGCGGCGGCGGTGTGAGGCCGAATGCGATGTGCTTCCATATGGGCGGTCGGCTCCCTCCCCCGCTTGCGGGGGAGGGCTGGGGAGAGGGTGTCTCCGCGAGAAGGATTCCCCAAGAGGAGGAGAGCCCTCACCCGCCGCGCTCTAAGAGCGCGTCGGCCACTGCTTCACGCCAGCCCCACGTCACTAGCCGTTGAGCAGTTTCAGGGCTTCTTCGTGAACCCGCGCATCGCCGGCGGCGATGATGCGGCCGCCGCCCTGGGCCGGCTTGCCTTCCCAGGTGGTGACGATGCCGCCGGCGCCGGTCACGATCGGGATCAGGGCTGCGATATCGTAGGGTTTCAGCTCGGTCTCGACCACGAGATCGACGTGGCCGGCCGCCAGCATGCAATAGGAGTAGCAGTCGCCACCATAGCGCGACAGCCGCGCGCCCTGCTCGATGCGGCCGAAGATGGCGCGGTCGCGGTCGTTCATCAGAAGCGGGCTGGTGGTGTAGGTCGTGGCCTCCGCAAGAGAGGCACAGCGGCGGACCTGGAGCCGGCGCTCGCCGGACGGGCCTTTGTAGATGGCCGAGCCGTTGTCGCCGGAGAAGCGCTCGCCGATGAAGGGCTGGTGCATCATGCCGTACACCGGCGCGCCCTTGTGCAACAGCGCGATCAGCGTGCCCCAGATCGGAAAGCCGCCGATGAAGGACTTGGTGCCGTCGATGGGGTCGAGCACCCAGACATAGTCCGAATCCTCGCGCTCATTGCCGAATTCCTCGCCGACGATGCCGTGCTGGGGGAAGTTGGCCTTGATCAGCCGCCGCATCACCGCTTCCGCGGCGCGGTCGGCTTCCGTGACCGGATCGAAATCCTTGGTCTTGCTCTTGTCGTCGATCGACAGCGAGGTGCGGAAGAACGGCAGGATGGTTTCGCCGGACGTGGTGGCGAGCCGTCCGATGAAGGCGGAGAAGTCGATCACCGTCACAGGCCGAATCCTCAAAACGAAAGTCGGGTGAAGCTCGCAACTGCCTAGCTCAAATTGCCGAAGACAGGCAGCGCTGTCTTGATCTTGCGCCCGGGTATTTTCGGATGCGGCGGTTATTGCCTCGGACCGGCCATCTCTCGGGCAACAATCGATCATTGAGTTGAATGCTTAGTTCCGAGCCTGCCTCGTTCGTATGCAAACAGCTATCAACCCATTGAATTTCCTTATCAAAGGAACTGAATCTGGGTTTCTCTGGGAGCAATTGAGCCATGTGTTTTTGCATGGGAAACGGCTCAAAAGCCCTTGCACTTTGTGCGACGCGGCCGCATATTGTTGCGGTGCGGTAGCGCTTCTCGCGTTACCGCTGCCCTCCTTGGGCGTTTCCTCCCTAGACTTGGGCCGCTTCTTCATCAGAAGCGGCCCTTTTTTCTTTCGGCCTGTTTTCAGTTGAACGCGCGTGTTGGCGCAAAGCGAAACACGTCCGCGCCCGATCCGCGCGGACCTGATGGTCCGAACAAAAAGCTCTCGTCTATTCGGCTGCGGCCTGGAACGGGCCGAGATCGCCGAACGGGATCGTCGTCGCCAGCACGTCAGCGAGCACTCGAAGTCGGCGGCCACTTTCGCAAAGCGCGGGCCGCGTTCGCGCCGCCGTTCGTCCATGTAGACCGCGCGGTTGAGCTCGAGCTGCACGGCGTGCAGGCCGCTCGCCGGGTTGCCGTAATGCTCGGTGATGAAGCCGCCGGCATAGGGCTTGTTGCGGCCGATCGAATAGCCGAGCCCGCTCATGGTCTCCTCGACCCGGTCCGGCAAAAGCGGCGTGCAGCTCGTGCCGTAGCGGTCGCCGATGACGATTTCGGGCCGGCGCGGCTCGTCGCTGGAGACGCCGACCGAGGGCATCGAGTGGCAATCGACCAGCACCACCGTACCGAACATCTGGTGCACCTTGTTGATCAGCCGGCGCAGCGCGCGATGATAGGGCTTGTAGAGGGTCTCGATCCGCGCCAGCGCATCGTCGACTGCGATCCGCTCGCGATAGATCTCCTGGCCGTCGCCGACCACGCGCGGGATGGTGCCGAGGCCGCCGGCGACCCGCATCGAGCGGGTATTGGCGAAGCTCGGCAGGCGGCCGGTGAACATCCGGGGATCGAGCTCATACGGCTCGCGATTGACGTCGACATAGGAGCGGGGAAAATTGACCCGCACGGTCGGAAAGCCGCGTTCGCTGAGATGGCCGATCAGCTCGTCCATGAAAGAATCTTCCGAGCGCCGCAGCGTCGGCAGATCGATCCGCGAGGCACTCAGGAAATGATCCGGATAGGTCGAGCCGGAATGGGGCGAGTTGAAGATAACAGGCGCGCGCCATTCGGCGGGCTCCACGATCTCGAACGCTGGCGACTTGTCGCCGTCAAATCGTGTCATCTTCTCGGGCTTCGTCCCTTCGTGCCGCAAGATCCTGGCGTCCAAAGATCCTGGCGCCGCACGATCCGGCAAGGCAGGGATCCGTGATTCGGCCGGTCGAGCGGCTCTTATGTGTCGTCATTGTCCGGAATCGCAACCATTCTGCCAAGCGAAAAAGTGGGATCGACACTGGAACATGTCTTAACCCTGCGGGCACCGAGGCGGGGACCGCACCGAGCTAGTCGATTGCGTCACGCCGCGTTCGGGTTCACAAGGGGCGCGCCGGTCGGCGCCAGGGTAAAGACTTTCACTCGAAATTTACCCTCTGTCGGGCTTAGTGACCTCTGCCGATGCCTTCTGATTGTGTTGTGACTGCTTTGGGGATTCGACGTTCCAGCCATGCCAAAGATCCTGCTCGCCGAAGACGACAACGACATGCGACGTTTCCTGGTCAAGGCGCTCGAAAACGCCGGTTTTCAGGTCTCGTCCCATGACAACGGCATGGCCGCCTATCAGCGGTTGCGCGAAGAGCCGTTCGAGATGCTCCTGACCGACATCGTGATGCCGGAGATGGACGGCATCGAGCTCGCCCGCCGGGCCTCGGAACTCGATCCCGACATCAAGATCATGTTCATCACCGGATTCGCCGCGGTGGCCCTGAACTCCGATTCGGACGCCCCCAAGAATGCCAAGGTGCTGTCGAAACCGGTGCATCTGCGCGAATTGGTCAGCGAAGTGAACAAGATGCTGGCGGCCTAAATCGGCCGGTTCCGTCCTTGCGCGCGCTCCCCTGAGCCGTTATAGGGACCCCACCCGATCTAGATATCTCTAGGGCACGTAGCTCAGCGGGAGAGCACTACCTTGACATGGTAGGGGTCACAGGTTCGATCCCTGTCGTGCCCACCATCCTTCGCTCGCGCTAGCGGAGAAGGATGCCACGCCGAAGCCCAAAGGGCGCAGGCCGGGCTTGCCTCAGCGAGCTACGGCTCGGCAGGCGGCCTTGCAGAAGCGGTTACTCCGGGGGTGACAGGAAGAGCATCTCATGGCTCATCCATTTTTCACGATCGGACACGCCACACGCCCGATCGATGAATTCATCGCATTGTTGCACGGCGCCTCGGTCACCCTCGTTGCCGATGTTCGCACCGTGCCCCGCTCGCGCACCAATCCGCAGTACAACCGCGAGACCTTGCCGCAAGCGCTCGCAGCCGCGTCGATCGGCTACGAGCATATCGCTTCGCTCGGCGGTCTGCGCAGCCGCAAGCGCGAGGTGCCGCGCGAAACCAATGCGTTCTGGCAGAACGACAGCTTTCATAACTACGCCGACTACGCCATGAGCGACAGCTTTCGCGACGGCCTCGCTCACTTGCGCGAACTCGGGCAGGCGCAGCGCTGCGCCATCATGTGCGCGGAGACATTGTGGTGGCGGTGCCACCGCCGGATCATCACCGATTATTTGCTCGCCGCCGGCGAGAGCGTATTTCACATTCTGGGACCCGGAAAGGTCGAGGAGGCGGCGATCAACTCAGCCGCGCGCGTCCTGCCCGGCGCCTGCTTGAGCTATCCCGCGCAATATCGGCAGGCTGCATCGCCTGATGCGTGATCACGGGCGGTCCACGTCTGAGAAAGATGTGGTCTGAGAAAATCGTGGTCTGAAAAAGACGTGGTCTGAAAAAGACGTGGACCTCCGCGCGAACGTCTCCATAATCGACGTAGAAACTGGACTACTGCGGCAGTCGACTCGCCAACAAAGAATGCGGCACGCCGCAAAGGGACAGGAGATGCCCATGTTCACAACCCCGATCCCCAAATTCGCGATGGCGCTAGCCATCATAACAGGCCTCGCGATGGCGCAGGCGCACGCGGACTCGTCGCTTCCCGTGGGACCGAGCGTGGGCGATCGGGATTTGTCCGCCTTTTATCGCGGGCCTCAAACCCTGCCGGAAAGCCCCGGCGTGATGCTGCGCAGCGAGCCGATGCTGGCGCAGCCGGAGATCACGGCGGCAGGTATCGCCGAGCGCATCCTCTACACGTCGGCGGATGTGCGCTGGCACGCCGGCATCGTACCGGTCAGCGGCACGCTCTATCTGCCGAAAGGCGAGCCGCCGGCCGGAGGCTGGCCGCTGGTGGCTTGGGCGCACGGCACGCTCGGCGTGTCGGACGTCTGTGCGCCGTCCTGGACCGGGCACAAGCCGCGCGATGCCACCTACATCCAGCGCTGGCTCGAGAACGGTTTTGCGGTGGTGGCGACCGATTATCAGGGGCTCGGCGGACCGGGGCCGCATCCCTATCTGATCTGGCAGTCGGAAGGGCGCTCGGTGCTCGACGGCGTGCGCGCGGCGCTCGCCGCATATCGCGGCAAGCTCGCTTCGAAGGTTTTCGTCAGCGGACAGTCGCAGGGCTCGGGCGCGGCAATAGGCGCGACCGTGATCGCGGAAAGTTACGCGCCCGATGTGCCGCTCGTCGCCACCGTCGCGACGGGCCTGGTGTCCACGTTCCCCGATGGTCCCTATAAGCCGCCGCAGACCACCGCGATCGGCTCGCCGATCTACACGTCGCTGATGCTGCTCGGCGGATCGTTGCCGGATGGCGCGCCGTCGGCCGACGATCTCGTCGCCGACAAGGGCAAGCCGGTGTTGAAGGCGGCGCGCGAAAGCTGCACGCCGGAGATGCGCGAGATCGCGGGCCGCGACGGCATCACCGCCGAGAATGTCTATGTCGAGCCGATGGCCAATGTGCTGGCGCGGTTGACGCCGATTACGGACATGCCGGCGGTGCGCCTCAAGGTGCCGGTGCTGCTCGGCACCGGCCTTGCCGATTCCACACTGGTGCCGACCCGGCAATATGCCGAAGTCGCGGCCCTGTGCGCGGCCGGCAATGATGTGGTCTGGAAGACCTATCCCGGTTACACGCATAATGGCGGCTTGCATGCGGCGTTCCCGGATGCGCTCGCGTTTTTCCGCGGCATGCTCGCCGGACAAAAGCCGCAGGGCAATTGCGCTGGGATCGTCGAACCCGGTCCTCCCGGCGAAGCTGCCAAGGGCCTCGCTTTCAACGACTAGCTCACGAGATATCGGGTGACCGCCGCCTCGTCCCACGCAATCCCGTTGCCGGGCTCCTCGCTCGGCAGCGCAAAGCCGTCCTTGATCTGCAATCGTGTCGCCAGCACCGCATCGGCCCAGTCGACATATTCCAGCCAGTGTGCGGTCGGCGTTACGCAGAGCAGATGCGCGCTCACCTCCGAGAACAGATGCGTCGACATCTCGATCCCGGCGGCGTGCGCCAGCGCTGCCGCGCGCAGCCAGCCGGTGACGCCGCCGATGCGCTGCACGTCGGGCATCACGTAGTCGCAGGCCTCAGCGGCGAGCGCCGATTGCATCGCGAAGGCGCTGTCAAAATTCTCGCCGATCTGGACCGGCGTGCGCAGCGCGTCCGCGATGCGGGCGCAGCCCTCATAATCATCGTGGCGGATCGGCTCCTCGATCCAGGTCAGGCCCTCGTCGTCGAGCATCTCGCCGCGGCGGATCGCTTCCGCCACCGTCAGCGCCTGGTTGTAGTCGCACATCAGCGTCACCTGGTCGCCGACGGCTTTGCGCACCGCGCGCACGACCGCGAGATCCTCCCGCGCATCGGGCCGGCCGACGCGGATTTTTGCGGCCTGAAAGCCCTCGGCCAGCAGCTTGTGCGCCTCTTCGACCGCGGCGCCCGCCGGCATGATGCCGAGCCCCTTCGAATTATAGGCCTTGACCGGCTTCGGCGCGCCACCGAGCAGGCGGGCCAGCGGGAAGCCCCTGCTGCGCGCCAGCGCATCCCACACCGCCATGTCGATGCCGGATTGCGCCAGCCGTTGCAGGCCGGCGAGCCCGAGCAGCGTGAAGCGCTGGGTCAGCTTGCGCTCGATCTCGAACGGCAGCAGCTCGTCGCCCGTGAGCAGCTCTGACATTTCCGTGACCATCGCCGTCAGCGGCTTCAACGCCGGCGGCGTGATCGAGAACAAATAGCCATGTCCCTGCACGCCCTGGTCGGTCTCGCAATCGATCAGCACCAGCGGCGCCTTGGCGATCACCCCTGTCGAGGTCTGGAGCGGCAGGTTCATCGGCACGATCACGGGGCGCACGACGAAGCGCTTGATGCGGACGGTCTCGGTCATGACGGTCTCCGGCGCAGCTAAAGAATAATGCCGATTTTAATCGTGCATTGTGAAACGAAAAGCGGCCTGCGGCGACTCCCATACAATGGGGATTGTGCGGGCTCGCGTTCACGGGCCCTCTGGCGCCGCATGCCGGGCCGCAATCCCTGGGAATTGCGACAAAAATGCAGATAAGGGCCACAGAGTGAAACAACAGATTTCCGAACAACAGCGCAAGAGCAGCCTTGTCACGGGCGCCGCGATCGCCTTCCTGCTGCTCGCTTTGCCGGTCGCGGTGTGGCTGGACCTGACTGAGCTGAGCAAGACGGCGCTGCGCCGGCAGGCTGCGGATCTCAATTCGGTGATCACGAGCGTGCGGAGCTATTACGCGACCAACGTGGTCGGGCGGGTTTTGGCCAACCCGAACGGCGCGACCAAAGTCATCCACAATTATGAATCCGTCCCCGGTGCCATCCCGATCCCGGCCACGCTGTCGCTGGAACTCGGGCGGGTGATCGGCGCCCAGCAGGAAAATATCACCTACCGCTTCGTCTCGGATTTTCCGTTCCAGAACCGGGCGCCGCACCAGCTCGACGCGTTCGAGAAGGACGCGCTGGAAGCCCTGCGCGCAGACCCCGAGAAGAAGATCGTCGAGACCGATACCTCGCTCTTCAACGACAAGGTGCGCCTGATCGCCCCCGTGACGATGGGACCGGCCTGCGTCAGCTGTCACAACAGCCATCCCGAGAGCCCGAAGCGGGACTGGAAGGTCGGCGATGTCAGAGGAATCCAGGAGGTGGTCATCGCCCAGCCGATCGCCGCCAACATCTTCTCGTTCAAGTTCCTGCTGGCGTATTTCCTGATCGCCGCCGGCAGCGGCCTGTCTTTCCTCTCGCTGCAGCGCCGCCAGGCCGGCCGCATCAAGACCATGAACAGGGAACTCGAATCTGCCAACGACTTCCTCGCCGCGCTCTCGATGAAGATCTCGCGCTACATCCCGCCCCAGGTCTACAAGAGCATCTTCTCCGGCCAGAAGGACGTCACCATCCACACTGAGCGCAAGAAGCTGACGATCTTCTTCTCCGACATCCAGAACTTCACCGCGACCGCGGAGCGGCTCCAGCCCGAATTGCTGACCCAGCTCCTCAACGAGTACTTCACCGAGATGTCGGCGATCGCGCTTGAATATGGCGGCACCATCGACAAGTTCATCGGCGATGCCATGCTGATCTTCTTCGGCGATCCCGAGACCAGGGGCGACCGAGCCGACGCGCAGGCCTGCCTCCAGATGGCCTGGCGCATGCAGCATCGCCTCACCGAGCTCAATGCCAAGTGGCGCGCCTCCGGCATCGAGCTGCCGTTCAAGGCCCGCATGGGCATCAATTCCGGCTATTGCAACGTCGGCAATTTCGGCAGCAGCGATCGCATGGACTACACCATCATCGGTGCCGAGGCGAACCTCGCCGCACGGCTGCAATCCATCGCCGAGCCCGGCGGCATTGTCCTGAGCTACGAGAGCTTTGCACTCGTCAGCGACATCGTCAGCGCCCACGCGCTGCCCGCGATCACCATGAAGGGCATCAGCCGCGAAATCATTCCGTATTCGGTCGATGCGCTCAGCGATGGTTCAGCGGAGCGAAGCGGAATCATCACCGAGCGCGCACCCGGCCTCGAGCTCTATCTCGACCCCGCGGTGGTGAAGTCCGGCGATACCGCGCGCGTGCGCTCTCTGCTGGAAAGCGCACTCGCCTCGCTGAAGCCGGCGTGAGGACTCAGAAGCTTCCGCAGCGTCATGGCCGGGCTTGTCCCGGCCATCCACGACCGTCTTTTGCAGATCGAAGAACGAGGATGCCCGGGACAAGCCCGGGCATGACGACCTCTTGTGAATCACATTGTGGCAAGTCACCTCATCGCGCTGCGCCTTCCGTGAACGCCGTCTCGATCACCGCGCCGAATAATTGCCAGGAGCGGCCGTCAAATTGCACAAGCCGCGTCTGCTTGATCGGCAGATAGCTGTCCGGCGAGGTATTCATCCTGATGCTGGGCAGCGCAACGGTGGGGTGATAATTCCTGAGCGAAGCCGCCTGACGCATGACGTTGTCGCGGGACAGGTCGCCGCCGCATTGCTTCAGCACCTGCGTCAGCGTCTCGGCCGCGGCGTAGCCGTAGAGCGCGGCGCTGTTGTTGGTGCTTTCGACGTGATGATATTTATCCATGAAGGCGAACCAGTCCTTCATGGCAGGATCGTCTTTCCATGCGGGATCACTTGGATCCTTGAGAAAAGCGGTCGAGATCACCCCGGCCGAATTCTGCAGGCCGGCAGGCGCCATCGCATTGGCGATCGAGGCGGACGCATCGTTCACGATCATGACCGGGTGCCAGTTGAGCGAGGCGGCCAGCTGGATCACCCTGGACGCGGTCGACGGCACGCCGAGAAAGACGAAGATATCGGCGCCCGCGCGTTTGAGCACCGAGACGTGGCCTTCGAGATGCTCGTCGGCAATGTCGAAGGCGATGTCGACGAGGACGAGACGGTTCAGATCGCCAAGACCTTCCTCCATGCCCTTGAGCAGCGCGCGTCCGAACTGGTCGTTCTGCCAGAGCACCACGATCTTGCGATGCGGATAATAGGCCTGGATGTAGTTGGCGTAGATGCGCCCTTCCGACCGGAATGCCGGCTGCCAGCCCATGGTCCAGGGAAACGCCTTGGCCTGGCTCAGCGCCTCGTCGCCGGAGGCGACGAAAAGCTGCGGCACTTTCTTCTCGTTCAGATACCGGCGCGTGGCGAGGTTGCCGGGCGTGCCGAACGAACCGAACATGAAGAGGACATCGTCCTTCTCGACAAGGCTGCGCGTGAGCTCCAGCGCGGTCGCCGGATCGGAATTGTCGTCGCGCGTGATGAAGCGGATCTTGCGGCCGTTGATGCCGCCGCGATCGTTGATCATGTCGAAATAGGCGGCCTCCGCCTTGCCGATCGCGCTGAATTCGGACAGCGGTCCGGAATACGGCATGAGATTGCCAATGCGGATTTCCGGCTCGCCCGCGGATTGATCGGCGCGTTGCTCGGACATCGCTCCCAGCGACGCGAAGGCGACCGCCACAACCAACAGCATCCTGCCGATGACGCGCATGCTCGACACCTTGTCGTTGGCCCCCAACGAGGTCGGCTCAATCCGCACCGAGGCGAGTTGATCTACGTCAAGCGTTGGGCGATCGTGTGGCCGGGCAGCCGCGATGGAAGCGGCAGGCGTGCTGACGCGCTGCTTGCAAGAGTGCCCGTGCGGTACCCCCCACTAGCCCTTCCAACAGGCGGGGGGTCGATCGTATTTGAGTGCGGGCTTGTGGCCATCCTTCGAGACGCCCGCCTTTGGCGGGCCCTCAGGATGAGGACCGAGTGTACGGCGGAAGTTTCAACGGGCGCCGATGCCGCTTAGCCTCATCCTGAGGAGACCGCGGAGCGGTCGTCTCGAAGGAGAGGCGTGCGCTCAGGCCGGCCAGCGCGGCTGTTGCGGCCTAATCTCCGAACCAGGTCGTGAGGGCATCCACGAGACCCTCGCATTCGCCCATGCTGACCCAGGCGACATGGCCGTCGGGCCGGACGAGAACGGCGGCGGGGTCGGAACGACACCGATCACGGGCATCTCGCAGATTCCGTGATCGTCGCGCTGACCTGCCTGACGCGTTCGACCCAGCGCGCGGGAACGGCGCAGCTGGGCGTGCCGAGATTGAGCAGGAGCGGCCGCGCATCTCGCATCAGCTCGAATACGCGCGTCGGGCCATCGGCGGTGACAAGGTCCAGATCGGGCATGCGGCTGCCGAGCAGAGGGTGGCATCCTTCCTCGCCGTAGCGGATGTCCAGGCCGGACACCTTGGCGGAATACCATCTCCTCGGCCGATCCATCTTCATCATATTGGCGACGAACCCGCGCAGCGCCGTGGTGTGCTCGTCGCCGCGATTGAGAGCGGTGAGCGCCAGGGTCAGCTCGAGCAGCGCGGCCCCAACCGGATGCCGCTCCGCGTGGTAGGTGTCGAGCAGGGCGTCGGTTGAGATCCCCTTCACCACCTGGGCGAGCTTCCACCCGAGATTCACGGCGTCCTGCAGTCCGACGTTCAGCCCCTGTCCTCCCACGGGAGAGTGGACGTGCGCGGCATCCCCCGCGAGCAGGATGCGGTTCTTCCGGTACGCTTCCGCCTGCCGCGCGGCGTCCGTGAACCGCGACATCCACGTGATCTCATGGACACCCAGATCCGATCCGTAGGCCGCTTGCAGCGCTGCCCTGAGATCTGCGTCCGTGGGGCTGGCGCCCCGCTCGAGCCGCTCCTCCGTCACGATGCCGCGCACGCGCGCGCCGCCGTCGAGCCGCCCCAGCGCATACAGGCCCCGGTCCCCGTAGCGGATGCCAAGCGGCGGCTCGTCACTCATGTCGGCTTCGAAGATGAGGTAGCTCGCCTGTGGCTCCGATCCGGGAAACCCGATTCCCGCGGTCTTGCGCACGAGGCTGCGGCCGCCGTCGCAGCCGACGAGATAGCGTGAACCGAGCCTGCGCCCGTCCGTCAGGTGAACGTCGACCCGCTCGGTTGCTTCGACAAAAGTGGCCATCTCGCAGCCTCGATAGAGCGTCACGGCGAGTTCAGAGACCCAGTCGGCGAGACCGCGCTCGATTTCTCCTGCCAGAGCCCGAGCGTGTAGTTGTGGCGGCTCGGCCGGTCGCGCGCGTCCAGGATAATGCCGGCGAGCGGGACGGCGTAGTGTTTGGTCCCTTGCGGCAGGAACTTTTCCGCTATGCCTCGCTGGTCGAGAAGCTCGATCGTCCGTGGATGCAGACCGCTCGCACGCGAGCCCTCCACGTCCTGGTTCGGACGCCTCTCGACGATCGCGGCGTTCACGCCGGCCACGGCCAGCTCCCCGGCCAGCATCAATCCAGTTGGACCGCCGCCGACGATGATCACGTCATGTTCCGTCATTTGCCACCTCCGATACGGCAGGAGGCCTGGCTTCTACGCGGGAGGCGGGGTCTTGAAGCAAGAGGGTGGCGCGCCACATATATGAACTGGAAGGAATGCGTGGCCTTGCGCGCGCCTTCGCCCGCTACATTGCTCCCGATAATGTTGTGCTTCTCTGGCGTCGTGTCGATACACGCGGCGTGAGGCCAGTCGTTCGCGCATGGTTGCCTGGCGGGTTCGACGAATTAGTTTGCGGGCATTGGAGCAACCCGATGACCAATCTTGTCAAAAACCTGATTTTCCTCGACGAAACCGCCGCTCGCGAATGGCTCGAAGCCCGCGTTTGGGCGAACGGTCGGGTTTGCCCGCATTGCGGCAATGCCGATCAGGAGAAGATTACCAAGCTTGAAGGTGATGACGGACCAAGCCAAGATCTGCCAGACCTATCGACGGCTAACAAAGCCAACCTACCGTCATAAGGCGAAGCGTTTTCTGCGCTGGCGAACGAAAAACGGCTAGCTCGTAGAGCGGCCAAAGATGAAGCCTAGTGTGAGACTGACAAATCCCCCCACTAAGGCTAACTCATCTTTCTTTGAAATGCTCGGCGTATCAGTCCCAAAAACCAGAATCGCGGCCAACAGCAGCAGAAGTACGGTCATCGTTAGGCCAGCGATATTTCCCGGCTTCTCGGTCGCTGAACCGAATACGCGGCCTATGAGGCCCATATCCATCGCCTTGTCTTTTGATGCGTGTGCATGGATGGCATTGAGTTTCGCGATTTCTTTATCGTCAAATGCGATTTCGAGCTTTTCTCCGGTCATCATCACGCCCCTCTCTGAGAGAAGGTGTAGGTGATGACACGATGATTGGTGTGAACATCTAGGTGCACAGCCAAATCCATTACGCGGTCGGAAATCGTCCCTACCTGAAATTTGAAAGTTAAATCGCCGCCTTGCCACACGTTTATGGTGATCATCACGTGGTCGCGGGCAATGCTTTTTATCGTTATCGCACCCAGACTGCGGTCATTTGCGGACCCGATAGAGAATTTTAGACCTCGGATATCGATACTAAGATAATTGTCGTCCGGCCCAAGAACAGCAACGCCACTGTCAACGACAATGCTGCCGCCAACGTATTTGGTAAAATTGCTCATACTCGCCTCCCGGTGGCGAGAGGCTAGCACTAAACGGTTTTTTGAGTCTTAGATGCCTTGCGCTTTTTCGCGGGTTTCTTTTTTGACGTCCGATGCTGCGGCGGACTCTGCGCCACTGCCCCAGCGGCGCACTCAAAGCGCTCTCATGCGTCGGGATGAAGTTCAATCTCGGGTGCCTTGGAGTCCTTCGACATGCCTCAGCCTCTCAGCCGGGTTAAACCTGGTGCTACGGTCCGCCAGCGCCCCAGCGTATTAAGCCATCTACCACCGAACTACGCTCAGTTGGTAGCGGCTATCTTCTCCCACTCCAGCCTTGTCGAATACCGGTTGGGCGCGCTTTTGGTTCGTATTTTGGGAGCTGATGCAGCGCCGGCAATAGCAATGTTCGCTACCCTTGAGGCTCAACACCAGCAGTTGAGGGCGTTAGAGGCGGCTGCCAAGGCAGGCCTAACCGAACATGAGTTTGACGTCTTCAAGGCGACCATGAGTGTCACAAAAAGCGTTCAAACGCCACGCAATCAACTGGCCCATTGGATATGGGCACACTCCCCGGAATTGCCGGACGCCTTGCTCCTCGCTGAACCAAAATCTGCCAAGGACAGAGACCGTGAATTCACCCTCGCCTTGGAATCTGGAGAAACTGACCCAGCTAAAATTGCCGCCCTCAACACGTTCGACCCGGCAAACGTGCAGGTCTACAGGGAAGGCGATCTTGAGCGCGCACGAGATGATCTCGCGGAGGCTACTCAGATCACGTTCCTTACGGTCGTCTACCTCGACGGAACCTTTAGAGGGCGCATTAAGCCGCTGCCTTGGGCTTCGCGGACCGCAACACGCGATTGCTCCACCAATTATGCAGTCAACGGCTATTTCGGGAAGCTTGGGACCGTATACAAACGGATCGGAAAAAGACGCGTCTACCGCCCGCCTGATGGCGGAGGCCAGTTCAGCATGGGTCGTTACGAACGTTTCGGGCGCGCCAGTCCCGGGATGATCCAGGGCAGCACGAGAACTAGATTTCGGCATGCGCTTTGCCAAGGTTATGTGCAATTCGAGCGTCCCGCTTAGCGCTTACGGCAGCCCGCGCGCCTCGAGCTGATGCACCAGCAACAGGGTCGGCTCGGCGAGGCTGTCGCCGGAGCCGTCCAGCCCAAATGCGCTGGCGATGCCGTCGTGGCTGCGCAGGATCGTGCTGCGCGGGCAGTGGCCGGCGCCGCAGAGCGTCTTCTTCAGGATCTCGCCCTGTACCACGAGGTTTGCAGGATCGCCCGCGGCCCAGGCCAGCAGGATCGGCTCCTCGACGTTGAGGATGCCGGGAAACACCGAGCGCTTGTCATACTGGCTGGCGTCAGTGCCGAGATAGGCCTTTTCGCTGTCGCTGGCGTCCTTGCCGGCGCGATAGATGCCCGACACCAGCACGACGGCCGCGACGTCGGCGCGGTCGGTCTGGAGCTCGGGATGCGCCAACAGGCTTGCGACATGGAAGGCACCGGCGCCATAGCCGACCGCCACGATCTCGCGGGCATCGCCGTTGAACAGGTCGATATTCGCGTGAACCCAGGACAGCGCCGCCGCGACATCGGTCGCACCGTTGGGCCAGGTCGCCGCCGGCGCCAGGCGGTAGTTCACGCGCACCCCGATCATGTCGTTGCGCGCGGCAAAGCACATCGCGGCGTCCTGGATGTCGCGGGAGAGCTCCGGCGCGGACCGGTCCCCGGTGAAGGTGTCGCCCGCCACGAACAGCAGCACCGGCCGTGGCGTATCCGCCTTGGTGGTGCTGGCGGCGACATCGAGCACATTGGCCTCGCTCTCGCCGTAGCGCAGCCCGCGCGAGAAGGTGACCTGATCGCACAGCCGCGCTGTGCCGCCGGCGATCGTATCGGAGTCCGTGAGGCCCACCCGGACGAGATCAGAGGGGGACAGTCAGCGGCGCCGGCAACGGACCATGCGCGGACGCCGCAGTGAGAGTCAGAACAAGGAAAAATGCGAGATAATTCTTCATGTTGGTGCCGGCCTTGCGGGCCTGATGGGGGCTCGCTTTTGGCCTGTCTTTTCCATTCGCCTTATTAGTCAGTTCGTCTTGCGGCGATTTCGCGGCACCTTTGGCTTCTCCAGGCTGGGTTCAATTTCCCGGCTCGAATGTGCAATCCGCCCCGCTGCCGTCCTTTTGCCTGATCGCATTGGGGTCGATGGTGCAGCTCAGCCGGCTCAGACTCTCGAAATTCGATCCCGCCGCGCCGTCGGACGGAACGCCGGCCAGCGCCTCGGTGGCGAAGATCTCGTTCGCCGTCGCGCCGTTCACGTTTCTGATCTTTTTGCCGAACGTCACCTCGCAACTGCGCACGGTGATGTCGACATTGCCGGTGCGGCAGACGATTCTATCAGCGGTCACCACGATCGGCTTCTTGTAAGGGATGTCGCTGTTGGCGGCGAACAGCATCGCCATGGCCTTCCTCTCGGCGCCGGACAGCTGCGGCGACAGCGGCGCGATCACGCCCGCGAGCGCCAGCGCGGTGGAGCCCGAGATCTTGCTGGGCGTAGCGCCGGAGGCGGCCGCGACAGGGGAGGCGCCGGCGACGACCAGCGCGCAGGTGAGAATCAATCGGCTGGCTTTCATCCTTGCCTCCCTGTCTCGGCTTCGCTCCGCGGCGGGACGCGTGGAACCACTCTAGCACGCAAACGCCAATTGGAAGGCAAGTTCCCCAGGCCCACGCCTTTGCGCCGCGCGGCTGCTTTGCTCAGAGGCGCCAAACGGTTACGCGGCGCGGCCGCGCCTGATGCGGCAAGCCGGTTCTACTGTGCATGGGGTTGTTTTCGCGGTTTTTGTTCAGGCCGAGCTGTTACTCCGAGTTCATGGTCCGAAACGTGATGGAATACCGCCGCGACTCGACCGGTGGGATGCTGTGCTCCCATCGCGACCGCGCCTCGCCGTCCATCATGTAAAGCGAGCGCGGTGCGGCCTCGAGCGTGTGGCGCTCCCATCTATCGCCGTTGCGACGGCGGAAGCGGAATTTGCAGGCCGAGCCGAGCGAGAGGCCGAGGATCTTGTCGAACTGCGGCTTGTCGCGGTGCCAGCCGATGCCGACGCCGGCCTCATATTCGGTGCAGAGCACCTGCCGCACGCTGCCACTCGCGAGCCCGGCCCATGCCTCGACCTGCCGCGCCACGGGCAGCACCCAGTCCGGAATCGGCTCGGCCTCGGTCAGCATTTGCAGCGAATAGTCATAGCGGTAGCCGAAGGACGCCACCCGGCGATTGCCCTCGAAGGCGCCGAACTGGAAGCGCTGGAGCGGCAATGCTGCGATGCGGCCGATCAAGGCCTGCTCGACGGCGGCCTCGATGAAATCGCCGGTGTAGCGAAGCCCCGCGGGCCCGCCGCGCGGGTCGGCAAACAAACCAAGCTGCGTCATTCCAGCTGCTCTCTTCCTCGTCCGGCCGCCGTCGCGGTTCGTCGCATTTCCGTGATGGAACCTAATGGCCGGTGACGCGACTTACATAAGACGCGGGAAGAAACGTGCGAGGCTGTCATGGCAGAGCAGTGGAAGCATACCGCCGATCCGGCCGAGATCATGCGGGCGAATGGTCACCCTGAACTGGAATATGCCGCAGGCTGGACCATCGCCGGCCTTGTCACCATCGGTACCATCGTCGCCGCTTGGGTGTTTGCGATCTAGGTGATAGGCCCTGGTCGCGGCTCCGGCAATGCTGCATGCAAGCGCGGCGCGGCTGGAAAGGGGGCTGTCCCATCGACCAGCCGCGCGCGACTTCAAGCGCCGTCCGCGTGGTCGACAAGAATTAGCCCTTCGCGAACTGACGGTAGTCCGGCTCGCGGTGAAACCAGAACTCGTAGCCGGACACGCCCTTCTGCATGGCCACGTCGTGGATCGGCTGGTTGAGCGGGATGACGGGAACGTCGCGCATGCAGAGCGCGATGAAGTCTTTCACGGCCTTCTCGTACTCAGCCGTATCCGTGGTGAACCGCGCCTTGTCGATCAGCGCGTCCATTTCCTTGTTCTGGTACGAGGAGATGTTGAAAATCGAATTGTTGCCGTGGAAATTCCAGTAGAAATAGTACTCGGGATAATCGAGCCAGCCGCTGAAGCGGTTGAGCGCGATCGGCAGCTCCTTCTTGTTCAGCGTCGTGCGCCAGTTCGCGCCGGGAATTTTCTCGATCGACGCCTTGATCCCAATCTTGGCAAGACTTTCTCCTGGATCAAGATGGCGGTCGGCTCGCCGACCGTCGCAGTCCCTGCGTCGAGCGATAGCGTCGTCTCCAGTCCGGACTCGAATCCTGCCTCCTTCATCAAAGCCTTGGCCTTGTCGAGATCGGTGACATAGGGAGACGGTTGCGGCCACACCGGTTTTGAGACATCCACCGCGCCGCCATGCATCGGAACGGCGCGCCCGAAGAAGGCGCTGCTCTGAATCTGCTCATAGGGCATCGCCCAGGCGATCGCTTGCCGAAGCTTGACATTGTCGAATGGCGGTTTGGCGGTATTTAGCGCCACGGACCAGAGTGCGTTGGGGATGGGGACGCCGGAAACCTTGACCTTGCCCTCCTTGATGATCTGGTCGAAATCGCGCGGTGCAAAACCGCTGGAGAGGTCGGCATCGCCCCGTTCCAGCATCGCCCGGCGCGTGCCTGCGGAAGGAACGTCGCGTGCGATCACGCGCCTGATCCTCGGCAGCGGTCCGCTGGTCCAGTCGTCGAACCGCGACAGCACGGTTTCGCTGCCCGGCTTCCAGCTTTCCATCTTGTAGGCGCCGCCGCCGGCCTCGTTGGTCCTGAGCCACGCCAGCGCCCAAGGATCGTCGGCCGTCGCGTTCTTCTTCGCGAGTTCGGAGTTGATGATGAAGGGCACGACGACGGCCACGTTGAACAGCAGCATTTTGTCCCGGCGCAGATAGTCGATGCGGAAGGTGTAATCGTCGACGACCACGAACTGCTCGGGCTTCTCGAGCGATCCCGCCGACATCTGGAAGGTCGGAAAGCCACCGACCTTCACGGCGCGGTCGAACGACCATTTGACGTCCTTGGCCGTGACCGGCGTGCCGTCGTGGAATTTCGCGTTCTGCCGCAGCTTGAAGGTGCAGGACATGCCATCGGCGGCAACTTCCCAGCTCTCGGCGAGTTCAGGCGCGAGCTTCTCGCGGTCATATGATGTCGTGCCGTCTGCGAGCGTCTTGGACGCATAGGTCAGCAGGCGATCGTAGCAGTTCCAGGAGAGGCCGTTCACGGTCTGGTTCGAGCCGACGCCTTGCATGTCCAGCGAGTTCGGCCCGAGCTCCTGCACCACCAGCAGCGTTTCCGCGCGCCCTTGCGCCCAGGCGAAGCGCGGCGCGATCGCCGTCATTCCAGCGGCACCGAGACCGCCGAGGACGAGGTTACGGCGGCTCATGTCGAAACGTGATGCGCTCATTGGTGCCTCCACGGGAAAGAGATTTGCGACATAAAGAGGCAAGGCGCATGCCATCGGCCGCGCTTCACGGCGTCGCATCCCGCGAGGATTGCGTTCCTAGGGGGTGACGGCGCCACGGCTAACGGCCCGCGGGGCGATCAGTTCTTTCCAGGTCGAGTTGGCGACATGCACCGGCGAGAAGGCGGGCCGCTCGACATAGTGGCCGTCACCGGCTTCGGCGCGCAGATCGCCATCCCTCCAGACGACGCGGCCGCGCGACAGCGTCGCGGCTGGTCCACCGGTGCAGGAAAAGCCCTCGAACACGTTGTAATCGATCCGGCTCATCTGCCGCTTGGCGCTGATGGTCTTCGTTGCCTTTGGATCCCACACCACGACATCGGCATCCGAGCCGACGGCGACGGCACCCTTGCGCGGATAGATGTTGAGGATGCGGGCGATGTTGGCCGAGGTCACCGCGACGAACTCCTCTTTCGTCAGCCGCCCGGTGGCCACACCCGCGGTCCACAGCAGCGCCAGGCGATCTTCCAGGCCGCCGGTGCCGTTCGGATCTTTCTGAAGTCGTCGAGCCCGAACCGCTTCTGCTCGGTGGTGAAGGCGCAGTGATCGGTCGCGACCACCTGGGCGAGCCGGATTGCAGGCCCGCCCAGAGACTGTCCTGATGCGATCTGTCGCGGAATGGCGGCGACATCACGCGCTGTGCGGAATGATCCCAGTTCTTGTTCTGATATTCGCCCGCGTCGAGCAGCAGGTGCTGGATCAGCGGTTCGCCATAGACACGTTTTCCCGCCGCGCGCGCCCGCGCGATCGCCTCATGCGCTTCACGGCAGCTGGTGTGCACGATGTAGACCGGCGTGCCCGTCATGTCGGCGATCATGATGGCGCGGTTGGTGGCCTCGCCCTCGACCTCCGGCGGCCGTGAATAAGCGTGGCCCTCGGGGCCGGTGACGCCGCGCGCGATCAACGCCTCCTGCATCAGCGCGACAACGTCGCCATTCTCCGCATGCACCACCGGCATGGCGCCGAGATGGGCGCAGCGCGCGAACGAATTGTAGAGCTCGTCATCATTCACCATCAGCGCGCCCTTGTAGGCCATGAAATGCTTGAAGGTGTTAATGCCGTAGGTTTTGACTACGGTCTCCATCTCGTCATGGATCTGCTTCGACCACGACGTCACCGCCATGTGGAAGCCGTAGTCGGACGCCGCCTTCTCGGATTTGTGCCGCCACTCCTGATAGGCCGCGAGCATCGACTGGCCGGGATCGGGCAGGCAGAAATCCACCACCATCGTGGTGCCGCCGGCCAGCGCCGCCTTCGTTCCGGATTCGAAATCGTCCGCGGTGACGGTGCCCATGAACGGCATCTCGAGATGGGTGTGCGGATCGATGCCGCCGGGGATGACGTACGCGCCGCCCGCGTCGATGATCGCGGCACCCGTGGGCGCATCGATCGACGCGCCGACCGCGACGATGGTGTCGCCCTCGATCAGCACGTCCGCACGGCGGGAGTGATCATGATTGACGACGGTGCCGCCGCGGATGAGGAGGGGCATGGGAACTCCGGGGGAGAGTGCGCGAGGACGGAAACGCTGCGAAAGCTAAGCGCGCCGGGCGCGATACGACAGGCGAAATATTAGTCAGAAGCTGGGCCGTCCTTGAGCGCTCGCATTTCTTGAACGCCGCTTTGTTGCAGCTGCGAAATGCAATCGAGCCATGACGGATCACGCAGGTCTGCGCCCTTGCGCCGCCGCACCGGCCGGAGCACTCTGCGCGGGCGGCGCACAGAATGCCCGCCAATAAGGGCTGCGCGAGGAAGCATCCATGGCGGTGACGCGGATCGACTGCGATATCCCACCCGGCGGTTGGTGGCACGCGCACGACGCTGTTGCCCTATCTCAGCGATCACTGGAAAGAACAGGTGGTGAGCCGCGCGATCGACGGGCTCGATCTCACAAGCTATCCGCCGAGCATGCCGTTTTCGGCCCGCGCCGACTGGCGGCCGCCCGACGGCACCAAGCCGGGCTCCGACCTCGCGATGGTGCAGAAGGGCGCGTTCGAGCAGCTCGGCGCCAGCCACGCGATCCTCAACGTGCTCTATGGCGCGCAGGCGGTGTTCGATTCCTACATGGCGGCTGATTTCTGCAAAGCCATCAACGACTGGATCGCTGCCGAGTGGCTTTCGCGCGACCCGCGCCTGCGCGCTTCCATCGTGGTGCCGATGCAGGCGCCGGATCTCGCGATCGAGGAGATCGAGCGCCGCGCCGGCGACAATCGCTTCGTCTCCATCCTGATGCTGGCGCAGGGCGAGACGCTGCTGGGGCGGCGGCACTTCTGGCCGGTCTATCAGCTCGCGGAAAAGTACCAGCTGCCGCTCGCGATCCACGCCGGCACGCAATATCGGCAGGCGCCGAGTTCGGCCGGCTGGCCCTCGCATCGCTATGAATATTACTTCGTCGAGGCGCAGGCGTTTCAGGCGCAGATCCTGAGCCTGATCTACGAAGGCGTGTTCGGAAAATATCCGGAGCTCAAGGTCGTGCTGATGGAATCCGGCGTGAGCTGGCTGCCGGCCTTCATGTGGCGCGCCAACAAAACCTGGCGCGGCGTGCGCGTCGAGGTGCCCTGGGTCGAGCGCGAGCCGGCTGCGATCATCCGCGACAATTTCCGCGTCACCATGCAGCCGTTCGATGCGCCGGGCGACGCGCGGAGCGTCGAGGAGATCATCGACCAGATCGGTTCCGACAAGATGTTCCTGTTCGCGTCCGACTATCCGCACTGGCAGTTCGACGGCGACGATCCGATCCCGCCGAACTTGCCAAAGAGCATCATCTCGAAGATGTGCGTCGACAATCCGCTGGAGACCTTTCCGCGATTGTCGCTCAACTAGATTTTGGAGGTTCTCATGAGTGAGGTGATCGACCGTCCGCTGCGCGAAGACGAGAAGCCGGCCGCGACGCGGCTGCGCATCGTCGATTGCGACGTGCATCCGAGCCTGCATTCCATCGATGACCTCAACGAGTTCCTGCCAAAGCGCTGGCAGCGGCATCTGAAGGAATATGGCAGCCATCTGCGCACGCCCTATCTCTTCACGACGCCCTATCCGCGATCATCTCCGCTGATCGCGCGGCGCGATGCCTGGCCGCCGACCGGCGGGCCGCCGGGCTCGGACCTCGCCTTCATGCAGAAGCAGCATCTCGATCCGCTCGACGTCGAGTTCGGGATCTTGCAGGTGCTCGATCTCTTCATCTTCTCGCAGCAGAACCTCGAATTTGGCGCCGCGATCCAGCG
This sequence comes from Bradyrhizobium sp. LLZ17, assembly GCF_041200145.1. Taxonomy (NCBI): domain Bacteria; kingdom Pseudomonadati; phylum Pseudomonadota; class Alphaproteobacteria; order Hyphomicrobiales; family Nitrobacteraceae; genus Bradyrhizobium; species Bradyrhizobium zaerense. The sequence goes on from NZ_CP165734.1 coordinate 5,797,785, forward strand.
CGCCATCAACGATTGGCAGCTGGCGTTCTGGACCCACAGGGATCCACGCCTGAAGGCCTCGATCCTGGTCGGCCAGGACGGCACGGATCTGGCGATTGCCGAGATCGAGCGCTGCGCCAAAGTCGGCGAGTACATCCAGATCAACGTCTCGCCGCGCGCCAACGAGCCGCTCGGCCGCCGCCGCTATTGGCCGATCTACGAGCGCGCGCAGGCGCTGGACTTGCCGCTCGGCATCCACGTCGGCGGCTACGGCGGACATGCGCCGACCGGCGGCGGCTGGCCGTCCTATTATGTCGAGGAACACCAGTCCAACGCCCACACCATCGCGGCGCAGCTTGCGAGCCTCGTCATCGAGGGTGTGCTGGAGCGCTTCCCAAAATTGAAGATCGTCTTCATCGAGGGCGGTTTTGGCTGGATCCCGTCGGCGGTGTGGCGGATGGATCAGCATTTCGAGCGTTTCCGCAGCGAGGTGCCGCATCTCAAGCGAAAACCGTCGGAATATGTGCGCGAGCATTTCTGGTTCACGACCCAGCCGATCGACGAGCCAGACGAGGCGCGGCATCTGCGCTCGTTGATCGAATGGGTCGGAATCGACCGGCTGCTGTTCTCGTCGGACTATCCGCACTGGGATTTCGACGATCCGCGCTTCGCCTTCAAGACGCCGCTGACCGACGCCGAGCGCAAGAAAATCTTCTCGACCAATGCCCGCGCGGTCTACAAGTTTTGAGACCAGCATGGCCCGTCACATCGTCGCCCGCACCACCGAGATCCCGCCTGGCGGCAACAAGGTCGTCGACATCGCGGGCCGCGACATCGTCGTGTTCCATATCAATGGCGAGTTCTTCGCGCTGTTGAACCGCTGCCCGCACGAAGGCGCGCCGCTCGAAAAGGCGGCCTGCGTCGCGCGGCTGACCTCGCCCGAGCCCGGCGTCTACCAGCGCTCGCGCGTCGGCGAGATGCTGCGCTGTGCTTGGCACGGCTGGGAATTCGACATGCGCAACGGCCAATCCTGGTTCGACCCGAAGCGGGTCAAGATCCGCTCATATCCCGTCGCGGTCGAGCGCGGAGAGGAACTGCAAAAGGGGCCGTATGTCGCCGAGACCTTTCCGGTACATGTCGAAGACAGCTATGTGATTGTCGAGGTCTGAGCAGGCTTTGCCGATTGTGATTTCGACGCAGGTGCGATATGGCTCTCGCGCTTTCAGAGGCGGAGACGAGCTTTGTCGAAACAATCGCTGCGAGAGGAGGCCGAGCGCCTGATCCGCGAATCGATGGAAAAGAAGTCCATCGTCGTCAAGCAGGGCACGACCCGCATCGAGGCGGTCTGCGGCAAGTGCGGCGCCCCGAACCGGGTGCAGGCGGAAAAGGGCCAATCCAGAGTCAAGTTCGCCTGTAAGAATTGCGGGCATCAGCAAGAGACGCTGTAGGCTTTCGCGACTGCACCCTCTCCCCTTGTGAGGGCTTTGCACAATCGGCTGCACGTGATTCTTTGAATCATGGCTGATTCTAGCGAGGTGAGCCAAGCATGGTCGAGCGCAATGTCGGTCAAATGAGCTTGGCGGATGTCCTGGTTCGGGCACGCCGAGGCAGCATCCTGGATGAGGTGGAGGCTGTTGTGGATTGGGCGCCGCTGCGCTCGCTTCTTGGCAAGCGGGGTGGCGATGGTGCCGGTAACAGCAGCTATCCAGCGGAAGTCATGCTTCGCTGCTTGCTCGCCGGGATCTGGCACAATCTGTCCGATCCGGCGCTGGAAGCCGCCATTGCGGACCGGCTGTCGTTTCGTCGCTTTGTTGGTCTGAGCCTGCACGATCAGACCCCGGATCACACGACATTGTGGCGGTTTCGGCAGGAACTCGCCAAGGACGGTCTGATCGAGAAGGTGTTCGCGGAGATCAATCGGCAGTTGGAGGCCAAGAAGCTGATCCTCAAGCAGGGGACGCTGGTCGACGCCTCGTTGATCCCGGCCCGAGCCACTCCGCCCCGCAAGGCACGCAAGGATGGCGAGGATACGCCATCTGCGGATCGCGATGCACGCTGGGGCCGGAAAGGCAAAAAGAGCGTGTTCGGCTACAAGATCCACACGGGTGTGGATGCCGGTCACACCATCATTCGTCGTGTCCACATGACGGATGCCTCGATCACTGATACAGAACCGGCGGATCGTCTGTTCTGTGGTGATGAGGAAGCGGTCTATGGCGATCAGGCCTATTACACGCATGCCCGGCACGCGCGCCTGACCGAAGCCGGTATCAAGGATCGCCTGATGCGTCGTTCGAACAAGCATCATCCCGAACTGCCGCCACGACAGAAGCTGCGCAACAAGCTGATCGCGAAGATACGCTCAGCCGTGGAGCGACCGTACGCCGTGTTCAAGGAGCATTATGGTCTGCGGCGGATGCGCTTCTTCAACTTCGCGCGCAACCAGACGCACATCGTGCTGGCCTGTTGCGCCTACAATCTGCGTCGCGCGGCCGGCGCCTTGGCCGCGCAACGCCCAGAGTCCGTCTCCGTTTGAAAAAACGGAGGACAACAGGGGTGAAATGAGCAAAATGCCGCTCACTGCAGCGGGCTGACAGCAAAAAAAGCCCGCGACGCACCTCAAGCGCCCGCTCGCCCCTCTGTGCAAAGCCCTCCTTGTGGGAGAGGGTGGCTTCGCGCAGCGAAGGCGGGTGAGGGGTCTCTATCCGCGAGTCACCCTCTCAGTCGTATTCGCGGATACAACCCCTCATCCGGCGCTTCGCGCCACCTTCTCCCACAGGGGGAGAAGGAAAAGCGCCTAACTCCCCTTCACGAATTTCGCGAATGCATCCGCATAGTCCGGATGCCAGCGCGACAGCGGCGGGCGATTCTCGACGATGTCGCCGGCGGCCCATAGCATACGCTTCTCGTCGAGCGCGCGCGGCACGTCGTTGTCCGGGCACAGGATGTAGAAATCGCCGGCGTCGAGCCGCGCGATCATGAACTCGACCGTCTGTTCCGCCGTCCAGGCTGCGGCCGGCTTCTCGGTGCGGCCCTTGGCGGTGAGCCCGGTGAAGACGAAGCCGGGGATCAGCAGATGCGCAGTGATGTGGCAATTCTTGGTATTGCGCAGCTCGTGCTGGAGCGCATCCGTGAACGCCTTCACGCCGGCCTTCGACACGTTGTAGGCGGGGTCGCCGGGCGGTGTTGTGATGCCCTGCTTCGAGCCGGTGTTGATGATCAGGCCGGCCTTGCCGCGCGCGATCATGCCGGGCGCGAAGATGCGCGAGCCGTTGATGACGCCCCACATGTTGACGTCGATGACGCGCTGCCAATTGTCGGGCTCGCCGAACACCGTGCTGCCCGGCTGGATGCCGGCGTTGTTCATGAGAATGTCGGTGCCGCCGAAACGCGCGCCGACCGCGCGTTCGAGTTCCGCGACGGTCTCGGCCCGGCTGACATCGACAACGGATGTCATCACATTCGCGGCACCCGAAGCCGACGACAATCTTGTTGCTGCCTCTTGCAGCCTCGCATGATCGACATCGGCGATGCACACCTTCATCCCGGCGCGCGCAAAGGCCATGGCGGCGGCAAATCCGATGCCCGACGCACCACCCGTGATCACGGCGACATTATCCTTGGCGATGACGGGATGTGGCATGGCAATTCTCCGGGAGGGCGTTCGATCGCGCTATAGCACGGCGTTCGCGCGACCCTGCACAAATCGGCATGCGAGGTCTTCGTTCCGCGCCGACTTTACCCAGTTTCGCGGCCGCTGTATTCTATCGGGCCCAACGATCCAGCGCAGATCGAACCAATCAATCATCCTACCTAGGGAGTGCAGCCATGGCTGTGTCGCAAGCTATTCCGATCACGCGCCATCCGTTCGCCAACGGGTCCTACAAGCAGATGTTGATCGACGGCAAGTGGGTCGATGCTGCCTCAGGCAAGCGCTTCGAGACCCACAACCCCGCCACCGGCGAGCTGCTCGCAACCGTTGCCGAGGGTGACAAGGAAGACATCGACCGCGCGGTCGCAGCCGCCCGTCGTACGTTCGAAGGGCCCTGGAGCAAGGTCAAACCGTTCGAGCGGCAGAACCTGCTTCTGAAGCTCGCCGACCTCGTCCAGAAGAATTTTGACGAATTGTCGCAGCTCGACACCCTCGACATGGGCGCACCGCTCAGCCGCACCCGCGCCTATCGCCTGCGCGCCGTGGGCATGCTGCGCTATTATGCCGGCCAGACCACTGCCATTCATGGCGAGACCGTCGAGAACTCGCTGCCCGGCGAAATATTCTCCTACACGCTGAAGGAGCCGGTCGGCGTCGTCGGCGCCATCATTCCGTGGAACGGCCCGCTGACCGCGACGATCTGGAAGATCGGCCCTGCGATCGCGACCGGCTGCACTGTCGTGCTGAAGCCCGCCGAGGAAGCGCCGCTGACATCGCTGCGCATCGCCGAACTCGCAATGGAAGCGGGCGTGCCGCCCGGCGTCATCAATGTCGTGCCGGGCTATGGCGAGACCGCCGGTGCGGCGCTCGCCTCGCATCACGATGTCGACAAGGTCGCCTTCACCGGCTCGCATGTCACGGGCCAGTCGATCATCCGCGCCTCGGCCGGTAACCTTAAGCGTGTTTCGCTCGAGCTCGGCGGCAAGTCGCCGGACATCGTGTTCGCGGATGCCGATCTCGATGCGGCCGTGCCCGGTGCGGCGATGGCGGTGTTCGCCAATTCGGGCCAGATCTGCAGCGCCGGCACGCGCCTGTTCGTCGAGGAGTCGATCTACGAGGAGTTCGTCGGCCGCGTCGCCGAATTCGGCAAGAAGCTGCAAGTCGGCAACGGGCTCGATCCCAATACCCAGATCGGACCGCTGGTCTCCGAGCAGCAGCTCGAACGTGTCACCAGCTATCTCGATATCGGCCAGAAGGAAGGCGCCAAGGCGCTTGCCGGCGGCGGCCGCGTCACCGAAGGCGCGCTGTCCAAGGGCTTCTTCGTCTCGCCGACCGTGTTCGCGGGCGTCCAGGACAATATGCGGATCGCCCAGGAAGAGATCTTCGGTCCCGTCATTTCCGCGATCGCCTTCAAGGACATGGACGAACTGATCAAACGCGCCAACGCCACGACGTTCGGCCTCGGCTCGGGCCTGTGGACGCGCGACGTCAGCAAGGCGCATGCGGTCGCGAAACGCTTGCGCGCCGGATCGGTGTGGGTCAACTGCTACCAGGCGATGGACCCGGCGATGCCCTTCGGCGGCTACAAGATGAGCGGCTACGGCCGCGAATCCGGCAAGCAGCATGTCGAGGAATATCTCAACGTGAAGGCCGTCTGGATCAAGACAGCGTAAAGCCTGTCCCTCTCGCGTTCCGCGCGAGGGAATATCTGCTTTTGGTGGGGGCGGCGCCTTTTCCGGTGGCCGCCCCTCGCTATATGATCCGCATCCCTTCAAAGCATCCGGGATCCACATGAAATTCGAGGCGTTGTTTCAACCGTTGCAGGTCGGTCCGTACAAGCTTGCACATCGCGTGGCGATGGCGCCGCTGACGCGCATGCGGGCCGAGCGCGACAGCTTCGCGCCGCGTCCGCTCAACGCCGATTATTACGGCCAGCGTGCGACGCCGGGTGGTTTGATCATCGCCGAAGCCTCGCCGGTGCTCTCGCACGGCCGCGGCAATCCGGCGACGCCCGGCATCTATTCGGAGGCGCAAATATCCGGCTGGCGCGAGGTGGTCGATGCCGTCCATGCCAAGGACGGCATCATCTTCCTCCAGCTCTGGCATGTCGGCCGCGTCTCGCATTCATCCTTCCATGGTGGCGCGCTGCCGGTGTCGGCTTCGGCAATCGCGATCAAGGCCGAAGGCATGAAGGCGATGACCGCCGACGGCAAGATCGCCGACTACGAGACGCCGCGCGCGCTGGAGACGGACGAGGTCAAGGACATCGTCGAGGCCTTCCGGCAGGGCGCGAAGAACGCGCTCGCCGCCGGCTTCGACGGTGTCGAGATCCACGGTGCCAACGGCTATCTGCTCGAGCAGTTCTTGCAATCGCGCAGCAACCGGCGGACCGATCAATATGGCGGCGGAATCGAGAACCGCGCGCGGCTCCTGCTGGAGGTGACGCAAGCCGCAATCGACGTCTGGGGCCTGGGTCGCGTCGGCGTGCGGCTGTCGCCTCACGGCATCGCCAATGCTTCCGGCGAGGCCGATCCGATGCCGCTCTACACCCACGTGGTGAAGGCGCTCGACGAACTCGGTCTGGCCTATTTGCATTTCATCGAGCCGCGTTCCAGCGGCTCCGGCCGAGCCGAGGTCAACTGGCAGAATGTGCCCTCCGCGATGCTGTTGTTCCGCCCGCTCTACAGCGGCGTGCTGATGACCGCCGGCGGCTTCACCGGCCAGACCGCCAATGCGGCGATCGGCGAGGGGCACGCCGACATCATCGCCTTCGGCCGCATCTTCATCTCCAATCCGGATTTGCCGCGCCGTCTGGAGCACGACTACCCGATCACGCCGTACAACCGCGCGACGTTTTACGGCGGCGAGGACAAGGGATATACGGACTATCCGGCCTATGACGAGCTGACGCCGGCGTAAGCTTTCTCCACCGTCATTCCCGCCTCGCGACTTCGTCGCACCCCGGAATGACGAGCTTGATTTTGTTGCGCAATCGCACCACACACTCCGTCATTGCGAGCGCAGCGAAGCAATCCAGACTGCCTCGGCGGGACGACTCTGGATTGCTTCGCTGCGCTCGCAATGACGATGAGGAAACATCATGGCCAAAGCCGCAGTCGCCGCAGGGATCGCCACGGGCCAATGCCTCTGCGGCAAGGTCACGTTCGAGATCGACGTTCCCGCGCGCTGGGCCTGGCATGATCATTCCGCCGCCAGCCGGCGCGCCCATGGCGCGGCCTACGCGACCTATGTCGGCAGCTGGAAAAAGCGCTTTCGCATCATTTCGGGGAAAGCCGCGCTGACCCGCTACGAGGACAAGGCGACCAAGACCGCGCGCAGCTTCTGCTCTCATTGCGGCACCCCGATTGCGTACGAACGCCCGCGCGGGCCGCACATGGTCAACATCCCCCGCGCGCTGTTCAACGAGCGCACCGGTCGCCAGCCGCTCTATCACATCGCGATCGAAGAGCTCCAGGAATGGGCCTATACCGGCGAGCTGCTGGTGCCGCTGAAGGGCTTTCCCGGCGTGGTCTGGCAGCGCTCGAAAAGGAAGAAACGCTCTACCGGCGAGGACCCATTCGAGCTTGGCCGCGAGGAGGCGCTTTAGCCTTCGCGTAGGCCGATGCCGCCCTGCGCGGCGCAGCTTTCTTCGCCGGCGGATTGGCCGGCATCGTCGCCACGAAATCGAGCGCGCGCTTCACCCAGATCTTGAGCCCGGCATCGGTTCGCGTGCCTTCGTCAGAGACCCGCACGAAGCCGGTCATGATGCGCCCGCGCATTTCCATCGGACTCGCATGTGGCTCCTTCAGCATTCGCGCATGCGCCTGCGGGCCGACGCGAAACAGCATGCCGCCGCGGCCGCTGATGGTGCAGCACATGACGTTGTCCACCATGAAACAAAGCCCGCCCATCATCTTCTTTTCCGCGACCTGGCCTTGTCCCGCCAGCAACTTGCGAACCCGTGCGGCGGTGCCTTCGTCATAGGCCATGACTGTCCCTCCGGTTTCAGCTTATCCTTCCAGCTTCTCGCGCGCGCAAGGCAGCCATGAACACACTTCCTTGCGCGCATACCGCGACCTCGGCCATCATGCGTCGCGTCCTTACGGTAACGGTCGCGGGCGCTGGAGGAAGCATGAAGAACAAGATCATCGGCCGCTCCGCCTTTCTCGCGCTGCTCAAGGACGAAGGCATCACGCATTTGTTCGGCAATCCCGGCACGACCGAGCTGCCGATCATGCATGCGCTGAAGGACCACCCTGACCTCACCTATGTGATGGCGATGCAGGAGAGCCTGGTGGTCGCGATCGCGGACGGTTATAGCCGCGCCTCCGGCAAGCTCGTCGCCTGCAACGTGCATGTCGCGCCCGGCCTCGGCAACGCGATGGGCTCGCTGTACAACGCCCAGTTCACGGGCACGCCGATGATCTTGACCGCGGGCCAGCAGGAGCAGGGCCACGGTCTGATGGAGCCGGTGCTTTATGGCCCGCTGGTGCGTATGGCCGAGCCGCTGGTGAAATGGGCGGTCGAGGTGACGCGGCTGGAGGATCTGCCGCGCATCGTGCGCCGCGCCGCCAAGGTCGCGATGACGCCGCCGACCGGGCCGGTGTTCATCTCGCTGCCCGGCGACATCCTGAACAGCGAGGCCGGCATCGATCTCGGCCGCTCCACGCGGATCGATGCCCGGACAAGGCCGTCGGACGAGGCGCTGAAGGCTTTTGCCGCGCGTCTGCTGAAGGCCGAGCGTCCGGTGATCGTCACCATGGACGAGGTGGTGAAAAGCGATGCGCTCGAGGAGGCCGCCGAGCTTGCCGAACTGCTGGGCGCTGCCGCCTATCAATCCTCGACGCCCTATGGTTCGCATTTCCTCTCCGAGAGCCCGAGCTTCGTCGGCACGTTGGCGCGGGTGCAGAAGGTCGCGCGCGATACGCTCGCGACCTACGATCTCCTGATCGCACTCGGCGGCGATCCGTTGCGGATGTCGGTCCATAGCGAGGTCGACGCGCTGCCGGATGACCTCGGCATCGTCCAGGTCGGCCTAGCCGATTGGGAGATCGCCAAGAACTATGGCGTCGAGATCGCGCTCAAGGCAGATCTGAAGGAGACCCTGCGCGCGCTGATCCCCGTGCTGAAGCAGATGGGCGGCACGGCACTGGCGAGCCGCGCCAAGCAGCGCCTCGCCGAGCTCGCGCCGAAGAACTGGAGCGCGCGCCGCGCCGCGCTAGTCGAGCAGATCGGCAAGAGCGCCGGTCGGGCGCCGATCGATCCCGACTGGCTGGTGCTGCAAATGGTCGAGGCGATGCCTGACAACGCCATTCTCGTCGACGAAGGCCTCACCTCCAGCCGCCAGGTCACGGCGCTGCGTCCGCACCGCGATCGCTATGGCTATCACGGGCTCGCCTCCGGTGGCATCGGCTGGGGCTTGCCGGCCTCGGTCGGCGCCAGCATCGCCAATCCGCAGCGCCCCGTCGTGTGCTTCTCTGGCGATGGCAGCGCGATGTATTCGATCCAGTCGCTATGGACCGCCGCGCATCACAAGCTGCCGCTCAACGTCGTCATCGCCAACAATGGCGGCTACCGCATCATCAAGCAGCGCCTGCTCGCGTTTCACGGCGACGATAATTATGTCGGCATGGATTTCGTCGATCCGCCGGTGGATTTCGCGGGAATCGCGAAGGCGCTGGGCTGCGAGGCGATCAAGGTCAGCGATCCCCGCGAGCTGAAGGCGACGCTGTCGTCGGCGTTCAACCGTCCCGGCACGAAGCTGATCGAAGTGATGGTGGACGGGAAGGTGTGAGGTGGCGCCATCGCGCCGGTGCTCGCCACGTTCTGAGCTGTCATCGCCCGACTTGATCGGGCGATCCAGTATTCCAGAGATGGCTATGATTCCTCGATAGGCCGCGGCGTACTGGATGCCCCGGTCAAGCCGGGGCATGACAGCGTGGTGTGGCAACTATCCCGTCTTTCCCACCCGATACTCCGCCGCCGGGTGCGGCGCATCCAGCCGCGCACGACCCGCGCCGAACAGCTTCTCCCGCAGCGTGCCCTTGGCGTATTCGGGCTTGTACCGCCCGCGCCTGGTCAGCTCCGGCACCAGCATGTCGGCGATGTCCTCGAAATCGCCGGGCGAAATCGCGAACGCGACGTTGAGCCCGTCGACGTCGGTCTTCTCGAACCAGTCCTCGATCTTGTCCGCGGCCGTCTCCGGCGTGCCGACCACGACGGGGCCGGCGCCGCCGACGCCGACATGCTCGATCACGTCACGCACGGTCCAGATGCGGTCGGGATCGGCGCGGGTGACGTTGTCCATGGCGCTGCGGCCGGCGTCGTTCTGGACGTGGCGCACCTGCTGGTCGAGGTCGTAGCCGGAGAAGTCGACGCCGGTCCAACCCGACATCAGCGCCAGTGCGCCTTCGGGGCTGATATGGCGGCGATAGTCGGCGTACTTCTCTTTCGCCTCCGCCTCCGTCCGCCCGAGGATGATCGTCATCATCGAGAACATCAGGATCTCGGCCGGGTTGCGGCCGAGTGCTGCGGCCTCCTGACGGACCGCGGAGACGCGCGGCGCGATCACCTTGGCCGATGGTCCTGACATGAACACGCATTCGGCGTGGCGCGCCGCGAATTGCCGGCCGCGCGGCGAGGTGCCGGCCTGGTACAGCACCGGCGTGCGCTGCGGCGACGGCTCGCTGAGGTGAATGGTGTTGTTGATGCGGTAGTTCGCACCTTCATGATTGACGCGATGAACTTTTGTGGGATCCGTGAAGATGCCGCGCTTGCGGTCACGCAGCACGGCGCCGTCCTCCCAGCTTCCTTCCCAGAGCTTGTAGACCACCTCCATATATTCGTCGGCGATGTCGTAGCGGTCGTCATGCCCGGTCTGCTTCTCCTTGCCGGCGCCGCGGGCGGCGCTGTCGAGATAGCCGGTGACGACGTTCCAGCCGATCCGTCCCTCGGTCAGATGGTCGAGAGTCGACATCCGCCGCGCGAACGGATAGGGCGGCTCGAAGGAGAGATTGCTGGTGACGCCAAAGCCGAGATTTTGCGTCACCGCCGCCATGGCGGAGAGCAGCAGCAGCGGCTCGTTCGACGGCGTCTGTGCTGCATTGCGCAAGGCTGCGTCAGGGCTGTTGCCATAGACGTCGTAGACGCCGAGCACGTCGGCCAGGAACAGCCCGTCGAAGCGCCCACGCTCCAGCGTCCTGGCGAGATCGATCCAGTAGGGCAGGCGGTTGTATTCGGCGGTGCGGTCACGCGGATGGGTCCATAACCCCGGTGATTGATGCGCGACGCAATTCATCGCAAATGCGTTGAGCCTGATCTGTTTGGCCATGCTGGTCCCTCGGCGCCCTGTACTGAGCGCTCTTCGAATGATAGACGTGCGCCCCGACTTGGCGAAGTTCTTGCATATCGCGCGACCTTGGCAAGGCCAAATCAGCAGCGCTCCTGCCCTTGGCAAGCCGATCTCAAGAGAGCAAGAACGAATCCCAAAAAGATATCAAGAGCGACCCAACTTCCCGCCACTTTCGGTAGCCGGCCTAGCCCGCTACGCTCGCCCGCCTCGAAGCTGTGAAAACCAAAGCAATGACCAGAGCCGACGCCATCGCCCGCGCCCGTGACGATTTCCAGTCCGGCGCGTTCCTCGCCGAACTCGACCGTCGCGTGGCCTACCGGACCGAGAGCCAGAATCCGTCGCGCGGCGCCGAGCTGCGCGGCTATTTGGAACAGGAGATGGTGCCGGCGTTCGCCGCGCTCGATTTTACTAGCCGCGTGGTCGAATCCCCCAGCGGCAAGGCGCCATTCCTGTTCGCCGAGCATCATGAGAGTGCATCCGCGCCGACCGTGCTGATCTACGGCCATGGCGATGTCGTCGACGGCATGGAGGGCGAGTGGCGCGACGGCCGCGACCCCTGGCGCACGACGATTGCGGGGACTCGCCTCTATGGCCGCGGCACCGCCGACAACAAGGGGCAGCACAGCATCAACATGGCCGCGCTCCGCGCGGTGCGCGAGGCCCGCGGTGGCAAGCTCGGCTTCAATGCCAAATTCATCGTCGAGATGGGCGAAGAGATCGGCTCGCCCGATCTCGGCAAGGTCTGCGATCTCAATCGCGAGGCGCTCAAGGCGGATCTGTTCATGGCCTCTGATGGACCGCGTCTGTCCGCGGATCGTCCGACGCTGTTCCTCGGCTGCCGTGGTGGCGTCCGCATCCATCTCGACGTCAATCTGCGCGATGGCGGCCACCATTCCGGCAATTGGGGCGGCGTGCTCGCCAATCCCGCGACCATCCTTGTCAATGCGATCTCAACGCTGGTCGACGGCCACGGCCGCCTCCAGCTCGAGGCACTGAAGCCGCCGCGCCTCACCAACCAGATCAAGAGCTACCTTGCCGACGTGCAGGTGGTGCCGACCGAGGGCGAGCCCGCGCTCGCGGAGAACTGGGGTGAAGAGGGGTTGTCCGCGGCCGAGCGGCTCTACGCCTGGAACACGCTCGAAGTGCTGGCGATGTCATCGGGCAATATCGAGAAGCCGGCCAATGCCATTCCCGGCCACGCCAACGCCGTGCTGCAACTGCGTTTCGTGGTCGGCACCAAGGTCGAGGGTCTCATTGAGGCCATTCGCGCGCACCTCGCGCAGAAGGGCTTTCCGATGGTCGAGGTGCGGGCGGCGCAGAGCTTTGCCGCCTCGCGCACCGATTTCGACAGCCCCTGGATCAAATGGGCGGCGGATTCGGTGCGACAGACCACCGGCAAGGCGCCGGCGGTGCTGCCGAATTTCGGCGGTTCGCTGCCGAACGACGTGTTCTCCGAGATTTTGGGCCTGCCGACGATCTGGGTCCCGCACTCCTATCCCGGCTGTTCCCAGCATGCGCCCAATGAGCACATCCTGCTGCCTTTGACCGAAGAGGCACTGACCGTGATGGCCGGCCTGTTCTGGGATCTCGGAGAATTGCCGCACCCGTTAACCTGAGCCGCGCTCCAGCCAAAAGTCACATTCTATTCCGGGCCGATTTGTGCTTGCATCCGGCCGCATCATCCTGAAAGGGGACTAAAAAGTGAAACATTTCCGTAGCATCGGGCTCGCGCTCGCCGCGACCTTTGCCGTCAGCCAGGCCGGCGCCGAGGAGCTCACCGGCACGCTGAAGAACATCAAGGACACCGGCGCCATCACGCTCGGCTTCCGCGATTCGTCGATCCCGTTCTCCTATCTCGACGACAACCAGAAGCCCGTCGGGTTCGCGATGGACATCTGCTACAAGATCGTCGACGCCGTGAAGAAAGAGCTCAAGCTCGACAAGCTCGAGGTCAAGCTCAACCCGGTGACCTCGGCGACGCGTATCCCGCTGATGGCGAATGGCACGATCGATCTCGAGTGCGGCTCGACCACCAACAATGCCGAGCGCCAGAAGCAGGTCGCCTTCACCAACACGCACTACCTGACCGCGAGCCGCTACGTCTTCAAGAAGTCGAGCGGCCTCAAGTCGATCGACGATCTCAAGGGCAAGTCGGTGGTCTCCACCGCCGGCACCACCAACATCAAGCAGCTCACCGAGGCTAACGTTGCCAAGAGCCTGGGTGCCAACATCATCCCGGCCAAGGACCACGCCGAAGCCTTCCTGATGGTCGAGACCGACCGCGCGGTCGCCTTCGTGATGGACGACATCCTGCTCGCCAGCCTCGTCGCGGGCTCGAAGACGCCGTCCGACTACGTCATCTCCAAGGATGCGTTCTCCAAGCCCGAGCCTTACGGCATCATGCTGCGCAAGGACGACGCACCATTCAAGAAGGTGGTCGATGCGGCAACCGCCGCGCTCTACACCTCCGGCGAAGGCGAGAAGATCTACGACAAATGGTTCACCCAGAAGATCCCGCCGAAGGGCCTGAACCTCAACACCCCGATCTCGCCCGAGCTGAAGCACGAGTTCGCCAAGCCCACGGACTCGCCGAACCCGGACGACTACAAGTAAGATGCTGCTTGCCTCTCCCCGCGTGCGGGGAGAGGCAGTGTATTGCCGCCATTCTGGAGGGAGAGTGGCCGGACATTTGCATAGGCGCCGGGGCATCTCTGACTGGCGCGTTCGCGCGGGGGACACGTGAACTACCACTGGAACTGGGGAATCTTCTTCCAGCCGAACCCGATGGGGACCGGCACCTATCTCGACATGCTGCTGTCGGGACTTGTGCTGACCCTCAAGACGGGAGCGCTCGCCTGGATCATCGCGCTGATCACCGGCTCGTTCGTCGGCGTAATGCGCACGCTGCCGTCGAAGGGGGCGAACTGGTTCGGCTTTGCCTATGTCGAATTCTTCCGCAACATGCCGCTGCTGGTGCAGCTCTTCCTGTGGTTCTTCGTTCTGCCGGAATTGCTGCCGAAAACCGCCGGACTCTGGTTGAAGCAACTGCCGAATGCGCCGTTCTGGACGGCGGCGATCGGCATCGGCTTCTTCATGTCGGCACGCGTCGCGGTGCAATTGCAAGCCGGCATTGGCTCGCTGCCGCGCGGGCAGAAGATGGCGGCGACTGCGCTCGGCCTGACGACAGTCCAAACCTACCGCTACATTCTGCTGCCGATGGCCTTCCGCATTATCCTGCCGCCGTTGACGTCCGAGTTCCTCAACACCATCAAGAATACGGCCGTTGCCATCACCATCGGCCTCTTGGAACTGACCGGACAGGCCCGCTCGATGCAGGAATTCTCGTTCCAGGTGTTCGAGGCCTTCACTGCCGCGACCATCCTCTATCTCCTCGTTAACGCCGTCGTCGTGACCGCGATGCGCTTCCTCGAGCGCTATGTCGCGATCCCCGGCTACATCACGGGGAAATAGCATGTTCAGCAATTTCGATTTCGAGGTCATCCGCCGCGCGCTGCCCTATCTGTTCTACGAGGGCATGACGTTCACGCTGATGCTGACGGGGCTGTCTGCACTCGGCGGCCTGGTCTTCGGCACGGCCATCGCGCTGATGCGGCTCTCCGGCTTCAAGATCCTGGGCCGCATCGCCGGCGTCTATGTCGATTTCATGCGCTCGCTGCCGCTGGTGCTGGTGATCTTCTGGTTCTACTTCCTGGTGCCCTATATCGGGCAATGGGTCACCGGCGCGTCCCGGCCGATCAGTGTCGGCGCGTTTGCGTCCTCGCTCATCACCTTCATCATGTTCGAGGCAGCGTACTTCTCCGAGATCATGCGCGCCGGCATCCAGTCGATCTCGCGCGGCCAGCCGGCCGCGGCCAACGCACTCGGCCTGACCTATGCCCAGACTATGCGCTACGTCGTGCTGCCGCAGGCCTTCCGCAACATGCTGCCGGTGCTGATCACGCAGACCATCGTGCTGTTCCAGGACACTTCCCTGGTCTACGTCTTGTCGATCACGGATTTCCTCGGCGCGGCGAGCAAGGTCGCGCAGCGCGATGGCCGTCTGGTCGAGATGTATCTGTTCGCCGCCGTGGTCTACTTCACCATCTCCTGTATCGCATCCTTCGGCGTCCGCCGCCTCCAGGCGCGTATCGCCATCATCCGTTAGAGCCCGTCATGATCGAAATCAGCCACGTCGACAAATGGTACAGCCCGACTTTCCAGGTGCTGACCGACTGCTCCACCAGCGTCACCAAGGGCGAGGTCGTGGTGGTCTGCGGACCCTCCGGATCCGGCAAGTCGACGCTGATCAAATGCGTCAATGCGCTGGAGCCGTTCCAGAAGGGCGACATCAGCGTCGACGGCACCAAGGTCAACGATCCCAAGACCAATCTGCCGAAGCTGCGTTCGCGCGTCGGCATGGTGTTCCAGCATTTCGAGCTGTTTCCGCATCTCAAGATCATCGACAACCTCTGCCTCGCCCAGCAAAAGGTGCTCGACCGCTCGCGCGACAAGGCGATGGTGAAGGGCATGCAGCTGCTGGAGCGCGTCGGCCTGAAGGAACAGGCGCAGAAGTTTCCGGCGCAATTGTCCGGCGGCCAGCAGCAGCGCGTGGCGATCGCCCGCGCGCTCGCCATGGACCCGATCGTGATGCTGTTCGACGAACCGACCTCGGCACTCGACCCCGAAATGGTCAGCGAGGTGCTCGACGTCATGGTCGACCTCGCCCATGACGGCATGACCATGATGGTCGTCACCCACGAGATGGGTTTTGCCCGCAAGGTCGCCAATCGCGTCATCTTCATGGACCGCGGCGAGATCGTCGAGGACGCGCCGAAGGACGATTTCTTCGGCAAGCCGCGCAGCGACCGCGCGCAGAAGTTCTTGTCGAAGATTCTCTCCCACTAACTCCGCCGTCATTCCGGGGCGCGACGTCGTCGCGGGCCCGGAATCCATCGGGCGGCATTGTACGAGGCTAAATGGATTCCGGGCTCATTCGCTGCGCGAATGCCCAGGAATGACGAATAGAGAGGTGATCGCCGCCCCCATTTCCCGTATAAGCGCGCCAAATCCCCTCCCCACCGCCAGGAGACCTGCCTTGGACTCGATCGCCTACGTCAACGGCTCATTCGTCCCGCTCTCGGATGCCAAGGTCTCGGTGCTCGACCGCGGCTTCCTGTTCGCCGACGGCATCTACGAGGTCTCGGCCGTGCTCGACGGCAAGCTGGTCGACAACGCCTCGCATCTGGCGCGGCTGGAGCGTTCGGTTGGCGAGATCAAGCTGAGGCTGCCGGAAACGGTCGAGCGCATCACCGCGATCCAGAAGGAGCTGATCGCGCGCAACAAGGTCGAGAGCGGCCTCGTCTATCTCCAGGTGACGCGTGGCGCCGACAAGGGCCGCGATTTCGCCTTCCCCAGGGGCGACGTGAAGTCCAGCCTGGTGATGTTCACGTCCGAGAAGGACATCATCAATGCCCCGTCGGCGAAGACCGGCATCAACGTGATCACGGTGCCCGACATCCGCTGGGAACGGCGCGACATCAAGAGCGTGGCGCTGCTGGCGCAGGTGCTGGCGAAGCAGGCCGCGGCCGAAGCCGGCGCCGGCGAGGCCTGGATGCTGGAGGACGGCTACGTCACCGAAGGTGGCTCGTCGTCGGCCTTCATCCTGACCCAGGACGACGTCATCGTGACGCGCCAGAATTCCAATACCATTCTGCCGGGCTGCACCCGCAAGGCGGTGGTGGCTCTGGCCGAAGAGCGCCAGCTCCGCGTCGAGGAGCGCGCTTTCACGGTCGCCGAGGCGCTGGCCGCCAAGGAGGCTTTCGCTACCTCGGCCTCGCTGTTCGTGCAGCCGGTGGTCGCGATCGACGGCAAGGCGATCGGCGACGGCAAGCCCGGCCCGATGGCAACGCGTCTGCGCGAGATCTACGTGGAATTCGCCAAGGCGACGGCGGTCTGAGCCACACCCACCGCCGTCATCGCCCGGCTTGACCGGGCGATCCAGTACTCCGTGACGGGAGTGATTGACGCGAGGAGCCGCAGCGTACTGGATGCCCCGGTCAAGCCGGGGCATGACAGTCGAATGTATTGAGGCAGTTTGGCCTCCATGCGTCAATGCCTCACGCCACCGACGCCTTCACCTTCACCGGGTGCACCGAGCGGAACGAGATCGCGAGCCGGTTCCAGGCATTGATGGTGGCGATCAGCATGGTCAGGTTGACCGTCTCTTCTTCCGAGAACTGCGCGCGGACCTGTTCGTAGACGTCGTCGGGAGCGCGCGTCTCCGAGATCAGCGTCACCGACTCGGTCCAGGCCAGGGCGGCGCGCTCGCGCTCGGTATAGAGCGGGATCGCGCCAGGCGTCGAGCAGATAGATGCGCTGCTCGGTCTCGCCGCGCTTGCGGGCGTCTTCGGTGTGCATGTTGATGCAAAAGGCACAGCCGTTGATCTGGGAAGCCCGGATCTTGACGAGCTCGATCAGCGATTTCTCGAGTCCCGTCGACTGGATCTGCATCTCCAGCGCGTTCAGTGCTTTGATGGTGTCCGGGGCGGCCTGGTAGAAGTTCATGCGCGGTTTCATGGTCGTTCTCCTTGTTGGGTTGAGCTCAGTGGGCTCCGCCGGCCGAGGCCTGGCCGGCCTTCTTCAGGAACAGCACGGCCATCAGGGCCACGATCAGCGCCATGCCGAGCAGGTAGAACGTGTCGCTGAAGGCGAGGATATAGGCCTGCTTCTGCACGACATGGCCGATCGCGACATAGGCACGATGCGCGGCATCGACACGGTCGAGGACGCCGTGATTGATGAAATATTGCGTGAGCTGCTCCAGCCGCGTGCGGGTCGCCTGTTCGAACACCGAGACCGACTGCATCAGCACGTTGGAGTGATATTGCTCGCGCTTGGTCAGCACGGTCTGGAGCAGCGCGATGCCGACGGCGCCGCCGAGATTTCGCATCATGTTGAACAGGCCGGAGGCCGAGCCCGCATTCTCCGGCTCGATGCCCGCGGTCGCCACCGCCGACAGCGGCGTCAATACCAGCGCCTGCCCGATCGCGCGGACGATATCGGGCCAGAGCAACTGGTCGGACCCGTAGTCGTTTGTCATATAGATGTTCATGAAGTTCGAGCCTGCGAACAGGACGAAGCCGATGCCGATGATGATCCGCGCGTCAAAGCGCTGCATCAGGCGCGGCACCAGCGGGATCAGCACGAGCTGCGGCAAGCCGGTCCATGCCAGCACCATGCCGATCTGTTCGGAATTATAGCCCTGAATGCGCGACAGATATTGCGGCAGGATGAACACCGAGCCGTACAGCGCGATGCCGAGCAGGAAGTTCGCAAGCATGCCGAAGCCGAAATTGCGGCGGACCAGCAGTCGCAGGTTCAACAGCGGCTTCTTCACCGTGAGTTCGATGACCAGGAAAGCGGAGAGGGCGACGGCGGCGATAACCGTGAGCTTGACGATGAACGGCGAGCCGAACCAGTCGTCCTTGTTGCCTTCCTCCAGCACGGTCTGAAGCGCGGCCAGGCCGATCGCCATGGTGATAATGCCGGCCCAGTCGCCCTCGGCGAGCAGCGACAGCTTCATCGGCTTCGCGTCGAGTGCGTACCAGAGCATGCCGACCATGATCGCGCCGGGCACCACGTTGACGTAGAAGATGTACTGCCAGCCGAAGTTCTCGGTGAGATAGCCGCCGATGGTCGGCCCGATCGCCGGCGCGAAGGTTGCCGACAAGGCGAACAGCGCAAGCCCGACCGGCTGTTTTGCGCGCGGCAGCAGCGTGATGATCAGCGTGAACGCCATCGGGATCAGCACGCCGCCGGTGAAGCCTTGTAACGCGCGCAACACGATCATCTGCGGCAGGTCCTGCGCCAGCGCGCAGGCGGCGGACAGCAGCAGGAACAGGATTGCGTTGGTGAGGAGATAAATCCGGATCGAGAACACCTGCGCGAGCCAGCCGGACAGCGGGATCACCACGATCTCGGCGATGAGATAGGAGGTCGAGATCCAGCCACCGTCATCGATGCCGGCGCCGATCGCGCCCTGGATATCGGCGAGCGAGGCGTTGACGATCTGGATGTTCAGCACCGCCATGAACGCGCCAAGCGTGGCGCCGATCACGGCGATCCAGGTCTTGGCTGACACCAGTTGCGTGGCGGCAGCCGCGGCGGGGAGGCTGGGGGCGGAAGCGGCGTCGAGGGCCGGTTGGAGCGTGCTCATGGAGGCCTCGTCTCGGGTGCGGAGACAGGATGCATTAGGCGGGTCGTTTCGATAATCGACGAAGTTCTGGAAGGATCATCCGGCAGGACTTGATAATCCTGCCGCGATCCTCTCGGCGTCAGCCGCCGTTTCGCCGCCCAATGCTTTCGGCCATGCGCTTGGCGGTCTCCCGCTCGGCCAGCACGGTGGCCTTGGTGTCGATGGTCGGCTCGGCCGACATGCCGGGCCGGAGCAGGCCGGTCAGGCCGTGGTCGTCGAGCACGATCTTCACCGGCACGCGCTGCACGACCTTGGTGAAATTGCCGGTCGCGTTGTCCGGCGGCAGCAAAGCGAATTCGAGCCCGCTCGCCGGCGACAGGCTGTCGACATGGCCGTGCAGGGTCTGCTTGCGAAAACTGTCGATGCGCAGCTCGACCGGCTGGCCGGCGCGCACATGGGTGAGCTGCGTCTCCTTGAAATTCGCGACCACATAGACCGCGTCGAGCGGCACCACCGCCATCAATTGCGTGCCGGCCTGCACGAACTGGCCGACGCGAAGCGAGCGGGCGCCGACTGTCCCGTCGACCGCCGCGGTGATCTCGGTATAAGACAGATTCAGCTGGGCCTGCTGCGCCACCGCGCGGGCGTGTTCGAGCTGGGCTGCGGCCTGGGCGCGCTGAGTGCTGAGCACATCGACCTTGCGCTGCGCAGCCAGCAGGCCCGATTTCGCGTGCTGAAGTTGTGCGCTGCTGGCGCGCAGAGCCGCGTCGGTCTGTTGCGCGCGCTGGATCGTGCCGGAGCCCGACTTCATCAAATCGTCGTAGCGGGCACGCTCTTCCTGCGCGAATTTCAGGTTGGCCTCTGCGGCTGTGACATCGGCGGTGCTCTGCTCGATGATCGGCTGTTGCAGCTCGAGCTGAGCATCGAGATTGCGCACCGAAGCTTCGGCCGCGGCGACGTCGGCGCGGGCCTGGCCCAGTGCGGTCTGGAATTCGCGGTCGTCAATCTTGGCCAGAACCTGGCCCGCTCTGACCCTCTCATTGTCGCCGACCAGCACCTGGGCGATGTAGCCAGAAACCTTCGGCGCGACGATCGTGGAATCGGCCTTCACATAGGCGTCATCGGTCGATTCCAGGTAGCGGCCCGTGGTCAGGTAGTCGTAGGCAAGATCACCGGCGACGGCGACGCCCAATGCCAACGCCAGGCCGAGCGCCGCCCGCTTGATCGCCTGCCGGGTCGGGCGAACATTAATTTTCGTATCAGATTCAATAACATAAGAAACGTTCGACCTGGCGTTCTCCGGATCCCCAAGCGTCCCGGTCCGAAGGGGCGCTGCTTTCAAGCGTCAAGATGCGCTGTCCCGGCCACTGTGATAATCCATCAAAGACCGGAAGCATTATCCAGCACAGACGGATAATCGGAGCTTGAGCCATGGATCGCTTCACCAGCCTCACGGCCTTTGTCCGGGTGGTCGAGAACGGCGGGTTTTCCGCGGCCGGCCGCCGGCTCAACATGTCGACGACCACGGTCAGCAACCATGTCCAGGCACTGGAAGACCGGCTCGGGGTCCGGCTGCTCAACCGCACGACGCGAAAGGTGAGCCTCACCGAAATCGGCCAGATCTATTACGACCGCTCAACGCAGATCCTCGCCGATCTCGAGCAGGCCGACGACATCGCGAGCGAGCTGCACTCGGTGCCCCGGGGCACGTTGCGGGATTCACGCCGCCACCCACATGGTGCCGATGGTCGCCTCTGTCGTGGCCAAGCTCCTGTCTGCCTATCCCGAGGTCAAGGTCGACCTGCGCATGGGCGAGGCCGATGTCGATCTGATCGAGGAGGGATACGACATGGCCCTGCGCATGATTGCGCCGCCGGATTCCAGCCTGATCGTCCGCCGCCTCGCCACGTGGCGGCACGTGCTGTGCTGCTCGCATGATTATCTCGAAAGGCACGGCCGCGTGCAGCAACTCGATGAACTCACGCAGCATAATTGCGGACGCCACCTGAACTATCCCTTTGGTGACGAGTGGCGCTTTCTCGATCGCAAGGGGACGCCGGCATCGGTGCGCATTTCAGGCAGGCTCGTCACCAACAGCGGAGAAGCTTTGCGGAACATGGCGCTGGAAGGCGCGGGCATCTGCCTGATGGCGGGATTCCTGGTCAGCGACGATCTCGAAGCCGGCCGGCTGGTGCGCCTCTTGCCGGAATATCGTCCGGTCGAGATGTCGATGAACGCGGTCTATCCGCATCGTCATCATCTATCGGCGAAGGTCAGGACCTTCATCGACATGCTGGTGGCGCACAGCGCCGAGCAGCAGAAGCTGATCAATCCATATTCATGAGAGGTGCGGCGGCGGCAGCCGTCCGAACACGGCGTCGAGCGCCATGCCGATCGCAAGCAGCCGTTTGTCGCTGCCCGCGGCGCCGTCGAGTTCAAGGCCAATCGGCAACTTGCTGGCAGCGCCCAGCGCGATCGGAATCTGGATGCCGGGAATCCCGGCATTGCTGCCGGGATCGGTGTTCTGGATGAACAGGCCGAAATTCTCGAGACTGCTGGACTCCGGGTTGGAGGGAATGGCTACGCGCGGCGTGGTCGGGAAGGCGATGGCATCCAGCTTATTATCGGCAAAGGTGCGGGCGTAAAGCGTCTGAAGCGCCGGTCGCGCGATCCTGATCGCGGCGTCGTAGATCGGCCTGGCATCGACCAGCGTGTTGTCGGGTCCGGGCAGTTTGCGCGGGATCACCAGGCCATCATAGGTGCCCTTCACGTCGGGGCTGGCGATCTCCTTCGCCATCGCCTCGATGGTGATGCCGGTCCCGGTGTGCGCGAGATAGGCAACCATGTCGTCATAGGCTTCGCATAGCGCAACGGGGAAGCCGACCTGGCCGTTGAGCTCGGCGAGCTCAGGCATCACGATCTCGACCACCGTGACGCCCCTTGCTTTCATTTCCGCGACCGCAGCCTGGAAGGCAGCGTCGGTATCGGCGTCGAGATTGGTCAGCATCGATCTCACAAGGCCAATCCGCACCTGCTTCAAATCGGCCGGCGCAACGGCCTCGCCACCGGCGATGACGCGGTCGAGCAGTTCGACATCGGCCATGGTCGCGGCCATCGGGCCTGCCGTGTCGCGGGTGTGCGAGATCGGCGCGATGCCCGCTTGCGGATAGCGGCCGACAGTCGGGCGCAGCGACGCGCATCCGTTCAGGGCGGCGGGCACCCGGACCGAGCCGCCGGTGTCGGTGCCGAGCCCGCCCGCGACGATCCGTGCGCCGATCGCCGCGCCCGTTCCCGACGAGGAGCCGCCGGCGATCAGGGCGCGATCATAGGCGTTGCGCACGCCGAATTCGGCGCCGGTTTTGAACGCGGTGTTGTAGCCGGAGATGCCGAAGGCCAGCTCATGCATGCTGGTCTTGCCGATGATGATGGCGCCTGCAGCGCGAAGCTTTGCGACAACCGGCGCATCGGCTTTCGGAACGTAATCTTTCAGCGCCGGTGTGCCGGCGCTACAGGGCAGCCCGGCGACCTCGATATTGTCCTTGATCACGATCGGAACGCCGCCGAGCGGCTTGGCCTTGTCGCTGGTCGCATCGAATGCCGCCGCGGCTTTCACGGCGCCGGACTCGTCCAGGGTCACGAAGGCATTCAATTCGGTATTGGCCTTGGCGCGGGCGAGCGCTTCGCGCGTGAGCGCCGTGCTGGTCAGTTTTCCGGCGCGGAGATCCGCCGCGGCCTGGGTCAGGGTCAACTTGTCCAAATCCATGATGCATCACCCGATTGCACGGACTCCATAAGGGAGCCTCTCCGGGTTTGAAGCTGAAGCCTCGCCGGCGCGGCGTCAACCATAGGCGCGCATCTTTGCCGGCGAGGATCCTGCCAGATCGGCGAGCCGGCGCTCGACCTCAGGCTTCACCTGGGCGATTGCGGCTTCCTTCACCGGACCATAGCCGCGAATCTCCATCGGCGCTTTGGCGATTGCGACGAGATCGGGCAGGCGCGTGGCGTCGAGTTCGCCGAGCATCCGGTCGATCACGCCTTCATACCAGCCGATCAGCTCCCGCTCGCTGCGGCGCTCGGCTGTGTAGCCGAACGGATCGAACCGGGTTCCGCGCAACACCTTGAGCCGCGCCAGAATGGCGAGCGGCGTCTGGATCCATTGCCCGAAAGCGCGCTTGCGCGGACGGCCGCGCGCGTCGCGCTCCGATGGCAGGAAGGGTGGCGCAAGGTGGTACTGAACGCTGAAGCCGTCCTCGAACTCGCGCTTCAGCTCGTCGAGAAAGCCGCTCTGCATGTGCAGGCGCGCGACCTCGTACTCGTCCTTGTAGGCCATCAGCTTGAACAGGGCGCGCGCGACCGCTTCGGTCAACACCTCGCTGTCCAGGTCCGCTTCGGCATTGCGGACCCTAGCGACAACCGCGCGGTAACGCGCGGCGTAGGCCGTGTTCTGATACGCACTGAGGAAATCGGCGCGACGATCGATGAGCTGATCGAGCGTCTCGGCTCCGGGTGCGTCGTTCGTTTTCGGCAAAAAGTCCGGATCGGCGGCGGCGATCCGGCCCCAGGCAAACGCCTGCTTGTTGCGTTCGACCGCGACGCCGTTGAGCTCGATCGCGCGCAGCAGCGCTTGCAGCGAGACCGGCACGAGGCCGTGCTGCCATGCAAAGCCGAGCATGATGATGTTGGCATAGACGGCATCGCCGAGCAGACGCTCGGCGAGCGCATTGGCGTTGATCGCGTCGAGATGGCCGTCGCCGATCGCGCGGCCGATTGCGCGTAGGCGGGCAGGCGAGGCGAGATCGGCGTCGCGGAAGCGCACCACGTCGCCGGTCGGCATTTCCGCGGTGTTGACGGCAGCGCGCGTGCCGCGATGATAGGTGCCGGAAGCCTTAGGCGAGGAGCTCACCACGAGGTCGCAGCCAATCAGCGCATCGGCCGCGCCCTGGTCGATGCGGACCTGGTGCAGCGCCTGAGGTGACGCGGCCAGGCGGATGTAGCTCAGCACCGGGCCGAACTTTTGTGCGAACCCGGTGAAGTCGAGCACCGAGACGCCGCGGCGCTCGAGATGCGCGGCCATCCCGATCAGCGCGCCGACCGTGATCACGCCGGTGCCGCCGACGCCCGTCACGAGCAAATCGTAGGGACGATCGAGCGGGGCGGGCGGGGGCAGGGGCAGCGTGGAAGCGCGAGCGACTGCGTCGATTTGGCTTGCGGCCTTGGCGCGGCGCGTGGCGCCTTCGACGGTGACGAAGCTTGGGCAAAAGCCGTTGAGACAGGAAAAATCCTTGTTGCAGGCCGACAGATTGATCTGGCGCTTGCGGCCGAACGGCGTCTCCTTCGGCTCGACGCTGAGGCAATTGGATTCGACCGAGCAGTCGCCACAGCCTTCGCAGACGAGGTCGTTGATATAGGCAAAGCGTCTTGGATCGGCCATCTGGCCGCGCTTGCGCCGGCGCCGCTTTTCGGTGGCGCAGGTCTGCTGATAGATCAGCACCGAGACGCCGGAGAGGTCGCGCAGATCGCGCTGCACGGCGTCCATTGCCTCGCGCGGATGGATGGTGACGCCATCAGGCAAGTCCGCCGGCGAAAACTGCGACGGATCGTCCGACACCAGCGCGATGCGCGCGACGCCTTCGGCGCGGACGCTGTGTGCGATCGCATGCACGCTGACAGGGCCGTCGACCGGCTGGCCGCCGGTCATGGCGACGGCATCGTTGAACAGGATTTTGTAAGTGATGTTTGCCTTGGCCGCGATGGCCTGGCGGATCGCCATCGAACCGGAATGATAATAGGTGCCTTCGCCGAGATTCTGGAAGATGTGCTTGTGGCCGGTGAACCGAGATGATGCGGCCCAGTTCACGCCTTCGCCGCCCATCTGGATCAGCGACGAGGTCTCGCGGTCCATCCAGCTCGCCATGAAATGGCAGCCGATGCCCGCCAGCGCCTTCGAGCCTTCGGGCACTTTGGTGGATGTGTTGTGCGGACAGCCTGAGCAGAAATAGGGCGTGCGCGTGGCACCAGGGACACTGATCGTTCGCTCTGCCTCCGGCGACAGGGCTGCGGCGCGCGCGCCAAGATTGAGGCCGGGAAACATTGGATCGAGCCGGCGTGCGAGCACCGCAGCCAACCCGCGCGGCGACAATTCTCCGGTCCAGGAGATCAGCCGCGCGCCGGTTTCGTCATGCTTGCCGACCATGCGTTCCGGCTTGGCACCCGGATAGTCGTAAAAATATTCCTTGAATTGGCTCTCGATGATGCCGCGCTTTTCCTCGACCACCAGAATTTCGCGCTTGCCCTGCACGAAGTCCATGGCGTCGTGCAGCGCCAGCGGCCAGACCATGCCGACCTTGTAGATGTCGATGCCGATGCTGCGGCAGGCGGCTTCATCGAGGCCCATCAGCCGCAGCGCTTCCATCAGATCGAGATGCGCCTTGCCTGTCGTAACGATGCCGTAGCTGGCGTTCGCAATGTCGTAGATGCGGCGATCGATCGGATTGGCTTTTGCGAAGGCGTAGACCGCGTGCTTCTTCGCCTCCAGTCGCTCCTCGATCTGCGGGCCGGGCAGATCGGGCCAGCGATAGTGCAGGCCGCCCGGCGGCGGCGTGAAGTCGGGCGTGCGGAAGGTGCGTGGCGGCCGCAGCGCGACCGATGCACCGGACTCCACGATCTCCGAGACCGCCTTGAAACCGACCCACATGCCGGAAAAGCGGCTCAGCGCGTAGCCATATTCGCCGAACGCCAGATATTCGCCGACATCGGCCGGATGCAGTGTCGGCATGAACCAACTCATGAAGGCGACGTCGGACTGGTGCGGCATCGACGACGAGACGCAACCATGGTCGTCGCCGGCGACCACCAGCACGCCGCCATGTGGCGAGGAGCCGTAGGCATTGCCATGCTTGAGTGCATCGCCGGAGCGGTCGACGCCGGGGCCTTTGCCGTACCAAAGCCCGAACACGCCATCCACTTCACGATCGGCTTGCGTCTCGACCTGCTGCGAGCCGAGCACGGCGGTTGCCGCAAGGTCTTCGTTGACGGCAGGGAGGAACTCGATGCGGTCTCGCTTCAGCTGCTCCTTGATCCGCCAGAGCTCGAGATCGACGCCGCCAAGCGGCGAGCCGCGGTAGCCCGAGATGAAGCCGGGGGTGTTCAGCCCCCGCGAGCGGTCGCGCCGCGCCTGGTCGAGGGCGATGCGGACGATCGCCTGCGTGCCGGTGAGGAAGACGCGGCCCTCCCCGCGGTCGTAGCGGTCGGAGAGCTCGTAGCTGTCGAGTGACGGAGTAGCGTCCATGGCGGGCCTCGCACGGCTTCCTGCCGGATGGCCGAAGGTTAGGCCCGCGACGCTGGTAGGTCTTACCTATTCATCCCATATAGGGCATAAATCTGGTGGTGTTTTGCAGTTACTGGTCAAATTTGGTAGATTCTATCGAATTGAGGAGCTTCCATGATTGAAGACCAGGACGCGCGGATTCTCGTTCATCTCCAGAAGGACGGCCGCGCCACCAACCAGCAGCTTGCGGATGAGGTCGGGATGTCCACCTCGGCCTGCTGGCGCCGGGTGCGCGCGCTGGAGGAGACCGGCGTCATCAAGGGCTATGCTGCGCTGGTCGCGCGCGAGCAGGCGGGCTTTGCGATGTCCGCAATTCTCCACGTCTCGCTGGAGCGGCACGATGCGAAGTTCGTCGATGAGTTCGTCGCGCGGGTGACAAAACGGCGCGAGGTGCTGGAGTGCTTTGCGACGACGGGCGACGCTGATTATCACCTGCGCGTCGTGGTGCAGGACATGGCCGCTTACAACAGATTCCTCGACGAATTCATGTTCCGCATCCCTGGCATCCGATACGTTCGCAGCAATGTGGTCCTGAAGGAAATCAAGACCAGCGTGACGCTGCCGTTTTGAGGCACCTTCCGCGGCCGGCAGGTCGCAGTTCGCGATCCGCTCCCTGTGTCACGCCGTCTGTTCTTTCGACTCGGGCCTCAAGAGAATCATGAAGATGAGAACGTGGCTGACCAGCAGCAGGGGTACGTAAACGGCCGGGATATAGATGCCGGCGCCCAACAGGCCGGGATTCTGCAGTTTCACGCCCATGTAGTACGCATTCAAGAGATCCAACGTACCCCAGACGTTGAATATCCAGACCATCGGAACGGCGATCGACCATCGCCAGGAGAGTGCCGCCATTGAAATGAGCGCGAGAGTGGCGGCGATGAGATCTCCCCACCCGACTGCGTTGGCGAAATCCGGGCTCAACTGCGGAGACACGAATCCGGCAACGAGGAAGTTCATCCCCAAGAACCTGAACGCATGGAAAGCCGCGAGAAGTCTCAAGGCATTATGTCGCGGCATCGCGCGGACAAACGGCCAAACATAGACGACGGCGACCACCGAGGTTGTCAGGAAAGCGCCGGCGACGCTGAGGACGAACGGAAGGTTGAAGCTCGGTGGCACGTTCGGATGTCCTTGTGAGGTCGGGTGGGGTTCGAAGCCGGTCGATCCGGTTCGGCCGTGCTCAGGGCTTGGTCATGAGCAGGCGAAGCGGCATCAGCGGGCCGACCGCGATGTATTCGTGGTCGATGAGATCCTGCCTGGCGAGCGGCAGGGCATCCATGATCGCGTGCCCTTCGGCGACATCCCTGACGTCCAGCAGGAACACGGCTCCGCGCCCATCGGACCGCGAGTACCATTCGCGAACTTTTCCGTTGAGATAGAGCTGAACGGTCTGCCTGATTTCGTCGGGCATCACGGCCATGATTTGCTCACGTGTGATGCCCGCCTTGGCGGTCAGGATGACCATGACCCCGGTGGTCGCGAGGGCTGGCGCTTGTGCTTGTGCTTGGGCAAGGGATGGTTCGGTCATGGCGATTACACCTGTCAGTGTGAGGGCGAGTGCCAGGGCGGCATTGCGGATTGGCTTCATCGGTTTCGCGTCTCCGAGGCGGCTCATTTGCAATCCGGATGTAAGGCCGCTTTGCGCGCGCGACTATTCGCGATAATGTTGACGGGCTATGAAGCAGAACTTCACAGTCAGGCACGGTGCGCTGGACGGCGTGGAGGCGTTCCTCAGTGTCGCCCAGCACCGCAGCTTCCGCCGCGCGGCCGCTGAACTCGGGGTAACGCCCTCGGCCATCAGTCAGGCGATACGCGCGATCGAGGCGCGCGTCGGCGCGGCGCTGTTCATCCGCACGACCCGCAGCGTCGGTCTGACCGAAGCCGGCGAAAGATTCCTGGCGCGCGCAAGGCCTGCGTTCGAAGAACTGATCGCGGCAAGCGGGGCGGCGCGTGAGCTCGGACAACGGCCGGCCGGTCTCCTGCGTCTCACCGTACCGCGTTCGGTCGTGCCGATCCTGCTCGAGCCGCTGGTCGCATCGTTCTGCCAGGCGTTTCCGGAGATCGAAGTGGAGCTTGCCGCAACCGAAGAAATGGTCGACCTCGCAGCCGGAGGGTTTGATGCCGGCATCAGGATGGGCCAGTTCATCACGCCAGACATGGTCGCGGTGCGGCTGACCAAGCCGCTACCTCTCGCCATCGTCGGCAGCCCGGCCTACCTCAGCCGCCGCGGCCGGCCCGAGCGCCCGGACGATCTGCGTCAGCACGCGTGCTTGAGATTGCGACGATCGAGCGGTGCGCTCGCACCATGGTCGCTCAACGACAACGGTCGTTCGATCGAGATTGCAGTTTCGGGACCTTTCATCGCCTACGACTTTCCCACGATGCTCGGGGCCGCGGTCGAAGGCATGGGTCTTGCGCAAGTGCCGGCACCGCTGGCCACGGGCGCCGTCACGGAAGGAAAGCTCGTCCGCGTGCTGGAGCAATTCGCGCCGATGACACCGGGTGTGTTCCTGTACTATCCCGGCAATCGACAAATCATGCCGAAGCTGCGCGCCTTTATCGACCATGTGAAGGGCCGATCAAGCGCCACGACTTGAGGTGCCGGGAGCCACTAGCCCTCCCGCACGAACCTGTTCCGCAGCGTGCCGATACCGGTGATCTCGATCTCCACGACATCGTCGTGCTTGATGTCGGGCGAGGCGCCGTCCGTGCCCATCCAGATCACGTCACCGGGCCATAGCGTAAAGTACTTGGTCAGCTCGACCAGGAACGGCACCACGCCGAAGATCATGTCGTTGGTGTGGAAGCGGTTGGTCTCCTTGCCGTTGACCCGGACGATGGTCTCCATCTTTTCGAGATCGGCATCCGTCTCGATCCACGGCCCCATCGGCTTGAACGTGTCGACATTCTTCGAGCGCCACAGGCTGCGATCGGCCTTCTGCCAGCTGCGCTCGCTGACATCGTTGCCGATGGTGTAGCCGAACACGCACGCCATGGCGTCGGCCGCGGTCAGGTGCTTGACCTTCCTGCCGATGACAACGACGAGCTCGCCCTCGTAGTGGATCTTCTCCGTCGCAAATGACGGGATCACGACCTCCTCGTCATGTGCGATCAGCGCGTTCTGCGCGCGATAACCGATTTCGGGCCTCTCGGGCACGGCAGGCACCTCGCCGCGCTTGTCGGCGGCCTCCTTCAGATGCTTCAGATAGTTCAGCCCGACACAGTAGAAGGTGCGCGGGATCAGCGGTAGCTCGATCTTCACCTGCGACAAGGGAAGCACGCGCGAGGTGCGCCGCCATTCGCCAAAGGGGTCGCCATGGACCGCGATCACCTGGTCGCCTTCGACGATGCCCCAGGAGGTCTCGCCCGACGCCGTGAATTTCAGCCAGCGCATGTCATGTCCTCGCTATTCCGCGGCATCGCGCGGTTGCAGTTTCCAGGCGCCGGCAGCCGGCCGCATCAGCCCAAGATTCTCGCGCAGCGTCTTGCCGCGATAATCCTTCTGGAACAGGCCGCGGCGCTGCAATTCCGGCACGATATGCTGGACGAAATCGGCATAGGAGCCGGGCACATGGGTCGCGGCGATGACGAAGCCGTCGCAGCCGCGCTCGACGAACATCTGCTCGAATTTGTCCGCGATCTCCTTGGGCCCGCCGACCATCGCATCCTGGACCTGGCCGCGGCCGGAGAAGGTGACGAAGTCGCGGGCGCTCGGATTGCTCTTGCCCGAATTCTTCAGCACGCCGTCGCGGATACCCAAGATGCCCTGCATGCTCTTCAGCTCTTCCGTCGTCAGCGGCTCGTCGAGATCTTTTGAGGCGAAATCGTAGTTGAGGGCTTCCGCAAGCAGCGACAGCGCGTCGATCTGGAGCGGCAGCTTGTTGATCAGCGCCATCTTGTCTTCGGCTTCCGTCTTGGTCGCGGCGCAGACCGGCGTCGTCAGATTGCAGAGGAACATCGCTTCCGGATCGCGGCCGGCTTTCGCGGCTTCGTTGCGCACGGCGGCATAGCCCTCCTTCGCCGCGGCAAGATTGCGCGCGGCGGTAAAGATCACCTCGCCCCAGCGTCCTGCGAAGCGCTGGCCACGGCCGGACGCGCCGGCCTGGATGATCACGGGATGGCCCTGGTCCGAGCGCGGCACGGTGAACGGTCCGCGCGACTTGAACGCCGCTCCGCTGTGATCGAGCCGCTTCACCTTGGACGGATCGGCAAAGCGGCCGCTTTGCTTGTCCATGATCAACGCGCCGTCTTCCCAGGTGTCCCAATGGCCGAGCACGACCTCCATGAACTCGTCGGCGCGATCATAGCGGGAGTCGTGTTCGGGATGAGAGTCGCGGCCCATGTTGAGCGCCTCGCCGTCGTTCAGCGACGTGACGACGTTCCAGCCCGCACGCCCGCCCGACATCAGGTCGAGCGTGGCAAAGCGCCGGGCGACGTCGAACGGCTCGTAGTAAGTGGTCGAGCAGGTCGCTCCCAGTCCGAGCTTGTCGGTGACGAGGCCCATCGCCGTCAGCACGATCAGCGGATCCATCTTCACGCAACGGATGCCGTATTCGACGGTGTGAGCGTGGTCGTTGCCGTACCGGTCCGGCATCGCCAGGCGGTCGTCGAAGAAGGCCATGTGGAATTTGCCAGCTTCGAGGATCCTGGCGATCTCCTGATAGTAATCCGCAGACATCGAATCGGCGCGCGAGTCGGGATGCCGCCAGGAGCTCGGCAAATTCGTGCAATTCTGCGCCTGAAGGAAGCCGACCAGGACCATCTGCCGATTCATGCTGCTGTTCTCCGAATCCCATCAACCCAGATCGAGAATTGTTTCCAGCCTGTATTCACGCGCCAATCCGCGCAGCTTGTCCCAGGTCGCATCCTCGATCTCGATGCCATCGCGCAGCCGCTGCTGCTCGCGCAGGCCCTCGATCTCGCCGGGATAGAACACGCCCTTGCTGCCCTCGGACGGCGGCGTCGATTTCAGATAGCGCGCGAACTCCGCGACCTCGCGCTTGAACTCTTTCAGCGGGCGGAACGCGGCGACGTTGAACACCGCCATGAAGCATCCGTCATTGTGCCGGCCGGTCGGCTCGACGCCGAACCCGAGACCGGTGAGCAGGCCGCAGAGCACCTCGACCATTGTGGCCAGGCCGCTGCCCTTGTAGCCCTCGCTGCCGCCGAGCGGCAGCAGCGCGCCGCCCTTGCGATATTGGGTCGGGTCGGTGGTGTGGCGTCCGTCGGCATCGATGATCCATCCGGCCGGAATCTCCTCGCCGCGCGCGACCGCGAGCTGGATCTTGCCGGCCGCGACCGCCGAGGTCGCCATGTCCAGATAGAAGGGGGCCTCGAGATCGGACGGCACCGCGATCGAGATCGGGTTGGTCCCGAGCCGCGCCTCCTTGCCGCCGAACGGCGCGACGTGCTTCGGCGAGCGGCCGGAATCCGCCGTCGCAATCCCGATCATGCCCTCGCGCATCGCCATCAGCGGATAGGCGGCGAGCCGGCCGACATGGCTTTGCCGGAATACGGTGCAGGCAGCCACGTTCGCCGTCTTCGCCTTTTCGATCGTCAGCGCCATCGCCTTGGCGTTGACGTGGAAGCCGAAACCCCATTGGCCGTCGATCACGGTCGTGGTCGGGGATTCCTGCACGATGGTCCATTTGGCGCCGGGAACGATATGTCCGGCCTTGATGCGATCGATATAGACGGGAACCGCGATGATGCCGTGGGAGTCGTGGCCGGCGAGATTGGCGTTGACGCAGCCGACGGCGACCGCGTCGGCTTCTTCCTCGGAGGCCCCCGCAGCCCCGAGCAGCGCCGCGCCAATGCGCGTCAGGCGTTCGGCGTTGACGATCGGCATGGCGCTTCCTCAGGTCTCGCCCTTGGCGGGCTATCGTTCGTTGGAGGCCATCGTCTCAAAGCACAGGTGCGATATCAATCTCCCGTAAACCAATACAGGGCTGCAAATTCGTAAAGGGAGCGCGTCTTCGGCCGAAACCGCCATCCGGTATAGCGGGATTTCCGACAGTTTCGCGACAGCTGTTCGCAGCTGGTTCACTTTGATTGACGGTTTGCGGGGGCCAATAACCACCACTTAGGCGATCGGCTTCATAAAGCTACCCGGGAGAAATGGCAGAAATGCCGGGGAGTTGAGATCGTGCAGACGACCCTCGCGCGCACATTTGCAGCGTTGAGCGCCATCAACGAAGCTATCCTCTACGCGAAGTCTCCGGACGAGCTGTACCAGAAGGTCTGCGACGGCGGGTTTTCGAGTGGGGACTTCATGGCTGTCGCCGTGTTCCTGGCGGAGCCGGATGGCCAGCGGCTGCGATTTGCGGCCGGCTGCGGCGACGACATGGCGCGGCTGCGTGCGATCAAGATCACCACGGAGGCCGGCACGCCGGAGGGATCGGGCGTCGGCGGCGAAGCCTTTCGCAGCCAGAGGATCTGCATCAGCAACGATTCTCAACGATCCGCGCTCGCTCGCGTGGCGCGAAGGCGCGGTTGGGGCCGGTGTCGGTGCAGCCGCGGCGCTTCCCCTGATCTGTGGCGGTCGCAGCATCGGGGTGTTGTTTGTGACGCGCTCGGGGGCAGGCACGCTCGACGAGGCGATGGTCTCGCTGTTCGAGCGGATGTCGAGCAATATCTCACATGCGCTGGAGAATTTCGCGCGCGAGACAGCGCGCCTGGATGGCGAGCGGGCAGTGCGGCGGCTCAACCGCATGTTTGGCGCCCTCACTGCGACGAACGAGGCAATCCTGCACGCCAGCACCGACCAGGATCTATATCAGCGGGTCTGCGACGCTGCTGTGTATAGCGGCAAATCGCTTGCGACTTTCGTCCTGCTGCGCGAGCCGGGTTCCGAATGGCTGACCCCGGTGGCAGCGACCGGACAAAATCTGGATCTGATCAAACACTCGCGCTATTCGATCGATGCTGAGAGCCCCTATGGCAAGGGCATCTCCGGTGAGGTGTTCCGGAGCCAGAAGGCGATTGTCGAGGACGACCTCGTCAATCGTACCAAGGGGACGACCTGGGAGCAGACCAACGTCAATGCCGGCGCCGTCGCCTGCGTGGCAGCTCCGTTAATCAAGCGCGGCACCAGCATCGGCGTGCTGTTTTTCTTCGTGAGCAAAGCCTGGGCAAAGGACGAGGGCATTGTCGCACTGTTGCTGCGCATGACCGAAACCGTATGCTTTGCGCTCGAGAACTTTGACCGCGACAAGGAGAAGGCCCAGATCGCCCTGGAGGAGGAACGGCTGGCGCGCATGTACGCGGCGCTAAGCGCGACCAACGAGGCCATTCTGCGGGCAAGGTCCCGCAGCGAATTGTTTGATCTGGTTTGCGAAGCCACGGTGCAGGGCGCGAAGTTCGCCTCGACCTCGATCGCGCTGCTCGACCGCGACACGGGACTGCTTCGCATTGTCGCATCCTTCGGACCGAACGCCGCTGAGGTACGAACCTTCAGATTGCCGGTCAGCGACAAGGTGCTGGAGGGTCGTGGGCTGACCGGCACTGCGTTCCGGACGCGGCAGCCCTGCATCAGCAACGACGTTCTGGCCGACGTCCGCCTGAAGCCCTGGCACGCCAGCGCGCGTCGCAACGGCATCGCGTCGTCGACCGCCCTGCCGCTGTTCAACGGCGACCGGGTCGAAGGCGTATTCCTGTTCAACTCGCGGGAGCGCGGCACTTTCACGGACGAATTCGTCGAGCTGTTGCGCAAGCTCCAGGCCAACGTCGCCTTCGCGCTGGAGAATTTTGATCGGGCCGATGAAAAAGCGCGGGCTGATAAGCAGCGGGACCGTCTGAGTGGCATGTTCGAGGCGCTGAGCGCCACCAATGAAGCCATCATGCGTGCCAAGACGCGCGAGGAGCTGTTCGAGGTCGCGTGCCAGGCCGCCGTGCTCGGCGGGGTGTTCGCCTCCGCGACGATCGGGATTTTGGACGACAAACGTGAACTCGTCCGGGTGCTCGCCGTGAAGGGACGCCTGCAGGAACGAATGGTGGGGCGCACCTGCCTTGTTTCCGCCGACCATCCGGAGGGCCAGGGAATCATAGGGATGTCGCTGCGGACCCGCCGGGCCAGTGTCATCAATGATTATCAGAACGATCCGCGGTCGGTGCACTGGCACTCCAAGGCGATCGAGGATGGAACCCGGGCTGCTGCCAGCTTCCCACTGCTGCGGGCCGGCCACGAGCCGATTGGCATCCTGCTTTTTCTCGCACCGGAAGAGAATACGTTCACACCCGATCTGGTCGAACTGCTCGGACGCCTGGCTGAAAACGTCTCTTTCGCCCTCGACAATTTCGATCGTGCCGAGGAGAAGGCCCGCACCGAGGTGCAGAAGGAACGCCTGACGCGAATGTTTGCGTCGCTGAGCGCCACCAACGAGGCGATCATGCGGGCGAAGTCGCGCGCCGAGCTGTTCGAGCTCGTCTGCCTTGCAGCCTCGAATGGCGGAAAATTCACCTCGACCGCCATCGCGCTCGTCAGGGCAGATAGCGACCAGCTGGAAATCGTCGCCGACGCCGGGCCTGCGTCCGGCACCACGCGCACCGTCCGCCTCTCCATCGACCCCGATCGCCCGGAAGGTCGCGGAATGAGCGGCACGGCGTTCCGCACGCGCCAGCCTTGCATCAGCAACGATTATCTCAACGACGATCGCGTTCGCGCCTTCCATGCCATCGTACGGGGCGACGGGGCGCGCTCGGGCGCGGCATTCCCGCTGGTCGCGCACGACCAGGCGGTTGGCGTCATGATCTACCTGTCGGCGGAGCCTGTCGCCTTTACCGACGAGTTCGTCGAACTGCTGCAGCGTCTCGCCGAAAACGTTTCCTTCGCGATGGAGAATTTCGATCGCGCCGAGGAGAAGAACAAGGCTGACGAACGGATCGAGTATCTCGCCTCCTATGACAGCCTGACCAACCTGCCCAACCGCGAGACCTTCAATTCCGTGTTGCGCGCGGCAATCGATGCGGCGGAGCGCCATGACCATCGTTTCGCGGTGCTGTTCATCGATCTCGACCGGTTCAAGGTCATCAACGATCTGCTCGGCCACGAGGCGGGCGATTTGCTCCTGCTCGAAATCGCCGACCGATTGCGCGGCGCTCTGCGGGCAAGCGACGTGGTGGCGCGACTCGGCGGCGACGAGTTCGTGGTGATCCTGGACCAGTGCGGCGCGATCGACGACGTCCAGCGCATCGCGACGGAACTGCTCAACGTGCTCGCGAAGCCGATGGAGCTGGCCGGCCATGAGTGCCATACCACCGCCTCGATCGGCATTGCGATGTATCCGGCCAACGGTGCCGACGCGCTGACGCTGACCAAGAACGCCGACATGGCGATGTATCTCGCCAAGGAGGACGGCAAGAACGGCTATCGCTTCTTCTCCAAGGAAGTGAAGACGCAGTCGATCGAGCGGCTCTCGCTCGAAAGTGCGCTGCGTCGAGCGCTTGAGCGCGGGCAGTTTTCGCTGAACTACCAGCCCAAGGTGGACATGGTAACCGGCCAGATCACCGGCGTGGAAGCGCTATTGCGCTGGGCGCATCCCGATCTCGGCAATATCTCGCCGGCACAGTTCATCCCCCTCGCCGAGGAAACCGGACTGATCGTGCCGATCGGCCGCTGGGTGCTGAAGGAGGCCTGCGCGCAGGCCATGGCCTGGCAGCGACGCGGCCTGTTGCCGGTATCGATGGCGGTGAACCTGTCGCCGCGCCAGTTCGTCGACGAGCATCTGTTGCAGGATATCGACGAGGCTCTCGCGGCGAGCGGCATGTCGCCGGTGCTGCTCCAGCTCGAAGTCACCGAGAGCATGATGATGCGCAATGTCGGACGTGCGATCAAGGTGCTCGACGCCATCCAAAACCGCGGTATTCGCCTGGCAATCGACGATTTCGGTACCGGCTATTCGTCGATGTCGCTGATGAAGCATTTCCCGATCGACACCATCAAGATCGACCGCTCCTTCGTGCGCGACCTGCCGCAGGACGCGGAGGATCAGGCGATCGCACAGGCGATCATCAGCATGGGCAAGGCGCTCGGCATGACCGTGGTCGCGGAAGGCGTCGAGAACGCCGAGCAAGAGGCGTTCCTGCGTACCCATGGCTGCGACGAGATGCAGGGTTTCCTGATCTCCCAGCCCGTGCCGGCGCGGCAGATGGCCGCGCTGCTGCGGCCGATGGTGCCGCCCGAAGCGCCGCCGTTGCAGCCGGAGACGGATCCCGCATTAAAGGAAGCCGTGCTGTCACGGCTGAAACGTGCTGTCGTCTGACGGCTGCGGGTGCAATTCGCGGACGTCGTGTTTCTGGACCTCCGCTTTGCGAGGAAAATCATCCGGCCAGGACGGCGACGTCTGCTCGGCGAAAAGCGCGAGAAGAACATGCGCAGCTTCGGCATAGGTCGAGCCGTCGCCCAGGCCGAGCTCACGACACCAGGCGTGTCGCATCGGCTCGTGCGCGTCGAACACCGCCATCGCCGGGCCCCACCACCAGGCCGGTGCCGCCGAGCGTTCGTCCTCCGGCACGGCGTGCCAGACAACGAGTTCGTCCATGACGCGCTCGAATTGCAGGCTTGCGGCCTGATGCATTCGTTCTCCCAGAGTCGCGCCTGAAAGCAGGTCGATGCGCGAACTCGATTGTGGTCTTCGCTGTGAAAAAATGGCTCGCTAGAGGTTGAGCCAGACGTGCCGCTTCCATCGGCGGCCAGACAAGGAACGCGCGGCGACCGGGAAAGTTGCCACGCCGACTGTCACAGTCTCTTTAGCAGCACGCGGTCCCGATCGGCAAGGCGCTATTCGGGAGTCTAATGCGGCCTTCGCGGATGTGCCTTCTGGTGCCAGGCCCAGGCGGTGCGGATCACGGTGGCCAGGTCGGAATGGCGCGGCACGAACTTCAGCACCTTTCGCGCGGCGGAGGGGTCGGCGACGAGATAGGTCGGATCGCCGGCGCGACGTGGCTTGATGGTATGCGGCACCTCGCGTCCGGTCTCCTGCCGGATGGCTGTCAGGATCTCGCGCACCGAAAAACCGGTGCCGGTGCCGAGATTGAAGCTGCCGCCGGCTTGTCCCTGTTCCAACAGCTTCAGCGCGGCGATATGCGCCGCGGCGAGGTCGGTGACGTGGATATAGTCGCGGATCGCGGTGCCGTCGGGCGTGTCGTAGTCGTCGCCGAACACGGCGAAATCGACATGGCCCTGCAGCGCCATCATGGCGCGCGGAATGAGATGCGTTTCGTTGTCACGCAGCTCGCCGATGCCGCCGGCCGGATCGGCACCGCTGGCGTTGAAATAGCGCAGGCAGAACGCGCCGAAGCCATAGGCCGTGCGGTAATCGGCGAGCATGCGCTCGATCATCCACTTCGATGCGCCGTAGGGGTTGATCGGTGCGCAGGGAAAATCCTCCGGCAGTTCCTTGGAATCGGCGTTGCCATAGACCGCGCCGGTCGAGGAGAACACGATCCGGTGGCATCCGGCGTTGCGCATCGCCTGCAACAGCGACAAGGTGCCCTGCACATTGTTGACGTAATATTTCTGCGGGTCGATCATGGACTCGCCGACGAGGCTTGCGGCCGCGAAATGCATCACCGCCGTGACCTTGTGGTCCGCGAATGCGCGCGCCAGCGCCGCGCCGTCGAGCAGATCGCCTGTCACAAGCTCTCCGGCAACGAAGCTGCGATGACCTGTCGACAGATTGTCATAGACGATGGGCCGGTAGCCGGCAGCGGCCAGGGCGCGGCAGGCATGCGAGCCAATATAGCCCGCGCCTCCTGTGACGAGGACGGTCGGCTGATCGGTCATGTCGATTTCTACTCTTCTCAGCGATTGAAGGGCTTGTTGCGGCGGAAGAGAAGATAGATCGCGCGGGGGTTGGTGGTCAAATAGCGCCAAAACAGGCGGCGCGGCTCGAGCCAGGTGCGCCAGGCCCATTCCAGCGCCATTTTCTGCATCCATCGCGGCGCGCGCGATCGGCTGCCCGACAAAAAATTGAACAGACCGCCGGATGTTTTGATGACGCCGACATTGGTCAGAAGCGGCGTGAATTCCTCGACGAACGCCTGCTCGGAAGGAACACCGAGCGCAACCCAGAGATAGTCTGGCGCCAGCGCATTGATCTCTTCCACTTTGGCGCGGAGCGCGTCGCCACGTAGATAGCCGTGGCTGAATCCGACGATCTTGAGTTTCGGATACAGGTTCTGGATTTTCCTGACAGCCGCCGCGTTCTCTTCCTCGCTGGCACCGAGCATGTAGAAGCTGCGGCCGGCGGCTTCTGCCTTGCGCGCCACAATATGGAACAAGTCCGTGGTCGCGACGCGTTCCGGCAGCGGAAACCAGGATTGCAGTTTCGAGGCCGCCACCAGCGGCTGGCCGTCGGCGTTGATCAGATCGGCGGCGCGGAACAGGCGCTCGGTCTGCGGCTCGGTCGCGCAGCGTGCCAGCACCTCGCCATTGGCGGACGTCAGGAACAGCGGCCGGCTGATGCGATGACGCGGGTCGGTGGCCTCGATCATGAAATCAGCGGTAGCTTCGAGGTCGAGCGCCGCCATGCGAAGTCCGCCGACGGTGATCCGTGGCACCTCGGCGGTCGCGGCCCGTCCTTCAAGATTGACGCGGCGCTCAAGCATATTGTTTGCCTCGCTGGCGCGTTTGGGCTGCGGGGGTGGAGTTCGTCGAGCATCACGCCGACGAGTTTGCGTTCGGCGTCGCCGAGCGCGGCCAGGATCTCTTCCATGCTTTCGTTGATATCGAGGTTGGTCGGCAGCACGGCGACCAAAGCATCGGCGTTGTCGAGCAGCTTGCGGCCGGCGGCCGAGAACGGCATCGCCGGGCCGTCGAGGATGACGAGATCATAGCCGGCGGCCGAGCGCGCCTGCGCGATCGCCTTGCGGATCGTGTCCGTCACCTTGGCGGCGTCGCCCTCGGCAGCCGGCAACACTGTGATGCCGTTGACGGTTCCGATCTCGCGCGCGAGATTGCTGCCGATGGAGAGCCAGCCGAGCTTGTTCGGCTCGGTCTTGCCGGTGCGGTTGACCTTGTTCGAGAGCATGTGGGCCTGAGGGTCGGCGTCGATCATCAGCACGCGGCTGCCGTCGCGCGCGGCCGCGAGCGCGAAATTCAGCGCGGTCACGCTGCGCCCGACGGTCTCGCCGGCGCCGACGAGAGCAATCACCGGCATCGCCTTGCCGGCGCGCCGTGTTACTGCGGCGCGCATGTCGCGCAAGGCGTTGAGCAGCGTGGTCAGCGGAAATCCGGGGCGCAGCGTCGGCCAGCCCAGCCGGGTGAGATCGACGCTGCCACCGGTGGCGAGAATGGCGCCGAGCGTGCGGATGACGTCGGCTTCCTGGAGCCGGGCGATCACCGGCTTTTCGACCAGCGAAAGCGGCGGTGGAGGCGACGCGGCGATCGCCGGATCCTTCGAAGTCACGGGCTCCGGCGCGCGCTCACGACGCCTCGGCTGGGGCGCGCCCGCGAACAAATGCTCGGCCGCGACGAACCAGCAGGCGGCGGCAAGCCCACCGAAGATGAAACCAATCATGGCGAACAGGCTCATCGCCGGTGGGAACGAGCGCCGCTGCGGCACCGTGGCCTCGCCGATAATTCGGGCGGCCGAGGTGTTGAGTGTCTCCTGCTCCTCGGTCTCGCGCGAGCGCTTGAGGAAGGATTGATAGACATCGCGGCTCGCATCGGCCTCGCGCTCGAGCTCGCGAAGGCGCACCGCGGCCTGGCTGAGCTGGACGCTCTGCCGCTTCTGCGCTTCCAGCGCCCGGTTGAGCGAGGCTTCGTAGTCGCGGGCGCGCGTCAGGTCGTTCTTGGCGGACTGGGCGAAGCGGTCGATCTCCTCGCTGATGTTGCGCTTGAGATCCTCGACCTGCTTCTCGGTCTGGCGCAGCGCCGGATGGCGCGGTCCGAGCTCGGCGGTCTGCTCCGCATATTTCTTGCGGGCGTCGGCATATTGCGCGCGCAGGTTTGCGATCGTCGGCGATTGCAGCGCTTCGGGGATCGCGCCTGCATCCGCCGCCGTGCGCTTGTTCGCCTCGATCTGGTCCAGCCGCGCCTGCGCATCCATCGTCGCCGCGCGGGCCGCGGAAAGCCGCTGGTTGCTGGAAGAGAGCTGCTGGTCGCTGATCAGCGCGTCCTGGGTGCCGACGAAATTGTTCTGGGCCTTGTAGGTGGCAAGTGCGGTCTCGGCGTTGCGCAGCCGTTCGCGCAGCTCCTTCAGCCGGCCGGACAGTTCGCTGGTGGCGCGCCGGGCAGCCAGAGCCTGCGAGTTGCGGGACTCGGTGAGGTAGGTATTGGTCAGCGTATTGGCGAGCATCGCTGCTTTCGCCGGATCAGTCGACCAGACCTCGATATCGACGATGAAACTCTTATCGGTCTTGCGGATCGTGATGTGCTTGTTCAGCGCGTCGAGCGCCGCGAGCTGCACGTCCCGACTCTCAGCGGGGGAGGGCGCGCGGGGCTGGAGTCCGAGCAGGCCGAGCAGCGACGACATCGCGCTCTTGCTGTCGCCTCCGCCACCGAATTCGGGATCCCTGTCGAGATTCTGCCTGCTCGATGACCCGCAACAGCACGCTGTTGGAGGTGATCAGGCGCGCCTGACTCTCCACCACCATGGACATGCCGGAGACGTCCTGCGCGCGCGGCGTGAGTTCGCGGTCGACGAGCTGGAGCTCGCGCGGATCGACATAGAGCTGGGACGTCGCGGTGTAGCGGGAGGTCAAGCCCTTGCCGACGGTGACGGCAAGGCACGCGCCGATCAGGGCCGCGGAGGCAATCGCGATCTTGCGCCGCCAGAGCAGGCTGACGAGCTCCAGCACGTTGAAGCCGGCCTCGGACCCCCGCTGCGGGGCCTCCGACCTGCTCCGGTCTATTGGCTGGTTGTAGTCAAGCATGATCCCCAGCTTCCATTCCAGCTGCCGCGGGCTGAGGGGTCACTCTTCGCTCTACGCCACACACCCGGGATATAGGTGTCCAATCAACGCAACAGGGAAAATTAACCATACTCATTGAGGGACTATTCACCGAAATGGCAAACAAAGCGTTTAAGCGCACGGCGCCATTTGCCGCGTCATTGTGACGGTTCCGATGCGCAGATCCCTCGCTGATTAACGGTTCGTTACCACGCTTGCCGCCTGGCACGCGCCCGTCCGCCTTCGCAGCTGGACGGCAAAGCTGCTCGGACCATGGCTGCGCACGCATGGCCGTTAGTGTTTTCGCAGGATGACGTGATAGTCGCCGCGGCGGACGTCGGTGCCGCGCGGAAGCACCGCGTTCAGCACGGCGGCGCCAGCGTCGACGAGGGCGGCGAACAGCGGCTTGCGCTGGCGCATCTCGGGATAGCGCGGGCTTTCGACCTCGCGGCGGTAGATGGTCTCGAGACCGTTGGCGGCCGCAAATGCCTCGAGCCGCGACAGCGTCACCAGGGGATGGAAGAAGGTCGGGAACGGCGCCTCGCCGGGCAGGCCGGCGGTCTTGATGCCGCGGATGTGCCGGTAGAACCAGACATGGAACCAGTGCGGCGAGTATTTGGTGACGACGCCGGACAGCGAGCGCGGATTGGGCGCGCCGATCAGGATCATCCCGCCGCGCTTGAGCGCGTCGCGGAAGTTCAGCAGCGCCGCCTCGACGTCGGGCAAGTGCTCGATGACGTTGTAGCAGATCACGACGTCGAAGGTGTCCGGACCAAAGCGATAGGTCTGCACGTCGCCGAGGATCGCCTCCTGTGCGTAAACGTTGTTGCGGATCTGGTCCTGGTCGATGTCGACGACGGTGACGTGGCTGCGGCTGAGCACGTCGACGGGCAGGAAGCTGGAGGAGCCGCCGCCGGCTTCGTAGGTGGCAACGGGGCCTTGCGGCAACTCGCGGCGCAAGACGTCGTGAATGGCAAGCAGGCTGTCGCGGGCTTCGCCGGGGACAAGCTCGAGCAGCCCCCGGTCTGCACCGGAGTCTGGGTAGCTGTCGCGAAATCGATCGTGGCTGACTTGTTCATGTCTTTTGACCGCGCTTGTTCGACTCAAATTTACAGGCAAGATCCCACATGCCCGAAGAGCAAATCTGATGCCGCATCGTGTCACCGGTCGCGGTGCTTACGGTCGGGTTAATGTGCCCTCGCGTTAACTACGGCATCGTCCGTGTCGCACCTCGCGGGCGCTTTGGACTGCGAATTGCAGTATCACACTTGAAGAAATTCGCCGGGAAAACACGCAAAAGCAGTTAAGCGCATCATGGGACCTCTGCATCGTCGGGAGACAAGCTGTGTGGCGCGGTTTCGCGACTAAAGCCCGCCACCCATTTCGGGACGGATCTGTCCCGCGGCGCTGTGCCGTCGCGAGACGGCGCCGGTGCATGCGATCGGCGCAAATCCCTTTCTGGTGCAAGGCCTTTTTCAACTTATCTCAGGCATCTAAGTCGCCATGACGCTGATCCCGATCGATTTGTCCGCCAGCCGGATCTCGGATGCCGTGCGCGATCCCAACCGGGAGATCGCCGCGAGCTCGCGCGTCATTGATCTCTCGGTCGGCATCGTCGTCTGCATTCCCTGCTTCCGCCGCCCCGACCATCTGCGGCTGACGCTGGATTCGCTGGTCGGTCAGCGGACTCCGCGCTCTTTCGCCGTGGTCATGGTCGAGAACGATGCGGCAGGGCGCGCGAGTGCGCCGGTCGCTGCCGAATATCTCGCCGCCGGCAAACTCCAGGGGATCTGTCTGGTCGAGAAGCGGCAGGGCAATTGTCAGGCGATCAACGCCGCGTTCGAGACGGCGCAGGCGCTGTTTCCCGCCGCGACCCGCTTCCTGATGATCGACGACGACGAGATCGCTTCGCTCGACTGGCTCGAGCTGATGGTCCGTACCGCGGAGGCGACCGGTGCCGACGTGGTCGGCGGACCGGTGCTGCCAGTGTTCGACGACGACAGCCAACCCTGGCTCGCGCATCATCCCGCGTTCTGTCCCGCTTACGATTACACCGGCGCGG
Organism: Bradyrhizobium sp. LLZ17; assembly: GCF_041200145.1. Taxonomy (NCBI): domain Bacteria; kingdom Pseudomonadati; phylum Pseudomonadota; class Alphaproteobacteria; order Hyphomicrobiales; family Nitrobacteraceae; genus Bradyrhizobium; species Bradyrhizobium zaerense. The sequence continues at coordinate 5,841,242 of NZ_CP165734.1, forward strand.
TGCCGCAGATCTACGGCTGCGGCAATTGCCTGATCACGCGCGCCGCGTTCGAGCGGCTCGGCAGTCCGGCTTTCGATTTGCGCTTCAATCTCCTCGGTGGCGGCGATTGCGATTTCTTCTATCGCGGCCGCAATGCCGGCTTGACCTTCCACTGGACGGCGGAAGCCGTTATCACCGAGACGGTGCCGCAGAACCGCACCAGCCTCGGCTGGATCGCCAAACGGAGCCTCCGCATCGGGGTGATCAACTATCGTGCGCAGTCCAAAGCCGCGCAGGGCGCGGGCGCGCGGGCGCGGGTGTTTGCGCAGACCCTGGGACGGCTGCCGCTGTCGCTGGTACGCTCGGCTCGCCTGCTGACGTCATCGAAAGCGATCGTCGCGATGCACCCGATGCTGGTGGCCGTCGGCTCTGCACTCGCGGCATTCGGTTACGATCCGAAGCCCTATGAGGCCTCGAAGATCGTTTCCTGACGCGTCAGCCGCTAGATTCCGAAATAAGCCAGAACGATCTTGATCGCGGATCGTGGTATCGCCCTCGGCGATCGCCGACCGATCATGCCGAGATAGGCGAGGGCGTCGCGATACCGGCCGAAGCGGACCGCCTGTGTCGCCGAATAGGTCACGAGATGAATCTCGGCCGCCTGCCGCAGCCGCGATGCGGCATTCGCGGGCAGCCTGGACAGGATCAGCTCATCGCTGAAGACGCGCGCGACCGCCGGAACGAAATCCTGCGGCGTCCGCATGGCGGCGTTCATGGTGTTGGCCGTGTGCAGCCGATAATCGAGCAGAAGCTTGGGCACGAACGCGAATTCACCGAGCGCCGCGAGGCGGCACCAGCAATGCCAGTCCTCGCAATATCGCAGCGAGACGTCGAAGCCGCCGGTCGTTCGGAAGGCGTCGGCGCGCACGAGCATGATTCCGCCATTGACAATGAAATTGCCGCCGGCGAGCCGCGCCAGCACGTTGCCAGAGGGCTTGCGGCGCCCCTTCAGGAGGCCGCGGCGGCCGATCGGGCGGCCCGCGCTGTCGATCGTGTTGTAGTCGCCGTAGGCCACCACCGCGCGCGGCGCGGCCTTCGCCGTCACCAGCAATATCGCAACCGCATTGGGTCGCAGCCGGTCATCGGCATCGAGGAACATCAACCAGTCCCCGCGCGCGCCTCGTGCGCCGAGATTTCGCGCAGCCGACACGCCGCGGGCATCGTTCATGATCAGGCACAGCCGTGGATCGCGGACGGCCTGGACGATCGCCACGGTGTCATCGGTCGAGCCGTCATCGACGACGATCACCTCGCAGACATCGGTTTGCGCCAGCGCGCTTGCGATGGTTTCGCCGATATAGGCCGCGGCATTCTTCGTGGGAATGACGACGGACACCACAGGCGGGATCGCGCGCACTCGCCGCCGCGGGCGCGGCGGCGGATGCATCGAGCATGGCGTCAGTGAGGGTCAAGCGATGGCTCGTCGTGTTTAAGGATCTGTTAACCAGGCTGTCGGCAATCGCAGTCTGGGCTGGCGCGGATGATACCCGCATAACGATCAAATCGTTGTCGCGAAGGCCGTCGCGTCGTCGGTTTCGTCAATTAGCGTTAAACCTGTGGCGCTATGTCTGTCGCAGCCTTTTCAGAGGTGCGACAGCCGGTCTCGTGCGAGAATGCAGCTGTTGATGCCGCGGATGGACCCAGTGCCCGCAAAGACATTCGACTACGATCCCGACGCCATGATCCTCAACCTGTTCTACGAGGACAAGGACGATCGCTGGTTTCCCGGCGATCGTCATCTGCGTCGCATGGCGCGCAAGATGCTGTTCGGCGAGCCGCGGATGAGCGGGCAGCTGCGCGTGTTCTTCAATCTCTGTGCGGGGCTCGACCGGCTCGGCATCCGCTATCGCGTCAACGATTACGGCTACATCGCGCAGCACCCGGAGGAAGTCGCCTGCATCCTCGGCCGCGCTTTCCTGCTCGACAAGTTTGCATGGAAGAACCCGATCCTGCTTGGCGTTTGTGCCTATAACCATCCGTTCGACGATCCCGACCTGTTCAAGCGGCTTCCAGTCCGGAAATTCCTGGTGCCCGGTCCGTGGTATGCCGAGATGTACCGGGCCCATTGGCCTGAGACGGAAGCCTGGCCCGTCGGCATCGACACTGATTTGTGGGCGCCCTCCCGCCCGGGCGAGAAAAACGTCGACGTCCTGCTCTACGACAAGGTCAGCTGGGACCGGGAGCGTTACGTGCCTGAGCTGGTCGAGCCGGTCCGCGCGCGCCTCACCAGGGAAGGCCGTTCGTTCACCGAGCTGCGTTACGGCAGCTACCAGGAGGAAGACTATCAGGCCGCGCTGCGACACGCCCGCGCGATGATTTTCCTGTGCCAGAACGAGAGCCAGGGCATCGCCTATCAGCAGGCGCTGTCCTGCGGTGTGCCGGTGCTTGCCTGGGATCCCGGTGGTCCATGGCCGGATCCCGATTATTATCCGCACCGGGTGCGGTTCGAGCCGGTGTCGTCGGTACCCTATTGGGATGATCGCTGCGGGCTCAAATTCACGGACCGCCCCCGGCTTCGAGCACCGCTGGACCGATTTCTGGGCCGGCTGCACCATGGGCAAATTCGATCCGCGCGGCTACATCCTCGACAATCTCACGCTGGAGCAGCGCGCGCTGCAATACTACGAGATCGCGCGCAGCGTCGCGCGGCAGAGCCGGGTTCCTGCCGTTTCCGCCGTGCTGGTTGACGGATGGTTAACGGGGATGGGCTAGACCTCCGAGGTCCCGCATCGTCCCACCCGGCCTTGAGGCATGGATCGCAGCGTCGCAGACATGACTGACGTCGAGGCCCGCTCGGTCGGCCATGCGCTGCGCGACGAACTGGCGAGGCTCAACGTCGTGAGCGCGGCGCGCTGTCTTGTTGCAGTCGCTGCCCTGCTTTTGGTCCTGATAACGCTCGATCCGTTTCCAGACTTGCGCAACCCCGACGTCGCCACCGTCGTTGGCGGACGATTGGCGACGACCTACATCTCGTTCGGATTGCTCGCCGTGGTCGCGGTGCTGCTCACCTTCACCACCGACGCGGCCTCGCTCAGAAGCCTGGTCACGCCCCTGCATCTCTGCCTGCTCGGCTGGATGCTGATCGATCTCGCATTTTCCGAGAACCGCGAGGTCTCGACCCAGCGCTTCGTGCTCGCCGCCAGCGCAACCACGCTCGCGGTCCTGCTGCCGCTGCTGCCCCCGACGCAGCGGAGCTTCACTCTGTGTCTCGGCGGCGCCGCGCTGGTGCTGCTGATCGTGTGCTATCTCGGCGTTCTCTTTGCCCCGCAATATTCGATGCACAGCGGGCTCGACATCAGCGAGCCGCAGCTTGCCGGCGACTGGCGCGGCAGTTTTGGCCACAAGAACACCGCCTCGCCGGTCATGAGCATCCTGGTCTATGTCGGCATTTACCTGTCGGCCGTGGGCTCCTTCGTCATGGGGCCTGCTATCGCACTGCTTGCCGGCATCTTCCTGGTCTTCACCGGCGGCAAGACGTCGTCGGTTCTGTGTCTTGCCATCTATGCCCTGGCATCGCTGGTCTACGTCACCCGGAGCCTGTGGCTGAAGCGGATCATCTGCTTTGGGCCGCTGATCGTGATGAACCTGCTGACGGTTGGCAGTGTCATGAGCCCGGTGCTCGGCAGCATCACGCGAGCGCTGCCGGTCGATCCCACTTTCACCGGCCGTTCCGAGGTCTGGGAGTTTGCGCTCGCTGCCGTTGCGGAAAAGCCGATCACCGGTCACGGCTACACGGCCTTCTGGGACGGCGTGACGGAGCGGCAGACCACCCAGGGATCGGAATGGGCGGTGACCGCGGCCCACAGCCACAACAGCTGGCTCGACGTCGCCGTCAACATCGGCCTGCCGGGCCTGCTGCTGGTCGTCCTCATCTTCGTGGTCGGGCCGCTGCGCAATTTCCAGCAGGTCCAGGCCCACAACCGCAGCAACGCGCTGGGCAAGCTGTTTCTGACCATCTGGCTGTTTGGCCTGTATTTCGGGACGACCGAGACCTTCCTGCTCGAGCGGCAGAATCCGGTTTGGTTCATGTTCGCGCTTGCGGTCGCCGGATTGCATTTCCTGGCCAGATTCCAATGCGTCGCGCCAATGGAACCCGCTCGCTGACAACTCGTCGCAGCGGTCCGTTTCATATGGACACAGAGCAGGACGTCACGCTCCGTACGGCGGTATCGGCTTAACGATAAGCAGCGACGTAACTTGTGGTCTGCGGCAAAACATAATCTATCTGGACACGTTCAGTAACCGTATGCCCCCCAAATGGCGTTTCTCAGCGTCGAGCAATTAGACGGTCAGGTATCCAGCACGTCGGGAATCTCAGTCGATTTCTTGCGCGACTGGCGGCCGGCCGCATTGCGCCTGAACGCTGGACATCGCACCGCGTTCCAGCATGGTTACTGGTTAGGTGCCTGGTACGAGGCCTTTCACGGCGCGGCGCCGCTGATCGCAGTCATCACCGACACGGCGACCGGCAGGGACATCGCGATGGTGCCGATGTTCAGCCATATCAGACGCGGCATCCGCGTCGTCGAGTTTGCCGATCTCGGCGTCTCCGACAACAACGCTCCGATCCTGGCCTGCGACGCCAGCTTCGATGCGGCCGGCGCAGAGGCGGTCAGCGCGGCGCTGGTCGATGGTTTGCGCGCCTTGCCCGATCGCTTCGACCTGCTTCGCTTCAAGAAGATGCCGGCCTATGTCGGCGCCAAACCGAATCCGCTGGTGTCGCTCGGCCGGTTCGGCTCATGCTCGCTCAACGGCAACCTCGTGCTGACCGGCGACGACTACGCAGATTATCAGGCGTCGATCAAGCGCATGCAGATGCCGCGCTGCTGGCGCGTGTTCAGCCGTCATGCCGGCGCCCGGTTCGAAATCGCGACGGATATTGCCCGCGCGCACGAGTTGCTCGACGTGATGGACGTGCAGCAGCAGGAGCGTATGCAGCTGCTGGGCTCGCCATTCGTCCTCAATAACGAGGTCCACGCCCGCTTCTACCGCGATGTCGCGCGGCAGGGCATTGCGGAAGGCTATGCGGTGGTTTCGGCGCTCGCCTGCGACGAGGGCATTGTCGCGACCACGTTCGGCGTCCGATACGGCGCAACTTATTTCCTGCTGCGGATCGGCCATGCCGGCAAGGCCTGGGCGAATTGCTCGCCGGGCCTGCTGGTGACCGAGCGCACCATGGCAGCGCTGCATGCCCAGGGCGTGCGGCGCTTCGATCTCAGCATCGGCAATCACGATTACAAGCGCCGGTTCGGCGCTGAGCAGGTCCCGCTGACCGATGTCAGCATCGCGCTGTCCTGGCGCGGTCTGCCTTTGTCCTGCGCGACCATGCCGCGCAGGGCCTGCGCCGGCATCCAAAGCTTGCAGCGTTGGTCGCGCGGGCCATGGCGAAGAGACGCTGAATCGCGCAGCGCCCCTGGTTGCAACGGTCACTCGAATATCGCAATCGTTGTGCTATCGTTGTCTCCAAAGCCTGGAGGCGACATGGACGATCGTTCGAACAAATATCGCGCGTTCTATGCGCAATTGATCTGCGCTGCCGCCAAAGCCCCCGATCCCCGCATCGAGCAGGCGTTTCGCAACGTCAGGCGCGAGCCCTTTGCCGGACCCGGGCCGTGGTCGATCTCGCTCGGCGGGCATCCTTATGTCGTGACGCCCGATGATGATCCCGCCTTCCTCTATCAGAATACGCTTCTGGCGCTGGATCCGGCGCGTGGCGTCAATATCGGCATGCCCGCCGCGCACGCCTACTGGCTCGGCGGCTGTGGTGTGAAGGAAGGTGAGACCGTGCTCCAGATCGGCGCGGGCACCGGTTACTACACCGCTATTCTCGCCGAGCTCGTCGGTCCCAATGGCCGCGTCTATGCCTATGAGATCGATGAGCGCCTGGCGGCACTCGCGCGCGAGAATTTGAAAGACATCACTGCAGTCGAGCTGCGCGAGCGCTCGGGCATTGCCTCCGATCTGCCAAGGGCTGATGTGATCTACGTCTGTGCGGGCGCGGCGCAGCCCGCCATGGAATGGCTCGAGGCGTTGCGGCCCGGCGGGCGACTGGTGTTTCCGTTGGCCCCGGAGGGCGTGCTCGGCGGCATGCTGATGGTCACGCGCCCCGATCAGGGCCTGGCCTGGCCCGCCAAATTCTTAGGGCGAGCCCAGTTCATCGGTTGCGCGGGACTGCAGGATGCGGATGCCGGCCGGCGCTTGGCCGAGGCGTTCGCAAGAGGATGGGAGCGCGTGCAGTCGTTGCGGAGACGGGACACGCCCGACTACACCTGCTGGTTTGCCGGCGACGGCTGGTGGCTTTCGACTGCGCCTGCATTTGCACCGGCAATCGATATTCCGCCGCATGCGGACATCACGCAGGCCTGACGCCTCATGATCCCGTGCACCCGGCGCAGTGAAACCGGCCGCGGGAGGCGCGGAACAGGCTGCGGCAATACCAGCGCCGTGTCAGCGCCTGCACCGGCCTGCGGATCATCTGCGCCAGAAAGAGAATTTCGAAAGCCATTCGCGTCGCTCCTGCGACGATAGATAGGGCGACAATTCCCGAACGAGAATGCCGCCCTGATCGCATCGGCCATGCTGTCGTTTGCGAGACTTGATAGTGAACCTCAACCGTGCAGCTTCTTGGCGGTTTCCGCGATCGCGCGTCCCTGGTAGCGCGCGCCGGCGAGCTCGTTGGCGCTGGGCTGGCGGCTGCCGTCGCCACCGGTGATCGTGGTGGCGCCGTAGGGTGCGCCGCCGGTGACTTCGTCGAGCTTCATCTGGCCGGCAAAGCCGTAGTTCATGCCGACGATCACCATGCCGAAATGCAGCAAGTTGGTGATGATCGAGAACAGTGTCGTCTCCTGTCCGCCATGCTGGGTTGCGGTCGCCGTGAAGGCGCCGCCGACCTTGCCATGCAGTGCGCCCTTGGCCCAGAGCCCGCCGGCCTGATCCAGAAAGTTCGCCATCTGCGAGGTCATGCGGCCGAAACGGGTGCCGGTGCCGACGATGATCGCGTCGTAATTGGCGAGGTCCTCGACCTTGGCGACGGGAGCTGCCTGGTCGACCTTGTAATACGAAGCCTTGGCGACCTCGGCGGGCACCAGCTCGGGCACGCGCTTGATGTCGACAGTGGCGCCGGCTTCGCGCGCGCCTTCGGCGACCGCGTTCGCCATCGCTTCGATATGGCCGTAGGCAGAGTAATAGAGAACGAGAACTTTGGTCATGGTGGTCTCCGTTGGGATTGAAGGTGACTGTTTGATTGGCAGGAGTGGTGCGCTCAGGCCGCGTCGACGAGCACGAGCTCGGAATCTTCCAGGGCCGTGATCTTCAGGCTGGCCTCGCCACGAATTGCGGCGCCGTCCCGCGCGTTGACGCGCACGCCGTTGATCTCGACGGCACCTGCCGCCGGCACCAGATAAAGGTGTCGCGACCTCTCGGGCTCGTACTCCGCGGTCTCACCCGCCTTCAGCGTGGTCGCCAGCACCCGGGCATCGGCACGGATCGGCAGCGCGTCCTTGTCGTTCGCGTCGCCGCTCGCGATGGTGACGAGCTTGCCCGAGCGGTTTGCCTTGGGGAACGGCTTCGAGCCCCAGGTTGGTTGGCCACCGCGCAGCGTCGGCTCGATCCAGATCTGGAAGATGCGCGCCTTGGTCGGCTCGAGATTGTACTCGGAGTGGCGGATGCCGCTGCCGGCGCTCATCACCTGCACGTCGCCAGCCTCGGTGCGTCCCTCATTGCCGAGGTTGTCCTGATGGGTGATCGCGCCCTCGCGCACATAGGTGATGATTTCCATGTTGGCGTGGGGATGGGCGGGAAAGCCGGTGTTTGGCGCGATCTCGTCGTCGTTCCACACCCGCAAGGCGCCGTGACCCATGTTGTCCGGGTCATAGTGGCTCGCGAAGGAGAAATGATGCTTGGCCTTGAGCCAGCCGTGATCGGCGCCGCCGAGCTTGTTGAAAGGTCTGAGTTCGATCATCTGCATAATCCTTTGCTTGAGCTTGACGCCTCAGGCGCCAAAGCCGCCGTCGACCCTTGGATAAGTCTCTGTCTGTGGTATAGAAATAGAAACTGTCGAAACATATTGTTTCATTAAACATCCCAATTGGGCGGCGGCCATGGCAAAACTTCCGGACTTCGAGGCGCTCGCGATCTTCGCAAAAGTCGTGGAATTACGGTCGTTTGCGGCGGCCGCGGCCGAACTCATGATGTCCAAGGCAACCGTGTCCAAGGCCGTGACCAGGCTGGAGGAGCGGCTCGGCGCGCGGCTGTTCAACCGCACCTCGCGACGGCTCGCGCTCACCGACGCCGGGCACAAGCTTGCGGAGCGCGCGACCCGCCTTCTGAGCGACGGCGAGGCGGCGGAGAACGAGGCGCTGGCGCAATCGGTGGCGCCGCGCGGGCTGGTGCGGCTCGCGGTGCCCATGACGTTTGGGGTCAAGGCCGTAGCGCCGTTGCTGCCGGAGTTTTTCGAAACCTATCCGGAAGTCTCGGTCGACCTGCACCTGAGCGATGCGACCATCGACTTGATCGGCGAAGGTTTCGATATGGCGGTGCGGATCGCGCGGCTGCCGGATTCTTCGCTGATCGCGCGGCGTCTCTTCACCATGCCGCGCTTCACGGTGGCCGCGCCGTCATACCTCAAGCGCCACGGCCGGCCGACGCATCCGATGCATCTCGCCGAGCACAAATGCTTCAGCTACGCCTATCTCTCCACGCCCAATGTCTGGCACTACACCAATGCGGCCGGCGAGCAGGCCAGCGTGCGCCCGGGTGGCCAGCTTCGCGCCAACAATGGCGAGGCCGTGATGCCGGCGTTGCTCGCCGGCCTCGGCATCGCCGAGCTTCCCGAATTCATCGTCGGCGATGCCATTTCATCCGGTGAGGTCGAGGTGCTCCTGAAGGACTGGAAGCAGGCCGAAGGCGCCGTACATCTGGTGACGCCACCCGGCGGCCCAAGGCCAGCGCGCGTGGAAGCACTCGGCGATTTTCTCGCGGCGAAACTTCCAGGCACCTGCAAGCGGCGGGTGCGCGGCAAGGCGAAGACGTCGTAAACCGGGCGGCTTCAACCCCCTCGTCATTGCGAGCGTAGCGAAGCAATCCAGAATCCCTCTGCGGAGGCACCCTGGATTGCTTCGGTGCGCTCGCAATGACGGATTCGGTTACATCACCTTCACCCCGTCGCGCGCGACAACACGCAGGTTCGGCTTCAGCGTCTCGTCCAGCCGCGACTTCCATTCCTGGACACGCGGATCGGTCGAGCGCGCCGCGCAGACGGCGTATTGATGGACCGATTGCGCCAGGGCGCGTCGCGCTTCCGGCGTGCGCGTCATTTCGGGTTTTGAAAGCCGCAGGACGATCGCCGCGAGATTCACCAGCATCTCGTCCAGGGCGACGTCAATGGTTGCAAGTTTTCCCATGGCACCCCTCCTGGCAGGGCAACGGTGGCTGGGAGCATGCGTTCCTGGCCGGGCCGAACATGGTTAATGCTTGGTAAAAATCTTGTTCTTGCCGGTCGCTGCGCTAGGCTGGGAGCGAAACAAGAAAAGATCGGGGAGGGACCTGCCATGGATCGACGCGACGTCCTGCGCGCCGCTGCCACGCTGCCGTTGTTGCGCGCCGCGCTGCCTGACAAAGCCTTGGCGCAAACTTATCCCACCCGCAACATCACCATGATCGTGCCATTCCCGGCCGGGGGCCAGGCTGATCTCGCGGCACGCCCCGTGGCGCAGGCGCTGGAGCGCATCCTCGGCAAGTCCGTCATCGTCGACAACCGCGCCGGCGGGGCCGGCGGATCGGTCGGCAATGCCGCCGCAGCGCGCGCCGAGCCGGACGGCCATACGCTGCTGATGACGCTGTCCTCGCTGGCGGTGCTCCCCGAGGCCGACCGGTTGTTCGAGCGTCCCGTCGCCTATGAGGTCTCCCAGTTCATGCCGATCGCGCGCGTGCTGGCCGACCCCACGCTGCTCGCGGTGCCGGCCTCCGCGCCATGGCAGACGGCGCAGGATTTCGTCGAGGATGCGAAGCAGCGACCCGGCCAGATCACCTATGGCTCGTCCGGCCCTTACGGCACGCTGCATGTGGCGATGGAGATGTTCGCCAACAGCGCCGGCATCAAGCTGTTGCACGTGCCCTTTCGCGGCGCTGGTCCCGCGCTGACCGCGCTGCTCGGCGGCACCGTGCAGGCGATCGCGGCGGCACCGGGCACGCTGAAGCCGCAGGTCGACGACGGCAAGCTGCGCGTGCTCGGCAATTGCGGCGCACAGCGCATCGCGAGCTTCCCTGACGTGCCGACCTTCCGGGAACTCGGCTACAAAGATGTCGAGATGTACATCTGGGCCGGGCTGTTTGCGCAGAGTGCGCTTCCTGCGCCGATCGCAACGCGGCTGCGGCAAGCGATGGCGCAGGTGATGACGAGCCCGGACGTGCTCAGGACGTTTGAAGCCTCGGGCAGTCTCGTTGCCTATCAGGATGCGCCGGCATTTTCCGAGTTCGTCGCAGTCGACAGCGCGCGGCTGATCGCGGCGGTCAAGAAGATCGGCAAGGTCGAATAGGTTCCAGTTTCGCTTTCACATTTTTTTGTTGGTCCAGAACCATCCCGCGCCTCATTGATTGGGGAGATTTTGACTGAACGGGAAGGATCGGACATGCGAACAGAGCGGATTGCGCTGGGCCTGGCGCTTGCGATCGGCGGTATCGTCGCGCAGGAGGCTGCGTCCGCCGAAGACTATCGGGGGACGATGGAACAGCAGATGGCTTGCACCCCGGATGTCTGGCGCCTGTGCAGCAGCCAGATTCCAGACGTCAACCGCATCGTCGCCTGCTTGCAGCAGAACACGACCCAGCTCTCGAGCGGATGTCGTGCGGTGTTCCAGTCCAACAACCAGGTGCAGCCGCAGCAACCGGTCCCGCGCAATCGCGCCGCGCCGCCGCGCTACAACGCTGCACCGCCGCCTCCGCCCGCGCAACCGCGTCCCTTTGACGACGACGATTAGCGGTGCCCTAGCCACATGCCAAGCAGCGGCAGGCGCGACGATGCGGTCGTGCCGCTCGTTCAACGCTCTCGCTTGCGGTCCGATTCAGGTCGACGTCCCAGCACCGTCCGCAAGGCGACACCGAAGAGAATAACTGCGACCGGCCAATGGAACCAGATCTTATGGCTCGTGAAAAGATTGATCACGATCAGGAAGGCCGACACCGTAAGGGCTGCTGCCACCGGGCGGGGCAGCTTCGCTAGTCCATCCGACACGATTTGCGTCCAGGAGGACGGCTCGTGGCTGTCGCCAGTTCGCGAAGCACGAGATGCCCCTCGCGGAGCGGGGCTTTCCCCGATCGGGACGCTCCCTTGCGCGGCAGTCTGTCCGCCCAAGGTCAGCCGATAGCTGGTCAGGGGAGCAATGTTCTTCAGGGGGCGCTGACCGAGACAGTCGAACCCAACGGATAATTTGTTGTGCACCTGATCGTAGACCGAGCTCGAGATCACAACGCCGCCGGGTTCGGCGAGTTCTTGCAGGCGCGACGCGATATTGACCCCGTCGCCATAGATGTCGGAGCCGTCCACCATCACATCGCCGAGGTTGATTCCGATGCGAAACCGCATCGGGTTCGCCTGAGGCGCGTCAGAATCCTGATGGGCGATTTCCTGCTGAATCTCGACCGAGCATTGCACGGCCTCGACGACGCTGGCGAACTCGGCGATCACGGCATCGCCCCAGGTATTCACGATGCGGCCGTCGTGACGCTCGACCAATCGCGCAATGGCGGTGCGGTAGCGGCGCAGCGTCTCCAGCGTTCCGGTCTCGTCTGCTTCCATCAGACGAGAATAGCCGTACACGTCAGCGCACAGGACTGTGGTCAGTCGTCGTTTCACTTTATCGTCGGTCATGGTTGCTATGCTAGCCTCCCTGACCGGCAAATGCATCAGGCGTGGGGCGCCGAAGCCGCCTTACGCCCTGACCTCGCACACATCGACCCATTCGGCCGCGGTCAGCTCGGCCAGCCGCTCGGGCGTGATGCGCACGGCGCTGTGGGTCGAACCTGCCGCCGGCACCACGACGTCGAACGCCTTCAGCGAGACGTCGCAATAAACGGGCAGTGGTGACTTCAGTCCGAATGGGCACACGCCGCCGACCTCGTGCCCGGTGATCTCGGCAACCTCTTCCAGCCCCAGCATCTTCGGCTTGCCGCCGAACGCCGCCTTGACCTTCTTGTTGTCCATGCGCGAGGTGCCGGCCGCGACGATCAGGATCACGCGCTCACCGACGCGCAGCGACAATGTCTTGGCGATCATGCCGGGCTCGACGCCATAGGCCTCGGCGGCCAGCGCCACCGTGGCGGAGCTGATCGGCGATTCCATGACGGTGATGTCGGAGGATTTTTCGGCGAAGAAGGCGCGAACGGATTCCAGGCTCATTCCAGTCGGCTCATTACAGGCTATGGGCAGGCGGCGATTGCTTAGGCGATTCTTGGCAGCTCCGCGAGCGTGCGGATCCGATGGTCCGGCGCAAATCCGAGCTCGTCCATCTGGGTGCGGATCGCCTTGAACAGGGTCAGCGGTGCCACCAGCTCGTTCTCGACGCAAGCCAGCGCCATCGCTTCCGGCGTGACGCGCTCGATCCATGCGACGTTTAGTCCGAACGATTTCGCGCCCGCGGCGTCCCAAGGATTTGAGGAGACGAACAGAACCTCATCGGGCTTGGTGCCGAGCACCTCGCCGATCAGCGCGTAGGCCTCGGGGCTCGGCTTGAAGATCTTCTTGGCATCGACGCTGATGGTGGCATCGAGCAGGCGGTCGAGGCCGGAATTGCGCACCAGCGCATTGAGCATGTCCGGGCTGCCGTTGGAGAGAATGGCGAGTTGTCGTGGCTTCAATGCGCCAAGTGCTGCCGTTGCATCCGGATAGAGATCGAGGTCGAGATATTTCTCGATCACCCGATCGAACGTCTCGACGTCATGGCGGAGCCCGAGCATGCGCAGCGTATAGGCCAGCGAGTCGCGCGTGACGGCCGAAAAATCCTGGTAGCACCGCATCAGCGAGCGCAACCAGGTGTATTCGAGCTGCTTGATCCGCCAGACCTGCGTGATGATTTCGCCGTAGCCCGGGAACGCATCCTCAGTGATCTCCGCGACCGACTGGATGTCGTAGAGCGTCCCGTAGGCGTCGAAGACGACGGCTTTGATCGTCACGCTGACCTCGCTAGATTCCCAACAGCTTGCGCGCGTTGGCCTTGAGCACCTTCGGCCGGATCTCGTCGCGGATGTCGATCTTGGCGAAATCCGACAGCCAGCGGTCGGGCGTGATCACCGGCCAGTCCGAGCCGAACAACATCTTATCCTGAAGGATCGAATTGATATAGCGCACCAAGATCGGCGGGAAGTACTTTGGCGACCAGCCGGACAGGTCGATATAGACGTTCGGCTTGTGGGTCGCGACCGACAGCGCCTCTTCCTGCCAGGGGAAGGAAGGATGGGCGAGGATGATCTTGAGATCGGGGAAATCCGCCGCGACGTCATCCATGTACATCGGGTTGGAATATTTCAGCCGCATCCCCATGCCGCCGGGCATGCCCGAGCCGACGCCGGTCTGGCCGGTGTGGAACAGCGCGATCGCACCGCCATTGTTGATCTCTTCGTAGAGTGGATAGGCCATGCGGTCGTTGGCGTAGAAGCCCTGCATGGTCGGATGGAATTTGAAGCCGCGGACGCCGTATTCCTCGATCAGCTTGCGCGCCTCGCGCACGCCGAGCTTGCCCTTGTGCGGGTCGATCGAGACGAACGGGATGAGCACGTCGAGATGGTCGGAGGCGATCTCCAGCATTTCCTCGTTCTTGTAGCGGCGGAAGCCGGTCTCGCGCTCGGCGTCGACCGGGAAGATCACCGCGGCGATGTTCTTGGAGCGGTAGTAGGCTGCGGTCTCCGGCACGGTCGGCGGATGCTTGTGCGGCGACTTGAAATAGTCGGCCATCTGCGCCTGGAAGTCGTCATAGCCGTCGTCGGGATGGGTGCCGCAGGGCTCCTCGGCGTGGGTATGGATGTCGATGGCGACGACGTCGTCGATATTGGGCAGCTTCAGCTTGGGCATTGGTTTCCTCCCGACGGGTTGCCAAATTGATTATAGGATATAACGAATTTGGCAAGGCGTTGCCGGCCCCAAACCGCAGGTCGCAAAAGTCTTTGCCAGGCTTGGCCGCGAATCGCCGGAATCGGGCCGATCCGGCCGTTTTTACTGTGCGTGGGGTTGTTTTCACGATTTTGCCGGTTCGGACCGGGGCAGTTAACATTGACATGCGGTCCCGCCATGCCTTAAGAACCGCCCCGTCCCGGGCGGTCGTCCGCCGGCGGGGAAAATCTCATTTTGCCACATTCGCGCGTGCCGAAACGGTAGTGCCGAACACGGCCTTTCGAACGTTCAGGATTCTGCCATGAAGGTCCGTAACTCGCTGAAATCGCTGCGCGGTCGCCACCGTGCCAACCGCCTGGTCCGTCGCAAGGGCCGGGTCTATGTGATCAACAAGGTGCAGCGCCGCTTCAAGGCTCGCCAGGGCTGATACGCCCTGTCGGCGGCCGAAGCGCGCCCCCGCAAGACCACGGTCTCACACGAGTTTGACGCCGCCCCTGCTTTGCAAGGGCGGCTTTGCGCGTTTACACTTTCACCATGGCAGTGAGATTCCTTTTCGCGCGCACCCTGTGTCTGGCCCTCGTTTTGGGAACCGGCGGCCTCGCTCCGGCTCTGGCGCAGAATGATCCGGTACCGCCCTCGAAGCAGAAGAAATTGCCGGAGGCGCCGGCAAAGCTGCCGAAAGTCGACCGCGGCAAGATCTCGACTTCCTGTTCGGCGCGCTGAAGGCCGCCCCTGACGAGGCCAGCGCCAAGCATGTCGAGGCGCGGATCTGGGCGATCTGGCTCCAGACCCCCAGCGACACCGCGGCGCTATTGATGGCGCGGGCCAAGACCGCGGTCGATGCCCAGAAGATCGACATCGCGATCAAGCTCCTGGATTCCGTCATCAAGCTCAGGCCCGATTACATCGAAGCCTGGAACCGGCGCGCCACGCTGTATTACATGCAGAACGACTATGGCCGTTCGCTTGCCGACATCCAGCAAGTGCTGGCCCGGGAGCCGCGCCATTTCGGTGCGCTCGCGGGCCTCGGCATGATCATGCAGGAAGTCGGCGACGAGAAACGGGCGCTCGAGGCCTACCGCAAGGCGCTTGCCATCAATCCGCACCTCGAGAAGATACCCGATCAGGTCAAGGCGCTGACCGAAAAGGTCGAAGGCCGCGACATCTAACCTCCAACTCGATCATTTCTTGAGCGAGTGCGGCCTGCGCGGGTTAACCACGATCGCATGCGTCGCATTGCGAGGGTATTGTCGGCGCGCCGGCAAGCCTACCTGCATGGCAGGAGCGAAAGCCATGAAGCGTTTGATCGTTGCGGTTAGCTTGCTGCTGGCGTCGGGGACGGCAAGTCTGGCCGACGGCATGTTCTGGGTGATCGGCAATCGCGCCACCGGCACGTGCACCATCGTGACCAGCAATCCCGTCATCATTGGCGACATCTGGTTCGGCGACGGCCCCTACAAGTCCAAGGCCGATGCCAAGCTCGCCCGCTCGACCATCCGTGCTTGTCCCGCGGTCACCCCCGACGAGGACAAGGCCGAGGACAGCGCGAACTAGGGTCAGTGCAGGACGTTGCCAGCGCGCTCAGTGAGGCCGTGATCGGCCGCTGCGGCATAGGCCTTGGCAAGCTCCGCCTCGAGATGCTCATTGATCAGGAGCAGCGCACGCACCGCACCGCGCAGGTCGCCGCTACAACTCGCCACGATCTCCTCGATCGCGGTGTCGTTCGATCTGAAGCTCATCAAAAATCCTCCGGTTCAAACCAGGACAATCTGCCGGCCATTCCCGCGTTCCTGTGGATTGCGGGGAGGATCGGCGCCCACCCGCGTCTAGATGGCGGAACCGACCGTGGCGATTATATGGAAGCCGCGATGACGACTGCATGAAGCTGTCCCAGGCTTGTGGGTCACTTGAGAAGGACGTTGATTCTACTGTGCTTTTGCGGATCGAGATTATGCAGATATCCACAGCCCCCTCCTTTTCATTGGAAGCGCTGCTTGGGGACCGAAACTGCGGCGCGGCGAGACCCGTAGCTGCGATGTGCCCTGGATTGCCCGGACTCTCTCCATGCTCGTGATCTCAGTCGCGACGGCGCTGATTTTGCTGGCGCTGGTCACGCAGGCGGGAATCATCGCCGTGCAACGCGCGTTTCCGCCGCAGGGACGGATGGTCGAAGTCGAGGGCGCGACGCTTCACGTCGTCGACATCGGTCCGCGCAATGCTGGCCTGCCCATCGTGATGCTGCACGGCGCGAGTTCAGAATCTCGTGGTAATGCGGCGGCCGCTCGGCGATCTCCTCGCAAAAGACCATCGCGTCATCCTGATCGACCGTCCCGGCCATGGCTGGAGCACGCGGGCGCGGCGGCAGGATTCGACGCCGGAGATCCAGGCGCGGATGATCGACGAGGCGCTTGGCAGGCTCGGCATCGATCGCGCGCTCTTCGTCGTGCATTCCTGGAGCGGCGCGCTCGGCGCGCGGCTGGCGCTCGATCATCCGCACCGCGTCGCCGGCCTCGTGATGCTGGCGCCGGTCACCCATCCCTGGCGCGGCGGGGTCGGGCGCTACAACGAGATCATCGCGACCCCCGTCATCGGCCCGCTGCTCGCTTACACCGTCACGCTGCCGCTGGGGTATTTCGTCGCCGAGGCAGGCGCGCGCGACGTCTTCCTGCCGCAGACGATGCCGGACGGTTTCGTGAAGGATTCCGCGACGCCGCTGTTGTTGCGCCCGCGCGAGTTCATCGCCAATGCCTATGACCTGGTGACGCTGAAGGCGTCGGTCGCCGCGCAAGTCTCACGCTATGGCGAGATCAAGGCGCCTGTCACGATCATCGCCGGCGAACCCGACAAGACCGTCTCGACCAACATCCACGCCCGCCCGTTCGCAGCGACGGTGCCGAATGCAAAACTGATCGTGCTGCCCGACCTCGGTCACATGGTGCAGAACGCGGTCCCGGATCTCGTGAAGACTGAAATCAAGACCATGATAGGCAAGATCGCTTCGGTGAACGCGGCCGCTGACTAGCGGCCGCATTGCGCCCGCTTACTGCTTGATCTTACCGTCCTTGTCGAACTGCGAGACGTAAGCCCAGAGATTGTTGATCTCGTTCTCGCTCTTGATGCCGGCGAACGCCATCTTGGTGCCGGGGATCTTGGCCTTCGGGTCCTTGATGTATTCCTTGAACTGCGCCTCGTTCCACGTGATGCCGGAATTCTTGTTTGCATCCGAATAATTGTAGTCCGGTGCGGTGCCGGACTTGCGGCCGTCCAGCCCGTTGAGTTCGGGGCCGACCTTGTTCTTGGCGCCTTCGCCGATCGCATGGCAGGCCAGGCATTTGTTGAACGACGATTTGCCGGCCGCGACATCCTGCGCCATCGCGGTGGAGGCCGTGGCAGTCATGGTGAGAATCATCAGCGCGCCAAAAGTCAGTTTTTTCATCGGGTGCTCTTCGTCTCTTCCCTGGTGGGTGTGTTGCCTGGTCGCGACCATCGAACCTGCCGCTTTTGGCATGGCCCGCTCGGCTTCGACAAGCCACGAAACCATGACAGGTTTCAAGATTTCGGACTTGTCCCAGAGCGAACTCGCCCGAGATCGTCGCTCCGACTTTCGATGGCCTACCCAAATCACCTCGGACGTGGTTGATTTGGCGCGACAAATTGATCGTGGGCTCTCGAGCCGGAAGGATATGTCATGAAGGATGCGTCATGGCCATCATGATGCCCGCGAGCGACGAGGCCGTGCTCGCGCGCCGCGCCGAGATCGTCACAGCGCTACGTGCGATCGTCCCCGGCGAAGGCGTGATCGACAGCGCCGCCGAGATGCGCGCCTATGAATCCGACGGGCTGACGGCCTATCGGCAGCCGCCGATGGTCGTGGTGCTGCCCGATACCACCGAGCAGGTCTCGCTCGTGCTGAAATATTGTGCCGGGCAGGGCATCAAGGTGGTGCCGCGCGGCTCCGGCACGTCGCTCTCCGGCGGCGCGCTGCCGCTGGAAGACGGCGTGCTGCTGGGCCTCGGCAAGTTCAAGCGCATCCGTGAGATCGATTTCGACAACCGCGCGGTCGTCACCGAGCCCGGCGTCACCAATCTCGCGATCAGCCAGGCGGTGGCACATGCCGGCTTCTACTACGCACCCGATCCGTCGTCGCAGATCGCCTGCTCGATCGGCGGCAATGTCGCGGAAAATTCCGGCGGCGTGCACTGCCTGAAATACGGCATGACCACCAACAACGTGCTCGGTTGCGAGATCGTGCTGATGAGCGGCGAAATCCTGCGCATCGGCGGCAAGACGGCGGAGAATTCCGGCTACGATCTGATGGGTGTCATCACCGGCTCCGAAGGCCTGCTCGGCGTCATTACCGAGATCACGGTGCGCATCCTGCAAAAGCCGGAGACGGCGCGCGCGCTGATGGTCGGCTTCGCGCAAGTCGAGGCGGCCGGCGAATGCGTGGCACGGATCATCGGCGCCGGCATCATTCCCGGCGGCATGGAGATGATGGACAAGCCGGCGATTCACGCCGCGGAAGCCTTCGTTCATGCCGGGTATCCGCTCGATGTCGAGGCGCTCCTCATCATCGAACTCGACGGCCCTTCCATCGAGGTCGACGAGCTGATCAGCCGCGTCGAGGCAATCGCGAACGGCTGCGGCTCGACCACCTGCCAGATCTCGACCTCGGAGGCCGAGCGCAATCTGTTCTGGGCCGGCCGGAAAGCTGCGTTTCCCGCGGTGGGCCGCATTTCGCCGGACTATCTCTGCATGGACGGCACGATTCCCCGCGGCGCGCTGCCGAAGGCGCTGGCGCGCATCCGGGAGCTCTCGGAGAAATACCGGCTCGGCTGCGCCAACGTGTTCCACGCCGGCGACGGCAATCTGCACCCGCTGATCCTCTACGACGCCAACAAGCCGGGCGAGATCGAGCGTGCCGAGGCCTTCGGCGCCGACATCCTGCGCGCCTGCGTCGAGTTCGGCGGCGTGCTCACCGGCGAGCACGGCGTCGGCATCGAGAAGCGCGACCTGATGCCGGAGATGTTCAGCGAGATCGACCTCAACCAGCAGCAGCGCCTGAAATGCGCCTTCGACGCGCAGGGCCTGCTCAACCCCGGCAAGGTGTTTCCGACGCTGCACCGCTGCGCCGAGCTTGGCCGCATGCATGTGCACGCGGGCAAGCTGGCTTTCCCGGACATCCCGCGCTTCTAGGCAATCGCGCGGAGGGAAGGGGCTTGCGAGGCAAGCTCTTCCTCCGGGAGCACTTACAGAAGCGCGTATTGAGTCCGCTCTCGCTTGGCGAGCAACGGCAGCGCTTCGCCCGCGATGCAGGTCTTGAAATGTGCGCTGTCCTGGTGCGCCTTGAACGCCGCCTCGTCGCGGAACAGTTCGTAGAACAGGAACTGGGCCGGATTGTCCTTGGCACGGGAGATCAGGAACAATTTGACGCCGCCCTCGCGCTGCGCCTCGGGCAGGAAGCGATCGAGGATTGCGGCGACCTTGTCGGCCTCGCCCGGCTTGGCCTCCCATTGCGCGACGACCAGCAGGCCGCCGCCATCGACGGCCTCGCTGAGAGATTTCTGCGTGGCATAGCGGTTCATGATGTCTGTCTCCATCGGTGGTCTCGATCGTGATCGGTGCAGACTTGTAGCGAGGGCCCCGCCGGTTTTGGTTCGCCGGTGATCGAACTGTCGATGTCGTGAACGCTTCCGTCTCGATCGAAGTGTGGTTGTGGGCCATGGTTGCTTCGGATCGCGCCGGCAATGCTCCCCGGCGTTACGCCGCATTTGATTTTGGGGCCGAATTTCGCTACCCGCTCATCCGTGGATACGCTCAAGGTCAGAGACGCCAGAGACGTCGAAGAGGTGGTGCGCGCGGCGATTGCCAATGAGCAGCCGCTCGAGATCATCGGCCATGGCAGCAAGCGCAGCATCGGGCACATGATGGCGACCAATGCCGTGCTCGACCTCTCCGCGCTGAGCGCGGTGACCGCCTACGAGCCCAACGAACTGATCGTCACGCTTCAGGCCGGTGCGCCGGTCGCGGACGTGCTCTCGCTGATCGATTCCAAGAATCAGCAATTCGCCTTCGAGCCGATCAACACGGCGCCGCTGCTCGGCACGCCCGCGCTCGGAACGATCGGCGGCATGATCGCGGCGGGGCTGGCCGGGCCGCGGCGGATCAAGGCGGGCGGCGCGCGCGACCATCTGCTGGGCGCGCATGCCGTCTCCGGCTTCGGCGACAGCTTCAAAACCGGCGGCAAGGTGGTGAAGAACGTCACCGGCTACGACCTCTGCAAGCTGCTCGCGGGCTCGTGGGGCACCCTGTCCGTAATGACCGAGGTCACGCTGAAGGTGATGCCGAAGCCCGAAGCCGAGCGGACGCTGCTGCTGCGCGGGCTCGATGATGCCGCCGCCAACAAAGCGATGACCGCGGCGCTCGGCTCGCCCTTTGATGTCTCCGGCGCGGCGCACCTGCCGAAATCGGCCTCCCGGGCCGGGACCGACGGGCTTGGCGACATCGCGGGCGAGGGTGATGCGCTCACCGTGCTGCGGCTCGAAGGCATTACCGCCTCGGCCGCCCATCGCGCCGCCTCGCTGCGCGAATTGCTGGCACCGTTCGGAACCGCGACCCTCATCGAGGACGCTGCATCGTCAGCGCTGTGGGCGACGATCCGCGACGTCCTGCCGTTCGCGGCAAGCGGCACGCTGGGGCCGTGGCCGGTGTGGCGGATCGTCTGTCCGCCAGCTTCCGGGGCGGTCCTCGGCGCCCAATTGGCGCGCGAGACCGGCGGCGAGCTCATCTACGATTGGGGCGGTGGACTGATCTGGGCCGCGCTGCCGCCGAAGGACGATGCGCACGCGCCGGCGGTGCGCCGTCACGCCAATGCCGTCGGCGGTCACGCCACGCTGGTCAGGGCGGCCGAGGACGTCAGGCGCAGTATCGATGTGTTCCATCCGCAACCGGCCGGCGTCGCCGCCCTGAGCGAACGGGTCCGCGCCAGTTTCGATCCAAAGACCATTTTGAACCGGGGACGACTGACGCGGGGCGCTGCGGCATGAAGACCGAATTCTCACTAGCCCAGCTCGCTGACCCCGACATCGCGGAAGCCGACAAGATCCTGCGCGCCTGCGTCCATTGCGGCTTCTGCACCGCAACCTGCCCGACCTATGTGCTGCTCGGCGACGAGCTCGATAGCCCGCGCGGCCGGATCTATCTGATCAAGGACATGCTGGAGAAGGACCAGGCGCCGACGCCCGAGGTGGTCAAGCATGTCGACCGTTGCCTCTCGTGCCTTGCCTGCATGACGACGTGCCCCTCGGGGGTGAACTATATGCACCTCGTCGACCAGGCCCGGGTCAGGATCGAACAGCGCTATCGGCGGCCGCTGGCCGAGCGGCTGTTGCGTCAGGTGCTGGCGTTCGTCCTGCCCGACCCGCAGCGGTTTCGCCTGAGTATGCAACTGGCGCGGCTGGCCCGGCCCCTCGCTGTCTTCCTGCCGACCCCGCGACCGTCGGCTACCCCCGGCCTGATCCAGCGGATCAAGGCGATGCTGGCGCTGGCGCCGGGCCGGCTGCCGCCGCCGGGCCCCGCTCCCGGCAGCGTGTTTGCTGCCCTCGGCAAGAAGCGCGGGCGGGTCGCGCTGCTCCAGGGCTGCGCCCAGCAGGTGCTGGCGCCGCGCATCAACCAGGCCGCCATCAGCCTTCTGACCCGGCACGGGATCGAGGTCGTCCTGGTCAAGGACGAACAATGCTGCGGGGCGCTCACCCATCACCTCGGCCATGACGATGACGCGCTGGCGCGCGCGCGCGCCAATGTTCTGGCGTGGCAGAAGGAGGCGGCAGGCGAGGGGCTCGACGCCATCCTGGTGACGGCGTCCGGCTGCGGCACGGTGATCAAGGACTACGGCTATCTGCTGCGCGAGGACCGTGCGTTTGCCGCCGATGCCGCGCGGGTATCCGCGCTCGCAAAGGACATCACCGAATACGTGGCCGGTCTCGGACTCGCGCCGACGGCGCGACAGGACAACATCGTCGTCGCCTATCACTCCGCGTGTTCGTTGCAGCACGGGCAGAAAATCACAGGCCTTCCGAAAGAATTGCTTTCCAAGAATGGATTCGTGGTGAAAGATGTGCCGGAGAGCCATTTGTGTTGCGGTTCGGCGGGGACTTACAACATTCTCCAGCCCGACCTTGCGGGCAGGTTGCGCGATCGCAAGGTCGCCAACATCGCGAGCGTCAAGCCGGACATGATTGCCGCGGGCAATATCGGCTGCATGGTGCAGATTGCCAGTGGCACGTCAGTCCCGGTCGTACACACGATTGAGCTTCTCGATTGGGCTACGGGCGGGTCGCGGCCGGCATTGAATTCGTCGAGCTGAGCTTTCGTCCCGAGGTGACGGCTGAAGACCCCGATCGACCATTGTTCGGCGACAACAGGAGGACCACGATGGCGAAAGCGAAGAAGAAGAAAAGCAAGAAGGCCAAAAAGGCCAAAAAGGTTGTAGCGGCGAAGAAGAAGACCGCGACCAAGGCCGGCAAGAAGAAGTCGGGCAAGGTATCAGCGAAGAAGGCCGCCAAGAAGTCTGCAAAGAAATCGGCCAAGAAGGCTGCGCCAAAGAAGGCTGCCGAGAAAGTCGCGAAGAAAGCCGCGCCGAAGAAGAGCGCCGCCAAGAAGAAGACGACCAAGGCCAAGCCGGCTCCGACGGCTGCACCGGCTCCCGCTGCCGAGCCGGCAGCAGAGACAAGCTGGGCGATGCCTTCATCCGCGGGGGACGGGGCGTCGGCCGAAGGGCAGGGCTGAGACCCTCTCCTACCTCCTTCAGAAGCGACTCCAGACAGAAAGGCCGTAGCGGCGACGCTGCGGCCTTTTTGCATCCTTGTAGGCGCTTCTGGCGGCCGCTGCTTCTCGCCTCACCTTGATTCGTAGCGTGGAAGCCACGTCCCCTGAGCTTTCCGTACTTCCACGGCCTCTCCTGTGCCCGATCGCATGCAAATCATGTGGTCTAGAAGCAACACCGACTGACAACCTTTCGTGGAATCGTCAGAACGCCCAAAAAGTCGGCAGATGCTCGTGTTTTTTGCTTCACGGTTGGGGTTCCTCGATCCAAGTTGCCGCAGTTAGGAAATTTGCAATCAGGTCGGGTGTCCCGGGGGGCCTCCGGAGCTCGACCGGGGTCTAGAACTGGTATTGGGGATCGAGATGAAGAAAGTGACTTTGTTGGCAACGGCGCTGGCAATGGTGACGGGTTCGGCTTTCGCGGCGGATATGCCCTTGAAGGCCGTGAAGGCGCCTCCGGTGGCCGCGTTCGACCCCTGGGACGTCGCCTTCGGCGGCGCGATCATGAGCGACTACATCTTCCGCGGTGTCACTCAGTCGAACCACCAGCCCTCGGTCGCTGCCTATTTCGAGCCGCGCTACAACGTCACCAAGGACCTCCAGCTCTACGTCGGCGTGTCCGCGGAGAGCATCTCCTTCGCCAACCGCGCTGCCGCTGAAGTCGACATCTACGGCGGTATCCGCCCGACCTTCGGCGCCTTCGCCTTCGACATCGGTGTCTGGGGCTACCTGTACCCGGGTGGAAGCTGCGCCGACAACGTGCTCACCGGTGGCATTCCGGGTGGCGGCGTTTGCCCGGTCAGCACCACGACCATCTTTCTCGGCGATGGCAACGTCATGAAGAAGGACGTCAGCTTCTTCGAAGTCTATGGCAAGGTGAACTACACCATCAACGACAACTGGACGGTCGGCGCGACCGAGTTCTACTCGCCGAATTTCCTGAACTCGGGCGCCTGGGGCAACTACGCGTCATTGACCGCGAAGTGGACCGCGCCGAGCACGACGTTTGGCGCCTCGGGCGTCGGCATGTACGTTTCGGGTGAGTTCGGCCGGCAGTGGTTCGGCACGTCGGACGCCTTCTACGGCACCGGTGCCGGCACCGTTTTCGCCAACGGTATCCCCTACAAGGACTACAATACCTGGAACCTCGGCGTCGGCTTCACCTACAAGGTGTTCACGCTGGATCTGCGTTACTCCGGCACCGATCTGAACAAGGGTGATTGCAACGCCTTCACCAGCGCCTTCAACGCCACCGGCACGACCAACGTGACCCCGATCAACCCGGGCGGCGCCGGCTCGAACTGGTGCGGCTCGGCGGGCATCGCCAAGCTGTCCTTCGACCTGACGGCGATGAGCAACCTGAAGTAAGTTTCTTCCCGAACGACTTGACGAGGGCGGCAGAGCAATCTGCCGCCCTTTTGCTTTGGTCTGAAGCCGCTCCGCGGGTCGTCATGCCCGGGCTTGTCCCGCATGCGCGGCCGAAGCCGCTTCGGCGAGGCGAAGGCCCGGCATCCGCGTTCTCTGGCGCCGTGAAATAACTCGTGGATGGCCGGGACAAGCCCGGCCATGACAATGCGGAGATGTCGGTGAACAGGATTGCCGACTTCGCAATGGGGACGGCCTGGTTTCAGTTCGCAGTCGGAGCGGCCGGGCTCATCTTGCGCCTCAGCCCGCCGTGCTCGGCTCCGCCTTGGCCCGCTCATCGCTGAGGACGTGGACGTCGCCGTCCTCGACCATCGCCACCTTGCGGGTGTGGAAGGCGTCGAGGGTCGAGCGATGGCCGATCGAGACGATGGTGGCCTGCGGCAGCTTGTCCGCCAATAACCGATACAGCCGGGCCTCGGAGGGCTCGTCGAGTGACGCGGTGGCCTCATCCAGGAACAGGTAGTCGGGCGCGTGCAGCAGCGCGCGTGCGAGCCCCAGGCGCTGCTGCTCGCCGAGCGACAGCATTCTATTCCAATGGCCGTCCTCGTTGAGCCGTTCGGCCAGATCGGGCAGCCCGACCGCGAGCAGCGCATTCTCGATCTGCTCGGGTGGAAACATTCCGCGCGCGGCAGGATAGACCACGGCATCCGCGAGCGGGCCGACCGGGAAATAGGGGCGTTGCGGCAGCATCATGAGCTTGGCGTTGCCGGGCACGGCGATGTTGCCAGTGCCGAACGGCCAGATGCCCGCGACGGCGCGAAACAGCGTCGACTTGCCGGAGCCGGACGGCCCGGTGACCAGCACCCGCTCCGACGGGCGGATGGCGAAAGCGTCGGCCGAGACCAGCGGCTTGCCGTTGGGCAGTTTCACCAGCAGCTGCTCGAGCGCGATTGCCGTGCCGCTGGCGGACGGCGCGAGGCCGATGGTCGGCTCGTGCTCTGCGAGGTGAGCTGCGGAGTTGACCGACATCTCGAAGCCGTCGAGACGGGCGACCACCGAGCGCCATTCTGCGATCGTGCGGTAGGATGTCACGAAGAACGACAGCGCATCCTGTACGGTGCCGAATGCCGAGCCGGTCTGCATCATGTCGCCGAGCTGAATGCTCTTGGCGAAATAGGCCGGAGCCACCACCACATAGGGAAAGATCACCGCGGCCTGCCCGTAGCTGGCAGTGAAGGTGGTAAGGCGCTTGGTTCGGCTCATGATCGCGTACCAGTTCTCGATCACGGATCCGAAGCGGCGCAACAGTCCCTCGCGTTCGGCGCCCTCTCCCTTGAGCAGCGCGATCTGTTCGGAGTTTTCGCGTACCCGCATCAGGTTGAAACGGAAGTCTGCTTCATAGCGCTGCTGCTCGAAATAAAGATTGATGAGCGGTGCGCCGACCCAGTGCGTCAGCGCAGTACCCAGGATGGCATAAGCCAGCGCAGACCAGAGCAGGAAGCCGGGAATGACGATATCGGTGCCGAAAAGATGCAGGGGCGCCTTGTTGGACAGTCCCCACAGGATCACCATGAAGGACGCCAGCGTCACGATGGACGAAAGCAGACCCAAGCCAATGCTGAGCGTCTGCTCGACGAAATTCCTGACGTCGTCGGTGATGCGCTGGTCGGGGTTGTCGGCCGCATCGCCTTTGAGCTGCATGCGATAGTGCGTGGCGCCCTGGAGCCATTCGCCAAGATAGCGCCCCGTCAGCCAATTCCGCCAGCGGATCTGGAGCCACTGGTTGAGGTAGAGCTTGTAGACCTGCAGCGCGATATAGATCGTGGCGAGGACGAGGAAGATCCAAATCTCCTTGACGAAATTATCGAGCTCATACGCCTGAAGTGCGTTGAAGAACCGGTTCTGCCACTGGCTGAGCAGGACATTGACCGCGACCAGCGCCAACTCCATCGCGATCACCGCGGCCAGCAGGCCGCGGCCGGCCCATTTGTCCTCCGATCGGAAATAGGGGCCGGCGATTCGCCAGACGGTCGCGAGCGTGGCGCTGATGTTCTTCACAGAGCTCAGTCTCCTGCGGGGGTGTGCGCAAATGCCCGAAGCCAAACGGCTGAGGCAATGGCGAGGATAAGCGCGCTTAGACTAAAGTCGCAAATTGTGCAATTTGCGTTGGCTTGTCCGGGCTTGCGACCCTAGCATGGGCGCAACGGCGCGGGGTGGGGGCCTCCGGGACTTCGCGGGCTTGTGAGCGGGCGGGAACAGCCGCATTCGCAACAGATTCGCAAAAAGTGCACAGGCGCCCTCAGCATCACGCCAGGCAGGCTCCGCATCCACGCTGGCGGCCTTGCCACATAAACGCGTGGGGGAGGAAGATTATGTGGAATCAAATCTACGATCCGCTGCACAGCCCGGTGCTGTCGACGATCGCGGCGGCGGTACCGGTCGTCACGCTGCTGGTCCTGATCGCAAGCGGGCGCGTTCAGGCTCACATCGCAGCCATCGTCGCCGTGATCGTGACCAACCTGATCACGATCTTCGTTTTCACCATGCCGGTGAACATGTCGATCCGCGCCTCGATCCTGGGCATCGTGACCGGCTTCTTTCCGATCGGCTGGATCGTCCTCAACGTCATCTTCCTCTACCAGGTGACGGTGACGACCGGGCGCTTCGAGCTTTTGAAGCGTGCTGTTGGCGGCGTCACCGAGGACCGGCGGCTGCAACTCCTGCTGATCGCCTTCTCCTTCGGCGCCTTCTTCGAGGGCGCTTCGGGCTTCGGCACGCCGGTGGCGATCACCGGTGCCGTGCTGATCGGCCTCGGCTTCTCGCCGCTCGCGGCTAGCGGCCTGTCGCTGATCGCCAACACCGCGCCGGTCGCCTTCGGTGCGCTGGGCACGCCGATCCAGGGTCTCGCCTCGGTCACCGGGCTCGATCCCTACATCCTCGGCGCGATGGTCGGGCGGCAATTGCCGCTGTTCTCGCTGATCGTACCGTTCTGGGTGGTGTGGGCGTTCGCGGGCTGGAAGGGCATGAAGGACATCTGGCCGGCGATCCTCGTCACCGGCGTGTCGTTCGCGGTCCCGCAATTCGTGATCTCGAACTACGTCAATCCCTGGATCGTCGATATCGGCGCGTCGCTCATCTCGATGGGCGCTCTGATCCTGTTCCTGAAGGTGTGGCAGCCGCGGCAGCTCTGGTTGTCGCCGGCACTGCGCGGTCACGATGAATCAGCTTCGACCATGGCCACGGCAAAGCCGCTCGACAAGACGCCGCTCACGCAGGGTGAACTGTTCAGCGCGCTGCTGCCGTGGATCATCGTCTGCATCGTGATGCTGATCTGGGGCAACGGCGCATTCAAGACCTGGGCGAACGGCATCTTCACCTGGAACTATGCCGTTCCCGAACTGCACCAGATGATCAACAAGATGCCGCCGGTGGCCCCAGCACCGACCAAGGAAGGCGCGGTGTTCGGCTTCACCTACCTGTCGTTCACGGGTACGGGCATGCTGATCGCGGCGATCATCTCAGGCTTCCTGATGGGCGTCGGTCCCGGCAGGCTGCTGACCGAGTATGGCCGCACCATCCGGCTCTGCGCGATCTCGCTGATCACGATCTCGGCGATGCTCGCGATCGGCACGCTGACGCGGCTGTCCGGGGTCGACGCGACGCTGGGTCTCGCCTTTGCCGCAACCGGCGTGCTCTATCCCTTCTTCGGCACGCTGCTCGGTTGGCTCGGCGTGGCGCTGACCGGGTCGGACACGTCCTCGAACATCCTGTTCGGCAACCTCCAGAAGATCACCTCGCAGCAGCTCGGCCTGTCGCCGATCCTGATGGCGGCGGCGAACTCGTCCGGCGGTGTGATGGGCAAGATGATCGATGCGCAATCGATCGTGGTCGCGTCGACCGCCACCAACTGGTACGGCCATGAGGGCAAGATCCTGCGTTTCGTGTTCTGGCACTCGATCGTGCTGGCCTCGCTGGTCGGCGTGTTCGTGACGTTGCAGGCCTATGTCTGGCCGTTCACGGCGCTGGTCCTGAAATAGCGGGCGACGTCCGGCTTCGACGCAAATCCCCGCGGGCTCGTCCTGCGGGGATTTTTGTGGCTTGAATCGGCGAACCTTCTCAAAGGCCTCGCCGTCTTATAGAAGATCGGCAAATCGGGTCGGTCGAGAGGTCTCATGGTTTCGTTGAAGCGGATGGTATGTGCGGCGGCTGCGGTGCTTGCGATGTCCACTATCGCACGTGCGGAAGAGGGCTTCCCCTTCGGCACCGAGATGACGCTCGAGGCGTTGCCTCAGCCCGGCTCGAAACGGATCCCGAACATCGAAATCGGCGACAATGGCGAGGTCGTGCTCGAGCTGTGGTGCAAGGCCGGCAGGGGCCAGTTTTCCGTTGCCGGCAACACCGTGATCTTCGTGCCCGGTCCAATTCAGGATCGTTCCTGTCCGCCGGCAAAGGCGCAGGCCGACGACGATCTCGTCGCGGCGCTCGCGGCCGTCGAGACCTGGAAGCGTCAGGGCGACATGCTGACCCTGATCGGCCCGAAGCCGCTGCGCTTCCGCACCAACGGAAACTAGCTCTTTCCAATCATCCGTTCCTTGACGCGGAATGCAGGGTGTCGGGCACATCCATGTCCAGCAAGAGCGAACTCAGCGACTTGCCATGCGCGTCCAGTGCAAGCGATCGCGTGACGCCGCCGCCGAGAGCGCCGGTCATCACGAAGTTCAGGGCACCGATCGACGGCAGTTCATAGCGGGTGACAGTCCCGGTGACGATGCCACTGAAGGCCTGCTTCACGCGCTCGGCTGTGATGTAAGACCGAAGCGCCTCGTAGTCGTTCGGATCGTAGGCGATCAGCGAGATGTTCGATGTGTTGCCCTTGTCTCCGGTGCGGGAGTGGGCAATGTCGCGCAACTTCATGATGAGGAGGCTCGCTGTTCAAGATCCGGGGTTAGCGTACGTTTCCTGTTCGTCTGCACCCTTGAGCCGGGCGGCTTATGCTTCGAAGATTCGGACTGACGTCGTGACTTGTGTTTCGGGAACGAGGGTCGATGCGACCGCGATCACCTCGCGCGCCGATTTCCAGGCCCCGCCACCGCCGGCCGGGCCATTGGTGTAGAGCGTTTCGACTTCCTCGCCGACGCGTGCCGCTTCTGCGAGCGTCTCGGCACGCCCGGCAATGCGAATCCTGACTTCGTAGGGGTCGTGGCTCTCGGACCGGCCCTCACCGTGCAAGGCGCTGACGCCGATCAGATCGCTCCGCAACTCGGTCAACTTGACACCCGTCAGCGCCAGACGCTCGCGCACGATCTCGCAGGCGAGCTTGCCGCGCGCGACAGCGCCCGGGCCGGCGTAAGACATCTGACCTTCGCCGATGTAGCTGTCGACATAACCGACGGAGACCTTCAACTGACCGGTCTTCGACACGCCGCCTGCTCCGGTGACGTGGACGCGGTCTTGGCCGACCTCATCGATCCGCACCTGGGAGAAGTCTGCGATCACATCCGGCTGGACATAACGCGCGGGATCGTGGATCTCGTAGAGCAACTGCTCTTTGACCGTGGCGGCCGTGACCTGGCCGCCAGAGTCGGCGACCTTGGTGATGACGAGATCGCCATCTTCCCGCACCTCTCCGATCGGGAAGCCGAGGCGGGCGAGCCCTTCGACATCCTTACGGCCCGGGTCGGCGAAATATCCGCCGGTGATCTGGCCGGCGCATTCGAGCAGATGCCCGGCTAGTATTCCCTTTCCTAGCAGCGGCCAATCGTCCAACGCCCAACCGAACTCGTGGAGCAGCGGCCCGAGGAACAGCGAGGGATCGGCGGCGCGACCGGTGATGACGACATCGGCGCCGAGCGCCAGGGCCTGCGCGATGGATGCACCGCCCAGATAGGCGTTGGCGGAAACGATACGGTTGCCCAGCTCGTTCACCGTACCGCCGATGTCAAGCTGGTATTGCGGCGTCCTCACCGCAGCGAGAACGTCGTCGCCCGTCACCGCGGCGACTTTGAGCCCAGCCAGCCCCAGTTCACGGGCGATCGCTCTCGTCGCCTCGGCGGCCGATACCGGATTGGCGGCTCCCATATTCGTGACGATACGAACCTTGTTCGCACGGCAAGCGGGCAGCACCGCCCGCATCCGGGTCGTCAGCAGCGGATCATAGCCCGCGCCCGGATCCTTCAGCCTGGCTGCCTGCGCCAGCGCGATCGTGCGCTCGGCCAGGCATTCGAACACGAGGTAATCCAGCTTGCCGTGCACCGCGAGCTCGACAGCTGGTTCGATCCGGTCGCCGGAATAGCCCGCACCTGATCCAATCCGGAGTGTTCGCATCGGAGATCTCGCTAAAACGTGAAAATGCCGAACAGGACGCCAGCCATCGTCATCACAAGAGATGCCGCGAATAAAAACGGGATCGAGAATTTCTGATGATCGGCCAGATCAATCCCGGTCAATCCTACCACCAGGAAGGTGGCCGGCGTGAGCGGACTGACGGGGAAACCGGTCGTCATCTGTCCGAGCAGTGCGGCCTGCGCCAGCTGTACCTTGGGGACGCCGAGTTGGCCACCGACCTCCGCCACCACGGGCAAGACGCCGAAGTAGAAGGAGTCGGGGTCGAACAGGAGACTAAGTGGCATGGAGATCGCCCCGAGTGCAACCGGCATGAATTTGGCCGCGCTTGCAGGCACAAATCCGACCGCCGCCTGCGCCATCGCCTTCAGCATGCCCGAGCCTTGCATGATGCCGGTAAAGACGCCGGCTGCGAGCAGCACCGACGCCACCAACAGCGCCGCCTTGGCATGCGCATCGATGCGTTGGCGCTGCGCATCGACATTCGGGTAGTTGATCAGCAGCGCAAGACAGGTCCCGACCATGAAGACGATCGCCGGGGTCAGCTTGTCGCCGAGCGCGACCATGATGCCGAGGACCAGGATGGTGAGAAGGATGTTGATCCAGAATTTGTCGGGACGCCGCAGCTTGAGCTCGGATTCGGAGAGCGTCCGCCGAGCGGTCATGTCGATCGCCGCGCCTTTCTCGAGGCCAAGCCGCTTCTCCTTCCTGCGACCGAGCCAATAGGCGACGCCAAAGATGAAGACGATGCCGACCAGCTGAACCGGGATCAGCGGATTGAAGATCTCGGGTATCGGCAATTTGAGTGAAGCCGATGCGCGGATCATCGGGCCGGTCCAAGGCAGGAAGTTCACGCCGGCGGCGAGCGACGCTGCGCAGGCCAGAATACGCCGATCGAGACCGAGACGATCGTACAGTGGCAGCATGGCGGGGATGGTGATGAGGAAGGTCACCGCTCCAGAGCCGTCGAGGTGGATCAGCAGTGCGAGCAGCGTCGTACCCATGACGATCCGCGTCGGCCTCGTGCCGACGGTCCGCAGGATCCGGTCGATGACGGGGTCGAGCATGCCGGCGTCGGTCACGATCCCGAAGAACAGGATCGCGAACACGAACATGCCGACAACCGGGGCCAGGCTTTGCAGGCCGCTGACGATGAACTTGCTGGTGTCCCAGCCGAAGCCGCCCAGCAGGCAGGCAACCAGCGGTACGAGGATGAGAGCGATCAGCGGCGACATGCGTTTCGTCATAATCCCCACAAGCAGGACCGCGATCGTCGCGAGTCCCAGCCACGCCAAATTGAGCATATCTCCCACCTGATGTCTGTTCCGGACTCGTGCCCGACGGTTGGGCGGAATTGAGCGCGCGGCTTCCGATTATTCAATTGAATTTATTCAATGCCAGCAATAGACAAAGCCTATGGATATCAACGTCAGGCAGCTCCGCTCTTTCGTGGCGGTCGCGAAATTGCGCAGCTTCACACAGGCGGCATCCGCGCTGCACGTTTCGCAGCCGACGCTCACGGTCCAGATCAAGCGGCTCGAAGCCTCGCTCGGCCTCAAGTTGTTCGACCGCAATCCGCGTTCGGTGGCTTTGACCAGGATGGGGCGCGAGCTGCTGCCCGCACTCGAACGGACTCTGCAGGATCTCGACTCCGTTCTCAGCGACGCGCGGGGTGACGCCTCCGAGCAGCGCGGTGTGGTCCGTATCGCGGCATTGCCGTCCTTCGCAGCTGGTGTCCTGCCCGACGTGATCGGGAGATTTCGCGCGCAGCATCCGGGCGTGACCTTCGCATTGAAGGACGTCATCGCGAGCCGTGTGCTGGCGCTTAACCGGTCCGAGGATGTCGATCTCGGCCTGACCGGCGGCGATGTGTCATTCCCGGATATCGAGACCATCTTCACCGCGCACGACGAGATGAGCGTCGTCTATCCCGACAAGCATCCGATCGGCGAGCAGCGACGGATCACGGCACGCGTGCTGGCGAACTACCCGCTCGTCATGATGGACCAAGGCACCAGTGTGCGCGCCGTCACCGATCTGGCGTTCAACCGGGCGGGGCTTCTGCCCACGCCAGCCTCCGAGGCCACCTACATGATGACGGCGATCGGCATGGTGCGCGCCGGGATCGGCCTGACCATCCTCCCCGCCTCAGCCCGGGAAATTGTTGCCGAACCCTCGCTGCGAAGCCGGAAGATCAGTGACACCAATTTTTCGCGCCCGGTCGGCCTGATCAAGCGAGCGCAACGGACACTTCCGCCGGTGAGCCGGCTGTTCGCGGATTTCCTCATGGCCAGCAAACGCAGCATCTTCAAGAGAAGCAGGCCTTAGTCACCGCGAGCTATCAGCTCACTCGAAGACAGCAGCCGCGTTTGCACTCACCGAGATTCGGATCGGCGGCGATTGCGCGCCAACACCCGACCTACTTCCACACCGACTTGTCGGCGTCCCAGCGTTGGCCCTTCAGTTCCCTGGTGAGCGCCTCGATCGAGCCGTTGTCGTCAGGCTGGTCGCTCTCCTCGTCGGCTGCCGCCTCATCCGATAGATTGAGCTTCGCGCCGCTGCTCTCGTCGGCGGTGGTGGTCGCGGGGCTACCGATCCAGAGCATCAACTTGTCGGTCGTCCCCGGCTTGTCGGCGGAGACAAGGCCTGCGACCTCGATCGTGTCCGTGAGTTCGAGCGCCGGGAAATCTTGGTTCGGCCGCTTGAACACCAGCTTGAGCTTGCCCGTGGCGGGGTTGAAGCCCTGCGAGACCGGCTTGGCGGCAAGCGTCCGGCTCAGCACGCCCGCAACCGCAGCGGCGAGCTTGTCGCGGTTGATCCTGTCGCCGTCGCGCCAGTCGGCCGCGGCGATGCGGATGGTGCGGTCCATCTCGGCCATCCCGGAGGTCCAGCCTGCGGCGGTGACGCCCGGCGTCGCCTTGAATTTCGCGAGCAGTGCGGCGGCGCGCTCCGGATCGACCGACATGTTGATGGTCTGCTCGCCGGCGCGCAGCGCGTCGCAGCCGACGGTGAGGCTCGCCAGCGTCACCTCGACATCCTGGCCTTTGAGGCTCTTCAGAAAGTCGGTCGCCGCGTCCAGCTTGACCTTGACCGCGATTGCTTCCGGCGAGACTTCGGTAAAATCCTTGGGCTGCGGCGTGATGCCGTCGTCGGTGGTCTGGTTGTCGAGGAATTCCTTCTCGCTGAGATCGGAATTGTCCGGCGAGGTCACCTCGGTCACGCTCTGGCCGATGCCGATCTGGCCACGGAATTCGAAGGTGTCGCCGGTCGGTTTGCGCGAGAGCTTGACGGTGACCGGCGCCTTCTCGCCGAGGCTCTGCGTCGTGCCGGTCAGCGTCTGGCCGGCAACCTGGAGGTTGATGACGAAGCGGTCCTTGCGGTCGGAATTCTTTGCGACGGGGTAGCAGACGTCCAGCACGGCCGCCGTCACCGTTTTGCCCGAGCGCGTTTCCTTCAGGATCACGTCGGCATTGCCGTCCATCAATCCGTCGATCGAGGTGAAATAGCGCGTCTCCGTGCCGCCGGGCGCCGCCGCCTTCGGTGAAAGCTTCATCTGGGCGGAGGCGGAATGCGGCGAACCCGCAAGCAGAGCGGCCAAAAGAATTGTCGGGCAAACCAGCAGCGCGCGCATCGACGTCGTCCTCGAGCAATGGAGCATGATCTGGACCCGGAGGGCCGCGTTAGCGAAAAGTGTGAAGCGGTTTTCCGAAAACATCATGCTCGAACATAGAATCGGCGCCACCGTAATGGGTTTTGGCCGCCGGTTGAAGCTTGGGCCATGGTCGGCAAAAAAGAAGGCCGCCCGGAGGCGGCCTTCGCAACATTGCAATGGAACGGACGGCCTAGAAGCCGCCCATGCCGCCGCCGGCCGGCATCGCCGGGGCCGCTTCCTTCTTGGGCATCTCGGCGACCATGGCCTCGGTGGTCACCAGCAAGCCGGCGATCGAGGCGGCGTCCTGGAGCGCGGTGCGCACCACCTTGGCGGGGTCGATGATGCCCTTCTCGACCATGTCGACATAGGCTTCGTTCTGGGCGTCGAAGCCGAAGGTCTCGGACTTGTTCTCCAGGATCTTGCCGACGACGATGGAGCCTTCGAGCCCCGCGTTCTCGGAGATCTGGCGGACCGGGGCTTCCAGTGCCTTCAGCACGATGTTGATGCCGGCCTGGACGTCGGCATTGGGGTTGGTGAGACGGCCGACCGCCTTCTTGGCGCGCAGCAGCGCGACACCGCCGCCGGGGACGATGCCTTCCTGCACCGCGGCGCGGGTGGCGTTGAGCGCGTCCTCGACGCGGTCCTTCTTTTCCTTGACCTCGATCTCGGTCGCGCCGCCGACGCGGATCACCGCGACGCCGCCGGCGAGCTTGGCCAGCCGCTCCTGGAGCTTCTCGCGGTCGTAATCCGAGGTGGTCTCCTCGATCTGCGCCTTGATCTGGCCGACCCGCGCCTCGATCTCCGGCTTCTTGCCGGCGCCCTTGACGATGGTGGTGTTCTCCTTGTCGATCACCACCTTGCCGGCACGTCCCAGCATCTTCACCGTGACGTTCTCGAGCTTCATGCCGAGGTCTTCGGAGATGAGCTGGCCGCCGGTGAGGATCGCGAGGTCCTCCAGCATGGCCTTGCGGCGATCGCCGAAGCCCGGCGCCTTGACGGCGGCGACCTTGAGGCCGCCACGCAGGCGGTTGACGACCAGGGTGGCCAGCGCCTCGCCCTCGACGTCCTCGGCGATGATGACGAGCGGCTTGCCCGACTGCACCACGGCTTCCAGCACCGGCAGCATGGCCTGCAGGCCGGAGAGCTTCTTCTCGTGCAGGAGGATGTAGGCGTCCTCGAGCTCGGCGGTCATCTTCTCGGCGTTGGTGACGAAGTAGGGGCTGAGATAGCCGCGGTCGAACTTCATGCCCTCGACGATGTCGACTTCGGTATCGAGCGACTTGTTCTCCTCGACGGTGATGACGCCCTCGTTCCCGACCTTCTGCATCGCCTGGGCGATCATCTTGCCGATGGCGCTGTCGCCGTTGGCCGAGATGGTGCCGACCTGGGCGACTTCGGAGGAGGCGGCGACCGGCTTGGCACGCTTCTCGATGTCCTTGATCACGGCTGCGACCGCGATGTCGATGCCGCGCTTGAGGTCCATCGGGTTCATGCCGGCGGCGACCGACTTGGCGCCTTCGCGCACGATGGCCTGGGCCAGCACGGTCGCGGTGGTGGTGCCGTCGCCGGCGAGGTCGTTGGTCTTGGAAGCGACCTCACGGACCATCTGGGCGCCCATGTTCTCGAACTTGTCCTCGAGCTCGATCTCCTTGGCGACGGTGACGCCGTCCTTGGTGATGCGGGGCGCGCCGAACGACTTCTCGATGAGGACGTTGCGGCCCTTCGGGCCGAGCGTCACCTTGACGGCGTTGGCGAGAATATCGACGCCGCGCAGCATGCGATCGCGCGCGTCTCCGGAAAACTTGACGTCCTTGGCAGCCATGATCTGCAATCCCTGTTATTCGTGATGTGTCTTGTTTGGTGATGTGTCTTGTGTGCTCGTCGCATCAATTCCGGGATCCGTGGGTCGAACCCGGCGGAACGATGCATGCCCGGATCTGACGATCCGGGCATGGTATTCAGCGGCCGTTCAGGGCTCTGGCCTTAGGCCATCACGCCCATGATGTCCGACTCTTTCATGATCAGGAGATCTTCGTTGTCGATCTTGACCTCGGTGCCCGACCATTTGCCGAACAGCACGCGGTCGCCGACCTTGAGGTCGATCGGGATCAGCTTGCCGGCCTCGTCGCGCCCGCCGGGACCGACGGCGATGACTTCGCCCTGGGACGGCTTCTCCTTGGCGGTGTCGGGAATGATGATGCCGCCCTTGGTCTTTGCCTCGGCATCGATACGTTTGACCACGACACGGTCATGCAGTGGACGAAATTTGGACTTAGCCATGACGTTTCCCTTTGGAGGCTCGGTTTTCCGAAAGCAGCGGAAGTGGGTGAGGGCAGCGCTGCCATCCACCCTCTTCCCGAGGATCGAACGGCGCGCTTAGCAATCGGTGTTTCCGAGTGCTAATAGTACGCCCGGGAATATGGCTTGGCTGCGATCCTGTCAAGCAAAGGTGGTTAAGCGATTGGTGAGGCGGATATAGGATGGTGAGTTCGGAAGCTCGATTCCGGTGCGGGCGTATATCAGGACGTCATTGCTCCGGCAGCATTTTTGCGCTTGGCTGCGGGAGGGGTGCGGCCGTGGTCTTGTTTGGGGGGAAGCGATGATCAGTTCAGCACATGCGCGCACGGTTGCCCATCTGGCGGCGGCCTCTTGCCTGGCGCTGCTGCTTGGCGCCTGCGGCGGCGGCATGAGCCTGCCG
The DNA here is from genome assembly GCF_041200145.1 of Bradyrhizobium sp. LLZ17. NCBI lineage: Bacteria > Pseudomonadati > Pseudomonadota > Alphaproteobacteria > Hyphomicrobiales > Nitrobacteraceae > Bradyrhizobium > Bradyrhizobium zaerense. The sequence continues at coordinate 5,878,262 of NZ_CP165734.1, forward strand.
TCCTTCTCGTCGTCGCAGCCGGCGCCCGAGTCCGAGCCCGGCCAGGCGCCGGAAATGCCGGCGTCCATCCGTGCCGACGAGATCGTCGGCCGCTGGGGTCTGGCCTCGTTCCAGAACCCGGCCGATCGCGCCCGCACCGAGGCGGCTGCGCGGGCCCAGTGCAAGAATCCCTACGTGATCGGCGCCGGCACCTCCGGCGGCGTGGTCATGCATCTGGCCGACCAGGCGACCCCGCAGGAACTGCGGCTGAAGGGCTCGCCAGGCGGCAAGAACTATATCGGCCCGCCCGGCCCGACACCCGGCGAGCAGGACCGCGAGATCGTCTCCTTCGACGGCCGCGTCATGATCACCCGCTTCGTCGACAAGGACGCCGCCACCCGCTACGGCAACATGGTCTACGTCCGCTGCGCACCAAGGGCGTAAGGCGGACCGCGCTGCTTCTTTCCCTCTCCCCTTCTTGTGGGAGAGGGTGGATCGCCGCGTAGCGCGGCGAGACGGGTGAGGGGTTTCTCTCCCCGCGTTAAACTCTCACTTTCGAGTTTGCTGAAACAACCCCTCATCCGGCGCTTCGCGCCACCTTCTCCCACAGGGCGAGAAGGGAAGCAGCTGTGCAAGACAATAAACAAAAAACGCCGGCTTGCGCCGGCGTTTTGTTTTTCTCTATGCAACACGTGCTCAGTCGAACAGCGCGTCGATGTCGTCCTGCGAGGCGTGGCCGACGTCGCCGGCGAGCTTCGGGCCGTTGAGGAGCTTTTCGTCGTCGCTGCGGCTGTCGGCCTGCGGCACCACGTGGGACTTGATGGCGTCGACGCCGCCCCAGATCTCCATCATCGCGTTGATGTGCTGCTCGATGAATTTCATCGTGCCCATGACCTTGCTGATGCGCTGGCCAGTCAAGTCCTGGAAGTTGCAGGCCTCGAAGATCGAGATGACGCGTTCCTGGATGTCGTCAGCGAGCCGCTTCTGCTGGTCGGCCGATTGCACCTTGGTCATCGCGCTGGCCGCCTGGTCGATCGACTCCGCGGCTTCGAGGATCTGCTGGGTGGCCTGCTCGGTACCACCGACCACGGCGCCGAGCTCGCCATTGACCTTGGCCATTTCGCCGCCGTCGAAGCTCTTGCCGTGCAGGGTCGCGATTTCGCGCTTGGTGCGGTCGATGGCGTCATGGATCAGGTCGAGCTCGACCTTCAGCTTCTCGCACTGTTCGATCTGGGCCCGGTACGTCTCGAGCTTGACGCGGGCGTCTGAGAGCTCCTGCTCCGTCGTGGCGTCGATCACCGCCATGGCTGCGCTGCCGGACAAGGGCACGCTGCCCTTGGCCATCTGTGCGCGGATCGCACGCAGCTCGGCCATGATCTCGCTATGCATCGGGCCTGCCTCTTCGGTTTCGTCAAGAATTGGCATTTCGCCACCGACGATATCTTCGACACGAAAACGTTTGCGGTGAATTGCCATCAGGATACTCCCCCCACCTCACTCACGCGTCTTTTTAGGCAGAACCGATTTAACACGAAGTTCACAGCCGGAACTGTTGTGCGGCGGTGCGCGACGGCGTGAAAACCGGCGATTAACCATGCACTTGCGGTGTTCACCGAAAATAAACGCTGATCGCCAAATTGCCCTTCGCCTGACGAGATGGTGAATCGAAACGCGGCTTCCGTTTACCAAACAAAACGGCTTTTGCTCTTTATTGACCACGTCGAGGACGCGGATCAGCCAGACGCGTTCGACGGCGAATGCAACTAGACGAAACAGTACAGAGTACGTCGATGTTCAAGAAAATGTCTGTCGCGCTGCTTGGCAGCGCTTGCACCTTCGTTGCCGGCGCGACCAATGCCAGCGCCTTCGACAATAGCGTGCCGAACGATCCGCCGGTGGTGCTCTACCAGCCGCAGGTGCAGCCGGCGCCGGTGCGCGTCGCCTCCAATGCGAACATGGGCGGAGGCTTCATCGAGTTCCTCTTCGGCGATGGGCCCGGCCGCGGTCCCGCCTATGCACCGCAGCAGCCGATGTATCAGCAGCAGCCCGGTTACAACGACCCGCGCCGTCTGCCGCCGATGGGCGAGCCGCAGATGCAGGGCGCAGCCGTGCAGCAGGAGAGCGTCGATGCCCGGCAGCGCCAGTTTGATCCGAGGTTCGAAAAACAACTTGTTGACTATAGCGGCAAGGAAAGCGCCGGCACCCTGGTGGTCGATACGCCGAACAAATTCCTCTATCTCGTCGAGAGCAACGGCAAGGCCATGCGCTACGGCATCGGCGTCGGTCGCCCCGGCTTCACCTGGTCCGGCGTGAAGTCGATCACGGCCAAGCGCGAATGGCCGGATTGGACGCCGCCCGCTGAAATGATCGCACGCCGTCCCGATTTGCCGCGGCACATGGAGGGCGGCCCGGAAAATCCGCTCGGCGCGCGCGCGATGTATCTTGGCTCGACGCTCTACCGCATCCACGGCTCCAACGAGCCCTGGACCATCGGTACCAACGTCTCCTCCGGCTGCATCCGCATGCGCAACGAGGACGTCATCGACCTCTACGGCCGCGTCAACGTCGGCACCAAGGTCGTGGTGATGTGAGGTTTGTTCCCTCTCCCCTTGTGTTGTGGGAGAGGGTGGATCGCCGCGTAAGCGGCGAGACGGGTGAGGGTTCTCTCCGCAATCACTTCTCTCGCAAGTCAATTCGCGGAGAGAACCCCTCATCCGGCGCTTCGCGCCACCTTCTCCCACAAGGGGAGAAGGAAGTTCTGAGCAAGACCTGCAAAATCGAAACGGCCGCCTATTCGGCGGCCGCTTTGGCGGGCAGGCAACTCACGCGTAATCGCTGCCGCCGTCGTCGCCGCCGCCGAAATCGCCGTCGTCGGCCAGGTCGAAATTGCCGTCGTCATTGTCGTTCTGATTGTTGTCGTTCTGGTCGTCGTTGTTCGTCTGATCCGCGAAGCTCTGGCGCTGCTCGCCGCGATCACGGCTCGAGCCGATATCGTTGAGCCCGGCATCGCGGGCGAGCGAGCCGCCGGACTGGTCGCTGCCGCCCCATGGGCTGCCACCGCGGTCTCCAAACGCGCTGCTGTCGCCAAAAGCCTGGTGCGATCCGCCGCCCATCATGCCGCGGAAGCTCGAGAGCAGCAGCGAGCCGCCGACAACGCCTGCGGCGGCCGCTGCGGCCGTCCCCAGGAACGAGCCGCCGCCTCCGCCGACCGGTGGGGCGCCATAGCCTTGGCCGTAGCCCTGACCGGGAGCCTGTCCGTAAGACGGCTGGCCATAACCAGGCTGTGCCTGCTGCATCGCCCCGCCGCTATTCCACACCGGCCGCTGGTCGCGCGGCGGCACGTTCGGAACCGAGCTGCGCGAGGTGCCTGCGCCGAACAACGTCTCGCGCATCGTATCCAGGAAGCCGCCGGACTGCGCCTGCTCGGGCGCATGTCCCGCCTCCAGCTCCTGGATGCGGGCATGGGCGCGCTTCAGCGCCTCATCCTGCAACAGCACGGTTTGCACCAGCGCATAGACCGCGCCGGGTGCCTTGCGTAAGCCGTCGGAGATCGCGGCGATCGCGTCGGGATCGCGCGGTGCATTTTCCAGTTTCGAAAGCCGGTCGAAAAGCTCGTCGACGAGTTGGCGTTCCTGCGGCGTCATGGTGTATCTCCCTCGCGCGAAACAAGCGTGACCGAGATGTAGGGTTCCATTGTGGCCCCAACAGTGGCGGCCGGATTAAATTTCGGTATGCGACAAGCTGCCCCGCAGGCCAGCTTTCGCCGGTTTCATCCCAGTGTCACATTGCTGGCCGCGAGCAGGTCCGCGAATGCGTCGCTCTTGAGATAGGCATGCTCACGTTCCCGGACGTCGGTCATCGGGTCGCGGCCGGTGAGGATGTCGTCGACGAAACCGGGATGGCACATCACGAGGCCACCCTCGGGGAGGCCTTCCAGGAACTGCCGCATCAGTGCGCCGAAATCGGCCGCGCGGGTGAAGTCATAGGCGCCGGCAAATCCCAGATTGAAGCTGAGGCCTGCCTCGCCGGCGCGGCGGCGGAATTGCGCGCTGAGGATATCGAGCACCAGCGCTTTCGGCGAGCTGAGCCGCTGCGCCAGCGGCAGGTCGCGCCCGCCCTGGCGCACCCAAGCGCCCGGCGCGGCTTCGCTGACGGCATCAATGAAGCCGTCGCGCACCTGCGGAAACAGCTGCACATGCTGGTGGCCGTCGACGAAATCCGGCGCGCGGCCGAACGCTTCCGCGAAGGCCGCCGATTGCGCCTTCACCTCGTTGCGGAAGAACTCGCGGTCGAGACGCCGCATCACGCCCGCGCGCAGGAGCTTGGGGAAAGCCAGGAACATGTCGCCGTCGAGCGGGCGGAAATGCATGGTCAGCGGCCGGAATGGCGCCGACAGCGTCACATGCAATCCGATCGCGCAACGCGGGCTCGCCTTCGCCGCGGCCTGGAGCGCATCGATCTCGCGGCGCTCGATCGCGGCACCGACCATCATCACCGACGTCGCATTGAGGCGGCCGCGCTCGATCAGGTCGCGGATGGCGCGGTTGACGCCCGGGCTGATGCCGTAGTCGTCGGCGCAGAGCCAGATCCGCCGCGGCGTCGCGGCCGGGCTCATTCGGCCGCCGTCCTGCTCGACGCGTCGTCGGCTTTGCCGGCCTCAAAATGCTTTTCGCTGTGTTCGGCCACGAAGTAGATCGGGCGCGCCTTCAATTCGGAGAGGATCTTTCCGATGTATTCGCCGACGATGCCGATCATGATCAGTTGCACGCCGCCGATCGTCATCAGGCCGATCACGAGCGAGGGATAGCCGGGCACCTGCTTGCCGGTGGTCAGGACCTCCCACAGGATCGACAGGCCGAACAGGAAGGCGCCCCCGGCCAGGATGACGCCGAGCAGGCTGGCGAAGCGCAGCGGCGCCACCGAGAACGACGTCACGCCCTCGATCGACAGACCAAGCAGGCGCGCGGCGCTGAAGGTTGTCACACCATGGATGCGGGGCGCCGGCTCGTAATCGACCCGGATCTGGCGGAAGCCGATCCAGCTTGCGAGACCCTTGAAGAAGCGGTTGCGCTCCGGCAGCTGCCGGAGTGCCGCCACCGCGCGCGGCGACAGCAGGCGGAAGTCGCCGGCGTCTTCGGGGATCTTCTGCCGGGCGCCCCAATTGATCAGCGCGTAGAAGCCGTGCACGGCGAGCCGGCGCAGGAACGGCTCATTGTCGCGATGCGCCTTGGCGGTGTAGACGACATCATAGCCGTCCTCGATCCAGTGCCGCACCAGCTGCTCGACCATGGCGGGCGGATGCTGGCCGTCGCCGTCCATGAACATGACGGCGCCGAGGCGGGCGTGGTCGAGCCCGGCCATCAGCGCGGCCTCCTTGCCGAAATTGCGTGACAGCGAGACCACCTGGACGTCGACCGTATCGGCCGGCAGGCTGCGTGCGATCGACAGCGACGCGTCCACGCTGCCGTCGTCGACATAAACGACCTCACAGGCGAGGCGATAGCGCTGCCGCAAGGTTTTGGCGAGATCGCAGATGCGCTGGTGCAGGGACACCAGGCCCGCCGCCTCGTTGTAGACGGGGACGACGATCGACAATCCCTTCGCGGCGGCACTGGCCGCGCTGGTCGTCAGGCCGGAAACGTCAGAGCCCAGCGTCATCGATCAAGGTTCCAGAGGCGTTCGAGTCGTCTTGCAAGTCGTCTCAACAGCATATGGTAGCTGCCGTTTCCTGTCGCCATGCTGAACGGACCTGGAGGTTCACTGCCGCAGGAAGGCGTCGAGCCTGGCGAAGAGCGGGTTCTCACGGTCGAACACATAGTCGAGCGAGACCACCGAGACGGTCTCGGCGCCATGCTCGCGCAGGAAGCTTGCCAGCGCGTAGAGCTGTCCCGGTGGGCAGTGCAGCGTCAGCATGCCCGACGAGGTCGGTCCGCCAAACGGGGTCTCGACGCCGAAGCGGCTGTGGGCCTCGGTGAGCAGGGCATCGTCGCACTGCCGGAAGCGGGTGCGGACCTCGCGGTATTTGTTGGCCCGCGCCCGTGCCGCGATGTGATCGAGAATGACGCGCGCCGTCTCGCGGGCCTGAGGCGACCAGTCGGCATGTTTCGAGGCGACCAGATTGGCCTGGCTGCGCAGGATCATGCCGTCGTCGAGCACCCGCAGGCCATTGGCGGCGAGCGTCGCGCCGGTGGTGGTGATGTCGACGATCAGCTCGGCGGCCCCGGCCGCCGGCGCGCCTTCGGTCGCGCCGGTGCTTTCGACAATGCGATAGTCGACGATGCCGTGGTTCGAGAAGAACGCGCGGGTGAGGTTGATGAACTTGGTCGCGACCCGCATCCGCATGTGATGCTGCTCGCGGAAGCCGGTGGTGACATCGTCGAGGTCGGCCATGGAGCGGACGTCGATCCAGGCCTGCGGCACGGCGACGACCACGTCGGCATAGCCGAAGCCCAATCCCTCGATCAGGGACACGCGCTCGTCGGCATCCGCGATGGTCTCGCGTACCAAATCTTCGCCGGTAACGCCGAGATGTGCCACCCCGCGCGACAGTTGCGAGGCAATTTCGCTCGCCGAGAGGTAGGCGACCTCGACATTATCGAGCCCCACGATCGTGCCGCGATAGTCGCGGGCGCCGCCGGCCTTCGACAACTTAAGCCCCGCGCGGGCGAAGAAGGCTTCGGTGTTCTCCTGAAGGCGGCCCTTGGAGGGAACGGCCAGAACGAACGGCGCGCTCATGCTCAAGCTCCCACCTTGCGGCCGATTCCGGTCAGCGCGTCCACCCAGACCGAGAAACCGACGGCCGGAATCGGATCCGGCGAACCGAGCTGGGTCATCAGTCCGTCATAGCGGCCGCCGGCGACCAGCGGCTCGGTGCCGTTGCCCCTGTGATGCAGTTCGAATTCGAAGCCGGTGTAGTAGTCGAGCCCGCGCCCGAACGCCGTCGAGAACCGCGTGCCCTTCACGTCGATGCCGCGCGCGGCCATGAAGCCGACCCGGCTTTCGAACTGGTCGATTGCAGCGGCAAGGTCGAGCTTTGCATCGGTGGTGAGCGCGCGTAGCTCGGCGATCGCCTCGTCCGGATTGCCCGATATCGAGAGGAAGCGCTTGAGCACGGCGATGGCCTGGCGCGGCAGCGCGCCGCCTTTGAGCGTCGATTGCTCGAGGAAGCGGTCGGCGATCTCGGCCGTGGTGCGGCCGCCGACATTGATGGTGCCGGCGATCGACATCAAATCGGAGACGAACGCGAGCGCCGCCTTGCGGTCGGAGCCGGCGAGCGCGGCCAGCACGCCCTCATATTCACTGCGGGTGGTGGCGGTCGTGCGCGCCAGCCGCTCCAGATCCTGCTCCAGGCTGATCTTGCGGTTGAAGTCCTTGACCAGGCGGCGGCGCCACACCGGATAGAGGTCGAGCGCATCGAGCAGCGCGTTGAACAGCGCGACGTCGCCGGTGCGGATCTCGACGTCGCGGACGCCGAACGCGGCGGTTGCTTCCAGCGCCAGCGCCAGCATCTCGGCATCCGCCGCGGCGCGGTCCTGGCGGCCGAACGATTCGATGCCGGCCTGCAGGAATTCACTGGCCTGCCCGCTGCGGTAGCGGAACACCGGACCGAGATAGCTGAACCCGGCCGGCTGGCCGGCCCGGCTAGAGGCCAGATAATCGCGGGCCACCGGAATCGTCAGGTCCGGGCGCAGGCAGAGCTCCTCGCCGGACAGGTCCGTCGTCAAATACAGGCTTTTGCGGATGTCCTCGCCGGAGAGATCGAGGAACGGCTCGGCCGGTTGCAGGATCGCGGGCTCGGCCCTGACATAGCCGGCCTGCGCGAACGACAACAGCAGCGTATCCGCCCAGGCGGCGGAGCCGGCAGCATTTGAGGTGGCAGTCGCGGTCATCTCGGGGTCCATTGTCCCGGTGGAACCGGGCAGGGCAAGGGAAGGGACGGGAGTTGGCGCAGCCCTTAGCATGGCCCGAAAGCGGTTTCGACCTCCAAAGGATCAATCGCTTAACAGTCGGTCGCCGTGCCCTGGGCTCGATACGAACGAATCGATTGCGGCGTGGCCGCGCCGATCGGCTCTGGAGATCGGCAATGGCCCAACCCCGCGGCTGTCCGGGGGCATATGCAACAGAGGCTGACCTCAGCTCAGATCATGTAGATCCTTGCCAAGCGGCGCCGTGAGGCGAAATGCCGAGAAAACGACCCTCAGTCCGGCCCGCTCGGGTGTGCAGGCCATCGGCCCCACAAGGAACGAGTTCGCCTTGGGGAATGGTGCCAATCGCATAAGCGGCCAGAGCTTGCCATCGGCCGAAACCTGCAAGCGAAGGACGCCATTCGTCACGGTTGCGCGCATCCGGAAGTCGCCGGCGTCGTGCTCATAGGGGGCTGTCGCCCAGTCCGATCGTCCGTCGGTCAGAACGCTGCCAAGCATGGCGCGGCCGTCGGAGAATTCGAGTCCGGCCTTGACCCAACGTTCCGCGTCGATACGGATCATAATGCCCGCTTGGTCGTACAGCGCCCGAAAATCGCCTTGGACGCGCAGCTCGGCGGTGAATGCCGCGGCGGTGCGGAAGCCCAGGAAATGCCCGCTGTCCCGGGTGAAACCGTAATGGGTTTCGCGCCAGAAATCGGTGGCTCGATCAGTGACCATCTCAAGACCATCCTCGCGCGCGGTCCATTGTTCCGGTTCGTTCAGCCACACACCGTCGCTTCGACCGAAGATCGGATCGCTCATGTCATACCTCGATGAGTCTTGGCAGCCGGTCCAATGCCATCCCGCAACCAGCAGGACAATCCAAACCAAGACAGAGTCTGGTTCGACCAGGCCGAACCAGACTCTGTCAGCTGTTGCGTCGGCCTGAAGATAAGGAGCTCAGAGCAGCCCGTTCTTCTTCAGGATCTCCGATGCGTTGTCCCGCGTAATCAGCATCGTGGGCAAGGTGATGACCGGCTCGAGCTTTTCGCCCTTCAAGAGTTTGACAGCTTGCCGCAGCCCTTCGGCTCCGGGCGTTGCATAGAGGAATGTCGCCGTGAGCTGCCCCTTGCTGACCCAGGTCACGCCTTCATCCGGCAGGCCGTCGATGCCAAGAATGAACTTGATATCCTTGTCGCGGCCGGCGTCCTTGGCCGCGAGATAGGCGCCATAGGCCATCGGATCGTTATGGCCATAGACCAGGTCGATCTTCTCGTTGTTGCGCAGCGCAGTCGTCATGATGTTGTAGGCTTTGTCCTGCTTCCAGTCGCCCGACTGATTGTTGAGCAGGTTCTTGATGCCCGGTTCCTTGTCGGTGAAAGCATGGAAGCCGTCGTGCCGGTCGTGTGCGGGCTGCGTGCCCATTCCGCCCCAGATTTCGACGACGTTGCCGGTCGCCTTGCCGGGACCGCCGAGCAGCTTCACGGCATATTCGCCGGCGGCCTTGCCGATCGCGACATTGTCGCCGCCGATGAACTGTGTGATCCGCTTGGTGTCGACGTTGCGATCCAGCACGATGACCGGAATCTTGGCGTCGATCGCCTTCTCGACGACCCCGGTCAGCCCCGCCGATTCCTTGGGTGAGATCAAGAGGACGTTGACCTGCTGGACAATGAGGTTTTCGCAATCGGCGACCTGCTTCTCGGTCTTGTCCTGGCCGTCGGTGATGACGAGCTCGACGTCGGGCTGCTTCTTGGCCTCGGCCTGGATATCCTTGTTGAATTGCACGCGCCACGGCTCGAGCGTGGTGCATTGGCTGAAGCCGACTTTCCACTTCGCGGCGGCCTTGGCGGGACTCCAGCCGGCCGGCACGTAGATCGTCATCGCGGCGCCGGCCATGGTGGTCGACAGTTTTAGGAATTCACGACGCTTCATCGAGATCCTCCCTTGCAAATTGCGCCTTGGCGGCGCTTGGCAGCCGACAGGATTCGGCTGTTTTCGGATCGGCACTGGCTTCCGGCGATCGGCTGAACCGCCATCGCGCGATGAGCTGGCCGAGATTCTGCTCCTGCACCAGCACGGTGCAGACGATGATCAACCCCTTCATCAGCAGCTGGACGTTGGAGTCGATATTCTGAAGCTGGAGGATGTCCGACAGTAAACCGAAGATCAGGACGCCGACGAAGGTGCCGGCGAGACCACCTCGTCCGCCCATCAGGCTGGTGCCGCCGATCACGACGGCGGCGATGGCGTCGAGTTCGAGTCCGGCGCCGGCGTCCGGCTTGCCTTGCCGGTACTGCGCGACGAACAGGACCCCCGCAATTCCCGCCAACAGGCCCGACAGCAGATAGGCCGTGAGCTGGACCTGGGCCACCTTGATGCCCGAAAGCTTGGCGGCCTCGATGTTGCCGCCGATCGCATAGGCGTAGCGTCCAAAGGTCGTGAAGCGCAGGAGCGCGCCGAACAGGATGATCGCCGCGAGGAAGAAAACACTCGGCATAGGCAGCACGCCCCACAGCATCGAGCGCAGCAGCTCGAACGCTTCGGTGGCGTTGGTGCCGGTATAGACCGGCACGACGGCATTGTCCTGACCGGCCGTGAGACGGGCGATGCCGAGTGCGCTGACCATCATGGCCAGCGTGGCGATGAAAGGTTGCAAACGTCCCGCGACGGTCAAGAGCCCGTTGATCGCCCCAAGCAGCAGCGCCAGGCACGGCGCGACGAGGAGAACGCCGAGTACGCCGAACTTGGCCGTCGCCTGGCTCGCCGTCCACCACGCAATTGCGGCGGCGCCGAGAAGGCCAAGCAGCGCGGGAATCCACAGGCCGCGCCAGCGCGACACGGTGAGCTCGCGGCGCCGCCCCGCGCCGACGTCACGGCCTCGCGCCAGCCCCCGGAGAATGAAGCGCACAACGAGCGCAATGGCTGCGCCACTCACGAGCGTCGCCGCCGGAACGCCCATTACCGCGGCCGCGGTCCAGCCGGGCTTGGTGAGCAGCATCGCGCAGATCACCGTCGAAAAGCCCATGACCGAGCCGACGGACAAATCGATGCCGCCGAGCAGAATGACCATCGTCATGCCGGTGGCCACCAGGCCCGTGATCGAGACCTGCCGCAGCACGTCGGTCAGGTTGCCGTAGGACAGGAAGATGTTGTTACCGGATGACGTATGCGGCGAGGTGAGCGCACCGACCAGGCAGATGAGCAGCAACCCCCAGTAAAGCTTGGTCCGAGACAAGAGCCGAAGAAACGCCTTCATGACAATGCTTCCTGCGACCACGCTGCCATGCCTGGCGCTGCAAGACGCATCACCGTCTCTTGCGTCGCGCAGTCGCGCGGCAGGATTCCGGTCTGCCGTCCCTCACACATCACCAGGATGCGGTCGGACAACAGAAGTAGCTCCGGCATCTCGGAGGTGACCACGACGATGCCGAGGCCCTGCGCGGCGAGATCGAAGATCAGCCGGTAGATGTCCTGCTTCGCGCCGATATCGATGCCGCGGGTCGGCTCGTCGAGCAGAAGAATCCGCGGTTCGGTGGCGAGCCATTTGCCGATCACGACCTTCTGCTGATTGCCGCCGGAGAGCGCTGCTGCCGTCTGATCGATGCCGGTGCAGCGGACCGAGAGCTGGCCGACCATGTCGGCCGCCAGGGCGCGCTCACGCGCGACGGCGCGCAGGCCGAAGCGCGACAGCGCGCCGATCGAGGGCAGGGCGATATTGTCGCATATCGAGGCCGCAAGGTGCAGGCCGCGCTCTTTGCGATCCTCGCTCACAAGCGCGACACCGAGGCGGTAGGCCTCCGTTGGCGAGCTGATATCGGCGGTTGTGCCGTCGATCGCGATGGTGCCACCCCGCCAACCGTTTGCGACACCAAAGATAGATTCGAGGATCTCCGTCCTGCCGGAACCGAGCAGGCCGCCGATGCCGAGGATCTCGCCGCGCCTGAGCTGAAAGCTGACGCCGTGCAACGTTCGGCGCCAGCCGTGCGGACCGAGCGTGTCCAGCGTCAGGTCATCCACAGAAAGGACGTTCGCACCGCCTTGCGCGGCCGCACCGCGATCGCTTGTGACCATGTCGCGGCCGACCATCGCCGAGATGATCGCGCCGCGCGACAAGTCACCGATCGGAGCCGTGACAACGTGCCTGCCGTCGCGCAGCACCGTCACCCGGCCGGCGAGATCGAGCACCTCCTCGATCCGATGCGAGGTGTAGATGATCGCGACGCCCTCGCTTGCGAGTTGTCGGACGATCTTGAACAGGGTCTCGCATTCCGACGACGACAATGCGGAGGTCGGCTCGTCCATGATGAGGATGCGGGCGTCGAGCGATAGCGCCTTGGCGATTTCAACCAATTGCTGCTCGCCGACACGCAAGTCGGCGATCCGACTTTCGGGAGCGATCCAGACGCCGAGACGGTGCAGCAGACGCTCCGCCGCCTTGACCATGCGGCGGCGGTCGATCAGCATGCCGCCGATCAGCGGCTCGCGGCCGAGAAAGATGTTATCGGCAATGCTCAGCTCGGGAACGAGATTGAGCTCCTGGTGGATGATCGCGACGCCGGCCTCTTCAGCATCGCGCACGCCGGCAAATGCGGCGGCCCGGCCACCGACCTGAATCGTCCCCTGATAGCTCGTGTGCACGCCCGCAAGGATTTTCATCAAGGTGCTCTTGCCGGCGCCGTTCTCGCCCATCAGCGCGTGCACCTCACCGCAGCGCAGATCGAAGTCGACGTTATTGAGCGCCTTTACGCCGGCAAAGGACTTCGAGACGCGTTCCGCAGAAAGCACGACCTGCCCGGTCGGCGCGCGGGCCCGGCTCATCTCGACCATACGGGGGAGCGGTCCGCGGCCCGATCATCCTCTCCTCCGAGGGCGCCGAAGCGTGTCTCCATCGGGCTAATCTCCTCCCGGCGCGCCAAAGTCTTTGGAGATGTCGCGTGCCAAGTGTTCGTTTGTTGCTTTTCTGATATGCTAGTTATATCAGTTGCTGCTCGTCAAGCCTCTTGGTGTCCACAATTGCTCCCGCGCCACTGGACATGTGAACGTCAGCCATAGGACCACAGCATGCATTCACTCGGCGGATTCAGCGGAGGAACGGCCGCCGCACGTCGGGCGGGCGGATCGAAAGTCGACCAGGCCTATTTGGCACTCAAGCGAGCCATCGTGTCGGGCGCGCTCGCGCCGGACGCCCCAATCGACAAGAACGAGTGGTGTGCAATTTTCGAAGTGTCTCGACTTTCCATCACGACCGCGATCAATCGGCTCGCTTTTGAGGGGCTTGTCGTCGTTGAGCCGCAACGCGGCTCTTACGTGGCCAAGATCCACCTTGAGGATGTGCGGCAATGGATGTTGATGCGGCGCGCGCTGGAGGTAGAGGTTGTGGGGGTTTGTGCAGCCGACATGCGGGACGATGCGATCGCGGCGCTTGGTCAGAACCTCGCCTACCAAATGGCCGCCATCACCAGCGGCGATCTCCAGGGCTTCCACGAACTCGACACCCGATTTCATCGCCAGATGACTGAGGGCTTGCATCTGGGGCGGGTTGGCGAAGTCCTCGATCCAATCCGAACTCATCTTGAGCGAGTTCGCCGCACGCTGCTGCCGGAGCCGGGCCGGCCCGAGGGAACCCTCCGTGAGCACGAGGCGATATTCCGCGCGATTGCTGCGCATGAGCCGGACCAGGCAAAGAACGAAATGGCGAATCATCTCGATCGCGTGTCGCGCGAGTTGCAGTCTTTTGTCGCGAAACATCCCGGCTTCTTCGAAGACTAGCACTCGGAATCAGGGCTTGGTGACACCGCGGCCTCCGCGGCTCTTGATTCACGACGCTCCAAGGAAAGGCGGGGCTAGCTGCCACGCCAATCGCCCAGCACCGCCTGCACCAGCGCCAGCGCCGCTACGGCGGCCGTGTCAGCGCGCAGGATCCGCGGGCCGAGCGCGAGCCGCAGGATACTGGGCTGCCGCAGCAGCAGCGCGCGCTCTTCCTCGGCAAAGCCGCCTTCCGGGCCGATCAGCACGTCGATGCCAATTCTGCCTTGGTCGTGCCCGGCCTCGCGCGCGGCTTGCAGGCCATGAATGGGGTTTTCGACCTCCGCCGCCTCATCGCAGAAGACGAGGAGCCGGTCGGGGTCGCGCTGGCCCAGGAAGCGCTCGAGCGGCACCGGCTCGGCCACCGCAGCAAGGCTCAAGATCCCGCATTGCTCGGCCGCCTCGATCACATTGGCCCGCATGCGCTCGGTGTTGACGCGGGACGCCTGCGTGAAGCGGGTCTGGACCGGTTGCAGGACGGCCGCACCCATCTCGACGGCCTTCTGCACGGTGTAGTCCAGCCGCGCATGCTTGAGCGGGGCAAAGACGTAGGCGAGGTCGGGCAGGGTGTCCTGGGCACGAGCCTGCTGGAGGATCACGAGGTTGTCGGGCCGCTTGCGACCTTCGATCGCGGCCTGCCATTCGCCGTCGCGGCCGTTGAAGGCCAGGATCGGGGCGCCAGCCGAGAGCCGGAGCACGTTGCCGAGATAATTGCTCTGGTCGCGGTCGAGCGGAACCCTGGCGTCCTGGGTGAGGGGGGTATCGACGAACAGGCGGGGAGCGCGAAAATCGTGGGAGGGCATCGTTCAAAGGTCCGTTTTGCCGCCGTTCTTAGCCGAAAGCAGCCATTTCGGGGGTAAATATTGCCGAACCGGTGCGTCCCCGCGCCGCGCTCCTGCCCTATTCAACGGGTTGTTAAGCGCCGGCGGGAATCGTAAAAGCGCGAAGACGCTGGTTGCGCTTCAATTGGGAAGACGCCGAACCCCCGTAGCTCCTGCCGGAGAGACTATCTTGATGATCCGTCGTTTGATGGTTCCGATCACTGCCGCCATGGTCACCTTGGGGGCCGCTGCAGCTTACGCGCAGGGCTTCCCGGCGCCGCTGCCGGGCCAGACCGCGCCCGATCCGGCGTTTCCGCCCGTCAACGGCTCGGCGCCGGTCGCCTCCGTCGGTGGCGCGCCGCAAGCATCCTTCCCCACGGGAGGTGCCGCGCCCATCGGCGGCGCCGGCGCTTTCAGCGCGGCTCCCCCGACGCAAAGCGGTCCCGGCGAGGACTGCATGAAGGCGTTCATCCCGCTCCGCGAGGACGCCGAAAAACGCGGCAAGCTGATCAAGGCCGCGAGTGACCGCCATGCCCCACCGGACGAGGCTTGCAAGCTGATCAAGAATTTCAGCCAGGCCGAATTCAAGATGATCAAGTACATCGAAACGCATGCCGCCAAATGCGGAATCCCGCCGCAGATCGGCGAGCAGATGAAGAGCGGCCACAAGAATACCGAGGCCATGCAGACGAAGGTCTGCATGGTCGCGCAACAGCCGCGCGGACCGGCCGGCCCGTCGCTAAGTGAGGTGGTTGGTTCGGGCTCGGCGCCGGAAGCCAATGCCGGCAAGAAGGGCGGCAGCACCTTCGACACGCTCAACGGCAACGTTCTGACCCGATGAGCGATACATCCGCCCGCGTTGCCGATTCCACCGGCAACTGGGTCGATACGCTCGCGCCGCAATGGGCGCGGCCTTATTTGCGATTGTCGCGCTTCGACCGTCCGATCGGCTCCTGGCTGCTGTTGATGCCGTGCTGGTGGTCGGCGGCACTCGCCGCCGCCATGGCGCACGACGTCCGCCGGCTGCCGCTCACCATTGTCCTGTTCTTCGTCGGCGCCTTCGTGATGCGGGGGCGGGCTGCACCTGGAACGACATCACCGACCGTGACCTCGACGCCAAGGTCGAGCGCACCCGCTCGCGGCCGCTGCCGTCCGGGCAGGTGAGCGCGAAGCAGGCGCTGGTCTTCCTGGTGGTGCAGGCCCTGATCGGTCTGGTGGTGCTTCTGCAGTTCAACCGGTTTGCGATTGCGACCGGCATCGCCTCGCTTCTGATCGTCGCAATCTATCCCTTCATGAAGCGCATCACCTGGTGGCCGCAGATCGTCCTCGGGCTCGCCTTCTCCTGGGGCGCCCTGATGGGATTTGCCGTCACCTTCGGCCGCATCGATGTGACGGCGCTGGTGCTCTATGCCGGCGCGATCTCCTGGGTGATCGGCTATGACACGATCTACGCGCATCAGGACACCGAGGACGACGCGCTGATCGGCGTCAAATCCACCGCGCGCCTGTTCGGCGCGCATACGCATCAGGCGCTGATCCTGTTCTATGGGCTTGCGGTGATGCTGATCGGCGTCGCGCTCGCGTCAGGCGATGCGCGCTGGCCGGCCTGGGTCGGGCTTGCGGCCTTCGCCGCGCATCTGGCGTGGCAGATCAGGCGGCTCAGGATCGAGGATCCCGATCTCTGCAAGCGCGTGTTCTACTCGAACAAGCATGCGGGTCTGTTGTTGTTCGCAGGATTGCTCGCCGACGCGGTGACGCGGGCTGGGTAGTTTCTTAGGGTGGGTTAGCGAAGCGTAACCCACCACTTTCTTTGCGCGCGGATAAATCTTGGTGGGTTACGCCTTCGGCTAACCCACCCTACGGCACCGTGGGTGCCGCTTTAGCTCCTCGCGATGATCTCGCGTTCTTCGCGATGAACCGGCAGCTCACGCGTCATGGCCGTACGACGGCGCGTCAGGAACTTTGGCCGGCGGGCGCGGATCGCGTTGGCGCGGCGACGGCGCGGCGCCGGCTTGCGTGCACCTTCGTCGAGCTGCGGCAGCGCGAAGATCTCGCTCCAGATCGCCCAGGCTTCGTTGAGCTCATCGCCATCGGCGCTGATCAGCAGCGGAACGGAGAGCGAAGGATCACGATGCACGAGGACGAGGCTCTGGGCTTCGTCATTGCCGCGCAGCGCGACACCGGTGAAGTCGCTGACGCGGACATTGATCGCCATCCGCATGCCCTGGACGGCACGGCGCAACACGACACGCTCGCGATGAAGTTCGATTTGCCGTGTGTATCCGTCGGCGCGCGGATCATGCGCATCGAAGCGGACCGGAAGGGAAAGAGGGTCGAGCCGCAGGCTGCGGCTCGACCCGGTGGGGTTGGCCCCACATGTTGCTGTTTGACGCCTCACGGCTCTAGTCTCCCCGCCAGGATTATGTTCCCGGTCGATGCGAGGACCTTAGCGCGGGCCGCTTCCGAAACCGCTTAAAAAGGCTGGTTAATCCAACCTCACCGCCGCGCATGATTGACAAGACCTTGGCGCGCATGATTGACGAGACGTTGCGCGCAAGCGGCGAATCTGAGCTTTTGACGGGCTGAAAAAGCTTGAAGTCCGTGCCAATTGGGCACATCTGGTGTTGAGGCCGGTATCGCCCCGAAACTTCCCGCCGCAACAGGATTTCGTTTGTGAACCCTTCACCATCCGCGAACTCGACGCTGTCGCCCAAAAATTCGGACAAGGCCAATCGCGACCTGTTCGATCAGTCCGCGCTCTCCGATCTCGCACAGCGGCTGGTCGAGGCGGCGAAGCGCGCCGGCGCGGATGCGGCCGATGCGGTCGCGGTGCGCGGCATCTCGCAAGGAGTCGAGGTGCGCGACGGGCGCGTTGAGGAATCCGAGCGTTCCGAGGGCGACGATGTCGGCTTGCGCGTTTTCGTCGGCCAGCGCCAGGCGGTGGTCTCGACCAATGACGCGAGCGGCGATGCCGTGACCAAGCTTGCCGAGCGCGCCGTCGCGATGGCACGGGTCGCGCCCGACGACAAATATGTTGGCCTTGCCGATCCCGCGCTGCTGGCGCGCGACTTCCCCGATCTTGATCTGCTCGATCCCGACGTGCCCGCGACTTCCGAGCTCGAGCGCCGCGCGCTCGAAGCCGAAGCTGCAGCACTCGGGGTGAAGGGCGTGACCAAATCCGGCGGCGCCTCGGCCTCTGCCGGCATCGGCGGCATGGTGCTGGTCACCAGCACCGGCTTCCACGGCTCGTATCTGCGCTCCAGCCAGGGCATCTCGGCCACGGCGATTGTCGGCGAAGGCACCGGCATGGAGCGCGACTACGATTTCACCTCGGCACCGCATGCCGCCGATCTGCTCGCCCCGGACATCGTCGGCCGTTCCGCCGGCGAGCGCACGGTGGCGCGCTTCAATCCGCGCAAGGTCTCGACCTGCAAGGTGCCGGTGGTGTTCGATCCGCGCGTCGCGGGCTCGCTGGTCGGCCATGTCGTCGGCGCCATCAACGGCGCTTCGATCGCGCGCAAGACCAGCTTCCTGAAGGACAAGCTCGGTCAGCAGCTGTTCGCCAAAAATATCCGCATCATCGACGATCCCCTGCGCAAGCGCGGCCTGCGCTCGCAGACCTTTGATGCCGAAGGCGTCGCGGTGAAGAGAACGGCGCTGATCGACGAGGGCGTGCTGACGACCTGGCTGCTCGACTGCGCCACCGCGCGCGAGCTCGGGCTCACCACCACCGGCCACGCGCATCGCGGCGTGTCGTCCTCGCCGTCGCCGGGACCCTATAATCTGCATCTCGAACCGGGCACGCCGACGCCTGCCGAGCTGATCGCCGACATCAAGCAGGGCTTCTACATCACCGATTTGATCGGCTCCGGCGTCAACGGCGTCACCGGCGATTACAGCCGCGGCGCCTCCGGGTTCTGGATCGAGAATGGCGAGCTCACCTATCCCGTCAGCGAAGTCACGATCGCAGGGCACCTGTTCGAGATCTTCAAGTCGATGCAGCCTGCGAACAATCTCGAGTTCCGCTACGGCATCAATGCGCCGACGGTGCGCATCGAGGGCTTGACGCTTGGCGGACGCTGACTCCCTGGACCAATCCATCCTGCCGCGTGACGCGGCGCTGCTGCAAGAGACGGTGCGGGACGCCGGCGCGCTGGCGCATTCGATGTTTCGGACCGAGCTGAAAAAGTGGACCAAGGGCGCGTCCTCGCCGGTCTCGGAAGCCGACATCGCCGTCAACGACCTGCTGGAAGCGCGGCTGCGCGGCGCCACGCCGGACTACGGCTGGCTGTCGGAGGAGAGCGCCGATGATTCGGCGCGGCTGTCGCGGCGGCTGACATGGATCGTCGATCCCATCGACGGCACGCGCAATTATCTGGGCGGCCATGACGATTGGTGCGTCAGCGTGGCGCTGGTCGAGGATGCCTCGCCGGTGCTGGCCGCGGTGTTCGCGCCGACCAGCGGCGAATTCTTTTTCGCGGCCCGCGGCCAGGGCACGATGCTCAACGGCGCGCCGGTGCGGGCGACATCCGGATCCCGGCTGGACTTTTCGCGGGTCGCCGGCCCGAAGCCCCTGGTCGAGCGACTGAAGCCGTCCCTCGGCGAGATCAAGCTGCATCCGCGAATCGGCTCGCTCGCGCTGCGGCTGTGTCGCGTGGCCCATGGTGCGCTGGATGCGGCTTTTGCGGGCGGCAACAGCCATGATTGGGACCTTGCGGCGGCCGATTTGATCGTGCAGGAAGCGGATGGTAGGATGAGCGACCTCTCCGGAGACCCCATCCTCTATAACCGCCGGGAAGTCACGCACGGGGTGCTGGTGGCAGCGGGCCGCGATCGTCATGCGAGCATCGTCTCGCATTTTCGAGATCGTCCCTTGCCCTGACGCGCTTTCGTCGTGCTTGTCGAACACTGCTTTGCCGGGCAGCCCGCTAGGAAGAGAACCCATGCCAGATAGTGCCCCGCAACAACTGCTCCATCTCGTGATCGGTGGCGAACTGCTCGATCTCGAGCACAACATTTTCAAGAACCTGGACGACGTCGAGGTCGTCGGCCTCTATCCGAACTATGCGACCGCGCACGCCGCCTGGCGGGCCAAGGCGCAGAGCACGGTCGACAACGCCCAGATGCGCTATTTCATCGTCCATCTCCACCGGCTGCTCGATCCGAATCAAGAATCGAAGGCGCGTTGAAAAAACTGCTTCGCAACACGCTGCGGAGCAGCTGGTTTCAGCGTGCCGTCGGGTTTCTGGCGGCCGAGTATCTGCGTCTGGTCTGGCGGACCAATCGCTTCGCGTTCGATCCGCCGGATGTCTATGACATCGTCGAGCCGCAGATTCCGGCGATCTTCGCCTTCTGGCACGGCCAGCATTTCCTCACGCCCTTCATCAGGAACAAGGACTCCTACCGGGCCAAGGTCCTGATCTCGCGGCATCGCGACGGCGAGTTCAACGCCATCGCGGTGGAGCGGCTCGGCATCGGTCTGATCCGCGGTTCCGGCGACCATGGCAGCGCCTTCCACCGCAAAGGTGGCGTCGGCGCCTTCAAGGAGATGGTGCGGACGCTGCAGGACGGCTGTAATGTCGCGCTGACCGCCGATGTCCCGAAGCGCGCGCGCGTGGCCGGGCTCGGCATCATCATGCTGGCACGGGAATCGGGGCGGCCGATCATGCCTTTCGCGATGGCGACCAGCCGCTTCATCCGGCTCAAGAACTGGGACCGTACCACCATCAATTTGCCATTCGGGCGGGGCGCATTGGTCGGCATCAAGGAGATCCACGTGCCGCCGGATGCCGATGCCTCCACCATGGAAGCGCTGCGGCAGGAGCTGGAAGACACGCTGAACGAAGCGACCCGCCGCGCCTATGCGCGGCTTGGCCGCCCGGGACCCCAAGATGGCTAATGCGCTGCCAATGACGCTGCGGATGTATCGGCGGCTCGCCAGCGGCCTGGTGCCGCTTGCGCCTGCGCTGATCAAGCGGCGGCTGAAGCAGGGCAAAGAGGATCCCGCGCGCGTCGGCGAGCGGCGGGGCCTGAGCCGGGACGTGCGGCCGCACGGCCCGCTGGTCTGGATCCATGGCGCCAGCGTCGGCGAGGTCTTGGCCGCGGCTGCGCTGATCGAGCGATTGCGCGATCTCAATTTGCGGATCCTGCTCACCTCCGGCACCGTCACCTCGGCTGCCGTCGTGGCGAAGCGCTTTCCGCCCGACGTCATCCATCAATACGTTCCCTACGATTCCCCGCGCTATGTCGCGCGGTTCCTCGACCATTGGAAGCCGTCGCTGGCGCTGTTCATCGAATCCGATCTGTGGCCGAACCTGATCCTGGCGGGTGCTGCGCGCCGGGTGCCGATGGTGCTGATCAACGGGCGGATGTCGCCGCGTTCGTTCCCGCGCTGGCGGCGGATGTACGGCACCATCTCGGCGCTGCTGTCGCGGTTCGACATCTGCCTGGCGCAATCGAACACCGATGCCGAGCGCTTTGCCGCGCTCGGCGGCCGCGATGTCGTCACCACCGGCAATCTCAAGCTCGACGTGACGGCGCCGCCGGCCGATCCCGCAAAGCTGGAGCGGCTGATGGCGATGACGCGGGGGCGGCCGATCGTCGTCGCGGCCTCGACCCATCCGGGCGAGGACGAGATGCTGGTCGCGGCGCATCGCAGCCTCGTCGGTATCTTCCCGCAATTGCTGACCGTGATCGTACCGCGGCATCCGGAGCGTGGCTCCTCGATCTCGGGCATGATCACCGCGTCGGGCCTGAAGCCGGCGCTGCGCTCGCGCGAGCAGCTGCCGACAGCAGCGACCGACGTCTATGTCGCCGACACTATGGGCGAGCTCGGCCTGTTCTATCGTCTCTCGCCCATCGTGTTCATGGGCGGATCTCTGATCCGCCATGGCGGACAGAATCCGATCGAGGCGATCAAGCTCGGTGCGGCGATCGTGCATGGTCCGAACGTCTTCAACTTCGCCGAGGTTTATGCGGCGCTCGATCACAGCGGCGGCGCGCGTCTGGCCGAGACCCAGGAGGCCCTGGTCAAGCAGCTCGGCCAGCTGCTCGCCGATCCGGCGGTGCGCGACAAGATGCAGCAGGCAGGCCACGGCGTCGTCGCGCAGCTCGGCGGCGCGCTGGATCGCACCATGACTGCGCTCGAGCCGTATCTGATGCAGTTGCGGATCGAGATGGGAGCCGCCAATGCGTGAGCCGGCCTTCTGGTACCGGCCACGTTCTCCGAGATCGCATGTCCTCCGTCCCTTGGGCGCGCTCTATGGCGCGATCGCGGCCCGCCGCATGATGCGCAAGGGCGCTGACGCCGGCATTCCCGTGCTCTGCGTCGGCAACTATCATGTCGGCGGTGCCGGCAAGACGCCGACGGTGCTCGCGCTGACCAGGCTGTTGCGCGAGCTCGGCGAGACGCCGGTCGTGCTCAGCCGCGGCTATGGCGGGCGTTTGCAGGGCCCGGTGATGGTCGATCGCGCGCGCCACACCGCAGCCGATGTCGGCGACGAGCCGCTGATGATGGTGCGCGACGTGCCTGTCGCGGTGGCGCGCGACCGGCTCGAAGGCGTGGCGCTGGCCAAGTCACAAGCGGCGACCGTGATCCTGATGGACGACGGCTTTCAGAACCCGCGCATCATGAAGGATGCCTCGCTGATCGTGATCGACAGCGCGCGCGGCCTGGGCAACGGCAAGGTGTTTCCCGCAGGCCCCTTGCGCGCGCCGCTGCAGGCGCAGCTCGCGCGCACCGACGCGCTGGTGCTGATCGGCGATGGCCGGGCCGCGGATGATGTCGCGGCGGCAATTTCCGTGCGCGGCAAGCCGGTGCTGCGGGCGCGGTTGAAGCCGGACGCCGCCTCCGTCGCGCGGCTGGTTGGCAAACCGGTGCTTGCGTTCGCCGGCATCGGCGATCCCGAGCGCTTCTTCCGCACGCTGCGCGCCAGCGGCATCCAGGTTGCGCGCACCAGCCCCTTTGCCGATCACCACATGTTCTCGCAAGCCGAGATTGCGGCGCTGGCAGCGGATGCGACGCGCGAGCAGCTCACGCTGGTCACCACGGAAAAGGATCTTGCGCGCCTGCACGGCAGCAAGGGCGTGCCGGATGGCATCGTGCCGTTCGCCGTTCAGCTCGCGTTCGACGATCTCGCGACGCTCCGCCGCCTGATCAGCGATCACCTGTACAAGGCGCGCGAGCGCAGGTTTTCCACACGATGATTGCGTAGGGTGGGTTAGCCCCCCGCCATTCACGCGACGTTCATCGCAGAACCCCTATCGATTCAGATCTCGTAGGGTGGCAAAGCGGAAGCGTGCCCACGTTCTTCGTCTCGATTGTGCAGAGGTGGTCGTGGCACGTCGCGCCTGTGCCCTCGCTACGGAATCACGGCTTCGGTGCGTTGGGGAAATGCCGCTGCAGCACGGCGCCGGGTGTGGCGTAGGCCTCTTGCAGGTCCACGCTCCAGTACTTCAATTCGTCGAGCGGGATCCGCGTGTCCGTGATGGCGCAGCGCACGAAGGTCCCCGGCGAGATCACGCGGAAATCGCCGTCGAGATATTGCACCTGCGCTTCGCCATGGCCCGAGGGGCCGAACTTGTTGAGCACGGTTGGACGTCTCCGTGGAAAGCCTGTCCGCAAAAACCGGAGGCCATGATGTGATGAGTCTGATCTACCATAAATAGGATGCCTTGTCCGCCCGTCAAACCCACCGATTTGTGATGTTTTTCTGCTGTTTTCGCATGATAGTGCTGCGGCGAAGGATCGTTCCGATGCGCCTTCGACTGACCACCCTGTTCCTGTGTCTCCTGATGTCGGCCGCGTACGCGGCCTCAGGGCCAGCGCCACAGCAGGTCGACATTCCGCTGCCGGCCGGAATCCTGCACGCGCAGCTGTATAAGCCCGACGGTGCGGGGCCGTTTCCGACGGTGATCGCGCTGCATGGCTGCGGCGGGCTCGGCGGCCATTCCGATCCGGTGCTGCCGCGCTATCGCGACTGGGCCGAAGATCTGCTGAAGGCGGGCAATGCGGTGCTGCTGCCCGACAGCTATGGTTCGCGCGAGCTTGGGCCGCAATGCCGGGTCAAGGAGACGCACGTCAAGGCGCGGCGCGAACGCGTCACCGATGTGGTGGCGGCGCGCGCCTGGTTGATGAAGCAGCCTTGGGTGGCGCGCGGCCGCGTCAGCCTGATCGGTTGGGCCAATGGCGCCAGCGCGCTGCTCTGGGCGGTGCGCCCGCAGAACGCGGCGCGCGATGCCGCCCCGGATTTCCGCGCCGCCATCGCCTTCTATCCGGACTGCCGCATTTCCGCAGGCCTCGGCTGGAGCACGCGGGTGCCGACGCTGGTGCTGATCGGCGGCAAGGACGATGTCTCGTCGCCGCCGGCCTGCCGCCAGATGGTGGACGGCGCGCTTGGCCGCAGCGCGCTCACACGCATCGTGGTCTATCCTGGCGCCTACCACGATTTCGACCGCGCCAACACGCCGCTGCACGCCGCGGCCGGCAGCAGCGACGCCGCCACGCCCGAGCACGGCCATCTCGGCACCGACGCCGAGGCCCGCACCGATTCGCAGAAGCAGGTCGCGGAATGGCTGGCGCGGTAATGGCGCTGCCGATTCCCGGATTGCGCTCCGCTCCATCCGGGCTACACGCGTTCCGAAGCGGGGCCTGCGCGGAACATCATGGCCGACCGGGAAACTACGGATCGCGCCTCAGCGCGGTTTCAGCCAATGTCCGCGCCATAGTTCTACCATGATGTCGACTAAACGCATCTCCATGCGCAACCGTTTCTGGATCTTCTCCTCGGCACTGCTCGTCTTCAGCGTGACGATCCTGCTGTTCGAAGCCCGCGCCGGCGCGCCCCAGATCGCGCCGGAACATTGCGGCTTCTGGACCACGATCGACGCGGGATTGTCCTGCCGGTAGGCGGGGCTGCCTCCACACCGTCATTGCGAGTGCAGCGAAGCAATCCAGAGTCTTTCCATTGAGGGATTCTGGATTGCTTCGTCGCAAGAGCTCCTCGCAATGACGAGGATGGGGCTGCGCGCGTGCCACACCCTCGCTGTCATCGCCCGACTTGACCGGGCGATCCAGTATTCCGAGACGATCGAGGTTCATCGAGAAGCCGCGGCGTACTGGATTCCCCGCTTGCGCGGGGAATGACAGCGAGAATGTTGCGCCGCTCTCGCCCCTGAAACAAACTGCCCTGGTCCACCGGCTTGCCCACGCGCTTCGGCGCGGGCTTGGCCTCTTGCGTCGCCGGCTTCGGTTGCTGCGCGCTCTCTCCCAGTGTCGTCCCGGCGAAGGCCAGGACCCATTACCCCAGGGAGTGGTTTGGCGAAGACTGGTCGTTCGGGACTGAGATCACGCGCACTCGAAAGACCTCGCGGTATGGGTCCCGGCCTTCGCCGGGACGACGGCGAGGATGTTGCGCCGCTGTTGCCTTCTAGAACAAACTGCCCGGGTCCACCGGCTTGCCCACGCGCTTCGGCGCGGGCTTGGCCTCTTGCGTTGCCGGCTTCGGTTGTTGCGCGCTCTCTCCCAGTGTCGTCCCGGCGAAGGCCGGGACCCATAACCCAGGGAGTGGTTTGGCGAAGACCGGTCGTTCGGGACTGAGATCACGCGCACTCGAAAGACCTCGCGGTATGGGTCCCGGCCTTCGCCGGGACGACGGCGAGGATGTTGCGCCGCTGTCGCCCCTAGAACAAACTGCCCTGGTCCACCGGCTTGCCCACACGTTTCGGTGCGGACTTGGCCTCTTGCGCGGCCTGCTTCGGTGACGGCGCGCGCTTGGCGGCGGGCGGAGGCCGATCCGCATCGGCGGTGGCGCCCACGCGGCCATCCGCGAACTCGATCTCGACGCGCGCGCCGGGGCCGACGCTGTCGGCCGCATGCAGGGGATGGCCGGCCTCGTCGCGCACCAGCGCGAAGCCGCGGGCGAGCACGCCGCGATAGGACAGGGCCGAAAGCAATTTGCCGCTGTTCTCGACGCGGGCGTCAAAGCGCTGCAACAGCGTGACCAGCGCGCGTTGCGCGCGCTCAGTCAGCCGATGGGTGCGCTCGCGCTGACGCGCAATCGCGTTGCGCTGCGCCTGCGCGTTGGAGAGCTTCGAGGCGCGCAACCGCACTTCAAGTCCGGCAAAGCGGTCGCGCCGCCGCCGCAGCAATGAGCGCGCGGACAGGCCGAGCCGTTCGCCGCACACGGTGAGGCGATGATCGGCCTGCGAGATCTGCCCGTGCAGCACCCGCAGCGTCAGCTTGGCGCCTGCGGCGGTAAACCTGCGGAAATGCGCGTGCGTGTTGGCCTTGAGTCCGCGCGGCAGCGATGCTCCGGCCAGAATCCAGCCGCTGCCGCGGGATCGCCAGGAGATCGCCGGCCGCTGGCAGCGCGCGCGCGGCGGCGCGCAGCTCGTTGCGCCGGCTTTCGTGACCGCGTTGCCAGCACGCGCGGGTGCGGCGGGCGAGATCGGCGACCTCGACGAAGAGATCGCTGCGCACCGGCACCGCCATCTCGGCCGCCGCCGTCGGCGTCGGCGCGCGCTTGTCGGCGACGAAATCGATCAGCGTGATGTCGGTCTCGTGTCCCACCGCCGAGATCAGCGGGATCATGCTCTCGGCGGCCGCGCGCACGACGATCTCTTCGTTGAACGACCAGAGATCCTCCAGCGAGCCGCCGCCGCGCGCGACGATCAGCACGTCGGGCCGCGGAATTTTGCCGCCCGGGGCAATCGCGTTGAAGCCGCGGATCGCCGCGGCGACCTGCTCGGCCGAACCTTCGCCCTGCACCTTGACCGGCCACACCAGCACATGGCGCGGAAAGCGATCGTCGAGTCGGTGCAGGATGTCGCGGATGACGGCGCCGGTCGGCGAGGTCACCACGCCGATCACCTCCGGCAACCAGGGCAGCAGCTGCTTGCGCGCCTGGTCGAACAGGCCCTCGGCGGCGAGCTTCTTCTTGCGCTCCTCCATCAGCGCCATCAGCGCGCCGATGCCGGCCGGCTCCAGCGCCTCGATCACGATCTGGTACTTGGACGAGCCCGGATAGGTCGTGAGCTTGCCGGTGGCGATGACCTCGAGCCCTTCCTGCGGCTTGAAGCGCATCCGCCCGTGCACGCCCTTCCAGATCACCGCCTCGATCTTGGCGCTCTCGTCCTTGAGCGCGAAATAGCAGTGGCCGGAGGAGTGGGCGCCGCGGAAGCCGGAGATCTCGCCGCGGACCCGGACATGGCCATAGGTGTCCTCCACCGTCCGCTTCAGGGACTGGGAGAGCTCGGACACGGTGAATTCGGGCGTATTGGGCAGCGGTTCCGCAGGCATCGGCAAACGATTCGGCATGATGGGGTCGAGTCCGCTGTTTAAGGATTTTCGCCGCCCGGCGCCAATTCGGGGATTGATCTTAAGAGTACTCTGTATTATAGAGTTCTCTATCGTTGATGAGTTTGAGGGAGTTCGAGCCATGGCTGGTCGGCTGATGCGCGGCGTTTTGAGCGGGTTGAAATGGGCCCTATGTGCCGTCGGCGGTGTGACGCTGATCCTGACGGCGATGATCGCAACGCCGCTGCAGCGACCGCCCGAGCTGCGGTCGGTCTCCGACTCCGCCAAGGGCATCGACTGGTCGACGCTGCCGCCGCTCGAGCGTTTTCAGGCCCGCGACGGCACCTGGATCGGCTTCCGCCATTATGCGCCGACCGGTTCCGCGACGGGCCGCGGCGCGATCTTCATCCACGGCTCCTCCGGCTCCAGCGGCACCGTCAACCACGCGCTGACCGCTGCGATCGCCGCACACGGCGTCGAGACCTGGGCGCTCGACGTCCGCGGCCATGGCGGCTCCGGTACGCATGGTGACATCGGATATGTCGGCCAGCTCGAGGACGATCTGGTCGATTTCATCGCCGAACTGCGCAAGACCGCGCCGGATCTGCCGCTGACCTTGGTCGGCCACTCCGCCGGCGGCGGCTTCGCGCTGCGCGTCGCCGCGACACCGATCATGCGGGACATGTTCGTGCGTACCGTGCTGCTCGCGCCCTATCTCGGCTATGACGCGCCGACCAACTGGCCGCATTCCGGCGGATGGGCCAATGCCGATCTGCCGCGCTTGCTGGGGCTTGCCGCGCTGCGCAAGCTCGGCATTGATTGCTGCGAGCAGCTTCCGGTGCTTGCCTTCGCGGTCCGGCCGAACCTCGACAAGATTCTCGTCTCCACCTATTCCGATCGCCTGATGCGCAATTTCGCCACGCGCGGCTATCGCATCGATCTTGCGGCGACGACACGTCCGATCACGATCTTCGGCGGCGCCGAAGACGAGATGATGATCTCGGATAAATATGCGGATACCGTGCAGGCCATCAAGCCATCGGTCGACGTCAAGATCATCGACGGCGTCAACCACATGGGCATCGTCACCAGCCCAAAGGCGATCTCGGTCATCGCGGCGGACGTGGCGACGCGCGGGGCAGGGCAGTCATGATGCGATCCTTTGGCGGGCTGAAGGCAGGGTTATCGCATATCAGCAGAAGGAGGCAGGAAACCCGCTCGCGGCCATCCTTCGAGACGCTCGCCTTCGGCGGGCCCTCAGGATGAGGGCGGAGTTCGCGGCGGTCGCTTCAACGGGGACTGATCCAGCTGAGCCTCATCCTGAGGAGACCGCTGGAAGCGGTCGTCTCGAAGGACGAGGCGTGCGCTCAGGTGTCACCGAACCCGCGGCCATCCTTCGAGACACCCGCCTGCGGCGGGCCCTCAGGATGAGGGCGAAGTTCGCGGCAGCCGCTTCAACGGATCCTGGCGCGGCTGAGCCTCATCCTGAGGAGACCGCTGGAAGCGGTCGTCTCGAAGGACGAGGCGTGCGCTCAGATGTCACCTCGAGTCATATGCGACAGTCTTGGGACTGAAAGGGATGACATGATCGACAGCAAGCAGGCTTCCGAGGCGCTGGCCGAGATCGACGACATCGTCCAGCGCCTGCGGCAGTCGCAACTCTACGAACTGGCGAGCCTCGCCGCGTTGTGGTGGGGCGTTCTGGTCTTTGCCGGCAACCTCGTCACCTGGCTCTGGCCGGCCTACGCGATCTATGCCTGGCCCGCCGTCGATATCCTCGGCGTCGGCGGATTGGTTGCGATCCGCCTGCTCAATCCGCCGCAGGCCTATGCGGCGGCCTTCGACATCAGGCTGCTGCTGGTGTTCGCGCTGTTCTTTGCCTTTGGCTATCTCTGCACCAACGTCATCGGTCATTTCGGCCCGCGCCAGTTGGGCGCGTTCTGGCCGATCTATTTCATGCTGTTCTACATGCTGGCGGGTCTCTGGTTCGGCACCGCGTTCGTCGGGATCGGCCTCGGCATCACGGCGTTGACGCTGATCGGCTACTTCTTCATCGGAGAAGCGTTTCCGCTCTGGATGGCCTTCGTCAACGGCGGTGGCCTGATCCTCGGCGGTCTCTGGATGCGGCGGATCTAGCCGATGGCCGAGCTCGACGACATCATTCATCAGCCGTTGCGGCTGAAGATCATGGCGGCGCTCAACGCGCTGCCGGTCTCCGCTGGCCTCGAATTCGCGCGGCTGAAGAAGCTCACCGGCGCCACCGACGGCAATCTCGGCGCGCACATCGAGACGCTCGCCAAGGCGGGCTACGTCTCCGTCGACAAGGCCTTCGTCGGCAAGAAGCCGCAGACCACGGTGACGGCGACGGCGGCGGGCCGCGGGGCGTTCGCGCGGCATGTGGCGACGTTGCAGGAGATCATTGCGGGGAAGCAGGGCTGATCGGTCGAAGCTGACGCGAACTTTTACCCTCCCCTGGAGGGGAGGGTCGATCGCGCGCAGCGCGAGCGGGGTGGGGTGATCTCTCCACAGGGGCACTGTCGACGCTTAGCGAGTTTTGTGCACTGTCACCGTAATTCCAAATCCTCGATGTCGAAGGTCGGCTTATCGGACGCCTGACATGCTTCCAAAAGCCTTTTCAGATAGTCTTGGTCTATCCTCATTGACTGATCTCCTCTGCCTCGCTGCGCGAGGTGTGCTGGCGTATCCGTTAGATGGGCTCCGCTGCCGCAGAGTTCAAATTTTGGGCCTGCCAGAACTGGCAGTAGAGCCGGTGCCAAAATTGGCAGTAGGCCGGGTGTCAGGACCTGCGCACGAAATAATATCACCACATAATTATTCATTGCCGAAGCAGTACGCATCATTACACTGGGAGTGGTGCCAGTTTTGGCACCCCACTTTTGGCACCTAGTACTTGTTGGCCGCGTGCAGCGCGCCCATAATCCTTCACATGACGAACACCAATAAAACCCCTGGCGAGGTTGTCGCCTTCCCGCCGTCTGCTCTTTCGGCGAAGGACAAGCGGCGCGCCGAAGCTAAGTACGGCAAGCCTGTTATGGCGCACGGCTACACCCTCGTGCCTAACTTGCTGCTGCAAGGTCAGGCGCACCTTAAAATCAGCCCGACTGCGTTCAACGTGGTGCTGCAACTGATGTCGCATTGGTGGGATGCGAGCGAAGCCCCACGTCCGACCATTAAGCGCATCGCACAGCGAATGGGAAAAAGCCCACGCTCGTTGTTCCGCTACTTTGACGAGCTAGAAGAGGCGGGATTGGTACAACGCGAGGCTCGGTTCAAAGGCTTGAAACAGCAGACCGCTAGCGCCTACGTGATGACTGGCCTTGTCAACAAGCTCAAGGAGATTGAGCCGGAAATGACGAAGGCCAAGAAGTTCAAGAACAAGCGCGTGGAGAAAGCCGAGTCGGCGGCCTAGACACCGCGACGTAGCTCAATGGATAGAGCGCCCGCTTTTCGACTGTCTGACTGTAGGTGACACTCAGGATGATAGGCGCGGGGAGATGCAGGTTCAAGTCCTGCCGTCGTGCCCAAAACGCGTTACGCCTCGGCAGTACGCATTGCCGACCCTCGCATGGCCCTAACAAGGCGTGTGCGTACCTGCGGCCCCCGGCCGTCCAGTCACTATAACCCGAACCGATAGGACAATAGGCTATGCCGCCGATGACAGGGGTGCCTCTCCAACAGCTTCAGGCTCTTCCACCGGCTCATAGTCCGGCAACGGATCATATTCGATGTCGTCAGATCGGCGACACAAGCTCGCAAGGAAACAGATCTGACGTCGCTTAAGGTGCGTGGCAGCCCAGCGATGGACTTTTTCGGCGAATTCCTGCTCGTGCTCTTGAAAGTCAAACCGACTGACATACGCAATCGCGATCAATTCTGGGACCGAGTAGCCGGCATATTCCGCGAACGAGAGGGAATAATGCTGAAGCCGCTTCAATACGGCCTGCTCTTTTCTCAGTGTAAATGTAGTCCGGCGGTCGCCGGACCTCGTCAGTCAGCCACTCAAATTCCCAGTCGTTCCAGTCGTTATATCGGTCACGCAGAAGAGCTTTCGCGCCCGCGCGAAACTCAAGCGCCTCCGCCAACTCACGTTGAGCCTTGGTTATCCTCGCCATCGCATGCTCCAAGTTCCGAAGCAAACGCAACGCCAGTGCACAAGTACTGTATGAGAGGTGCAAAACTATCCGATTCGACCAATCCTTGCCTAGTCCGGTCGGTGCAATCCACTGATTCGGGCAGGTTTTTCGGTGTCAATTCTAAATTACAGTGACGGTGCACTAAATGGTATCAACTGCGCTGGCTTCGAAAATTAGTGCACCGTCACCGTAATTAAGCGAATCGGTATCGGCGCGGGCACCTACTCGGTGACGCAGCTATTTCCACCGACGCGGTCATTCACTGGCTGGAATTCGCGGCGAAGTCGACCTTATAAGTCTGGGGGCGGACGATGTTCAGATGGCTTCTCGGAATCACAATGAGCGTGATCGTCGCCGCGGTCGTGGCGGGCGGCGTTGTCTGGTACCTGGACCGGCCCGGCTCCTATGACGAGTGCGTCGTCAGCGAGATGCGCGGGCAATCGCAGATAGCCATGTTCACCGTGCAGAAGGTTTGCGCGGTCCGCTTTCGGAAGGAGGACGAGCTTCCGCTTTCCTACCTCAGGGAAAAGGTCGATATATCAATGATGCCGGACTTCGACAAAGATCCCGGCGTCGTGATGATGGGCAGCAAGAACTTCGATAACCCGCCTATGATCTTCACCGTCACGAAGAACGACACCGAGTACGAGATCACCCGCGTTCACGTGAAAGTCTCGCACAAAATGGAAATGAATTGCAGTTCGATCGAAGACAGCGATTGGAAGGATGGTCCGGAGCTCATCTTTAAAGACAAGATCGCCAACGTGAACATGCCCGGCGTTCTCGACGAACGATCGAAGCTTCACCGCGGCCCTTTCTGCTTCCGATACACTGGAATTTGGGGAACGCCTCGTAAGCAATAGAGAATTGTGGTGACAGTGCTGAACTGCAATCGCGGTGACAGTGCACTAAATCCTATCAACTGCGCTGGTTTGAAAATTAGTGCACTGTCACCGCAATACCGTTTCTCTCTTCAGGAGACTTCTTCTTTGCTACACCCTATTGTGCGCACAGTTTGAATCCGTCAGGCAAGTTCGAGGATGACCGAGACATTCAAATCAAGTCTCCAAGGCAATCCTTGGGACCTGTGGGGACTGTCGAAGATATTCGATGGCTCGAACAGCGATGCCACCTGCGTCCATGCAAAGGACCCTGTAACAATTCGGCTCGACATGCGGAAGCCCGAAGACCAGCACCACTTTGACCTGTTCGGCCATGACACTCATGCCGACCTAACCAGCAATAGCTTCGTGCTGGAATTCCCTTTCAATGGGTGTGACATGTGCAGCCTCGCCATGCCGGCAATTAACCGGATCAACGCGATAGGCCTTCTGCTCGACCCCGACTTTACGCCCGTCACGCTGTTCAGCTGCGATCACCCTAGGGACAAGCCGAATTCGCTCAATCTGTATCGTCCGGGCAAACCGTATAAAAGCAGGACTGCCCTCGGCGAACAGGGCCAATCCCCTTTCGCACGCGATGCTTTTGAGCTGGGGCGGGAAATTCAGCCATTGATTTCGTGATGGAGGCGTGGACGTTCCCCACGACGTGGGCTTCCTTGTACCTGATCTACGAGGCGATCCGAGATAACGTCGGCGGGCAACCCGAACTTGAGCGGTACAACTTCGTTACGAGTCAGGAACTAAGAGATTTCAGGCTTGCGGCGAACACGTGCCGGGTGATCTCCGAAGGTATCAGGCACGCAACCCTGCTGGACGCCCCAACCCCGCCCCACATTCCGGTATCGGATGCTCGCCATATAATTAATAGACTGACAGTCGGCTGGCTCGATGCATGGCATAAACGCATGCATCAGCGCGTTGAGCTAAGATTTTGAGTACAACCATATGCATAGCGCATAAGGAAAGTCGGCAAGCTCGTGCTCAGTCCTTCTCCATGCTGCGCCGGAAGCTCTCTTCCTCGTCATCCTCGTCGTAATCCCCTTCTAACCCCGGATCGTCCACGAGGAGTTCGGAGGCACCGCTTTCATAATATTTTTCGACTTCGAGGTACGCCTTCCCGAGATCATTGACCCAGACATGCAGCCGAGAACGCAACACCCCTTGCGTGCCGGGCAAGATTTCATGTCCTTCCAAGAATCTGTAATCGAGCCACGGCCACTTGTCCTGGAAGAACTCGCTGATATCGGTCGCGACGGTGGGGAGCAGGAATACCACGTTAGCATCAGCCTTGATGTCATCGAAAAACACGCTGACGGTCCAGGGAATATCTTCGTTCTGTGTATCCCTGTCGATCAGGAAATAAGCCTCCTTGCTTTGCAATGCTCGGATCAAAGGGTAATCTAGCGCAAGCAGTACTTTCCTCTCGACTGAAGCATCAGACACGCCCCTCACTAGATCAGCTTTCGCGGCCCTGTTTAGGACGTTCCCCTTAGGCACCTTAATCGACCATCTGCCAGTCTTGTGACGCTTCACATTCGACGGGCCGATCCGAGCCCACAACGTTACATCGGTCTCAGGATTGTACAGGACCAGAGCAACCGGAAGCGAGTTATTCTGCCAGTACCAAAGGTGCTTTCCCTCACCGTAATAGACGTAGTGGTCTTTTTTCTTGTGCTTGAAGTAAGATTTACCTGACTTGATCTGCAACGCCAGCAGCCGCCCCGTAGGCTTCTCCTCATCGGCAACTTCAGCATGGGCGTCGATTCCCCAGTCGCTAATGCTCTGCTCACGGAAGAGCCATCCCAGTTGCTTAGTAAATATTTGCCCGACGGCAAGTACGCCCTCACGATCGGTCTGCTTCATATCGCACTTCCTTAGGCCGTGTACCCATAAACTCGGCAGCGTGATGCGACGAACGCAATGTCCGCTTTGCCCCTATGGCGGCCGAGTTCGTGCGGCAGCGGAACCCACAGCCCTCATTCGATCATCTCGTCAGCGCGCGATAGCAGGGTCAGCGGGAGGGCGAGGCCGACAACTTTTGCCGTCAGAAGCTCAAACTTGGTGGGTTGATAGATCGGGACGTCTCCCGGCCTAGCTCCATTCAGGACTTCCCGCACGTCGCGACCAAGCTTAGGGTGTTTGTAGCGCCTTATGTAGCGAGTTAGAACAGCCGCGATAGCGAGGTCAATGTTCTTCGTCGTTTCTCAACCTCTGTGGCAGCAGCTCCAATTGGGAGCCGCACCTTAATGCCTTCTAACGCGGGCTTCGTGAGGGTGGCCGAGGCCGAGACATTGGACGCCAAACGCCGCAGAGCCGGCTCCGCGACCTGGGCAAAACACCACAGGTTTACATCGGAGGAGGGCAAGAGAACTGCCCCATGGTGGTTGCAGAAGAAGCTCCCCTTCTCAATGACCTGCACCGACCCGGAGGAACCATCCATCGACACCACGAGTGCCGGCCCGTTGAATTTAGTCGCGGACACTCCGTTATCGCGTCTTAGGGTATCATCGGCCTTAAACCTGGGAACACCACGCCCTCCACCGTAGACCGGCGAACCAGTTGCCGACGCGGACTGGTAGATCATGGCTTCGGTCAGCCCAGTATCGCCCTTCGCGACCGGCTTGAACAGAGCGTCCAAGGCGGTAGGCGGGCCGACTTCAGTCGGATCAAATTCAATTCCGTGATCGAGGAGAAATTCCACTTCTTCCGCGAACGGTAGCGGCAGGGACACGAGATCCCCCTTGGCAAACGCTTCCACCTGGTCGGCTCTGTGTTTCCATTCGGCGAACGGAATGGACTTTAGCTCGGCGCGCAGCGGAATGTCGGGTAGAAGCACTATACCGCGTTCAGCGTGCAACAATGCGGATGGATGAAAGACTCCATGCTTGGGGCCAAGCGGCTCACCAAACTCATTCACCGCCGCCGCTGGCGATGATCCGTTTACCAGCGCCTGGAACACTTTGCTCGGATGCTTGAAGCCTCCGCTGTCTATCCATTCTGAAAGATCATCGTGCATCCATTCACCTGAGGAACCGCGCTTGTCAGTGGGGTAGCGCTTGTCGCTGTTTGCAAGGCCATCGTTGTCCACGACGAACATATTGATGTTCTCGTGCTGTGTGGCGGCAGCGAGCGTCTGCCACGTGCCTGCTTCGCCAACCAGCGGCTTCTTGCGCCTCTGAGCGATTACGATGGCCGTTCGTTGCTGGGTGTATGGAGCGAAGGCGTGCTTCGGCAGGGAAATTACGTCGGTAATCATCGCCTGATCCAATAAGGCGAAGCGGGTCTTTGCTGATCGCGGGTTCTCGAGAACACCGGTGGGCAGAACAATAAGCAACCAGCCTGTGCCCTTCTTCAGCGTCGCGAGCGCTTTTAGTAAGAACGCTTCTTCGATCCGCCCGTAATTTGAGGTGCCATAGGGAGGATTGGTGGCGATGATATCGAAACCATCCTTCGGGAAGGTTGTTGCGCTCGAAGCGGCTAGCGAGTCGAAGCCCCCGCGGATCGAGCTGAAGCCGTCCCCGGCGAAGTACATGTTCACCCTCGCTCGGGACGCGTTTGCGTGGCCGATATCGTACCCAAAGAAGGCATTCTGCGCGAATGTCTTCAGATTTGAAGTGGATGGGTGATGGTCGTTGCGCACCCTCCTCAGCATCTCAGTCAGAAATCCACCAGTGCCACACGCTAAGTCGGCAATCTTCTTCGACCTGATTGAAGAAAAAGACTTGTCGAAGCCCGCGCGTGAAAAAAGTATCGGAAGAACACCAGCGATGATGTGACGACCAGTGAAGAACTCACCCAGTTTCTTCTTTGTCGCTTCGTCGCCGATGGCTTGGTACACCTCTCCGAAGATGTCGAAGTCGGCGCCGGCCAGCGGAGGCAACTAAGTACCTCGACAAAGGAGAATGCGACTTCGAGCGTGTCGCTTTTCTCGTGAAAGTCGAAAATGTCGCCGTACTTGCCCTTCAGCTCTTTGGTTGACAGGACCCGCTTTGCCAGCGTTTCAAAGCGCTCACCAATCACGTGGTCGACAGATTGGGCCCCTGGCGAGAACCGCGGCATCTCGCTCCAGCTACCCCAATCCGGCTGCTGCTCCACAATGAGCTTGAGCGTCAATATCGCGACCGTGAAGTCGATAGGCGTTCGGCCGGAAGAAAGAGTGGCGATGTTCCGATAAAGCGTCTTCAACTTCGGTAGGAGCGCGCGAAGGTCCTTAACGTTGGCTGCACCGTTCCCAGCGGTGAAGACGCCGTTTGCGGCGATACCAGCTTGGACAAACTCTGCTTTTGGAAACGAGTCGCGGAGTTCTTGTCCGTCGACCTTGATGGGAACCCATTTGCCATCGTTAGTGTAAATGGCAATTCGCAGCTCTTTGCCGTTAAATCCGGCGGCGATGGATGGCAGTGCCGGCTCGTTTGGGAGATTCTTCCGCAGGCCCTCGATATAGAATTGAGCTTCGGCGAGAGCATCTGCTGCTGTTTCACCCGGTCCCTTATTCTCCCACACACAAATCGGCTTCTCGGCATCAGCAACGTGCAGGAGGATGTCGGGGTAACCCGCGGCCTTGGCCACTTTAGTTTTGCTAGGCCAGTGCTTGCGCAACAGTGGGCTCTTGCACTGCCGCATCGTCAGCTCGTAGCCAGCTTTCTTGAGCTGCGCCATCGCCAACACTTCCACTTCCGGCTCATTTTTTAGACTTTTGCCGGTAAGCAGTGAAACTAGGCCCATCATGATTGCGAGTACCCCTTATGCCTTCGCACGAACATCTATTCCGATTTGGCCTCGCACTTCAACCTTGGGTTATCACGGGCAGTCCTCCATCAGGACTGACGATGCATTTCACCTGAATTGGTGCGCTCGGCCTACAAGGCGGGTTTGTGCGAGCCTAGCGGGTCAGTCGGGCTGACGGTCAATTGACGAGCTTGCGGCCAGCGGTTCTCCCTCGTACAAATTCTGCACGTGCAATAAGTCTGTGTAGCTGCGTCGGCAATGTTCATTGTCTTGCCGAAAGCGGAGTTGAACGCCGGAGCGTCGGCAACGGGTCTGTGCATGGCACCGCCCGATCAAGTCTGGGCTCGCGCCCTACCGACGTCCCCCGAATGACGGGGAGTTTGGGGGCCATCCCCCTTGAGCCCCACCCCGATTCGTGCGACCTCCGCCCCAGCCAAACCCCTCATTCTGAGCCTCTTATGCACATTCTCCTGCTCGGTTCCGGCGGCCGCGAACATGCGCTGGCTTGGAAGATCGCGGCTTCCCCGCTGGTGACGAAATTGTGGTGCGCGCCCGGCAATGCCGGCATCGCGCGCGAGGCGGAGTGCGTGGCGCTCGATATCGGCGACCATGCCGCCGTGATCGACTTCTGCAAGACGAATGCGATCGAGCTGGTCGTGGTCGGCCCGGAGACGCCGCTGGCGGCCGGCATCGTCGATGATCTCACCGCCGCCGGGATCAAGGCGTTCGGGCCGAGCAGGACGGCCGCGCAGCTCGAAAGCTCGAAGGGCTTTACCAAAGCGCTGTGCACCGAGTTCGGCATTCCGACCGGCGCCTACAAGCGCTTTGGCAATGCCGCCGAGGCGCGCGCCTATGTGCAGAGCCAGGGCGCGCCGATCGTGGTCAAGGCGGACGGCCTGGCCGCCGGCAAGGGCGTCGTCGTCGCCCACACCGTGCGCGAGGCCGAGGACGCCATCGCCATGATGTTCGAGGGCGCCTTTGGCGAAGCCGGCGCTGAAGTCGTGATCGAGGAATTTCTCGCGGGCCGCGAGATCAGCTTCTTCGCGCTGTGCGACGGCGAGACCGCCATTCCGCTCGCCTCCGCGCAGGACCACAAGCGCGTGTTCGACCACGACGTCGGCCCGAACACCGGCGGCATGGGCGCCTATTCGCCGACGCAGTTGGTGACGCCGGCGATCCACGACGCGATCATGGCCAGGATCATTTTGCCGACAGTTGCCGGCATGAAGCAGCGCGGCACGCCGTTCCGCGGCATTCTCTACGCCGGCATCATGCTGACGACGCAGGGCCCAAAGCTGTTCGAGTTCAACGCCCGCTTCGGCGATCCCGAGTGCCAGGTGCTGATGCTGCGCATGATGTCCGACATCGTGCCGGCGTTCCTCGCTGCCTGCGACGGGCAATTGAAGCATTTCGATCTGCGCTGGTATCCGGACTCCGCGCTCACCGTGGTGATGGCGGCCAAGGGCTATCCCGGCGACTATCAGAAGGGCACGCGCATCGAGGGGCTCGATGACGCGGCGAAGGTGGATTCTGTCGAGATCTTCCACGCCGGCACGGTTGAGAAGGACGGCGCGATCCTCGCCAATGGCGGCCGTGTGCTCAATGTCTGCGCGCTGGGGGCGACCGTGACCGAAGCGCAGGCCCGGGCCTATCAGGCCGTCGACCGCATCAACTGGCCGGAGGGCTTCTGCCGCCGCGACATCGGCTGGCAGGCGGTGGAGGCGGAGAAGGCCACCAGCTGACAAAAAAATTGCACAAGCAGGCCATAGGCTTAGCTACTGTGCATGGGGTTGTTTTCAACGTTTTGTTGGGGGCGGCTCCGCGACCGACCCGACAAGGATGCAAAAAGATGTCCGATCTCGCCGACCTCTATCCCGGCTTCGCCTCCGAATGGATCAACACCTCGTTCGGCCGCATCTTTGCCCGCGTCGGCGGCAACGGCCCGCCGCTATTGCTGCTGCACGGCTTCTCGCAGACGCATGTGATGTGGCACCGGGTCGCCCCGCAGCTGGCCGACAAGTTCACGCTGATCATCGCCGACCTGCCGGGCTATGGCTGGTCCGACATGCCCGAGAGCGACGCGCTGTATATCCCCTACAGCAAGCGCGCGATGGCCAAGGCCATGGTGGAGGCGATGGAGCAACTCGGCCACGTGCACTTCGCGCTCGCCGGCCACGACCGCGGCGGCCGCGTCTCGTACCGGCTCGCGCTCGACCATCCCGGCCGGCTGTCGCGGCTCGCCGTGCTCGATATCCTGCCGACCTATAATTACTGGGAGCGGATCAACCGGCAGTACGCGCTGAAGATCTATCACTGGACCTTCCTGGCGCAGCCAGCGCCGCTGCCGGAGACGCTGATCTCGGGCCAAGGCGAGTTCTTCCTGCGCTTCAAGATGGCGAGCCAGACCAAGTCGAAGACGCTGGACGCCATCGACAAGCGCGCGATCGAGCACTACATCGCCCCGTTCCGCGACCCCGCCCGCGTGCATGCGATGTGCGAGGATTATCGCGCCGGCGCCTATTTCGACTACGACCTCGACAAGGCGGATTTCGAGGCCGGCAAGAAGATCACCATTCCGATGCTGGCGCTGTGGGGTGGCGTGGGCATCGCCCAGGCCGCCGCCACCCCGCTCGAGACCTGGAAGCAATGGGCGACGAAGGTCGAGGGAATGCCGGTGGACTCCGGCCACTTCCTCACCGAGGAGAACCCCGACGTCACCGCGAAAGCGCTGCGCGAGTTCTTCCTCGCGCCCTAGCGCCGCTCCCGAAAGAAGTCCTTGAGCAGCCGCGCCGACTCGCTTTCGCCGACCCCGGAATAAACGTCCGGGACGTGATGGCAGGTCGGCTGCGTGAAGAAGCGCACGCCGGACTCCACCGCACCGCCCTTGGGATCGGCCGCGCCGTAATACAGCCGCCTGACCCTTGCAAAGGAGATCGCGCCCGCACACATGGTGCAGGGCTCCAGCGTCACGTAGAGGTCGCAGTCGACCAGGCGCTCGCTGCCGATTTTCCTGGCCGCCTCGCGCAGCGCAATGATTTCGGCATGGGCCGTGGGGTCGTAATCGGTCAGCGTCCGGTTCGCCGCAGTGGCGATGACCTCGTAATTGCGGACCACGACGCACCCGATCGGAACTTCGCCCGCCTTTCCGGCATTTTCGGCCGTTTTGAGCGCCAAATCCATGAAAGAGGGGGCTTTCAAGCCTCGTATCATCGCCAGAAACCTGCTAGTAGCTGCGCCTTCAGCAGAAGTGCTTGACCGAATTTGCCTGAGCATGCGGCTCGAAACGAGCGCGCACAATGCTCATCGCGCCACCCCCTGAGTGAGATTATTCATGCCTCGCGACAGCGACAAAGACAACGATTCCCGCGGCCGGCGAGGCCCGGCCAAGGGGCCATCGAAGGGCGCCCGCAGTGGCAAGCCGCGCGGCCCCGAGAAGAAGTTCGCCAAGCGCGGCTTCGAAGGCAAGGGCGACAGCCGTCCCCCCCGTGGCGACCGCGACAGCCGTCCGTCCCGCCCCCGCGCGGACGGTGATGCCCCGCGCCGCGACTTTTCCGACCGTCCGAAATTCAAGCGCGACGACCGCGGTGGCGATGGGCGCGGCGAGCGCAGCTTCAAGCCGCGCGGCGAACGCTCGTTTTCGGATCGTCCCTCGCGCGATGGCGAGAAGCGTTCGTTCAAGCCGCGCGGCGACCGTCCGGCTTTCGGGCGCGACGACCGTCCGCCGCGCAGCCGCGATCGCGACGAGTCCCGCCCCGCCGGCCGGTTTGGCGACAAGAAGTTCGGCGACAAGAAGTTTGGTGACAAGCGGCCCTACGCGCCGCGTGGTGAGCGCCCGGAGCGCAAGTTCGACGGCGAGCGGAAGTTCTCGCGCGGTGCACCGGACCGCAGCGACCGCCCGCGCACCGAGCGCAGCGATTCAAAACCCTGGCAGAAGCGCGATGCGGCTCCGCGCGGCGACCGGCCGCCGCGCAAGGATTTCAGCAAGGGCCCGCGCAGGGACTTCGGCGGCAGCGACCGCGGTCAGGACAAGCCCTGGCAGAAGCGCGACGATCGCGGCGAAGGCGGCCGCGGCGATGACCGTCCGCGCTTCTCGCGTTCGCGCGACGATCGTGCGTCGGGTGATCGTCCGTTCCGCGAGCGCCCCAAATTCGATCGGCCCAAGTTTGATCGCCCGCGCGAGGATCGTCCAAAATTCGACCGGCCCCGCCGTGACGATGACGGCGAACGCGGTGCGCGCGGTGGCGACCGTCCGAAGTTCGACCGTCCGCGCGAGCGCGCCGAAGGCCGCTCCGACTGGCACGAGCATCCGCGCAACGAGGGTCGTTTCGGCGATCGGCCGCGCCGTGAAAACGAGGATGAGAGCAGGATCTTCGAGAAGCGTCCGGCCTTCGGTGGCCGCGGCGCTTATCGCGAGCGGGATCGTGATTTTGACCGGCGCCCGCGGCGCGAAGAGGAGCCGAAACCGAAGAAGGCCGGCGAGCGCATCGCCAAGGTGCTGTCGCGCGCGGGCCTCGCCTCGCGCCGCGATGCCGAGGAGATGGTCACGCAGGGCCGCGTCGCCGTCAACGGCCGGGTCATCAACTCGCCGGCGCTCGATATCACCGCGAACGACGTCGTCACCGTCGACGGCAAGCCGTTGCCGGAGCGCGAGCGCACGCGGCTGTTCCTCTATCACAAGCCGCGCGGGCTGATGACGACGCATGACGACCCCGAGGGCCGTCCGACCGTGTTCGACAATCTGCCGGAAGGCCTGCCGCGGCTGATCTCGATTGGCCGGCTCGACTTCAACACCGAAGGCCTGCTGCTGCTCACCAATGACGGCGGCCTCGCGCGCACGCTGGAGCTGCCCGACACCGGCTGGCTGCGCCGTTACCGCGTCCGCGCCCATGGCGAGATCACGCAGGCGCAGCTTGATCAGCTCAAGAACGGCATCGAGGTCGAGGGCGTCAAATACGGACCGATCGACGCGACACTGGAGCGCGACCAGGGCGCCAATGTCTGGCTGGTGTTCGCGATCCGCGAAGGCAAGAACCGCGAGGTGCGCAACGTCTGCGCTCATCTCGGGCTCGAGGTGAACCGGCTGATCCGCGTGTCCTACGGTCCGTTCCAGCTCGGCGAGGTCCCCGAAGGCGAGGTCGAGGAGATCCGCGCCCGCGTGCTGCGCGACCAGCTCGGGGAGAAGATCATCGAGAAGTCGGGTGCGCAGTTCGACGTGCCGCAGAAATCGCCGACGGGCGGTGACGCTGCACCGGCCGAGAACAAGCCGCTCAAGCGCGGCGTGATCAACGACCGCAAGGGTCGCCGCGTGCTGGTGCAGCGCACCGGCAGCGACGAAGCGCGCGAGCGCAACGAAGCCGAGGTCAACGGCTACGGCCCGCCGCGCCGTCCCAAGCGCGGCTATCACGGCAAGCGCGACCTGACGCCGAAGGAGGACTGACGTTGCGCGTCGTCGGCGGTCGATTGAAGGGGCGCAATCTGGCCTCGCCGTCCTCGCGCGACATCCGTCCCACGGCGGACCGCCTGCGCGAGTCCGTGTTCAACATCCTCGTGCACGCCTATGACGATCCGATCCAGGACGCGCGCGTGCTCGATCTCTTTGCAGGCACTGGTGCGCTCGGCATCGAGGCGTCCTCGCGCGGCGCGAAATTCACGTTGTTCGTCGACAACGGCGCGGAGGCGCGCGCATTGTTGCGCAACAATGTCGAGGCGCTGGGCTTAGGCGGCACGACCAAGGTCTACCGCCGCGATGCAACGGACCTCGGCCCCGCGCATCCGGTCGAGCCGTTCTCGCTGGTGTTCCTCGATCCACCCTACGGTAAGGGCCTTGCGGTGAAGGCGCTTGCGAGCTTGCGCGACGGCGGCTGGTTGACGGGGGGCGCGCTGCTCGTTGTCGAGGAGGCGAAGGCCGCGCAGTTTGCCGCGCCGGAAGGTTACGAAGAATTGGAGCGCCGCGCATATGATGACACGGAGTTCGTGTTTTTGACGAAGCCCTAGCCTCGCTGCCGTAGGGTGGGCGAAGCGAAGCGTGCCCACCACTTTTCTCGGATTGCGGAGAGACGGTGGGCACGGCGCGTTGCGCTTTTGCCCACCCTACGGCAATACGAAGATCACCTGCGCCCGAACAGCTTCTCCACATCCGCGAGCTTCAGCTCGACATAAGTCGGCCGGCCGTGATTGCACTGGCCGGAGTTCGGCGTCTCCTCCATCTCGCGGAGCAGCGCGTTCATCTCCTCCGGCCTGAGCCTGCGGCCGGCGCGCACGGAGCCGTGGCAGGCCATGGTGGCGGCGACATGCATCAGGCGGCGCTCCAGCGGCAGAGCCTCGTCCCATTCGGCCATGTGCTCGGAAAGATCGCGGAGCAGGCCGCCGGCATTGGTCTTGCCGAGCAGCGACGGCGTCTCGCGCACCGCCACTGCGCCGGGACCGAAAGATTCGATCGCAAGACCGAACGATCCGAGCTCCTCGCTCCGTTCAAGCAACCGCTCCACTGTGGCCTCGTCCATCTCGACGATCTCGGGGATCAGCAAGATCTGCCGCTGCACACCGTTTGCGGCCAGCGAGGCCTTCAGCCGCTCATAGACGATCCGCTCATGCGCGGCATGCTGATCGACGATGATGAGGCCGTCGCGGGTCTGCGAGACAATGTAGGTCTCATGGAGCTGCGTGCGCGCCGCACCGAGTGGACGATCGACCAGGTCGCTGACAGGCTGTGCCTCGATCCGCACGTCCGCGCTCGGCGCGCCGACGTCGAACGCGGCTTGCGCCCGCTCCGCGAAGGCGGGTGCTGTAGACCCTTCGAACGATGGCAATGGCCCGGCCGGAGCGGATGGCGACTGCCGCCAGTCCCAGCTCGCGGGACGCGGGGTGAAGGCAGGGCGGAAGGAGGACAATGCACTTTCGCCGCTATTGGCCGCGGTGCGCCGTCCCTCGCGCGCGAGCCCTTCCTTCAATCCGTGCACGATCAGCGCGCGCACGAGGCCTGCATTGCGGAAGCGCACCTCGGTCTTGGCAGGATGCACGTTGGCGTCGACCTCGCGCGGGTCAAGCGTGACGAACAGCGCCACCACCGGATGGCGGTCGCGCGGCAGATAATCAGAATAGGCCGCGCGCACCGCGCCGAGGATCAGCTTGTCGCGCACCGGGCGGCCGTTTACGAAGAGATACTGCCCGAGCGCATTGGCTTTCGTGAGCGCCGGCGCGGCGGCATAGCCGGCGATGACGACGGCATCGCGCTCGGCATGGATCTCGATGGCATGGCTGCGGAAGTCCGCGCCGAGGATATCGCCAAGCCGCGTCAGGCGTCCGGCGGCGCCGGGCAGCGCTGCGGCCCAGGTCACCGGCGCGCGCTCCTCGCCAGCCAGTGTGAAGGCGATGTCGGGCCGCGCCATGGCGAGGCGCCGCACCACCTCGCGGATCGCCTCGGCCTCGGTCCGGTCGGTCTTGAGAAATTTCAGCCGCGCCGGTGTGGCGTAGAAGAGGTCGTTGACCTCGACGCGCGTGCCATGCGCCAGCGCCGCCGGCATGATCTCGGACTTGTCGCCGCCTTCGACCGACAACGCCCAGGCGTGCGGCTCGCTCGCGTGCCGCGTGGTGATCGACAGCCGCGCGACCGAGCCGATCGAGGGCAGC
This sequence comes from Bradyrhizobium sp. LLZ17, assembly GCF_041200145.1. Lineage (NCBI taxonomy): Bacteria > Pseudomonadati > Pseudomonadota > Alphaproteobacteria > Hyphomicrobiales > Nitrobacteraceae > Bradyrhizobium > Bradyrhizobium zaerense. Next base: position 5,922,482 of record NZ_CP165734.1, read on the forward strand.
GCCTCGCCGCGGAACCCGAGGGTACAGATCTGGAGCAGATCCTCATCGTCGAGCTTGGAGGTGGCGTGGCGCTCGACCGCGAGCGACAGATCCATCGCGGTCATGCCGCCACCGTCATCGGTGATGCCGATCCGGCGACGCCCGCCACCGTCCGTGAAGACGTCGATCCGGCTCGCGCCGGCATCGATCGCGTTCTCGACCAGTTCCTTGACCACGCTCGCGGGACGTTCGACCACCTCGCCGGCGGCGATGCGGTTGACGACCTGCTCTGGAAGCTGGCGGACGGGCATGGAGAGACTCAAGGCTGCGTTCAGGCGGCCAATTTAGTCGCTTGAGACGGCATTTGCATGAGGCAAGTCGGAACTACCCACATGGCAGACCACGCCGTGGAAGAGACACTCTCAGTCATCGAAACCACGGCCGCCGCCGCGTCCGGCCTTGATGTCGCTACGGCGCTTCTTGCCCTCGAGCCGGCGCTGCTTGGAGCCAAAGGTCGGCTTTGTCGCCCGCCGCGGTTTCGGCCGCACCATGGCCTCACGCAGGATCTCGAGGAGGCGGTCGATGGCGTCCTGCCGGTTGCGCTCCTGGGTGCGGAATCGCTGCGCCTGGATCACGATGACGCCGTCCTTGGTCATGCGCTGGCCGGCGAGGCGGGCAAGGCGCAAGCTGGCATCCTCCGGCAAGGTCAGCTTGCTCGTGTCGAAGCGCAACTGCGCCGCGGTCGCGACCTTGTTGACGTTCTGGCCCCCGGGGCCAGAAGCGCGAACAAAGCCGATCTCGATATCGTCCTCGTCAATGACGAGATCGCGGGATATCCGCAGCATGATGGCACCATTCGTGATGCCCGGACATATCCCGGACGCCCCCGTTCGGCAATGGCGCGTCTCATCGAACGCAAATGGCCGGGCGAACCCGGCCATTCAGGTGCTTAAAGAAATCAGTTCAACGTCTAGTTCGATTTGGGCGTCGCTGCCGCCGGTTGTGCGGCGGCTTGCGGCGCGCGGCCGACGATCACGGTCAGGAGTCCCTGGCCCCAGAGCCGCTTGGCGGCGGCCTTGGCGTCGTCCAGCGTCACCGCGTCGACGATGGCGTTGCGCTTCTCGATATAGTCGATCGGCAGCTTGTCCTGCTGATATTGCAGCAGCGCCTGCGCGAGCTTGGAAGAGGTGTCGAGCGCCAGCATCTGCGAACCCTTGAGGTAGGACTTGGCCTCGTCGAGCTCGTTTTGTGTCGGGCCCTCGTCGGCGATCCGGCGCACTTCCTTTTCGATCGCATCCATGGTGTCGCCGGCGCGATCGGCACGTGTGCCGGTGTTACCAATGAAGACCGCCGAGTGCTCCATCCAGAGCAGCGATTCGAACACCGAATAGGCGAGGCCGCGCTTCTCGCGGACTTCACGATAGAGCCGCGAGGACAATCCGCCGCCACCGAGGATATGGTTGACGACATAGGCCGCCATGAAGTTCGGATCGCTGCGCTTCACGCCGGGGCCGCCGAAGGTGATCACGGTTTGCGGCACGTCGAGCGGTACGAAGGCGCGTTCCGGCGGCTTTGCAGCCTCGATGTCGGGGACCGCCGTGAGAGTGGCTTTGGCAGGCAAGCTGCCAAACGTGTGGTCGAGCAGCTTGCCGAGCGTGTCCGCATCGACGTCACCAACCACCGCGATCTTCAAGGTATCCTTGGCAAGCACGCGGCCGACATAATCCTTCATGTCAGCGATGGTGATGGTCGGTACGCTCTCCAGCGTGCCTGTGGTCTGCCGCCCGTAAGGATGATCGCCGAACGCCACCTCCAGGAATTTGCGGCTTGCGAGCGAGGTCGGATTGGTGGTCTCGCGGCGCAGGCCCGAGATGACCTGCGAACGGATGCGCTCGACATCGGCCGTCTCGAAATGCGGCGAGGTCAATGCCGAGCGCAACAGGTCGAAAGCCTCGTCCTTGTTGTCGCGCAGCATGCGCAGGCTGCCGCGGAAGGTGTCGCGGGTGGCGCTGAAGGAGAGCTCGATGGCGCGGCGGTCGAGCCGCTCATGGAACGTCTTGGAATCGAGATCGCCGGAGCCTTCGTCGAGGAGGTCGCCGACGAGATTGGCGACGCCGGACTTGTCCTTGGGGTCCTGGGTGGAGCCGCCGGCAAAGGAATATTCCATCGCGATCAATGGCACGGTAGCGTCCTGCACGAACCAGGCCTCGATGCCGCCGGGCGAGACCAGGTGCTGGATCTTTGCGGCGGCCTGCGACGGCGAGACCGCTGCCAATGCGAGCGCTGTACCGATGACGAACGACAGCGCGAAGCGATTTTTGGGTAGGAAATGTCCTGCGGGACGGAAGGAATGGTTCACGAACGCTTCTCCTCGCGCTTGGCAGGTGTGGTGTCCTTGATCAGATAGCCGGTCACCGAGCGCTTCTTCTCAAGCCATTTTTGCGCGGCGGCGCGGACCTGTTCGCCGGTGACGGCGCGGATGCGATCCGGCCAGCTTCGGATGTCCTCGATCGAGAGGCCCGTGGACAGCGCGCCGCCATACCAGCGCGCCAGCACTGCCTGATTGTCCTGGGCGTAGATCGCCTCCGCGATGAGCTGGGTCTTGACCCGCTCGAGATCTTCGGCGCGGATCGGGTTCTGCACGATGTCGGCGATGACGCCGTCGATGACCTGCTCGACTTCCGCGAAGCTGACGCCGGCTCTCGGCGAGGCCGAGACCGCAAACTGGGTTGGATCGAGCGAGGTGCTCGAATAACTGGCGTTGGCGGAGACCGCGAGCGGCTTGTCGACGACGAGGGCGCGGTAAAGGTAGGAATTGTTGCCGCTGCCCATCAATTGCGCGAGCACGTCGAGGGCTGCGCTTTCACCGGCTGCCGCAGTCGTCGCCGAGGGCACCAGGTAATAGCGCCGCAGGCCGGGCTGCTCGACGCGCGGGTCGGACAGGGTGACGGTGCGCGGCGCGGCCGGCTCCGGCTCCTGCGGGCGGATGCGCTGTGCGGGGATCGCGGGCTGGGACGGGATCGGACCGAAATTGCGGTCGACCAGCGGGCGCACGTCGGCGGCCTCGACGTCGCCGGCGATCACCAGGATGGCGTTGTTCGGCGCGTAGAAGCGGCGGTAGAAGGCGAGCGCGTCCTCGCGATTGAGCTTCTCGATCTCCTGGTGCCAGCCGATCACCGGCCGGCCATAGGGATGATTGAGATAGAGCGCGGCCATGATCTGTTCGTTGAGGCGCGCGTCTGGGCTGTTGGCGACGCGCATGTTGTACTCTTCGAGCACGACGTCGCGTTCGGGCAGCACGTTCTCGTCCTTGAGAATGAGGCCGGTCATGCGGTCGGCCTCGAACTCCATCATTCTCGGCAATTGCTCGCGCGGCACGCGCTGATAGTAATTGGTGTAGTCGACCGAGGTCGAGGCGTTCTCGTTGCCGCCGACGCGGAGCACGGTCTGGGAGAATTCGCCGACCGGATGCTTCTCGGTGCCCTTGAACATCAGATGTTCAAGGAAGTGTGCGAGGCCGGACTTGCCCGGCGTCTCGTCGGCCGAGCCGACCTTGTACCAGATCATCTCAGTAACTACGGGCGTGCGATGGTCCGGGATCACCACGACCTGAAGGCCGTTGCTGAGCGTAAAGCTGGCGGGCGGAGCCGAAGTCACCGTGGTCTGGGCGAGGGCGGCGCCGGCGGCGAGGATACTCGTCGAAAGCAGCGCGGCAAGAAGGCAGGCAGCCGATCGGTAAGAGGACATCATGATCCTTGTGAAATCCGGACCCAGATGTCCGGCGTGAAAGCGCGGCATGCTACTCTGGGCCGCCGTAAGCTTCGGGTCACGAAGCAGAGAACGCGATCAAGTTGAACTTAAAAATAGTTCATCTGCCGCCTCCGACCTACACCGGACAATTGCGGCAGGTCAGCCATCGGATCGCCTGAGCGTGAGAAGCTTATTGCTCCTCCTCCTTGCCGGATATGATGCCGCAAACGTCCTTCGCGACTGTCCAGGCCAGTTCCATAAGATAGTTCGGTGATGGCGTCTGATATCCCGCCGGCGGCTGGACCCGCGACTGGCGCGGCGACTCCGTCTGAAGTGCTTGCACTCAGAACCGTTGCCGCCCTTCATTATGTTTCACAGGCCACCCGTGAAACCGAGTTGGGCAGCGCTGAGCGACGGACGTCTCGCAAAGCATAATTCCACCTCCGGCCCGTATCGGACGGGATCAGGGCGCTTTTGCGGCGGGTACCCCCAGGAAGGAGTCATACAACAGCGCCGCCACCCCGGCAACGATGGCCGCGTCCGCCAGGTTGAAGACGTACCAATTGAAGGTATTTCCGCCGATCTCGACATGAAACAGGGCGAAGTCGACCACCGCGCCATAGGCCAGGCGGTCGATGCCATTGCCGATGGCGCCGCCGATGATTAACCCCAGTGCGATCGTTGCGAGCCGGGTCTGCGAGCGGGCCATCCAGATCGCCAGCGCGACCACTGCCAAGGCCTTCACCGCCATCAACGCGAGCTGTGCCGCCTGGCTGTCGTTCTGGAGCCAGCCGAAGCTGATCCCGATGTTCCAGGCCAGCACGAGGTCGAAGAACGGCGTCACCCGCACCGCGCCATGACGGGCGATATCGAGCACGTTCAGCAACCAGAGCTTTGAGGCCTGGTCGAGGGCGACCGTGACGACGGCCGAGATAATGCCGGCGCGGAGGGGGGCATGCTGCGACTCAGGTCCCCAGCCCCAGCGCCTTCCATTCGCGCAGCGCCCTGGCGTCGCGCGGGGTGACGTCCGGGTATTCGGGGTCCTCGCCGACCGTCGGCGAAATCTTCCAGGAGCGCGCGCACTTGGTGCCGACCGCCTTCTCGACCACGACCGCGACACCCGGCACGGCATCAAGACGGAATGCATTCGCGGGCGCCTCGCCCTCGCGCACCTCGTAGTTCGAGGTGATGCAGACCTCGGCCAGATCGATGTCGAACAGCGTCGCCAGCACATCGCGATCGGCGATATAGATCACCGGCGAGGCTTCGAGCGACGAACCAATGTTCTTGGCGGCGCGCTCGAGCTCGAGAGCTCCGGTGACGACGCGGCGAACGTCGCGAATGGTCTCCCATTTTGCCGCGAGCTTGTCGTCGCGGAGCTTTTCGAGATCCTGCGGAAACTGCGTCCAGATGCACCGAGGGCTCGGCATCAGGCCGATACATCCGCCAGGCCTCCTCCGCGGTGAAGCTCAGGAACGGGGCCAGCCATTTCAGGATCGCGTTGCAGAGCAGGTCGATCGTGGTCAGCGCCGCTTTGCGCGTGAGCGACGATGGCGGATCGCAATACAGCGTGTCCTTGCGGATGTCGAAATAGAACGCCGACAGCTCGCTGTTCAGGAATGCCGACAGGGTCGCCACGACGCTCTTGAAGTCGAACGTCTCGTACGCCTTGCGGATGATTTCGGCGCGGACCGCGAGCTCGTGCAGCATCAGCCGCTCGAGCTCGGGCATCTCGGCGGGCGCGACCGCCTCGGTCGGCTTGTAGTGATGCAACGTGCCGAGCATCCAGCGCACGGTGTTTCGCAGCTTGCGATAGGTCTCGACCGTGTTCTTCAGGATCTCGGGGCCGATGCGCTGGTCGTCGGTGTAGTCGCAGGACGCGACCCAGAGCCTCAGAATATCGGCGCCGGATTCCTTGATGACGGACTGCGGCTCGATAGTGTTGCCGAGCGACTTCGACATCTTGCGGCCGTCTTCGGCCTGGGTGAAGCCGTGGGTCAGCACGACGTCGTAGGGCGCACGTCCGCGTGTGCCGCAGCTCTCCAGCAGCGAAGAGTGGAACCAGCCACGATGCTGGTCCGAGCCTTCGAGATACATCACCGTGTCGGTGCCGCCATCGACCTTGCGCTTGATGCCGGCGAGGCCCGGGAATTGAATGGGATCTTCGAGCACGAAGGCATGGGTCGAGCCGGAATCGAACCAGACGTCGAGGATGTCGTCGACCTTCTGCCAGTCCTCGTTGGCACGCGAACCGAGGAAGCGCTCGCGTGCGCCCAGCGCGTACCAGGCGTCGGCGCCTTCTTTCGCGAAGGCATCGCCGATGCGGGTGTTGACGGCTTCGTCCTGGAGGATTTCGGCCGAGCCGTCGCCCTTCTCGCGTACGAAGACCGCGATCGGCACGCCCCAGGCGCGCTGGCGCGAGATCACCCAGTCGGGGCGCGATTCGATCATGCCGTTGATGCGGTTCTCGCCGGATGGCGGCACCCATTGCGTCACCGAGATGGCGTGCAGCGCGCGGGCGCGCAGCGTGTCGCCGCTCTTCGCCTTATCGTTGGCTGCGATGTCCATAGCCCTGGGCATGCCCGGGGCGTCCACAATGGGTTTATCCATCGCGATGAACCATTGCGGCGTGTTGCGGAAAATCACCGGCTTCTTGGAGCGCCAGGAGTGTGGGTATTGATGCTTGAGCCGGCCGCGCGCGAGCAGCATGCCTCTTTCGACAAGCGCCTTGATCACGGCCTCGTTGGCTTCGCCCTTCTCGCCCTTGTCGGTGATGACGCGCTTGCCAGTGAAGCCAGGCGCATGATCCGTATAGGCGCCATTTTCGTCGACCGTGTAGGGGATGGCCGTGTTGATGCCGCGCGCATCGAGATCGCGCGCATGCGCCGTCCAGACGTCGAAGTCCTCGCGGCCATGGCTGGGCGCAGTGTGCACGAAGCCGGTGCCGGTGTCGTCGGTGACGTGGTCGCCTGGCAGGAGCGGCACGACGAACTCGTAGCCTCCATCCAGGCCCTCGAGGGGATGGGCGCATTCGATCGCGTCCATGGTGTCGCCGGGGATGTCGCGAACTTTCTCGAACGCCGTTACGCGCGCCTGCTTGAAGATCTCTTCGGCGAGCGCATCGGCAAGGATCAGGAGATCGCCGCTCTTGGTCCAATTGTCGGCCGGCGCATCTGTCACCTTATAGAGGCCGTAGCCGATCTTGGGCGAGAACGAGATGGCGCGGTTGCCGGGCAGCGTCCAGGGCGTGGTGGTCCAGATCACGACGCTTGCGGAGGCGAGCGCGCCATGGGCAGGCGACGTGACCGGAAACTTCACCCATACCATATCGGAGGTGTAGTCCTCGTATTCGACCTCGGCTTCGGCCAGCGCGGTCTTCTCGACCACGCTCCACATCACCGGCTTGGAGCCACGATAGAGCGTGCCGTTGGCGGCGAACTTCATCAGCTCGCGCGCGATCTGCGCCTCGGCCGGATAGTTCATGGTGGCGTAGGGATGGTCCCAGTCGCCGATCACGCCGAGGCGCTTGAACTCCTCGCGCTGCACGTTGAGCCAGTGCGTGGCATAGGCGCGGCATTCCTTGCGGAAATCGATCATCGCGGCGCTGTCGCGGAAGTCGGGCTTCTGCTTGCCTTTCTTGCGATAGTGCTCCTCCTCGACCTTCCACTCGATCGGAAGGCCATGGCAATCCCAGCCCGGAACGTAGTTGGAATCGAAGCCGAGCATCTGCTGGCTCTTGGTGACGAGATCCTTGAGGATCTTGTTCAGCGCCGTGCCGATGTGGATGTTGCCGTTGGCGTAGGGCGGCCCGTCATGCAGCACGAACTTGCCGCGGCCCTTCGCGCTCTCGCGCAGCTTCTCGTACAGGCCGATCTCGTACCAGCGCTTGAGGATCTCGGGCTCGCGCTGCGGCAGGCCGGCGCGCATCGGGAATTCGGTCTGCGGCAGGAACAGGGTTTTGGAATAGTCTTTGGCGTCAGACTTTGGGGACTTTTGCGGCTTTTCGGACATGGGGCTGACTGGCTCGGAAGGGCGCGGGAACAGATGGCGATGCGGAATCGCGGGTGAAACGACCAAATCCCGGTCTTGCGCCGAGCCGAAAGCTCAGGCGGAAGCCGGGCCGCTAATCCCTATGATGCGCCGCGCAAACATGGGCTCTCCATAGCAGCCGGGCGGCGGAAGCGCAAAGGGTGAGATACCGGCCGGGTGCAGTTGCGGTTTTCTTCAAAGAGGCTAATTTATTGAAGCAAGGAGAGAATTTCATGAATGCCGCGCCGCTTGCCGAGGTTCTGGAAGAGCTGAAGGAGCTACGGAGACATGGAGGAGCCGATAACGAGGTGCTCTCCAAGGCCGAGCAGCGTCTGCGAGCGTTTTCGCTCGAGATGGTCTCTGCGGTGGGCGGTTCGGAACGTGAGGCACTGGTCCGGATGCTCGATATCAGCACGCTCGCGGCCCGCGTGTTCGGTGACGCGGAAAGAGCCGAAGCCTGGCTCACCCGGCCAAATACCTCTCTCTCGCGGCAAAGGCCACTCGATCTGGTGAGGGACGAGCTTGGCACCGCGGTCGTCCGCGAAATGCTTGAGCAGATCGATCACGGAATCTTTGCCTGAGCCCGCCAGATGGAGCTCTGGCGAATTTCGAACTACGTCGATCTTTCCGGAGTCGGCGGTCTGAGGGCTGGGGGCAGATGGCATTCGCAGGGGAGGCGGATCGTCTATCTCGCCGATCATCCGTCAAGCGCATTGCTGGAAATGCTGGTCCACATGGACCGCGATCTCATCCCGCCGACCTACCAATTGCTGCGTATCGCGATTCCCGACGATATTGTCGTTGAGATCGCCGGGCCGGAATGGCCACCGGATTGGCGGACCCAGATGATGGTCAGCCGTGAGGTCGGGGATCGATGGCTTGATCGCTCAACGAGTGCGCTCCTGCAGGTGCCCTCTGCCATAAGCGAGCGGGGGCCAACTTTCTCCTGAACCCTGCACATCCGGAGGTCGCGCGCATCACGGTCGCGGAGGTGATCCAGGCGCCGTTCGATCCGCGGCTCATTGCCCGGTCCGATTGATCAATCGACCGTCCCGAGCCTCGGAAACGCATCCGGCGCGGCGGTCAGGATGGCGCGGGCGCGGGCGGAATCGTCGTCCATCTGGCGGATCAGGGCCTCCAGGCTGTCGAATTTCAGCTCCTCGCGGATGAAGCCGATGAAGGCGCAGTCGAGCGCCTGGCCGTAGAGGTCGCCTTTGAAGTCGAACAGGAAGATTTCCAGCAGCGGTGCGCCATTGTCAAAGGTCGGGCGGCGGCCGAAGCTTGCCACGCCATCCAGCCGCTCGGCGCCGTGGCCGACCCGCACCGCATAGATGCCGTGCTTTAGGCCGCAATTGGCATCGAGGCGGATGTTGGCGGTGGGATAGCCGAGATCGCGGCCGCGCTTCTCGCCGTGGATCACCTCGCCGGTGATGAACCAGGGGCCGCCGAGCATGGTGGTGGCTTCCTCGAGCTGGCCTTCCGCAAGCGCGATCCGGATGGCGCTGGAGGAAACCGGCCGCTCGTCGAAGTCGATATGCGGCTGCACGTCGACCTCGATGCCGAGCCGGGGGGCCTCGTTGACCAGGAGGCTCGGCGAGCCGACCCGGCCTTTGCCGAAATGGAAGTCGTAGCCGACCGCGATGCCGCTCACGCCGAGGCGCCCGATCAGGTCATGGTGAATGAAATCTTGCGCGGTGGTCCCGGCACGGGCCTTGTCGAAGGTCATGACGACGGCGCCGGCAAGTCCGGTGCCGGCCAGCAGGCGCAGCTTGGCCCGCTCGTCCGTCAGGCGGAATTGCGGGGTGTTCGGGCTGAAAAACCGGCGCGGATGCGGCTCGAAGGTCAACGCCAGCGCCGGGCGGCCTTGGGCCCGTCCCATCTCCAGGGCCGCCGCAATCACCGCCCGGTGGCCGAGATGGACGCCGTCGAAATTGCCCATGGCGACGACAGCGCCCCTGGGAATCGCGGAAACCGGCGTGATGTCGCGGATAACGGTAAAATGCTGGACCATCAGGGGAATTCTCGAACCGGCGGGACCGGCCGGGACGGTGGCTTGACCCGCCCGATGAAGTCAAGCGGGCGGATGCGACCGCTTGAACCCGATTTCAATTCTTCTGGAACGCCCCAGTTAACGCGCTGTTTAACGCCTTGGTGCTAGTTCTTGAGGCGTGGAACCGCGGGCTACGGCCCGGCAGGTCCATTCGTAATAAATCCTGGGTTTGCGTTGGGGGAGTCGAGATGGCGGTTGATTTGTCGATGTCGGTTCTGGTGGTTGACGATTACAGCACCATGATCCGTATCATCAGGAATCTCCTGAAGCAGCTTGGCTTCGAGAACATCGATGATGCCAGCGACGGTTCGGCAGCGCTGAACAAGATGCGCGGCAAGAAGTACGGGCTCGTGATCTCCGACTGGAACATGGAGCCGATGACGGGGTACGACCTGCTGCGCGAAGTACGTGCGGATCCCAACCTCGCCACCACGCCCTTCATCATGATCACGGCGGAATCCAAGACCGAGAACGTGATCGCGGCCAAAAAGGCCGGCGTGAACAATTACATCGTCAAGCCGTTCAATGCAGCGACGCTGAAGACCAAGATCGAGGCGGTCTTCCCGGACATGGCGAGCGCGTAAGCGCGATTAAATCATCAGGTCAATCTGCAAGGCCCGGGGCGTGAGTCCCGGGCCTTCTGCATTGCTGCCCCGTTGCTCTGGAACGACAGAGGTCACCACTTCAGTTCGCGCATCAGCGCCTTCGGCGGATGGCCGAACAATTCCATGACCGATGCCGGGTCAAGCTGGTCGAGGCCCTCGAACTCCTCGGAATGGATACCGCGGGTGACGAACAGGCAGTCGATGCCGAATTCGCGCGCGCCGGTCAAGTCGGTGCGGACGGAATCGCCGATCGCCAGCACGCGTCGGCGGTCGATCTCGTGACCCTGGCGTTCGCCGGCGAGCGCCATCGCACGCTCGTAGATCGGCCGGTGCGGCTTGCCGTAGAAGATCACGTCGCCGCCGAGCTCGCGATAGAGCTCAGCGATCGCGCCGGCGCAATAGATCAGCCGGTCCCCGCGCTCCACCACGATGTCGGGGTTGGCGCAGACCAGCGTCAGTCTGCGCTCGCGCGCCTGCAGCAACATGCCGCGATAGTCTTCCGCCGTCTCCGTCTCGTCGTCATAGAGACCGGTGCAGACGATGTAGTCGGCCTCTTCCAGCGGTGCGAGCACCGGGTCGAGACCACGATAGATCGAGTTGTCGCGCTCCGGGCCGAGCCAGAACATTTTCCGGCCAGGATGGTCGGCGACGTAGAGCCGCGTCAGGTCACCGGAGGAGACGATCGCGTCATAGGTCTCGTCGGCGACGCCGAGCTTGCGCAGCTGCCGCTGCACCGAGTCGGCCGGGCGCGGCGCGTTGGTGATCAGGATCACCGTACCGCCGCGGCTGCGATAGGTGTGCAGCGCCTCGCAGGCCTCTGGAAAGGATTCCAGGCCGTTATGCACCACGCCCCAGATGTCGCTGAGCACGACGTCGACGCTACCCACGAGCTCGCGCAGGCTTTCGGCGAAATGCAGCGCGGTCATGATGCGCGCGGCCGATCAGACGCGGCGCGCGAGCGCCGCGTTGCCCGTGATGCGCGGTGGGGAAGACGCGGTAGAGCTCGCGCCCGAGGGTGTGCCGGAGCCATTGGGTCCCTGAGTGTCCTGCGCCTGGGTCGGCGAGGTCCCGCCGGTAGCAGATGCCCCCTCCGGCCGCAATGGCCGGGGAGGCGCGAACAGAAAGCCCTGGCCGAACCGGACGTCAAAGTCGAGCAGATCGACCACGGCGCGCTCGCCCTCGATCCGTTCCGCGATCAGGTCGATGCCGAAGCGACCGAGCAGGTCGGACAGATCTGACGGGTGAATGTCGGAGGTCGATGCCTGCCTCGGATCGAGCAGGAGGGAGGCCGGCACCTTGATGAAGCGCACGCCGCGATCGGCGAGCTCGCGCGGCTCGATGCGCAGGTCCGTGACGTGGTCCATCGAGAAGCGGAAGCCGCGCTGCGCGAGCGCGGCAAGATTCTCGGTCTCGGCCGGGCCAAGATTGCGGAAGGTGGACTGCTTGAACTCCAGCACCAGCGACGGCGCCAACGCCCGGTTGGCTTCGAGGAAGTCCAGGCATTGCGCGAACGTGGTTGAGTTGCCGAGCGTGGAGGCCGCGACGTTGCAGAACACGCCGACATCCTTGTTGCGCACCATCAGGCGGCGCAGCACCTGCACACAGCGCAGCATCACCATGTTGTCGACGCGCCCGATCAGGCCGGAGGCTTCGGCGACGCTGATGAACTCCTCGGCGGCGATCAGCTGGTCGCGCTCGTCGCGCACCCGCGTCACCGCCTCGTAGAACCGCACCTTGCGCTGCGGCAGCGTCACCATCGGCTGGAGGAAGATGTCGATGCGGTTTTCGTCAATGGCATTGCGCAGCGTGGCCAGCATCTGGGTCGGGTTGCGTGCGCCGGCGGCCTGGATCATCGGTGTGGGCGCGGGCCGCGGCGCCGCCGGGAGCGGGGGCGGTGCAACCGGGCGTTCCTCGGGCATTGCGATCAGATCAACCGGCCCCTTCGGTTCCTGCTTTGCGGCCGCAGCCGGGGCAGGAGAAGTGGCAGGAGAGGGTGTCCCATCCGCCAGCAGATCCTCATGGACCGACACGGTGGCGGCGAGCTGCCGGACCAACCCGCTGAGCTCGTTGATCTCACCGACCACCGACTGGATGCGGTCGGAGTTGGTCGAATTGGACGAAGCGACGCGGCCTTCGACCGCCGCGAGCCGGCGGCCGAACTCGGCCACCTGGCGGGCGAGGTCGGCGGTGCCGCGCGACAGATCGGCGATCTGGCCGCCCACGTCGCTGCGGTCGCGCAGCCGCATCGATACCGCGTTGTAGAGGATCAGGAAAGTCAGCGCGGTCAGCGCCACGATCGCGGATTCGGTTCCGCTGATCCCGGCGACCGAGTAGAGCACGAGCCCGAGCGAGGCCGCGACCAGGACCATGCAGATGGCGATGAAGATCGTCGAGATGCAGATCATGCCGCGCGTTACGCCTCAAGAGCTGGCTGCCTCACCGGGAAAACACGGGTCGTTGTCCGAACTCGTCGCGCCCATGCTCGCCCAAGCCGCATCACCGTAACATCATTGTTGATTCGAGGGGATAGGGGCTGGTTCGGATCTCAACTCAGGCCAGCGCGGCGAAAGCCCTCGAGGTAATGCTCGCGATCGGCAGCGAGCCTGATCGGCATGAACTCGGCGATCCAGGCCAGCGAGACGTTCGGCTGGGCGCGGCGCAGTTCCTTCAAGGCGACGCTGGCGACCTCGCCGTGACCCGCCATGGCGGCCGCCGCGGTCAGCACCCGGTGCGCTCCGACGAAGTCACTGCGCTGGCGCAAGGCCTCCTGCGCGAGCCGGATCGCCTCCTCGTAATCGCTGCCGAGGAAGCGGGCATAGGCGGCGATGCCGAAATAGACGGGGGCATAGGGGTCGCGTGGGCTGAGCCGGATCGCCCGGCGCGCGGCCTCGTCGGCGTCCCGCCAGCGGCCGCAATAGCCCAGCGCCAGTCCATGATAGCCCTGCGCCAGAGCAAAGTTCGGATTGAGCCGGAGCGCGGTCTCGAACTCGGCGAGCGAGTCGTCGAAACGGCGCGCGAACAGATTGACGTGGCCGAGCGCGTTGTGCGCCCAGGCATCCTCGTCGTCGGCGCGGATCGCGGCGCGCGCCGCCCGTTCGGCGACGGATATGGCGCTGGCCATCTCCATCCAGCCCATATGCGCCGCGAACATGTAGCTGGTGCCGAGCAGCCCGAGCGCCTTGCCGTAGTTCGGATCGAGCGCGATGGCCTTTTCGAGCAGGGCTTGCGCCACGACATGGTCCTGCCGCGTCACGCGCCAGTAATGCGAGAGCGCGCGCATCAAGAGATCCCAGGCGTCCATGCTGTCGGGCGGCTTGCGCTGGGCGCGAAAATTCTCGGCCGCATAGAGCTGCGGCTCGATCGCGGCGACGATCGCCTCCGTGATCTCGTCCTGCACCGCGAAGACGTCGGCGAGCTTGCGGTCGTAACGTTCGGCCCAGAGATGGCTGCCGGTAGCGACGTCATTGAGCTGCGCGGTGATGCGGACGCGGTCGCCGTCCTTGCGGACGCTGCCCTCGACGACATAGCGCACGCCGAGCTGTTCCGCGACCTCACGCAAATGAACCGTGCGACCCTTGTAGATGAAGGACGAGTTGCGCGCGATGACGAAGAACCAGCGCAGTTTCGACAGCGCCGTGATGATGTCCTCGCTGATCCCGTCGGAGAAATAGTCCTGTTCGGCCTCGCCGCTCATATTGGTGAAGGGCAGCACGGCGATCGCGGGGCGATCGGGCAGCGGCAATCCCGCCGTCGCCGCCGCAGTCGGCCCCGCGGCGCCGGACAGCTCCGTGATCGCGCCGACGAAGCGCACGCCCTTCCGCGCGACGGTGCGGATCAGCCGCTGCTCCTCGCCGGAGTCGCCGACGGCGCGCCGCGCCGCGTTGATCCGGCTGGTCAGCGTCGATTCCGAGACGACGCGGCCGTTCCAGATCGCATCCAGCATATTGTCCCGCGTCACCACGCGCTCGCGGTTGCGGACCAGATACAGCAGGAGATCGAACACCTGGGGCTCGAGCGCGACGAGCGTGTCCGCCCGCCGCAATTCGCGGCGCTCGGGATCGAGCACGAAATCCTCGAATTGAAACGGCACGCTGCGCCTCGGCTTACGCCCGAAAATCAAGGTGATCTGAACGTAAAATAGCGCCGCTCTCAAGGCCAGCGAGCCGCATGCGCCTTATCGTCCCGGCGTTCTTCAACCACAGGAGATTGCCATGTCGACATCCGCAGCGCTCAGCACGCCAGCCGCCGCCCACCCCGATCTTGCCGCCGTCAAGCACCGTCAGCAGGGCGCTTGGTCGTCCGGCGACTATGCGGTGGTCGGCACCACCTTGCAGATCGTCGGCGAGCAGCTCTGCGAGGCGCTCGATCTGCGCGCCGGCAGCAAGGTGCTGGATGTTGCGGCCGGCAACGGCAATGCGACGCTGGCTGCGGCCCGGCGCTGGTGCGATGTCACCTCCACGGACTACGTGCCGGCGCTGCTCAAACGCGGGCGCGAGCGGGCCGCCGCGGAGCATTTGACGGTCGAATTCCGCGAAGCGGATGCCGAGGCACTGCCGTTCGCGGATGCAAGCTACGACGTCGTGCTCTCGACCTTCGGCGTGATGTTCACGCCGGACCAGGACAAGGCCGCGTCCGAGCTTGCGCGGGTCTGCAGGTCCGGCGGCAAGATCGGCCTCGCCAACTGGACGCCGCAGGGTTTCATCGGCCAGCTGTTCAAGACCATCGGCAAGCACCTGCCGCCGCCCGCGGGTGTGAAGTCGCCGGCGCTGTGGGGCACCCCGGCCCGGCTTCAGGAGATGTTCGGCGCTCAGGCGTCGGAGATCGCCGCCGAGCCGCGCATGTTCGTGTTCCGCTATCGCTCGCCGGAACACTGGCTGGAGGTCTTCAAGTCATACTACGGACCGATGCTGAAAGCCTTCGCCGCACTGGACGAGACGGCGCAGGCCGCACTGCGCCGCGATCTCATGGCGTTGCTCGGCGAGTTCAACCATGCTGACGACGGCACGGTGGTCGTGCATGGCGAATATCTGGAAGTGGTGATCAGCAAGCGCTGAATTACGGCCCAGACGCGGTCGAGCCGGCGCTCGGCCTGACCGCGAGCCGTCAGAATGGCGCGTTGGCCCCCACCGTGTCGGCCGAGACGGCGTCGCGACTGCCGAGCGGTTTCGGCCGCCCGGTGGTGGTGTCCCGCAGGGTTTGCCGTTCGATCTCCGAGTTCAGCTCGGCCCCGAACATGATCACGATCGCCGACACCCACATCCACATCATCAGGCCGATCGCCGCGCCGAGCGAGCCATAGGTCGCGCTGTAATTGGCGAACTTCGACAGATACAAGGACAGTAGCGCCGAGCCGGCGATCCAGAGGATGGCGGCCGTTACCGCGCCGAGGCTCAGCCATTGCCAGCGCGGCGCATCCCGGCTGGGCGCGAAGCGGTAGAGGATCGCAAGCGCCACAAGGAGAATGACGAACAGCACCGGCCATCGTGCGAGAGCGACGATCAGCTTGCTTTCGGGAGCCATGCCGAGATGATCGAGCGCGAGCGGGAAGGCGACCACGGTCCCGACCATCAGCAGCAGCGCCAGGATCCCGCCGACCGTGAAGGCCAGCGACACCAGGTTCAGGCGGATGAAGCTGCGCTTTTCACGCTCCTCGTAAGCCACGTTGAGCGCGTCGAAGATGGATTTGACGCCGGCATTGGCGCTCCAGATCGCAAACACAAGGCCGAACAGGAAGGTGGCTCCGAGTGCCGTATGGCCTTTGGACACCACGCGGGCGACCTGGTCCTGGATGATCTGGAACGTTCCCTGGGGCAGCATCATCGCTAGGGTCTGCAGGTTGCCGGCAATCGTCGAGGGATTGGCGAACAGGCCATAGAACGAGACGAGCGCGGTGATCGCCGGAAAGATCGCCAGCAACCCGAAGAAGACGACGCCGCCCGCGGTTGCGAGCAGGCGATCTTCATCGACGCGCTGATAAGTGCGCCAGAAAATATCCTTCCAGCCGGCCCAGGGAATTGCGAACGGATTATTGGAACGACGGCCACGTCCGGGCTGCGCGGCCGCACGCCCCGCGCTGGTCTCCGGCGAATTCGCCTCATTGTTGCGGTGGTCTTGCGGAGGCGCCGACTGGATCGAGCCGGAGTCCTTGAGATACCGTTCCGCGCTCAGCACGAACACGGCAGTGGCCGCCATCAGCAGCCAGCTGTCGAGTTGCTCGGAGCGCCGCGCGGGCATCACGAGTCCAATCCGTGCCGGTGCCGCCTTCGGCGCGCCGCGGTGAGCCCCAGGACGCCTATTGCTGCGAGCATCAGGCCAAGCTGCACCGGCCGGTTGGTGCGGATGGAGCGGGACTTGCTGCCATTGCCGCGTTCGCCCGGCGCGAGCGGCACGAGGGGAATGGTTGTCGCGACCTCCTTGACCGCGTCCTTGACGGTTCCGCGCGGGATGCGCGGGGTCGCGATAGCCACGCGCAGCCGGCTGGTGAGCGGCACGATTGGCTTCGTCTTACGCTTCATCTGAGCCATGGCAATGCCGGCGCAGACGGCGGCCAGCACCAACAGCACCGCCCCGACGGCTCCCAAGCCCCAAAATTGTCCGTAAGCGATCGCGACCCACCGGTACAGCGCGATCAGGCCGACAAAGAAGGCGGCGACCACGAAAAGTCCCGCGACTGCAAATAGCCCGGCGGCAACCGCATACGACGTCACGCGCCCGGTGGCCTCGTTGGTGCGATCTCGCACATAGGACCGCGTGGCGCGTTTGAGATGGTTGAGCTTGAGCGCCATGCCGGCGCGCAGCAATTCGCCCGATGGCGCGAGCATGCGGACATCCTCCGAGAACGAGACATTCGTCGGAGGATGAACGTGGCCGAATTTGACTTGTTCCGAGGAGTCGTGCCCGTCGTCACCGATCAGCGGAGATCGGCGGCGGCGATCCAGAACACCTCGCCCTCGGACTCCTCGGTGTCGAGCCAGAGCAGCGGCAGTTCCGGAAAGGCCTCCTCGACGAGTCCGCGGCCGCGGCCGATCTCGCAGAGCAGGCCGCCGTCCGGCGTGAGATGGTCGGGCGCATCGCGCAGGATGCGGCGCACCACGTCGAGGCCGTCGGGGCCGCCGTCGAAGGCGAGCTTCGGCTCGGCCCGGCATTCCGGCGGCAGCGCCGCCATGCCTTCGGCATCGACGTAAGGCGGATTGGTGATGATCAGATCGTATTTATTGTCGCCGAGCGGGGTAAAGAGATCGCCGCGATGGAGGGTGATGTGCTCGCCGAGCCCGTGCTCGCTGACATTGCGTGCGGCCACGTCGAGCGCACCCTTGGAGACATCGACGGCATCGACCGCGGCGTTCGGGAAATGATGCGCGGCGAGGATCGCGAGGCATCCCGATCCCGTGCAGAGATCGAGCACACGCTCGACGGCGGAGGGATCGTCGATCAGCGAGCCCGCCTCGCCGTCACCGCCGAAATGCGACTCCAGGAGCTCGCCAATGAAGGAGCGCGGCACGATGACGCGCTCGTCGACATAGAAGGGGAGGCCGCGCATGTAGATCTTGTTGACGAGATAGGCGGCCGGTTTGCGCGTGGCGACGCGCTTATGGACGAGATCGACGATGAGCTTGCCTTCCGCTGCTGTGACGCGGGCGTGCGCGAAGGCCTCGAACTGGTCGGGATGCAGATGCAGGGCCTCGCAAACCAGGAAGGCCGCTTCAGCGACCGGATCCGTGGTGCCGTGCGCGAACGCAAGCTTGGCCTCGATGAAGCGGCTGACCGCATAGCGGACGAAATCGAGCAGCGTGAGAAGCTCGGCACGGCCTACTTTGGCGCGT
Organism: Bradyrhizobium sp. LLZ17; assembly: GCF_041200145.1. Classification (NCBI taxonomy): domain Bacteria; kingdom Pseudomonadati; phylum Pseudomonadota; class Alphaproteobacteria; order Hyphomicrobiales; family Nitrobacteraceae; genus Bradyrhizobium; species Bradyrhizobium zaerense. The sequence goes on from NZ_CP165734.1 coordinate 5,940,718, forward strand.
TTTGGCGCGGCGCGGCTGCGCGCTGTCTTTTTCAAAGCTTTTGCCATCAAGATCGGGTCCAGCGTGCGGCGGCCTCGTCGTCGCGGGCCTCGGCCTCGACCCAGCCGGTGCCGGTGGCGCTCTCTTCCTTCTTCCAGAATGGCGCGCTGGTCTTGAGGTAATCCATCAGGAACTCGGCCGCCTCGAACGCTGCCCGGCGGTGCTGCGAGGCAGTCAGCACCAGCACGATGTTCTGGCCGGGCATGAATCGCCCGACGCGGTGAATGATCGTGACGCCGTTGAGCGGCCAGCGCGAAATGGCCTCGTCGACATGCCGTTTGATCTCGTCTTCGGCCATGCCCGGATAATGCTCGAGCGTCAGCGCTGATATGTTCGCGCTGTCCTCGTCGGCGCGGCAGATCCCGGAGAAGCTCACGACGGCGCCGATGTCGGTGCGGCTTTCGGTCAGGCTCGCGATCTCGCGCGCGATGTCGAAATCGTCTTCCTGGATGCGGATGGTGGCAGGGCCGCTCATGCACCTAGCCACCGGTCATGGGCGGGAAGAACGCGATCTCGCGGGCGCCGGCGATCGCGGCGTCCGACTTGACGTGGGTATGGTCGATCGCGGCACGGATCACCTTCGGCTTTTCGAACGCATAGGCGTAGGCTTCGCTACGTCCGGACAGCCAGACGATCAGCTCCTCCACGGTGCGGACGCTTCCCGGCGGCTCGATGGTCTCCTCGGCCTTGCCGACGCGCTCGCGCACCCAGGCGAAATATTTCAGCTTCATCCTTCATCCTCCCTGATGAGGTGATGGATGCCGGCGCGGAAGTAATCGTAGCCGGTGTAGATGGTGAGGATGGCCGAGGCCCACAGCAGCGCCAGCCCGATCATCGAGACGATCGGCACCACCTCGTCGCCGGCCGGGCCGGCGAGCAGGAAGCCGATCGCAACGAGCTGGACCGTCGTCTTCCACTTGGCGAGCTTGGTCACGGGCACGCTGACGCGCAGCGCGGCGAGGTATTCCCGCAGGCCCGAGACCAGGATCTCGCGGCAGAGGATCACGATGGCGGCCCACAGCGACCAGCCGTGGATGATTCCGTCGGCGGCGAGCATCAGCAGGCAGGAGGCGACCAGGAGCTTGTCCGCGATCGGATCGAGCATGCGGCCGAATGCCGATTGCTGATTCCAGATCCGCGCATAATAACCGTCGAGGTAATCCGTCACCCCGGCCGCGATGAAAATGGCGACCGCGACCCAGCGCAGCCACAACGGCTGATCCAAAATCGACTGCGCATAGATGCACCCAACCACGACCGGAATCGCGGCGATCCGGCCGTAGGTCAGGAGGTTCGGGAGGGACATCGCGCGGCTGGTGGTCCCTCGTGTCGTGGCGATGTTCATCCGTCCTAACAATACCGCTGCTGCCCGAAGGTCAACCGTCCCGCTCACAAATGGAGCACGGGATGCGACGCCCCCTATGACGTGGTCCCCTTCACTTCACCCCGGCTGGGGATGGAAATACTCGAAAATCCTGCGGGCGCTCTCGGCGCTTACCCCCGGAACCTTGCCGAGATCGGCGATGGAGGCGCGTTCGATCTCCTTCAGGGTTCCGAAATGATGCAGCAGGGCACGTTTACGTGACGGGCCGATGCCCGGAATCTCCTGCAAGCCGGCCTCGCGGATGTCTTTTTTGCGCAGCTTGCGGTGCGAGCCAATGACGAAGCGGTGGGCCTCGTCCCGTAGCCGCTGAATGAAATACAGCACGGGGTCGCGTGGCTCCAGCTTGATCGCCTCGCGCTCGGGCATGAACAGGGTCTCCCGGCCGGCATCCCGGTCCGGCCCCTTGGCGACCGACATCAGCGATACCTGGGTCAGCCCGAGATTGGTGAAAATCTCCCGAACGGCATTGAGCTGGCCGCGGCCGCCGTCGATCACCACGAGATCCGGCCATTGCGGGAAATCGTCGTCCTTGGCCTTGTCGTTTGGCTTGGCCGCGTTGTCCTCGGGCGGATTGACGAGCCGCTTGAAGCGGCGCTCCAGCACTTCGCGCATCATGCCGTAGTCGTCGCCGGGCGTGAGCCCTTCCGACTTGATGTTGAACTTGCGGTACTGGTTTTTCACAAAGCCATCCGGACCGGCGACGATCATGGCGCCGACCGCATTGGTGCCCTGGATGTGACTGTTGTCGTAGACCTCGATGCGCTTCGGCGGATGCGGCAGGCTGAGCGTGGTCGCCATCGCGTCGAGCAGGCGGCTCTGGGTCGCAGTATCGGCGAGCTTGCGGCCGAGCGCCTCGCGCGCATTGGTCAGGGCGTGGGTGACAAGCTCCTTTTTCTCCCCGCGCTTCGGCGTGGAGACCTCGATCTTGTGACCGGCCTTGATCGACAGCGCGTTGGCGAGCAACTCGCTTTCCTCGATCTCGTGCGAGAGCAGGATACTCTTCGGCGGCGGCTTGTCGTCGTAGAATTGGGCGAGGAAGGAGCCGAGCACCTCTTCCGGTGTAAAGGTCTTCTCCGCGCGCGGGAAATAGGCGCGGTTGCCCCAGTTCTGGCCGGTGCGGAAGAAGAACACCTCGACGCAGGAGAAGCCGCCGTCCTGGTGGATGGCGAACACGTCCGCTTCCTCCACCGTGCGCGGATTGATGCCCTGCTGCGATTGGATCGCCGACAGCGCGGCGAGACGGTCGCGGTACAACGCCGCACTTTCGAATTCGAGCTCGCCCGAGGCCTTCTCCATCTCGCCTGCGAGCTCCTGCTTCACCGCCTGGCTCTTGCCGGACAGGAAGTCGGTCGCCTCGCGCACCAGCGTCGTGTAGCCGGGGAAATCGATCTCGCGGGTGCAGGGGCCGGCGCAGCGGCGGATCTGGTAGAGCAGGCACGGCCGGCTGCGGCTCTCGAAGAAGGAATCGGTGCAGGAGCGGATCAGGAACGCGCGCTGCAACGCCGTGATGGTGCGGTTGACCGCGCCGGCGGATGCGAACGGCCCGAAATAGCGCCCGGGTCGGGTCTGCGCGCCGCGGTGCTTGAGGATCTGCGGCGCCCAATGGTCGCCGGTGATCAGGATATAGGGAAACGATTTGTCGTCGCGGAGCTGCACGTTGAAGCGCGGCCGCAGCTGCTTGATGAGGTTGGCTTCGAGCAGCAGCGCTTCGGTCTCGGTCGTCGTCGAGACGATCTCTACCGAGACCGTGGCCGCGATCATGCGCAGGATGCGTGCCGGCTGCGGCGCACCGATGCGCGCGTAGTTGGACAGGCGTTTCTTGACGTTCTTGGCCTTGCCGACATAGAGCACGTCGCTGTTCGCAGCGAGCATGCGATAGACCCCGGGCGAGGTCGGGGCGAGCCGGACCGCACGCTCGATCGCCTCATGGCCCGTCGCCAACGGCACTTCGCCGACCGCACCGCTCTCTTCCAGGATGTCCGGCAGCCGCGCATCGTCCTCGTCGTCGCCGCCGGCGGTGGCGGGATCGACGTCCGGCGGCGTCAGCCGCTCGGGCGGGGCGTCCGGCGTGGGGCCGCGCGGCGATTTGCGCGCGCGCGCGTCGTCCGGGTTGTCGGTGGAATCGGGAATCATGGGACGAATTTAGGTGCTGAGGGCGCCAATTTGAAGTTCCGGCTCAGCGGCACGAACAGGACGGCCGGCTCAGTTCCCGGTAAGGCTTTCTTAAGTCTGTTAACAGCGCGGTAACGGGTCTTAACAGGCCTTTAACTTAAAACTCTCGATAAATCCTACGCGAAAAGTTCTTGGTTCCGTAACCATGCGGTTTTGCCTTGCGCGGCGGCGCGGGCATCGCACGGTTTCGGCAGTTGCGTTGGAGTGTGTGATGAAGAGGCTCGTTGTGGGCGTGGCCGCGTTGGCTGCTGCGGGCTGGACGGCTTCGGCGGATGGCGCCGATCTCAGCTACGGGCAGCGCGCCCCCTATACCGTCAATCAACCGCTGAACGCCTATAGCTGGGCGGGCCCCTATCTCGGCGCCAATCTCGGCTACGAATGGGGCTCGGTGGACAACAATCCCGCAAAGCCCTCCGGCTTCGTCGGCGGCGCGCAGGCCGGCTACAATTTCCAGAACGGCCCGTGGGTGTTCGGCGTCGAGGGCGACATCCAGGCAGCCGGTGCCGACGATACTTTTGCGCCGTGGAAGTTCTCCAATCCCTGGTTCGGTACGCTGCGCGGCCGCGCTGGCTATGCTCTCAGCAACGTCTTGTTCTACGGCACCGCGGGTCTCGCCTTCGGCGAGCTGCGCGCGCAGACGTTTGGCTGGACAGAGTCGCACACCAGCGCCGGCTGGACCGCCGGCGTCGGCGCCGAAGTGGGCCTCGCGCCGAACTGGAGCGCAAAGCTCGAATATCTCTACGTCGATCTGTCGACCAGCCAGTTCGCTATTACAGGCGTGTCAAACGGCTACAGCGCCAGCGTTGTGCGCGCAGGCGTGAACTATCACTTCTGATACCTAAACAAGAAAATACCGGACTACAGCTTCCCGGCCGCGCGCGGCCGGGACTTTTTTGCGCCAGGTTGTTGTGCGAGGTCCGCTAGGAGAGGATCACCAAATTGACCGCCTTGGGTCCCTTCCCCTTCTTGTCCGGTTCGACCTCGAATGTGATACGCTGTCCTTCGGCAAGGTCCTTCAGTCCTGCCCGCTCCACCGCGGTGATATGAACGAAGACATCGCGGCCGCCGTCGTCCGGCTTGATAAAGCCGTAACCGCGCTCGCCGTTGAAGAACTTGACCGTTCCCGTCATGGCCATCGGGAAACTCCCCCTCATTGCTCCTCCGCCGCGACGCAGACGCGCGTCACGGCATGACCGGGCTTACGGAGCCCGGGAGCTGGCCATCCTTGGGCAGACCATTCGGTCCGACCGGATCTTTGTTAGGCCTTCACTCCGCCGCAACCATTCGCGGAAGCGGAACGTAAAGCCAGTCACAGAAACAGCATAATACGGTTCGTTGCGGATTGACTACCGCTACTGCATCTTTTTCCCAAAAGATGACCGTGCTTCAGGGCTTTGGCACCTCCAATCGGAATCTGGCCGCTCCGCCCTGGCCGAGCGGCATTTCCAATTCGGGCAGGATCGCCTTGAGCTCGCCCTGCAGCGTGTAGGGCGGATTGACGATCAGCAGCCCGGTGGACGTCAGGGATGCGCCGTCGATTTGCGGTGCGGCGCTGAATTCGAGCCGCAGGCATTTTCCCGCCGGCTTTGCTGCGGCTGCGCTGCGTGCCACGAGTTGCGCCAGCGCGTCCGTGGCGCGGCGGCTCTTGGCCGGATACCAGATTACATAGATACCGGTCGGCCATTTCGCGAAGGCTGTGGAGAAGGCGGCGCCCAGCTTTTCGAACTCGTCCTTCGCTTCAAAGGACGGATCGATCAGCACGAGGCCGCGCCGCTCCTTCGGCGGCACGAAGGCCGGCAGCGCCACCCAGCCGTCGAGATCGACCACACGGGCCTGTTCATCGCGGCGCAGCACATCGATCAGCGCCTTGCGCGCGTTCGGCTCGAGTTCGCAGGCGACGAGGCGGTCCTGCGGCCGCATCAGGCCGCGCGCGATCAGCGGCGAACCCGGATAGGCCTTGAGCTCACCCTTCGGATTGAAGGCGCGGACGATGTCGAGATAGGGCTTCGTCAGCGCAACGGTTTCGTTCGAGAGGCGCGCTTGCATGAGCCGCGCAATCCCGGTCAGCCATTCGCCGCCGCGCCGCGCCTCGTCGCTGTCGAGATCGTACAGGCCGGCGCCGGCATGGGTGTCGATGACGCGGAAGGCGGCCGGCTTGTCCTGCAAATAGGTCAGGATGCGCGCCAGCACGATGTGCTTGATGACATCGGCGAAGCCGCCGGCGTGAAAGGCGTGACGGTAGTTCATGGTGGAGAGTTACGACATCGGGCGATGAAAGTAACTGCTGTCATTCCGGTGCGGTGCGTCGGCACCGAGCCCGGACTCCATTTCGCACCGACCATGCAGCATCGCGCATGGTAGATCACGCTTCCGCCTTCGCCCGTCGGCGGACTAGTCGCGCGCCCCGGAACGACGATCTGAGGGTGACCCTACCCACCCCTGATCGGCGGCATGGTCAGCTGGTCGCGGCGGCAGGCGCGGCGGTCGATCTCCTCGCAGGCACGGAACTGCAAATCCTTGCTGAGGCAGATGCGGACCTCTGACAGGCGCGTCCGGTTGCAGGTGACCGAGACGGCGGCATTGCTCAGGCCCGGATTGGCCTTGATGAAGGCCTCTTCGACCTCGGCGGGCGCCACCGTCTTTTCCTGCGAAAGGTCGAGAAATTCGGCCGGAATCTTGATCGCCGCGCGTGCCTTGCGGATGGTCTCGAAATAATTGCGGTCGGTAAGCCCGGAGCAGGTGCCGTGCTTGTCCCATTCATTGAAGATCAGGCCGGGGGCGGGCATCAGATCGAGCATCGAGGAGACAATGCTGCGGTTCAGCCGCGGTGATGGCCGCTGGCAATATTCCGGAAAACCGTTCTCATATTGCGGCCACAGGCCGTGAACCACGAAGGCGTAGGGTCGTCCGCCGCACTGGATTTGCGAGCGTCCGCCGCGCTCGGAAGCCTCCTCGCAGAACGAAGGCGACCAGGATAGCGACAGCACGTAGAAATCGAACTCGCCGGGCGCGTTCTGTCGTCTGTCCTGGGCTTGGGCGCTGCCCGCAAGGCCGAGCAGCCCTGCGGCAAGGGACAGGGCAAGAGGTAGGGCAAGCGTAAGCGAGATCATCAGGCGGGAGAACGAATGCAATCTGGAATGAAACATGGCGACGCCCCTCAACTAGACTGTGCAAACGAGCCTAGCAGGCGATAGGAACACTTCAAGAACAAATTTCAGGCCGCCATGCTCCCGGCCGCTGGATCGTCCGAATCGGGGCTCTTCCGATCAGGGCTTGGCGGCGCGGCAGGACGGATTGTAGGCCCAGTTGCGGTCGAGCCCGACCACGCACCATTCGACGCCTTGGCCGTAGCCGGCGAAGCCGCCGTCCTCGACGATCGAGAAGTGCACGTGACGCATCTTGCCGTCGTTGAGCATGGCCTCGCCGCTGCAGTAGCGGCGCGGAATGTTGTCTGACGCCCACGGCCGGAACGCGGTCTCGTGAACAGCCGAGAAGCCCGTGATCTTCAAGGACGAATTCCAGAACGAGCTTTCCTTCTCCCAGAACTGGGTGGCGATCGTCGGCAGCGCCTTGTCGCAATCGGCCACGCGGCCGTCATAGCGCGGCCCGCTCAGCCAGAAATTCAGCTCCAGCGGATTGGCGGCTCTGGCCTCACTGAGCGACAGCGCCCCGAACATGAGGCCGAACACGGCGGCATAGCGGAGCGATTTGAGGGAGGTCGAGGCGCGCATGGGCAATCCAGACAGCATGATCTGCGAAGGTCGAACGGTGCCGTGAAGGCCCCGGCGGGTCAAGTGCAGCGCGGCAACACTTGCCGACGAGTTGAAGGCAACCGCGCCCTGGCCGGACTTCCGTTCTTTTCACCGTTGCGGCGGCACCGTAGACTGGCGCCAACCAATTGGAGTGACGGGAATGCAGATCATTGCGGCTGCGGGCCTTCTTGCCTTGGGTATGGTGGCGAGCCAGTCGGCGCGCGCCGACCTCCTGCCGGTCCCGCCGTTCAAGGGCAACGATACCGGCGGCATCATCGCCTATTCGCTGGCGACGCAGGCCGATGCGCGGCAGCTCGCGGTCGATCACTGCGCGCGGTACGACAAGGTGGTGAAGTTCCTGGCGGTACAGGCCTATGAGGGCGGCTACATCTCGTTTGCCTGCCGCTGGGTGCCCTATGGCGCGGCCGACCGGCCGATCCGCACGCTCTACTGAGGCGTTCCCGCAGCGGCAAGAGAACGCCACGACGACGCCAAGACAACACCAAGACAAGGCACGACATCTCAGCCGGGAGCCTCTCGCATGATGCGCCAGCTTGCTTTGCTCGGATCAGTCGTCGTGTTGTCGGCAGGCGCGGCGTGCGCCGACGACCTGCCGGTGCGCAAGGCCGGGCTGTGGGAATTGAAGATGGTCCGGACCGGCTCGGCGATGCCGGAGATGACCATGCAGCATTGCACCGACGAGACCGTCGACAAGGAGATGAACAACAACGTCTCTCCGATGGCCAAGCAGATCTGCGCCAAGCAGGACATCAAGAAGACCGCGACCGGTTATGTCAGCGATTCCGAGTGCAGCGTCGCCGGCATATCCACGACCTCGCATGCCGACATCGTCGGCGATTTCAACTCGGCCTATACCGTGAAGACCTCCTCGCACGCGCAGGGCGGCCCGGCCGGCGCCGCGGGGCGCGACACTACCATGACGCTCGAAGCCAAATGGTTGGGCGCCTGCAAGCCCGACCAGAAGCCCGGCGACATCGTGATGCCCGGCGGCTTCAAGATGAACGTGCGTGACGTCGACAAGCTGAAGGCGCTGCTGCCGAAGTAGGCTACATCGCCGGTTACACCGGAATCCGCACACTCGCCCTTAATCCGCCCATCGGGCTATCGCCGAGGGTGATGTCGCCGCCGTGGGAGCGGGCGATGTCGCGGGCGATCGCCAGCCCCAGACCGGTGCCGCCCTCGTCCTGATTGCGGGCATTGTCCAGCCGCAGGAACGGCTTGAACACTTCTTCGCGCAAATGGGCGGGAATGCCTGGTCCGTCGTCCTCGACCGTGACCGTCAGATAGCGGTGATCGCGCTGGCCGGTGATGGCGATGCTCTTGCCGTAGCGTGCGGCATTGGTGACGAGGTTGGCGAGGCAACGCTTGAACGAGGCCGGCTTCACGGTGACCACGGGCAGGCCCTGGAATGTCACGGTCGCGGTGTGGCCGTGGCGCTCGGCGTCGCTGCGCAGCTCCTCGAGCGCCTGCGCCATGTCGGTCGGCTGCGACTGCTCGCCGGAATCGCCGCGGGCAAACGCCAGGTAGTCTTCCAGCATCATCGACATCTCGTCGACGTCCTTGCGCATACCCTCCATCTCGGGGCTGTCGCCGATCAGCGCCAGCTCGAGCTTGAACCGCGTGAGGATGGTGCGCAGATCGTGGCTGACGCCGGCGAGCATCGCCGTGCGCTGCTCCATCGTGCGCTCGATGCGCGATTTCATCTCCAGGAAGGCCACGGCCGCGCGTCGTACTTCACGCGCGCCACGCGGCCGGAAGTTCGGCGCCTCGCGGCCCTTGCCGAAACTTTCAGCGGCATCCGCAAGCCGCAGGATCGGCTTGATCTGGTTGCGCAGGAACAGCACCGCGACGATCAGAAGGATCGAGGATGTCCCGACCATCCAGAACAGAAAAATCTCCGAGTTCGAGGCGTAGGCGGCGCTGCGCTGCGCGAACACCCGCATCACGGCGTCGTCGAGCTGGATCCGGATCTCGACCAGGTTGGAGCGGCCGACCGTGTCGATCCAGAAGGAGCGTCCGATCTGGCGGCCGAGCTGCACCGAGAGCGTCTGGTCGAGCAGCGAGAAGAACGGCTTTGGTCCCGGCGGCGGCATGTCGCCGGCAGGCAGGAAATCCACCACCAGCCCGAGGCGCTGCTGCGCGATGCGGCGGATCTGGTCGCGGTCCTTGTCCTGCGGATAGCCCTTGTAGACGTCGATCAGCGCGGCGATGTCCTGCACCACCGCGGCCGACAATCGGCGCGTCACCGTGTTCCAGTGCCGCTCCATGAACACGAAGGCGACCACCGATTGCAGGATCACCATCGGCACGATCATGATCAGCAGCGCGCGGGCATAGAGGCCGGTCGGCATCCAGCCCTTGAACGCGTTGCCCATCCAGCCATTGGCGGCGGAGACGCGCCCGGCGGCGCTTCGCAGCAGCGTCAGGCCGGTATCAATCGTGCTCATGGGGCGCGCTTCACTATTATGGCGAGGCCACCAGCCGATAGCCGATGCCGCGCACCGCCTGAAGGAACAGCGGATTGGCGGGGTCGTTCTCGATCTTGCGCCGCAGACGATTGATCTGCACGTCGACGGCGCGTTCATTGACGCTGCCATTGCCTGTCAGCGCGCTGCGCGGCACGGTGTCGCCCGGCGTCTCCGAGAGGATCCGCAGCATCTCGCGCTCTCGGTCGGTGAGGTGGATGACGTCCTCGCCCTGGCGCAACTCGCCGCGATCGAGGTGATAGACGTAGGGACCGAACGCGATCTTCTCCACGGTCGCGGCCTGGGGCGGTGGGGCGGCGCGCTTGAGAATGTTGTTGATGCGCAGCGCCAGCTCGCGCGGCTCGAACGGTTTTGCCACGTAATCGTCGGCGCCGATTTGCAGGCCTTCGATGCGGCTTTCCGCTTCATGGCGCGCCGTCAGCATCACGATCGGCACCGAGGAGGATGTCCGGATGAAGCGCGCGAGATCGAAGCCGGTTTCGCCCGGCATCATGACGTCGAGGATCAAAAGATCGAAATGCAGGCCCAGGAGCTTCGAGCGCGCATCGCCGGCGCTCGCGGCGGTGGTGACGCGATAGCCTTCGCCGGCGAGGAAGCGCGACAGCAGATCGCGGATGCGGCGGTCGTCGTCGACCAGCAGCAGATGCGGGGCATCGTCGGCGGGTTGCGCCGGCGGGCGGGCGAGCGTGGCAGCAAGCGGCACGGTCACTCCTTTGCGTCTTGATTGACGTTGGCGAAGATCGTCTGCAGCACCTTGTCTGGATCCTCGCGGTCGATCATCGCGCGCAGGAAGCGCTTGACGGTGTCGGCATCCTGCGGCGCCAGCTCGGCGAGCGCCTTGGTGATCCGCGTGGTCTGGAGCCCGGCGAGCTTCTGCACCAGCGCCTCGCCCTTCGGCGTCGCATAGAGCAGGCGCTGGCGGCGATCGTTGTCGCCGGTCTTCTGCACGATGTAACCCTCGTCCAGCAGCTGCTTGAGCACGCGGCCGAGCGACTGCTTGGTGATACGCAGGACGTCGAGGAGGTCGGCGACCTTGAGACCGGGATAACGGTAGACGAAGTGGATGACCCGGTGATGGGCCCGGCCGAAGCCGAACGCCTCCAGCTCCTGGTCGGGATCGCCGACGAAGTCGCGATAGGCAAAGAACAGCAGCTCGATGATATCCCAGCGCAAATTGCTTCCTTCGGACGCGGCTGGCCTGGGCCCGGCGGCGTCATGAGAGGAGTCGCGAAATTTATGTCAGGCATATTGACGTATCTTGGGTCCAATGTTACAAAACGATTAGCCCGCACGAAATTTTAGATCGTTTCGCGTCGGGTGGCATCGAAGCAGGGCGGCCGGAGCGAGAGCCGGACACGTGGCGAAGGCCGACTCAGATCTACCGTGCGATTGTCGAGCGGCATTTCGGCAAAACATACTGGACTTCCGCCTTCGGCAAAAGCATGTCCTCGGCGACATGCTGGCGACGGAAACCGGCCGTAACAAGGCTGGCGGTGGTTCGGCCAGAAACCTAACTAAGCCAGCCGGCCCCGAAACAGGGCAGGCCGGCGCAGCCACCGGCAGCGGGAGCCAAGGACATGAGCATGACATTCGACATCCAGCCCGCGCCCAATCCGACCTCCGAAAAGGACCGTGTCGCCAAGCTGGTGGACCCCGGATTTGGGCGGGTCTTCACCGATCACATGGCGATCGTCCGCTACAACCAGGCCAAGGGCGGCTGGTACGAGGCGCGCGTCGAGGCCCGCGCCAATTTCCAGCTCGATCCGGCCGGCGCCGTCCTGCACTACGCGCAGGAAATCTTTGAAGGCCTCAAGGCCTACAAGCGCGACGACGGCGGCGTGAACCTGTTCCGGCCCGACGCCAATGCGCGGCGCTTCAAGGACTCGGCCGACCGCATGGCGATGGCGCAGATGCCCGAAGACGTCTTCATCGAAGCGGTCGAGCAGGTCGTGCGCATCGACCGCGCCTGGATCCCCGGCGGCGAGGGCAGCCTTTATCTGCGCCCCTTCATGATCGCGAGCGAGACCTTCCTCGGCGTGAAGCCGTCGTCCGAATATATCTTCGCGGTCATCGCCTCGCCGGTCGGCTCCTATTTCAAGGGCGGTCCTGCCCCGGTGTCGATCTGGGTCTCGGAGAACTATACCCGCGCCGCGGTCGGCGGCACCGGTGCCGTCAAGTGCGGCGGCAATTACGCCGCGAGCCTGCGGGCGCAGGCCGAGGCGATCCAGCATGGCTGCGACCAGGTCGTCTTCCTCGACGCGATCGAGCGCCGCTACATCGAAGAGCTCGGCGGCATGAACGTGTTCTTCGTGTTCGACGACGGCTCGCTGTCGACGCCGCCGCTCGGCACGATCCTGCCCGGCATCACCCGCGACTCCATCATCGCGCTCGCCCGCGATGCCGGCAAGACCGTGCGCGAGGAGCCCTATTCGCTCGAGCAGTGGCGCAAGGATGCGGCCAGCGGCAAGCTGAAGGAAGCCTTCGCCTGCGGCACCGCGGCGGTGATCTCGCCGATCGGCAAGGTGCGCTCGGTGAGCGGCGATTTCGAGATCAGCGGCGGCGCCGCCGGTCCGGTCGCCATGGGCCTGCGCAAGCAACTCGTCGACATCCAGTACGGCCGCACCAACGATCCGCACAACTGGATCAAGAAGGTGATCTGATCTGACCTCGTGTGAGGTGCGCATCCTCTCTCGCTCCCTCGCCCCGCTCTTGCGGGGAGAGGGAGCGGAGAAACCCATCGAGTGTTGCCCGCGCGCTATGGACGCGATTCCGGCCGGCTGCCATAAGCCTGCGCAACATGGTTACTCCCGAAGCAGTTGGGGGAACCATCGAGTTGCTAACCAATTATGAACCTGTCGCTGTCTAATTGAACGAACTGGGCAGAGTACAGGGGACACGAGAACCATGGCAGATCGCGGCGCACTCAAGCTGGTCGGATTCATCTTCGCAACCGCGACGTTGGCCGTGATGCTGGTCGCCGGCATGGTCGTGAAGGGCTATGCCGATGGCGGCTACACCCTGGAAGCCTCGAGCATCGACGCGAGCCGTTAACAGATCGTCAACTCTTCGGGGCCGGCCTCCGCTCAGCGGCTATAGATCAACGCCAAAACCGCAATCGCAACAGCCAGCAATCCGACAAAGCGCAGCATGATCGTGCCGAACTGGTTCGGCGCCGGCCGCAGCGGTATCGGGTCGGTGTTGTCGGGCCGAATGCTTTGCATCTGACATGTCCCCGGGCCCCGCCGCAAAGGCTGCGGGCGCTAGGGCTTTGGTCGTTGGGAGTGGATGAACGGTTCAATGCGGCGACCTGTTAAGCCCCGCGAGGCGGACCACATCCTCCGCTGTCGTGCCCCGGCTTGAGCGGGGCATCCAGTACGCCGCGGCCTCTCGGCTCAATCACAACTGTCTCGGGATACTGGATCGCCCGATCAAGTCGGGCGATGACAGCGGGATTGTGGCGGCGGAATCAAAACCGCCGCGTCCCTTCCGGGAGCGCGGCGGTTGGTGATGCGTAGGACTTGCGATCAGCTGTTGCGCAGGCCGTCGGCGGCGCGCTTCCACTGCGAGACATTGTCGGCGATCATGCGGGTCGACTTCATCGCGGCCTGGCTGAGCTGGGCGTAGCCGGAGATCTCGCGCTGGACGCGCTGGCCCTCGGCATGGAGCAGGTCGCGCAGGCTCTCGAGCTCCGAGATCAGATTCTCGATCTCGGCGAGCGAGGTGCCGGCAACGCGCTGAATCAGCGAATTGACGTTGGTGACGGTGGCTTCCGCGGATGCATCGAGCGCCGGCTCGGCGCTGCTCGCCGGGCGACGTAGATAGGCGATGTCATTACGGACGAAGTCGCGGATTCCGGCCTCGACTTCCGTCACGGCGGCGAGATTGCTGTCGACGGTTTCGGTCTCGGTTGCTTCAACCTTTTCCGGACGGATGGCGTTCATCGATGTTCCCCTGTTCGCGTTGAGCGCGAGTGTCCCCCGCACGACGATGTGTGTCAGGCCGCTGCATCAGGGCGTTGGATTTTGACGGCAACTAGGCAGAGATGCGGCAAGGGCGGACCATTCGGGGGCTTTGCCGTGGCGCGAAGTTACCAATGTCTGAATGCCGCCGCACGACGCATCTATTCCCTCATGGTGAGGAGCGCGCCCTTCGCGCGCGTCTCGAACCATGCAGGCGCGTATGTATGGCGCGGGCCTCGATCCTTCGAGACGCGCTCCTTTAGAGCGCTCCTCAGGATGAGGGGAGAGAGATGAGCGATCCTCACCAGCTCTTCTTGAAGCCGGCGGTCAGGCTCTTGTTGATCGTGCCTTGCGAGGTCTCGCCGACCGAGCCGGAGACGGTGACGTTGTCGAACAGCTTCTGCTCGGCACCGACGTTGCGCAGCCATTTGTCGTCGGTGGTCGACAGCGTCTGGCCGGCAATGATGCTGGTGCCGGTATCGGTGATCTCGACCTTGGCGGACTGGTCAGTCTCGTAATTGCGGATGGTGCGGCCGGCGATTCCGGGGAGTGCGGTGGTGCCCTGCTGGTTGACGCTGTAGCCGTTCTGGAGCGTCAGCGACATGTCGCCGGACAGCGGCACCGACTTGGTCAGCGCCGCGCCGATCTTGCTCTGCTCGGAGCCCGGATCGATGCGGCCTTCCACCGCTGTCTTGTCCCACACCGAGCCCGCGCCCGGGGCGGTCGCGGCGGCCCAGGCACTGCCCGAGGATTGCGGCAGGTTGCCGCCATTGGCGGCCTTTTCCGCCAAAAGCTCCGACATCGTGGTCGGCTCCTTCGCGACCGTCATGTCGGCGCCGATCCGTGCGTCCCAGAACGAGGAGACCGACTGCTTCACCTTCACCGCCGAGGAGCCGTTGGCATTGGCGTTGGTCGACCAGTCGATGCCGTCCTTGGCTGCGGCCTGCGCGCGCTTCTTGGCCGCGATGATGTCGTTGAGCGTGCCGGCGTCGATCGCGAGCTGGGCCCAGTCGAGCTTGTCAACGTCGATGTCCTTGAGCACGTCGGGGTCGTTGACGTCGGCGGCATCCGCGGCCTCGGCCGCGTCGTCCGCCGCCGCGGCCGTGGGCGGAATGATCTGCGCGGAGACGGTGAGCACCGAGCCCAGGATGAATGCGGCCGCCAGCACTGGCAGCCGGGTCCAGCCAAAACCTGTCGAGAATTCCATCGTCCTGCCCGCGAGCCCAGTTCGCGCAGAGGATGCGGAACTATCATTGCGAAATTGTGGCCTTCGCCTCATCCAGAATAACGAACCAACGGGTCGCGCGAAAGCCGCGCGCCCGATTGACGAGCTTTCTCCGCGATTGCATCCGGCGGGGCTGGAGGCCAGGACGCGTCGCGGCAGCATCAGTCGATCAGTCCCGCATTGCGGGGCCCGTTGGTGTCCCCTCAGCCGACGCCGGTCATCTTCGGCAGATGAATGGCGCGGCCGAGTGCCTGCTCGACCAGATCGAAGGTGTCGATCAGCACGCGCATGTTGATCAGCCGGTGCGCCCTGAACTGGGCGAACTGCGCGACCCGCAAGCTGATCGGCTTGTCGGAATCCAGCGCCGTCAGCGAATAGCGCAGCATCGAGGAGGCGGAATCGACGCCCAGCATGATGCTCTCGCGCTCGAAGCGGCGGACCTGGAAGTTGTCGGCCAGCTGGCGAATGACCTGCAGCACGGCCGCCTTGCCCTGGCGCGCGCCGAGGAACGGAAACATGTCGATCGGGCCGTAGACCGCCCAGTCGACGTCCTCGTCGATCAGGGCCTCGATATCCTCGAAATGCCGGTCGTTGATCGCGCGGTGCAACGCGCGCGAGAAACGCCAGAGGCTGTGCTCTGTCATTTTGGGACGTCCTGGATTGGCTTTAAAAAACGAAAAACAACCCCACGCGCGGTCGGCGCTTGGGGGCTCAATTCATTAGTGTACGAACAAATAGGCGATTTCGGCCAAAACGCAAATCACGTTTTTGCAATGCACAATTGATCGCACTTTGTGAGATTTACAATAGGACCCCGTAATCTCCCGGGTCCGGTCGCCCTGGCCAGGACCTTTTCGGTGAGCGCCGTTATACCTCGTCCGCCGGCGCAGCCACGATCAATGGGCCGATCTCGCGCTCCAGCACCTGCTGCACCAGATCGTAGGAATCGATGATCTCGCGGATCTGCGCGATCAGTCCGTCGCGAAATGTGTAGAACACGGCCATGTCGACCTGGATGATGCGGTCGTTGCTGCGCTTCCTGAAGAACACGTGCAGATAGGCCGCGACCGTGTCGCCCTCGGCGACGATTTGCGGCACCTCGTAGCGGGTCTCGACGTAGCGGGCCTGCACCGTGCCCCAGTATTCGCGCAGCTCGGCCTTGCCGTGGCGCGGGCCCATGTGCGTCAGCACGTCGATCGGCGCGTGGGTGAGGAAGTCGACATCATCGGTGCAGCACGCCAGCGCGGCCTCGAGATCGGCGCGGGTGATGGTGTCGAGCAGATGCAGCACGCGCCGGCGATTGAGCTTCTCGACCGTCATTCCGCCCGTCCTCTTTGGCCGCGTGAGGTGCGCAACATTTGCGCGTCGCACCGGCAATCCGCAAGATCACAGGGATATTGCAGACGTATGACGCGCGAGTGCAATACCAGGTTCATGGCTGCAATTTTCGGTTGAGAGGGCGTGCGCTTGCACGAATTCATGCAAGGTCCTGCGTCTGATGCGCGGAGCGCAGGGACTATCGCGCAATGGCGAAAGCAGCGATCGTTCGTGGAACCGCAACGCGCCTAAGCCCGTTGAGCCCTGCTATTCCTCTGGAGACCTCCATGACACGTTCTTCCATCGCCCTCGCCGCCGCGCTGCTCATGCTGGGCGCGACCTCCGCCGCCAACGCCAAGGGCTGCATCAAGGGTGCCATCGTCGGCGGCGTTGCCGGCCACTATGCCGGCCATCACGGCGTCCTCGGCGCAGCCGCCGGCTGCCTCTACGGCAGGCATCATGCCAAGGAACAGGACAAGCAGCAGCAACAGAGCCAGGTGAACGGGCAGGGCAAGCTGTAGGGAAACTCTCACCCGCCGGCGGTGCGCTCCCTCGCCCCGCTCTTCGCGGGGCCGCGACGAGCTTCGCTCGCGCTGAGAGGGTTGGGGTGAGGTGCTGCGTCCGCGAATTCGGTGAAAGACGGACTCGCGGAGACTCCCCCTCACCCGATCGCTTCGCGATCGACCTCTCCCGCATTCGCCTTCGCTGAAGCTTCGGCGGACAAGCGCGGGGCGAGGTAAAGGGCATCCCGCCGCACCCACGTGACCCATCTCACACCACCCGGACTCCCACCGCGGCTAACGTCATCCCCACACCATCAGGGAGATGTGCCATGGCCGTCACCGCCGCCACCAGAAAGCCCCGCCTGCACAACGCGCTCGAAGGCTCTGCGCTGACCGCCATCCTCCAGAGCTTCCCGACCTTCGCCACTGCGGCGCTGCTGCTCAAGCTGTTCGGCAATCACGACCTCGTCGGCGACCCTGGCGTCGCCGTCTTCGTCGCCGTCGCGTCGCTCGTTCACGCGGTGATTGCGGTGACGCTCGGGCCGGAGATCCCCGCGTTGTCCAGGGTGCTCTACGAGCCGAGCTTCTTCGATTCCACCCTGTCACTCGCCGACAAGATCACCGAATGGCGCACCCACCCGGCCGCCTCGATGCAGCTCGTCGCGATCGTGCTGATGCTGTCGGTGATGGCGGTGGTGACGGCGAGCGTGGGGTGAGACGTTAGGAGTACGGCAGGACTAGCTCAATTGCCCACGAGAGAGGTGGGGACGATTCCCTATCAAGTTCGCCCGTAATTCAACTGATGTGAAAACGCTTGGAGCCACTCGGAATCTCTAGCCCGCCTCGGTTACGGCCAATTCAAACTCTCCATCAGGTTCCTCGCGATCAATTCTCCGGTGATTGACGAGTAACGTGCGTATCGTCATAGGCGATACATCAAAATGCTCAGCCACTTCTTGTTGGTTCTCGATGGAGTAGTCACTTTTTAGCATCTCATCCACGGCATCAAATGGACTCAAAAACTCGGCTGCAAAGGAACGTTGCATTTTCTGTCGATAAGTGTGCGCCCGAGTAGCCGGGAATAGCTTGCTGCTCGTTGCATTCACGACGCGATCTCCCAAAAGACGGGCAAGTTCAAATCTTCGACCGGTCTTCCATTTCGATCTCAACACGATGCGTCCGTGACTCGGATTTTCGTCAAGCGCGAACGAGATATTGGCGCCGCCTTTATGGCCGTCCAAGACTGATGCTTGAGTCCCGATCATATTTGTCAGTTGCTCGTCGCTTATTTGCTTTGCACCCAGTCCCTCTTGCTCCCGCAAGGCTTGTGCTGCTGCAGCTCCATAGCGCCACGCAGGAACCTGACCGTGGCGAGGTAAGCCGGCACCTGAGCGTATTCGTGCTGCTTCTCTTGGCGCGGCGTCATGCCCGTTTGTTCTAGCAATCTCACGAAGTTCATGCGCCGTTATTACGCGGCCCCCGATCCCGTGGTCCGCTGCGATCTCTTCAATCGTTGCATCACTCAATTCCTTTGCGTCTGCGATGAGTTGCGTCAGTATTTCTGGATCAACCTCATCAGGCTCTCGTCCCAACAGCGCCTCAAGCTTTCGGGTTCGCCCCAGCGCAGGCGTCCCCCGTTCCTCGATCACGCCTGTCCAGATCTTATCGAGATTGGTATTCGGAATCTTCTCTACATCCAGTCGCGCCAGAACTTGGTCAATGAATGTGGTCACCCCAGTTTCAAACTCAGATGCTTGAATCACAGCGGCGATGTCTGCAATATATCGATAGGGGCTCTTAGCGCGCTCTTCGGTAGGTTTAGCAAGCCGACCTATCGCTGCAATTCGTCGCTTTGGATTATTTCCTGGACGTGCCACGATACTCTCCCAAGTGCGGCGTTATCCCAGCAGACGCCGCCGCCGATCTACTAATACTATAAATTGAAGCATGGCGTCATTGCTACCTCTTCTTCCACCCACCCCTATGTCCCGGCATCCCACCCGTCGATTTCGGCGCCGGGCCGAACTCCGGTCCTGATTGCCGCGAGTCCGTGGGCTGGATGATGCGGCTCTCGCCGCCGAACGGTTTTGACGGCAGCGCGCGGTCCCCGCGATAGGGGAGCGATTCCGGGCCGTGCATTTCGTCCAGATGCGGCTTGTGCACCTTTGAGCCGCCACTGCCGCCGCTCGCTTTCAACGCGGAGCTCACGGTCTTTTTCTTCATCGCGCTCACCGGGAGATTCGCGGCGTCGCCGTACTTCTTCGCACCCGCATAGGCGCCGGCCTTGCCCTGCACGGTGCGCTGCTTGACGGTGGGGTCGTCGACGACGGCGAGCTCGGTGGCGCGCAGGCGCTTGACTTCGTCGCGGAGGCGGGCAGCTTCCTCGAAATTCAGATCGGCGGCGGCCTCGCGCATCCGCGTTTCCAGATCGCCGAGCACGGCTTCGAAATTGTGGCCGATCGAGATGACGTCGTCGGTCATGTCGTGACCGCCGATCTCGACCAGCACATGGTCGCGCTCGTAGACGCTGTTCATGATGTCGCCGATCGACTTCTTGATGCTCTCCGGCGTGATGCCATGCGCTGTGTTGTACTCGACCTGCTTCTCGCGGCGGCGGTCGGTCTCGGCGATGGCGCGCTGCATCGATCCGGTCATCTGGTCGGCATAGAGGATCACCTTGCCGTCGACGTTGCGCGCGGCGCGGCCGATGGTCTGGATCAGCGAGGTCTCGCTGCGCAGAAAGCCTTCCTTGTCGGCATCCAGGATCGCGACCAGCGCGCATTCGGGAATGTCGAGGCCTTCGCGCAGCAGATTGATGCCGACCAGCGCGTCGAACGCACCGAGGCGAAGATCGCGGATGATCTCGATGCGCTCGATGGTGTCGATATCGCTGTGCATGTAGCGGACGCGGATGCCCTGCTCATGCAGATATTCGGTGAGGTCCTCCGCCATCCGCTTGGTCAGCACCGTGATCAGCGAGCGGTAGCCGGCCTGCGCGGTGGCGCGGACCTCGCCGACGAGATCGTCGACCTGGGTGCGGGCCGGGCGAATGTTGACGGGCGGATCGATCAAACCCGTGGGGCGGATCACCTGCTCGACGAACACGCCGCCGCTCTCGTTCAACTCCCAGGCGCTGGGCGTGGCCGAGACCGCGACCGTCTGCGGCCGCATCATATCCCACTCCTCGAACCGCAGCGGGCGGTTGTCCATGCAGGAGGGCAGGCGGAAGCCGTATTCGGCCAGCGTCGCCTTGCGGCGGAAGTCGCCGCGGAACATGCCGCCGATCTGCGGCACGGTGACGTGGCTCTCGTCGGCGAACACCAGCGCGTTGTCGGGCACATATTCGAACAGCGTCGGCGGCGGCTCGCCGGGCAGGCGTCCGGTCAGATAGCGCGAATAGTTCTCGATGCCGGCGCAGCTTCCGGTCGCCTCCATCATCTCGAGGTCGAACGTGGTGCGCTGCTCCAGCCGCTGCGCTTCCAGCAGGCGGCCCTGGTCGTGGAGCTGGTCGAGCCGCATCTTCAATTCGGATTTGATCGACTTGATCGCCTGCACCAGCGTCGGGCGCGGCGTCACATAGTGCGAGTTGGCGTAGATCTTGATGAATTCGAGCTCGTCCTGCTTGTGGCCGGTGAGCGGATCGAACTCCTCGATATTCTCGACGGTGTCGCCGAACAAATTCACGCGCCAGGCGCGGTCCTCATAGTGCGCCGGGAAGATGTCGATGACGTCGCCGCGCACGCGAAACGTGCCGCGGGTGAAATCGGCCTGGGTGCGCTTGTATTGCAGCGCGACGAGGTCGGCGATGAGCTGGCGCTGGTCGATGCGCTCGCCCTTCTTCAGGGCGAAGGTCATCGCGGTGTAGGTCTCGACCGAGCCGATACCGTAGATGCAGGACACCGACGCGACGATGATGACGTCGTCGCGTTCGAGCAGCGCGCGCGTCGCCGAATGGCGCATGCGGTCGATCTGCTCGTTGATCGACGAGTCCTTTTCGATATAGGTGTCGGTGCGCGGGACGTAGGCTTCCGGCTGGTAGTAATCGTAATACGAGACGAAATACTCGACCGCGTTGTCCGGGAAGAAATTCTTGAACTCGCCATAGAGCTGGGCGGCCAGCGTCTTGTTCGGCGCCAGGATGATGGCGGGGCGCTGCGTCGCCTCGATCACCTTGGCCATGGTGTAGGTCTTGCCCGAGCCGGTGACGCCGAGCAGCACCTGCGAGCGCTCGTTGCGCTGGATGCCCTCGACCAGCTCGGCGATCGCGGTCGGCTGGTCGCCGCGCGGCTCGTAGTCCGACTTGATCTCGAAGCGCACGCCGCCTTCGGACTTTTCCGGGCGCGGCGGCCGGTGCGGCGTCCAGACCCGCAAGCTGCCGTCGTCCTTGCGGAACTCGGGGCGCCCCTCGCGGATCAGCGATTCCAGCGCGTCCGCGGTGGCCTTGACGCCGAGCGCCTCCATCTTGCTGCGCGGCGGCCGCGCAAGCGCCTCGGCATCGTCCTCCTCGGTGGGCAGCCCGAGCTGTCGCGCCAGTTCCGGATCGAGCGTCGGGATCGTGGCCGCCGTGCCGTAATTGGCCTGCGGTGCTTCTTCCAATCCTGCGGGCCGATCAGCCGGAAAGTCCTTGGGCGTCGAGGCGCGCGCGCGATGCGCGGCGGCTTCGCCCCCGGAGCGGCGGTCGCGCGAATTGTCCGGCGGCGGCTGGAGACCGGTGCCCGAGCCCATGCCGGCATCGCCGCGATTGATCGCGGGATTGAGCAACTCGGCCAGCGCCGGCCCGATCGGCTGCACGTCGGGCCGATGGGCTTTGGAGTTCGGCGCCTTGGATTTGGGGGATCTTGTGGGGGGAGCAGGTTTCTTCGCCATGCCCCGAATATGGGACGAGTCCGCCGCTCAGGAAAGGGCGAATGCCCGTCCGCGCGCAGGCTGCTGACAGCAGGTTGGCAGCAGGGGCGCGGCCGGTTGTGCGCTCACGCCACCGGCGGCGGCCCGCCGTCGTCCTCGGCCGCCACGCGCGGCTCGAGGATGTCGAGATGGACGCCGCCGCAATCGGTGCAGCGCAGGGTCCAGTACTCGCATCCGGCGCGGCCGCCGATCACACGGAGCACCGTGAGATCGCCATCGCATTCCGGGCATTGCGACAGCACGTTGCGGGCGTAGATCTTCGGCCGCGCTGCGTCTTCGATCTCGATGATTGACATGGCCGGTTCCCCCGTTTGCGCCGTGCTGTCCCTGCTCGGATTGAAATCCGCCGGCTTATTCGTCGTCACTGTCGTCGGCACGGCGGCGAAAGCGATCGATGTGGTGCTTGGCGTCGGCGATCGCCGCGTCGGGATCGGGCCAGGCGAAGCCGACTTCCATGGCGGGAAACAGCACGCCGTCGATGGCAACCGGGCTGAAATCGGCGCGCCGGATCCGGGCGTGCCACAGTCCCTGGCCAGCTTCGAAGGATTCGATGTCAAAGCCGTCGTAGAGGGTCGTCATTGGTGGTCCCCAATTTGTCGTGTCGGAGGGTCAGGGGACCACATTTGCGGATTTTGGAATGTGAAGCCGTTCACACGCGGCCGGATTTATCGGCCGAACACGTGAGAAGGTTAGCCGCGTGTGGCGGCGCGTCCGGGCCGCCGCGGACGGGCCGCGGGTTCCGCCGCCGCGCGCATGATCCAGCGGCGGAACGCGGCAAAATCGCGCTGCTCGGTTTGAAAGCTGCGATAGAGCAAATACCAGCGCATGCCCTTGGGCACCGAGAGATCGAACGGCGCCACCAGCCGGCCGGCGGCGAGATCGTCGTCGATATAGGGCCGGATGCCCATCGCGATGCCGAGCCCGTCGGCGGCGGCTTGCAGCGCCTGGCCGTAGAACTGGAACTCCGGCCCGCGCGCGTTGACCCGGGTGACGCCCGCGGCCTTGAGCCAGATCGGCCAGTCTTCGGTGGAGTGCGTGACGCGGATCAGGCTTGGGCCCTTGAGATCGGCCGGGCGCTTCAGGCCGGAGGCGAGGCGGGGCACGCAGACCGGGGTAAGGTCGCCGGCGAACAATGGTTCGGCGACGAGGCCCGGCCAGTCGCCGCTGCCGAGCTTGATGCCGCAGCTCCAGTCCTCGCCGAAGGCGACCTCGGCGCCGCCGGTGGTGAAGCGCACCTCGATGTCGGGCTCCTCGCTGCGAAACTCCGACAGCCGCGGGATCAGCCAGCGCATCGCAAACGTATGCCCGACGCCGATGGTGAGCACGCGGACGCCCGACGGCGCCGTGACCTGCGCGGTCAGGCTTGCGAGCGCATCGAAGATCGGCGTCAGCCCGCTCTGATAGGCCCGCCCGGCGAGCGTCAGCACCAGTCTGTTGGCCTTGCGCTCGAACAGCGCGACGCCAAGCCGCTCTTCCAGGATGTGCACCATGCGGCTGACGGCGGCCGCCGAAACGTTGAGCTCGAGGCCCGCCGCAGCAAAGCTGCCGGTCCGCGCCGCCGCCTCGAATGCCTTGATGCCGTTGAGAAAGAGCAGCCGCCGCAAATCGGACCCTCAGCAAAGCTGATGCCAGGGCAAGATAACTCAGTTTGCCTGCTTCCCACAAGCGAGGCACAAGAATGAGTGTAATTCCAGCTGATTTGCTCAGGCAGAGGCGGCTCCTTCGCCTCTCCCCGCCCGCGGGGAGAGGCCGGAATTTGCGAAGCAAATTCCGGGTGAGGGGAGCCTCCGCGAATCGAACTGCCACCGTGATTGCGGCAGCAGCCCCTCACCCCACCCTCTCCCCGTAAGAACCGGGCGAGGGAGTGAAATAGCGTTGCGTCCCTGACCTGCCGTATTCACACCGGAGACCCCTCGTGACACCCATCATGATCGCTGCCCTTGGATTGCTGATGGTCGGCACCGCGTTCCTGTCGGGGCTGTTCGGCATGGCGGGCGGGCTGATCCTGATAGGCGTGCTGCTCGCCTTGATGCCGCTGCCGACCGCGATGGTGCTGCATGCGATCACGCAGATGGCGTCCAACGGCTGGCGCGCGTTGCTGTGGCGCGCGCATATCCGCTGGCGCCCGGTCGCAAACTATATGGTCGGCGCTGCCGTCGCGCTCGCGGCCTGGTCGCTCACCCGCTACGTGCCGGACAAGCCGGTGGCGCTGCTGCTGCTCGGCGCTACGCCGTTCATGGCACGGCTGCTGCCCGCCAATATCAAGCCCGATCCTGACCGCCTCTGGCAGGGCACCGTCTACGGCACGATCTGCATGGGCTTGATGCTGATGACCGGCGTGTCGGGCCCGCTGCTCGATACCTTCTTCCTCGGCGGCGATTTCGGCCGGCGCGAGAAGGTCGCGACCAAGGCGATGTGTCAGCTCGTCAGCCATTTCACCAAGCTGATCTATTTCGGCGGCATCATCGACCAGGCCGCCACGCTCGATCCCGTGCTCGCCGGCGTCGCGATCGCCGCCTCCATGCTCGGCACCACGCTGGCACGGCGCCTGCTCGAGGCGATGACCGACCAGCAGTTCATCGCCTGGTCGATGAAGCTGATCACCACCATCGCCTGCTATTACATCGCCTATGGCAGCTGGCTGCTGGTTCGCACACCCGTGCTCGCCGCCATCGCCAAGGCGGGTTCGCAATGAACAGAGGATTGCCATGAGCGAGAGCGCCGATCCGCTGGTGCTGGATTTTGTCGAATGGGTGGCGCGCGAGCCGCGCGCCTATGCCGAGGTGATCGCGACCTGGAAGACCTCGTGCCCGCGCCTCACCATCTGGGAAGACGCCAGCGAGCGCGGCTATGTCGCGCGCGAGACGATTGCAGGTGTCGGCTTGATCATCGCGGTGACACCGGATGGCGAAAGGCTGTTGCGCGCGCACGGGCGCTGAACTCCCCACATCGTCATTGCGAGCGCAATCGAAGCGATCCAGAATGCGTCACTTGCTTCGCTTCGCTCGCAAGGACGGAATACCGGGAGACCCCTTTCATGTCGCTCAAACTCTACGAACTCGTCGGCACCGACGCCGCGCGGCCATTCAGCCCGTTCTGCTGGCGCACTCGGATGGCGCTGGCGCACAAGGGGCTGTCGGCGCAATCGCTGCCGTGGCGCTTCACCGAGAAGAGCACGCTCGCGCCGCATGGCTCGGAGAAGGTCCCCGTGCTGCTGCATCACGACCAGCCCGTGGTCGATTCCTGGACCATCGCGAATTATCTCGAAGACAATTTTCCCGACCGGCCGTCGCTGTTCGGCGGCGAGGGCGGCCGCGCCATGGCGCGCATGATCAATGCGTGGGGCGATATCGCCATCGTCGGCGGCATCTTTCCGCTGATCATCGCCGACATCCCGAACAACCTCGCCGAGGTCGATGCCGCCTATTTCCGCAAGTCGCGCGAGGCGCGCTTTGGCGGCAAGACGCTGGAACAGATCATGGCCAGCCGCGATACCGGCGTGGTCGGCTTCCGCAAGTCGCTGGAGGTGATGCGCCAGACCTTCAAGACGCAGCCCTTCATCGGCGGCGACGCGCCGAACTATGCCGACTACATCGTGTTCGGCGGCTTCCAATGGTCGCGCGTGGTCAGTCCGTTCAAGCTGCTGGAAGCGGATGATCCCGTCTACGCCTGGCGCGAAAAACTGCTCGATGCGTTCGACGGCATGGCGCGGAGATCGCCGGGGCATCCGGTGTAAGTTCGTAGGGTTCGTAGCCCGGATGGAGCGAAGCGCAATCCGGGATCTGCGCCCGCGGAAAGATTCCCGGATTACGCTGGCGCTCCATCCGGGCTACGCGCCTCCGCTGCTGACTTTCTCAAACACTCGCGGCACAGGCAATCCTCGCCCTTGACCGGCATCGGCAAGCGCGCCGGCTCTTCCGCGCACCAGCATGTGCCTGAGCGATCGCAGCTGAATTCGGTGCCGCAGCGGGAACAGGCGAGGCGGCGCGGCTGCGGTTCCTGCATCGGAGTTTCTTTCGAATTTGTCATGATCTGCGCCGAAGCTTCCCCGTCATTTTCATATCGGGTTCATCTCCCGCTGCGGTATATTAGGCCTCACGCGCAGACACGTGAAGCGGTTGGGAAGGCGCAGAGGACAAATTGATGGCCCGCGATTCGCAAGCCGCGCTGGTTGCGCTCAATCGATTCGGCTTCGGTGCCCGCGGCGGGGCATCCGGCGATCTGATCAATGCCGCCTCCGATCCGCGCGGTTTCGTGAAGGCGGAATTGGCCCGCCCCTCAGGCGTGCTGCTGGAGGCGCCGGGCCTGCAATCGACGCCGCAGCTTGGGCAGGCCGTGTTCGCCTATCAGGACGAGGTCAAGCAAGCGCGCGAAGCGGCGGCAAAGGCCGGCGCGCCGACCGAAGCGCCCCCGGCGCAGGCCCCTGCCGAGCAGAAGCCCGGGCCGCGCCGTAATCTGTCGCTGAACACGGTCGCGACCGAGATCGCCGGCAAAACGGACGGCGCCAAGCTGGCCGACAATGCTGCGAAGCCGGACACGATGCAGCCGAGCGTCGCCGCAAAGCCGGCGCCGCAGCCGCTCAATGTCATCCAGAAGACGTTTCGCGCCGAGGCGCTGGCACGCTTGCAGCGCGCGACCTTGGCCGATTGCGGCTTCACCGAGCGGCTCGTCGTGTTCTGGTCGAACCATTTCTGCATCTCCGCGAGCAAGGGCGAGCTGGCGCGGATGTGGGCCGGCGCGTTCGAGCGCGAGGCCATCCGCCCGCACGTGCTCGGGCGCTTCGCCGATATGTTGAAGGCGGTGGAGCAGCATCCGGCGATGCTGTTCTTTCTCGACAACCAGCAATCGCTCGGACCGGAGTCGCGCGCAGGGCAAAATCGCAAACGCGGGCTGAACGAGAATCTCGCACGCGAGATCATGGAGCTGCATACGCTCGGTGTCGGCGGCGGCTACACCCAGGAGGACGTCACTTCGCTCGCGCGCATCATCACGGGCTGGACTTTTGCGGGACGGCAGGGGCAGTTGGGAACGCCGGGCTCCTTCGTGTTCAACGCCAACGCGCACCAGCCCGGGCCGCAAATGCTGCTCGGCAAGACCTACGAGGCGACCGGTCTGGCGCAGGGCGAGGCCGCGCTGGCCGACATCGCGCGCCATCCGTCGACGGCGAATTTCGTCGTCACCAAATTCGTTCGTCACTTCGTCGCCGATGATCCGCCGCAGGCTTTGGTCGCGCGATTGCGCGATGTGTTCGTCAAGACCAACGGCGATCTTAAGGCACTTGCGACCGCGCTGGTGGATTCCGACGAGGCTTGAAGCTGCCGCTGACCAAGATGCGCTCGCCCTATGATTTCGTGATCGCCGGCGGCCGGCTGCTTGCGCGCGTGCCGGAAGATCCCGGCCCCTATCTCAACAACCTCAATTTGCTCGGCCAGCCGCTGTGGTCGCCCGCCGGCCCCAACGGTTTTCCCGACACCGGCGCCGCCTGGGCTGCGCCCGAGGGCATGAAGCTCCGGCTCGACATCGCCTCGCAGATGGGCGCCCGGCTCGGCAACACCATCGATCCTCTCGATCTTTTGGAGTTCGCCGCCGCGGATGCGGCGTCGGTCGAAACGCGGCGGACCATCGAGCGCGCGGAATCGCGCCAGCAGGCGCTGGCGCTGCTGTTGATGTCGCCGGAAATGCAGAGGAGATGACGTGATGGACTGCACCGAGAACCGGCTCATCACCTCCCGCCGCAGCCTGCTGCTCGCCGGCGCATCCTTCGCCGCCTGGGCCTATCTGCCGAAATTCGCGCGTGCGGCGGACGGGCGCGATCCGCGCCTGATCGTGGTGATCCTGCGCGGCGCGCTCGACGGGCTCGCGACGGTCGCCCCCATCGGCGATCCCGATTATGCCGGCCTGCATGGCTCGATCGCGCTGACGGCGGATGGCGCCCATCCCGCGATCATGCTCGATTCCTTCTTCGCGCTGCATCCGGCAATGCCGGAATTCGCCCGCATGTATCGCGATAGGCACGCCGCGGTGATCCATGCGGTGGCGACGCCCTATCGTGACCGCTCGCATTTCGACGGCCAGGATGTGCTCGAGAGCGGTTACGCCGGTCCCGGCCGCGTGCAGTCCGGCTGGCTCAACCGTGCGCTCGAGGCGCTGCCGCGGGGCGAACGCGTCTCGAGCGGACTTGCGGTCGGTCCCACCACGCCGCTGGTGCTGCGGGGCAATGCGCCGACGGTCGGCTGGGTGCCGGTGGCGCTGCCGCAGGCGGATGACGACACGGCGATGCGGCTCGTCGAGCTCTATCGCCACCGCGATCCCACGCTGGCATCGGCGCTGTCGCAAGGTCTCCAGCTCGAGAAGGCGGCATCCGGCGACGACATGAAGCCGAAGCCGGGCAATGCGGTCGCGCAAATGCGGCAGGTGGCGCGCGGCGCCGCGAAACTGATGGCGGCCGATGACGGTCCGCGCATCGCCGCGCTGGCGTTCGACGGCTGGGATACCCATGCCAACGAGGGCGGGCCGGTCGGTCGTCTCGCATTCCTGCTCGGCGGGCTTGACGGCGCGCTTGCCGAATTCGAAAGCGGCCTCGGCGATCGCTGGCGCGACACCGTCGTTGTCGTCGCCACCGAGTTCGGCCGCACCGCCCGCATCAACGGCACCGACGGCACCGACCACGGCACCGGCACGATTGCGCTGCTCGCCGGCGGTGCGGTGAAGGGCGGCCGCGTCATCTCCGACTGGCCCGGCCTCAAGCCCGCCAACCTCTTCGAGGCCCGCGACCTCAAGCCGACGACCGACCTCCGCTCCGTGATCAAGGGCGTGCTGCAGAGTCAGTTCGGCCTCGGCGATCGCGTGCTGGCCGAGACCGTGTTCCCCGACAGCGCCAGCGCCAGGCCGATGAAGGGGCTGGTTGCCTAGCCCGTCATTCCGGGGCGCGCGTAGCGCGAATCCGGAATCCATTCATCCACCAGTTCTGCAGCAAAATGGATTCCGGGCCCGCGCCTTGCAGCGCGTCCCGGAATGACGAGATAATGGGAAGCGTCAGGAGAAACAAGCAATGTACATCGCCATGAATCGCTTCCGCGTCAGCAAAGGCTCGGAAGCCGCGTTCGAGCAGGTCTGGTTGTCGCGCGATACCCACCTCGACAAGGTGCCGGGCTTCGTCGAATTCCATCTGCTGCGCGGGCCAGAGCTCGAGGACCACACGCTCTATGCTTCGCACACCGTGTGGGCAAACCATGCGGCGTTCGAGGGCTGGACCAAGTCGGAGGCGTTTCGTGCCGCGCATCAGCGCGCCGGCGACAACAAGCCGCTCTATCTCGGCCATCCCCAATTCGAAGGCTTCGAGGTGGTGCAGACGGTCGGACGCGGCGCGAAATAGCGCTGCGCCAAGCCTCAGCCCCTGGTCATCTGATCGATCTCGGCGAGATCCTCAGGACTGAGCTTCCAGGCGATCGCCTTGACGTTCTCCTCGACCTGCTCGACCCGGGTGGCGCCGGCGATCACGCTCGATACCTGCGGGCGCGCGGCGAGCCAGGAGAAGGCGAGCTCGAGCATGGAGTGTCCGCGCGCCTTGGCAAAAGCCTGGAGCTTTTCGACGATGTCCTCGTTGCGCGGCGTGACGTAGCGGTCGCGCAGCGCCGGCGCTTTGCCGAAGCGCGTGTCGGCGGGTGCCGCCGCACCGCGCTGGTACTTGCCGGTGAGCAGCCCGCTTGCGAGCGGGAAGAACGGCAGCAGCCCGAGCTTGTATTCCTGCGCGGCCGGCAGCAGATCCTTCTCGATGTCGCGAACCAGGAGGCTGTATTCGTCCTGGGCCGAGACGAAGCGGCTGACATTCATCGCGCGCGCGGTGAATTCGGCTTCCGCGATGCGCCACGCCGGGAAGTTGGAATTACCGATGTAGCGGATCTTGCCCTGGCGAACGAGATCGTCGAGCGCGCGCAGCGTCTCCTCCATCGGCGTCAGCGGATCGTAATCGTGCTGCTGGTAGAGATCGATGTAGTCGGTCTTGAGCCGGGTCAGGCTGGCCTCGACCGCGTTCATGATGTAGCGGCGCGAGGCGCCTTGCTTGGTGCCGTCGGTCGCCATCGGCTTCGAAAACTTGGTGGCGAGCACGATGTCTTTGCGGCGGTCGCCGAGCACGGTGCCGAGCACCGTCTCCGAGCCGCCCATCCCTGCATAGATGTCGGCGGTGTCGAACAGCGTGATACCGAGATCGATCGCGCGGTGGATCACCTTGCGCGAGGTCTCCAGATCGGTGCGCTGGCCGAAATTGTTGCAGCCGAGCCCGACCGCAGAGACGCGCAGGCCAGATCCGCCGAGATTACGAATTTCCATGGGAGATCCTGTCAAAACCAATGCAGGAGCCCATTGTGACGGCGGTGCGCCGCACCAGCAAGGCGGGACCTGCGTTGCTGCCATGCCGAAAGAACCCAAGGGCAAAAAAATGCGGCCCCAGTCAGACGCGGCGACTGACGGGGACCGCTTGGGGCGCTTGATCGGTGACGGGGGGCCAGATCAGACGCGGGTGCAACCTAAGCCTGAAGTGTTACGCGCCGGTGACAGGCGGGGTTATCCACAGGCTCTCGCGGTGGATCAGAAGATCTTGCGATAGACGATGAAGCCGGAGCGCTCCGCGACCTTGTCGTACAGGCTCTGCGCCCTGACATTGGTCTCATGCGTCTGCCAGTACACGCGCGGCGATCCCGCGAGCTTTGCGCGCTCGTAGACGCCGTGGATCAGCGCCGAGGCAACGCCCTTACCGCGTGCGGCCTCGAGCGTGAACAGATCCTGCAAATAGCAGGATGGTTCGATCGCGGTGGTGCTGCGATGGAACAAATAATGGGTGAGGCCGAGCAGGCGCCCATCGCTCTCCGCGACCAGCGCATGCACCGGCTCGTAGGCATCGAAGAAGCGCTGCCATGTGACGCGGGTGATCTCGGGTGCAAGCGCGGTCGGGCCCGAGCGGCCGTAAAAGGCGTTGTAGCCGTCCCACAGCGGCAGCCACTGATCGTAGTCCTGCCTGTTGACGGAGCGAATCGTGAGCGACATCGGAAACTCCGCGAGCAATGAAGAAAGCTTCATACGTGATGGGGGGCGCCCCGATCAATCGCTTGCGAGTCGGATGGACATTCGGCCGTGGCTACAGAGCGCCATGCGGCTCACCCTTCCCACGCATCGGCACGAAAGCGGTGGCGGTGATGGCATAGACCTCTTCGCCGCGTTGGTTGGTGCCGGTGGTGCGCGCCGTCAAGATGCCCCAGCCGGGGCGCGAGCCGGAGGCGCGCTTGTCGACGACCTCGCTGAGGTAGCTGACGGTATCGCCTGCAAGCACCGGCCTGATCCAGCGCAAATCGCGAAAGCCTGGTGACGGCCCCCACACCGCGACCTCCTCGCCGCGCGCGGCGGCTTCTCGCGCCAGGCGCTGCCCGTCCGCGACGAGAAGACTCATGCAGGCCGAGCCGACATGCCAGCCCGAGGCCGCGAGCCCGCCGAACAGCGAGTTCCTGCCTTCCTCCTCGTCGAGATGAAACCGCTGCGGATCGAATTTCGCGGCGAAATTCTTGATCGAGTCCGCAGTGAACGTATAGGCGCCGATCTCGCGGCGCTGTCCGATCTCGATGTCTTCGAAGAACCGCATCAGACCGCTCCCTCGCGCCGCTTGACCAGGATCGGCGAGGTCATCTCGCACAGCGCCTGGCCTGCCGCGTTGCGCGCGGTGCATTTGAATTTGACGATGCCGAGCCCGGGCCGGCTTTTGGAGGTGCGCGCCTCCAGCACATCGACGTCGAGCGTGAGGTCGTCACCGGGGCGCAAGGGCGCGAGCCATCGCACCTCGTCGACGCCGGGAGAGCCCAGCGAAGCGGCGCGGGTGATGAAGCCGTCGGCCATCATCCGCATCATCAGCGAGCAGAGGTGCCAGCCCGAACCGGACAGGCCGGCCAGCATGCTCTTGGCTGCGGCCTGCTCATCCAGGTGCATCGGTTGCGGATCGAACTCGGCGGCAAAGGCCAGGATCTCGTCGCGCGTGACATGGCGCGGGCCGAACGTGCCGAACCGGCCGGGTGGGAAATCTTCGAATGTCAGGGTCATCTTTGGATTGCTGGTGGGAATGACAGATTGTGGCCGCACTTTGCGGCAATCTCAACCCGCCGGCCCGCATGGCTCGTGCTACATTCGGCGAGTCGGGCCGGAAGGGGCTCCTGGTCAGATTGACGCGGCCGGCGGCGCGGTTTGCCCGGGGGAGAGAGATGTTTTCATTCAGCGACCTGTTCCAATGGGACCGCTTCATCACGCCGACGATCATCAAGACCTTCTACTGGCTGGTGATCGGCGTGATCTGCCTGTTCGGACTCTCCGGCATCTTCGCAGGCCTCAGCGCCATGGCGATCAGTCCGTTCGCCGGCTTCCTGGTGGTGCTGGAGTCGATCGCCGGAGTCGTCGTCGGCATCGTGTTCTCGCGCATCGCCGCGGAACTGATCCTGATCGTCTTCCGCATCAACGAGCATCTCGGCGCGATCCGGGACCAGGGCGGCGGGGTGCGGTGACGCAGCTGCCGTAGGGTGGGCAAAGGCGCAAAGCGCCGTGCCCACCATCTTTCTGCGATCCGAGTGAAGCGGTGGGCACGCTTCGCTTTGCCCACCCTACGGCACCGCTGTTGGTGCCTTACGTATTGAACCGGAAATGCATCACGTCGCCGTCGGCGACGACGTATTCCTTGCCTTCGAGACGCAGCTTGCCGGCATCGCGCGCACCGGCTTCGCCGCCCAGCGCGACGTAGTCCTCATAGGCAATGGTCTCGGCGCGAATGAAGCCTTTCTCGAAATCGGTGTGGATCACGCCGGCCGCGCCCGGCGCCTTGGTACCGCGATGGATGGTCCAGGCGCGCGCTTCCTTCGGTCCCACCGTGAAATAGGTGATGAGGTCGAGCAGCGTATAGCCGGCGCGGATCAGGCGATCGAGACCGGCCTCTTCGAGACCCAGCGTCTCCAGGAAGTCGGCGCGCTCGTCACGCGAGATGGTGGCGATCTCGGATTCGATCTTGGCGGAGATGACGACGGCAACGGCGCCTTCCTTGGCAGCCTGTTCCTCCACGGCCTTCGAGAACGAATTGCCCGTGGCCGCCGAGCCCTCCTCGACGTTGCAGACATAGAGCACCGGCTTCGACGACAGCAGGCCGAGCATTCCGAAGGCACGCTCCTCCTCGGCCTTGCGCTCGACCAGCCGCGCGGGCTGGCCCTCGCGCAGCAGCACCAGCGTGCGGTTGACGAGGTCGAGCTGCTCCTTGGCGTCCTTGTCGTTGCCCTTGGCTTTCTTGGCGAGATTGTCGACGCGCTTCTCGAGGCTGTCGAGATCGGCGAGCATCAGCTCGGTCTCGATGGTCTCGATGTCGGCGAGCGGGGCGATCTTGCCCTCGACATGGGTGATGTCGGAATCCTCGAAGCAGCGCACCACATGCGCGATGGCGTCGACCTCGCGGATGTTGGCGAGGAATTGGTTGCCGAGACCTTCACCCTTGGAGGCGCCGCGCACCAGGCCTGCGATGTCGACGAAGGTCAGTCGGGTCGGAATGATCTGGCCCGATTTGGCGGTCGCCGCAAGCTTGTCCAGCCGCGGATCGGGCACGGCGACCTCGCCGACATTCGGCTCGATGGTGCAGAACGGATAGTTTGCCGCTTGTGCGGCCGCCGTCTCGGTCAGCGCGTTGAACAAGGTCGACTTGCCGACATTGGGCAACCCGACAATCCCGCATTTGAATCCCACGACCGCTATTCCTTGCCGTTGTCGTCCTTGGTCAAAAATCCCTTCGCCTGCATCGCGAGATGCACCCTGTTGGCGAAGGTCGCGTCCGTGCCCTTGGCGAGCAGTGCGGCGTGCTCGGCCACCGCATCGCAGAGCGTCGTCACCCAGTCGTTGTCGGCCTTGGCAAAGTCCGACAGCACATGGCCGTGCACCAGTTCCTTGATGCCGGGATGACCGATGCCGAGCCGCACCCGGCGGTAGTCGTTACCGATATGGGCGGAGATCGAACGCAGGCCGTTATGCCCGGCGATGCCGCCGCCGATCTTCACCCGCACCTTGCCCGGCGGCAGTTCGAGTTCGTCGTGGAACACGGTGACGTCGCCGGGCGCGATCTTGAAGAAGCTGGCGGCTTCCTGAACGCTGCGGCCGGAGTCGTTCATGTAAGTCGTGGGCTTGAGCAGGATCACGCGCTCGGTGCCGAGCGCGCCTTCCGCGGTCTCGCCCTGAAAGCGGCGGCGCCATGGCGAGAAACCATGATGGCGTGCGATCTCGTCGGCGGCCATGAAGCCGATATTGTGCCGGTTACGTGCGTATTTCGCGCCGGGATTGCCGAGCCCAACAAACAGTCGCATGACGCGGCGCGCCCCTCGCTCGGCGCGCGATCAGGGATCGCGCGCCAGCTTTGAGAGATTACTTCTTCTTGTCGCCGCCCGCGGGAGCCTTGGCTGCCGGAGCCTTGGCAGCCGCCGCAGGTGCAGCAGCACCCGCCGCCGGCGCAGCCGCGCCAGCCGCCGGAGCAGCCGCAGCGCCCGGAGCCGCAGCACCAGCCGCAGCAGTCGCCGCCGCCTTCTGCTCTTCAGCGTAGCCGGACGGCGGCACGATGGTGACGAGGGTGGCGTCCTCGCGGGTCAACGCCTTGACGCCGGCCGGCAATTTGACATCCGACAGATGCAGCGAGTGACCGATTTCGAGCGAGCCGACATCGGCCTCGATGAACTGCGGGATGTTCTCGACGCCGCATTCGAGCTCGATCGCATGGGCGACGATGTTGACGGCGCCGCCGCGCTTCACGCCGGGCGAGCCTTCCGCCTTGACCACGTGCAGAGGCACGCTGATGCGGATGGTGGCGCCTTCGCCGAGCCGCATGAAGTCGACATGGATCGGGAAGTCCTTGACCGGATCGAGGTGGAAGTCGCGCGGAATTACGCGGTGCTTCTTGCCGTCGAGGTCGATGTCGACCAGCGTGGTCAGGAAGCGGCCGGCCAAGATGCGCTGGCGCAGTTCGCGGTCTTCGACCGAGATCGTGAGCGGGGGTTGCTTGTTGCCGTAGATCACTCCGGGCACTTTCCCGGCGCGACGCTCAGCCCGGGCGGCCCCCTTGCCGCTCTTCGGACGTGCGGTCGCCTTCAATTCCTTGATGGTCGCCATAACGTTAAGTCCCTGTTTTTGCAAAAGTTAATGGGCCGCAAGGCGGCCCATGGTGCAGTCCACAGCAAGCCTCCAGGGGTGCGGGGGCCGTGAACTTGGCCGGCTTTTAGCGGGAAGACGCGGAAATGACAAGGAGAATGGGCTGGCGGACGGGGACGGGTAGCCCGGATGGAGCGCAGCGTAATCCGGGGTGTTCCACGGGGCTCGGCTCCCGGATTGCGCTGCGCTCCATCCGGGCTACGGGACTGCCGTCAGCCCCCCAGCTTGGCCTCCAGCGCCGCGATCCGCGTCTTCAAGGCCTCGTTCTCCTCACGCGCCAAGCGGGCCATGTCCTTGACGGCCTCGAATTCCTCGCGCTTGACCAGGTCCATGTCGCGCAGGAATTTTTCGGCCTGGTTGCGCAGCACGGTGTCGAACTCGCGCTTGGCGCCCTGGGCGGCACCGGCGGCGTCGTTCATCAGGCGGCCGATCTCGTCGAAAAACCGGTTGGTGGTCTGGGTCATTTCGGTCTCCTTGGCGTCGCCGATAAACTTTGCGCGAACTCTGCGAAACACAATGGCAATCCGAACCGGGCGGTTCAAGGGCCGGCCGGAGCCATCCTTGTCATGCCCCGGTTTCCTTGCAATCGTATTCAACGTCCCTGCATAACAAGAATCACAAAGCGGAACGCAAGACATGATCGACCAGCAGATCGCAATTCCCACCAAGGACGGCCACACCGCGACGTTCATCACCCATCCCGAGCGCGGCGGCCCCTTCCCGGTCATTCTGTTCTACATGGACGCGCCCGCGATCCGCGAAGAGCTGCGCGACATGGCGCGCCGGCTCGCAACGTCGGGCTATTACGTGATGCTGCCGAACCTGTATTACCGCTCCGGCGTGATGGAGCTCGGCCCGCTGCCGGCCGATCCGAATGCACCGGAGCGCAAGCGCATGTTCCAGCTGATGGG
This sequence comes from Bradyrhizobium sp. LLZ17, assembly GCF_041200145.1. Taxonomy (NCBI): domain Bacteria; kingdom Pseudomonadati; phylum Pseudomonadota; class Alphaproteobacteria; order Hyphomicrobiales; family Nitrobacteraceae; genus Bradyrhizobium; species Bradyrhizobium zaerense. The sequence continues at coordinate 5,976,595 of NZ_CP165734.1, forward strand.
CTCGCTCAGCATTGCCATGGTCATGGACGACACAAGAGCGCTGCTCACCTATGCCGAGGGCCAGCCGGCCGCGAATACCAGGCTGATCGGCACCGTCGGCTACTGCATGAGCGGCCGCTACGCCATCAGCGCCGCCACGCATTTCCCCGACCGCGTCAAGGCCGCCGCGTCGGTCTACGGCACGCAGCTTGCGACCGACCAGGACGACAGCCCGCATCTCGCGGCAGACAAAACCAAAGCGGAGCTGTATTTCGCCTGCGCCGAGACCGACATCTATGCGCCCGCGGAGATCATCGCGAAGGTGAAGCAGGGCATGAGCGGCGCAAAAGCCGAGGTCGAGATCTATCCCGGCACCCATCACGGCTTCGCCTTCCCCAAGCGTCCGGTCTACGACCGCGACGCCGCCGAGCGGCATTGGGAGCGCCTGCTCGCGCTCTATCGCCGCAATCTCGTCTAGCCCCTCGAAGGTGCGATGCAGCTTCTTCTCATCGACTTTCCGTCCTTCAATCCGATCGCGGTCGCGATCGGGCCATTCGCGATCCGCTGGTACGCGCTCGCCTATATCGGCGGCATCGTGCTCGGCTGGCTCTATGCGCGCTCGCTGCTGAAGAACGAGCGGCTGTGGGGCGGGCCCGCGCCGATGTCGCTGGTGCAGATCGACGATTTCATCCTCTGGGTCACGCTCGGCATCATCCTGGGCGGCCGCACCGGCTATGTGCTGTTCTACAATCTGCCGTTCTTCATCGAGCACCCCGCCGCGATGTTCCGGCTGTGGGAAGGCGGCATGTCGTTTCATGGCGGCTTCCTCGGATGCGTCGTCGCGGTGATGTGGTTTGCCCGCCGCAACCGCATCTCGATCCTGTCGCTCGGCGACATCACCACCGCGGTCGGCCCGATCGGGCTGTTCCTCGGACGGATCGCCAATTTCATCAACGGTGAATTGTGGGGCCGCGCCACCGATGCGAGCCTGCCCTGGGCAATGATCTTCCCCAACGACCCCACCCATCTGCCGCGCCATCCAAGTCAGCTCTACGAGGCCGGCATGGAAGGCATCCTGCTGTTCACGGTGCTCGCGGTGATGATCCGTTTCGGCGCGTTGAAGCGGCCCGGCATGATCCTCGGCAGCTTCATCCTGATTTACGGGTTGACCCGGATCGCCGGCGAGCAATTCCGCGAGCCGGATGTCCAGCTCGGCTTCCTCTGGGGCGGATTAACCATGGGCATGCTGTTGTCGATCCCGATGCTTATTGTTGGCGGTATACTCATAGTAAGGGCCGTGCGGCGTGGTACGCCGAAGCCTATCGAGGCCATTCGTTAGTTCATTTCGAGAAAGCAGGCCGTGACCGACTCGCCGCTGTTGAACGAGATCAAGGCGCTGATCAAATCCTCAGGTCCCATGCCGGTGTGGCGGTACATGGAACTGTGCCTGATGCATCCGCGCTACGGCTACTACGTCTCGCGCGATCCGCTCGGGCGTGAGGGCGACTTCACCACCGCGCCCGAGGTCAGCCAGATGTTCGGCGAGCTGCTGGGCCTGTGGACCGCCTCGGTGTGGAAGCAGATGGGCTCGCCGCAATTCCTGCGGCTGATCGAGCTCGGGCCAGGCCGCGGCACCATGATGGCGGACGCGCTGCGCGCCCTGCGCGTGCTGCCGCCGCTCTACCAAGCCATCCATGTCCACCTGGTCGAGGTCAATCCGGTGCTGCGCGAGCGGCAGAGCGCGACACTGTCGAACGTGCGCAACATCGCCTGGCACGACAGCATCGACGAGGTGCCGGAAGGGCCGAGCATCATCCTCGCCAACGAATATTTCGACGTGCTGCCGATCCACCAGATGGTCAAGCTCGAGAACGGCTGGCACGAGCGCGTGATCGAGATCGATCCCAACGGCAAGCTTCAATTCGGCGCGGCGTCCGAGCCGACGCCGCGCTTCGACGTGCTGCTGCCGCCTTTGGTGCGCGCGGCACCCGTCGGCGCGGTGTTCGAATGGCGGCCCGATTCCGAGATCATGAAGCTCGCCACGCGGGTGCGCGACCAGGACGGCGCCGCGCTGATCATCGACTACGGCCATTTGCGCAGCGATGCCGGCGACACTTTCCAGGCGATCGCGCGCCACAGCTTCACTGACCCGCTGAAGGCGCCGGGCCAGGCCGACGTCACCGCCCATGTCGACTTCCAGGGGCTCGCGCGGGCGGCGGAGGACGTCGGGGCACGCGTGCACGGGCCGGTGACCCAGGGCGATTTCCTCAAGCGCATCGGCATCGACACCCGCGCGGCCGCGTTGATGCAGAAGGCGGCGCCGGACGTCGCCACCGATATTTCGGTGGCGTTGAAGCGCCTGACCGACACCGGGCGCAGCGGCATGGGCTCCATGTTCAAGGTGCTCGGCATCTCCGAGCCGCGGCTGACCGGCATCGCCGGCCTCAGCGATCTCGAACAGGCTGGAGAGGGCTCATGACGCTTGCGTCGTCGCTGCTGTCAGCGGTGCCCGGTCTGCGCCATTGCTTCTTCACCCGTGAAGGCGGCGTCTCCAGCGGCATCTATGCGGCGCTCAACGGCGGGCTCGGCTCCAGCGACGATCCGGCCCATGTCGCGGAAAACCGCCGCCGCATGGCCGAGCATGTCGGCGTCGCACCGGACCGCTTCCTCAGCCTGCACCAGGTCCATTCGCCCGACGTGCTCGTCGCAGATCGCCCGTGGCCGAGCGGGCCGCGGCCGAAGGGCGATGCGCTGGTCACCAAAACGCCCGGCATCGCGCTCGGCGTCTCCACCGCCGATTGCGGGCCGGTGCTGTTCGTCGATCCCAGTGCGCGCGTCATCGGCGGCGCCCATGCCGGCTGGAAGGGCGCGCTGACCGGCGTGCTGGAATCCACGATTCTGGCGATGGAGAAGCTCGGCGCTTCGCGCAGCCGCATCATCGCCGCGATCGGCCCGCTGATCCGGCAGGACAGCTATGAGGTCGGCAACGAGTTCGTGGCGCGCTTCATCGAGGCGGATGCCGACAACACAATGTTCTTCATCCCGTCGGTTCGCGAAGGTCACGCGATGTTCGACCTTGCCGGCTTCATCCGGAAGCGGCTGGATGCCGCCGGCATCCTGATGATCGACGATCTCGGCCTCGACACCTATGCCGACGAACGCTTCTTCAGCTACCGCCGCTCGGTGCATCGCAAGGAGCCGGACTACGGCCGCCACATCCACGCGATCGCGCTGGAGGGGTGAACACACCGGCAACACACCCGTGTCATTCCGGGGCTCGCCAAGCGAGAACCCGGAATCCATCCTGCGCCAGTTCACGCCGTGAAATGGATTCCGGACTCGCACCAAGTGGCGCGCCCCGGTGTGTTTTGCTGCCCCCGCCCTAGACGTTAATGCGTTTTAACGATATCGCTGCCCTCAATGAGGGAAGCGTCATCTTTTCTGCGCCGCGCGGGCTCGCGCATGCTCACGGTCGTGCTGCTTGCGGCTGCGACCGCGCTTGGCGGCTGCGCCGGCGGTAATGGCGCCGCGAACTCCTATGCGATGGCGCCGAGCGCCGGCTCCGGGGCGACGGTCGCCTTCGAATCGATCGACGGGCCGCCGCCGCAGGTGTTCGACCGCATGGTCGGCATGCTCGACAGCGAGTCCAAGCTGCGCAGCCTTTCCGTCGTCTCCCGCGAAGGGACGGCTGCCTACCGCGTGCGCAGCTATCTCTCCGCCCAGGTGGTACGCGGCAAGACCATGATCGCCTGGGTCTGGGACGTCTATGACGCCAACCAGCAGCGCGCGCTGCGGCTCTCCGGCGAGGAACCGACCGCGGGGAAAGGCGGCCGCGATCCCTGGTCCGCCGCCGACGACCTGGTGCTGCGAAGGATCGCCCAGGCCGGATTCAGCGGACTTTCCAACATGATCAACGGCACGTCGGATGCACGGGGCACTGTTCCGGGCCTTCGCGGACCGGCGGTGGCAAGCGTGGCGCCCGAGGCGCCGGCAGCCGTGGCGCTCGGCTACGCCGAGCGATAACCCCCGCGAAACCACGGTCCCAAGTAGGCGCCAAACCGTTGGCCCGACTCGGGATTTCGAAGGGAAAACGTAGCATGCCGGGTTGCCAGTGCGGCCTTCGGCCTGATATTTCCTCGCCCGTCGTAACCGTGCTTCCAGTGGGTATTTTCTGATGTTGAACGTCGTATCCAGCAAAGCGCGGGAGGAAGCGTCCATGTCGGCCAAAAACGGCTCCATCAAGCTTGTCGCCGGCAACTCCAATCCGGCACTCGCGCAAGCCATTGCGCAAGGTCTCGACCTGCCGCTGACCAAGGCGGTGGTGCGGCGCTTCGCCGACATGGAGATCTTCGTCGAGATCCAGGAGAACGTCCGCGGCTCGGATGCCTTCATCATCCAGTCGACCTCGTTCCCCGCCAACGACCATCTGATGGAATTGCTGATCATCACAGATGCGCTGCGCCGCTCCTCGGCGCGCCGCATCACCGCGGTGCTACCTTATTTCGGCTACGCCCGGCAGGACCGCAAATCGGGGTCGCGCACGCCGATCTCGGCCAAGCTCGTCGCCAATCTGATCACGCAGGCCGGCGTCGATCGCGTCATGACGCTCGACCTGCACGCCGGGCAGATCCAGGGCTTCTTCGACATCCCGACCGACAATCTCTACGCGGCGCCGCTGATGGTGCGCGACATCAAGGACAAGTTCGACCTCTCCAAGACCATGGTGATCTCGCCCGACGTCGGCGGCGTGGCGCGCGCACGCGGCCTCGCCAAGCGCATCAACACCCCGCTCGCGATCGTCGACAAGCGCCGCGAGAGGGCGGGCGAATCCGAGGTCATGAACGTGATCGGCGACGTCGCCGGCTACACCTGCATCCTGATCGACGACATCGTCGACTCCGGCGGCACGCTGGTGAACGCAGCCGATGCGCTGATCGCCAAGGGCGCCAAGGACGTCTACGCCTACATCACCCACGGCGTGCTCTCCGGCGGCGCGGCCGCCCGCATCGCCGGCTCCAAGCTGAAGGAGCTCGTGATCACGGATTCGATCCTGCCGACGGATGCGGTGAGCAAGGCGCCCAACATCCGCACACTGCCGATCGCCAGCTTGATCTCGGACGCGATCGCACGCACGGCCGCGGAAGAGTCGGTATCGAGCCTGTTCGACTGAACACAATGGCCGTCATTCCGGGGCGGCGCGTTAGCGCCGAACCCGGAATCCATCTTGCAGCGGTTCATATCGATAAATGGATTCCGGGCTCGCGCTTCGCGCGCCCCGGAATGACTATTTAGCCTATCACACAATTCCCGCCGCGACCTGGCCGCGCAGGCGCTCCAGGCCGTGCAGCGTGGTGGCGCAGGCTTCCGCCACCTCGACGCCCTTGATGGCAAAGTGCCTACGGAAGAAATCATAGTGCACTTCGGTCTCGTGGAATTGCTGCGGCGTCAGCACGGCCGAGAACACCGGCACCTCGGTGCGGAGCTGCACGTCCATCAGCGCCTTGATCACGGTGTCGGCGACGAACTCGTGGCGATAGATGCCGCCGTCGACGACGAGGCCGGCGGCAACGATCGCGGTGTAGCGCCGCGTCTTGGCGAGGATCTGCGCATGCAGCGGGATCTCGAACGAGCCCGGCACCTCGAACACGTCGACATGGGTGAGGTGGCGCGCCTCGGCTTCCCTCACGAACGCGATGCGGGCCTCCGCGACGACGTCGCGGTGCCAGCAGGCCTGCACGAACGCCACCCGCTGCGGTTTCGCGAAGCGCGGGTGATCGGGCGCCGGACCCTGCGGAACCGGCGGTTGGATGACTTCAGAACTTCGGACTGGTGAAGTTTCGGCTTGGGGATCTTGCAGCATCTGATTCATGGCTTTCCTCAGTTAAGGACCAGAATCAGGGCACACGGAACGACAAACAGCCGCATCCTGCGATGCGTCTGCCACCGACCGTTCTCTTTCATCCGGACTTTAACCGTCGGCTTCGGAGTCGCACCGAATCTGCTGACCCTTCCCTTCAGCAAAAAGCTTGGGGAAGGCGCTCGCGGGCTTGGGCCTTTCGGCCCTTACCGCCGGTGGGGACTTTCACCCCGCCCTGAGAACATCGGCCGTCCGGGATGAACGGCCTGACCGAAATATGACGCCGCTCCGCGGCCACAGCAAGCCTGTTCCGCATGGGAAAACCGCATGGACCCATGCCGCCATGGACATCCCTGGCGGGATAACCGTCGCGGGACGGAATTAACGATTGGCGCGCGGGCCGGGAGTCCGATTCCGGTTTGTTCTCAAATTAATAATTGTGTCCGAGATGAGCTGTGGACGAACGAGTCCTGGCTTGTGGACGGACTCGCGACCCAGTTGCGCGGATTCCGCAAATCACATCAGTTGATCCGCGACAAGCCCGCGCTGGTCCCGGGATCGCGACAGCGACTCCGAAGGATCGCCTTAACGACTTAAGGGAGCGCGCGCCGGACCAACCGCGTGCGTATCAAAGACAACAAAAAGGCAAGAGGTCGAGACGGCATGTCCCTGCTCGAAAGCACGATCGATTCCCGAAATCACCCGCTCGCGGTGGTCGAGGATATTGCTGCAAGCAACAATTGGCCATTTGAGCGCTCCGGCGAAGACGAACTCACGATTGTCTCGAAGGGACAATGGACCGACTATCAGATCTCCTTCACCTGGATGGGCGAGATCGAGGCGCTGCATCTGGCCTGCGCCTTCGACATGAAGATCCGGTCGCGCGCCGACCGGAGGTGCAGCGGCTCGTCGCCGCGATCAACGAACAGTTGTGGGTCGGGCATTTCGACCTGTGGACCAACACCGGCATGATCATGCACCGCCAGGCGCTTGTGCTGCCGGGCGGCCTCACCGCCTCGACCGCGCAATGCGAGGCCATGCTCGCCGGCGCCATCCATGCCAGCGAGCGCTATTTTCCGGCGTTCCAGTTCGTGGTGTGGGCCGGCAAGACCACGACGGAAGCCATGGACGCGGCGATGTTCGACACGGCGGGAGAGGCGTAGGGCTTTCCCTCGACACGAGAGGAGCCGCACCCGCCTCCTCAAGGTCGTCCTGGACAAGCGAGCGGCGGCGCAAAGCGCCGCTTTGAGCGAGCGCAGATCCAGGACCCATACCGCGAGGTTTCTCTGGATCGCGCGATGCTTGTTGCTCTGCCTTCCATCCATTAGAACGACTCGGGGTAATGGGTCCTGGCTTTCGCCAGGACGACATCGAGTGTGTGGCAGCGCCTATGACGAACAACAGCACCCTTCAAAACATCACCGGCACCATCCTGCTCGCCGGCGCCGGCAAGATGGGCGGCGCGATGCTGACAGGATGGCTTGCGGGCGGGCTCGATCCGCGCCGCCTCGCGGTGATCGATCCGCATCTCTCGTCCGAGATCAGCGCGCTTGCCGCCAAGGGCGTCGCGCTCAATCCTGATGTGAAGACGGCCGGGACGGTGGAGACGCTGGTCGTCGCGGTGAAGCCGCAATATTTCCGCGAAGCTGGCGCCGGGCTGAAGCCATTCGTGTCGGACAAAACTTCGGTGGTCTCGATCATGGCGGGAACCACGATCGCGTCAATTGCCGAGGTCTGCGGCGGCGCCGTGGTGCGCGCCATGCCGAACACGCCGGCCGCGATCGGCCGCGGCATCACGGTGGCGGTCGCAGCGAACAATGTCAGCACCTCGCAACGCGCGGTGGCCGATGCACTCCTGCGCGCCACCGGCTCGGTCGAATGGGTCGACGATGAAGGCCTGATGGACGCGGTGACCGCGGTCTCCGGCTCGGGGCCGGCCTATGTGTTCCTGCTCGCCGAAGAGCTCGCCCGCGCCGGCATGCAAGCCGGCCTGCCGGAGGCGCTGGCGACCAAGCTCGCGCGCGAAACCGTCGCCGGCTCCGGCGAGCTTCTGCATCAGTCCGAGCTTCCGTCCGCCACGCTGCGCCAGAACGTCACTTCGCCCGGCGGCACCACCGCCGCAGCCCTCGGGGTCCTGATGGGCGAGCCCGGCCTGTGCGATCTGATGACCCGCGCGATCGCAGCCGCGACGCAGCGCTCGAAGGAGTTGGCGAAGTAAGACGGTGTCGTAGGGTGGGTTAGCCGAAGGCGTAACCCACCATGCTTCAGCGATTGCGGAACGAAGTTGGTGGGTTACGCTACGCTAACCCACCTACGATTTCGATCCTGCGGCTAACCGTTTGTTGAACATCTCGACATTGACGAGACCACGCGCATGCCGGCCCTCGCCGAGCTTGCGCGCGCCCTCGAACGCCTCGACCTCGAAGCGGATGACGCGGCGCTCGACTGCGACCACCTTGGCCGTGGTCCGCACCGTCGCGCCGACCAGGGCGGCCGCAAGATGGCGGATGTCGACCTCGGTGCCGACGGTGACCCAGCCGGGCCTTAGCGCAGGGCGGATCGCATCGCCCGACGTCATCTCCATCTCCAGGATCATCATCGGGGTCGCATAGACAAACGGCATGCCCGGCACGAAATGCCCGACCGTGCGCTCCACCGGCACCACCAGCGTGCGCGCGGCGCTCATGCCGATTGTGATGAAGTCGCGTGCGTCCATGGTTGCCTCAACTCCGCTGTCGTCCCGGACAAGCGAACGCAGTGAGCGCTGATCCGGGACCCATAACCACGGGACGTCGTGGTTACGGGGACTCGGAGTTATCGCTTCGCCGATAACCACTCCCTGTGGCTATGGGTCCCGGATCTGCGCTTACGCTTGTCCGGGACGACGGCTGTTGTTGACGCTAACGCGTTACTTCTTCGCCGCCGCCGCGCGCTCCACGAAGGTTTTGCCGCCCTTCATCTTGTGGGCAAGCGGGGCTTCGTTGATCTGGATGACGACGGCATCGGCGTCGACGCCAAGGTTCTTCACCAGCGCCTGGGTGATGTCGCGCATCATGCCGGCCTTCTGTTCATCGGTGCGGCCCACGGCCATGCTGACGGTGATCTCAGGCATTTTTCTCTCCCTGTACTGTCGTCCTGGCCTGGCATGTCCCGGCCATCCACGTTCCCCGCCATCAAACAAGACGTGGATGCCCGGGACAAGCCCGGGCATGACCTCGCTGACGGAATGGCTATCCCCACTTTACGTCATGACGCGCGAGGACCTCGCGCACTTTTGCGACGAGATCGGCTTCGCTGCAGGAGAATTGCGCCGGGCGGCTCTCGCGCCATTCCTGGTTGGAGGCGATCGCGGCGGCGGCCTTCGCGCCCTCGATCAGATCCTTGATCTGCACCTCGCCGCGCGCCTTCTCGTCGGAGCCCTGGATGATGACGCAGGGCGCGTTGCGACGATCGGCATATTTGAGCTGGTTGCCCATGTTCTTGGGATTGCCGAGATAGAGCTCGGCGCGGATGCCTTCGCTGCGGAGGCTTGCCACCATCTTCTGGTAGTCGGCGACGCGGTCGCGGTCGAACACAGTGACGACCACGGGGCCGAACTCGGGCCGCGTGTCGAGCTTGCCGAGCAAGGTCAGCGCCGCCTGGAGCCGCGACACACCGATCGAGAAGCCGGTCGCCGGCACCGGTTCGCCGCGGAAGCGCGAGACCAGGCCGTCATACCGTCCGCCACCGCCAACGGAACCAAAACGCACGGGACGGCTCTTCTCGTCCTTGGTCTCGAGCAGCAGTTCGACCTCGTAGACGGGACCGGTGTAGTATTCGAGACCGCGCACGACGGAGGGGTCGATGCGGATGCGGTCTGCGCCGTAGCCCGAGGCCGTAACCAGCTTGGCAATCTCTTCCAGCTCGCTCACGCCGGCCTGACCGACTTCGCTCTTGGCTAGATAGATATCTGCAGCGGCAATTGCCTCTTTCCAATCGTCGCGTTTTTCGGTGATGGCCAGAACAACGTGAGCTTCCGCCGCGCTCAGATTGGCGCCCTTCGTGAAGTCGCCCTTACCCTCTTCGCCGCCATCCCACCTGCCGGGACCGAGCAGTTTGCGCACCTCGTCGGCGGGAAACTTGTCGAGCTTGTCGATCGCGCGCAGCACAATCAATCTGCGTGCCGCGTTCTCGTCACCGCCGAGCCCAATCGCTTCCAGAACGCCGTCGAGCACCTTGCGGTTGTTCACCTTCACCACATAGGAGCCGCGCGCAATCCCGAGCGCTTCCATCGTGTCCGCCGCCATCATGCAGATCTCGGCATCCGCCGCCGGCGTCGCTGAACCCACGGTGTCGGCGTCGAACTGCATGAACTGGCGGAAGCGGCCGGGGCCGGGCTTTTCGTTGCGGAAGACGTAGCCGACGCGATAGCTGCGGTAGGGCAACACAAGACCATCGGTCCCGTATCGCTCGCCAACGTATCGCGCGAGCGGCGCGGTCAGATCGTAGCGCAGCGAAATCCACTGCTCGTCGTCGTCCTGGAACGAGAACACGCCTTCGTTGGGGCGGTCCTGGTCGGGCAGGAACTTGCCGAGCGCATCGGTGTATTCCATCGCCGGCGTCTCCACCGGCTCGAAACCGTAGAGCTCGTAGACGGCGCGGATCTTCTCGACCATCTCGCGCGTCGCCCGTATCGCGGAGGGATCGCGATCCTCGAGCCCGCGCGGCAGGCGCGCCTTCAGTTTTTGGGGTTTTTTGGGTTTATCGGCCATGCGCGGTTCGTACCAGCGCATGCCCCGGGCGGCAAGCGCCGGGCGGTCCTAGCCTCTCCCTGCCGTTCCTGACGGGGAGGGTGGGTGAGGGGCTGCCCCGCACAACTGCAGTCGCGATCGCGTCACTCCGCGACGCGCAGATAGCGGGTCAGCTTGCGGTTGGCGGGATCGCGCAGCGAGCGGTAGTAGTCGGCTCGTGCCGGCGGATCGGTGTGGCGCACCAGATCGGTGACCGGGGTGTAGCTCAGCATGCGCCCGCCATCGGGCAATGCCGTGCAGACGAAGCGCAGTACCTCGCCGTTTCGAAGATTGATATTGATCGGCGTGGCATCGCCGATCCGCACCATCTCCATGCGTTGCGCGATGAACGCGCCCAACTCGTCTTCCGGCAGTTCGAACGCGCCGGTGTCGCGGCCGTGATACATCAGCGCGATGAAAGGCGGCTTGCCGTTGGCCTTCTCATCGGGCAGCGCGAAATAGTCGCGGAAGGCGCGGTTGATGAATTCGGCCCTGGTCTCGGCGTCGAGCAGCACGATCCCGATGTCGACCTGGTCGAGCGCGGCCGACAGTCGCGCGGCGATGGCGTGGTTGCGCCGTTCGGCCGCAAAGGCGTCGAGCAGGCGCTCGCGCATCAGCCCGGTCACGGCGGCGGTCGCGGCGGTCGTGAGCGCCAGCAGCCCAAGTTGCACCAGATCAGCCGCGGCAAAGCCCGGCATGCTGCGATGGCTCAGAGACAGCAGGGCCGCGCCGATCAGGGCGATCGCGGCGCTGCCAAGCGCGGACGCAAAGCCCGAGAGCGAACCGGCAAGTGCCACAATGCAGACGAACAGCGGCGCAAAGCTGGGAGCAGGAACATGGGGGTCGAGCACAATCGCCAGCAGCGTGGTCGCTGCCGTCAGCGCCGGACCTGAGATCGCTCGCCATCCGAACTGCATGGCCCTGTCTCGCTCCTCCTGAACGAGGTAACGCGGCCAGACTGACCGATGATGGGGCGATTGTGCTGCGATTTCGCGTGCGGTGCTTAAGGCGTGCTTGCGGACCGGCGCAAAGCTTTCGGATGATTTTAGGCCAAGTGCGCGGGCCTGACGCGCTGTTCCAGCGAAGGCGCGTTCAGCGTGGACGTGCCCGGGCCCTTGCGCGTCCCGACAAATATCAACAGCGATGCCGCGACCAGGATGGCCGCTGTCAGGGTTATTGCAACGACGACCACCGGTGACTTCAGGGGTGTCTCGATGAATCTTTTGCCGTGTGCCTGCCAGCGTGCGGGGTCACAGGGCGCCTTGACGGCTGATCGCGGACGAGACGGGGATCAGACCGGCAGGCCCATCGCCATGGTCGCCTTGGTCGTCAGCACCGTGAGGGTGACGATCAGACACAACGACAGCGCTGCGATGGCGAGCGAGGCCGCCACTGCATGGGTCAACCGGGAAGAGGCGGCAATAGCGGATCGGCCCTGGAAGCCAACCGTGCCGGACGCCCGCATCATGGTCTAAATCCTTCAACGTGCGGGCGAATCACCCGCAACGCCGAACAACTTCACAATTTCAACTGGCAATATTGCGGCGGCTGTATCGCCGAAAACGGCGAGATTGCGGCAAAGGTTAACGCCATCCCCGCTGTTTCTTAACGCCGCGTCGGTTTTCAGGCGCCGGCTGCGATGCTGGCGGGGTCTTCGATCTCGGCCGGCCGCCAGTCCATCGCCACGAAGCCGGGCGCCGCCTCGACGCGCTTCAGCCAGTCCCGGATCGCCGGGAAGGTCGAGAGGTCGAAGTCGCAGCGTTCGGCGAGATGGGTATAGCCGTAGAGCGCGATGTCGGCGACGGTGAGCTGGCGGGCGGCAAAATAGGCGTTGGTCTTCAGGTGATTTTCCATCACCTGGAGCGCGCCGTAGCCGCGCTCCATCCAGTCCTCCAGCGCATGGGTCTGAAGGTCGCGTCCGCCCTTGACCAGCGACAGCCAGAAATAAGCCGCGCCGATATTCGGTTCGAGCGCGTGCTGCTCGAAGAACATCCATTGCAGCGCCTCGGCGCGATCGATGCGGTTCTCCGGCGCGAGCGGCGTACCAACGGCGACGTACCAGAGGATCGCGTTGGATTCGGCGAGATGGCGGTTGTCGCCGACCTCGAGCAGCGGCACCTGGCCCGACGGGTTCTTCGCAAGGAAGTCCGGCGTGCGGCTCTCGCCGCGCAGAATGTCCACCTCGACCGCTTCGTAAGGCAGGTTCAACAGGGCCAGCGCAAGGCGGACCTTGTAGCTGTTGCCCGAGCGTTGCATCGAATAGAGCTTGTACATTCTGGGAGTTTGATTCCGGGACACAGGAAGGTGCGCAGCGTGTCGCCCCGCAACGCGGCTAAACAATGATGCCGATGGGAATCCGCCGCAAGGGCTCGGCACTAGAAAAACTCGAAAACCCTACCGCACTGCAACGACGCGGAAGATCATTTCCGCGCGAGGCTGCAAATCAGATCACGCTTGCGTCAATGTCAGCGCGTTCCTCTGCGCGATGGTGCACGAAGCAGGGCGATCGCGTTTTGGGGCATTGAAGCTTCCGCATCGTCATGGCCGGGCAGGTGGGACAAGCCCGGGCACGTTCTCGTTTTCACGGCTTCGAAGGCTGCAAAATTGCTCCGAGGACAAGGCTTGCCGGATATGAGCGATTTCGACCGCAAAGTTGCGAATTGTTGCCAGAAATCGCGCCTCCATACGCGCCAATCCGTAAACTTTTTCGAGATCGGGCCGAAGTTTCTTGCGGTGCAGCGGCACACGTTTTAGGGTGGCTGCATTCCCACAATCAGAGTCGTGACCACCCAGGGGTTTCACGATGTCTGGGTTCACGATGCCTGGATTCACCACGCCTGTCAGGAGATGACGATGCCCTTCCTTGCCGCTGCGCTCGACCGTGTGAAGCCGTCCGCGACCATCGCGGTCACGGATAAAGCACGTGCGCTGAAAGCGGCCGGCCGCAACGTCATTGGTCTCGGCGCCGGCGAGCCTGATTTCGACACGCCCGCCAACATCAAGCTGGCGGCGATCCACGCCATCGAATCCGGCAAGACCAAGTACACCGCTGTCGACGGCATCCCCGAGCTCAAGGAAGCCATCATCGCAAAGTTTCAGCGCGAGAACGGCGTCGTTTACAAGCCGAACCAGGTGATCGTCGGCACCGGCGGCAAGCAGGTGCTCTACAACGCGCTGATGGCGACCATCAATCCCGGCGACGAGGTGATCATCCCGGCGCCCTATTGGGTCAGCTATCCCGAGATGGTGGCGCTCGCCGGCGGCGAACCGGTGCCGGTGGTTTGCACCGCCGCAGCCGGCTTCAAGCTCCAGGCCGAAGCGCTCGAGCGCGCGATCACGCCGAAGACCAAATGGGTGATCCTGTGCTCGCCGTCGAACCCGACCGGTGCGGCCTATACGCGCGGCGAGCTGAAGGCGCTCACCGACGTGCTGGTCAGGCATCCCCACGTCTGGGTGATGACCGACGACATGTACGAGCACCTCGTCTATGACGACTTCCAGTTCACCACCGTCGCGCAGGTCGAGCCGAAACTGTACGACCGCACGCTGACCGTGAACGGCGTCTCGAAGGCGTATTGCATGACCGGTTGGCGCATCGGCTATGCCGGCGGCCCCGCGCATCTCATCAAGGCGATGTCGACGATCCAGTCGCAATCGACCTCGAACCCGTCCTCGATCTCGCAGTGGGCGTCGGTAGAGGCGCTGAACGGCCCGCAGGACTTCATTGCTGCCAACAACAAGGTGTTCAAGGAGCGGCGCGACCTCGTCGTCTCCATGCTCAACCAGGCCAGCGGCATCGAGTGTCCGCGGCCCGAGGGCGCATTCTATGTCTATCCGTCCTGCGCCGGCACGATCGGCAAGAAAGCGCCGTCGGGCAGTGTGATCTCCAATGACGAGCAGTTCGTCACCGAGCTGCTGGAGACCGAAGGCGTCGCGGTCGTGCAGGGTTCGGCGTTCGGCCTCGGCCCGGCGTTCCGCATCTCCTACGCGACCAAGACCTCCGACCTCGAAGACGCCTGCAATCGCATCCAGCGCTTCTGCGGCAATCTGCGCTGAGGCTGTTGCAGTTGAGAATTGAAAGGCCCGCTTCGGCGGGCCTTTTTTATGCGTGGTTCGATTGAGCGGAGTCGGATGGACTCTTGCTCTGGTCGACATCCTGCTCGGCCCTCACCCGGATCGCGCCGGCCGATGCTTCGCATCGCCGGGGCGATCCGACCTCTCCCCGCGGAAGGGCGGGGAGAGGTTGAGCCGCACAGTGAGGGGCGCACTGCTCGCGCGCTCCCTCGCCCCGTTCTTACGGGGAGAGGGAGGGGTGAGGGGTTCTCTCCGCGAGTTCGGTCTTGGATGTGTTCGATCTGGTACCGCCAAAAGTATTATGCCATAGACCATCGCGCGTCACGGGTAGGGCGCCTTCTCTGCTCGCATCACATTCTTAGCCGGAGACATTTCATGCGCCGCTCACTCCTCCTCGCCGGGCTCACCGTCGCGAGCCTCGTTGCCTCCATGGCCGGCGCCAGCGCGCAGTCGCGGCTGGTGCAGGTTGGCGTGCTCGAATGCCGCGGCGGCGCCAGCGTCGGCTTCGTCGTGGGCTCCGTCACCAATCTCGGCTGCGTGCTGCGCGTCGACGGCGTCCCTGATGACCGCTACGTCGCGACCATCCGCAAAGTCGGTCTCGACCTCGGCATCACCCAGGAGACGGCACTCGCCTGGGGCGTGTTCGCGCCGGTGAACCGGCTTGGGCCGGGCGACCTTTCCGGCAATTACGCCGGCGCGCAGGGCAGCGCCTCGGTCGGCGTCGGCCTCGGCGGCAATGCGCTGGTCGGCGGCTCCAACAATTCGATCGCGCTCCAGCCGCTCAGCGTGCAGGGCCAGGTCGGCCTCAACGTCGCCGCCGGCCTCGAAAGCCTGGAACTCCGCCCGGGCCGTTAAGCGCGCGTCAGCGAAGGTCTTGATTCACCTGTCCCCGACGGGGAGAGGTGGAACACCAGCCACTAAGACTTTGATCAAACTGACGACGCATCGCAGCGACGTTTGATGCTTGCCAAACCGCGGGGACGGGCAGAGCATCTGCGCTTGCCGACCCAATCATGGGCCGAGCTCCACACCAAGGAGGCGGCGAATGGGACAAGACGTCAGAAGTCCCCGAGGTCCACGGTGCATTGCGCTGGTGGGCCCTTTCCAAAGCGGTAAAACCACACTTCTCGAAGCGATACTGGCGCGAACGGGCGCAATCCCGCGCGCCGGCAGCGTCGACGCCGGAACGTCGGTCGGCGACGCCACGCCAGAGGCCCGCCATCACAAGATGACCGTTGGCCTCACTGCCGCCACGACGAGTTTCATGGGCGACAGCTACACTTTCCTGGATTGTCCCGGTTCCGTCGAGTTCGCCCACGACATGCGCGCCGCGCTTCCCGCGGTCGACGCCGCGGTCGTGGTCTGCGAGGCCGACGAGAAGAAGCTGCCGCAGCTCCAGATCATCCTGCGCGAGCTGGAAGAGCTGAAGATCCCTCGCTTCCTGTTTCTCAACAAGATCGACCGCGCCAACAAACGCATCCGCGAGACCCTGGCGACGCTTCAGCCGGCCTCCCGCGTGCCGCTGGTTCTGCGCCAGATTCCGATCTGGAACGGCGAGCTGATCGAAGGTTTTGTCGATCTCGCACTGGAGCGCGCCTTCGTCTATCGCGAGCACAAGGCCTCCGAAGTGGTCGCGCTCGAAGGCGGCGATCTCGATCGCGAGAAGGAGGCCCGCTTCTCGATGCTGGAGAAGCTCGCCGATCATGACGATGCCCTGATGGAGCAGTTGCTCGAAGACATCCAGCCGCCGCGCGATGCGGTGTTCGACGATCTCGCCCGCGAATTGCGTGAAGGGCAGATCTGCCCCGTGCTGCTCGGCGCGGCCGCGCGCGAGAACGGCGTGCTGCGCCTGATGAAGGCGCTGCGCCACGAGGCGCCGGGGATCGCGGAGACCGTCAAGCGTCTTGGCGTCAAACGTTCTGGCGCAACCGAGAGCAAGGACGCGCTCGGCTTCGTCTTCAAGACGCTGCACTCGCAGCACGGCGGAAAGCTGTCGCTGACGCGGCTGCTCGCCGGCCATCTCGAGGACGGCGCGACGCTGCAATCCTCCTCCGGCGGGACCAGCCGCGTCTCCGGCATCCTCGCCGTCAGCGGCGCTTACGACAGCAAGCGTGCGTCGGCTGAACCTGGCGACACCGTGGCGCTCGCCAAGCTCGATCCCGTCAACACGGGCGACACGATCTCGAGCGGCAAGACCCAGCCGGCAGCGCTGGCCGCTCTCGAGCCGACGCCGCCGGTGCTGGCAGTGTCGGTTGCGGCCGTCGACCGCAAGGACGACGTCAAGCTCGGCCAGGCTTTGGCGCGGCTGCACGAGGAGGATCCCTCACTCGTCGTCGTGCAGAACGCCCAGACCCACGACACGGTATTGTGGGGACAGGGCGAGATGCATCTGCGTGTGGCCAATGAGCGGCTGCGCGACCGCTTCGGCGTCAAGATCACGTCGCATCCTCCGGCGATCGGCTACCAGGAGACCATCCGCAAGCCGATCGTCCAGCGCGGCCGCCACAAGAAGCAGTCCGGCGGCCACGGTCAGTTCGGCGACGTCGTGCTCGAGATCCGGCCGCTGGCGCGCGGCGAGGGCTTCAAATTCGCCGAGAAGGTGGTCGGCGGCGCGGTGCCGCGCAACTACATCGGCGCGGTGGAAGAGGGCGTCATCGACGGGCTCACGCGCGGCCCGCTCGGCTTCCCCGTCACCGATTTGCAGGTGACGCTGACCGACGGCTCCTATCACAGCGTCGATTCCTCCGATCTCGCGTTCCGAACCGCGGCGCGGATCGGGCTCAACGAAGGCCTGCCGCAATGCCAGTCGGTGTTGCTGGAGCCGATCCACGTGGTCGAGATCGTCTGCCCGACCGATGCCACCGCCAAGATCAACGCGATCCTGTCGGCGCGGCGCGGCCAGATCCTCGGCTTCGACACCCGCGACGGCTGGAGCGGCTGGGACTGTGTCCGCGCCATGATGCCGGAAGCCGAGATCGGCGAATTGATCGTCGAATTGCGCTCGGCCACTGCCGGCGCCGGCAGCTTCACCCGTCAGTTCGACCACATGGCCGAAGTCACGGGCCGCGCCGCCGACCAGATCATCGCCGCGCATCAGCACGCGGCCTGAGCCGTCCCTCGCAGTCAGGGACGCACCGGCCTCTCACTCCCTCTCCCCGTCCGCGCGGGGAGAGGGTGGGATGAGGGGCCGCGTCCGCGAGCACGGCAAGAGTTGAAGTTGAAGTCACGCACCCCTCCCACCGTCATTGCGTGGAACGAAGCGACGAGGCCATCCAGACTGTCTCTGTAGACAGACTCTGGAGTGGCGATGCGGCGCCCGCGCGGCTTGACAGAGCCGGCTGGACGCGAAATGGATCGCCTTCCACACTCTCCCGAAGGGAAGGATGACCGTGACCAAGGCTCCCGCGGCCTGTCTGATCGGATGGCCGGCGGCGCATTCGCGCTCGCCGCTGATCCATCATTACTGGCTGCGCACGCTCGGGATTGCGGGCGGCTATGTCATCGAGGCGGTGCCCCCTGAGGACCTCCGCGATTTCGTGCTGCGGCTGTCGCTGCGCGGCTTTGTCGGCGGCAACGTCACCCTCCCGCACAAGGAGGACGTGCTGGCGTTCTCCACGCCCGATGTGCGGGCAACGGCCGTCGGCGCCGCCAACACGCTGTGGTTCGCGGACGGCGAACTGCGCTCGACCAATACCGACGTCGAGGGCTTCATCAACAACCTCGATGCCGGCGCGCCCGGTTGGGATCGGGCCGAAGAGGCGCTGGTGCTGGGGGCGGGCGGCGCCTCGCGCGCGGTCGTGTTCGGTCTGCTCGAACGTGGCCTCAGCCGCGTCCACGTCGCCAACCGCAGCATCGCGCGGGCCGAGGCGCTCGCGACGCAGTTCGGGCCTAACGTGCATCCGATCTCCTGGGACGGAATCAACGACGTGCTGCCGCGTGCAAAACTTCTCGTCAACACGACCTCGCTTGGCATGCATGGCCAGCCTCCACTCGAGGTCGATGTTGCGCGCCTGCCGCAAGCCGCCGTCGTCACCGACCTCGTCTATGTTCCCCTGGTGACGCCGCTGCTCGCCGCGGCCAGGGCGCGGGGCCTCAAGACCGCCGATGGGCTCGGCATGCTGTTGCATCAGGCGGTGCGCGGCTTCGAGCTGTGGTTCGGCCAAAGGCCGGAGGTCACGGCGGAGCTGCGCGCGCTGCTCGAGGCCGACCTCACAAAGACTTGAGCAAATAGCGCGCGGTCTCCGGAGTTCTATGTCCGTGGGGACAATCCGGAGATAGTCATGTCTGTTCAACGTGCAACTTTCACACGTCCAATCCTTGCCGTCGCGATGGTGGCCATCTCGGCCCTCGCAGCCTTCGCGCAAAGGGCGCCAGTGCCGACGCGGGTGCGCGGCACCATCGAGAACGTCGCGGGCGACACGATGCAGGTCAGGTCGCGCAGCGGCGAGCAGGTCAAGCTGCACATCGCCACCGACGTGCGCGTTGCGGGGATCACCCGGATTGCTCTCGCCGACATCAAGGTCGGCTCTTTCGTCGGCGCCACCACCGTGCCGGGACCGGATGGTGGCGAGAATGCCGTCGAAGTGCATGTGTTTCCCGAAAACATGCGCGGCACCGGCGAGGGCTCAAGGCCCTGGGATCTGAAGCCGAACTCCACCATGACCAACGCGACGGTTGCCGAGAGCGTCGTCGGCAATGACGGCCACACGCTGCTGGTCAAATACAAGGAAGGCGAGAAGAAGGTGTTCGTCGGCGCGGATACGCCTGTCGTCACCTATGTGCCCGGCGAAAAGTCGGACCTGAAGGCGGGCGCCAGGATCATCGCCTTCGTCAAGCCACTGGCGGACGGTTCGTTCGAGACCAATCGCGTCAGCGTCGGCCGCGATGGCCTGACACCGCCGATGTGAGGGGCGGGAAATATAGTGCGCAGCTGCCGCAACAAACTCCGCTGTCGTCCCGGACAAGCGTAAGCGGAGCTGCGCTTGTCCGGGACGACGGCTGTTATCGCAGCTGCACCCCGGGCATGTCCTCACACCGCGATCACGTGTTCGTCGATCTCGTCCACCCTGTTGACGCCGCACAGGCCCATGGTCGTCAACAGCTCCTTGTGGATGATGTCGATCGCCTTGGCGACGCCGGCCTGGCCGCCGGCACCGAGGCCATAGGCGTAGGCGCGGCCGATCATGCAGGACTTTGCGCCGAGCGCGAGCGCGCGCATCACGTCCTGGCCGGAGCGGATGCCGCCGTCGAACATGATCTCCATCCTCTCACCGACCGCGTCGGCGATCTCCGGCAGCACCTCGATCGAGGACGGCGCGCCGTCGAGCTGACGGCCGCCATGGTTCGACACCACCAGCGCCTGTGCGCCGGTCTTGGCGGCTTCCTCGGCGTCCTCGACGTCCAGAATGCCCTTGATGATGAGCTTGCCGGGCCAGATGCTGCGGACCCACTCGATGTCCTTCCAGTTCAGCGAGGTATCGAACTGCGAGGCGGTCCACTCCGCGAGGCGGTTGAGATCCTCGGTGTTCTTCACGTGACCGGCGATGTTGCCGAAGGTGCGGCGCTTGCCGCGCAGCACGCCGGAGACCCAGGCCGGCTTGGTTGCGAAATCCAGAAATTTCGACAGCGTCCACTCCGGCGGAATCGTCATGCCGTTCTTGATGTCGGCATGGCGTTGCCCGATCACCTGGAGGTCGACGGTCAGCACGAGCGCGCTGCACTTCGCCGCGATCGCGCGCTCGATCAGCTCCTTGATGAAGCCGCGGTCCTTCATGACGTAGAGCTGGAACCAGAACGGCTTGTCGACATTGGCGGCGATGTCCTCGATCGAGCAGATCGACATGGTCGATTGCGTGAACGGGATGCCGGCGGCCTGCGCGGCGCGGCAGGCATAGATTTCGCCGTCGCCATGCTGCATGCCGAGAAGGCCCACAGGCGCCAGGATCAGCGGCATGGTCGAGGGCTCGCCGAGGATCATGGTCGAGGTGTCGCGCCGGGAAACGTCGACCAGGATGCGCTGGCGGAATTTGATGTCATGGAGATCGTCGCGGTTGGCGCGCAGCGTCTCCTCGGCATAGGAACCGCGGTCACAATAATCGAAGAACGCCTTCGGCACGCGCCGCTGATGCAGCGTGCGAAGATCGTCGATACAGGTGATGTGCTTCATGAACGTTTCCCCGGCCCGTCTTGCATCGGAAGATTTAGGCGTCATCTAGCATGGTTGGATGCACAGCCAAATCCTTTGCGAGGAGGGCGCCATGACCAAGCCCCACAGGCAGCCGACGCCGGACGAGGTAAAAGAGAAGCATCGGCTCGATCAGGCGCTGGAGGAGGGGTTGGAGGAGACCTTTCCGGGCTCCGATCCCGTCAATGTGACCCAACCGGCGCCGAGCCGCGGCGACGGTCATGTGAAGCGGACCGACTAGCAGGCGGTTCCGGCGATTTCGACGTTCCAGCCGGAAACACCGTGTTTCACAATGGCTTACCGGGGCGGGGGCGACCCCGGTTCCGTAATGATTCATCATATTTTTTGAAGCCAAGTTAGCCGCGATGGCTTTATAAGACCTCAGCAAATCAGGGATGCGGGGGCCCCTCCGGGCGCCCCGCGGGTTGTAGTCCCTGGTTGTTGCGTGGGGGACGATATGAGCCGCAAATATTTCGGGACGGACGGGATCCGGGGCCGCGCCAACGGACTGATCACGCCGGAGCTCGCGCTCAAGGTCGGCCAGGCCGCCGGCTTGGCGTTTCAGCGCGGTGACCACCGCCACCGGGTCGTGATCGGCAAGGACACCCGCCTGTCCGGCTACATGATCGAATATGCCATGGTCGCGGGCTTCACCTCCGTCGGCATGGACGTGCTGCTGGTCGGCCCGATGCCGACGCCGGCGGTCGCGATGCTGACCAAGTCGATGCGCGCCGATCTCGGCGTGATGATTTCGGCCTCGCACAATCTGTTCGAGGACAATGGCATCAAGCTGTTCGGCCCGCAGGGCTTCAAGCTCTCCGACGACGTCGAGAAGCAGATCGAGCAGCTGCTCGACGAGCCCATCGACAAGCGGCTGGCGCAAAGCGCAAGCCTGGGCCGCGCCCGCCGTATCGACGGCGTGCATGACCGCTACATCGAATTCGCCAAGCGCACGCTGCCGCGCGATCTCTCGCTGGACGGCCTGCGGGTCGTGGTCGATTGCGCCAACGGCGCCGCCTACAAGGTGGTGCCGGAAGCGCTGTGGGAACTCGGCGCCGACGTGGTGCCGATCGGCGTCGAGCCCGACGGCTTCAACATCAACAAGGATTGCGGCTCGACCTCGCCGGAAGCGCTGTCGAAGAAGGTGCGCGAGATGCGCGCCGATATCGGCATCGCGCTGGACGGCGACGCCGACCGCGTCATCCTGGTCGACGAGCGCGGCCATGTCGTCGACGGCGACCAGCTGCTCGCGGTGATCGCACAGAGCTGGAAGGAGGACGGGCGGCTGTCGCGGCCCGGCATCGTCGCCACCGTGATGTCCAATCTCGGGCTTGAGCGTTTCCTGAAAGGGCAGGGGCTCGATCTCGTGCGCACGCCGGTCGGCGACCGCTACGTGCTCGAGCAGATGCTGGGCGGCGGCTACAATCTCGGCGGCGAGCAGTCCGGCCACATCATTCTGTCCGACTACGCCACCACCGGCGACGGCTTTGTCGCTGCGTTGCAGGTGCTGGCGGTGGTGCAGAGGCTGCGCCGGCCCGTGTCCGAGGTCTGCCATCGCTTCGATCCGCTGCCGCAGATCCTCAAGAACGTCCGCCACAAGGGTGGCAAGCCGCTTGATAATTCCGACGTCAAGTCGGCGATCTCCGACGGCGAGCAGCGGCTCAACGGCCATGGCCGCCTCTTGATCCGCTCCTCCGGAACCGAGCCCGTGATCCGCGTCATGGCCGAGGGCGAGGACCGCATCCTGGTCGAGGACGTCGTCGACACCATCGTCTCCGCGCTCGGCCAGGCCGCGGCTTGAGGTAAAACTTCTTCCTTCTCCCCTTGTGAGGGCTTTGCACAGAGGGGCGAGCGGGCGCTTGAGGTGCGTCGCGGGCTTTTTTGCTGTCAGCCCGCTGCAGTGAGCGGCATTTTGCTCATTTCACCCCTGTTGTCCTCCGTTTTTTCAAACGGAGACGGACTCTGGGCGTTGCGCGGCCAAGGCGCCGGCCGCGCGACGCAGATTGTAGGCGCAACAGGCCAGCACGATGTGCGTCTGGTTGCGCGCGAAGTTGAAGAAGCGCATCCGCCGCAGACCATAATGCTCCTTGAACACGGCGTACGGTCGCTCCACGGCTGAGCGTATCTTCGCGATCAGCTTGTTGCGCAGCTTCTGTCGTGGCGGCAGTTCGGGATGATGCTTGTTCGAACGACGCATCAGGCGATCCTTGATACCGGCTTCGGTCAGGCGCGCGTGCCGGGCATGCGTGTAATAGGCCTGATCGCCATAGACCGCTTCCTCATCACCACAGAACAGACGATCCGCCGGTTCTGTATCAGTGATCGAGGCATCCGTCATGTGGACACGACGAATGATGGTGTGACCGGCATCCACACCCGTGTGGATCTTGTAGCCGAACACGCTCTTTTTGCCTTTCCGGCCCCAGCGTGCATCGCGATCCGCAGATGGCGTATCCTCGCCATCCTTGCGTGCCTTGCGGGGCGGAGTGGCTCGGGCCGGGATCAACGAGGCGTCGACCAGCGTCCCCTGCTTGAGGATCAGCTTCTTGGCCTCCAACTGCCGATTGATCTCCGCGAACACCTTCTCGATCAGACCGTCCTTGGCGAGTTCCTGCCGAAACCGCCACAATGTCGTGTGATCCGGGGTCTGATCGTGCAGGCTCAGACCAACAAAGCGACGAAACGACAGCCGGTCCGCAATGGCGGCTTCCAGCGCCGGATCGGACAGATTGTGCCAGATCCCGGCGAGCAAGCAGCGAAGCATGACTTCCGCTGGATAGCTGCTGTTACCGGCACCATCGCCACCCCGCTTGCCAAGAAGCGAGCGCAGCGGCGCCCAATCCACAACAGCCTCCACCTCATCCAGGATGCTGCCTCGGCGTGCCCGAACCAGGACATCCGCCAAGCTCATTTGACCGACATTGCGCTCGACCATGCTTGGCTCACCTCGCTAGAATCAGCCATGATTCAAAGAATCACGTGCAGCCGATTGTGCAAAGCCCTCCTTGTGGGAGAAGGTGGCGCGAAGCGCCGGATGAGGGGTTCTCTCCGCGTACACAACTACGAAGGCGACGCGCGGAGAGAACCCCTCACCCGTCTCGCCGCTACGCGGCGATCCACCCTCTCCCACAAGGGGAGAGGGGAAGACGGGAAGACGGAGACACCCGCGCATCCCTGCTATCGACGATTGGCGGTGGTTTGGCCGCCGCTTGCATCGTAACTAGCCGGATGCGGCGGATCGCCGCGCGTGCCGGGATTAGCCTTTGAACAAGCCTGTCGTCGTCTCCGAGGAAACGCTGAGCGAGCCGGTCGTCGTCGGCGACGTCGCGCCGGCCGCTGCCGCAGGGCCGGCCTATATTGTGCTCGCCGGCATCAGCTTCTCGCACTTCCTCAACGACACCATGCAGTCGCTGATCGCCTCGGTGTATCCGATCCTGAAGGACACCTACGCGCTCGACTTCGCGCAGATCGGCATGATCACGCTGGCGTTCCAGTTCACGGCCTCGCTGCTCCAGCCGGTGGTCGGCCATTACACCGACAAGAAGGCGCAGCCTTATTCACTCTCGGTGGGCATGGCCTCGACCTTCTTCGGCCTGCTGCTGCTCAGCGCCGCGCACCAATATCTCGTCATCCTGATGGCCGCTGCGCTGGTCGGTCTCGGCTCGGCGGTGTTCCACCCTGAATCCGCGCGCATCGCCCGGCTCGCCTCCGGCGGCCGTTACGGCTTCGCGCAATCGGTGTTCCAGCTCGGCGGCAGCTTCGGCACCTCGATGGGGCCGGTGTTGGCTGCGCTGATCGTGGTGCCGTTCGGGCAGGGCAGCATCGCCTGGTTCTCCTCGATCGCGTTCCTCGCGATTGTCATCCTCTGGCGCATCGGCCGCTGGTACGAACCGCAGATCAAGGCAAAGAAGGTTGCGGTGGCTCAGGCCCATCCGGATGCGCCGAGCTCGCGCCGCGTGGCGATCGCGCTTGTTGTGCTGGTGGCGTTGCTGTTCTCGAAGCAGCTCTACGTCTCAAGCCTGTCGAGCTACTACATCTTCTACCTCATCGACCGCTTCGGCGTGTCGACGCAGGCCGCCCAGATGTATCTCTTCATCTTCCTCGCGGCGAACGCGGTCGGCGCGTTTCTCGGCGGTCCGCTCGGCGATCGCTTCGGCCGCAAGATCGTGATCTGGATCTCGATCGTCGGTGCGCTGCCGTTCACGCTGGCGCTGCCCTATGCCGGCCTCTACGCCAGCGCGGTGCTCAGCGTCATCATCGGCCTGATCATCTCCTCGACGACGTCGTCGATCATCGTGTTCGCGCAGGAACTGGTGCCGCATCGTTTCGGCATGATCTCCGGCGTGTTCTTCGGCGTCGCCTTCGGCATCGGCGGCCTGGGTGCCGCCGTGCTCGGCAAGCTCGCCGATCACACCTCGATCGCGTTCGTCTACCAGGTCTGCGCCTGGCTTCCCGCGATCGGGCTGCTTGCGGTGTTCCTGCCCAGGCTGCCGCAGCACGCGCGTTAACACATCCTTTTTCGCTGCGATGCGGCTTCATACATCGTTAGCAATTGCGGCGGAACGGAAGCTCCGCCTGCCGCATTTTTGCAACGCTCCCGCCGCATCCGCGTGTGCACTCAGAAAAAATCAACCTTAAAAATTAGGGTTAAGTGGCGCTTAAACATTTGGTGCAATCGTCCGGCCTGTGAGTTTCCAGAAAAGTGAGGCGCGTATTGCCTCACCGGCCAAAAGGACGAAGCCAATGCGTAGCGTGAAGTCTCTCCTTGCCGCGGGTGCGGCATCACTGATCTCCTCGGTGGCGTTCGCCGCCGATATGCCGATCGCGGCACCGCCCCCCATGTATGCCCCGGTCGCGCAGCCCGCCGACTTCGGCGGCTGGTATCTGCGCGGCGATATCGGCATGACCAACCAGAGCGCCAAGCGCATCGACAGTGCCGCTGCCCAAAACCCGAATCTCAGCGTCGGCACCTTTGGTCTGGGCTTTGATAGTTCGCCGTTGTTCGATCTTGGCGTTGGCTACCGGTTCAACAACTGGTTTCGTGCCGACGTAATTGGTCAATATCGTGGGCGCGCCAATTTCCATGGCGCCAACAGCGTTATTGCGCCCGGCTTTGCCGGAAACGACAGCTATAGCGGCAGCAAATCAGAGTTTGTTGTCATGGCGAATGCCTATGTGGATCTAGGCACCTGGTGGTGCATCACGCCATTCATCGGTGCCGGTGTCGGCGGCTCGTACAACAGGATCAGCGGCTTCCGCGACGATGGGTTCCAATACGTTGCGATCAACAATCCACAGTTGACCAGCAGCTCGACGTATTTTGCCGACAATGGCAAGTGGAACCTGGCCTGGGCCGCGCACGCCGGTCTCGCCTACAAGGTCAATCCCGGCTTCACTGTCGAACTGGCCTACAGCTACATGGATCTTGGTGATGCCGCGCCCGGCAACTTCCGCGCGTTCGACAACAGCAGCTCCGGCGCGAGCACGATCAAGATCAAGGACATCACGTCGCACGACGTCAAGCTCGGCGTGCGCTGGGAGCTCAACAGCCCGCCGGTCTACGCGCCGCCCCCGCTCGTCACCAAGGGCTGATCGATCGCCCATCTCTTAAACTCTCTTAACGGCGCGGAATGCTCCCGCGCCGTTTTGCTTTGCGTATTTTTCATGGTGCGACCGCGGTGAAAGCGTCCGACGCAACCATTGGTTAAGGTTAACGAGCCATGATCACGAGCGAAAGTTCGAGTTCGATGGAGCGTTGCAATGCGTAGGCTTTTGTTGGCGGCAGCGATATTGGGGACGGTGTCCGCCGCACATGCGGCCGACATGCCGGACTTGCCGGTCCTGCGCGGCGGCTTCACCGACGGGCTGAGCAAATCCAGTGTCAACTGGGACGGCTTCTATGTCGGCGGCCAAGGCGGCTACGGCGCGTCGGACGAACATTTCAGCGGAAGCAACCGGACGATGCTGAGCACGCTGCTGGATCACAATGTGATTCAGCAGATGGACGTGGCGAACTGGAATCTCGGCCTCGGCGGACAGTCGACCCGCTCGAGCGGCTACGGCGCCTTCTTCGGATATAACGGCCAGTGGGAGGACGTCGTCCTCGGCCTCGAGGTGAGCTATCTGCACGGCACCTTCGGTGGCACGTCGCAGTCCTCGAAGGAACTCGTCAGCGGCAGTGCACTGACCGACGGCTTTTTCCACGACGTCAAGGTGACGTCGTCGGCCGGAATCTCGATCTCTGACATGGCGACCTTCCGTGGCCGTGCGGCGTATGCCTGGGGCTGCTTCCTGCCTTACATTTTTGGCGGCTTCGCGCTCGGCAAGGCCGACATCTCGCGGAATGTTCTTGTCGAGGATTCGGTCAGCAGGACGATCAACGGATCTTTTGCAGGCCTCCAGCCGCTGAGCGCCGACGATACGGTGCACAATCACATGATCTACGGCTATACCGCCGGTCTCGGCGTTGACGTCAACCTCGCCGGCGGGCTGTTTGCGCGCGCCGAATGGGAATACATCCGCTTCACCACCAACATTGACACGAATATCAACACAGTTCGGGCGGGTCTCGGCTACAAGTTCTGACCCGCGCACATCGCCGCGGTTGACAGCTTCCATCCGTCCTGCTGCTCTGTCGCCCGAAAATCGGGGCGGCAGCAATGCAGATCTACGGCGACAGCAATTCCGGAAATTGTCTGAAAGTGAAGTGGGTCTGCGACAAGCTCGCGCTGCCCTACAGCTGGATCGAGATCGACACGCGCAAGGGCGAGTCGCGCACGCCCCAATTCCTGACGATGAACGGCGCCGGCCAGGTGCCGACCATCCAGTTCGACGACGGCCGCACCCTCGCGCAGTCCAACGCCATCATCCGCTATCTCGCGCGCGACAGCGCGCTCATTCCGGCCGACGCATACGCCGCTGCCAAGATGGACGAATGGCTGTTCTGGGAACAGTACAGCCACGAACCCTATATCGCGGTGTGCCGCTTCCAGCTCGTCTATCTCGGCAGGAATGCATCCGAGCTCGATCCGGAGAAGGTCAAGCGCGGCTATGCGGCGCTCGATCGCATGGAGGCCCATCTCACCACCAGTGGTTTCCTGGCTGGAGACCTGGTTTCGCTCGCCGACATCTCGCTGCTGGCCTATACCCGCGTCGCGCATGAAGGCGGCTTCGACCTCGCCCGCTTGGCCGCCATCGGCCGCTGGATCGGTGACACCGAGGCTTATCTCGGCCTTCCGTCGGCGCGCTAAGTCCGGAGCTTCGCCTATGAATACGAAATCCGTTTCGATCCGCCCCGCACGTCGCGAGGACGTCCCTGCGATGATCGCGATGCTCGCCGACGATCATCTCGGCCGCGCGCGCGAGCGGGTGGAGGATCCATTGCCTGCCGTCTATTACCAGGCGTTCGAACGCGTCGAGCGCGATCCAAACCTCGCGCTCGTGGTTGCCGAGAGCGAGGGCAGGGTGGTCGGCTGCCTGCAACTCGCGATCCTCCCGGGCATCAGTTCGCAAGGCGGCATCCGCGGTCTGCTCGAGGATGTCCGCGTTGCCACGGATTGCCGCAGCCGCGGCATCGGCGAGCAATTGGTGCAGTGGGCGATCACAGAAGCAAAGGCGCGCGGCTGCAATCTGGTCGAGCTGATGACGCATGCGAGTCGCGTCGATGCGCAGCGCTTCTACAAGCGGCTCGGGTTCGCTGCGAGTCACGTCGGCATGACTGTCCGCTTTTGAGGCAGCGCGTTGCGAGCGTTGCGCGATCAGCAAAATCCGATCGCGCATTCGTTCATGTTAACAGCTGATAAACTACCCCTGCGTCGTTCACCTTCGCGCGGGAACGAACGGTGCTACCGAACGTCCAAACCGGGCTCGGTCGGTTCGGGGATTTCGATGACAAGCTATTCGATGATCAAGGTCGGCAACGACTACGTTGTGCAGGCCAATGACAAATGCATTATGAAGGTCGGCAGCCGCCGCCGAGCCGCGCAATTGATCAGCGAGGCCACGGACTTGCTGAACGCGCTTGCCGTGGTCGAATCGCCCAAAGTCGCACCGGAGGCGCCATCACTCGCGCGTGAGGGGCCGGAACTTCCTTGACGACTCTTCCTGTTTCCCGTATCAGCCGCGGCGGGACACCTCCCCCCAACGGGAGGCTTACTATCTGGAAGGGTAGACGATGACTGTAGCGAAGCCCGCTTCGCGGCCGAACGTGCCGCATTTCTCCTCCGGTCCCTGCGCCAAGCGCCCCGGCTGGAACGCCCAAAATCTCAAGGACGCAGCGCTCGGCCGTTCGCATCGCGCGAAGGTGGGCAAGACCAAGCTCAAGCTCGCGATCGACCTGACACGCGAAGTGCTCGAAGTGCCCGCCGATTATCGCATCGGCATCGTGCCGGCGTCCGATACCGGCGCGGTCGAGATGGCGCTGTGGTCGCTGCTCGGTGCGCGACCCGTCACCACGCTGGCCTGGGAATCCTTCGGCGAGGGCTGGGTCAGCGACATCGTCAAGGAATTGAAGCTCAAGGACGTCACCAAGCTCAACGCGGCGTACGGTGAACTCCCCGATCTCGCCAAGGTCGATCCGAACAGCGACGTCGTCTTCACCTGGAACGGCACCACCTCCGGCGTGCGCGTGCCGAACGCCGACTGGATCAGCGCGTCCCGCGCAGGCCTGACCATTTGCGACGCCACCTCGGCCGCGTTCGCGCAAGCGCTCGACTGGGCCAAGCTCGACGTCGTCACCTTCTCCTGGCAGAAGGCGCTCGGCGGCGAAGCCGCGCACGGCATGCTGATCCTGTCGCCTCGCGCGGTGGAACGGCTCGAGACCTACAAGCCGGCCTGGCCGCTGCCAAAGATCTTCCGCATGACCAAGGGCGGCAAGATCAACGAAGGCATCTTCGTCGGCGAGACCATCAACACGCCGTCGATGCTCTGCGTCGAGGATTATCTCGACGCGCTGAACTGGGCCAAGTCGATCGGCGGCCTCAAGGCGCTGATCGCGCGCGCCGATGCCAATACCAAGGTGCTGGCCGACTGGAAGGCGAAGACGCCCTGGATCGACTTCCTGGCCAAGGACGCGGCGATCCGCTCCAACACCTCGGTGTGCCTGAAGTTCACCGATCCCGCGATCACCTCGCTCTCCGAGGATGCGCAAGCCGAGTTCAGCAAGAAGCTGGTCGCGCTGGTCGAGAAGGAAGGCGCAGGCTACGACTTCGCCTATTACCGCGATGCCCCGGCCGGCCTGCGCATCTGGTGCGGTGCCACCGTCGAGGCCAAGGACGTCGAACTGCTGACACAGTGGATCGACTGGGCCTTTGCCGAGACCAGGGCGGCTCTGCCCAAGGCGGCCTGAGTTCTTACCCTCCCCTGGAGGGGGAGGGTCGACGCACCGCCAGGTGCGGCGGGGTGGGGTGATCTCTCCACACGGCGCACCGGCGATTTTTTTTTTCGCAGCTTCACCCCACCCCGGCGCTCCGCGCCGACCCCCCCCCCTCCAGGGGAGGGTGTGAAGGACACATCCCCATGACCAAGCCCAAAGTTCTCATTTCCGACGCGCTCTCGCCCGCCGCCGTGCAGATCTTCAAGGATCGCGGCGTCGAGGTCGACTTCCAGCCCAACCTCGGCAAGGACAAGGACAAGCTCGCCGAGATCATCGGCAATTACGACGGCCTTGCGATCCGCTCCGCGACCAAGGCGACCGCCAAGATCCTGGAGAAGGCGACCAACCTCAAGGTGATCGGCCGCGCCGGCATCGGTGTCGACAATGTCGAGATCCCCGCCGCCACGGCAAAGGGCATCATCGTGATGAATACGCCGTTCGGCAATTCGATCACGACCGCCGAGCACGCCATCACGCTGATGCTGGCGCTGGCCCGCGAGATCCCGCAGGCCGACGCCTCGACTCAGGCCGGCAAGTGGGAGAAGAACCGCTTCATGGGCGTCGAGATCACCGGCAAGGTGCTCGGCGTCGTCGGTTGCGGCAATATCGGCTCGATCGTCGCCGACCGCGCGCTCGGCCTGCGCATGAAGGTGATCGCGTTCGACCCGTTCCTGTCGCCGGAGCGCGCCAGGGACATCGGCGTGGAGAAGGTCGATCTCGACGATCTCTTGAAACGCGCCGACTTCATCACGCTGCACACCCCGCTGACGGACAAGACCAAGAACATCATCGACGCGGCTGCGATCGCCAAAATGAAGAAGGGCGTGCGCCTGATCAACTGCGCCCGCGGCGGCCTGGTCGACGAGCAGGCGGTGGTCGATGCGCTCAATTCCAAGCACATTGCCGGTGCCGCCTTCGACGTCTTCGTCGAGGAGCCCGCCACCGCCAACGTGCTGTTCGGCCATCCCAACGTGATCTGCACGCCGCATCTCGGCGCCTCCACCACCGAGGCCCAGGAGAACGTCGCGCTGCAGGTCGCCGAGCAGATGTCGGACTATCTGCTCACCGGCGCGATCTCGAACGCCGTCAACTTCCCCTCGATCACGGCGGAAGAAGCACCGAAGCTGAAGCCGTTCATCGCGCTCGCCGAGAAGCTCGGCTCGTTTGCCGGCCAGCTCACCGAAAGCGGGATCCTCAAGGTCGAGATCACCTATGAAGGCCACGTCGCCGAGATGAAGATCAAGGCGATCACCTCGGCGGTATTGTCCGGCCTGCTGCGGCCGATGCTCGGCGAGGTCAACGTGGTGTCCGCACCCGTCGTCGCCAAGGAGCGCGGCATGGTGGTCGACGAGATCGTGCGCGCCGCGCAGAGCGACTATGAAAGCCTGATCACGGTCACCGTCACCACCGAGCGCCAGGCGCGCTCGGTCTCCGGCACCGTCTATGCCGACGGCAAGCCGCGCCTCGTCGACATCAAGGGCATCCGCGTCGACGCCGAGTTCGGCAAGTCGATGATCTACGTCACCAACGAGGACAAGCCGGGTTTCATCGGCAGGTTCGCGAGCCTGTTGGGCGACGCCAAGATCAACATCGCGACCTTCCACCTCGGCCGCGTCGCGCAGGGCAGCGATGCCATCGCGCTGGTCGAGGTCGACGGCGCGGTGCCGGCCGACCTGCTCGCCAAGGTGCAGGCCCTGCCGCAGGTCAAGCAGGTCAAGGCACTGACGTTCTAGGGCACATTGATATTCCGACCCGCGGAACAACGCCGCCTCCATCACCGGAGGCGGCGTTTTTATTTCTCCCGCAGCCTTCCAACTTTGTGTACCAATGGCGCCGAGAACACCTTGTCGTAAGGCTCCGTACCAATCGTTCGAAAAGGGAGAAAACAATGCGTGAAGCCGTCATCGTTTCCTATGCGCGCACCGGGCTGGCGAAGTCCGGCCGCGGCGGGTTCAACATCACGCCGCCGATGTCGCTGGCTGCGCACGCCATCCACCACGCGGTCGATCGCGCCGGTGTCGAGAAGGACTATGTCGAGGACTGCTATCTCGGCAATTGCGCCCATGGCGCGCCCAACATCGGCCGCCAGGCGGCGCTGCTCGCCGGCCTACCCAAGAGCACCGGCGGCGTTTCGGTCAATCGTTTCTGCTCGTCGGGCCTGCAGACCATCGCGATGGCCGCGAACTCGATCCGCTCGGACGGCTCCGACTGCATCGTCGCGGGCGGTGTCGAGAGCATCTCGATCCCCGGCGGCGGATCGCCGAAGGAATGGGTCGATCCGGAGCTGCTGAAGACCGCGCCGGCGATCTTCATGGCGATGATCGACACCGCCGACATCGTCGCCGAGCGCTACAATGTCAGCCGCGAATACCAGGACGAATATTCGCTGGAGTCGCAGCGCCGCATGGCCGCGGCCCAGCAGGCGAACAAGTTCAAGGACGAGATCGTCCCGATGAAGACCAAGATGAAGGTGGTCGACAAGGCAACCAAGGCCGAGTCGATCGTCGACTACGTCGTCGACCGCGACGAGTGCAATCGTCCCGAGACCACGCTGGAAGGCCTCGCCAAGCTCGAGCCGGTGAAGGGCCCGGGCAAGTCCGTCACCGCCGGCAATGCCAGCCAGCTCTCCGACGGCGCAGCCGCGGTGGTGCTGATGGAAGCCAAGGATGCCGAGAAGCGCGGCCTCAATCCGCTGGGCCGCTTCGTCGCCTGGGCCGCGGCGGGCTGTGAGCCGGACGAGATGGGCATCGGCCCGATCTTCGCCGTGCCGAAGCTGTTGAAGCGTCACGGCCTCAAGATCGACGACATCGATCTCTGGGAGCTCAACGAGGCCTTCGCCAGCCAGTGCCTCTATTCGCGCGACAAGCTCGGCATCGACCCCGAGAAGTACAACGTCAACGGCGGCTCGATCGCGATCGGCCACCCCTTCGGCATGACCGGCGCGCGTCTCACCGGCCACATCCTCCAGGAAGGCAAGCGCCGCAAGGCCAAGTGGGGCGTAGTGACGATGTGCATCGGCGGCGGCCAGGGCGGCGCCGGCCTGTTCGAGATCTATAGCTGATCCAGGCTATGCGAATGCGAAAGGGCACGGCGTGAGCCGTGCCCTTTTTGTTTGGACCGAAGCGAATCATGAATGAGTCCAGAAAACTCGCCGCGGGCTCGCTGCACCTCTCCCGCTTGCGGGAGAGGTCGGCGCTCCGGGCGATCCGGAGCATCGTCCGGCGCGGCGGGTGAGGGTTCTTTCCTCTGGGGGATTGTCCCGTTGCGGAGATACCCTCTCCCCAACCCTCTCCCGCAGGCGGGAGAGGGAGCGCACCGTCCTCGCGGCGATCAGCCGGCTGCTCTGATCGCGCTTACGCCCGCGCCAGCGCGGGCGCGAACACCACTTCGATCAGCGTGCCGGTATTCGCCGTGCTCTTGATGTTGAACCGGGCGCGGTTGGCCTCGACCAGTGCCTTGGTCAGCGACAGGCTGAGCGCCGAACTGTCCGACGCATCGCCGGGCGGCGGCGTGCGGAACGGCTCCATCGCGGCGGCGACCTCGTTGTCGCTGAGGCCATGACCGGTGTCGCGGATGCGCAAGCACACCTCGCCGCGGTCGTTCAGCGCAGTCGAGACGATCACCTGGCCGCCGGCGCTGGCAAGCCGGATCGAATTTGACACCAGGTTCATGGTGACCTGCCGCAGCGCGCGCGTCGGCCGTCACCTGCGGCAGCGCGTGGCCGAGCGAGGTGCGGATGATGATGCGCTCGCGGTTGGCCTGCGGCTGCATCACCACGACGCAGGCTTCGACGAGATCGTTGAGGTTGAGATCGGCGAAGTTGAGATCGAGCTTGCCGGTTTCGATCCGCGACAGCTCCAGCAAATCGTCGATGATGGTGATGACGCGCTCGCCGGAGGCGCGGATGTCCTTCATGTACTCGCCATAGCGCTCGTTGCCGAGCGTGCCGAAGCGCTCCGAGATCATCACCTCGGCAAAGCCGATGATGGCGTTGAGCGGCGTGCGGATCTCGTGGCTGATCCGCGCCAGCATGTCGGCCTTGGCATTGGCGGCGCCGTCGGCGAGACGGCGCGCCCGCGTCAGCTCGGTCTCGCCCTGCTTGCTCTGCGACAGGTCGCGGAACACGGCGAAGAAGTTCGGGCCGTCGGGGCGGGTTCGGCCCATGATCATCGCGAGCGGAATCACGCCGCCCTTCTTCTCGCGGCCCAGCACCTCGCGGCCATGGTCGAGCAGGCTCGCGATGTCCTGGCTCTTGAGGCTTTCGAGATAATCGATCACGACATGCTGGCTCTCGGGCGCGAACAGCGTCACCAGATTTTGCTGCATCAGCGCTTCGCCGTCATAGCCGAACAGCGCCTCTGCGCTGCGGTTGCAGGCGTGGATGTTGCCTTCGGCATCGAACATGACGATGCCCTCGGCCGTGGTGTCGAGGATCGCGGCGAGATCTTCGGCATCCGCCTCGCCGGCTTCGGGCTCAGGCTCGGGCTCGGGAGCGAAGACGAGGGTCTCGGCGTCGACAGGCGGCGCGGCAACGGGCGCAGCGGTGGCAGGTTCGGCGATGACAGCCGCGGCCTGCGGCAGCGCGCAGATCAGCGCATGCGCGGAGGCGCCGTCCCAGTCGATGGTATGCAGATGCGCTTCGGTCGTCGCAAGCGGCTGCTCGCCGTTGGCAACGGTCGCGCTGATCGTCACCGGCGTGCCGGCCTGCGACGTGCTGCTGGCGGTGGACACGCCGGGCTCGACATAGAGCGCATCGAGCCCGCCGGCATCTTCCAGCGCACCGAGGCTACTGTAGCCCATGCGCGCGAGGAAGGCGGCGTTGGCGTAGAGCAGGCGGTCGAGGCGATAGATCAGGATGCCGGTCGGCAGCAGGTCGAGCAGCGTGCGGTCGCGTAAGCTGTCGCCGCGCGCCGGCGGCGCGGGTTCGCTCAGCCATTCGGGCGCGGCATGCGGCGGCTCGGGTTCAGGCGGGTCGGGCGTGATCTCCGCTGTCGGCGGTTCATCCGCTGCAGCCGCGATCGTTTCCTTCTCGCGTTCGAGCCGCTCGGACAATTGCCGGGCGAGCTCGTTGAACGCGCTGTTCTCGACCGGCGTCAGCGTCGGTGCTCGCGCGTCGCCGGGCTGTCGGAACGGCAGGACATTGGGAGGCGTTTCCACGGGCGTTTCCAGATCGGTTGGGTGTGAATTCGCGTCAGTAACGGGTTCGGGCAATTCAGATTCGGGCTCAGTTGCAGGCGGAGGCGGCGCTTCCGCTTCAGGCGCGGGCTCGTGCACGTCGATCGAGACACCGTGCTGCGCTGGCGGTTCTGCGAACTGCTCGTAGCGCCGCAATGCATCGAGCCGGTTGAGCCCGTCGAGATCGCGGCAGACGCCAAAGCCCTTGAAGCCCGCGAAATTGCGCTCGCGGTCGTAGACGGGCAGGCCCGCAAGCTCGACCGGCACATGCTCGCCGCCATCGGCCGGCCAGTTCACGGTGATGCCGGCCCAGGTGTCGTGGCTGGCCAGCGCCTGCGCGACGCGGCCGTCCGGATCGAGCGAAAACGCGTCGGCGATCTCGCGCCAGGGCCGGCCGAAGCCGGCCGCGGTGCGCGGGCCGATCAGGCGGATGAACTCGTCCGAGCCGAGCACGAAGCGGCCCTCCGCATCCATCTGCCACAGGAAGCGCAGCGGATGCTGGTGCGGTACGGGCGGCTCTGTTGGGGCCGGAGACGGCTCGACCATGGCGGCCGTGGTCGGCTCGGCTTGCGGCGGCACAATGGCCTCAGGCGGGTTTTCAACCGGAGTTTGGGGTGCGGCTTCGATCGCCTCGTGAACCGGTGCTTCGTCCGGCGCGGTCTCGTCTGCGGTCGGCTCAGGCGTGTGGGTGATCGTCTCGGCGGGGGCCGGCGTCTCGACCGGTTCGGCGAACGCGTCGAACAGCGTAATCCCGCCGGGAGCTTCGTTCGACGGCGGCATCTCGCCCGCGGTCGCCACCGCCTGCTGCGCGGGTTGAGCCGGCGCCTCAGTCGCGGCCTCCGGCGCGCTCTCGCTCACGCTCGCAGCAGGCTCCGCCTGCACAATGTTGGGCTCGATCAGCGCAACGAGGCCGACATCGCTGCCGCTGCCGACCCGTTGCAGCACCATGTTGCCGATGCCGATCGGCATTTCGACGCGGCCCTGGGCCAGCGCATCGCTGCGCGCCTGCTCGAGGCCGGCCTCGTCGAGATCACGAAACCCGAGCAGGGCACGGGCCGCTTGGCTTGCGCCGATGAACAGCCCGTCGGGCGCGAACGCAGCCATCGGCACCGCGGCGCCTTCGACCAGGCGAAGCAGCCGCTCGACCAGCGGCATCGTGCGCAGCGCCGGGTCCATCGCGCTGACCAGCACGGCATGGTGGCCGTCGGCAAATTCGAGCCGGGCACAGGCGCAGGTCATCAGGCTGCCGGGCCGCGCGCCGAAGCCGCGGAGCCGTTCGAGCCGGGTGGCGCCATTGGCGGGCAACTGCCGCGCCAGCCGGACGATCTGGCGGCGATGGTTGTCGGCCGGGCCGAAGCTCCGCTCCGCAAGTGCTACGGCATTTGCCGCGCCGAACAGCTTGGCGCCGACCGGATTGGCCCAGAGCACGCGCGTGCCGTCGGTCGACCAGAGCCAGGCGGGCAGCGGGGAGGTCGCGTGCACGGCCAGTCGGGAATCGCCGACGCCTCGCAACTGGAAATCCGAACTACTCATCCAACCGGCTTCAGGTCTCGCTCTCAGGCATCACGGGGCAGGCATCACTGGCTGGCTGCCGGGAATGACAGCCTTAAGAAAGGGTTAGTATCGCGCGCGGGCGCCGGCAGGTCCACGGCGGAAGCCTACGGGGAGAAGCCTAAAGCCGCGATAACCTTAATCCCGCCGCCCCCGCAAGCGGGAGCGAGGCTGCATCCGCAGGATCTGCGCAATGGTCCTGCTGACGCGGCATCACAGGTGCCCATCCTCCCCTGGAGGGGAGGATCGGTTCGCGCGGAGCGAAGCGACGTGCGAACCGAGGTGGGGTGACAGTCTTTCCCCCGAAGCGGTGCCCGAGTGGAGAGATCACCCCACCCCGCTCGCGCTTCGCGCGATCGACCCTCCCCTCAAGGGGAGGGTAAGAGCAACGCCCGCACCCAAATCCCTCAACCACCGGTTCCCCACCCGGGGAACCTCATCCTAACCTAGATTAAATTATCGCAACGCGGCCATAATCGCGCTGCGTTGCACAATGTTGACATATTAGGCAGTGATGGTGGCGAGCGCTGGGCGAGCCATCTCATTTGTTGCGTTTCCAGTCTTTGCACCTGCTGAATTGAGGGCCCATGATCGGGGCCGGCGGGCGCGCCAGAGGGCTCACTCTCGTTTTCCAAATCGTGAGGGACAATCATGACAGGTGCGACTGATCCATTCTCTGCCTCCGTCATTCCGTTCGAGGTTCCGGAGCAGGTGCGTGCGTTCGCCGAAAAGGGCGTTTCGCAGGCGCGCGAAAGCTATGCCAAGTTCAAGGACGCCGCCGAAACCCACAACGGCGCCGTCGAGGCCGTGTTCACCACCGCCAGCAAGGGCGCGAGCGAATACACCGCCAAGCTGATGGAGTTCATGAAGGCCAACACCACGGCCCATCTCGACTTCACCCAGGAGCTGTTCAGCGTGAAGTCGCCGTCGGATGCGTTCGCGCTCTGGACCGGCCATTCCAAGAAGCAGCTCGAGACCTTCCAGGCCCAGGCCAAGGAGCTCGCCGAGATCGCCCAGCGCGCCGCCACCGCCGCCGCCGAGCCGATCAAGGCCTCCGCCGCCAAGTTCTACCCGCCCGCCGCCTGAGCGGATCGGGCCTGAATTGACCAAGAAACCCGGGCCCAGCGCCCGGGTTTTTTCTTCACCTCTCCCGCCTGCGGGAGAGGCCGGGAGAGGGCTCTTTCCTCAACGGGAGTATCGCCGCCAAGCGGGCGAGGGGAGCGCAACACCAGCATGGTCACCATCAAGCCCGATTTCATCGCGCTGAGGGTGATTTACCCCGGGTTTTCGTCCGTTTGCGGCCTTGCCAAAAACACCCGTTGCACCTAGTTTCCGCCCCGTCCAGCCCCCCTCGGCATCGGCCCTCTTAAGGGCGCCCAGAGGTGCGGCTCGCAAGGATGCAGTTGTAGCTCAGTTGGTTAGAGCGCCTGTCTGTGGAACAGGAGGTCGGTGGTTCGAGCCCACCCAACTGTACCAACAATTTCAATATCTTAACTAGAAATCGTTGAACCTGCTGAACCTGCTTAGCGGAGGCTATAGCGGAGGCAAATCAGGTTACCGGTCGCGCGAGTACGGGGAGTGTCGCCTCTGGCCTCGATGCTCGTAGAAATATCTATTCGGTCCACCTTGTATCAAAGCGGGAAGCTACCATATGCAGTAGATGGGGGGTGCTAGCTTGGACGTTAGGGGCATCATATGGGGTCTCCGCTTTATCCGCCTTTCGGTTCAGGGCTTCAGCCGGCCGTCGGCTCAGGGTTCGGCAGCCTGCTAGGCTCCGGCAACTTTTCGAACAACCTCCTAAGCTCGCTGGTCTCGCCGCCTTCTCAGGCGCCTGCGCTGAGCTTGAAATGGATTTACGTCCGTGCCCGCTTCATCGCTTTCATGGACAATCTGGCGATCACAAAAGCTCAGTTGGAGGACGGCAATACCAAGCAGGGCGGAGTTCGAGCGTGCCTCAATCGCCACTACTATGGGGTCTCTTCCGAGACTGCGAATAGCTTCTTGATGGGCTCGTGGGGCAAGCTGACAAGAGTGCGGCCGTCTCGCGATGTCGATATCCTCTTCATTCTGCCCGATAGTGTCTATTGGCAATACCAAGCGCGCACGGGCAACCGGCAATCCGCGCTTTTGCAGGAAATCAAAAATGTCCTGCTCGGCACCTACTCACAGACCAGCATGAGGGGCGACGGTCAGGTCGTCGTCATTCCCTTCAATCAGACGCCGATTGAAGTCGCGCCTGGCTTCCGCTGCACGAATGGCAATATTTTGGTCTGTGACACGAACGATGGCGGTCGCTACATCACCTCGACAGCGGAAGCCGAGGAGCAGTCGCTCAGCGTCTCCGACACTTACTGCGTCGGCAACACTCGCGCTTTGGCGCGCATGATGAAGCAATGGCAACGTGAGCAGAACGTCTCGCTGAAGTCGTTCCTGCTTGAGCGGCTGGCAGTGGAGTTCTTAACGACATGGCCCAATAATCAGCGCGATCATTTCTGGTACGACTGGATGATCCGCGATTTTTTCGCCTATCTCATCGGGCGCGCAAATAATTACATTTTCATGCCGGGCACGAGTGAAGCCATTGCTCTGGGCAATGATTGGCTGTTTCAGGCTCAGCGCGCATACAAGCATGCCGTCACAGCATGCGAGCACGAAGAGGCGAACTATGGGATCCTGGCCGGTCAAGAATGGCAGGCCATCTTCGGCAGCGCGATCCCGCTGTCATCGTGACCGAGAAGCTCATCGAAGCGCTGATGGATGAATGCGAGCGGCAGTTTGAAAATTGCCGCGACACTGCTGTCAGCAATATTGTCTGGTTGAAGGTCCTGCGCTGGACCAACATCGCTTTCACAGTCGCGCCGATAATTTTCGGCGCATTGGCGACATGGAAGCTGCTCGCGGATAGCACGGTCTGGGCTGCGATCTTCACCTTGCTAGCGACGGTCCTCCCGCCGGTCTTCAAGGCGATCAATCTCGACGGGACAATCAAAGATTACGAGAAGCACGCTGGGGAGTTCATGAACCTGCGCGACCGCTTCCGGCAGGCAAAGCTGATCGGATCGCAGAAGTCTGTCGCCGAGTTCGAGACAGAGGTGCAGGCTTTGATGACGCGAATGGAGAAGGCTCGCGCTCGCGTGCTGGCTCCGCCGAATTGGTCATTCAAGAAAGCTCGGAAGGAAATCGAAAGCGGGACTTACACGCACGACCACGACTTGCGGCAGCCATGAATGTCGTACGTAAGGGGCGTTGGGCCCGAGTTGGGGTCATGCCGTCGCGTCATGTTCGATTTTGATACTTGATGAAAAATTTCGATAGCTTCTGCCTGCGCTGTAGCCGCTCTTCATCCAGAGGCAGATCGAGAAAATCGTGGAATTCACCCAGGCTCTGAAATTGGTCGGCATTCCTGAGCAGGAAGAAGATAGTCTGTCCCGCAAGCATCTCAGCTTGCACGAGGATGGCGTCGGCCTCCTTACTGATACTATGGTCGGAATGAACCGTCTGATTTCTGCGCAAGCGAATATGTGCAGCGATCAGTCGAGCGTCATCATGATCTCGAAATATCCGAACGAGACGATCAATTAGTAGATCGTATCTGTCGGTGCCCATCAACTTCTCTAATACCTGCCATACCCCGAGCAATGCAGCATCCGCTTCATGCAAGTCGAGCGCGCGGCAATAGCGGAGAAGGGCGTCGGAAATGAAGTCTCTCATTGAGTTTCTTTGCAAGGTGCTCCACCAGCGCTGAATGCTCTTGCGATAGTCAGGCGGATCCTTGAACTCGACCGATCGAGCTGTGTGCACCCATCTGGGCTCATACCAGAACGTTTCGGTAGCGAGCGAGCCATCTGGATGATGAACCGAATGGAAAGGACCTCGCCGAAATTTGTTCACCGCATGAGGGGGCGGTCATTCTGGCGAAAGGATTGACTGACTGCCCCGAATTCACAAGAAGATTGAGCATGCCGCGAAATCGATCGACGTGATCATTCCCTCTCTCGAAGGCCTCGAAAGGGTCGTGAGCAAATAGATGCACGAGAATTGGACATTGCGTATCGTCTTCGGTCGAGACATTGATTGCTGAGCGATGAAATTTTTGGGCCTCTTGAGCTTTTCTCGCCGCGCGTAAGAATTTGCCGCGCTGGCTAGGTTGCCAATATATGCGCGCGCCATCCTCAGTAACCCAATCAATCAGCTTGGGACCGGCATAGGTGATTGTTGTATACAGGACAAATTTTGATTTGGGCCGCTGCGCTAGTTTCTCAAGTTCCTGATCGCAGCGAGCAAGAAATGCGTCGGGGTCAGTCAAGCTTAGAGATGGGTCGGATACAGCGGCAGCGATGCATCTCGCCTTAATTGACTCAGCAATTCCGGTTACTCGTATGGCTGAGCTAAGGACCGGGAGCCAGAACGAATATCCTCCCGAGTCGAAAGAGCGGCCGTCCTTGTGTCGAATGCTCTTAACTCGACTAAGCACTCGATTGCGATCAAAGCCCCGCTCCCAATCGAATTCTTTTGGCATCTGCGTCCCAACTCCAGCCCGCATCACTCTATTCTGAGTTGCGAGGCAGGTCAGCCGGATATTGGCTAGGCGCTACGCTATCCAATTCGGCCAGCATCCATCCTCTTCATGGCGGCCGGTGCGAATGGTGCAGGTCTGGTCTAGCAGGCGCTGGCCGACGTTCTTCCAGATCGCATCAGGTCCGAAGTAGCGCATGGCCTCGGCCTTCTGCATCTCGACAATGCGAGAGCAGCGCGAGCATTCGACGCGAAGCATAATGCTCTGAATGTCGCCAAGCCGGCATTGATGGTTCGGCTGCTTGGGCTTGCCGGCCGCGCGCGGGTCGTCCAGCAGCGATTGCCACATGGCATCGGGGATGGGGTCGGAGGGGGCCGGATTGGGCGCCGACGCCTGCGGCTGCTGAGCGATGCCAGCCAGCTTGTCGATCTGCTTCCTTGAGTACATTCGCCAGCTCGCCATCCGCTCTTTGCCCATAGGCAAACTAGAACATAACAAGAACACGGAGTCGAGGCGCTTGACTTACTTCATCTTGTACGTTTTATTCATTTAGTACGGGAATAAGATGTACAAATTTGTCAGGAGGCTTCCATGCTCGTGATCGTGTCCAGCCCTGCCCAAGCGCTCGCAAATATCCGGAAGTTCGAAGTTGAAGTCGCAAAGAGCCCCGATCTTCAAAGCAGGCTTCCATATGCGCGCGCTTGGTACGCCGACAAAGACGCGGAGGGGCAATGGCATTTCGGACCATCGAAGTTCATCGGCTATCAGGACGTCGATGCGGAGAAATATCTAAAAGAGGCGGATGCGGCTGATGGTCGTCGCACCGAGGCGCAGTTGCAGCAATGGTTCTCCGTCGCGGGACCGGCCAATGCATTGCATTCAGACCTTCACGCGCGCCTGGTCGCC
Organism: Bradyrhizobium sp. LLZ17; assembly: GCF_041200145.1. NCBI lineage: Bacteria > Pseudomonadati > Pseudomonadota > Alphaproteobacteria > Hyphomicrobiales > Nitrobacteraceae > Bradyrhizobium > Bradyrhizobium zaerense. The sequence continues at coordinate 6,018,979 of NZ_CP165734.1, forward strand.
TTTCTTGCCAAATATCAAAAGGCCCCGAGCACGTTGGCTCGCATCAATCTGAGCCTCGGCATCAGGCGTCGCGCCGCTCCGCAGGTTTTAGACGATGCAGATGATGATGATTTGGTCCGCCTTCTTGCCGCAGTCGCAGGTAAATTGCCTGAAAGCCAATTGCTCGATTTGCGCGAGAGGCTAGAGAAGCTTTCACGTTAGTGCTCCGGCAAGGTTGCTGCTTCGCGCGCCGTCGATGCGAAGCAGCAGCGCTCACCTATCATGATAATTAGCCTCTAATCGTGATCTCAATGGCTTCGGGTCTGACGCCGAAGGTCAGCGCCAATCCTGCCTTCGCTTCCGCCATCGTCAGGCCCCGGCTGGTACCGCCCGAGGGAGCCGGACCTTCCGGCGCAGCAGGCAGGCGGGCTGACCCGCTGGGCCCCTGCGGCATCGGCTGCCAATCGAGTTGAGTAGGGTCGATGCCAAGGTCGGCAAGCGAGCTATAGCTGACCGGATTGCGTCCGCCCTTCCAAGCGTCGGGGATGCTGATCTTTGCGTATTCGCTGAACTGCACGAGGAAGCGGCCGTTGTCGCCTGAAGGGGCGACGCCGCTGACCTTTCCAATCATGAATGCAGTGTGGTGCGGTTCGGCGCCCTCGACCCAATCGGCATGAGCATTCCGAGTGCAGACCGCATAATCGCATTGGCGCGCGTGATTTCGGTCCAATCGCCATGACGACGTTCCGCCTTCGGCAAGGATCTGTTCAATGCTCTTAGCCGTAAAGACCACAACCACTTCCTCAGTCATGAAACTCTCCAATGAAATGCTTTTCGACGGAATGATAACAACACATCTGGAGTACTTCTGCAATAGTTATGGAGTGTTTTTGTAGTACAGGACCGATCTGGACCTAACGAGCCGCCGCCGACGCCGGACTGACAAGCGGCGGCTCGCTTTGCCTGCCGCGCCACCAGAAGGGACTCGGCCGCAGGCTGTGCGCTGTTCTTACCGTCACCTGCGCGCTGGACGGCCGGCCGTGAAAGTGAAGAAAGCGGCCGGGATAGATCCCTTCCGTGGATCGTGGCTTCGCTTTCGGAAGGGAATTCGATTTAAGCGACCTTGACGCGCTCGACTTTGCTGGCCTTCGGTCGGGCCAACTCTATGGCCAGCAGAGCCCTCGGATCACAGTCAAGGCGGCGATGGATAATTGTCCCTTGCTCCTCGCCATGTTCGATCAGCGCCTCCTCTTCGCGCTCCAAGGCCAGCAGTTCGGCCTCAATCTCGCCAGCTTGGCAGCGCGCGCCTTGGACGACATCGCAAGCGTCGGCTTCGGCAGCATGTCGATTTCCTCATGCAACTTTTTTCTCGAGTGCGATCGGGTCTAACCAAGCGAGCGCAGCGCCGATGTCTTGCACCGTCGTCCAGCCGCCATCGACCACTGCATTGAACTGCACCTGGAGAGTCTGATCATGATCGAAGACGAGCTTTGGCCTGCCGCGCTTGCGTTGACTCTGGACGTATGCGGATGCCATCTCCTTGAGGTCGGCAGTCGGGACACCTGATCTCAAGACCCGCACGCGCTCCGCCGCCAAAGCTTTGATTTGATCTCGCACCATTGAAACCGATTGAGCGGTCGTTCGGGTTGATTTTACTCCGGCCGGCATGGCCCGCCTCAGCTTGGCCATCTCGTAGGTGCCGGATGCAGTTGATACCCAATGCTTGAGGCTGGCCGTAAGATTGGCGAGATGCCGATGCCGTTCTTGCAGATCGTGCAACCGGTCGTGAAGCCGGTTCAGCTCTTGGCCCAAGGGTGCTAATTCTGTGGCGGGCGCGGTGCTGCGTGCTCTGGAGAGTTCGGAAGCGCGGCGATTGAGCGAAGCGGCGGCGTCTCTCGCCTCTTCTTCTTGCGCCACGAACCTTTCCAGCTTGGCGCGCGCTAAGGTTGGCAATTGCAGCATCTCAGCTCCTCCAGGCCAGTTCCAGCGCCGCGCATCTAGCGGTGTAGCGATCTCCAGCGTCAGACGGGGTCGCCACGGCCGCTGCCGGCGTCGTCTGGGGCGGTCTGGCGCCCGCCAGGGGCTCAGCAGGCGCCAGAGCGCGCCACCGATCTGACAAACTCCGCTTCCGATCTTGATACGCGGCCTCCCGCACATGGCGCTCTGAGTCGGCGAGCGGCACCGATCCCGGCTGGTGAAACTGCAATGTAGGGGCCGAGTCCATGATCATGTGCGGCACCCGGAGCGTCATTCCGTCCTTGAGTGTGCCGCCCTCTAACGAAACCCGGTTGCCGTGCTTATCGAATACTTCGCTCTTCATCTGAGTCCTCCTGAGAAGAGATACCGGGTGATCCGCCCGGCTCGGAAAGTTGCATTTTCGCTAAGCTCGTCCCCGCCCACCCAAGCGAGCGAGCTATCGTAAGAATATTTGCGCACACCGACGCTCGTCAGCGCGCCGGCCACGGCATTCGCGATGTCATCATGGGCTCCGGGGCTGTGATCGATGCTGTCTTTTCCGGAGCGCGCCACACGGCGCTCTAAGCCGACGAGTTGCTGCAAGAGCTTCGGATGGTCGAGGAGGTCCGCCTTCCGGGAATTCACAAGCGGCAAGAAATCACGGTAGAGATCGGACTTCGGCTTGGCGGCGCTCTCATACGTGATGCCGTGCGCGCGGAAGGGCTCCTTGACCCATTCGCCCGCGTAGCGATCCCCGAGTACCTTCGTGATGCCGTAAGACTTCAGCAGGGTGGCAAATTCGCTGACGACTTGCTCCGGAGAGAAGGGCGGCTTGCGTTCCCGCAGAGCGTCGAGCGTCGCGATGCCATTCTGCTTGGAGGCAATCGCAAGTGTCATCGAGTCGGCGGAGCCGCCGGAAGGATCACAGAAGGCAGAATAGCCGACGCCGCCGATCCGGCCGCGCTCATAGGCTCCCTTGGAGATGCACGCCTCGACGGCTTCCCGAGTGATGAACGCTTCGATATCGGCGCGGAACTGAGCGAGGTATTCGGCGCACGCGGATGACGCGTCACGCTCCATCTCGGCGTCAATGAAGCTTTGCGGGACGCTCGGGTTCATCCGCCGGGTCGCGGCCTGCCAGACAAGCACCGGGTCGTGCTCGCGGCCGAAATGCGCGCGATGCGCTTCATAGAGCACGCCGCGCCGCGCGTAAGGCGAGCTGGCACAAAGCAGCATGCTATTGGGAATCGTACTCATCCCCGGTCGCAGCGCGTTCAGCACCTCATAATCCGGTTCGGTGCTATCCTCAGCGCGCCAGAATGCGACCTCGTCCAACAGCGCGGCGACAAGGGTATACCCGCGCACCGAGCGGAAAGAGCAGGTGGCGACCTCGATTGAGACTGAGTTGGCGAGATCGAAGCCCTCCGCGGTCTCCCGTGTGATGAGCTGCGCCAGCATGGGCACGCCCTTGAGCAGAGCGGCAATGTAGCGGAGGATAACGCGGCTCTGCTTCCGGTCGGCAGCGATGACGAGGATCGTGCCGCGCTCGCCGGGGGCCAGGTAAGGGCGATAGTCAAAGAAGGCGGCGAGGAAGACCGCGACGAGAGCCAGCACGAAGCTTTTGCCGGCGCGCCGGCCGCAGACAAGCCACGCCTCCCTCGCGATCTCACTCGGCGCGTCCTTGCGGGACGTGCATTCGTGATAGATGCCGAGCTGGTCTGCATCCATGGGCAGGGCGAATAGGGCGCTGAGGAACGCAAGCCATGGCTGCCAGCTCTGCCAGTCATCCTCGAACCATGACGCAAAGAGCTGCCGGTCATGGATGCAGTCGATAATCGAGCCTTCACTCTTTGATCGGAGACGAGGTAGGGGCTTCCGGTGTTGCTCGGAAGCCCGATACCTCTGGATCATGCAGCCCTCACCCGATGGCTGCCATTGATGCGAGGCGGATCGTCATCGATGATGCGACTGCGCAGATAGTCGCGAGGACTTGCCGGCGTCACGTCGCGAGGTCTGCGCTTGATGCCGAGTTCTTTGAGCAGCCGCCGCAGTGAATTCGACAGCGTCTGGTACAGCATCAGGTCCTCATTGGCGGCCTTGCCCTCCGCGAGAGCGAACTTCATCTCCAATTGCTCAAGGGCGGTCATGTGCGTGGACGCGGTGCGCACCATCGCCATCTCGCTCGTGCTGAGACGATCGGCGCCGCCAAGATCAGCCGAAAGCAAGTCGATCAGGTCGCGAAATCTCCGATAGTATAGAGTGCGCTGGTCCACTTCTTTCGGAAATAGACTTTTGCCGTTCGTGACCCGTGATCGTGCTTTAGTCTTCCGCTGAGTGATGTGCTTGCTTGCAGCCATCTGCATTCCGGGTGCTTCTGAATTTTGCGGAAGCTGGGTCTATATCTCCGCTAAATGCAACCCCGTCACCAAAGGCCGCCTTTCTAAGGAGGTCTGCTGGGCTCGACCTTCTGGTCGCAAATCAGAAGATGCGCCGCACTCGCTCATCCAAGCAAAAATATTCGGCCGGGATGTTTGTCTCTGCTCGGTCAGAAACCGAACTCAAATACCTTAAATGGGCGCCGCCTAAATCTCGCAAAGCTTGGTGCAGCCTTCATTCCTCTGGAGCAGCAGATGATCTTTTGGCGCTCTTCAGCTTCTCCTTATGCTTTTTCACGATCTCAGGCCATTCATGCTCGGCCTGCTTCGCCCTCTCAGATTTGGCCTCGGCTGCGATCTGTTCATTACTTTCCGGCGTCACCGGAACGATGATCTCGAGGCTGGCGTCGAACCACAAGCCATGTTCATCTTCTCCAAATTCAATTTTGTGATACTCAGCCAGTTTCTTCGCGAACTCCTTTGCAATTTTTTCGATCGTCTCGTCCCAGAGCGCGTCGTAGTTTGCTTCTTTGTACAGTCGTTCAGTCAGGCGTCCCTTGGCCCTTAATTTTTGGATGCGATTATCCGGAATTTCTACCATATGGTCCTCCCATAATAGCGGTCGAATGCCGCTAATCACGCCAGCTCGGTACGATAATGCTGCCGTGTCTCTTGCACAAGCGAAGCAAAGCTATCATTGGCTGCGAAGCGCTTCCGATTGCGTCCCGCTTCTGGGTAAATCTGACTAAAGTCGAGTTTGTCATCGTCGCTCATAGTTATGTCCTTGGGGTTGGCCGTCTGCATGAAATCGCTGCGTCCAGCTCCTCGCTTACTTCAGTGATGCAGGGCGATGCATTTCGAGAGAATTATTTAGCGATATCAATGTGAGCAGCCTTTTGATCCGGCCAGGTGAGTGAAGAAGGGATCAATAATGCTTTGCGGAGCCGCTTCAGCCTCTTCGCCGCCATAGGACATTGATCCTTGAAGCTCTGCGCCTTGCCGTCGAGTAAGCGATGCATCAGCGCTTTGATGCGTCTGGCACGGGTGGCGCGATGGCGGTCTATGAGATCGCTGCTGCTGTGCTGATGCCGTGTCCGAAGATGCTCTAGGGTGCGGCGAACAATCTTGGAGATATAGTGCTCAAGATCATAGCCATCCATGTCGACAAATTTGATGTGCTTGCTGAATATCTGATGCGGGTTCAGCGCGAGCAGACTGCTCGGCATCACCTTTTTCTTTCTCGGCCTGTCGCTCGCGCTTCACAGCTTGCGATCTCTGGAAGCGCAGCTCGAAGCGACATCTCTCTTGGCCCGATCCTGGGCAGATTTTGGAGAGCGAGGGATAGATCACATAATCGCGGCTCGATTTGCGGCCATCGTGCCGCGCCATTTGAAGGACGCTGTAGAAGCCGAGCCCGATGTCGAACGAGTGACCAGGAGGGCGCCACTTGAGAATGGAGTTGCGGCTGAGCCAGCCGACAAGATCGACGATAAGGAGCGTGGCGTCAGCTGGAATGAGTTCGAGGGCGATATCAAATCGCGAGATGCATCCCTTGAATTCAAGTATCCATCTATCGAGGGCGTGCAGGGTCGCAATTCGAGGCTGATGCACATAAAGGAGATAGCCGTGTTCCTTCCCGGCGACATCAATGCATCGCTTCCAGAAGGCCGGCTGCTGATTGATCTCCGAGATCGCCGAGCGCATCCCCGGCGGCTGGAGCCAGAAGTGCAGCACCAGCGTATCGAGATGAGCATCGCCAGACGCTATGGGGAGTGCGTCGAGGGCGATATGAGCATTTAAGGGGGATTGGCCGCCGCGATTGCTTTGAGGGGCTTAGACGGCCTTCTCTGAAGGCCAGCGCCGGAAGTCGGCTGACGATCTGCGGCAGGGGTGGCGTTTCGGGAGGGCTTAGATTTAATTTCTGTCAATGGCATCGCTTCCATAGAGCGGTGTTCGGGCGCCAGCGCTTTGCACAGCGGCCGGCGCGGATGAGCAGGGCGCATCCTTTGGTGGTCAGGGTGCGCCCTTTGCTTGTGGGGGACTCAGGGCTCGATTAGCGCCATGACATCGGCGCGCCGATAGAAGGCTTTGCAGGTCTTGCCCGGTTTCAATTTCACGGGCGGCAGCTTGCCCGCCTTCTCGAGGCGGATCACAGTTGGATATGAAATGCCGCCAAGCATGCGCATGACCTGCTTGCGCGAAAAAAGCAGTCGATCCTCGGGGGATAGCATCCGCGCGCTGGCGGACAGTTTTCGTGGACGTGGTCACGGACTCGATCCTTCATCCGACGCAGCTCCGCTGCGGAGGGGGTTTAGAGAAGGATCAGCCGGGCAGTGTTTCCGCGCGAGCGCACATCCGGATGCTGATCGACGCTCGCCGCACCCACTGCCGCCTTATGCCTTTCGGCCGCGTATGAGTGGACCCGGAGACCGGGCAGTGCTGAGAGCGCCACCGTTCGATGGTGCGATCAATCTAGCGAGCTTTTGCAAAAAGATCAAAAATAAGCCATGGCTCGATTTGCGCTTTAGAAGCTCCGTCATTCGCAAAAATTTCAGCGCTGCATACCTAGCGCAATTCCGGAGATGCGCTAACGGAGCCGCTTATTGAGCGGAAGCGGCATCTGGACCGCGCGTCTTGCGCGGCGCGAGCGAGATGACATTCGCGGGCGCCGGCTCGACAAGCCGCTGGATATATCCCGCAACACGCGCAAGAGCCTCTGCCTTCTGCTCGAAATAGAGCGAGAGATTGTAAACGCCCTCGACGCCTTCAATCGCATGACCAAGAACTTGCTCGGCAACGCGATCGTCGATCCTAAGATCAGTCATCAAGGTGCGGGCTGTACGTCGAAGGTCATGCAGAGTCCACCGAGGCATCGTCCCCGGCAAGAGCCCCCGAATTTCTTCCGCACCCTGGCTGAAGGAATTGAGCGGCTTGTCGCCATAGCGGCCAGCGAAGACATAAGAGCACTCCGCGATCTTGGGGATGCCCTCGAGGACGGCCATGGCGAGAGGCGGCAGACGAAGCTTGCCGGCGTTTCCCTTCTCTCGGTCCTCACTTGAGATCGTCCATACATCCTCCGCAAGATCGGGCCAGCGCATCGTGACGACCTTGTCGCGGCGCTGAGCGGTGAGCAGGAGGAGCTTGACGAGGTTTCCATAGGGGCCGAGCTGGCCGGCTGCGTTCCAGACGAGCTTGATCTCTTCTGGGCTGAGGATGCGCTTGCGGCGGCTCTTCGGGGCGGCCTTCTGCTTCCGGGCCTTGATGGGGCAGACATAGTCGTCGTCATCGCCCTCTGCCTCGAACCAGCGCATGACTCCCCGGACGATCCCAAAGACGGTATCGGCCATTCGGGCACCGTGGTTCTCGGCAATGTCGGAGCGGAGGCTGATTACCTCCGATCGCTTGATGCCTCGGAAGGGCTTCTCTCCGACTTCGGGGTACACGTACTTCTTGAGGCAACGCTCCAGCTCCGACTTGGAGCGGAAGCCGGCCGCGTGACGCTCAAGATAGCCTTCGGCCACAACCTTAAATGTAGCAGCCGCCAGACTGTGACATTTTGGACTCAGGAAGGCGGAGGGCTTGGCGAAGAATTTGCGTGCTGCATCACGAGCGCCGGCGAGCGTCAGGTCTCGTGGCCATTCCTCTCCGCTCTCAGGCTCCGGGAACACGTCGGCGCCGTCCGGATGGTAGCGGCCGAGCTTGAAGGTCTTGGTCCGGTGATTGACGTAATAAACCGCGACGAAGGTTTTTGCACCGCCATAGCTCACGCGGAGCATCAGTCCCGGCAACACGGCATCGAGGTATTCGACCTGCTTGCCGGCTGTCGGCTTCAGGCGATTGCAGGCCTCTTCCGTGAGGCGCTTTCTCGGCATCTCCATCCCTCGCTTTAGCGGAGGCTCAGCGGAGGCAAACCGGGTGATTAGCCGCGATGAGCCATGAGCAAAGATGGATAGCATGCCGAGGCTAAGTCATTGAACCGTAAACTATAATTAATGTCATGATGAGTAAGGATGAGTAGCCCTGATCAAAGATCGGATGTGGCTGTGGAACAGGAGGTCGGTGGTTCGAGCCCACCCAACTGTACCAGCGCCGGCAATTATTCAGCGCCACATTCCCACCTTTCAAGGTACGGACTAGTGACCCGCCGGCCCGCGGCGGCCGCGTTATCATCGTTTCGCGGACTGCGTATAGCCACTTGAGAGCGACGGGAAACTAGTTATACTCAACTTGCAAAATGAGTATAACATCGGTTGGAAGCCATGGCGCCGCCGAAGCTGGTCCTGCAAACCACCTACGCCGAACTGTTGGAGCGCTGCACCAATGCAGCGTTTGACGATGCGTTTGCGGAAGATGGTGCGTTCATAGCCAAGACGGTGAAGGCGCGAAAGTACTGGTACTTTCAAACGGGCGCGGGTGAAGATCGGAGCCAGAGATATGTCGGCCCGGAAACCCCGAATTGCTGGACCGAATATCCCGTCACAAGCAGCATCGTGACGACATCAAGGAAAGGCGTGCGCTCGTATCGACGCTCGTGCGATCGTTCGGTTTACCGCGACCCATTCCGGACATCGGCGACGTTCTCGCTGCCTTGGCTAACGCGGGGGTCTTTCGACTCCGCGGCGTGCTGGTCGGCACCATTGCATTTCAGGCTTACCCCGCGATGCTCGGCGTGCGGCTTCCCGGTGCTCTGCTACAAACGGGCGACATTGACATTGCTCAATTCAGGAATGCCTCCGTCGCGCTTGGAGACAGCACGCCTCCGGTTCTCGAGGTCTTGAAGGGCGTCGACACGACGTTCCGAGCGGTGCCGCACGTCGTGGATGGAAGGCGTGTGACGAGCTACGCGGCAAAGGGCGGAGTGCGAGTCGATTTCCTCACCCCCAACACCGGTCCGGAGACAGGCGAGCCTCAGGCTCTGCCCGCGTTGCAAACTGGATGCGCAGCCGCTTCGCTTCCTGGATTATCTGATCCACGATCTGGAGCCGGCCGTGATACTGCACGGCGCCGGCATCGCCGTTTACGTTCCCGCGCCGGCACGCTTTGCGATCCATAAGCTCATCCTTTCACGGCGCCGGAGAGAGGGGGCGGCCAAGCGCGACAAGGACATCCAGCAGGCCGAGGCTTTATTGCGGGCACTCTCCGAGCTGAGACCGCACGATTTGAAGGAAGCCTGGGACGAAGCACGCGAGCGTGGCCCAACATGGCGCCAGCTGCTTGAAGAAGGACTGAAAGAGGTCGAGAGCGTCACCCGTGACCTGACGCTGAAGACGGTTGGTGCCGTGCGATCTCTAATTCCGAGAATAGATCTTGAATTTGACAGCGCCCCTCCACGTTACGACTTGAGCCGGGACGTCATTGCATTCGCAGCGCAAGCACTTGGTCGGCAGGTCGCCTGCGCGATTAGTCGGGAGGCGCTCGACGACCATTTTGGGACCGACGGGCTCGACAAGGAGGGCAGGGTACAGGCTTTCCTCAGAAACCGGTCGAAGATCGAGCAGATGGCGCGGGCGAAATATCTGAATGGCCCGATCGAGGAGCCCGACGCCGTGCTGGTCAAGACGTCAGACGTGCGGGGCTCGGCAGGGCCGTCTCGCCACTAAATTTGGTTTCCGAATCAGCATTCGCCTTTACGTGTGGCTCGGAATTATGGTGACAGTGCATGAAACTTCACTTGGCTAGTTGTCGGAGGCGAGCCGTTGTCTCTTGAAGACCCCGATAAAGCCGTGCGGCTGGCGCGGGTCAGCCGTCTCGCCGCAAACGTGTTCGGAGACACGGAGAAAGCGCGCCGTTGGCTGCACAAGCCCAAGAGGGCGCTGGGCGGTGAAACGCCACTGGCTTATCTCGCGACGGAAGCGGGCGCGCGGGTCGTCGAGGAGATGTTGCACCGGATCGATCACGGCATCTTTGCGTGAAGGTCTGGCCATTTCCGATAGTGTCTTTCCATAGCGATGGCCCCTGGTAGCATGACATGACCGAAGCCGTTATTCGATCTGCGGGAGAGCACGACCTGTCGGAGGTGTTGAACCTTTACCGGCACCTTCATCCGCACGACCTTCAACTCGAGGCGGCCACCGCTGAACGGGTCCGGTCGACGTTGCTTTCATCCAGTTTCATGACCGTGATCGTGGCACAAGCGGAGGAACTGATTGTATCTTCGTGCACGCTCGCGATCGTGCCTAACCTGCCGCGAGGCTGGAGATCATATGGGGCGATTGAGAATGTCGTCACCCACGCCGACTATCGTCGGCTAGGCCTCGGTCAACGGGTTCTTGCTCGTGCGCTCGATGTTGCTTGGCAGGCGGACTGCTACAAAGTCCTGTTGGTGACGGGTTCGAAGCAAGAGACTACCCTGCGGCAAACCGAGCAGATCTGCCAGCACGAACGCTGCCGCTGGCATTGCCAGCAATTTGAGCGCGCTCATCACCACGAGACTCACCAACCGTACTCATGTTTGCACAGGGTGATCTAGGTCACTGAGGCAATGAACGCTCTGAGATTAACTCCCGACTATCAGATGCCAGTCCGCAACCGCATCCAGACGGAGAGTGACATGATCTATCTTGCGAGCGAAGCCCTCACCTTAGACGACCTGGAAGCCGTGTCAGGTGGCCACATGAGTGCCGACGGAAAAACCTTCAGCGTCATACTTTGGAAGACCGCTGACACGAAGTACGGCATCAGCGTGGGCAGTGACGGGACGACATGCACGACGGTCAGCGGTCCCAACGGTCATGGCGGTTCCTGCACGCCGGCTTAGACGGGAAGCTGCTCACGCTGTCCCATGTTAGCCTCCCTGCAGTGGGCATCAGAGCAGACGAATGACCTTTGCGTGCAAACGCAAAATCCACCGGAACGATGGTGGAGCGCTCAACGCGCCACCACCATCACCACCACCGGCAACGTCACCGCCGCCAGCAGCGTGCCCAGCGCCACCGCGCCCGACACCGGGTTCACCAGCCGCTGGTACTGAACCGCAAAGATATACGCGTTGGCGCCGGTCGGCATCGCCGCGAACAGCACGATGACGCCGGCTGCGACTGGAGGCAAACCGAGCAGCTTGGCCAGCACGAACGCGGCCGCCGGCATCGCCAGCAGTTTCAGCGCGCTCATCACGACGACGCTCACCATCTCGCCCTTGACCTCGAACCGGAACAGATTGATGCCGAGCGCGATCAGCGCGGCCGGCGATCCCGCTTGCGCCAGCAGCTCGACGGTCCTGTCGACGACGGGATCGAGGCCGAGGCCCGTGAAGCGCCAGACCACGCCGAAGCCGATTCCCAGCATCAGCGGATTGCGCGCGAGGTCGGCGAGCACGGGCCGGATCACCGACAGCGCCGAGCCGCTCTGCTTGCGGCTGACCAGCTCCATTTGCAGGATGCCGCAGAGCCACAGCAGCGGCGTGTTCACCGACAGGATCAGCGCCATCGGCCCCGCCGCCTCGTTGCCCAGCGCCGAGAGCGTCAGGGGAATGCCGAGCATCACGATGTTGCCGTAGACCGAGCCGATCGCGAACACGACGCCGTCCTCGCGGTCCTCGCGCCGCTCGCGCAGCAGCGCCGAGATCGCCAGCGCCGCGATCCAGATGATCGCGAGCGCGCCGTAATAGGCGCCCCACATCCTGTAGGGGCTGACATCGGGGAATTCCGACACCACGATGGTGCGGAACAGCAACGCGGGGATCGCGATGCTGAAGGCGAATTCGGAGATGCCCTTGTGCGCGGTCTCCGAGACGAAGCGAAACAGCACCGCCGCATAGCCGGCCGCGATCAGGGCAAACACCGGCGCGACGATCAACACGGTGGCCATGCAGCCCTCTCCTGGAAGGGGATATGGACTGACCACCCCACGCACTTTCTATGCTGGCATCATGCCCCTGTTTTGCCCGACGTGTCAAAGCGAATTCGTATAATCCGTAAAACCTGTAGGATCCCCATGGACTTGGCTACTGTGCATGGGGTTGTTTTCGCGGTTTTTGCTGGACGGCCCTCGAAGCCTCGGGGCTGCTCCGATCTCACCAGGTCCGGCCAAGGGGGGTTAGTGGTGGACCGCGACGCATCCCACTCACACAGCTGTCATCCTCCGCGAAAGCGGGGGATCCAGTACGCCGCGGCTTCTCGAGAGACGTTTGGCGTCTCTGGAATACTGGGTCGCCCGGTCAAGCCGGGCGATGACAGCGGAGAAGACCGCCGCTGTTGCCGAGACCGCACAGCTCCCGGTTTTCGCATCGCGCCGCCGTTGCCAACGCAGGGCCGTTCACCCACACTCCACCCCCTGTTCGAGCTTTGGGGGGACCGATGCCGGCGTTTCGCTTTGGGAAGTCCATTCTTGCGGCCGTGTCGGGGGTTGCCCTGGCCACGCTGATCGCGCCGGGCGCCGGCTTTGCCTACACGCCGGAGCAGCAGCAGGCCTGCACGCCGGATGCGATGCGGCTGTGCGGCGAGTTCGTTCCGAACGTCGATGCCATCACCGCCTGCATGATCCAGAAGAAGGCGCAGCTCTCGCCGCAGTGCCGGCCGTTCTTCCGGCAGGGGCCGGAGCCAAGCGAGGCGGCCGCGGTCCGGGTCCGCAAGCCGACCAGCATCGCACCCAAAACCGCGAGGAAGAGCACCAAGCCCAAGGCGAAGAAGAAAAAGGTCGAAGACAGCTGAGCGCCGCCGTCGCGTTCGCGCGACGCATCAGCCCCGCGACAGCCAACGGACTCCTTTTGTTCGCCTGCTGGCGTAACTCTCTCGCGACAACGTCGAATGCTTGCGATGGAAAAGAGTCGCGCAAAGCTTTTGCCCGGCACGGTTGTGTTCCACAGTTTCCCTGCATCGCTGCTCAAAAAACGCACGATTGCCCGCGCGAGGCGCGCATCGTGACGGTTTGTGTCTGGCGTCGCGCGAAGCAGTGTGACTCAAAAGCCAACGCGGCCTGTTATTTTATGGCTGTGATGTAACTTATGATAAATTTTTCTTTCCCGAATCACCGCGGTGATTCATTTTCGCTGCCTGGGGTCAATCTGGAGGCCAGAGGTATGAACGTTATTGTTTTTGCATCGCGTAAAGGCGGCTCGGGCAAGAGTACCCTGGCCGCACATCTCGCCGCGCAGATCAAGGCAACAAAACCTATTCTGCTCGTCGATGCGGATCCGCAGGGCTCGCTCACGCTGTGGCACAAGCTGCGTGGCACCAACGAACCGCCGATCAAGGCGGCGGTGAATTCCGTCAGCGGCATCGTCTCCGCTGCCAAGCGCGACGGATATGAATGGGTGTTGATCGACACGCCGCCGAATCTCTCGGCCGTGGTCGACGACGCGATCAGGAACGCCACCATGGTGGTGATCCCGGCGCGGCCCGGCGTGTTCGACGTCAACGCCGTGCAGGAAACCATCCAGATGTGCCGTGCGGCGCGCAAGCCCTACGCGGTCGTCCTCAATGGTGCGCCGGCGCGTCGCGACGAATCCGAAAGCCCGATCGTCACCATCGCTCGCGAGGCACTGGCGAAGTTCCGGGCTCCGGTGTGGGGCGGCCAGATTACCAATCGTTCCGATTTGTTGATGGCACTCAGCCATGGCGAAGGCGCGCGTGAGTATCAGGCCGAGAGCCGGGCTGCTCAGGAAATTGCAAGGCTGTGGGCGGCGATCGAGCGTTCAGTCAAGGCTATTCGCGGCACCGCGTCGGCATCCGGCGCAATGCACAAGCAGGCGGCATAATTTTCATCAATCATTTCCCCGGACGAAAAACGCGCGGATGTCCGCGCGTTTTGCGTTTCTGGTCCGGTGGAGATGAGCTAGGCCACCATCAGCATGTAGAACACGATGACCGGAGACAGCGTCAGGATCACCGACCAGATGCCGACGGCCCAGAGAATGTCCGCGGTGCTGAAGCCCTGCTGTCCGGCGTCGAAATGCGACGCCACATCATTCTGATTATTCACGATCGCCCCCGCGATTTCTTTCGCTTATGGGCCAAGTGATACGCGAGATGTTTTAAATTCCGGATCGCAACTCCGCTCGCATTTGAAAACAGCTGTCACCCGCGGATTAACTATCCTCGCGGGCTTGCGTCAGCCTGCGAGCCAGACGCGAAACAGCAGCACCGGCATCAGGCCGAGCATCACTGCCCAGAAGCCGAACGACGACACCACCAGAATTCCCCTTAAAAGATCGGCAGGCGCGAACATGTCTGCCGCCGTCGGACGGATGCGTTGCCCCATGGTCATTCCCCCTGTGTGAAGACTTTGCAGGGCAACGATAGGCGCGATTGCGTAAACGAGGCGTGGACAGTCCATGCCGCGGCCGCGAACGCCGTTCGCGCGCGGTTAACCATGGCATGTCTTCTTCCCCTCGCCCCTTGTGGGAGAGGGTGGATCGCCGCGTAAGCGGCGAGACGGGTGAGGGGTTGTCTCCGCGAATTCATCTGCTGCAAGTGAGCACGCTGATAGAGATCCCTCATCCGGCGCTTCGCGCCACCTTCTCCCACAAGGGGAGAAGGGGCAGCAGCGTTGCGCGGGGATTGTCTAAGCCGCCACCTGCATCCGCCGTTCGATCTCGCGGTCGAGTTGGGCGGCGAGCTCGCTCGACACTTCCACCATCGGCAGGCGCACCTCGGGGCTGTCGATCAGGCCGGTTCGCCACAGCCAGTACTTCGCCGGCGCCGGGCTCGGCTCGGCAAACAGCAGGCGCGTGAGCTCGGCGACCTCCTGCCAGCGTGCCCGCGCCGCGTCGTGATTGCCGCGCTTGATCTCGGCATAGACCGCCGCGAAAGTCGCGGTCTCGATGTGGGCCGAGAGCAGGATGCCGCCGTCGGCGCCGTCCGAGAGCGCCTCGAGGTATTTGGCGTCCTCGCCGGTGAGCACGCGAAAGCCCTTGGGCCGATCACGCAGCAATGCGATCGACTGCTCGCGGCTCGCGCCGCAATCCTTCAGGCCCATGATGTTCGGATGCTCGACCAGCCGCAGCATGGTCTGGTTGGTGATGTTGACCGCGCAGCGATAGGGAATGTTGTAGAGCGCCAGCGGCCAGGCGGCGTGATCGGCGAGCGCTTCGAAATGCGCCAGCAGCCCGCGCTGAGACGGCCGTACATAATAAGGACTCGCGATGAGATAGCCGTCGATCGGCCAGTCCGCGGTCTCGTCGAGCCGGTCCTTCAGCCGCGAGGTATCGGCGCCGGAGAGGCCGAGGCAGATCGGAAGGTTGCGGCGGCCGGCCGCCATTTCGTCGCGCACGATGGCGACGAGGCGTTCGAGCTCGGCATCCCGCAGCGTCATGCCCTCGCCTGAGGTTGCCCCCAGGACGAAGCCGTCGACGGCCTCTCCGGCGTAGTGACGCGTCAGCCGCCGCAGCGACGTCTCGTCAAGACGATTGTTCCGAAACGGCGTCACCAGCGGCAGCCACAGCCCGTGCAAATGCGTTGGCAGGTCGGTCATGTTCCTTCTCCTTCTCAAAGAGAGACCTGAGACGGAGGGCACATGAAAAAACCCCGTCCAGGCGGCGGGGTTTTCGGGTTTGGCTCGCGATGACGAAGTCGAGTTAGCGCGCGCAAAAATCCGAGGTCCCCGGGTGGGGACCTTTTTTGGAAACGATTGCGCACGACTTCGTGATCATTGGCAAACGATGCGGGGTGTACGTGGAACTGTCAATACACGCGGAAGGCGAATGGCGAATTTGACAGAAAAAAAGCCGGGCTCAAGAGAGCCCGGCTTAAGGTATTGGCCACGTGAGGCCGACACAATCACCTTCCAAGAGGGATTACTGAACTCCCGCGCCACTGGAGGAGGGGGACAAATGCGCAACGCGAAGGCTCAGCGTCCAAACAGTATGAGCTTGCGAAGCGTCATGCAGCAACCGTCCAGCTCGCATGTCAGACATGCGGAAATCAGGACGGCCAGCGCTGCGCCTTGCTCACCACGAAGTCACGGAACACCTGCACGCGCGCGACCGTTTTCAATTCTTCCGGATAGACAAAATAGGTGTCGAGCTGGATCGAATCCGATTCGCCGAACAGTTGCACGAGGCGGCTCTGTTCTTCGATCAGATAATCCGGCAGCGCGGCGATGCCGAGGCCCTGCTGACAGGCGCGCACCAGGCCGAGGATGTTGTTCACCCTGAAATAGGCCTCGCGCGGACCCGAGCCGTTGCGGCCGGCTTCGACCAGCCAGTTGCGGTTCTGAAGATGCGGCGCGAAGTTGCCGTCGGAGAGCGTGATGATGCGGTGGGCGTCGAGCTCTTCCAGAGTTCGCGGCGTGCCGAAGCGCTTGATGTAGTCCGGCGAGCAATAGGCGTGGAAGCCCATCGCGAAAAGCTTGCGCTGAATGAGATCCGGCTGCGTCGGTTTACGGGTGCGGATCGCGACGTCGGCCTCGCGCATCGAGAGGTCGAGTTCCTCGTCCGTGACGATCAGCGAGATCCGGATCTCCGGATACAGCGCGGTGAACTCGCCGAGGCGCGGGATCAGCCAATTGATGCCGACGCCCGGCGTGGTGGTGATCTTGAGATCGCCGCTCGGCCGCTCGCGGCTGTCGGTCAGTTTGGCGCGCGCCGCCTGCAGCTGCATGAACACGTCATGCGCGGTGCGGAACAACAGGTCGCCCTGCTCGGTGAGGATCAGGCCGCGGGCATGGCGATGGAACAGCGAGACCGAGAGCTCCTGCTCCAGCGCCGAGACCTGGCGAGAGACTGCCGATTGCGACAGGCCGAGTTGCTCGCCGGCATGCGTGAAGCTGCCCGCTTCCGCCGCCGCGTGAAACACCTTCAGCTTGTCC
The DNA here is from genome assembly GCF_041200145.1 of Bradyrhizobium sp. LLZ17. Classification (NCBI taxonomy): domain Bacteria; kingdom Pseudomonadati; phylum Pseudomonadota; class Alphaproteobacteria; order Hyphomicrobiales; family Nitrobacteraceae; genus Bradyrhizobium; species Bradyrhizobium zaerense. Next base: position 6,036,033 of record NZ_CP165734.1, read on the forward strand.
CAATCCATATCCGTAAATCCGTCGCGTGTTCGGGGCATGATCTTTATTCCGCTGCCGCGCGCTCGCTGGCGCGCAGGGCCAAGAAACGTTCGGCTTCGAGGGCTGCCATGCAGCCGAGGCCGGCGGCCGTTACGGCCTGGCGGTAGGTCTCGTCGGCGACATCGCCGGCGGCGAACAGGCCGGGCACCGAGGTCGCGGTCGAGTTCGGGGCGACCTCGACATAGCCCGACGGTTTGAGCTTGACTTGGTCCTTCACCAACTCGGTCGCGGGCGCGTGCCCGATGGCGATGAAGACGCCGTCAGTCTTCAGCTCGGTGAGCGAGCCGGTCTTGACGTTCTTCAGGCGGACATGGGTGACCTTGTTTGGGTTCTCGGTGCCGCAGATCTCGTCGATAGCTGACTCCCAGACCACCTTGATCTTCGGGTGCTTGAACAGACGCTCCTGCAGGATGCGCTCGGCGCGGAAGTGATCGCGACGATGCACGATGGTGACCTGCGAGGCATGGTTGGTCAGGAACAGGGCTTCCTCGACCGCGGTATTGCCGCCGCCGACCACGATCACTTCCTTGCCGCGATAGAAGAAGCCGTCGCAGGTGGCGCAGGCCGACCACGCCGCCGCCCTGGAATTTCGCTTCAGACGGCAGCCCGAGCCAGCGCGCCTGAGCGCCGGTGGCAAGGATCACGGTTTCGGCGAGATAGACGTCGCCGCTATCGCAAGTGAGGCGGAACGGCCGCTGCGAGGTGTCGAGCTTGATCACCAGATCGGTCTTGATCTGGGTGCCGACGTGCAGCGCCTGCTTCTCCATCTGTTCCATCAGCCAGGGGCCCTGGATCACGTCGGCGAAGCCCGGATAGTTCTCGACGTCGGTTGTGATGGTGAGCTGGCCGCCCGGCTGGATGCCCTGGATCAGGATCGGCTCGAGCATCGCCCGCGCAGCGTAGATCGCCGCCGTGTAGCCGGCGGGGCCGGAGCCAATGATGACGACCTTTGCATGGACAGGGGCGGACATTTTAGCGGACGCCTTTCACGGGGGATTTGCAGCGCGGGCGCGGAAGGTGCCGGGAGGCCTCGCGGAGGCGCTGAAATATCAGTGAGCTAATCTAAGCCTTCTGGTGAGCCATGCAAGAATTGCATTCCCATTCGGCGGATTTTTCCAACAAGGAACAAAAGTCGATTGCGCTGCACGCGCAATAAAATTGCTCATCCGGCGCAGACTGGGTATGAGGATTGCGACAAACCCACCCGATGCCGCCGGAAGGCCAGGAGTTCCAATCACGTGTCGCGGAACCTAGACGAGATCGACTTCAAAATTCTCGCCGAGATCCAGGCCGACGGCCGAATCACCAATGTCGAGCTGGCCAAGCGCGTCGGGATTTCGCCCCCGCCATGCCTGCGCCGCGTCCGGGCGCTGGAGGAGGAGGGCTACATCAACGGCTATCGCGGTCTCCTGGACGCGCGGAAGCTCGGCTTCGACGTCACGGTGTTCGCCGCCGTGCATCTCTCCAGCCAGGCCGAGGCTGACTTGCGCGCTTTCGAGGAGTTCGTTCGCGCCGAGCCGCTGGTGCGGGAATGCTGGATGTTGTCGGGCGAGGTCGATTTCATCCTGAAATGCGTCGCGCCCGACATGGCGACCTTCCAGGATTTTGTCACGCACCTGACCGCAGCGCCGCATGTACGCAACGTGCGGACGTCGCTCGTGCTGCATAACTCGAAGTATGAAGCGGCCGTGCCGCTCGATGTGAAGGGGCGAAGATAGCTCGCTGTGTTCTCCCTCTCTCCCCGCTGTCATGGGACGAGGTGAAGGCAGCAACGCGCAGCAACAAAAAGGCCGCGCCAAGCGCGGCCTTTTTTCATGTCGGCACGTACGGCGGCAAGTCCTTACCGCCACTCCACCTTGGTGATCTCGTAGGCCTTGGCCCCGCCGGGTGCGTTGACCTCGACGGTTGAACCTTTCTTCTTGCCGATCAGCGCGCGCGCGAGCGGGGAGGTGATGGAGATGCGGCCCTTCTTGGCGTCGGCCTCGACCTCGCCAACGATCTGCCACACGGCCTTCTTTTTCGGTGTCCTCGTCGACCAGCGTCACGGTGGCGCCGAACTTGATAGTGTCGCCGGAGAGCTTCGAAATGTCGATGATGTCGGCGCGCGCGAGCTTGTCCTCGAGCTCGGCGATGCGGCCCTCATTGTGCGACTGTTCTTCCTTGGCGGCGTGATATTCCGCGTTCTCCGACAGGTCGCCGTGCGAGCGCGCCTCGGCGATATGCTCGATGATGCGCGGACGGTCCTCCGACTGGCGCTTCTTCAATTCTTCCCCGAGCGCGGCAAAGCCGCCCGCAGTCATCGGAACCTTTTCCATCTTCTCTCTCGTCCTTCGATCGTGCGCCCCAATTGGAGAGGCGCCCGCAACCTTGATTCGTCGGCCTTCCAGAGCCCAGACAGGGGCCGCCGGAGATTGACAGATAGGGGCTTGGCAACGGAACAGAACCGCCACACGACCGGTCAGTTCCTCCGGCCATTATGGCTTCATCGCCAATCGTTTAGCGGAGGCTATGCCGCCGCTAATGATCAGGTGTCCGAAAAATAGCTCTGCAGGGTACGAACCTCAAGGTCCCCGCCCAGATAGGCCCGGATGCCCTGCGCGGCCGCTACGGCCCCGGAAAGAGTGGTGTAATACGGCACTTTATGCAAGAGGGCCGCGCGCCGCAGCGAGCGGCTGTCGGCGAGCGCCTGCGGGCCCTCGGTGGTGTTGAAGACGAGCTGGACGTCGCCGTTGGTAATAGCATCGACGATATGCGGCCGCCCCTCCAGCACCTTGTTCACCTTCTCGGTCGGGATCCCCTGGTCAGTCAGGTAGCGCGCCGTTCCCGATGTCGCCAGCACCTTGAAGCCGAGCGAGTGCAACTCGCGAACGGCGTCGGCGATGCGGGTTTTGTCGCTCTCGCGCACAGAGACGAACACGGTGCCCTTGCGTGGCACACGGGTGCCGCCGCCGAGCTGGCTCTTGGCGAACGCCACCGCGAAGGAGCGGTCGATGCCCATGACCTCGCCGGTCGAGCGCATCTCGGGCCCGAGCACGGTGTCGACACCGGGGAAGCGGGCGAACGGAAACACCGATTCCTTGACCCCGACATGCTTGAAGTCGGCCTTCTTCAGCTTGAAGTCGGCAAGCTTCTCGCCCGCCATGATGCGGGCGGCAATCTTTGCGACCGGCGTGCCGACAACCTTGGCGACGAACGGCACCGTGCGCGAGGCGCGCGGATTGACTTCCAGCACATAGATGTCGCCGTCCTTGATCGCGTATTGCACGTTCATTAGGCCGACGACGTCGAGGCCGAGCGCCAGCTCGCGTGTCTGCCGCTCCAGCTCCTGGATCATCTTGGCATCGAGCGAGTGCGGCGGCAGCGAGCAGGCGGAGTCACCTGAATGAATGCCGGCTTCCTCGATGTGCTCCATGATCCCGACGATGAAGGTGTCCTTGCCGTCGCAGAGGCAGTCGACGTCGATTTCGGTCGCGTCGGACAGGTAGCGGTCGAACAGCAGCGGGTTCTTGCCGAGCACGGTGTTGATCTGCCCGGTCTTGTCGTTCGGGTAGCGCGCCTTGACGTCGGCGGGCACCAGTTCCGGCAGCGTGCCGAGCAGATAGTCGCTGAGCTGGTTGTCCTCGCGGATGATCTGCATGGCGCGGCCGCCGAGCACATAGGACGGGCGCACCACCAGGGGCAGGCCGAGATCGGTCGCCACCAGGCGGGCCTGCTCGACGGAATAGGCAATGCCGTTCTTCGGCTGCTTCAGGCGGAGCTTGTCGAGCACGCGCTTGAAGCGGTCGCGGTCCTCGGCGAGATCAATCGCGTCGGGCGAGGTGCCGAGGATCGGTACTTCGGCGGCTTCCAACGCCCGCGCCAGCTTCAGCGGGGTCTGGCCGCCGAACTGTACGATGACGCCGTGCAGCGTGCCGTTGGTGCGCTCCTTCGCAATGATCTCGAGCACGTCCTCCGCGGTGAGCGGCTCGAAATAGAGCCGGTCGGCGGTGTCGTAGTCGGTCGACACGGTTTCCGGGTTGCAATTGACCATGATGGATTCGTAGCCGGCGTCATGCAGCGCGAAGCAGGCATGACAGCAGCAATAATCGAACTCGATGCCCTGGCCGATGCGGTTCGGTCCGCCGCCGAGAATGATGACCTTCTTCTTGTCCGACGGCGTGCTCTCGTCCGCCGGTACGCCCGCGAACGGCGCCTCGTAAGTCGAATACATGTAGGCGGTCGGCGAGGCGAATTCGGCCGCGCAGGTGTCGATGCGCTTGTAGACGGGTCGGATGCCGAGCGCGTGGCGCTTCGCCGTTACCTCGGCTTCCGTCGTCGCCACGAGCACGGCCAGCCGCGCGTCCGAGAAACCCATGGCCTTGAGCGTGCGCATGCCGAAGGCGTTGCCGGGCAGGCCATTCTTGCGGACCTTGTCTTCCAAGTCGACGATGCCACGCATCTCACTGAGGAACCACGGATCGATCTTGCAGGAATTGAAGATCTCTTCGTTCGACCAGCCGAGCCGCATCGCCTGGGCGACCTGCAGGATGCGGTTCGGGGTCGGCGTGCCGAGCGCGGCGCGGATCGCGTTCTTGTCGTCGTCGCGGCCGAGGCCTTCGATCTCGATTTCGTCGAGACCGGTGAGGCCGGTCTCGAGCCCGCGCAACGCCTTCTGAAGACTTTCCTGGAACGTACGGCCGATCGCCATCACTTCACCGACCGACTTCATCGATGTCGTCAGCGTGGTGGAAGCGCCGGGGAATTTCTCGAACGCGAAGCGCGGCACCTTGGTGACGACGTAGTCGATGGTCGGCTCGAATGAGGCCGGCGTCGCGCCGCCGGTGATGTCGTTGGCGATTTCGTCGAGCGTGTAGCCGACCGCGAGCTTGGCCGCGACTTTGGCGATCGGGAAGCCGGTGGCCTTGGAGGCCAGCGCGGACGAGCGCGACACCCGCGGGTTCATCTCGATGACGACCATGCGGCCGTCGTCGGGATTGACGCCGAACTGCACGTTGGAGCCGCCGGTCTCCACGCCGATCTCGCGCAGCACCGCCAGCGAGGCGTCGCGCATGATCTGGTATTCCTTGTCGGTCAAGGTCAGTGCCGGCGCCACCGTGATGGAATCGCCGGTGTGCACGCCCATCGGATCGAGGTTTTCGATCGAGCAGACGATGATGCAATTGTCCTTCTTGTCGCGCACCACCTCCATCTCGAACTCTTTCCAGCCGAGCACGGATTCTTCGATCAGCACTTCGTTGGTCGGAGACGCGTCGAGGCCGCGCTCGATGATGTCAAGGAATTCTTCCTTGTTGTACGCAATGCCGCCGCCGGTGCCGCCCATCGTGAAGGAGGGGCGGATGATCGCGGGCAGGCCGATCTCGGAGAGCGCCATCAGCGCCTGACCGAGCGCATATTCCTGGTAGCGCTTGCGGCGGTCGCCTTCACCGAGCGTCCATTGCCGCTCGAGCTCTTCGAGTGCCGCACCAGAGGCCTTCGCGCGTTCGGCCTGGTACTTGTCGCGGAAGGATTTCTTCAGCTCGGAGGCGTTGGCGAGCCGCGACTTCGGCGTCTCGAGCCCGATCTTGGTCATGGCCTCGCGGAACAGCTGGCGGTCCTCGGCCTTGTCGATGGCGTCGGCGGTGGCGCCGATCATCTCGACATCGAACTTCTCCAGCGTGCCTTGCCGGCGCAGCGACAGCGCGCAGTTCAGCGCGGTCTGTCCGCCCATGGTCGGCAGCAGCGCGAAGCCGCCGGGAATGACGTGGCGTTCCTTCTCGATGATCTTGGCGACGATTTCCGGCGTGATCGGCTCGATATAGGTCGCATCGGCCAATTCCGGGTCGGTCATGATGGTGGCCGGATTGGAGTTGACGAGGACGATGCGGTAGCCCTCTTCCTTCAGCGTCTTCACCGCTTGCGTGCCCGAATAGTCGAACTCGCAAGCCTGGCCGATCACGATGGGACCGGCGCCGATGATCAGAATGGTGGTGATGTCTGTACGTTTGGGCATCAACTCTCGCCGAAGTGGAATTTGGGCACAAAAAAAGGGCGCGCTACCGCGCGTCCCCTGTGGTCGAGAGCGCGGTGGTCTCCCTCGCGCGCGGGTGGGTCTTAGACCAGTTTCCGGGGCGGCGAAACCCCGAAAAATGCCCATCAACCGGCAATTTTGATCGCTTTCGGCCGCGCCTGCCAGCCACGGGCGAGGTGCACCAGAAGCGAGGCCGTCACGCTCAGTCCGCCGACCCAGCCGAGATCGGCTGGGCTCCAGCCCGCAAGCACGGCGCCGCCCAAGGCTCCTCCGATCGCAAAGCCGAGATACATGGCGGAGGCGTTGAGAGAGAGCGCGATCATCGAGGCCTGCGGGTCGATCCGGATGATGCTGGCGACCTGAGCCGGATAGAACGCCCAGCCCGAGAGGCCCTGGAGGAAAATCGGGCCGAGGATCGCATAATGCGCCTGGCCCGGCAGGAATTTCAGCACCAGCGAATGCAGGAAGAGCGCGCTGGCCATGCCGGTCAGGCCGAGCGCCGCGGTGACGATCGCGCCGAGCCGGTCGGCCAACACGCCGCCGAGCATATTTCCGATCGCGGCAGCCGCACCGAAAACCAGCAGCGCCAAGCTGATCTGCGCGGCGTCGAAACCCAACGCGTGCAGCGGGACGGCGAAATAGGTGAATATGGTGAAACCGCCGAGTGCCCATAGAATCGTGATGAGGAGCGCGATCAGGACGTTGCCGTGACGCGCCACGGCGAGCCGTTCGGCGAGCGAGGACGTGCTTTTGGGCAGGCCTCGGGGCAGCCCAAACAGCAGCCCCGCCAGCGCGATTGCGCCGAGCAGCGCGACCATGGCGAAGGTCGCGCGCCAGCCGAACAGGCTGCCGATCCAATTGCCGAAGGGAACACCGACGACGGTCGCGACCGTGAGGCCGGACGTGACCAGCGCCACGGCGCGGCCCCGGCGTTCAGGGGAGGTGACGGCCACGGAGACGCCGAGCGCCGTTGGCATGCACAGGCCTGCCCCGAGTGCCATCAACATCCGCGACGCCAGCAGCAGTGCAAATCCGGACGCCATGACCGCCAGCAGATTGCCGGCGATGAAGGTCGACAGAGCGAGTGTCAGCACGGTGCGGCGGTCGATGTTGTTGAGGGTCACCGCGAGGACCGGCGAGCCCACGGCATAGGTGAGCGCGTAGACGCTGACCAGCTGCCCGGCAGTGGGAACCGAAATCTGCAGGTCCGCCGCGATCGTCGGCAACATGCCGGCAATGACAAAGGCTTCCGTTCCGATCGCAAATGCGGCCACCGCCAGCCAGAACACGCTCATGATCCGCCATTCCTATGTTCAATGATTATTGAACTATTGGGTGGCAAGCTTCCGAAGTCAACTGGTTCAAGAACTATTGAACATGCGGGGCACACTCTTATAATCGCGGTATGAGCCGAACGCCTCCCCCACCCCACCCGTGAGCAGATCGAACTGCCGATGGTTCTGGATTGCCTGAGCGATCCGATCCGCCTGGCGATCGTGTACCGGCTCGCCCAGCAGGAACGTGTCAGCATCGAATTGCGCTGCGGCGACTTCAACGCGCTCAGCGGCAAGTCCAACCTCGCCTACCACTTCGCCAAGCTGCGCGAATGCGGGCTGATGCAGACCCGCGTCGTCGGCACCAGCCGCCTGATGCGGCTCCGCCGCGAGGATCTGGACGCGCGCTTTCCTGGTCTGCTCGATGCCGTCATCAACTCAGCGAACAGGGATGCCGACCGGCTTCAGCTTCTATCCGAGTGCGATGTGGTTGAGGCAGAGTAGGGCTCGCCGAATAGCGCCCGACTGCACCCTTGGGGCTTCGTCGAGGCAGCCTTCGCTACGATACGGCTCGCCCAGCCGAAGCTCGCGGAGCCAGCGAAGGCTGGAGACCCGGCCTGGACTTGAACCAGGATAAAGAGCGATGCACTGCTCTCGCGTGGACACTTCCGCCACCGGGCCGCGGAGAGCATTACCGATTGGGGGTGCGACAAGCCACCTCAGCCAGTCGTTAAGCTTAACGGACCAGCGACGGCCTCGCGATGAAGGTCATGCGCCAGGGGTTGTGGCCGATATTGGTGTTGGCGCGTTGCGCCGCGAAGCCCGCCGCCTTCAGCTTGGCGGTGATTTCATCCTCGCTGTAGCGTTGAAGCCCGATGCGCGAGCGCAAATGGCGGTAGTCCGACAGCGCGGTGCTGATCAGCCCGACCAAGGCATCCTTCAAGAAGCCGTGACGCAGGCCGAAGCTGAGCAGCGCCGCCACGTCGCGGCCCATGCCGACGCTGGGCTGGAGGATGTCGCCGAGCACCAACTTGCCGGACGGCGTCAACAAGCGCCGGATGTTCCGGAGCGCGGCATCGAGTTCGTCCGCCGTCATGTATTGCGCGACCGAGTTCATGATGACGAGGTCGATGGACTGGTCGTGCATCGTGCGAACGTCATCGAGCGAGCGGACGCGGATGTTTGTATTGGGGGCAAATCGCGCGATCAGCCGGCCGCGCACGCCGGGCGCGGGCTCGGCCAGGATCAGCTTGCCGCAGGCCGCTGCCACCTGGCCAGCCGACAGCGCCTCGCCGCAGGCATAGTCCAGCACGGTCGCCTCGGGCGAGGTGATGTAGCCGATGATGTCCCGCGCGATGATCTGGAAGTGCAAATCGCGATGCAGCTTGCTCACATAGATCGTATGCGTCGAGTCGTAGTAATCGATCCAATCGTCCATGATGTCCGAGGGCCCCGGCCTAGCGGTTCCGGCGAAGGAACCGGCGCCGCCCGCTTGCGTTAGGGCTGCGACGGCGCGCCGTCAATGTCCGCGTCCTAACAGGAAGGTCCCCCGTGAGCAAAGCCCCCAATAAGGTCTCCTCCGATCTCGATACTCCCACCGATCTGCCGCCCCAGGCGGTCAAAAAGGTTTCCGAGGCGCTTAACGTGCTTCTGGCCGACGCGTTCGCGCTGTACCTGAAGACCAAGAACTTCCACTGGCACATCAGCGGTCGGCATTTCCGCGATTATCATCTGCTGCTCGATCAGCAATCGGATCAGATTTTTGCCACCACCGACCAGCTCGCCGAGCGCGTCCGCAAGATCGGCGGCACCACGCTGAGGTCGATCGGCCAGGTCGCCAAGCTCCAGACCATCAAGGACAACAACGAGGACTACGTCCCGCCGCGCGAGATGCTGCGCGAGCTGATGCAGGACAACAAGCATGTCGCCGCGGCGATGCGCAAAGCGCACGAGGTCTGCGACGATGCCGACGACGTCGCCAGCGCCAGCATTCTTGAAACCTTCATCGACGAGACCGAGCGCCGCACCTGGTTCCTGTTCGAAGCCACCCGCCAGGAAGGCGCCAACGAGTCGTAAGGCACGCTGCATAGGGTGAGCAAAGGCGCGCTCTTCGCGCGCCGTGCCCACCATCTATCCGCACAGGTCGATTGGTGGGCACGCTCGCCTTTGCCCATCCTACGGCACCGCCCTTATGGTTGGCGCCACAACCGCATCATCGGCCCATCCTTGCCCGTCACCGGATCGGCCGGCGGCAGCGTGACCTTGGGAATCGTCTTCAGCGCCTTGGCATGGTTCTCCGGCGTCGGCCGCGTGACCTCCATCTTCGCGCCCGGCGGATAGGCGCCGATCACGCAAAAATCCTCGCTCGCCTTGATGCATTGATGTCCGGTGCCGGCGGGAAGGATGGCGACGTCGCCGGCCTTGATCTCCAGCTCCTGGCCGTTGTCGCCGCCGAAGCGCACGCGGGCGCTGCCACGCGCGACGCCGAGAACTTCGTGCACCGTCGCGTGATAGTGCAGATAATCGAAAATGCCGTTGCGCCACGTGCCGCCCCAGCCATTGGCGCTGAACAGGCTTTCGATGGTCTCTTCCGGATGCTTGGCGTCGAGCTTCACTGCGCCCTGATAAACGAGGAAGGGGAGCATGTTGTTCGGCACGAGCCCGTCATCCTCGAACACGATGGCGAGCGGCTCGGCATTGTCGCGGACGATGGACATGATGGGCTCCTGCGGCAGAGTGGCAGGAATCAACGAGCGTCGTGAGACGACGTTCCCTCCTCAGTCCGAGGCGACGCGCAGCGCGGAAGACAAAAAAGCCCGGGACCAGGCCCGGGCTTGATATCGTGAAGGCGGTTCAGAAAGAGAGCCGCTCACGCGCTCTTCTTCTGCCGCATCAAATCCGCAAATCGCTGGAAGAGATAATGGGAGTCGCGCGGGCCGGGCGATGCCTCAGGATGATACTGCACCGAGAACACCGGCCTGCCGTCGAGCTGGATGCCGCAATTGGAGCCGTCGAACAGCGAGATGTGGGTCTGCGTTGCGCCCTTCGGCAGCGTCTTCTCGTCCACGGCAAAGCCGTGGTTCATCGAGGTGATCTCGACCTTGCCGGTTGTCTCATCCTTCACGGGATGGTTGGCGCCGTGATGGCCCTGATGCATCTTCATGGTCTTGGCGCCGACGGCGAGGCCGAGCATCTGGTGACCGAGGCAAATGCCGAACATCGGCGTGCCCGACTTGATCACGTTCTGGATCACCGGCACCGCATACTTGCCGGTCGCGGCCGGATCGCCCGGACCGTTGGACAGGAACACACCGTCCGGCTTCATCGCCAGAATGTCCTCGGCCGAGGTCGTTGCCGGCACCACTGTCACCCGGCAGCCGACGCCGGCCAGCAGGCGCAGGATGTTGCGCTTGATGCCGTAGTCGATCGCGACCACGTTGAACTCTGGCTTGTCCTGCCGGCTGAAACCCTTGTCCCACAGCCAGGGAGTTTCGTCCCAGGTGAAGCGCTGGCCGGAGGTGACCATCGGCACCAGGTCCATGCCCTCGAGGCCCGGCCACTCGCGCGCTTCTTCCTTGAGGCCATGCAGGTCGAACTCGCCGTCTTTGGCGTGCGCGATCACGGCGTTGGGCATGCCCTTGGAGCGGATCAGCGCGGTCAGCGCACGGGTGTCGATGCCGGAGAGGCCGATGATGCCGCGCGCCTTGAGCCAGGCGTCGAGATGCTTGGTCGCGCGATAGTTCGAAGGATCGGTGATGGCGGTGCGCAGGATCACGCCGCGCGCGCCGGGCGTCGCGGCCATGTTCACCGTCTCGATGTCTTCCTCGTTGGTGCCGACATTGCCGATATGCGGGAAGGTGAAGGTGATCAGCTGCCCTGCATAGGAGGGATCGGTCAAAATCTCCTCGTAGCCGGTCATCGCGGTGTTGAAGCAGACTTCACCGACGGCATGGCCTTCGGCGCCGAGACCGAAGCCTTCGAGCACCGTGCCATCGGCGAGCACGAGGAGCGCGGTCGGTTTGTGGTCCGGCCAGGCGAGATCGTTGTCATGTTGTGTCATGAGCCCGGTTCATAGTCCCGGCGGGCGCCGCCGTCAAAGCGGAGACGGGCGGATTCACATGCGTTTTTGCATATTTGACGGCCTCCTCAGGCAGTTAAAGCTGGAATAGGTAATTTTCGCGCAGTTTCGGCGCCCGGATCGGAAACAATGAACCGCGGCCCGACAGGGCCGGTATGGCCTCTTTGCCGCAAACGGCTTAGATCAGGCGGAATGGATTGAGAGGATCACGGCCATGTTGCGCGACGACATCAACAATGCGGTTAAGGAGGCCATGAAGGCCAAGGAGGAGCGCAAGCTCTCCACGCTGCGCATGGTCAACTCGACCATCAAGAACGCCGACATCGAGGCGCGCGGGAACGGCAAGCCCCCGCTCAGCGATGCCGACCTGCTGGCCGTGCTCCAGAAGATGATCAAGCAGCGCCGAGGAATCGGTCGAGCTCTACGACAAGGGCGGTCGCGCCGAGCTCGCCGCGCAGGAGCGCGAGGAGATCGCGGTGATCTCCGCGTATTTGCCGAAGCAGATGTCGGACGATGACGTGAAGAAGGCGATTTCCGAGATCATTGCCGAAACCGGCGCCGCCGGTATGAAGGACATGGGCAAGGTGATCGCGGCGTTGAAGGCGAAATACGCCGGGCAAATGGATTTTGGCAAAGCCAGTGGGTTGGTGAAGGCTGCGCTGACGGGTTAGCTCTTTCCCTCTCCCCTTGTGGGAGAGGGTGCCTCGCGAAGCGAGGCGGGTGAGGGGGTCTCTCCGCGAGTGCCCCTCTCGCATTTCGACTCGCGGAAGCGACCCCTCATCCGGCGCTTCGCGCCACCTTCTCCCACAAGGGGAAAAGGCGCACCTTTGTTGCTGCTGCAATCCGGTCTAGTTTCTCCCGACAGAAAAATCGGGAGGCAATGATGACCGGCGCCATAAAACCGTTTCGCATCGCCGTCAGCGACGACGTCCTCATAGACCTCAAGTCGCGTCTCGCGCGTACGCGCTGGCCGGAGGCGGAGCTGGTCGACGACTGGAGCCAGGGCGCGCCGCTGAAGTGGATCCAGGAGATCTGCGGCTACTGGGCGAACGAGTACGATTGGCGGGCGCGTGAGGCCAAGCTCAACCGCTTTGAGCAGTTCACGACCGAGATCGACGGGCTCGACATCCACTTCCTGCACGTCCGGTCGAAAGAACCGTCCGCGCTGCCGCTCATCATCACCCATGGCTGGCCCGGCTCGATCGTCGAATTCCAGAAGGTGATCGCCCCGCTGGTCGATCCGGCCGCGCATGGCGGCGATCCCGCGGATGCCTTTCACGTCATCTGCCCCTCATTGCCGGGCTTCGGCTTCTCCTCCAAACCCGAGACCACCGGCTGGGGCGTCGATCGCATCGCCGCGGCCTGGGCGAGGCTGATGGATCGGCTGGGCTATGCGCGCTATGGCGCGCAAGGCGGCGATTGGGGCTCGGCGGTGACGACCTCGCTTGGCATGCAGGACCGTGAGCATTGCGCCGGCATCCACATTACGCTCGCCTTCAATGCAGCGCCGAAGGTCGAGGGCGCGCCCACCGCGGAAGAGAAGCGTGCACTCGCCGGCCTCAAGCACTATGTCGATGTCGACTCCGGCTATTCCAAGCAGCAGTCGACGCGTCCGCAGACGCTCGGCTATGCACTGACGGACTCGCCGAGCGGACAGGCGGCCTGGATCCTGGAAAAGTTCTGGGCCTGGACCGATTGCGACGGCCATCCCGAGAACATCCTTGGCAAGGACGAACTGCTCGACAATGTCATGCTTTACTGGGTGACCGAGACGGCAACTTCGTCGGCGCGGCTCTATTGGGAGAGCTTTGGCAAGCGCCGCACGACCCCGGTGGTGAAGGTGCCGACCGGTGTCGCCGTGTTCCCCAAAGAGATCATCACGCCGGTACGCCGCTGGATGGAGCCGAACTTCCCCAACATCACGCATTGGAGCGAGATCGAAAAGGGCGGGCACTTCGCCGCATTCGAGCAGCCGGAATTGTTCGTGCGGGATGTGAGAAGGTTCTTCGCGACAGTGCGCCGTTAGGGACGAATTTGGTTGGGTGCGCGAGACCTTCGGGATCTCTCGCGAGAATTCGCGCCTCGCGGTATTGTTAGACCGCTCGCTCTGGTGCCGGCTTCGCTTCACGCGTGCAACCTCCCCACGCGCGCGCTAACATCATCGCTAAACTACCACCGCGGCCAAGAACTACGGCACCTTGACCCCCATCGCCTTCAACGCCGCGAGCATCTGCGCCGGCGGCGCCATCGTGATCTGCGGCGCCTTGCCGGTTTCCAGCAAACTCTTCAGCCCAGACAGGATCGCGGGCCAGCCGGTGCGGCCGCCGGAGAGGATGTCGTCGCTGAGCGGACGGTCGTGGCGTTCGCTCATGGTGAGGCGGACGGCCTCGCCCGCGGGGTCGATCTCATAGGTCACGAGCGTGGTCCCGAGCTTGGCGACGAGGTCGGGCCAGTCGACATTCCATGTCACGGTCAGTTTTTTCGGCGGGTCGTACTCCAACACTTCGCCGGAGATGTGCAACGCGCCGTCCGGCGCGCGCACGATGAACGTGCCGCCGAGCTTTGGCTGCATCTCCACCGCAAAGCCGGAAAAATATTTGCGGCTGAACTCGGCCGAGGTCAGCGCCTCCCACACCTTGTCCGGCGTGGAAGCGATGTAGATGGTGTAGACCGTCAGCGGCTTGAACTGATCGAGGTTCATCGCGCATCAAATCCCTTGTTGAGCGCTGCGCGCGGAATGGCGAGCGTTTGGCCTCTCTCCAGCAGGCTCTTCAATCCGGACAGGATCGCGGGCCAGCCATTGGAGACCGCACCGAGATATTTTCCGCCTTCGACGAAGCCGTCATGCAACACCGTCAGCCGCGTCAGCGAACCGAACGGTTCGAGCGTAAACACGACGCGCGAGATCGGCTCACTGCGAAGCTCTTCAAATTTCTGGTGCTTGAAGCTGTAGGACAGCCGCCGTGGCGGATCGGCCTCCAGGATCTCGCCCGAATCGGTGGTTTCGCCATCCATCAGCAGCGCGAAGGGCGAACCGACCTTCCAGTCCGACCTGACCTCTGCGCCGAACCAGTATTGCCTGGTGAATTCGCTCGACGTCAGCGCCTCCCACAGCTTCTCCGGCGTGGTCTCGATCTAGCTCACATAAACGAATTGCGGTTTACTCATCGCGCTTCTCCAACTGACGTTTCAATTCGCTGAGCGCGGCGAGCTTGCCGCGCTCGAATTTCCTGATCCAGCGTTCGCCGATCTGATGGATCGGCACCGGGTTGAGGTAATGCAGCTTCTCGCGGCCATGCCTGAGGGTCGTGACCAGATTGGCCTCTTCGAGAATGACAAGGTGTTTTGTGACCGCCTGTCGCGTCATCTCCAGGCCCTCGCAGAGTTCGTTGAGCGTCTGGCCGTTCCTGGCGTGAAGCCTGTCCAGCAGCGACCGTCGTGATGCATCCGCGAGCGCCTTGAAGACCTCATCCATGCGGGCCATCATAAGCAACCAAATGGTTGCATGTCAAGCGGTGTCATTCCCGGCAAGAGATCGTGTTTTTGGCGCACGCGAGCGGCTGTGCTAGCATCATGGTTCAGCCAACGCAGATTGGTTCCGGGAGGGTCGATGATCAGCCGTGTTCGACTTGCTGCTTGCCTTATCCTTTTCGCCAGCAGCGCCAACGTCCACGCCCAAAAGCAGATGGTCGGAGCGCCGCCTGAGGCTTCCAACATGAAGCTGGTCGGCACCAACGACCTCCAGGCGCGCAGCGCCTATCAGCCGACCATCCATCATCAGGGCGATCGCTGGATCGCCTATATCGGCCATCACGGTGGCACCGAGGACGTGCCCGCGCCGGTCAATCCGATGACGGGGCAGGCCGAGCCGAACGGAACCTCGATCCTCGATGTCACCGACCCCGCACATCCGAAATATCTGCGGCACCTTCCTGGGCAGGAAGGCAAGTATGAATCGGGTGGCGCGCAGATGGTGCGGGTGTGCGACGGCAAGTCGTTGCCGAAGGGCGATCCCAATGCCGTCTACATGCTGCGCACCTTCGGCAGCGAGGCGCATGAGATCTGGAACGTCGCCAATCCCGCCAGCCCCGTGCTCATCACCCGCATCGGCGGCTTGAAGGACACGCACAAGAGTTGGTGGGAGTGCGACACCGGCATCGCCTATCTCGTTTCGGGCGCGCCGGACTGGCGCACGCGGCGGATGACGCAGGTCTATGATCTCAGCGACCCCGCACATCCGCAGAAGATCAGGGATTTCGGCTTGCCCGGTCAGGAGCCCGGTTCGACCGGCCCGGTGCCGACCGAGCTGCACGGGCCGATCTCGACCGGTCCCACCGGCAACCGCGTCTACTTCGGCTACGGCACCAACAAAGGCGGCATCCTGCAGATCGTCGATCGCGAGAAGCTCTTGAGCGGCGGCAAGGAACCGACGCCGGATAATTTGCGCTATCCCGAGATCTCGCGGCTGCCGATGTCCGCGTTCAACGGCGCCCATACCACGTTCCCGATGCTCGACATGCCCATCGCGGAATTCGCCGAGGACAAGGATGGCAAGACCCGCGACATCGTCATGATCGTGGATGAGGCGATTTTGAACGAATGCGGCGAGGCGCGGCAGATGGTGTGGTTCGCCGACGTCACCACCGAGGCGCGGCCGATGATGATCTCGAGCTACACCGTGCCGGAGGCGAGCGGCCAGTTCTGCCAGCGCGGCGGCCGCTTCGGCTCGCATTCGTCGAACGAAAGCATGGCGCCGGTCTACTACAAGAAGATGGCCTTCATCGCCTTCTTCAATGCCGGCGTGCGCGCGCTCGACATCCGCGATCCCTATCACCCCAAGGAAGTCGGCTATTTCATTCCCGCGATCACGAGCGCGACCGACAAGCGCTGCATTCCGATCGAAGGCGGCGAGCGCTGCAAGGTTGCGATCCAGACCAACAATGTCGAGACCGATGATCGCGGCTACATCTACATCGTCGATCGCGCCAACACGGGGCTGCACATCCTCGAGCTCACCGGCGCGGCGCGGGCCGTTGCCGGCCTGCCGAGGAGCTGATCGTCATGCGGGGCGCGGCGGCAATAGCGGCAGGGCTCATCGCGCTCGGCGTGTCGGCCGTGTGGGCGTGTCAACTCGCGCCGTCACCGGCTGAAGAGCTGAGCATTGGCGCGAGATTGCCTGGGCCTTCCCGCGTGACGGCTGGCCCGCCGGCCGAGCGTTCCGCTGTGATGGCGCTTGCGAAGGTGCCGAACTCTACGTCCGCGCAAAGCTCGGGTTCTGCAATTGCGACCGCGGTGTCGCCGATGACGACGAGGTCGATCGCGTGACCGATCTCGATCTGATCAGCCGGCGTTTTGCCGCGATTGCGCCCGGCAAGGAAGTGGACATCGGAGATCTGCGCGGTCGTGCCAGGCGCTATGATCTCGACATGCCCGACGGCGCCCGCCACGCCGCAATCGGCATCGCCGTGTCCCGGCGATGCAATCTGCTGGTCGCGGTGACGCAAGGCAATGTGGAAGCAAACACCGTGCAGCGCGCGGCGCTCGTCTTTCTCGGAACCCAGGAGATGAAGACGTGGATCGGCGCTGCGCTCGACGGACGGTGATGGTGCTTCCGTTCCCGCCTGCGCCATGCATTAATGACCCGAACCGCCCCCAGCGAGTCTCCGCCATGATGTCCCTGCAAGCCTATCTCGCCTTTCTCGCCGCCTGCGTTGCACTTGCGCTGTTGCCCGGGCCGATCGTGACGCTCGTCATCGCCAATGGCCTGCGCCATGGCACGCGTGCCGCGCTGACCAACGTCGCCGGTGCGCAGGCGGGTCTCGCGATCGTGATCGGTGTCGTCGCGATCGGCCTGACATCGCTGATGGCGACCATGGGCTACTGGTTCGACTGGGTGCGGTTTGCCGGCGCAGCCTATTTGATCTGGCTCGGGATCAGGCTGATCTGGGCGCCGATCGAAGGCGTCAAGGTCGACGAGCCGCCGGTGCCGCCGCGCGGCGGCTTCTTCCTGCAAGGTTTTCTGGTGCTGCTGTCGAACCCGAAGGTGCTGGTGTTCTTCGGCGCCTTCATCCCGCAGTTCATGGACATGAACCGCGACCATTTCCCGCAGGTCGCACTGTTGGGCGCCACCTTCATGGTGACGGCCGCGATGACCGATGCGCTCTACGCCACCGCCGCCGGGCGCGCGCGAAAATTTTTCTCGGCTCGCCGTACACGGATGATGTCGCGCGTCTCTGGTGGCTTCATGATCGGCGGCGGCATCTGGCTGGCGCTGACCCGGGCGAAATAGAAACCCCGTCTGCAGGCTATGTCGGTGGGAGCGGCTCGCTACACGAACCGCTCTGCCCGCAGCTCGACCTCAATCTTCGCGAAAATCCGCGCCAGCCGCTCCGCCCATTGCTGCTCGCCGGATTGGTCGGCGATCAAGTCCTGGCGGATTTCGATGCCGGTGTTGACGAGGCCGCGGGCCTCGGCATGCACGGGAATGGTATAGTCGGTCAGATCGCTCGCGCTATAGGGCTCGTTGTCACCGACGACGAGATCGCCCTCGCTGCGCAAGTGCTTCAGCAGCATCTGCGGCAGCACCGTGTCGCGGTTGTAGAGCGCGCCGATGTGCCCAGGGCCGCGCAACGCCGGCATAGACCGGCGTAAAGCTGTGCAGCGACACCAGCACCGTCGGCCGCTCGTCGTGCACGCGGCCATCGATCACTGCGTTGATGCGGTGATGGTAGGGCTCGAAGATCTCCTGCCGCCGCGCCCTGCGCTCGTCCTCGGTGATTGCCTCATTGCCCGGGATTGCAGTTGCTTCGGACATCACGGGAATCGAGCTTGGCGCGCCGGGCGGCCGGTTGCAGTCGATCACGAGCCGCGAATAGCGCTGCGCGATCAGGTGCGCATCGAGCAATTTGGCGAGCCGCTCGGCAACACCGGCAATGCCGATATCCCAGGCGATGTGCCGTGTCAGCTCGCTCTCGGCAACGCCGAGATCGCCGAGCGCATGCGGCAGCACCCGTCCGTAGTGGTCCGCGGTGAGCAGGAAAGGCGATACTCCCCCTGCATTCACCTCATGCACTGGCGGAATGTCGCCCTTGCCAAGGAGTTGATCCATCGCGCCGGCTGTGTCTAAAGCCATCTTGATTGCCTATTGAAAAAGCAGTCGTCCCCCAAATTGGGCAGAATCGCTATAGATTGATCTGCCCAAAATCACCATGATTGACTGACGATGCCGCTACTGACGATTCATCACAAGACCGAATATCGCTACGACCGTCCCGTGGCGTTCGGCGAACACAGGATCATGCTCCGTCCGCGCGACGGGCACGATCTGCGCGTGCTCGACTCCCGGCTCGAGATCTCGCCGGTGCCGATGTCGCTGCACTGGATTCACGACGTGTTCGGTAACTCGGTCGCGATCGCCAATTTCGACGAACGCGCGGACACGTTGACATTCGATTGGCACGTCACCGTCGAGCACAATCCGGTCGAGGAGTTTGCGCTCACGCCGGATGATCCCGCCTATTTCTACCCGTTCGTCTACGACGACGAGGAATTTCCCGACCTTGTGCAATACACCACGCCGCAATATGCCGATGCCGAGGGCCATATCGGGGAATGGGCGCGCGGCTTTCTCGACGAGGACGCGCCGACACCAACATTCAAGATCCTGAGCGGCATGACGCATGGCATCCGCAAGCAGTTCAAATATCGCAAGCGTCATGAGCTCGGCACCCAGCACCCGCTCGACACATTGCAATCGGGCACGGGAACTTGTCGGGACTATGCGCTGTTTATGATCGAGGCGTTGCGCCAGCTCGGCATCGCCGCGCGATTTGTCTCCGGCTACATCTTCGTGCCCGAGGACGTCGAGGGACATCATGTCGGCGGCGGCTCGACCCATGCCTGGGTGCAGGTCTATTTGCCGAGCGCGGGCTGGATCGAGTTCGATCCGACCAACGGCATCGTCGGCACACGCGACCTCATCCGTGTCGCGGTGGCGCGCGATCCGCGGCAGGCGATCCCGCTGCACGGCGTCTATATCGGGCCTGCGGGTGCCTTCGACGGGATGGAAGTGACCATCAAGGTGGTGTCGGACGACCAGGACAACGATCGGGTGATGCAGGCAGAAGTTTTGTAGATGGAGATCAAGATCGGCTTCGACATCACCTACGCGGCGGCGCAGCCGACGCCGATGGTGATCATGCTCAACATCCACCCCTCGCGGCAGGCCGACATCATCGGCAAGGAGACGGTGGTCGCGGAGCCCGACGTTCCCATCCGCTTTTATCAGGACGCCTTCGGCAACATCTGCGGCCGCCTCGTCGCGCCGGCCGGCGGCGTGACGTTGAAGGGCCGCGCGCTGGTGCGCGACAGCGGCCTGCCCGACGAAGTGATGCCGGGCGCGCAGCAGATCCCGATCGAGCAACTGCCGAACGAGCTGATGCTCTATCTGATGCCGAGCCGCTATTGCGAGACCGACAAGCTCACCGACATCGCCTGGTCGCTGTTCGCCAGGACAGAACCCGGTTGGAAACGCGTCTGCGCGATCACCGAGTTCGTGCACAAGCACGTCACGTTCGGATACCAGCACGCCCATCATATGAAGTCGGCGCATGATGTCTACGAGCAGACGACCGGTGTCTGCCGCGACTTCGCGCATCTGGCCCTCACCTTCTGCCGCTGCATGGGCATCCCCGCGCGCTATTGTACCGGCTATATGGGCGACATCGGCATTCCGCCGGATCCGTCTCCGATGGATTTTTCCGGATGGTTTCAGGTCTGGCTCTCAGGCAAATGGTTCACCTTCGACGCCCGCCACAACATTCCCCGCAAGGGCCGCATCCTGATGGCCACCGGCCGCGACGCCGCCGATGTCGCGCTGTCGACGAGCTTTGGCCGGATGGAGTTGAAGAAGTTCGAGGTGGTGAGTGAGGAGGTGCTGACGGCGGGGTGAGTGGCGTTCGTCATTGCGAGCGTAGCGAAGCAATCCAGACTCCCTTCGCGGCGACAGTCTGGATTGCTTTCGTCGCAAGAGCTCCTCGCAATGACGGCGTCGAGAGTTTATAGAGCGCGCATGACCTCCGATCGTCTCTTCGTCTACGGCACCCTGATGCGCGGCTTCGACCATCCGATGGCGCGGCTGCTTGCGGGCCATGCGGACTTCCTCGGAGAGGCGACCTGCCGTGGCAGGCTGGTGCTCATCAAGCACTATCCGGGACTGCTGCTGTCGGACGCGCCCTCCGATCTCGTCCATGGCGAGCTGTTCCATCTGCGCGCGGGGGACGAACTGCTGCGCGAACTCGATATGTACGAGGCCTGCGGCGAAGGCTTTCCGGAGCCGACGGAATATCTGCGCAAGCTGGTCGACGTGACGCGCGCGGACGGCACGATCGAGAAGGCCTGGACCTATATCTACAACTGGCCGGTCACCGATCTGCCGCGCATCGCATCCGGCCGCTTTCTGCAGCACTAGGCGGACAGCACTTCCTTGACCACGCGCACATCGACCTCGCGCTCGACATAGGTCCACTCTTCGGTTTGCCGCAGCATCGCCACCAACTCCTCGAACAGCGAGCCATGCGCGGGCGCGAATTCGAACCAGGCGAGGAAATCGAAGGGCTCGCCGAGGTCGCGACAATGATAGAGCTGGCGCGCGATCGCGGGCAGGAACCGCAGGCTGCTGGCGATGTGGTGCGATCTGTCTTCAAAGATCTTGCGCCGCTCCTCCTGCGTCAGCTCCCACCACGCCTGCGATTTGCGGATCGGGATCAGCGCCGCGCAAGTGGCCTCGATCCGGCCGAGCCCGGCCTGCAACGCGGTGAGTTGCTGCTTCTCTGCGCGCTCGGTGTAACGCAACGTGCTCGGAGCCCCCACCAGCCGCCAAGCGTTGCGCGAGGGCACCAATGGTAATGAGACGGCATTTCCGTCGATCACCGACAGCGCCGGCATGAAGGGCAGGGGCTCGCCCGTCACCGGCGAAACCGAGGTCACGCGCCAGCCCCCGCTCTGGCCGCCTCGAAACGTCCTGAACATGGCCCATGGAAGCGTGGAACCGGGCGCGGTTCAAGCTTTTCCCGTCATTCCGCGGCGCGCCTGTTGGCGCGCGCCCGGAATCCATCGCGCCGCCGGGATGCTAGGAGAAATGGATTCCGGGCTCGATGCTGCGGGCCGCTCTTCGCGCGGCCTGTCGCATCGCCCCGGAATGACGGAAAGGGGCGAGATCAAACTAACGTCGAGCCGATCAAGCCCGCTTCTTCGGCTTCGACTTCTGCTGCATGTAGGAGCGCAGCACCGCATTCATGCGCCGCTGATATCCCTCGCCCTCACGCTTGAAGAAATCGAGCACATCCTCGTCGAGCCGGATGGAGATGGCCTTCTTCTTGGGTGGCATCACGAGCACAGCGTCCGACCAGTCGATGTCGATCGGCACCGCATCAGGATCGTTGGCGACAGCCTCGGCGATGTCTTCATCCGTCAACGCGTCGACGCGAGCCCAGTCAGTCTTCCCTTTCCTCGGGGAGTCCCTTGAAACGATTGTAGTATTTCTGCCGTTCGTCTTCTCGCGCACGCCGGACCGAGATGAGCCGGCAGACCGTCCCCCGGATCGCACAGGCGACCGCGACTTCCCGCCCGTCGATGTAACCGAAGATTTGGTACCTGACTTCGTCATTGCGATCCGATCGACGGATGAAGGTATAGCTTTCGAGAATTCCGCGCGCGTCCTCGAAGTCGATTCCGTGAGTTCGCAAGTTGGTCGCGCGCTTCTTCGGATCCCATCCGAAGTCGCGAACGCCCGCGAACAGCAACTGCAAATCTTCCGTCATGGCAAAGTATCCAAATGACACCGCATTTTGCCGCGCATGAGGTTTGCTATGACGTCTGAAGCCGTAGCCGCGACTTCATCGTATGCCTGTATATACAAACGTAATCGTTGTGTGTCAACGATTCCGGTCCCGGTGGGAAAGCTCGAAACTGATTGTTGCATGGGCGGGTAGTCTAGGAACTCCGGGTGGGGATTTCGTTTCGCGAGAAACTTTCCTCCCTGTGCATAGGTCGAATAACCCGCATAACCCAGACAAACCTAACTTTAGGGCCGGCCGCACCTATATCCCTGATCCTTCGCCCGACTCACTCCGGTTCGCGCTACACACAGCCCATGCGCTTTACGCCCCAATTCCTCGACGAGCTGCGTGCCCGGCTTTCGGTCTCCGAAGTCGTGGGCAAGCGCGTCAAGTTGAAGAAGGCTGGGCGCGAGTGGAAGGGACTGTCGCCGTTCCAGCAGGAGAAGACGCCCTCCTTCTACGTCAACGACCAGAAGGGTTTTTACCACGACTTCTCCTCGGGCAAGCACGGCGACATCATCAGCTTCGTGATGGAGACCGACGGCCTGCCGTTCGCCGAAGCCGTTGAGCGGCTCGCCAACATGGCGGGCCTGCCGCTGCCGGCGGTGGCGCCGGATGCGGCGCGGCACGAGCAACGGCGCAAGTCGCTGCATGACGTCATGGATCTCGCGGCCAAGTTTTTCGCGGAAACCCTGGCGTCGCGCGTGGGCGCGAAAGCGCGTGGCTATCTTGCCGACCGCGCGCTCTCGCCGGCAACGCAATTGCAGTTCCGTATCGGCTACGCGCCGCCCGATCGCTTTGCTCTGAAGGAGCATCTCGGCAAGCTCGGCGTCTCGGTCGATGACATGGTCGAGACCGGTCTGCTCGTTGCCGGCGACGGCATCCCCGTGCCCTATGACCGCTTCCGCGATCGCGTGATGTTTCCGATCACCGATTTGCGCGGCCGCGTCATCGCCTTCGGCGGGCGCGCGCTGGAAAAGGACGTTGCGGCAAAATACCTGAACTCGCCGGAGACGCCGCTCTTCCACAAGGGCGACAATCTCTACAACCACCAGACCGCGCGCAAAGCCACCCACGACGGCAGCGCGCTGATCGTGGTCGAAGGCTATGTCGATGTCATCGCCATGGTCACCGCGGGCTTTCCGGGCAGTGTCGCGCCGCTCGGGACTGCCCTGACCGAAAACCAGCTCGCGCTGCTCTGGAAGATGGCGGACGAGCCGATCCTCTGCTTCGACGGCGACAAGGCAGGTCAAAAAGCGGCTTATCGCGCCGCCGACCTGGCACTGCCGTTCCTCGCACCGGGAAAGAGCCTGCGCTTCGCATTGCTGCCGGAAGGGCAGGACCCCGACGATCTCGTGCGCTCGGGCGGTCGTGGTGCGATCGAGGAAGTTATTGCAGCCGCGCGACCGCTCGCCGACATGATCTGGTCGCGCGAGCTCGAAGGCGGCAATTTCGCTACACCCGAACGCCGCGCCGCGCTGGAGGCGCGGATCAAGGAGCTGTCGAACGGCATCCGCGACGAGGTGGTCCGGCGCTATTATCGCCAGGATCTCGCCGAGCGACTCCAGCGCACCTTTGCGCCGGACGGCGGACGCGGCGGCTTTGCCGGCCGGGGCAATTTCCGCTCCGGCCCCGCCGGCCGCCAATTCCAGCCTCGCGGCGCCGGGCAGGCGAATCGATTCGGCGGCCAGGGACGCCGCGGCGCACCGGGCCCCACGCCGCTCCCCTCCGGCCCCTATCAGGCGGCGAGCGCCCAACTGGCGGCGAGCCCGATCATGCGGGGGCAGCGCAGTGCCATCTCCCGCCGGGAAGCCCTGATCCTGCAAATCCTGATCAACCATCCCTGGCTGCTGCATGAGCACCTCGAGGAGGTGGCCGCCCTGGAGCTGGCCCATCCCGAGGCCCACAAGCTGCGGGCCGGCATCATCGCGGCTTTCGCCAATGACCATCACCACAGCCCGGATCCCGGCGAGCAGGCTGAAAAGATGCGAAGCGACATCGAGAAGAGTGGATTTTCTCAGCTTCTTCAAAGAGTTGAGAATGGAATCACGACCCAGGCGGTGTGGGGGGCCAGGAAGGCGCGGCCCGGGACGACGTTCTCTCCACTTGGCACCAGCTCGTCGCCTTGCATCGGCAGTGGCATTCACTACTTAGAGAGCTGAAAGACGCCGAGCTGGCCTTGGGGGAGGATTCCAGCGAGGCCAATTTGGCGTGGCTGCGTGATGTCAAGGCTCGGATAGGCGAAGTCGACGGCACCGAGGCCCTGATCGAGGGTTTTGGCGAGCTGTCGGGCCGGTTCCAGAAGAGCGTGTGATGAAAGAATCATGCGGACGGTTGGAGCCGGAACCGCTAAAAGACTCGCCAAATCCAAGGTTTGGCGGCAAAAACAGGGTTAATCGAGGCTTAACGCTCTTGTAGCACTTTGGCCCCCAGGCGGCCGCAGGCAGAACAGACGCGTCAGGAATGAATCCGCGCATAGCTGTTGGCACTTCACCTGCATCCGCTGCGACAAAGGTGCTCACGAAGCGTTAGGCAAATCCGGCGAGAGAAAGTTGGGGGTGGCGATCAGAGGTTCGCGCCGCCCTTTCCGTGTCGCGATCTGACGAAGCGAGAGCGTCGAGCAACAGGTTCAAGTGATTTCACGCGGGCAGGCCTTTGAGCCTTCTGCATGAAGCGCGTTTAGGAGCAATGGATGGCCACCAAGGCAAAGACGCTGCAGGCGAAAGACAAGGAAAAAGACGACAAGGCAGCGGACGCGCCGGAGAAGGACTCCCAGGACGCGCCGTCGCCGTTGCTCGATCTGTCCGACGCGGCAGTCAAGAAGATGATCAAGCAGGCCAAGAAGCGCGGCTTCGTGACCTTCGATCAGCTCAACGAAGTTCTGCCGTCCGATCAGACCTCGCCCGAGCAGATCGAGGACATCATGTCCATGCTCTCGGACATGGGCATCAACGTCACCGAAGCCGACGATAGCGAAGGCGAGGAGGACAAGGACGAGGGTGGCGAGGACGAGACCGACAACGAGCTCGTCGAGGTCACGCAGAAGGCCGTCACCGAAGTCAAGAAGAGCGAGCCGGGCGAGCGCACCGACGATCCCGTACGCATGTATCTGCGCGAGATGGGCACGGTCGAGCTGTTGTCCCGCGAAGGCGAAATCGCCATCGCCAAGCGCATCGAGGCCGGCCGCGAGGCGATGATCGCGGGCCTCTGCGAAAGCCCGCTGACGTTCCAGGCCATCATCATCTGGCGTGACGAATTGAACGAAGGAAAGATCTTCCTTCGCGACATCATCGATCTCGAAGCGACCTATGCCGGCCCCGATGCCAAGGCCGGCATGAACACCGCGATGATCGGCGGTCCCGCCGGCGAGAACGGCGAAGCGCCGGCCGAAGGCGGCCAGGCTGCTGCGGTAGCGGGCGCACCTGCGCATGTGGCGCCTCCGGCCGCGCCGCCGGCGCCAACTCCGTTCCGTGCCGCGCCTGCCGGCGCAACGACCGGCGAAGCGCTGAAGGATCCTGCGGAATCCGCCGCCGAAGCCGACATGGACGAAGACGACGAGTTCGAGAACCAGATGTCGCTTGCGGCGATCGAGGCCGAGCTCAAGCCGAAGGTCGTCGAGATCTTCGACAAGATCGCCGACAGCTACAAGAAGCTGCGCAAGCTTCAGGAACAGGACATCCAGAACCAGCTCGAGAGCACCTCGCATGGGCCCTCGCTCTCGCCGCACCAGGAGCGCAAATATCGCAAGCTGAAGGACGAGATCATCGTCGAGGTGAAGTCGCTGCGCCTGAACCAGGCCCGCATCGATTCACTCGTCGAGCAGCTCTACGACATCAACAAGCGCCTCGTGTCGCATGAGGGCCGCCTGATGCGCCTTGCCGACAGCCACGGCGTCGCGCGCGAGGACTTCCTGCGCAACTACACCGGCTCGGAGCTCGATCCGCGCTGGCTCAACCGTGTCTCGAAGCTTTCGGCCAAGGGCTGGAAGAATTTCGTCCATCACGAGAAGGACCGCATCAAGGACCTCCGCCACGAGGTGCACCAGCTCGCAGCGCTCACGGGCTTGGAGATCATCGAGTTCCGCAAGATCGTGCACTCCGTGCAGAAGGGCGAACGCGAAGCCCGCCAGGCCAAGAAGGAGATGGTGGAAGCCAACCTCCGTCTCGTGATCTCGATCGCCAAGAAATACACCAACCGCGGCCTGCAGTTCCTCGACCTGATCCAGGAAGGCAACATCGGCCTGATGAAGGCGGTGGACAAATTCGAGTACCGCCGCGGCTACAAGTTCTCGACCTACGCCACATGGTGGATCCGGCAGGCGATCACCCGCTCGATCGCCGACCAGGCGCGCACCATCCGCATCCCCGTGCACATGATCGAGACGATCAACAAGATCGTGCGCACCTCGCGCCAGATGCTCAACGAGATCGGCCGCGAGCCGACCCCGGAAGAGCTCGCCGAGAAGCTCGGCATGCCCTTGGAGAAGGTCCGCAAGGTCCTCAAGATCGCCAAGGAGCCGCTGTCGCTGGAGACGCCCGTCGGTGACGAAGAGGATTCACACCTCGGCGATTTCATCGAGGACAAGAACGCGATCCTGCCGATCGACGCCGCGATCCAGTCAAACCTGCGCGAGACCACCACGCGCGTGCTCGCCTCGCTCACCCCACGCGAAGAGCGCGTGCTGCGCATGCGCTTCGGCATCGGCATGAATACCGACCACACGCTGGAAGAAGTCGGCCAGCAGTTCAGCGTGACGCGCGAACGCATCCGCCAGATCGAAGCGAAAGCGCTGCGCAAGCTGAAGCATCCGTCAAGGTCAAGGAAGCTGCGGTCGTTCCTCGATAACTGATTCAGGTGTCATGCCCGGACGAGAGTCCGGGCATCACCAATCCAGACAAAAGCGGCGGGCCAGGGCCCGCCGTTCTTGTTTGTGCCAATGTTTCGCGTGTCTCGCGGGCGGAGCCGCTACTTCTTCTTCGCGCCGACCCGCTCGAGGGTTTTGATCTCCAGCGCGGGGCGGCCGGATTTTTCCGCGATCTCACGGTCCTGCTCCATGATGAAGGCACGGGCCGGCTCATCGCCATCAAGGCCTCCGAGCAGCTCCGAAGGCACCCGCCGGTTGGAGCGCTGCGAGCCGTCTTCATAGAAGACGTTGAAAAAGGCGAATTCGCCTTTGGGATTGGTTCCAGGTTTTTTGGCCATGGGGGCTTGTCGTCGATCAGGGCGCCATAGTCAAACGACTTTGGCGGCTGCGAGGGTCGGCCGGAGGGCTTTCTGCGCAACGTAATCCGTTCGCCCGATCGCACCGCCAGGCGCCTCGTATCGTCGATCCGCCCTGACCTCAATAAACGGCGGGCCGAAAAGCCCGCCGTTTATTTTTGGTCTTCAGTGCCGCCCGGGGCTGGCGGGGCGACAACCTAGAATAGAACGCTATAACTTGCGCCATGAGGTGGCAAGTTAAATCGTCGCGGCGTTGCTGTCGCAGCGAGCGCGTCGGAGCTGAGCCGATCTCATCGCGGGTTCCAGCGTGCCCTCGAAGCGCTGCGTCAGTTTCCCTGTCGGTCAGGGTTGGCGGTTCGTGCGATGCGATCTTCAACTCGCCGCGCATCGGTGGCTGGCCATCGTTGAAGGCTAAGGCTCGCGGCTTTGACCGTTCCGTTGTTCCCGGGCATGATCGCAGCGCTGCTTCGCGCACATTTTCCAGAGGATTTTCCCGCATGTTGAGATACGCCGTGATGCTCGGACGAGGCTTGGTCGCTGCCTTCATCTTCTTTCTGGCTGGCAGCCAAGCGGAGGCCGCGCGCTGCGGTGGCGACTTCAACAGCTTTGTCGCCGGCATGACCTCGGAAGCGCAGGCAGCCGGTGTCTCCGCGAGCGTGACGAGCGCCGCGTTCAGCGGAATCACCGAGGATGGTGCGGTGCTCGCCTTCGACCGGCGCCAGCGCTACACCTTCAACAAGAGCTTTGAGCAGTATGTCTCGACCCGCGTCGGCCCCGGCCGCATCAATGGCGGCCGTGCGCTGTTGCAGCGTCACGCCGCGCTGCTGTCGCGCATCGAGCAGCAGTTCGGCGTGCCGCGGCAGATCCTGGTCGCTATCTGGGGCCTGGAAAGCGATTTCGGCAAGGGCGACATGGGCAAGCTGCCGGTGATCCGCACGCTCACCACGCTGGCGCATGATTGCCGCCGCACCGAGCTGTTCCAGGGCGAGTTGCTCGCTGCGCTCAAGATCGTGCAGCGCGGCGACCTGCCGCTGCGTGACCTCATCGGCGCCTATGCCGGCGAGATCGGTCAGACCCAGTTCCTGCCGTCGTCCTACATCAAATACGGCGTCGATTTCGATGGCGATGGCCGCGTCGACCTGCGCCACAGCGTCCCCGACGTGCTCGCCTCGACCGCGAACCTGCTCCACACCAGCGGCTTCAAGATGGGCCAACCCTATGGCGAAGGCACCGCGAATTTCGAGGCGATGCGCGAGTGGAACAGGGCGCTGATCTACCGCAAGACGATCGGATATTTTGCGGATCGGCTGATCGGGCAGTGACGGCGGGTTGGTGAGACTGCGGACTTGCGCCACTCGCGCGCGTCATCACCGGCGAACGCGTGGAACCTCTATGTACACTTTTTCAGTTTGGAACCGAACCATCTGCAGCTCGCGCCCTTAACATACGTTACTGGGGCCAAGAGCGCATTTTGGGAGCGGCCAATGGGACAAGCACAGCCATATCAGGCGACCGCGTTGATTGTTGAAGACGATGTCATGCAGCGCGAGATGCTGTGCCTCCTTCTGGAGGAAAGCGGATTCGAGGTCATCCAGTGCGAAAGCGCCGAGGCGGCCGAACTTGTCCTGGACAAAAACGCCGGCGCGCTCTGCCTGATGCTGACCGACGTGCAGCTCGCCGGACGGATGAACGGCGTCGAGCTGGCGCACGTCGCCAAGGACCGCAATCCGAAGCTCGACGTCGTCGTCACCTCCGGCCGGCCGTTGATGCAGGCCTTGCCTGACGGCGCGAAATTCTGGGCCAAGCCATGGGCGCCGCTCGACGTGCTGCGCGAGGCCGAGATCGCGCAATTGTCCGAGCGCAGCGCCTTGCCGTGGACGCACTGACCGTCTCGTGACTTCTCCGCCCCGGCCAGGGGTGGTAGGGACATGACATGTCCTGGTCGTTCCTGCTGACCTCGCTGATCGTCGTGGCTTCTCCGGGGACGGGCGTGCTCTACACGCTCGCCGCGGCCCTGACGCGCGGCTCGCGCGCCAGCATAGCTGCCGCCTTCGGCTGCACGCTCGGCATCGTGCCGCACATGACCGCGGCGATGCTCGGATTGGCCGCCGTGCTCCACACCAGCGCACTCGCCTTTGCCGCGCTGAAATGGGTGCGGCGTGGCCTATCTGCTCTACATGTCCTGGCAGGCACTGCGCGAGCGAGGTGCGCTTGCGGTCGAGGCCGAGATCAAGGAGCGGTCGAGCGGCCGCGTCATCGTCACCGGCTTCCTGATCAATATCCTCAATCCAAAGCTCTCGATCTTCTTTCTCGCCTTTCTGCCGCAGTTCATTGCGGCGGAGGAGTCCCACGTGTTGGCGCGGATGCTGGAATTGAGCGGCGCCTTCATGGCGATGACGTTCGCGGTGTTCGTGGTCTACGGCCTCTGCGCCGCATCGGTGCGCGAGCGCGTGATTTCGCGGCCGGGTGTGATGGCCTGGCTGCGCCGCAGTTTCGCGGCAGGCTTTGCGCTGCTGGGCGCCAAGCTCGCGTTTGCCGAGCGATAGCCGGTAAACGAGATCTCCTCTTCACCTCTCCTCGCAAGGGGCGGGGCGAGGGAGCGAAGCAGCGGAGCAAGCCAATAAAAAAAGCGGGCCTTGCGCCCGCCACCTGCAACTCTCAAGCCTTGCCCGAAGCCCGGGCGGAGCGAGGCTCCACCCGGGCAAAGAAAAAGAAGCCTCGTTACTTCTTCTTCGCCTTCTTGGCCTTCTTCGCCTTCTTCTTCGCCGCCTTCTTCGCTTTCTTAGCCATAGGATCCTCTTGAGGGTTAATGGTGAAACGCGACTCGAGGGATGCTCGGCGGAGGGCCAGCCTCGCAACATCCTCGACGACAAGCTCAGCAGATTCGCGCGCTCCTGCCCCGCGCTGTCACATCTGTGTCATTGCGTTATCCACAGCTCAGATGCATTTTCGGTCGATTTTTGCCCGCGAAGGCGCATCGCAGCACGCGCGGCAGCCACCACACATGGACGTCGGCGACATGCCTAACGATTCGACAATCGTCGCGCGCCGTTCACAAATCCAAAACCAAAGGCGCGCTTTCGAAGTTCGCAGTGAGACTCCGTTAAGCGCAAGGCGGGCATTGTCCTCCGCAAGAACACGGGGACGGGGTCATGGACGAACGGCTGTCAAAGACAGGGGGCGGGATGCTGCGCGCATGGCGGGCGCCATGCTGAACGTGCCGACGCTTTGGACGGTTTTCGTCTTCAACTTCCTGGCGCTGGGCCTGATCTGGGCCTACGTGATCCGCTCCTATCCGAAATTCGAGGCTGCGCGGTTCTGGATGGCGTCGGCCTTTGTCGGCGCGTCGGGGGCGCTGACGGGCCTGATCCGCCTGTTCGTCACGTCGCCTCTACCACTCCTGATCGCCGGCGCCGGCGTCATCGCAGCGACCTCTCTCGCTGCGATCGGCATCCACCGATTCTACGATCGGCCGGTGTCCTGGCGCCTCATGCTCGCATCGGCTGCCTTGAGCCTCGGCGGCATCATGTTCTTCAAATTCGTCTTCGACCACATGCCGCTGCGCATGCTCTGCTACACCATCGGCCAAGCCCTGCCGCTGTTGTTGTCGCTGCCCCTGTTGCTGTCACCGCCGGAAGGCCGCGTCAGTCCGGGCGCGCGGCTGTCGGGCGTCGTGATCATCACCATGATCGCGATATTCGTCGCTCGTACGTTGGGCAATCTGCTCGGCGGCGACTTCTCGTCATTCGCCGGCAGCCAGTCTCATGCCGTGATGGTGTTGGCGCTCCTGTTCCTGTCGATGACGCTCAATTTCGGTTTCCTGCTGATGGCGATGGACCGGTTGCGCAATGAGGTCGCCGACCTCGCGCTGCTCGACGATCTCACCGGCGTCGCCAATCGCCGCCATCTGCTCCAGCGCCTGGCCGAGGAATGCGCCCGCTCGGAGCGCAGCGGCGAGCCGTTCTCGCTGTTGGTGATCGATATCGACGGCTTCAAGACCATCAACGACACCCATGGACACGCTGCGGGCGACGCCTGCCTGCAGCACTTCACCCTGATGGCCCAGACGCGGCTGCGGCCGGGCGACATGCTCGCCCGCACCGGCGGTGACGAGTTCTGCGTCGTGCTGCCGTCGTCCTCGTTGCGCGAAGGTGCGATGATCGCCGGCCGCGTGCTGGAGGTCTGTCGCAAGGATGCCGCCGGCTGCACCGGCACCGACATCCCGATCGCGATCTCGATCGGTGTGGCGGAATGGGAC
This sequence comes from Bradyrhizobium sp. LLZ17, assembly GCF_041200145.1. NCBI lineage: Bacteria > Pseudomonadati > Pseudomonadota > Alphaproteobacteria > Hyphomicrobiales > Nitrobacteraceae > Bradyrhizobium > Bradyrhizobium zaerense. Next base: position 6,067,747 of record NZ_CP165734.1, read on the forward strand.
CGCGGCATCGGCCAATTTGCGGATCGCCTGATCGCGCACGCCGACCACGCGCTTTATGCCGCCAAGAAGAACGGCAAGAACGATCTTGCCGTCTATGATCCGGCCCCGCCGCTCTCGCCGGAGCCGGCCGGACCGGTCGAGGCCACGCGCAAATTCGCCTGAGGCCGTGCTAGGCTTGGGTCGCATGGGACCCGGATGATGATGTCTCGCCTGTTTGCGGCCATTCTGGCCGCGCTGCTGATCGCTCCCGCTGCCGCAACGGATGCCGAGCTCGCCGAAGTCGCGCACAGCTCGGGTACGCCCGACATTCCCGGCCTGAAGATCGTCTGGCTCGCGTCCTGGGGCGATGTCGGCAACGCCCATTCCTGGCGCAACATCATCGTGCACCAGACCGAGGGGCCAACGGGCTCCGCGCGCGGTGGTGCGCTGGAGCAGTTTAAGAATCCGACCCGGCGCGGCGTCACGGTGTGGGTCGAGACCGACGGCACGGTCTATTGGGCGGTCGCGGAGAATCTGGTGCCGACCCATGGCGACGGCGCCAACCGCAACGACAACAAGTACATCGACAACAGGCCGACCTATCGTCAGGTCGTGCGCGACAATTCGATCGGTGTCGAGTTCGCCGGCAACTATCCCGATGTCACGACCGGCCCGACCCCGGCGCAGGTCGGGGCATGGAAGATCCTGGTCCAGCTGCTGCGCGCGCGCTACGGCATCCCGCTCGACCACGTCTATGCGCACAACTGGATCGACTACAAGGACGCCCGCTATTGCGAAGGCTGCTGGCTCGCGACGCTGGCAAGGATTTGGGGGGAGTGAGCGCTCTCACTCGTCATTCCGGGTTCGCGCTACGCGCGCTCCGGAATGACGAAGGGGGTCACACCGTCTGCGCCATCCAGCCGAACAGGCGCCGGATCAGTCCCGGCCGCTCCGGCAGCTCCGGCGGCCCGTCGGCAGCCAGCACGCGTTTGAAGAAGAACTCCAGAAACACCATGTCGTTCGGCTCGGTGACGGTGAACTGGTCGTCGCCGAAGAACACGCTGTAATCGTAGAAGAACGGCCCGACGAACGGCACCGTCGCGGTCGAGGCGTTGTCCTTGGAGATCACGAATTCGGACGGCTCGAGCCCGTGGTCGCGCATCGCCTGCTCGACCAGCGGCAGCTTGCGCATGAACTGGGCCGAGAAGCCGCCGACGGTGGATTGAAGAATGATCGCCACGGCGCGCCCGTCCGTTCTCTTGGGGCTGTCGGCCCAATCCCTTTGGTCGGTTGACCGGCAGCACGGGTTCAAGGCAGAGCCACAACCCGGCTGTCATCGCCGGTTTAGCCGGGCGATCCAGGATCCCAGAGAAGAGCTTTGGCATACTCGCTCTTGCAACAAGCGCTGCGGCGTACTGGATGCCCCGCTTTCGCGTGGCATCACGGCGAGGTTGCGCCCAACAAAAAAAGCCGGCGTTGCCGCCGGCTTCTTGTCTCTTCGATCCGCCAATCTCCGGCGCCGGATCCTCGCGCTTAGTGCGCGGCTTCCAGCGCGGCCTGCTCGGCCCTTGCGATCGTGCCCTTGACCGCGGACTGCACCTTCTCGAAGGCGCGGACCTCGATCTGGCGGACGCGCTCGCGCGACACGCCGAACTCGGCGGCAAGGTCTTCCAGCGTCATCGGCTCATCGGCGAGGCGACGGGCCTCGAAGATGCGGCGTTCGCGCGGGTTGAGCACGCCCATGGCGCCATTGAGCGCGTCCCGGCGGTGATCATATTCCTCGTGCTCGGCCAGCATGGCTTCCTGGTTGGGCGAATTGTCGACCAGCCAGTCCTGCCATTCGCCGGCTTCACCATCGTCGCGGATCGGTGCGTTGAGCGACGCGTCGCCACCGAGGCGGCGGTTCATGTCGATCACGTCCTGCGCCGTGACGCCGAGACGCTTGGCGATGATGGCCACCTGGTCGGGGCGGAGATCGCCTTCGTCCAGCGCGGAGATCTTGCTCTTCGCCTTGCGCAGGTTGAAGAACAGCTTCTTCTGGTTCGCGGTGGTGCCCATCTTCACGAGCGACCACGAACGCAGGATGTACTCTTGAATCGACGCCTTGATCCACCACATGGCGTATGTAGCGAGACGGAACCCCTTCTCGGGTTCGAAACGCTTGACCGCCTGCATCAGGCCGACATTGCCTTCCGAGACGACCTCGGAGATCGGCAGGCCGTAGCCGCGATAGCCCATGGCGATCTTGGCCACGAGCCGGAGATGGCTGGTGACGAGCTGGTGCGCGGCGTCGCGATCATCGTGTTCGCGCCAACGCTTGGCGAGCATGTATTCCTGCTGGGGTTCCAGCATCGGAAACTTGCGGATTTCGCCGAGGTAACGGGAAAGGCCGGATTCTCCATTGAGGACCGGCAGGGTAGCGGTACGGGCCATAGTGCGCCCTCCAAACAGGTTCAGGCCCCCGATAGCGGCGGGCCAGGCAGACGACCGCTTGGTTAAAGCCGATCGGTGCTGCGATGTTCCGCGTTGGTCATTTCAACGCAGGCGCAATATACCCCATGGGGGGTCATTTAGGGAAGGATTACTGACGTCACGTCCCCGTGTGGCTGCCATAACTTTTTGTAATGTAAAGCTTTTCTGAATCGGCCTGCGTCATAGCGCCGCTTTCAGAGTGCCCTGGAGGAGAAGCAAATCCTCCGGCAAGGGCGCCTCCCAGTGCAGAAGTTCTCCGCTTCTCGGGTGCTCCAATACCAGCAGATAGGCGTGCAGCGCCTGGCGCCCAAGAGCGGTCAGGGCCGCCTGCGCCGCAGGCGCGAGCTGGTTCGCCTTGGTCTTGAAATGCGGGCCGTAGACGGCATCGCCCATCAGCGGGTGCCCGATATGGACGAGGTGGACGCGGATCTGGTGGGTGCGGCCGGTCTCGAGCTCGCAGGCGAGCAGCGCCGCGATCGGCTTGCCGTCGCGGCCCGTGAAGCTCTCCAGGATTTCCCAGTGCGTGACGGCCTCGCGGCCACCCTGCCGCACCGCCATTTTGTCCCGCGCATACGGATGCCGGTCGATCGGCGCATCCACCGTACCGCGATGGCGTCCAGGGGTGCCCCAGGCGAAGGCCATGTAGCCGCGCCGCATCGGTCCGGTGCGGCCGTGGTCGGCGAATTGCGCTGATAGCGACTGATGGGCGAGGTCGTTCTTGGCGACCACCATCAGACCGGTGGTGTCCTTGTCCAGCCGGTGCACGATGCCGGGCCGGCGCACCCCGCCGATGCCGGACAGCGAGGAGCCGCAATGGGCGATCAGCGCATTGACCAGCGTGCCGGTCTCATGCCCGGCCGCGGGGTGCACCACCAGCCCCTTCGGCTTGTTGAGGACGATGATGTCGTCGTCCTCGAACACGATATCGAGTGCGATGTCCTCGCCCTTGGGCTCCGGCGGGGCCGCCTCCGGCACGTCGATTGTGATCGTATCGCCGGATGTGACGTGATAAGCGGGGTCGCGGACCGCGGCGTCCCCAAGGTTCACCGCGCCCGCCAGAATCAGGGCTTTCAGCCTTGATCGCGACAGATCTGCGAGGTGCGCCGCCAGCACGCGGTCGAGCCGGGCCGAGCCCTCGTCGCCGCCGACCACGACCTCCAACCGTTGCGCTGAACCCGAGCTTTCCATGACGACGTCTGATACCGCTGTTCCCGAACCGAGCCCCGAGCAGGCCGCGCTGTTTGCGCGGGTGCGGCGGATGATGCTGATCGCGGGGTTGACCACGGCGCTGGCAATCTGCGCCGTGCTGATCGGGGTGGGCTACCGCCTTTTCAAGTCGGAGGGAAGGGCGGCCGAGGCGGCCAGCGACGTCACCGCCACCCTGCCAAAGGGCGCCAAAATCGTCGCGACCGGCGTCGCCGGCGACCGGCTCGTGGTGACGCTCGATGTCGGCGGGGTCGCCGAAATCCGCACCTTCGACGCCCACACCTTGCGGCCCGCCGGAAAGCTGAAATTTGTCAATGAGCCGTAGGGCTGGCCCCGGAAACTGGCCGCAGCCGTCGTCCTGGCGAAAGCCAGGACCCATAGCCACCGAATCCGGTTGCACGAACGAGATCGTCACTCCGATCGGGCTTAACCATCCGCGTATGGGGTAATGGGTCCTGGCTTTCGCCAGGACGACGGCGGAGAGCGCGTCTGAAACCCCTCGATCCCCGCTTGCCGCCGGCAAAATTCGAGGCTATGTCCTCTCCCTCACGCTCCCTTCGTCTAGCGGTTAGGACGCGGCCCTCTCAAGGCTGAAACAGGGGTTCGATTCCCCTAGGGAGCGCCAGCGATATCAATGACTTGCTGACCCTGATCTACGGCTGTCAAATATCCGTCGAATAAGCATCTGCGTACGCAGGCGAACTTCGCACGTCATTCCACGCTCAAACATTCCTCAACAAACGGGCGACACTTGGTTGCGTTACATGAGGCATCAGCTACACCTCATGAAATGCTGCGGTGCAGTGGCGCGGTGCAAAGCCTGCGGTTAGCATTCCGGTAAGCTGAGTAGCTGGTAGGAAACGGCCCGACCGCCGGTCCGGTAGGCGCGAACCCCCGCTGCCGCGGGCACCAATACCAACCCGCACCATGCCAGCCGAACGTTTCCAGCGACCGGTCAGCATAGAAGACCTCGATCGTGGCGCCGGTCACCGGATGGGTATCAAAGAACGCCTCGCGTTGGGCATACGACACGGCGGCGCTCAAGCAGCGACGTCCGCCGGCTCGGCCAGGGCCAAGCCGCGCAGGTAGTCCGCCGCCTTCGAGGCTTGGCTGGAGGCGGTAAAGAATGCTCGTTTGTCGGCCTTGAGCAGGTCGATCCAGGTCGCAAGGTAACCCGCGTGCCGGAGATCACCGTCGAAGCCAAACTCTGCACACAGGAACGCAGCGCCCAGCTCTGCTATGAGTTCTTCCGCCGCGTAGCTCCGCGAGCCGAAACGGTTCTTCAGGTCGCGGTCGAGCCTGGTCTTGTGTCCCGTCCAGTGGGTCAGCTCGTGAAATGCCACGCCGTAGAACTGATCCGCACCATTGAAGGCCTCGAATGCTGGCATGGAGATAAAATCCTGGCTCGGCACGTAGTACGCTTCGCCGTGGCCCTCTCGGATGTCGGAGCCGGTTGAGCGCAAGAAATCGTCGGCAAGTTCGTCGCGGGCATCTGGATTTCGAACGCGCATTGGCTTCCCGGTCGTGACGGTATCGGGAAGGTTTTCGCACTGGTCGACATTGAAAACGGTGTACTCCCGCATCATGGGGACAAGCCGCGTCGCTGCGTCGCCCTCCGCGCCATCGTCGCGGAGTTGCAGTTGCTTCACGAAAAACACTTTCGTGCCGCGCTCGCCCTTGCGCACGTGGCCGCCTAGATCAAGCGCTTGCTTGAAGGTCAAAAAGCGCGCCGTCCTGTATCCTGCCGCCTGTGCCATCCACAAAAGAACGACATTGCAGCCGGAGTAAGGTCGACTGGTCACAGCATTGCACGGGGTATTCGCGCCGGGTGTCGCAGACCATGGTTTGATCCACGGTGCCGCGCCGGCTTCTAACTCCGCAATGATCCGTGCTGATACTTCCGCATAGAGGTCGCGTTTCATTGTCGCTCGCTGCTGTAGGTAATGCGACCAATGGGTCGCCTGCTTACAGCCGCGTCGGGACCTCGCCGCTTTTTTCCCCCCCGGGGGGGCATGGACAGGCCCCCCATCTTGCGCGCGCGGACACGTGGTTGGGAAATATGTAGCCTAGATTTTTCGAGCGTTAACTCTTCGTTAAGCTTTGCTGCGCCTGGAGCTCAGGAAAGCTGAGAAGGTGAGATCGTTCGCGTCTAAAGGTTACTCTCTCGCCCGGGTGGTGCTTTCGACTTCTCCGGAGATGCTCCCCTATGTGAACACGGACAGCGGACGCTCACGTCCGAAGTCAAAGGGTTTGGACCTGTTTACCTGCGCCTCAACCGGCAACACAGGAAGGTATGGGGGGCTTCCGCGCGAGTCAGTTCCCTGGCGTTGCCGGCACCAGAATTCTGATGGTCTCTTTCGTTTCTCCCACATTCTCAGTTATCGTTTGAAGGCGATTCAGCAGTGGTGCCGGCCGGGGCAGCCAGGAAGCCGTGGGCACGCAGTCCAGTCAGTGCTACCGCTGAGCGTTGCGATTCTCGGCGGGGCGAACGTCAATCATGGCAATCAAGAAATCCGACCTTTACTCCTCTCTTTGGGCCTCCTGCGACGAGCTGCGCGGCGGCATGGATGCCAGTCAGTACAAGGACTACGTCCTGTTCATGCTGTTCATCAAATATGTCTCCGACAAATACGGCGACTCCGATGATTTCGCGCCGCCGGTCACGATCCCCAAGGGTGCCAGCTTCAAGGACATGATCGCGCTCAAGGGCAACAGCGGCATCGGCGACAAGATCAACACCCAGGTGATCCAGCCGCTGATCGACGCCAATTCCCGGCTCGCCCGCACCGACTTTCCGGATTTCAACGATCCGAACAAGCTCGGCGAGGGACAGGCGATGGTAGACCGCCTCACCAATCTCATCGGCATCTTCCAGAAGCCGGAGCTCGATTTTTCGCAGAACCGCGCTGACAATGACGACATTCTCGGCGATGCGTATGAATATCTGATGCGGCACTTCGCCACCGAAAGCGGCAAGAGCAAGGGGCAGTTCTACACCCCGTCCGAAGTCAGCCGGGTCATCGCCAAGGTGATCGGCATTTCGCCACAGAACGCCGTGGCCGCCACCACGGCCTATGATCCCACCTGCGGTTCCGGCTCGCTGCTGCTGAAGGTCGCCGCCGAGGCGGGCAAGCACATCACGCTGGAGGGACAGGAAAAGGACGTGACCACCGCCGGTCTCGCCCGCATGAACATGATCCTGCACGACTTCCCGACGGCCAACGTCCTCACGGGCAACACGCTCGCCGCGCCGAAATTCAAGGACGGCCAGCAGCTCCGTAGCTATGACTATGTGGTCGCCAATCCGCCGTTCTCCGATAAGACCTGGACCACCGGCCTGACTCCCGCCACCGATCCCTTCCAGCGGTTTCAGTGGGGCGAGCCGCCGGCCAAGCAAGGCGACTACGCCTATCTGCTGCACATCATCCGCTCGCTCAAGAGCACCGGCAAAGGTGCCTGCATTCTGCCCCATGGCGTGCTCTTTCGCGGCGGCGCCGAGGCCGTGATCCGCACCCAGCTGATTCGCTCCGGCTATCTCAAGGGCATCATCGCCCTGCCGGCCAATCTCTTTTATGGCACCAGCATCCCCGCCAGCATCCTCGTGCTCGACAAGGAGAACGCTTCCGCCCGCAAGGGCGTCTTCATGATCGATGCCAGCAAGGGCTTCATCAAGGATGGCCCCAAGAATCGTTTACGCGAACGCGACCTGCACCAGATCGTCGATGTCTTCACCAACGCCGAGACGCATCCCGGTTATTCGCGCCTGGTGCCGCATGATGAGATCGCGAAGAATGACTTCAATCTCAATCTGCCGCGCTACATCGATACCCAGGAGCCGGAGGACATCCAAGATATCGCCGGTCATTTGCACGGCGGGATTCCGACGCGGGACGTCGATGCGCTCAGTGACTACTGGACGATCTGCCCGGAGCTGCGCGCTGCTTTGTTCAAACCTAACCGCCCAGGCTATCACGATCTGCTCGTCGAGGCTGTGCAGATCAAGGCGACCATCCACAGCCATCCGCAGTTCGCAGCCTTCATCGCCGGACTTGAAGCGCATTTCAAAAAATGGCGCAGTGCCGCCGCCATCAGCCTGCGCCAACTCAAGCTTGACTGCGTGCCGAAGGAAGTCATCCACGCGCAGGCTGAGCAGTTGCTAGCGCACGCCGAAGGCCAGCCGCTGATCGACCCCTATGCGGTCTATCAGCACCTGATGGACTACTGGGCCGAGACCATGCAGGACGATTGCTATCTCATTGCCGCAGATGGCTGGGTGGCGAAGACCGCGCGCATCCTGGAGACTGACAAGAAGGGCAAGTCCAGGGACAAAGGCTGGACCTGCGACCTCGTACCTAAGCCGCTGATCGTGGCCCGCTATTTTGCCGATGGGCAAGCCGCCATCGAGGCGCAGCAGGCGAGGCTGGAGACCGCCATCGCCGGCATCGCCGAGCTGGAGGAGGAACATGGCGGTGAAGAAGGTTTTCTCGGAGCTTTGGACAAGATCGGCAAGGCCGAAGTTAGCGCCCAGGTTAAAAAAATCACGGGCGACAAGGACGCCAAGGACGAGATCGCAGTCCTCCAGCAATGGCTGAAGCTCAACAGCGAAGAAGCCGAACTGAAACGTGCCATTCGCGAAGCCGACGCTGCGCTCGATAAGCTCGCCTACGACAAATATCCGAAGCTTACCGAGGTCGAAATCCAAACCCTGGTGGTGGATGACAAGTGGCTGACGACAATTGCTGCCGCCGTGCAGGGCGAACTAGATCGCGTTTCGCAAACTCTAACCGTTCGTATCCGACTTCTCGCCGACCGTTACGCGGCTCCGCTGCCGCAGATCGTTTACGAGGTCACTGCCTTGGCCGCCCGCGTAGATGGGTATCTCAAGAAGATGGATAAGACATTGTCTTTTGCAACCGTTGCAAAGGCCGCAGCCCGATGAAAGCTGGCTACAAGCAGACCGAGGCGGGCATCATTCCGAATGAGTGGGAAGTGGAGAAACTCGGCAATTTCATCTCACTTCAGCGAGGCCATGACCTGACTTGGCGTGACCGTCGCAGCGGCGAAATTCCTGTAATGGGTTCTGCTGGTCAAAATGGCTGCCATGACACCGCGATTGCAAAAGGCCCTGGCGTTGTACTTGGACGAAGCGGCGCATCATTTGGACAAGCACACTATTGTGAGCACGAATTTTGGCCTCATAACACCGCGCTCTATGTTACGGACTTCCGCGGAAACGACCCGTTGTTCGTGTTCTATTTCCTGAAAGCCATCGATTTTTCCCGCCACAACTCCGGTGGCGCACAACAATCACTCAACAGAAATTTCATTGCTCCTATTCTCATCGGCGTGCCGCGTCCTCCCGAACAACGCGCCATCGCAGAGGCGTTGAGCGATGTGGATGCGCTGGTGGGCGCGCTGGATCGGCTGATCGCCAAGAAGCGCGATCTGAAACAGGTTGCCATGCAGCAGCTCCTCACAGGCGAGATTCGGCTCCCCGGCTTCCATGGCGAATGGCAGGTGAAGCGGTTGGGAAGCCTACTTCGCTTTCAAGTCGGCTTTCCATTCGTCTCTACCTACTTCAACGAAAAGGCGGAGGGCATCAGGCTCATAAAAAACCGCGATCTGAAGAGTGACGACCAAGTCGTTCACTACGACGGAAGCTACGACCATTCATTTGTTGTCCACAATGGAGACGTGTTGATTGGGATGGACGGTGACTTTCTTCCATGCAGATGGTCCAAAGGACCCGCACTGCTGAACCAGCGAGTTGGACGAATTTTCCCGAGCCCGGGATTAAACGGCGTGTTTGCCTACTATGCGTTGATTGAGCCGTTAAAGAAAATTGAGACTATAACGTCTAGCACTACGGTGAAGCACTTGTCGCACGGCGACGTTGAGGGGATCGAATGCCCGATTCCTGACCTTCCGGAACAAACTGCCATCGCCGAGGTGCTGAGAGAGATGGACGAGGAATTGACGAGTCTAGAACAGCGGCGGAAAAAACCTGCGCTCTCAAGCGGGGGATGATGCAGGAACTCCTCACCGGCAAGACGCGGCTCGTTTCAACCGAAGCAGCCCGTGTCTGAGCAATCCCGCTCCGAACGCCGCACCCAGAACCGCGTCGTCGCTTTGTTCACTGACCCAGCGCGGTCGGATTGCCTCGGCTACCGCTATCTCGGCGAGTGGAACAGACGAGCGAACAACCGCCCCATCGAGTCCGCGCTGCTGCGGGACAATCTGAAGGCGCGCGGCTATAGCGAGGCGCATATTGACGCTGCCTTGCAAAGGCTGGAGACGGCCGCCGACGCCACCGGCATCAGCCTGTATCAGGCCAATCTGCGCACCTATCAATTGCTGCGTTATGGCGTGCCGGTGCAGATCGCCGTCGGGCAGGCCCATGAGACGGTGCATCTGGCGGATTGGGACCACCCAGAGGTCAACGACTTTGCGCTTGCCGAAGAGGTGACCCTGCGTGGCGGGCATGAGCGGCGGCCCGATATCGTGCTCTATCTCAACGGTATCGCCATCGCCCTCATCGAACTCAAACGCAGCTCGGTGGAGGTGGCAGACGGCGTGCGCCAACTCGTCACCAACCAGGAGGAGATTTTCAACAAGGGCTTCTTCAGTGCGGTGCAGCTGGTCTTTGCGGGAAGCGACTCCCAAGGCCTGCGCTATGGGACCACCGACACGCCGGAGCAGTTCTTCGTCCAATGGAAGGCGCAAGACGGCGGCGCGAGCCTTGAGCCTGCTATCGGCATCGGCGAGGCGCCGCAGACAGGTTTCGTGTACAATGCGGAGCGACTTTTGCAGGCGGTGTCGGGCGCGCAAGGGCATCGGCCGCTATCCGGGTCACTCGCAGGTCAAGTGCCGCAACCGGGTGCGTTGCTCGACCGGCCTCTTGCGGAGATGTGCGAGAAGACCCGGCTGCTCGACCTGATCCGCAACTTCATCATCTTTGACGCCGGCCGCAAGAAGGTGCCGCGCCCGCATCAGTTTGTCGGCGTGAAAGCGGCGCAGGAGCGGGTCGCTAAACACGAAGGGGGCGTCATCTGGCACACCCAGGGCAGTGGCAAGAGCATTTTGATGGTGCTGATTGCCAAATGGCTGCTGGAGCACGATCCCGAGGCTCGCATTCTGATCATTACCGATCGCGATGAGCTGGACAAGCAGATCGAGGGCGTGATGCGTAACGCCAATGTCATCGGCGCGGACTCACCATCGCCCCGCATCACGTCGCGAAGGGAATTTGCGGAAAAGCTTGCGGCGCCGACGCCCCGGTTGCTGTGCGCGCTGCTGCATAAATTCCAGCCGGACCTCAATGCGTCCCCGCCGCCGACCCACGGGCGATTTTACGTCTTCGTTGATGAGTGTCACCGTACCCAAGGCGGCGACATGAACAAGCAGATGAAGCGTTGGCTGGAAAATGCTGTTTTCATCGGCTTCACCGGAACGCCGCTGCTGCGCAAGGACAAGCAGACCACGCGCGACGTCTTCGGCACCTACATTCATACCTATAAATTCCAGGAGGCCGTCGCCGACAAGGTGGTGCTCGACCTCAAATATGAAGCCCGCGATGTGCCGCAGCGGCTCACCTCTCGAAAGGCAATCGACGATTGGTTCGAGCAAAAAACGAGAGCCCTGAATAATTTCCAGCGAGCTGTCCTGCGGAAACGCTGGGCGACCATGGAAGAGCTGATGAGCGCGGGCGAACGCAAGCAGCGCATCATCGCGAGCATTATCCACGATTTTGGCGTAAAGCCACGGCTCGACAACGACCGCGGCACCGCAATCCTGGTGGCGGCTTCGATCTATGACGCCTGCCATTACTACCGGCTGTTCCAGAATACATCGTTCGGCCAATATTGCGGCATCATCACGTCTTTTGAGCCGAACCACAACGCGATTTCCCGCGAGCCCAGGGATAGCGATGAGCGGTACAAGTTTGACACCTATACCAGGCACGTCCTCAATGGGGGCCAGGCTACCAGAGCATATGAGGACGAGACCAAGCGGCGCTTCATCGAGGAGCCCGCCAACTGCAAGCTGCTGATCGTGGTCAGCAAGCTTCTGACGGGATTCGATGCGCCGAGCTGCACCTACATCTACCTCGATAATGAGCTGCACGACCACAATCTGTTCCAGGCGATCTGCCGCACTAACCGGCTCGACGGCGACGACAAGGACTACGGCTACATCGTTGACTTCAAGGAGCTGTTCCAGGACGTTCAGAACTCCATCGCCGTCTATAGCTCGGATGAGCTCGACATCGACGCCGACGGCAAAGACGGCAATGTGATCGTCAAGGATTGGCTGGTAGAGGGCCGGGCGCAGCTCGATGCAGCGCGCGAAGCGCTGCGCTATCTGTGCGAACCGGTCGCGCGACCGCGCGAGGTCGAACAATATCTGCATTATTTCTGCGGTGACGCCAGCAATGCGAATGCGCTCGCCGAGACCGAGCCGCTTCGCATTTCCTTCTACAAGGCTGCCGCAGCCTTTCTTCGCGCCTATTCGGAGATCGCTCAAAATCTCGCGGAAGCCGGCTATTCGACCGCGGAGATCACCGCGCTGGAGCAGGAGACGGAGTTTTACAATGACATTCGTGCGGCCATAAAAAGACACTCCGGCGAGGAACTGGACATCAAGCCTTTCGAGGCGGACATGCGCCACCTCATCAATACCTACATTCAGGCTGATCCGTCGGCTGACCTAGGCAATCTGAACTCGCTGTCGCTCACCGAGTTGATCATCGAGACCGGCATTCATGATGCCATCGCGCGCAAGTTGAACGAGAAAGGTAAGCTGTCCAAGAACGCCATTGCGGAGGGCATCATCAACAATGTCCGTAAGACGATCATCCGCGATCAGCTCACCGATCCCAAATTTTACGCGGAGATGTCGAAACTGCTCTATGATCTCATCAGCCAGAGCCGGACCGATGCAGCGGCCTATGAAGCGTTCTTAAAAAAAGCCGAAGAGCTGGTGCGCCGTCTAGCGAGGAAGGGGCCGTCCGGGAGCGTTCCGGCTATCCTTCATGGCAAGCCCGAGGCGATAGTGCTCTTCAACAATCTGGCCAGCCTTTCGGCGACGACGTTCCAATGCCCGTCCGACGATGACGGCAGGGCGAAGCTGGCGCTGGAGATCGACCTCGCCATGCGCGAGCGTGCGCCGGCGGGGTGGAAAGGCGATGACATCAGGGAGAAGCAGGTGCTGAACGCGCTTTACCCGATCATGACGCGCGATCGCCTGGCGACGCAGAACATTTTCGAGATCATCAAGAACCAACCTGGCTACTGATGACGGAAACGATCGAACTCGGCGATATCTCCATCGCGGTGACACGGAAGGGCATCAAGAATGTCCATCTGTCGGTGCATCCGCCCCATGGCCGCGTGACGCTGGTCGCCCCGACAGCCACACGCCTGGAGGTGGCGCGCGCCTACGCGATCTCCAAGCTCGGCTGGATTCGCGAGCAGCGGCAGAAATTGACGAACCAGGCGCGAGAGACGCCGCGAAAGTATGTCAACCGGGAGAGCCACTTCCTATGGGGGCGGCGCCATCTCCTGACGATCGTGCAAGGGGACTGCAAACCGTTCGTCGCGCTCGACCACAGGCGGATGACCCTGACGGTGCGCCCCGGGAGCGACGCTGCCAAACGCGCCGAGGTCATTCACGAGTGGCACAAGGCAATGCTCCATGAGGAAGTGCCGCCGCTCATCGAGAAATGGGAGCGAAAGCTCAAAGTGGATGTTCGATGCTACTTCCTTCAGCGGATGAAGACCAAGTGGGGCAGCTGCAATCACCGCGCAGGTCACATTCGGCTTAACACCGAGCTGATTAAGAAGCCAAAAGATCTTCTGGAATATGTGATCGTCCATGAACTGGTTCATCTTATCGAGCCCGCTCACAGCGATCGTTTCATAGCTATCCTTGAGAAACACTATCCGACTTGGCGCGAAGCCCGAGCTGAACTCAACGAGCTGCCGCTAACCGCAGAGGTCTGGAATGAATGAGGTGTACAGCATTGCGCGATAGCCGACGGACAATTGGCAATATTCGATTGCGAATGCCCGGGCACCGGCGCCGCCTTGTACTTCGTTTCTTTTCCTAACAACGTCGGCCGCGGCGTGCGGGTCACGGTGATCTCCACGATCGCCAGCCAGCCGCCGATGATCGCCGACGAGTTGCGCCGCCAGGCCGACGTCTTCACCGATCTGGTCGAGCTGCAGTCCAAGCTTGGCCGCGATCCGTCCGAGCGCCCCGCCCCGCGCGACCGTGAAGCGCGTGGACACACACCGAAATTACTGCAAGAGCCAAAGGGAAACGACCCTCTCTAGTGACTAACCGGATCGTGGCCTTAAACGAGTGAGGTCGCGAGATGACAGGACCGACGTTGCAGACGCGCGCTGGCACGCCGCACCGCAGCTGACCTGGCCGCCGGCGACGGACCTAGGGAAGAACGTCGCGGCGCATTCCTCCAGGAGTGAAAGTGGTCAGATGCGGCAGTCGAGCCCGCTCCCTCCAACCCAAATGAAAGGCCAGATGGCAGCTGCGGTCGAGCAAGCCTCGATACCGAAGAGGATGCTATCCCCTACCGCGCCCGATACGCTCCTCTATCTCACTGGCCAGCTGGCGGTACTCCTCGGCTAGGCGCAACCACCGCTCCCGCTGGTCTTGGTCAGTGGCCGCCTGCGCCTTCTCGCGGCACTCGGCCGCCTGTCGGCGAATATGCTTGAGATCGCTCATGGCGATCTCATAGCGTGCGGGATGGGTAAGCGGACCCTGGGAAATTTCCCAGGGTGGGCGCCTAAGCAGCCTGGCGCACACGCGGCCCGGCCGCCGACCACGCCCGGGTCAGGACCCGGGATGATTAGCGAGCGCTTCGCTTCAGCAGGTCCGGCTGCCGGAGATGAGAATGATGGGAATCCACTTCGGGTGGTCCATCGTGGCTTCCCGCGGGCCTGCCTCGTTCCTACGGGTTATTGCCGGCGAGCCCTCCGCGAAACACGAGGGGACCAAACTGATCCGCATTCTTGACCCGGGACAGTCGGCGGGAGGCGGTCACCGTGGTCTTGGTTGATGCTCGCGTCCATCCGGGGCCCCAAATCGACGGTCCCGCTATAAGCTGCATTCCATTCCCCGTACATCTGGATGCGTCGCTCGCTTGCAGGCGCGATGAGGAACGGCGGCTTACTGCAGCGGCCTAAGCCGACGGCAGGATCTGTGCATACGTCCCGAATTTGGATGACACCCCGAGGCGAGCTACGTCATCAAGCATGGGCTTGAGGTTTTGATTCCCGCAATGAAACTCGTCACCGAACGTCCTTTTTCCGATCCGGAAGCCGCCGCCCGCCAGCTCGTTCAGCTGGCTTCGGGCATCGAGGCGGTCCAGGACGGCAGAATCCACATCGAAAAGATCAACTATCCCTTCCTCTACACGCTCGAGGCAAGCGGCGCAGAGTTCAGCGCGGGCATCAGGTGCGCCGTCGAGAAGGGCTGGTTCGAGCTGCATGAGAGCGGCACATACGTTCGTCGAGCGAGAATCTATTGACGCGCTAAGGAACCCGCCGCGCACATTCTGCTTGAATCCGCGCTGGCCTCGCCGACCGAGCTGGCGGAGCGGCCCCGGCCTACCCAAAGCCCCCTGAAGCCGGGGCCGTCTCTCAGCCACAACTTTCGCCCCAGGTGCAAGCTGGGTCAAACGGAGCTGAGAGCCATTGACCCAGGCGTAGCACCGCGACCAAAATCAAAAAAGGATACTGGCCATTGTCGTTTGATTTTCTGAGGTATTTCCATGGTGAAAACTAGTTGTTTGATTGTACGAGCCTACGGCAGAAAACTGGACCAGCTTCGTGGTGAAGCCTCCCGCATTGCAAAGGGGAGCAAGATTGATTGGTGGATTGAGCGAGCTGACAAGGGCACGCGCTTTTGCTTTGAGGATGCCGAAGCGAAAAAGAGCTTTGCCGCGATCTGCGAAAGTTTCGCCGTCCCGTGCCTCGACGCCTAGGAAATAATGGCCGCGCGAACGTAGCTGAACTACCGTGCCAACATTCTTGAGCGCGTCGTCACGAACCATTCCCAGGCGCGTGCGAACCAATGGAGGCTGAGCAGCTTGGGCTTTACGATCAGGAATAGCCGGTGAACGAAAGCCAAACTCAACGCATAGGCCAGCATGATCATCATCGTACCGGTCACCCAGTGCCCCTCTCCGACGAGAGCCACGGCCAGCAGTTTGGCAGGCTCCACCGTGCACACAGGCAGGGCTAAGACGGCGAGCGACTGGTAAGGTCCGAGCCTCTCGATCCTTCGCCTGATCCGGCTGCCCCTCACGCTCGTGACTCCGTCTCCCGGGGACAAAACCGCAATCCCGATGGAGGAACTCGCCTCAATCAACAAAGGTCCCGCCGATAACGGGTTTCTATGCGCTGGC
The DNA here is from genome assembly GCF_041200145.1 of Bradyrhizobium sp. LLZ17. Taxonomy (NCBI): domain Bacteria; kingdom Pseudomonadati; phylum Pseudomonadota; class Alphaproteobacteria; order Hyphomicrobiales; family Nitrobacteraceae; genus Bradyrhizobium; species Bradyrhizobium zaerense. The sequence continues at coordinate 6,083,831 of NZ_CP165734.1, forward strand.
GTTCACCAGCGAGCGGCCGGTTGCGGCAGTCCTGTGATGCTGGAAGTTCAAGGCCGAGACTAATCCCGATATCGGCAGAACTCGTCGCCGTTTTCATACTCGATGCGGGTCTTAACGCGAGGATAAGGCCGCATTTCTGCATGATACCGTCCTTCACCGCGGCCCGGCGAACCGTATCCAGAACCGCGGTCCATATCATCATCGTCGCGACGCCAGCTTCGGCCCGAGGTTCGATGGTCCTCATCTTGATCCATCATACGGCCCATCTGCCGATGCATCTGACGCATCCGATCCATATCCATGCGATCATCGCCGCGACCTTGCCGGGTGGTCCAATCACGATTGATGCGGGTGTCCTCAGCGCTCTGACGGTCGCGATCGCGTGCCTGTTCTGATTGTTGCGGTGTACGGTCTGGCTGAACAGGGGTCTTTTGCGCTTGGACTTGGTCCGGCTGTTGCGGCGCTACCTCAGGCCGAGCTTGGGGAGAAGCTTGGTTAGCATCAGGCACTGTTTGCTGAGCAGAGGCAGTAACGGGCATAAAACTAGAGACTACAAGCAGGATGGCAGCCATATCTGATCGACGCATGATCTCACCTCGCGAGTTTGCTGTCTAACCTCGTGAGGCGGTTTTCGTTCTTATGAAGCCGCGGCGTTCTGAAACGTCAGGGATGATGACGCTCACGTCACGGGTCCTCCTCAGCATTCGGGCCAGGCGCACCGTCCGGTGTCGCTGGTAAACCGATCCGAAAGTGTACTTGCTTCGACTGCCGCCTTCGCCCATCTCGGCCCTCCCGACGGGCGCGCTGATGTCCGCTTCCAGGCTCAACCGCAAGTAAGCAGCCGGAATTACGAAAGGGCGCTTGTGACCCAATTGCGGACCAAGCCCCCTTGCGGAATCCGACACAGTCAGCTCAAAATTGGTTTTCCCTCGTGCTGCGTGAATTCCGACCAATCGAATTTTGGAGCCCTTCAATGTTGCGGCGCAATTTCATCAGGGCCATCGGGTACACCACGGTCGCGTGGCCGTGGATCGTAATGGCGCAACCAGCGACGAAGGTCTGGCGCATTGGCTATTTGGCTTCCGGCCCGTTAGACGGAGGGCTGGTTACCTTCAAGCAACAAATGGCTGATCAGGGCTATGTTGAAGGCAAGAGCTTCGTAATTGACGCCCGAGAGGCTCTAGGTCGGTTCGATCTTTTGCCGGGTTTCGCGAAGGAGATAGTAAGCGGCAGTCCGGATGTAATAGTCGCAGAAGCCACGCCCGCTATTGCAGCGGTACAGCATGAGACTTCGTCAATTCCCATTGTTATGTCGCCTTCAACTGATCCCATTGGCTCGGGTTTCGTTAAGAGTTTTGCCCATCCGGGAGGAAACATAACGGGCGTCGCCAACATGTTCGGCGATCTGACTGCGAAATCGTTGGAGATACTTCACCTCGTCGTCCCGAATGCAAAAACAGTCGCCGTGTTGATGTCCTCAAACCCGACCCACGCGGCGTTATTTGAAGTGGCGCGCAAGGGAGCCGAGAGAATTGGCCTTACCGCACTGCCATACGTCGCGCCAACTCCGGCAGATTTAGAACGAGTGTTCCTTGAGATAAAGAAGTCAAATTGCGAGGCTCTCTACGTCTTGGCGGACCCATACAGGCCGATAATTGCTGAATTGGCTGCATCCGCACAGCTTCCTTCGATCTACCAATATAGCCTGTTCGTTGATCTTGGAGGGCTTATGAGTTACGGCCCGGACGTCTTTAACCTTTTCAGGCGGGCTGCCGTGTATGTCGATAAGATTGTCAAGGGAGCAAAGCCCGCCGATCTCCCAGTTGAGCAGCCCACTAAGTTCGATTTCGTTCTGAACATGAAAAGTGCGAAGGCGCTTGGACTGTCGATACCTGAATCAGTGGTTGTATTGGCCGACAAGGTCATCGAATAAGGAAAATGACTTCCGCAAGTGGCCCGTTGCTGACCTTCGCCCGCAGAGCCGCAATGTCTGGAGCTACACTAGACAGGAACATCTGTACAAATTGCCAAAATTGCAGAGAATGGCGACCTCCGCTTGAACCGCAAACCCATGCAATTCAATGTTACGACGCAACTTCATTTCGCTTGCCGCTAGTGCCACGATAGGGTGGCCGATATTTGCGAACGCGCAACAGCAGGCCAAGAAGGTGTGGCGTATCGCCTACCTTTATCCGGGTTCGCTCGCCAACCCGCCTGACAAGGCAGTGTTCGATGTGTTCCGCGCGGAGATGCGGACACTGGGCTACGTAGAAGGTAAGGACCTTACAATCGACGATAGAAGCGCCGAGGGTAAGCTGGACAGGCTACCAGCTTTGGCGAGCGAACTCGTTGCGCTTCGACCAGACGTCTTTGTTGCCATCCTGACCCCCGCCATTGTCGCTGCGCAGAAGGCAACATCGCTTATCCCCATCATAATGGCACCGAGCATCAACCCGATCGGCCTCGGCTTCGTCAAAAGCCTTGCGAAGCCCGGCGGCAATATCACGGGCATATCGAGCATGACCGATGATTTGATGGGAAAGACCGCCGAACTCTTCCGCGCGATTGTGCCGACCGCAAGCCGGATTGGCGTGCTCATGTCGAACAACCCATCGCATGCTTGGCAATTTGAACTGGCCGAACGCGCCTTGAGCAACCAGGCCCTGACAGCCGTTCGAACGATGGCGCCAGCGCCAGAGGATCTAGAGCCAGCGTTTGAGACCATGAAGAAGCAGGGCTGCGCCGCATTTCTCGTGCTCGGCGATGCTACTCGGCCCTCAATTGTGACTTTTGCGGCCCAATTCCGGCTACCGGCGATGTACCATTCCGCTGTCTATGGCCCCCTGGGCGGTCTGATGAGTTACACGGCCAAGCTCGACGCTATGTATCGCACCGCCGCGCAATATTGCGACAAGATCATGAGAGGTGCCGATCCGGCCGACCTTCCGGTTGAGCAACCGGTTATGTTTGAGCTGGTGCTCAACTTAAAAACGGCCGGGGCTTTGGGCTTGAGCCTTCCGGACAGTGTTTTGGTTCGCGCCGACAGAGTGATCGAATGAGGCGCACCCAAATCGGTGCTTTTCCCAAAATTCTTTGAGTCGGTTTCGGCGGTACATCCGTAGCTGACCTCATCTCCAGCCGCCGGTCTCGGCGCATGGGTAATCCACGTCGATACGGGCTATTCGAGCCCGAAAGAAAAGCTGTCAGCCAATGCCGCAGGGGGAACGGGCGGGCAATGCCCTTCTGACCTTATTGCATCGTCAAGTGAACGTTCGAAGATATTGGGGCCCCAAACGATGAAGCGGATGCCACCCGGACGCTTGGGGTACAACGGGCCGAGCTGTCGGTCGTAGCGCGGACCAGCGAGGCTCCCAATGATCCATGCGTTGCGCGGCCAAGGCATGAACATCCAGAGCCTGTTGACGTCCAGCGCATAATTAAACGAGACGGTCAAACTCGTGCTCGCGGCCTTGACGTAAGGATCGGATTTTCCACGATCAACATCGGTGCCGCCCGTATTTCGGTATTCCGCGCCAATGGCCCGAAGTGTGGCATGCATGATCGCAAGCCGCGAATAGATGTTTGCTTCGCCAGTGCTCAAGTCATCGAACAAACGATCAAGCCTTAGGGCAAGAGCCTTGTCGTCCAGCATCGGAAACGGCAGCAGGGATTTGGCCCGTCCCAGATACGCGCGATAGTCGGCGTTCGACACCGGGCCAAACGTGCAATTATCTTGCTCGGCATGCCGGTCTAACAGCGGCGCATAATTGGCAATAATGGCCGAGATGACCACGATTAGGGCGATTGTCTGCTTACGCTTCATCCCACGCCTTTCTCTCACGGAACTGAATACTAGCGCTTTACACGTAAAGATTGCATGTTTCCTAGCAGTCCAGATCCACGCTTGCGGGTGATCGAAGGGCCGCCCTTCTGCTGTCGGCCCATCGCTTCCGTTGGCGCGGTGCAACTTTCTGTCGCTTGATGGGAGTAAAGCGGAAGTTTGCCGCTCAGCGCCAGAGCGACGCTTTTGACCCGAACCGGTCGTTGGCGCCGCGATAGACACCTCGGCCGCTGAGCCATAAAGTCGTATCGGTCGGTGCTTTCCCGAGGGCGATCTGAATGGCCGAAGAGCGCCTCCAAAGGAGGCTCGCAGCAATCCTCTCAGCCGATGTGGTCGGCTACTCGCGCCTCATGGGCATTGATGAGGCGGGTACTCTCTCGCGTCTGAATGCCTTGAGGCGTGAACTGATCGACCCGGCGATCGCTGCCCATTCAGGCCGGATCGTCAAGCTCATGGGCGACGGCGCGCTGGTGGAATTCGCGAGCGCCGTGGATGCCGTCACCTGCGCCATCGAAATCCAAAGGCAGCTTCGGGAGCACGACGCCCGTGGCACCAAAGCCGCGCCGATCCAATTCCGCATCGGCATCAACGTCGGCGACATCATCATCGAAGGCGACGATATCCTTGGCGACAGCGTCAACATAGCGGCGCGGATCGAAGGCGTCGCCGAGCCTGGGGGAATCTCGCTGTCGGAGGATGCTTGGCGGCAGGTGCAGGGCAAAGTGGCGGCCCACTTTGTGGATGGCGGCGAGCACAATCTGAAAAACATTGCACGGCCCGTTCGCGTCTATCGCGCGAAACTTGATGAAGACCGCGCTGCTGAGCCCGCCGCCGCACCGTTGCCATCAACCGACCCGCCGTCGATCGCCGTCTTACCATTCCAAAATATGAGTGGAGACCTCGAGCAGGATCATTTCTGCGACGGCTTGGTCGAGGACATCATTACGACTTTGTCGAAGCTTCCGGGATTAAGGGTGATCGCGCGCAATTCCAGCTTCGTCTACAAGGGGCGTTCAGTCGATGTGCGCGAGGCGGCGAAGCAACTTGGCGTGCGATATATCCTAGAGGGCAGCGTTCGCAAGAGCGGCAATCGCGTCCGGATCACTGCGCAGCTAATAGATGCAAAAGACGGGACGCATCTCTGGGCGGAACGGTACGACCGCGCTATCGACGATATTTTTGCCATCCAGGACGAAATCACACTTGTCCTGGCAACCGAGATGCAAGTCAAACTCACGGAGGGCGAACAGGCGCGGCTGCATTACACAACGACCAAAAACGTCGAGGCTTGGACATATTGGGTGCAGGGGTTGTCTCACTACCGCGGGCCAGCGACCAAAGAGAATATGGGCCCTGCGCGGCTTTATTGGGAAAAGGCGCTTGCGCTTGACCCGACCTCGGCCGCGCTCAACGCAATGCTGGGCTTCATGCACTGCTTGGACGCCCGCTTCAGCTGGTGGGATGACCGCGAAACAGCCCTCGGCAAGGCGCGCACCTATACAGACAAGGCGCTCGAACTTGAGCCTAGCAATGCCGACGCTTACAGGACATCAAGCGTCCTGTTACTCGCGCAGGGGCGCTATGAAGAAGCCGTGGTCAGTGCCAAGAGATCAGTACAATTGGCGCCTGGCTCTGCGGACGTGGGGGAACTTGCCAGTTTCGTTCTCGCATCATCAGGATATCCGGAAGAGGCGCTAATACTGATCGAAAGGGCGATGGCCCTTAATCCAAACCATCCAGCCTTTTATTTCGGCATTCTCGGGAACGCTTATCGCCTGTCGGGTCGAATTGAGGAAGCGATTGCCGCTTTTAATGCCTATGACGCCCGACACCCCGGTTTTGGCCTTGCCGATCTCGTAATCGTCTATCAGGAGAACGGTCAAGCGGACGAAGCGAAGCAGATGGCCCAGCGTTTGTTGGCCGTCCGTCGGAACTTTACGATCACTTCATGGCTGAAAACCCAGTTTCGGCGCGATACGGCTCGGCTCGATGCTGATACTGCTGCCCTCCGCGTCGCTGGACTTCCCATGGGCTGAGCACGCTCTCACTTCCGAAATTGGCCCCAAGGCGAAGATCGCCATCGTGTCCGGCACGTCGGCAGTTGAGGCCAGACCGGAGATCGGGAAGACCCGAGCAAATCGACGCGAATGACCGTGCGCCCCGAGGGCGCGAACTACAGTGAGGGAGGGTCTCACCCGGATAATTGTCGATTGGTCCGGAAGCTGGCAGGCGGCTCGGTCAGGTAACTGATCGGGTCGGAGCCCTGCGACAAAGGCGGCCTTGGGCTGCTGAGCGATCCGATGGGCCGTAACAAAGTGAAGCCCGAGCAGGCCTCGAAAGTTCTAATGCGGATGCCGACCCTCCGGTCATTTGGGGAAGGCCGCACGTGTGGGGAAGCAATCGACACGCGCACCCACGCGATCCGCCGGGGTAGTGGGTACGGCACGTCGGTAGGGTGGTTCGTAGTTACAGGGGGAGACCCGTCGCGGACGAGGGTAGCGGCCTCAGCATCGCATCAGGCGGTGGTCATGGCGGGAGTCGGACGGGGCAGTAGGAGCGTTGATGCCGGGTAATGCCGGCGGAGCAAAGGGCCCCGACTTCTGGTGTGCTTTTGAAGATGGTGAGGTGAAGGTGATTGGTGATGAGCCTGACAACGCCTGATAAGATCCGGAGCCTTCAGAGAAAGCTCTACTGCAAAGCGAAGGCGGAGCCCACCTTCCGCTTCTATCTGCTCTACGACAAGATCTGTCGCGAGGACATCCTGGTCCACGCCTATCGGCTCGCCCGAGTTAATGCGGGTGCACCGGGTGTGGATGGGATCACGTTTGCTCAGATCGAGGAGCAGGGCCTGGAAGCATGGTTGGCGGGCTTGCGCGAGGAACTGGTCTCGAAAACATACCGACCTGATCCGGTGCGGCGGGTGATGATCCCCAAAGCGAATGGTGGCGAGCGTCCGCTCGGCATTCCGACCATTCGTGATCGTGTGATTCAGACTGCTGCCAAGATGGTGATCGAGCCGTTCTTCGAGGCTGACTTCGAGGACAATGCCTACGGCTACCGACCCGCTCGCGGGGCGGTGGACGCGGTCAAGGAAGTGCACCGGCATTTATGCCGGGGCTATGCTGACGTAGTTGATGCCGATTTGTCCAAGTACTTCGATACGATACCGCATTCCGAGCTGATAAAGTCAGTAGCCCGGCGTGTGGTGGATCGAAACGTCCTGCGCCTCATCAAGATGTGGCTGAGGGCGCCGATCGAGGAACGGGACGCCGACGGGACCCGGCGCATGAGTGGTGGCAAGCGAAACACGCGCGGCACGCCGCAAGGCGGCGTCGCAAGTCCACTGCTGGCCAACATCTACATGAATCGGTTCCTGAAGCATTGGCGTTTGACTGAAAGCGGCGACACGTTCCGTGCTCACGTCGTCTCCTATGCCGACGACTTCGTTATCCTCAGCCGCGGCCGCGCGGCGGAGGCATTGGCGTGGACGAAGGTGGTGATGACCAAGCTCGGGTTGACGATCAACGAGGCGAAAACTTCGTTGAGAAACGCCCGAGAGGAACGCTTCGACTTCCTCGGCTACTCGTTCGGCGCGCATCGGTTTGAGGCGAACGGGAATTGGTATCTGGGTGCGAGCCCGTCCAAGAAGAGTGTGCAACGGCTCAAGACAAAGATCAGCGATCTACTGGTGCCGAGCAATATCGATCCATGGCCGGAAGTATGTGACAAGCTGAACAGGTCTCTGCGAGGCTGGTCCAACTACTTTGGCTACGGTTCGCGGAGCAAGGCATACCGTAGCGTCGATCAATACGTCTCTGAACGCTGCGCAGGTTCCTCGCGCGAAGACACAAAGTGCAAGGGCGCGGCAATCGCCGATTCACGTTCGATGTCATTCATCGAGAACTCGGCGTTCTGTGCCTTCAACGCCTGCCCAAAGCGGTCCCGTCGCGTGCATTGCGGTGAAGCCGGTCGGAAAGCCGGATGCCGGAAATCGGCACGTCCGGTTTGATGAGCGGGGATGGGAAACGGGGCGTTGGCCATAGGCCCCAAGCTACCGCGCCCATCCTCGACTCTACCAAAGCAGTCGTTGACGGAAATCAACAGGATTGAATGCTCCACCAAGAGGGCGGCAATGCCGGGGCAGCCGGGAGATCGTCAGAGTGCGATTGTTTCCTCGACTACATGTTTCAGCGCCGTCCCCTCAGCGGACAGGGTCATTCGCAGTTTGAGCTTGCCACCTTTCACGGCCCCGCTACGCACTAGGTTCTCAATTTCACGCTGCGATGTAACTCCGACATGCTTCAGAAATTTACGGATAGCCATATTGAAGCGGTCTTCATCGAACTCGGCGGTCATGGGCTGTTCTCCCTGGTCGGTCAGGCGATGTCTAACACGAGGCGAGTAAAGACCCAACATCGAGGCCCAACTCGCGTCACCGCCGACTTCCTCCTCAACCCGATTGCCTACAACGTCGGCCCGGAGGCGAAGACGACACCCGAGGCTGCAAGGTCGGCCGCTTGAGGTGGACCGGACACGGCTGGCGCTGTCCCCGACCGCCGCTTGTGACCCAGCACGGACATGACCTAGCTCGTGCCAGCCAATCGAGTGTGCTAATTTGTTACGGCGCTAACCCTGACATGCGAGGGAAGCATGCGAGGTCGCGAATTCATGGCGCTCTTGAGCGGAGCGGTGGCCGCACGGCCAAGAGCAGTTCGAGCGCAGCAGTTCTTGCCATTGATCGGCGTCCTCAGCAGCGGCCCAGCCAAATTGCGTGATGATCAATCGGACGGTCTTCGGCGTGGGCTGAAGGAGGCGGGCTTCGTGGAAGGCGAGAACCTAAACATCCTATACCGCGGGGCGGATGACCAATACGACCGCTTGTCGGCATTGGCCTCCGAGCTAGTCAGCAGATCAGTTGCAGTCATCGCGACCGCCGGTGGTCCAGTGGCGGCGCTCGCGGCCAAGTCGGCGACCAACACGATCCCGATTGTTTTCGCAGCTGTCTCCGACCCGGTAAAAAGCGGCTTGGTGGCAAGTCTCAATCGCCCCGGAGGCAATGTCACCGGCAAGGCCGGGTTGACTATCGAACTCGATGCCAAGCGGCTTGAACTGCTGAGCGAGCTGACCTCGACCCCGCGGCTCATCGGCGCGCTGGTAAATACCAATCGACCCGGGGGTCGAAGCCGAAGAGCATGATTTGCTTGCGGCGGCAAAGAAATTAGGCCGCGCACTAGTGGTTCTTCGTACAGATAACGGGCCTTCGATCGAGGCGGCCTTCGCCACGTTGGCAAAACGTGACATTGCCGGGGTTCTGGTGGGTGCGGATGCGCTCTTCAATGATCATCGTCAGCAGGTCGTCTCGCTCGCAGCGCGCTACGCCATGGCAGGCGTCTATCCGTGGCGCGAGTATGTAGGCGCAGGAGGACTCGTAAGTTATGGGGCAAACCTGTCGGAAGGATACCGCTTATCGGGAGTGTACGTCGGTCGCATTCTAAAGGGAGAAAAGCCAGCCGATTTGCCAGTGGTTCAACCTGAGAAATTTGAACTCGCGATCAACCTTAGAACGGCCAAGACGCTCGGTCTCGCTATCCCGCCAGCAATCATCGCTCGCGCCGACGAGGTAATCGAATAGCGGCAGCTCTTGCTGCGGTGCACGAGTCCGATATTGGCCCATCCGCGAAGCGGCAAGCGAGCCTGAGCTCGTCCCGTCACCCGACTAAACTGGTAGTGAGCGGCGGGGTGTCAGAGCGACGCTTTTGACCCAACTCAGACATCACACCACTTGGACCTGAGCTTAAAATTTCTTACGCTCCGGTTGGCAGCATCGGGCGGGATTAGAAATGCGACGACGAGACTTCATCGCGCTTACAGGGAAAGCGGCTGCGGCTTGGCCGTTGGGGGCGCTTGCCCAGACCGCAAAGGTTTATCGCGTAGGGACGCTCACTGCGGGCCCTCCGATCTCTCCTAAGGCGGATCGTGGTGCGGTTCTCTTCGACGGGCTGGCGAAACGTGGCTATGTGCTTGGACAGAATCTGATCCACGAAGCGCGTGGTGCGTCGGGCAAGCTTGAGCGGGTGCCGCAGTTAATGCAGGAGCTGAAGGCGGCGGGAGCGGACGTTGTGGTCACCATCAGCTACCCAGCCGCTGCCGCCGCCAAGGCATCGGGCGTCCCAACTGTGCTGGCGTCCGGCTCCGGCGATCCGGTCAAGACCGGACTGGTCGAAAGTCTCGCGCGGCCGGGCGGCAACGTGACCGGAATAGCCGATGACGCATCGATACTATCCACCAAACGGCTCTCGTTGCTGGCAGCCCTGTTGCCAAAGCTTCGCCGGGTAGCGATGCTCTGGAACAAGGACGATCTCGGAATGTCGATGCGTTATGAGACTTCCGCAAGCGCCGCGAAGGGGGTTGGAATTACTGTTCAGCCGCTTGGCGTGCGGGAACCCGACGATTTCAATGAAGCCTTCGCGGCGATGACGCGCGATCCGCCTGACGCTATCCTGATGGTTTCTGATTCGCTTACCTTGCTTAACCGAAAGCGCGTGATCGACTATGCCGCCGAGCATCGTCTGCCCGCAATCTATGAGGCGGACACAATCGTTCGCGACGGGGGTTTGATGTCATATGGAGCCGACACACGCAGATCCTTCGAGCGTGCCGCGGCGATGGTCGATCTTATCCTCAAGGGAGCGAAGCCAGCCGCCCTCCCGGTTGAGCAGCCGACACGCTACCAATTCGTTATCAACTTGAAGACCGCAAAATCGATAGGACTTGAAATTCCAGCGCCGCTAACGGCGCTCGCAGACGAAGTGATTGAATAGGCGGCCTGTTCTATGGTGCATGAGTCCGGAAATGGCCCATCAGCGAAGTAGCGGCGCATCTCGTTTAGGTCCGCTGGCGGACCAGATTTGCTCACGTTGAGTTCTTCGCACGTTGACCCAACTCGGAGATTTAGGTGGTCAGCCGTGAGCGGCCGTGATCAGCGCGACGTTGTTCTGTTCGCCCCTGAGGTCGTGTCATTACATTCGACCGCAACTGCTCCCTGAGGTTCCAACGTCCACACTGCAAATTGGTGAACGGGCTGTCTCCAGCGCACGAAGATAGTCGCGGTCGAACTCAGCCACGTCTTCAAGCGCGGTGCGGTTGCGGAGTTGCACCACATGATTCTGCCACTCAATCAGCCCTTGCTCTCTAAGCTCCTGAAGCGTCCTGTTGACATGGACAACTGACAGCCCGCATGCATCGGCAACGTTCTGTTGTGTCAAGGGGAGATGAAAGCTGCTGCCATGGTCGAGGGCGCCGACGAGCTCCAATCGACCGGCAATTTCGCAAAGGAGATGCGCAATTCTTCCTAAGGCTTGGCGCGATCCAAGATTTTCAACCCATTCGCGATACACGGCAGCATGGATCAGCGTCTCGCGCCAAAACGCCTGCGTGATCGCAGGTGAGACACTCATAATTTCTCTGAGATGAGCGTGAGGCACGCAAGCGACTGTCGAGTTGCCAACGCTGCAAAGCTCATGGTCCATAACCGGCAAGTGTAGCGTATGCAAATCTGGCATATCACCGGCGATATAGAACGAAGAGATCTGGTTGCGGTCCGAGATTATCCTCTGACGCGCGAGAAATCCACTCATCACGACGACCGAGCTTTTAGGGCGGTCTCCTTGGCGCACGACAAGCTCGCCATTGCTCAACGTCTTGAGCTTGTACGGCATGCGCGCGAGCTTGGCTTGATCTTGCTCGAATAGACCGGCCACCGCCTGCAAGCGCGCGATCAGCTTACGATGGGGCATGATGGGCTCCCTATCCGTGATAGGCGGGAGCACTATGGGTCTCTCAGGCACCGAACGCCTACGGACGCAGCTTTGACCGGTGATGTCGTATTAACGCACGAGCGTTCGCAGAGTTCAACCGGTGATTTGTGCCAGCTTGCAATTCCGCTTGCGGCCCGACACAGGCGAGCCGAGCCGGTCGATTGATGTCTGTTGACAGGGGCAGACCGGAAGCCGGGTTTAGGGACCGTCGGGGTAGCTTTTGACCGGGTCGGATGCCAGACCTTCCAATGTCCCGGCATCGTACAGTTCGATGGGCGCCCCGAGCCCCTTTAAGCTGTATCTGGTTCCCTCGCTTTGGACGATGCCCTTTGGACACCGATCGCGAACAGATTTCGTGACCAGTATCTGTCCTCCACGGGCAGCAGATTGCGCGCGAGCGGCGGTATTTACCACCGTGCCGATCGCGGTAAGGTCCCGATGCGAGTGACCGAACTCACCAAAGCTGACATCGCCGCTGCTGATGCCGATGCCAATGCTCAGGCTTCCTTCATCTAAGCCGAGTCCACCCACGAGGTCCGCGTGCCGGCCGCGCCAGCGTTGCTGCATCTGTCGGGCGGCTTGGACCGCCTGCGCTGCATGACCTTCTTGTCTGATTGGAAAATTGAAGACCGCCATGATGGCATCACCAATCGTCTTGTTCAGCAAACCGTCATGCTGCCAGATTGCTTCGGCGCATTCATCGTAGAAAGCATCAAGGGTTGTAGAGATCTCGCGCGATGTCACTGACTGAGACGCTGCCGTATACCCGCGCAGGTCCGCGAAGAGCACGGTTGCATCGATCGTGACGTTGCGGGCTTTCATGATTCGCGTAAAGGCGAGTTCGCAAAAGGTGCAGGTGTTGGGATTCATCCGGCTTGGTCGGAGGCCGAGAACGCGAAAGGGGATCGCTAAGGGGCCACGTAAAACCACTGGGAGGTGCAGATTTTGCCAGCATCATTTGCAGATGGTCGAGTGTTGCCGCAGGTCCATCGCATTCTTCTCATCGGCCGCCCATTTTTTCATTCTAGCAGACGGCCACGAAGATGCCGAATCCGGCATGTCGGAAATCCCGTCATTGACGAGAGAAACCAGAAATCGCCAGCTGCTGCGGTTCAATGGGCCTGCGAGCGTTGTGCGAGGCTGCTTGCGCAGCAGATCAGCCAAGGATGTGGGCGCTGTTTCTTGGTCATGCAGCATTCCGGCGAGATGTCTCGGAAGGCAGACCGGAAGTGGTTCAGTCTGGCAGGGGCTTTGGGTCTTGACCCATAACAGCCCTTGAACGGGTGCACGTGCTTAGACCGCTGGAACCTTGTGGTACCCTGCTCCACCCATTCAAGGTCTTTGCGGCATCGCGGTGCTGACGAGGCAAGTCATTTCGACTATCCTTCAATGCGGGCCATCAAATGGGCAGGACAAAGACCCACGAGGGCAGTTCAATGAGCACGGTAAAAAGCGCGCTGGCGCAGAAGAGCGGCACCCTAATCCATGTACGTTCCAGCGACATGGTCATCGAAGCCTTGCGCAAGATGCGGGACAACCGGGTCCGGTCGGTGTTGGTCATCGACGACGACGTGCTGGTCGGTATCGTGACCCAGGGTGACTGCGCGATCAAAGTGCTGCTGCCCGGGCTCGATGCGAAGCAGACGCCGGTGGACCAAGCGATGACGGGCAAGCCGGTCACGGTCAACCCGGACGACCGGCTGAAAGACTGCATGGCAATGATGGCTGAGCGCCGTTTTCGCCATCTGCCAGTGCTGCATGCAGGCAAGGTCGTAGGCGTGATCTCGATTGGAGACGTCGTAAAAAACATCATCCGGGATTTGGAGCACAACGTGGGCGACCTGATGGGCTACATCATGACTGACAGCCCGGGAGGCTGACAGACGAACCGCGGTGACGGCGCCCCCGTCACCAATGTTGCGGCGGGTCCAGTTGCGACTATGTCAGGCGGGCGAAAGGTGAAAGCGCCGACCTAGGGCGCGTTGACCGGCGGCATAGACGACGTCGGGCGCGCACGAAAGCTGCTTCATGCTGACCTCGTGCGGCCACCATAAGCGAAAACGCTACGAGGAGAATGAGAAGCCCTCGCATCGTGCGCCGTCAAATCAAGGCATAGCCACCATCAGGACAAGGGCCGCCTCGCCGTTTCCCGGACCGCCTGACGTAAGATAGAGCGCGGCAAGCGCGATCACTCCCAAGAGAGCACCATAACCAGCAATGATCCATCCGTCATAGTCTCGTCTCGCCTGCACCGAGGACGCGGTGTGAGAATAGCCAATGGTTGCCATAATTGGATCCTCCGAGTTTGGCGCTCGATAGGCGCGTTGAGATGGGGACGAATGGCCCCTCACTTGTGACAGATGTTAGTGGTTCGATCGAAGATCGGTGCCCAAGGTGGCATGTTGTTCCATGCCGACTGACGTGGTCGTGCTCTGGTAGACACCAATCGCGGTCGCGCCAGCCAGGAACAAGCAGGCGTAGAAGGCCAGCACGCGCTTCGCCCAACGCTTGCGAGTAATCCTGTCTTCGGGATCGCTCGTAGTAAATTCGTTCAGGGAAAAGGCATTGGTAACGTGAGCGGAATCCTCAGCAAAATAATCCATAGGAAACCTCCCTTGAAATTACTCCGATCAGCTCAAATTCCGGAATTTTCAACAAATGTGTCAGTCTAGCTTCCTGATAATCGGAAGGCAGGGGCTCTGCTTCGGGCGAATTCCGCAACTGCCTTAGCCCCGGCGCCGGACGCAAAATGTGAAACTGTTCACTGTGGGTCCCGCAAATCTTGCAAAGGTTCATCGGATCGCGCACTCAATAAAGGTCAACATGGCTGCATTTCTCGCGTGAGGCGGGCAGCCTCGCGCTCGCGTTGAACCGGGCGAAACTGTCCTGGTGACGGGCGCGGCCGGCGGTGTGGGGCTTGCCTGCATCGTAATGGCCCCCATGCTCGGTGCCCGCGTCATTGGTGCTGTCGGTAGCGCCGCCAAGACAGCGATCGTCCGCGAGTACGGAGCCGAAGCAGTCAATCAACTATTCCAGCGAGGACGTGCGCGACCGGGTCAAGGAGCTTACCGGAGGCGAAGGAATTGACGTCTGCGTCGACAATGTGGGTGGCGGGCTGTTTGGCACTCTGGCTCAACTTATGCGTTGGAATGGAAAGCTATTGCCGGTCGGCTTGGCCGGTGGAGAGGTGCCGTCTCTCCCCATGAATCTTCCTCTGCTGAAGAACTATTCCATCCTTGACGTCTTCACCGGCGCCTGGGCCGACCGCTTTCCGGATAAGAGTTCACGCGCCGCAGACAAGATCTTGCAATGGGTCAGTGAAGGAAAGCTGCGTCCCCACGTTGATCGCGTGTTGCCCTTGGAGCGGGCGGCCGAGGCGATGAGTGCGATCGAAAATCGATCGGTCGCAGGTCGAATTGTACTTAAGGTGAGGTGATCCCATGGCGAGTTCATCGGAGCCGATCAAGCCGATCGAGGACGTGCGCGATATTTCCGCCATCACCTACGGCTTCATGGCGTCGAAGGCGCTCTTTGCTGCAATCGATTTCGATCTGTTCACGCTTCGAGGGCGGGATCGAGCAGGTGCCGGCCCTGGCGAGGGCGACCCCGGATTTCCGAGAACCGGCTTGTCACGCTGCTTGCATCCCTCAAGTCGTTAGGCCTGATCGCTGATCGCGGAGGTCGATTGATCAATGCGCCGGCCACGTCCAAATTCCTGGTGGTTGGAGCGACGGGGACTTCCGGGACTACGTTCGGCTGGTCCACGGAGCGCTTGGCTACGAGACTGATTTCGAGGACACTGGAACAGGAGGCGTACTCAGGCGTCAATCGGCTTGCAAATTTTGCAGGCCGAATGACACTCAGGCCCCATTCGATGAATCGAAGGTCGCTATTTGGATCCAAAACGGACATCTCCGCATCAAATAGCAGACGTCGGAATGTTTCTTGCCGAGGAGACGAGATACGACGGCCGATGATTGACTGTTTGGACATCCAGGCCCGCGGCCGCGGAGAAGGACTTCACGATAACGTCAAGTTCATGTTGAGAGATCACGTCTTCAACGCGTGCAAAGCCGTTCGGTGCTCGCTCTTCTACGAGCTGCATTGCGGCCTCAGGTCCGAGATTCCGATTTCGCAAGATGATGTCATTCATCGTCGGCCGACGCTCTGCGTCGTAGCGTTTCAGAGCTGCGATGTAATCGTCAGTCTCGATCAGGGCGCGCGCGAGGGCCCGAGCATCTAGGATCGCCTGCGAGCCCGCCTGCCCACCGGCCGGCTGCATTGGATGTGCCGCGTCGCCAAGGAGCGTGACGCAGCCGAACGACCAAGCTGGAACTGGGTCGCGATCGACGAGTGGAAATTCGTAGATGCTAGACGATCGTTCGATAAGCGTCGGCAGGTCGAGCCAAGGAAATCGCCACCGCTCGAATGCCGAAAGCACCTTTTTCTTTTCGACGCATCGATTCCAGTTTTCCGGCAATTGCGCCTGATCTGGCACCGTCATTTGACAGATCCAGTTGGTCAGCAATTTTCCTCCCGCTACCCTGCCGATCGGATAGACGATAATTCGCTGATCGAAATGCCCGGCGATAACCATAGTTTGTCCGTCGAGGAACGGTTCGGCCTCGACCGCAGCACGCCACAGGATTTGATGCGCGAAGCGAGGCTCTCCTTCTTGAGGATAAAGCTGGCTCCGCACGGCGGAATGGATGCCGTCGGCGCCAACGAGGATATCCGCCTCTTCAATTAGGTCCGAACCAGAGTCCCCGTCGCTGAAACGAGCCTGCACACTCCCGCAGCGTTGCTCGAAGGTCCTAAGTTTTGCTCCCGTGCGAACATTTCCGTCACCGATCCGCTCGCGCGCCGCCCGAAGCAACATAAGTTGCAACTCTCCGCGATGAATGGAGATTTGCGGCCAGCGGTATCCCGCCGCCAGCCCCCCTCGGCTCACTATAGATCAATTGCCCCAACTTGTTGCAAAGGTTCAGGCGCTGCGTGGTGATCCCGGTCTGTGCAAGCGAACTGCCGAATCAAGCTCAGTCAGCTCGCGCACCGCCGTTGGCTGCAGATTGATGCCGACGCCGAGCGCCAAGGGATCACGCACGGTTTCGTAGATGCGGACGCGTATTCCAGCCTGATGCAGGCTGAGCGCAAGGCTCAGCCCGCCGATGCCGCCTCCGGCGATGATGACCTGCATAGGTCTCATTTTGCTGCTACGCGTGGATCCCTGACGTTGTTGAAGGTCTCGAACTCGGCATTGCGGAGTTCGCCATTCACCTTCTCGACCCTGCGGATGTAGATGTTATGCATGACCTCGCCGCTCTTGCCGTCGATCGAGATGGGACCGCGCGGGCTTTCCCATGTCATACCCTTCATCGCGGCAACCAGGGCCGTGCCGTCGGTCGAACCAGCCGTCTTATCCAGAGCGGCATAGATCAGGTGCATCCCATCGTAGCCGGAGACCACCATGAAGTTCGCGCGCACCCTCGCTTCCTTCTGATAAGCTTCCGTGAACGCCTTGTTCAAGGCGGAAGGGTGGGCCGCGGAATAGAAATGCGCGGTGACCGTACCCAACACGGCGTCGCCCATGTTTTGCAGTGTTTCGTCGTCGGTGAGGTCGCCGGGGCCGATCAAGGCGATGCCGGCCTTGTCGAGGCCACGCTCCACGAACTGCCTGGCGAAAACAGCGGCCTGGGTCGAGGGAATGAACACGAACAGCGCCTGCGGGGAGGCGTCCTTGACACGCTGCAGGAACGGCGCGAAGTCGGGGCTGCGGAGCGGTACGCGGATTGCCTCGGCGATCTGGCCGCCGGCCGCCTTGTAGTTGTTGGTGAAGGCTTCCTCTGCCTCGAGCCCGGGCGCGAATTCAGTAACCAGCGTCACCGCCTTGCCGAGCCCTTTCTTCGCCGCCCAGTCTGCGAGGATGGCCGAGGATTGCGCCAGCGTGCAGCTTGTGCGTACGAAGAAGCGCGACTTCTCGACCACTGCCGTGGTGCTTGAAATCATAATCACCGTGGGCTTCTGCGCTTCAGTGAGCAGCGGTGCGCTGGGCATTAGATCGGCGGTGAGGCCGCCCCCGATCACGTCGACCTTGTCGTTAACGACGAGTTCTTGAATCAGGCGCTTGCCGGTTTCGCCAGACGAGGCGTCGTCCCTGACGATGAGCTCGACCCGCTTTCCGGCTACTGTCTCGCCGTGCTGCTTGATGTAGAGGCGCGCGCCCGCGAGCACCTGTTGCCCTGCCGCAGCCAGGGGTCCGGTCATCGGCATGACCATCCCGATCTTCACGGTGCCCTGCGCGCCGGCGCTGCCGACGGCGGCGATTGAGGCTGCGAGCACGGCAGCCGAAAGAATGAAGTTCCTTGGCATGGCTGGCCTCCATCATCAGGATCGGCGCGCCTCCGGTCGGGATTTGTCGCCGACTGCGGGTTGAAATATTGGCATTCCAAGCTGTAGTCTGAAAGTTCGATTTTGCGACATCCTTGTAGCCCGTAGACTAAGGGGACCAAAATGGATTGGTCGGATCGGATCGGCCGCCGCATCAAGCTGCGTGACCTTCACGTGGTGCTTGCGGTAGCGGAATCGGGCAGCATGGCGAAAGCATCACAGAAGCTCGCGATCTCCCATCCCGTCGTGTCCAAGACCATCTCCGATCTCGAGCATACCCTCGGGGTGAAGTTGTTCGATCGCTCCTCGCAGGGGGTGGAAGTAACCAGCTACGGGGCGGCTCTGCTCAAATGCGGCGTTAACGTCTTCGACGAGATGCGGCAGGGACTGAAGCAGATCGAATTCCTCAGCGATCCGACGTCGGGCGAACTAGTGGTGGGTTGTCCCGAAATCATGAACGCCGGCATCATGCCTGCGATTTCCGAACGCCTCCTGCAACAGCACCCGCGCGTGCAGTTGCGGGTGATCCATGCCGACGTAGCGCTGTCCGAATTCAACTCGCTTCGTGAGCGCAAGGTCGAACTTCTGGTCGGGCGACTGCCCGATCCTTTTGTCGAGGATGACCTGACTTTCGAGCCTCTGGTGCAGGAGCCGTTTGTCGCAGTCGCAGGCGCGAATAGCCAGTGGGCACGACGGCGCCGCGTCGAACTTGCCGATTTGATGGACGAGTCCTGGGTGCTTCCTCCGCAAGACAGCACGCCCGGCGGGATTATCTCGGGAATCTTTGCTGCCAGCGGATTGAAATCGCCGCGACCCGGGATCGCGACCCTGTCGATTCAACTGACCACTACACTTATCGCGACAGGTAAATTTGTTGGCATTCTGCCAAACTCGATTGCCAAGTTCAGTTCCCGACGCGTGGGTTTGACAATTTTGCCTTCAAGAATTCCTACTACGCACTATGCGATCGCGATTCTCACTGTGAAAAGCCGGACTCCAGGTCCGTTGGCGCAATTGTTCATTGAACATGCGAGAGCTGTAGCAAAATCGTTGACGGCGTGATCTGAGTGTCCACTCTGTTCAACGGGTGTCCACGCGTCTTGAATTCGCCGATGTCCGCTTCGCATCAGTCTCGGCCGTATTATCGAGGTCCCTTGTGGCCCGGTTGAGACCCACCGCTCTGGTGATCGTCCGCTTCTCGGAGAAGACTGAAGCGCGGGTCACACGTCCGAAGCTGCCGTTTGTTGGTAGTGCGGATCTCGTGATCCAAGGACAAATTCGGCTTGCCATCGCGGAGCTCACCGACATGGATGAAGTGCAGCAAGTTCCACACGCTGGCCTCGTGCCATGTCTTTCCGGGTGACCGCGCCGCAAACACAAGCAAACGCGATTGTATTCCTAAGATGATCGCGTCAATTTCTGTACGTTCAGGTGGCACCCTGCGCGGGGAACTGGCGACGTTTGCATACTTCAGTCCGACATCGACTTGAACGATAGCGGATATGACGCCGCCGTCTTTGATCTTCGCTCATCCGTCAGCCTGCCTCGCGCAGTCTTCGCCTGCATCTCGACCTCAGCGGCAGGTAACACAGCAAAAATCGCGTGACCTATGACGCTGGGGACAGCAACCACAGGTGAATCACCACAATGAAACCGTCGCCGGGACCTGGATACAGAACTGTGGTGGGATCAAGCTGAGCCTGAGCGCGAAGATAGATGGGCAGAGCGATAGCCTGCTAATGAACGCCGCGGTATGGACTATCAATCTTCGTCGAGGCAGGCGCAACGAAAGTGCAGCCGCCGATGCAGCTATCAACACAGGCGCGAGCGGCGCAAATACGAAAAGCGCATTATAGGCTTTCATCCAGGTCACAGAGCCGTTTCCATCCGGCGGCTCCGATCCTCATTGAGCGCGCGGGGTCGGTGCAAGCAGGTGAGTGCGAGAAGGTCGCCTGCGGATAGGCCAGGGTATCTCGACGGTACTAGAGAAGCTGAAATCCGACGATGGCCGAGTCAGTACCTTAGCTGGCCGATGGTCCACGTGGCCCGTTCGGCCGTCGATCTCGATTGAGATTCGAGGCACACTGGAGGGTCCCCTCCCAAGCTGTCAAACCGACTTCTCGCCGGAAAAGCGGTCGAGACGTAGCCGGTGCCGATGATCGGTCAGCAGGCGTGCGCCGCCGAGCACGGCGGCGAGGGTTCGAGCCCGGTCCCGCCTGCGATCAGGAACATGATCAGAAGTTGATATTTTACTGCATCGACCGGCTCGACGCCCGCGAGAATCTGGCCTGTCATCATCCCCGGCAGCGAAACGAGTCCGATCGCCGCCATGCTGTTCATGATCGGCATGAAACCGCTTCTCAAGGGTCCCGTATGATCGGCAGCAGAGCTTCGTGTCGGGTGCCGCCGAGCGCAAGACAAGCTTCGACGGCGGCTCGTTCGCGCACCAAGCTGTTTGTCAACACGTCCAGGCCCAAGCCTATTCCGGTCATGGTGTTGCCCAGGATCATGCCCAGCAAAGGCAGCGCATAGCGCGGATGATACCACGGATCCGGCCGTAGCTCCGTCAGGAGCGCGAACATCGTGACGGTACCGGCGGCGAGCAGCGTGCATGCCGCGCCCAGGCCGTACTTCCAAATGCCCGCGAGGCGCCGCTTCTGCCGCGCAACGATTTCCCGAGATGCAAAGAGGACCATGATGACGGCTGCAAGAGCTGTCCAAAGCGGCGACACCGCAGCGAACAGGAACGTCAGCACGTATCCGACGAGGACGAGCTGGACCACCATGCGTACGGTCGCGATGGCCAGTTGTTTCTCAAGCTTGAGGCGGAGAACAAGCGAGAGAATGCCGTCCATGACCACAAGGAGCGCAGGTAGGGCAAGATCACCGTACGAAAGCTGGATGTAGGTCATGGCCGCCTTTCCTCGATGCCACCATTGGGGCCCATCAGGAATATCCTCGAGCCGACACGGCCCGCTTGAGCGTTGTCGTGGGTACTCCAGATGACACTCGTTCCATTCGCAATGCGCTCGGCGATCAGGGATTCGACGGCGGCGGCGGATGCCGGGTCGAGCGCCGAGGTTGGTTCGTCCAGCAGCAGCACGCGCGACCGCAGCATGAGCGCCCGCACAAGCCCCAATCGCTGTCTCTCGCCCGTGGAAAGTCTCTGGATCGGCCAAGGTCCGCAGTCGGTCGGAAGCCCCAGGCGATCGACGAGCGGCAGGGCATCATCCCAGTTTGTGAAGTGCTCTTGCACCGTGTCGGACCACCAGCCGGGCTCGGCGGCGAGATAGGTCACTTGCTTTCGCCAGGCGGGGGCCGGCATCGCCCTCTCAACGTTCCGTCAAGCTTGACCGTTCCTTCGCTGGGGTCGAGGTCCGCGATGGAGCGAAGCAGCAAGGTCTTCCCGACGCCGGACGGCCCCTGCAGGGCGACGCATTCGCCGTCCTGCAAGTCGAATGAGACGCAGAGGTGCAAGCGCTTGAGCGCGCTGACCGTGAGCATGCGTCAAAGCTTGAGCTGCAGCCGATCGGCGACCCGTCGGGCGATCTCGGCCGGCGCCTCGGCTGGGTACGGATGCACAGAGCTGACGTTGATCTCGCCGAGCACGTAGCTATCGCTCCCGTCCGCCTGGACGGGCCCCAGCATGAAGTCGGCGTCCCAGATCGCGGGTAGGTCGCCTCGCGCGATATCCAGCAACGAGGTCAACTGCGGCGTCCACTGCTCTTCCATCAGGCGGCGCAGCCGCCGGAAGCGCGGGTCTGCGTTGGAGGAGTAGAGCCGCGGTCCGGCCTCGGCGCGCGCGGCCGGCGAGTCGACCAGGGCCTTGACCTTGTGGTGGCCGAAGCCGGCGCAGCGGTCGCCTGCCATATAGCAACGCACAACGCCCTCGCTCACACGAGGCTGGAACGCATGGTCGATTACGCTGCCGTTCTCGAAATACTCCGCACAACGACGGAGAAAATCATCCAGCGTCAGTTCCTCGGCGGTGTCCTTGGTCGCGTCCAGCACCCTGATGATTGGGGAAGTAGGCAACCTTTCGACCTTCCAGACGCCCTGGCCACCGTTACCGCGGTTGCGCTTGATCACGCGTGGACCGGCGGCGAGTCGCGTCGGCAACTCCGCTCGCATGGCTGCGGCGGTCCGATAGAGCGCCGTGTCGCTTCCCCAGCCCATTGAGCGGGTGCGATAGAGTACCTCCTTAGTGCCCATCTTGAGGATCACATCGGGATGGGCGCTCACCCACACGCCTTTCGCCGCGACGTCGCGCAGCATGGCGTCCAGACTGACGCGGCTTCGACCATCTTGAATCGGGTTGACCCAGACGAGCACGCCATCCGCTGCGAGCAGTTGTTCGCGGGCAGCGTCCGCAAAACTCTCGTCATAGATCACGGGGTGCCCTTCGATGCCGACGGCGGCAAGTGCTTCGAAGACGTCGACGAAGCGGCCGTTTTTCGAGGTGGCATCTCGGCGTGCGACGGCATCTCCTCGCGAGAGGATGGCGACGGTACGTCGGGGAGAGCGGTAATTTTCGGTGTCCATGCGCAAGCTCCACGTTTTGCGTGCTGCGCAGAGCTTGGACCGAAGTCTCGCCGGGAGTCTGCTTGATCCCGCTCAGACAGTCTACGAGAGGTCGCTTGGCCCCATCAAGTGGCCATTCTTCTCTCTGGAGGCGGAGTCAGACCGAGCGTTGTGATCGGGTTCGTTCCATTCGATCGCCGAAAAATCTTCGTGACCGAGGCCCGATATCTTGGAATCCATCGGTGCGCGCGGGTTGACAGCCCCGCCATCTGGGCTTTTATTCGCGCCACGGGGATGTGCGATCTCCCCGCGAGGCGTCATGCCCAAGAATCGCGTCCTGATCACCAAGGGCGCAGTATGTCAGCATCGTACACCTTTATTTCACCCAACAAACTGTCTCCATCGGTAGGCACTGCGCCCGCGCCGACGCTCATCGATGGGCACACCGACGAGAACTTTTCGGCCGACCCGCACCGATTCCTGGCGGCGTTCGGCGCTCGCGACGACCTCGAACAGTTGAACGCCGATTGCCCGCTGTACCACGCGTTCTACCGATGGTGCCGCGACGGGACCGAGGAGACGCACAACTGGCCGACCAAGAAGGTCAGGTGAGGCCGGAAGCAGGAAGGACTTCTGGGGCAGGGACAACCAGGAGATCAGACATGCGAACATCGACGATCTATCGGGCAACGCTCTTCGTGGCGCTTGCGGCAGGGCTCTCGCCCGCCCACGCCCTGACTCAGGACGAACTGGTCGCCAAGATCCAGGCAGCTGGTTACTCGCAGGTGAGAGACGTCAAGTCCACGGCCGAAGGCACTACCGTCAAGGCGGTGAAGGACGGCAAGCCGGTGACGCTCGTCGTCGATAGCAGCGGCCAGATCAAAGAACGAAACTGAGGTGGAGGAGTACGATGAAACGCACAGTCTGGCCCCTGATCGTGATCGGCCTCGCTCTCGGCTACCCGTCCTTCGTCGACATGGCACGCGCGCAAGCGATCGATTGGCAAAAGGTCGACGAGACCCTCGGCAGGAAGGCAGCGGTCTCCGAGGATGTCCATCGCTACGGGTTCCCGCGTAGCGACCTATCGGTGACCTTGGACGGCGTGACGATCAAGCCGTCGCTGGCACTGGGCGGCTGGGTAGCGTTCAAGCCCGGACACGGCGGCGCGATGATCATGGGGGACCTTGTGCTGCTCGAGACCGAGATCAATCCTGTGATGGCGAAGATGATCGCGAACGGCCTCGAGATCACCGCCGTGCACAACCATCTGCTGCGGGCGAGTCCGGCGACGTTCTACATGCACGTGGCCGGCCACGGCGACGCCGTCAAGCTGGCCTCGGCGATCCACGATGCGTTGGCCGAGAGCAAGACGCCGTTGACCGTCGGGGCGCCGGCGAGCCCGTCGCCGGCCGTCGATCTCGACACGGCCAAGCTCGACCAGATCATCGGCGTGAAGGGCCAGGCCAACGGCGGCGTCTATCAGTTCAACGTGAAGCGGCGCGACCCGATCACGCAAGAGGGCATGCCACTGACCCCCGTGGGTCCCATGGGTGTGGCGATCGGCATCAATTTCCAGCCCACCGGCGGCGGAAAGGCTGCTATCACGGGCGATTTCGTCCTGACCAGCGACGAGGTCAATCCCGTCATCGTAGCTTTGCGGGCGCACGGCATAGAGGTGACCGCCCTGCACAGTCATATGCTGGACGAGCAGCCGCGGCTGTTCTTCATGCATTTCTGGGCGAATGACGACGCCGTCAAGCTGGCGGAGGGCTTGCGCGCGGCGCTCGACAAGACCGCCAGGACCAAGAGTTAGCAAAACTTGACTACTCCGCGCGCCGGACAGGCTGGCGCGGGATGAGGCGTTTCAAAAGACGAAGATCGAATGCGAAATGTGGTCCTTACGTTGTCGGTACTGACGGGCCTCGTTGCGCTGAGCGCTGCGGCGCAGGCTCAAACGTCCTGCAAGATATGCGCGGAGCAGCAAAAGGCGTGCATGAAGAACTGCGCCGGGCCGGCCTGCAACACCGAGTACCAGATGTGCCTCAAAGCTTGCAAAAAATGAGAGGCTGAGTTGGGTAGTTTGCGTTTCATCGCGATCCTTGCCGGCATCGGGAGCCTCGTTGCTCTCGATGCCGGATTCGTTGACGCTGAAGGCGTCCACAAGCTGTCCGGGGCGCAAGTCCGGGCGAAGTTCGCGCGGATGCAGCTTACCGACGAGGTGCACTACCGTCTGGCCTACGAACGCGACGGCACGCTGCGCAGCTTTACGTTAGGGGTGAAGAAGCGCGGCAAGTGGGTCGTCGATAAGGACCAGCTTTGCCTCTACCTCCAGGAGCCGGACGACGGCTGCTTTGAGGTTGCACGGTCAGGCAAGACCTTCACCCTGACGCCCGCCGGACTGGGATCGCCCCTGGACGGCATACTTCAGCCCATTTCCGATCCGCAATAAGAGGGGACGTTTGACATGACAACGACCGCAGTACCGGAGCGTGGCCGCATGGGCGAACTCGCGCTCTATTTCCTGCGGCTCGGTTTTCTCGGTTTTGGCGGCCCTGTTGCGCTGGTCGGCCAGATGGAGCGCGAACTGGTCAACGACAAGAAGTGGCTGACCAAGGAGCAGATGCGAGAGTCCATCGCGATCTGTCAGTCGCTTCCCGGACCTCTCGCGATCCAGGTCGGCGTCTACATCGCCTGGCTGCGCTGCGGGTTTTGGGGCGCGTGGGTAGGCGGCTGGTGCTTCATCCTGCCCAACTTCGTCATCGTCGCGTCTCTCGGCGCGCTCTATGTCTATCTCGGTGATCTTCAGCCGGTGACCGCAATCTTCTACGGCGTAAGCCCAGCCGTGATCGCGCTCATTCTGCATTCCTGCTATCGGTTGGCAAAGCTCGGCATGGAAGACTGGCTGCAATGGGTGATCGCAGCGGTTTGCTTTTTGGTGACGATCATCCTGCAGGCCGAGGTCGCGCTGCTGTTCATCGGCGCCGGCATCGTTGGCATTCTCTACTATGGTCGTCTGTTCAAGCGAACGCCCGCAGTGTTGCCTATGGTGGTGGCGGTGGCGCCGGCGGCCCCGATGGCTCCGGTCGCGACAGGCTCGACGCTCGGCAAGCTCATGCTGTTCTTCCTGAAGGCGGGTTCGTTGACCTTCGGCAGTGGGCTCGTCATTGTGCCGTTCCTTGAACAGGGGCTGGTGCAGCAATATGGCTGGCTCGACGAACGTCAATTCCTGATCGCTGTCGCCATCGGCATGATCAGCCCCGGACCGGTCGTGATCACGGCGACTTTCGTCGGCTATCTCGTTGCGGGATTTTGGGGCTCGCTGGTATCCACCATCGGCATCTTCTTGCCGTCGTTCATGCTGGTTCTGATCGTTGCGCCGATCCTGGCGCGGCATCGAGGCAACGCCAATGTCCAGGGTTTTGTGAAGGGCGCCTACGCTGCAGCGATCGGCACCATCCTGGGGGCTTGTGTGCTGCTCGGAAAGATCGCGATCGGCGACTGGTTGACCGTCTTGATCGGCGTGGTCTCACTCGCCGTGCTCTTCCGCTGGAAGGTGAGTAATCCGATGCTGATTGCTGCAACGGCCGTCGTTGGATTGATTGCCTATCCGCTGCTGCAGCCCGCGTGGGTGATGGTGAAGTGATCGCTTAATTTAGGGCAGGGGGCATCTCGGTCAAATGTAAGGAGGTATCCCATGACAAGACGAAAAATGTTACTTACGTCCGTGTCCGGTCTCCTGGTTGTCCTGACGACGCCTTTAGCCGGCCAGCGGCTGGCTCTTGCGATTGGTCCGGATCAAGAACAGGCTGAATTGGCGAATGCATTGAGCGGCGCGAAGGTAAGCTTGCAGCAGGGTTTTACGGCCAGTGAACGGGAAGGTCAGCCGATTTCTGGAAAATTTGAAGTCGAAGAAGGCAAGCTCCAGCTTTCCGTCTATACCGCTAAGGAAGGCAAGTTCTTCGAGGTGATTGTCGATCACATGACTGGAACTATTGCCAAGGTTGAGCCAATAACCGAAGGCGACGACCTCATCCACGCCAAGTCGCAAAAAGCCGCAATGGATAGGGCAAAGTTCAAGCTGGCGGACGCAGCAACCAAAGCGAAGGGACAGGCAAAGGGCGAGGCAACCGAGGTACTCGTCGTAAGTGCGGTCGCGGAGCTTAAGGATGACCGTCCGGAGGCCACGATTGTCCTCCTCCAAGGAAAGAGATTCTCGACCGCTTCAGAACGGCTCGACTAGCGGTCTGCGCCCCTAGGGGACATGCAACTTCGGGAACGGCAGATTGAACATGTGCCGAACGTATTTCGCTATTTTGGTGGCGCTTCTTGCGGGGATTGCTCTCGCGAGGGGCCCGACCGCATCAGGTGCCGAAACCCCACCACTCGTACTGGAACGCAAGATATCGCTCGACGACGTGCGCGGCCGGATCGACCATATGGCGGTCGATCTGGGCCGGCGTCGTCTGTTCGTGGCTGCGCTGGGCAATGACAGCCTGGCCGTCGTTGACCTCACAGCCAAACGGCTGGATCGGCTCATCGGCCGCCTTCCGAGGCCGCAGGGTGTAGGTTACGACCAGGCTACAGATACGCTTTACGTCGCAAACGCCGGCGACGGTTCTGTGAGACTCTTCAACGACGGCGATCTGTCCCCTATTGGACAGATCGAGCTGGGAAGCGACGCAGATAACGTTCGTATTGATTCGAAGGCAGGGCAGGCGTTCGTCGGACATGGCGACGGCGCCCTGGCGATCATTGATCTCTCAACGCACAGCAAGATCGCAGACGTCCCATTGAAGGCGCATCCCGAGAGCTTTCAGCTCGACGAAAATTCGACCCGGATCTTCGTCAACTTGCCAGATGCCGGCACCATTGATGTCGTGGATCGCATCACACGCCAGAGGATCTCCTCTTGGCCGACCAACGGCAGGGGCGCGAACTTCGCAATGGCGATTGATCGGGGCCATGGGCGGCTTCTTGCGGCATTCCGGCATCCGGCCGAACTCGGGGTCGTCTCCTTGACGGACGGAGCACTGGTATCGACGATATCGACCTGCGGGGACGTCGACGACTTATTCGTCGATCCTAAGCGGGATCGTGTCTACGTCAGCTGCGGTGAGGGGTTTGTTGATGTGCTTGCGGCCGCCGGCGACAGCTACGAACGAATTGACAGGATCACGACCGCTCCGGGAGCCAGAACATCGCTCTTCGTGACTGAGCTCGATCGATTGTTGCTCGCCGTTCCGGCGAGGGGAGAGAACAGCGCAGCAATCTGGGTGTTTCGTCCGTCGCCCTGAGATCGATTTATGACCATGCTTGCTGGGAGGTTACCTCTATGCGGTATGTTACGGCCTTATCGATCGTCATCGCCGCGGCCGCGTGGGCCGGACCAGCCTTCGCCTATCGTCCGTTCGACGGAACCGACGCAGCTGTGGCCGCGCCGGGCGAACTCGAGGTCGAATTGCAGCCGGGTGGCGTCCAGCATGAGCAGAGGACACGTACCCTCATTGCTCCATGGACGGTGCTGAATATCGGCTTGGGTGAAGGTTGGGAGGCGGTGTTCGAGGGGCGCGGCGAAACGCCTTTGTCTCCATTTGGCCCCACCGAGCTGATCGATGCCGGCGCATTCCTCAAGCACGTCGTTGTGCCCGGCAGTCTTCAGGACAAGACCGGACCGAGCGTGGCGACTGAATTTGGTGTGCTCTTGCCCGATAGCACCGGCACTAGCGGCACGGGCGCAAGTTGGGCCGGAATCGCATCGCAGCGCTGGGATTGGGGTACAGTTCATTTTAACGTGGAAACGCTGCTGACGCGCGAACATCGGGCCGACGTCTTTGTCGGAACCATACTGGAGGGACCTGCGAGCTGGAAAGTGCGGCCGGTCGCAGAGGTGTTCTACGAGAAGGAGTTTGGTCTCGAGGAGACTGTTTCGGGGCTTGTAGGACTGATTTGGCAGGTCAACGACAAGCTCTCTTTCGATGTCGCCTACCGCCACGCGCTGACCAATGGCCATTCCATCGACGAAATTCGAGGCGGATTGACCTTTGCTGTCCCCCTTCGCTTCGAGGGAGCCCACAAACCGTGATTGTGCCGGTGGGGCGGATGATAACAACCGGCGGCTGGCGCCCCCATTTTGACGGACTCGCGGCTTCAATATCTATCGTCTAGCAATGCGGAGATTGAGATGATGCATTGTCCTGATCACAACCGACGTTCGCTTCTCCTGACGGCTCTGGCGACTGGCGTGTGCCTCGCAGCCAAATCGGCCGCTGCCGAGGATCAGCCCGGCAGCGATGAGCGACCACAGAAGGGAGATGTGCTTGTCACCTCTGAAGGCGAGCACGAAGGAGAGATCATCAAGCCCGATGACCTGAAACTCGGAGGCCCGCCACTTCGCGCCTGGCCAAAGGATCCGAAAACGTCGGTTATCCGAAACGGCTCGCGACTGAACGAAATCCTGGTCCTGAAACTCGAGCCGGACGAGCTTGACGAGGTAACCCGAACTCGCGCGGCTGACGGTATCGTCGCCTATTCGGCGATTTGCGCCCATGCCGCGTGTCCAGTTTCAGAGTGGGTCAAAGCGGAGCAGGGCGGCGAGTATGTCCTCAAGTGCCCTTGCCACAATTCAGAGTATGATCCCCGCCACGCGGCAGAGGTCGTGTTTGGGCCTGCCCCTAGACGATTGGCCGCGCTGCCGGTGGCGATTGCCGACGGCGCGCTGGTGGTCGCCGGATCATTCGCAGGGAAAGTTGCCGGCCAATCGGGAGGGTGACCTGCCGCCCAGGGTTGCCGCTTCACGCGCGCGGAAGAACTTTTGCCCCGAGAGCGCGATCAAGCGTCCATGCCTCCACGGATTGTGAGAGGCCATGATGGGGCTGTCATGCCGGATCTCCAAAATAGGCGGAGAGGCTCTCGAGGTCAGAAATGGCTGACGGGTTTGTTGTCCGGCCCGAGCAACGTGGAAGGAGCCTCCTTGAAAACCAGACCATCTGGCTGAAACTTTATCGTTTTCCCACCCACCACAAAGTTCGCAAAATTGTGCGGAGTGGCGGAATGAACACCATTGGTCAGGAAGTCAGCAATTTCGAAACAGATGTCGGGCTTTCCACCTGATCCCGCCACCAGAAATGCTTGAAAATTCTGCGGCGTCACCTTGGCTTTCTTTCGCGGTGAGAAGTTCGTGTACCGTCGAAACAGCTTTGGAAAGATCGCAGATCCCTTGTCTGTGGCTAACACGCTCGTATCGCCGACCCGCGGTTCACGCAGATTGAAATCGAACGGTCCAATCACTTTAGACAGGAATTTCCAGACCAAGGTTTTGTTCGCGCGCGCAGCCTTGGCGAGCGCAAGCAGCGCATTGATCTCATCATTGGTCATGCTCGAGTAGAACGTGGGATATGCCCAACCATGTTCGACGAGCCAATGATTTAGGTTGAGCAGCTTACCGTTGACCGTGAGCTCAATATCGCCAACCAGCCGACCATAGGTGTCGAATACCTCGTTCGGGGTGTCAACCTGCGTGATGACGCGACAATCGAGCGTGGTCTTTCCGGTTGAGCCGAGGAAGTCGTGCAGTGCCTTGGTCGAAGTAGCTCCGAGCAACTGTCGATAGGAGTGCACGAGATCGTGATACGCTTTCAGCTGCGCTGCCGGGTGCCCGCTCTTTTCCGCCGTCGAAAGCGGCGAGGGCTGATAGTGAAGTTCGGTTGCATCGATGCCCTGAAGGCGAATGGTGACTTTTCCATTTTTTATGGGCGCCGTGTTTGTCCTGCCTTTGACTTTTGCGCCCTCGAAGACGTGCGTGGGATGAAACGGCGAGGAGCTATCCTTACGAAACTTGATTGCGTTCGGTCCGACGTTCAGCACAACTTTCGTGGTATCCGCGTCGGATCGGCCATCCGGCCAGAACTGTTTCAGGTCGATTGAACCGTCCACTTCCAGTAAACCTGCCGGCATTGATAGCTCCCTGCCAAAATAGAAGAAAAAAAGTCTGGCCTGTCCCGGCGAAATGTGCCGGAAACGACTTCGTCGAACTCATCAGCTTCTCAACTGTTCTTTGATGGTTTGCGCGGCGCGCAAGGCCAGCGCAGCAACCGTCGAGGTAGGATTGGCCGTCGAGCTCGTCGGAAATACGCTGCTGCCGAGCACGAACAGGTTCGGATGGTCATGCGCACGACAATATTTGTCGACCACGGAGGTTGTTGGATCACTACCCATCAAGGTCGTGCCCATGATGTGGCCTGAGCCGCCGTAGATTGTGGTGTCGGGCGGATCGGCTTGCATGACGCGATCGGTCGCGCCCAATCGGTCGAAGATGAACTTGTGAACATCGATTACGGTCTTGAACGAGTTGCGAAGGTACTCGTCGTCATCAAGATTGTAGCTGATCATTGGTTTGGCGATGCCGAGCCCGTCTGCATTGCTTGAAAGCGTCACGCGGTTCGTCTCACGCGGAAGCTGCTCGCAGGCGCTGTTCAGGGTAATCTGACGAGTGGCATGATCGCTGATCTTCTTCCGCAGCTCGGTTCCGAACAGACCAAAGTTCTCGACGAAATCCAGGATGGTCCCGTTCGTATTCTGGTTGCCGCTCGGGTCTTTCGGCGGAATGAAGTTGCCGCGGGGAGAGCCCGTCTTGGTGCTGGACCATCCGTCGTTCTTGATCGAGGTCTTGAAGCCGGCGTACCGGGCCCGGAAATCGCCATCGCGGAATGCGGCAATATCGGAGGTGGTCTGCGGTCCCCGGAAGGGAAACAGCGGCTGGGGCGCCAAAGCAAATGACTGCTTGATGGGATGATCCATCAGGTAGCGGCCAACCTTGTCGCTGGAGTTGGCCGCTCCCGATGACAGCAAAATCCGCGGATTCTCGATCCCGTTGGCCGCAAGCACCACAATGCGTCCCGAGGCTCGGTCCTCCGTGCCATCGGGCCGCTTGTACCAGACCCGCGAAACCCACTTCTTCTCGGCGTCGACGTCCAGCTTTGTGACGACGGCTTGCGTTCGCAGAACGGCGCCCGTCGAAACCGCTTTTTCGACATGGACGATGGCTTCATACCGCGCCTTGATGGGGCACAACGGCACGCAGGAGGTATGCCCGTCGCATTCGGGGCGCCCCGCAAACGGCCTGGAGTTGATCGCGTGCGGCACGGTATTGACCTTGAGCCGCAGGCCATGATCGGGGACTTTCTCGCCGTTGATGACCCTTGCGAGCTCATTGTCGAGGAAGCTCGGCACCAGCGCGGGCATCGGGAACGGTTCGCTGCGATAAGCGCCCCATTTGCGCTCGTAGTAGTCCTCGTTCTCCTCGTCACTGCCGGCGACGCCCATCTCGTATTCGGCCTTGACGTACCAGGGCTCGAGTTCGCGGTAGGTGATCGGCCAGTCAAACCCCACGCTATAAAGCGTCTTCATCCTGAAATCGTTCGGCAGCATCCGGATGTAGATGCCTTGCCAGTGCCAGGTGGAGCCGCCGACGATGCGCTCGTAGAAGCTCTTGAAGAAGCGCTTTTTGCTGATCGAGTCGGCGCTGTAGTCGTAATAGTTCTTGCCGCCGTCCTCGATTGGGCTCGGCTGGAGAAAACGATATTTGCCGGGATCTGTTTTCGGATTGACGTTCGGATCAGTCGGCAGGACATCATCGCCACAGAAAGGAGAGTCCGGCGCCTTCGAGGGCGAGTTGGTATAGTTATGTACCATCGCCCAGCGGCCGAGCGAGTCGGGCGGAACGCCGCCCGCTTCCAAGATCAAGACCCGGAAACCCTCTTTCGCAACCTGATGCGCAACCATGGCGCCTGCCACGCCGGAGCCGATGACAACGAGGTCAAACTCCGCATATTCGAGAATCGGTCTCATGATCGTCTCTCCGAGCAGCCATTGATCAGTGATCGGGAGCTCTGTGGTTCAAGGGATCAGAACCGGGCTCTCTTCTTGCTTTTGGAGTCGACCTCGCTTCGGTAATCTCTTCGTCAAATGCGTGATTGGCAGCCGAGGTCGTCAAGCGATCTGCGGTTTGCTGGCCCAATAGCGTCGGGGTCCGCCGGGCGTCATGGGCGCATGGGCATGGATCACCTGCCAGATCATGCCGCGGCTATATTGCTCGGGCGTGCCATAGACCCAGATTTTCTTGCGGGTATCCGCCGGATCATCCTGCAAAGGCGGCTTCGCGCCGGGGGTGATGTCCAGGGGAATGTAAAATGCCGAAATGTACCAGAGATAAATCAACTGCTTGGCACCGGCTCTCACCCCCGCATCCGAGGACATCCAGATCGACTGCTTGATCTCGCTCTCTCCCGGATTGGCTCCCGGTATCGCCCGGTACGCGCGTATGAGCAGATCCAGGTTTTTCGAGAGCTGCGGATGCGTCGCAAAGCGCTCCATGTATTGGTTCGCCATGTGTCGATCGAGTTCGACAAGGCCAGTCAGTGACTTGGATGCGCCGAGGAAACTTTCGAGATAAGCAAGGTCAAGATCATAGCCGTCCGGCTTCGATAGTGCGTCGTAGTGAACGCTGCAGAGCGGATCACCTTCTTCCCACAGCTCCATAACGGCTTTGGCCGATCCCGGCCAAAGGACGGCCGCAGTTGCGCCCACGATCGCAAAATGTTCGAGAAAGCGCCTTCGGCCGAAATCGATCTTGGACGAGGATTTCGAGTGCTGGGAATTGGCTGTGCTCATTGCCGTCTCCCTTAAACCATCGTTCATTGTCACCGCCGGTGCGGCCGAACGAAAAAAATGCCAGCTTAACCCTGCACCCGGAAGGAAAAGTTGGCAAGTGAAAACCAGATAAAATTCAATCTGCAATTGAACGAATATTTCGTTCTTTCGATTGCAGGCTCCTGCCTGACTGTGCAAGCGAAGGAGATCACGTCTTGTGCGCGTTTCCTATGACCCATTTCACAGAACAGTGCCGGCTGAGAAAAGCGGTTCGCGTGCATTCAGCAAAGTGCAAAAGCCCCGGTTATTATCAGCAGTATTGCCAAGCAGTTCTTCCGGAGGATTTGCGACCGTCGCATTGCGACAAGATGGGAATTGCAACGTGGCAGTGGCCGTATGTCGACTAGCGGCTCGAGCCGACGCCGCTCATACGCGATTCTTTATCGGGCGCGGAGTCACGCGGCTACAATAAATAAGGCGGGCGCCGATTAGTTTAGATGGCGAATAGTGTCGGGTTGCGAAGCCTGGCTGCGACAAGCAGCTCGGATGTGGAGAAATGCGGACGTTGCAAGTGGCGACGTCAGGAATGCTTATCTGGCGGAAGCCCTAGCCTCAGCTCAACAGATATCCATCCTTTGCCCAAACATTTTGGACATTTGGCTGGATAGGTGCGAGTGCCCGGTGTGTTTGGTTGCTTCGTCGGCGGTGAGCCAGCTCCCTTGCATTCGTCACACCGAACTTCCTTGACTTTCCGCCCTTTCATCTCAATTCGCTTGTCTCTCGAAGATGTGTGCGGAAGAGAATTATCGATGCGTCTCGACCAGCTAGGTGTGTCAAGCCGCGGTTCTGGGCTCAGAGCGAATTTCTAACCTGATTATAATTGACCTTTCATAGCTCAGGCTAGAACGCGACCTCGGAAGCGGCAGCCCCCCGGGCGCAAAGCAGATAATCTCTCGGCGTGTTTGACGCTTAAGGCTAAGCTGATACCACAGTACAAGACTTTCGATCCGCTCGCCCATAGCTCCGCCGGAAGCAGCCGGCTCCTTTTGTTGATACGTGTCAACCTGTCACCTGGAGAGTTTCCGGCGTGCCCTTGGACCGTTGGGGCAGCCTGGGGAAGGCCCATCATGAGAACGAATTTCCGGCTGTGCACACGGATGCGGCGTGGCTTGACAGCCCCTTCACATACGGCGCGCATTGCTCTCGCCAGCGGATAACATTCGAACTTTGGAGCTCTTTCATGCGGTCACACTGATTCATTTCCCGCCAATTCCCGTGCGTGGGAGTTAGGCAGCTACCGCTGTGCCTCTGAGCTTGCAGGGAAGGGCAACACCTCTTCATTCCCGCGAACTAATAACCGACTCCGCAGCCTGTTCCATGAAGAAGCACGCTCAGACCGAGTTTGGTCCGTCCTCTTGAGCCATTCTTGATAAGCGGGTTTATCGTACGGCCAAAGCGGCCTCCATTTTGAGCTATCCGTTTCGCTTTCGCGCCCCACCCCCGTAATGCACCAGCGCGGCGGAACAGGCGGTAGAAGATATCTTGTTCTCTCGGATGACGTGAGACAACGTGGTAAGGCGGCCTTGGCGGACTGTACGAGCGAAGCAGAGCTGGGAACGAGATCAAAAAATCTTACAATTGAACCGCCGCTTGCTACCGCTAGCCGATGACTGTCGGGCGAGATAGCCGACGCCGCTATTACATGGGCTTGCCAGGCTCCGATAGGAGTCTTCCGCCGTTCTCGCTGCGAACGACCAGCCCCTCTTCATCGACCCCGACAGTGAGTCTCGGCGTTTCCGGGTGCGAAAAATCCGCGGCGCGCAAAGAGCCGTACTGACCTAGATTGTCGTTGATAGTGACGTTCCGAGTCGCTTCTGTTTTCCAGTCCCAGACAACTTTGTCTCCGTTTGGTAGCTCGACGAGAAGTCTGTTCCCATCGGAGCTGTACGCGATTCCCATATAGTTAGAGGATGGGAACTTCCCCAAATATGGGTCGATACCGAGAGACGCTAGCTGCTTTCCCGTCCGAGTATCCCACACCGAGACACTGCCGCTAGAGCCGGGTTGGATCGAATTTCGAATTGGGAATAGCGGTGACTTAGCAGTTGCAACGGTGGCACCATTCGGACCGAACTGGATCTGGGAGATGTCAGTTTCGCCACCATCTTTTTGCGCATCAATTGAGAATTCAGACGGCAGGATTCTGTAGTTCCAAACTCGAATGGTGCCGTCGAGATGCACCGTATAGAGAAACTCGTCATCGATGTCGGAACTGATCGCGTCGGAATTGCCGACGAAGATCGACGAGACTTCAGTACCTGTGATGGCGTCTATAGCCACCCACTTTGAGGCGCCTACGATGAGCAGCCATTTGAGTTTTTGATCGAATTTCAATTCGGAAGCCGCAAACGAACTGATGGCTCTGCCGGACCAGTCGAAAAGTGTAGCTCTCCCTTGTCCATCCAGAGCGGCGATGCGTTCACTGCCCGAGCTTAAGACGACAGTTCTCAATTTATTTGGCCCGGTATTATCTAAAAGCAGACCCGAGAAGTCTTCGAGAGTTGCGAGAGGCGGAATTGGAGCCTTTATGTCGCACAAATCGTATTCTCCCTCGTCATCGTGAGTCCACTTGCTCACTGCTTCGTGCAGAATGACAGCTCTGGATCCCTCTTTGCTCACGGCGAAAATTGTGTTTGTCGGCCGACTAGCAGCGACCAATGATGCTTGCTTTCCCGTTCTTGCGTCCAAGAGAGCGACGCTGGATGTGACACGATCTTCGTTTGCCCTTTCAAAGTCGTTTGCTGGCTTATGGGATATCTCACTCAAAATTTGGGTCCCATTGTCGACGAAGCGCGCATCGTTGAACGCCCCTTGAATGCTGAGCCGTTTAGCGCCGTTCTCGACGTTCCATATCGATAGCCCATCGTTCTCAAGCCCAACGATGGAGTGCGATTGAGGGTCGAAGGCTGGGATATGAAATCCACGCGTCTGTCCTTCTAATCTAACCAGATGGTCGCCACTCACCGCATCCCAGATGTCGCCGTCGTTCGTCTCAGATACGGTCGCGAGGCGGCTCCCACTGTTATTCAGGCTATATCCGTCTCGTCGGATACCAGCGACTGTTTTGATCGCCTGACCGGTTTCGGTGTCCCATACTCTCATGACGTTTTCGTGCGAGAACGTAATCAGCCGGGCTGTCTCTTTGCCGACCACAAAGCTGTCTGCATCACCAGGACCGGTCGAAAGCAGCCGATGCGGCTCAGGAAAGTCAATTCGCCAAACAGCAGCAGAATTGTCAGCGAACTTGACGAGGATACGTCTGTTCCCCAAGCCAATGAGTTCGTTGGCAGCAGTGGGGCCGTGCAGCAGAAATAATTCTCTGAAGGATGCGTACGCGTCATACAGCTGCCTTTCGGCAACGGGAATCAAAGGGCGCTGCCTGCCGATCGACGCATCCGGCAGCCCCTCCATTGCAATCAGGGCGGCCGTCGTGGGGTCGTGGTGACCCACTTGTTTGGCAAGGTCAGCAAGGATGCGTGATTCGGCTGCGTAAGCGAGGTCCCGCTGACGTTCGGCTTCAAGGCGCTGGCGCTCCGCATTCAGGTAGAGTCCAGATATCCAGAGCGTAAACGCAATAAGCGGGATTAAATAGAAAGACAGTTTGATCGGCTCGCTATTGTTTGCCAGCGTCGTAATCAAGCCCTCGATCGCCGACGTATCTCGATAGTCAAACTCCGGGATTCCATCGTCTGACAGCAGCAGGGGCAGCCAATGTTCCCGCATATAAGTGTCGGAAGCGATGCCCTTACCATCCTGGAAATAGCCGCTATGACCGAAGACCGAATATCGATTTCGAAAAACGTCGCCGGTAAGTCCGCTAAAGCCGGTACGTCCAGCCATGCCCGTGAACAGGATAAAGAATTGGCTCAGCAGTAAGATGTTATCTCGTGTTCCACAGTCGTTCACGACACGCCCGACGCGATTACCAATTAGGTCTCGCCAAGGAAATCCGGCCCGCAAGACACTTCCAGATAGTATGACGGTGTGGATCGATAATTTTACCGATGGCGGAAGTCCGGCGACTGCCCACGCGATGATATGAGTACCGAAACTGTGGCCGACAAGATCAATGCGCGTCCATTCTGATCGGCCGGCCATGCTGATGAGGTCGGCACGAAATTTCCGTACCACAAGCGATCTAAAAAATGGAATGATGAACGCGACGACGGAAAAGTAGCCGTACTTATAATTTGCAAATACGACATTGCCGGTCGAGCGTCGAACCAGGGCCTCAAGTCGCTCCTGCCAATGTCCGAACGTGCGAATGCCGTGTACGGTTATCACCAATCGACCGCTTTGCTGGCGCGAGCTCGGCATTCGACGCAAATCTCTGCAACCAAAACGATATCTTGACGGGATAATATAGCAGAAGCTCGGGGCCGGGAAAGTCAAGGAATTCCGAAGCTCCGTCACCTTTTTGTTGATCCGGGGCAGTCCCCGCGCAAGTTCGTGCCATCTGAATGGCCTCTCGACAATCGCGTGTCACGACAGGAGTTGAGCCAAATACGAACACGAGTGCTTCGCGACTAAAGGGCTTTGCGACGGGAGAGCGACAAGGGATCCACAGCTTCGTGCTTGAGCTGCCTGATGTCGTAGATCAAGCCGTCTAGCGGGACCGGCAATCTGGATTTCTGCGGCCGAACGCAGATAGAAGTCAGGACACTTTCCGTGTCGTCATGCGGGATGAAATCGTATAATTGCGCTGTGGCAGTGCGGGCCAAGCTCACCACTCCTTGCACCTTGTCACCTTCACACCAGCGGGACGATATTCTTATCGAGCCACGGGATCCAAATTACCGGTAGTTTCAAACCTGAACTTGGATAGCAGTGGTCCGCTAACTTTCTGGCGTCTTCGGCGGTCTTGGCACAAATTGGTGCGCGCCCAAAAGCCACAGCCAAAACCTCCAGGTAGATTTTTGAGCAACCTGTTTGCCTTCGCAGAACATACCAATAGCGGCCGACCTGTATAACCGTGAAAGAGTACTTCTTATCTTCGGTTCGGCGGCCGAAGCCATCGATCGTCATATGCCAGCGATTTGACGACGACGGAGAACCGTAAGCTGCTGCGATCGGATCTTCGGCGGCAAGCAGAACGCGATTTGCATGCCTAAACCAACCGTTGGGTACCTCTGCTTCCTTGCGCCCGCAAAACCTCGATAGTTTCTTGGCTTCGCTCGCTTTAGCACTTTCGATATCCATGGTATTCTCCTCTCTAATGCGGCGCCGACACGAGGGCAGCAGTGGCGGCTCGACACCTGCTCATCAGTAACTTGGGATGGCGCAAGAGCAGGGCAATGGCTCGTGTGATACGAATTGCAGACTATAGTTACTGCGGCAATCTGGCGTTTGGGTTGTACTCTCGTGCCGATCAATTCTCGTTTCCCTAGTCGCTCGGTGAGTGCGCATGTAGCCGTCGCGAGCTTGCTCCTTGTGGCCAACGCGCGTGAAGCCGCTCGCGCACCGGCGCCCAGCCAAGCTCAGCCGGCAAAGTCCCGGGGTGCCGACAGGCGCGGATAGTACGATCGCGCTGCTACTTCTACGCCGCTGTGTTCCGGGGCGAAGGCGCGTTTGTCCCGCACGCGCTGCAGCCGGAGGTGCCACGCGTCGCTGGGCGATTGCAATACTTCGTATCCTTCTGGGGCCACTTCCGACTCGCCGTTGAACGCTCTGCGGTTAACTGTGCGTCGCAGCCGCCTCAATGGCGGCTGCGACCATAGCATTTACCACTTGTGTGGTCCGCCAACGTGATCGAACGTCGCGGCAGTATGGGCGATGGCGAGAATATCAAGAGCGTTGTTCATCTCTTCTCCGTCCTCGCCTTTCTCCCAAAGCATGACTACACGTTCGAGTGCCATGTCCCGCTTCTGAGAGAGAGCTTCAATATAGTCGAGCTTGGTCCGTCGAATTTTCTTTGACTTTGTCATTGTAGGTTCCCGAGCCGCGAGTGAAATGGTTAGCAAGCGGCGGCTCGGCGCTTGCTATGCTTGGATCAAGAGATCTAGTGGAAAGTCGGCGGCGCAGTGCCCCAGCGCGCGGGGGACAAATACTGTAGCGCTAGTCTAACAGCGACCGGCGGTAACAACGGCGCATGCCTCTGATTGGTTTGCCGCCTTTTCATTCTTCGAGAATGAGCGTTGGAAACTCGTAGGTCGTTCCAGCTGAGCTTTGTACCTTCGCGGTTGGCGCGCTGCATGGCGAAGGCAAGGAGAACGATTGGGCATCTGGGGCTCACCTCAACCCAATGAACATTGAAACCCTGATGGTTGACTTCAAACCAATAAGCCAGGTGCAACGCTTCGTTCAGATCACTGGTGACGAGCGGCGTTGCTCCAAATCTATGGGCGAGTGTCTCACTTTCCGCGTCCGAGTGCATGGAGATCCCAGGGGGCCATCTTGAGATGATCCATCCCCGGCGGTCGTTTGTAGGGCGAACCCGTAGTCGCGTTTTGCCGACCGACAGCTGATACACATCCTGCCGGATTTTTTGCCATCCGTGAGGTATCGCTCGTGTCTTCTTGTAACCTGTTACGCCAAGAAGCACGGGACTGGCTAGGATAACGCCCCGCGCTAGAGGAAGCAGCCAATATGGCAGCTCAATATCTTCTCTGCTGATAGCTTCGCTGAAGTAAGGGGAGAGCTGGCGTGAAAAGCTGTCCCAATCTTTCCGCGGTGCGTCAGGATGGCCAGGGTACGATGTGCCAATATGGATTGATGGTGCGAGCATAGCGTTACCTTTCCACCTTGTTAGCTGTTGGAAACGATCGGATAGGGCGTGCCCACCCCCGGGTGACCGTGTCGCGGAACCCCCAGGCATCAGACGGCGCGACTGGATCGGGATGAACTTCAGGTCCCGCATGATCGCGGCGAGCCGGCGTGCGTTGCCGGTGCTGGGGCGCGCGCCCACGAGATTGAGGAGTGCGGCGGAGCTCATGGCGTCGACGTCATCGACAGCCTCGGCAATGATCTTCCGCCAAGGGTCGGCAGGGCGAGCATCGAGCTTCCCACTCGCCCTAGCGATTTTTTCAAGAAAGGACATGCGTGTCTCCCGGTGATAGGGGGGCCTCATGGCCGTCAATCTGTGACGCTTCCGGAGGCTAATGCACTCGGCCGCCGGCACTACCACGTAGCGATGGACGGCAACCGGTTGCTGATCAACCGGATGAAGCCGGCCTGATATCGCCTCGGCAATGACAAGGTGGCGGCGTTTGCCGCGCGTATCGTTGCCGCGCGTACCGTTGCAGCGCGCCGGCAAGTCCGGGAAGATCGGGAAGATCCTGCCTCCTAGATACTGATCAATATGCAACAACATCTTTTGATGTTTGATCCTCATGTTAAGGCTTAAAACTTCCCGATCTTCCCGGACTTCCCGGAGCGACCGCCACTACGTCAGGCAGGATGGTGATCAGGTTGGAGTTTGTTGCCGGGTCGTGCTCGACTTCCAGGATGAAGCCGCCGTTGTGAGCCCCCTTAAGGCGGCGGGCGCAATAGCCGAACAGCTTTGGATTGACGCCCTTGCTCCCGAGTGCGTCATCGAGTGCATCATGCAGCGCCTGCTCCGACGCTGTTAGCTGGATGGACGCCGTTGAGCGGCGGGCGTCTTCCACCTTCTTATGAACCGCGGTTGCCTCGGCAGCCTTGAACGGCGTTGCGCCAAAATGCTGGTGCAGAGCAGCAAGCAGCGCTGCGTCCGCCTGCCGCCGCGGGTCCTCCGCCTTGTTCTGACGGAACACCACGCTCACGTCATAGTTGGTGAGCCAGTAGACGAGATCGCGGACCCTGGTTGCCCATTCGTCGAACGACCCTACCGCCGGCAAGCCCTGCGACGGCATGCCCTCGAGGCGAAACGCCCGCATGATGGTGAACGCTGCACCCAAGAGAGCGATGCGGTGCCGCTGGATGAACTTCACCGGATCGAACTTGTAGCGGTCCTGTTCTGGGTCTGCTGACCTGGGCAAGATGTCGAGCGGTATCGCCCTGCGCGCCATGTCACCAGTGATGATTGGGTTGTTGCCGGTCAGGGTGATGAACGAGCGATTTCGCAGCTTGACAAAGTCCGAGTACCCAAGCGGGCGAATGCCCGCCCTTCCTTCGGTAATCACGCTTTCCAATAGGTCGCCTTTAATTTGCATCCCGTTGGCGTTGTCGATCATCAGGGCGGCCGGCGCCTGTAGCAGAATGGCTGTGAGGCGCTTCTCGAACTCCTCGCCGCTGCCGCCCCAGGTGACAACAACGGGCGCGGTGTCAAAGCCCAACAGGACGAGCGCGCGCGCGAGCTTTCCCTTGCCCGTCGCGGGCATCGAGCTGCGCACGACGAACATTGGCGCCACCGGCAGGAAAGGTCTCTCCAGTACTGTAAAGATGGCGGCAAGCAGGAGTGCTTTGCCTTCAGCCGCGTCATCGAACCGATATTGGGAGAAGGCCAGCAACAACGCGTCTGCCGCTCTTTTGACCTGATCCCTCGTCGGCGCCGGCGAAATCGCGAGACTAGGAACTCTGTCGTGGAATAACCCGGTCACGGGGTCGTAGCCCTGGAGCGAATGAACGTCGCCGTTTTCGTCGATGCGTGGCACGCGCACGATGCCACGCAATGGTCGCGCGCCATACCGACCGCGCATTTGCGCCAGGTAGTCACCGACGAAGCCCCGCGGAGGATGGGTGTGCGTTAGCAGACCTTCGCCCCTGCCGCCCGTACGCTGCTTCCAGATAAGCCGTTCAGCCCGCTCATTGATATCTGCTGATGTCGCGAGCGTCGTGGCGGGTAAGTCGCCGTCCCATTGCGTGCCGGATGGCAGTGCGTCCCGTTCTGGCTTTCGTAGGATCACCAGCGGGCCCGTCGGATCACCCAAGGTGAAGGTGTTGGGATCGTTCGCCACCACGGCATCAAGGCGGTTACGACACTCCCCCTCATTCCCCGGTACGTACACCGCGATTTTGGTGTCGCAGGCATCTGCGACCTGCTTCCAGGGTGCAAAGTCGGCTCCGGATTCAGTGGCGAGATGCAGCAGCGTCCCGATCGTTACGCCATCCTGCCGGGGTTCGGCACTCCGGCAACCATCAAAGAACTGTCGTAGGCTGTCCTCGGAGTCTGCGCCTTTTGCGGTCGACGCCACCTCCACAAAGATATCTTTGGCGTCTTCCACGCCGCTGCGGGCAAGAGCGAGAGCCACTTTCAAGTAGGTATCGTAGCTGCCGCCGTTGGCCGTCAGCTCGAATAGCTTGGAGTTCCTGGCGATGTGGCGAGCCGCATGGCGCACGACTTCGCTTTGCTTGTCGGCAGCGAGTTCTGCGAACCACCGGCCCGCCTTGCCCTCCGCCTCGCCCGCCGGGACCAAGGAGTGGGATGGTGCTGTTGCTGTCCCCGATGCAGCGTTGGGAAGAACAGCGAGCGCCGTCGCGAAGTCGTACATCCGTCCTAGGTGGATCAGCTTTACCTCTCTCGGGGGCTCGTATTTATGGTTCAGCGTACCCGGGACACGAAGAAGGCGGGCAGGATCGGTCGTGAGGCCGGCATCGCATTTCACACCCTCGCGAAGCAGAAGGCCCTTGAGACCTTCGGCGTAGGGACGCCAGTCCTGCGGGGAAAGCGGCGTGGTGCTGACCCAGTAGAGGTGCATTCCGGATCCGGAGTGCACCACAGCGCTCGGCATCGGAAGCCCGACCGCAGCACGGAAGACGCCGACGGCGGCCCACGCCTCCGCCACCGTCTCGTAATGGGTCCATGGCTTGCCGGGGTTTT
Source organism: Bradyrhizobium sp. LLZ17 (assembly GCF_041200145.1). NCBI lineage: Bacteria > Pseudomonadati > Pseudomonadota > Alphaproteobacteria > Hyphomicrobiales > Nitrobacteraceae > Bradyrhizobium > Bradyrhizobium zaerense. The sequence continues at coordinate 6,126,840 of NZ_CP165734.1, forward strand.
TGGCGTCCCAGTCAGCGGGCTTCGCCTTGACGTCGACGTCAATCCAGATGGCTTTCAACCACGTCGCATTACTCGCCAGCCTTTTAGCTTTGTTCTTTCCCTTGGGGCTGACCGCGCACTCGGACTGCTGGGAGGTACAGAACCAGCTGTCGAAGAACTTCCTGGTCCCGTGCACCCACGCGGCCATGCCCAGCAGTTCGTCGGCCGTCTTGTACGGCCAGCCGACGACGAAGTCCTTGCCTCCGTTCTTCGCCGGGTCGGTGTTCTTAACATGGCAGTGGAGGTTGATCCAGCCGGCGTTGTTCACTCCAGGCCAGACGACAACTTGCTCGAGGAACTGCTTGTTCCTGGCAGCTGTCGACGATCGCTCATCGCCTGCTGGCGCTTGGCTCGCCCCAACGAAAGCTCCGGAACCACTTCCCGCTGTCGTTTGCGTAGCGCTCAGCGCAGCAGTGGGTATCGAGCTGGATTCTAGGCTGGCTGTTACCGTGGCGGTAACTCCGCCGTCTCCACCACTGCAGTTGCTCATATCGCGCCGTTGCTATCGAGGCGACGGACCAGGGCCTTCGGTTCGAGTGGCGGAAACGAGTGAACCCACTGCCGCAGATCTTCATCGAGAATCAGCGTGCGTCTTCCACGTTTCACTGCGCGGAGTGCCCCCGAACGGATTGCTTCGTAGACGACAGTCCGTCCCACTTTTGCACGCGTACATGTCTCGGGGATGGTGTGTACAATAGGATCCATGTTGATCTCGCTTCCTTGTGTGACCGGGAAACTCCCGGCGGATACGCGAGGTCAGACTGGGACGAGGGTCTTGGGCATTCCTAAAGAAAAAGTCACAACTACGTGAGTGGATCCAGTTTTTTTGTGAGCGCGGACGATTTGAATTCCTTCTGCAGAAGGCTGTCGCGGTGACTTGATGACCGAGCTCGCGGTACTCCCGAAGTGTAGCTGCTCAGGCGTACCTTCGCATGCGGCGCCTTAGCACCGAGGCGGGGCGTATGCTGGTAAAGACCGAAGAGAGCTCAACAGGAGCGATCTGCGATCAATTATGCACTTATCTGAATAACGTTCTCATCACCTTGCGGCACAAGAGGAACAACAGATCGCGCGACCAGTTCTTCCAAACCGTCGGTAATCCAGCGAGCATAATGCTTTTCGATCATCTGAACGGATGTGTCATGAAGCGCCGCGACAAGCCGAATCGGAAGGCCTTGGCGGATGCAGCGGACGATGCTGGAGTGTCGGAGCGCATAAGGAATGACTTGCGACATTCCAGCCTGGCCGCGGATGTCATCCCAGGGGCGCGTTAGTTCGCTCGCCGTTTGCCACGGCCCTCGGTCTGCTCGTATCCACCGGATGCTCCCTGGCACTTGCGTGTGCCGCCAGCGCATCAGCAAAAACTCGTCTCCGGCGCGGCCACTGACGGCAGGGACAATCGCATCGAGCACGTCCTTTCCGACAGGAACGGGGACGCTACCAGACTTGCCCTTGCCCTTGCGCGACGCCGGAATCAGAAGGCGGCCCGCCGTTCGCTGATAGTCCCCGACACGCATGCGCGCGACTTGCGAAAATCGAGCCCCCGTGGCCGCAAGCACAACGACGAGCCTGAACAGGTCTCCTTCCCACCCGTCTGACGCATCAATATTCCGTGCAGCCCGGAGTAGCGCGCTAACTTGTGGATCCGAGAGGATCTGATTTTCACGGGCAAGTGGGATATTCTCGTCGTCATCGGCCGGCTCGGCCTTCAGTCCATATTTGATTATCGAGGGTAACGCCGGATCAAGGCGCTTCCGGTTCGCGGTAAACGCACGATTGAGTGCCGCCTTGAGATCGTTGATAAGGCGCTGCTTCGCCGTTTCTTTCAACGTTTCTGGCAAGCCGGCGCGCCACGCGAGCAAGTCCGCCTCCTTCAGCAAATGTATGGCTACGTCTGCCAATGGTGCCGCCGGGACGACGCCCTGTTTTCCGCGCGCTGGCTGACCCAGGAGATACCGACCAAGCCGCCGCGCGGCGTCCGAGCGAATTTGGCGACCAGCTCGCTTGCTGTGCCGGGCGTCACGTTCGGCAACGTAGCGTTCCGCTGCAAGCCCAACAGTAACAGCCGGCCCATCGGCCACGGCCTTCGCCTCCAAGCGCGCGGCTACGACCTCTCTTCGCGCCGTCTTGACCGCGGCATTGAAGTCCAGCGTTCCTTCTTTGATGGCATCATCGGCCGTTCCGATCGGCTTCTGTCGGTAGCCAAAGCCATTTCGCCAGCGCACCAACCATACGCCGCCGCGCCTGCCTTTCCGATAACCGAGATGAACATCAGGATCGAGGCTTCGCCAGTGCACGCCGGCGGATAGCTTTGCGCGTGCATTCGCGGTGGTGATTGGTGCTTCTCTGAGGGTCTTTGCCATTAGCTGCTGTGTCCTAAATCGTCGAATATCCGTCAAATAAATGTTGGCGCACAAGGACGATCGTGCACGAATGCAGGCCCGTCAAGTAACTGTTTTTGTTGAACTTGTGCGAACGTCCACGGACTGTGGCGGACCCAAGATCACGCCCTCTCAAGGCTGAAACAGGGGTTCGATTCCCCTAGGGAGCGCCAATTTCGACAACGTGTCGCCCGCGCGGCTCAGCCGGACTGAAGCCACTGTTCGGCGGTCAGAGCTTCCAGTTGGGCGAAATAAGCCACATTCGAATCCTCGTTGGACCTCGTCTTGGGGTTCGCGTCGCCCGCACTGAAGTTCGTCATGAGGTCGTGCATGTGTCCGATGAGCACGGAACCGACCGCATGAATGGCTTCATGACGGTCAAGGCCCTCCGCCATCAGTCGCTCCACCGTGCTTCGCACCGGCAACACGGCATCGGCAATCTGGGTCTCGACGACGGCGTGAAAGCCAGCGTGCAGTTCCGCCCGTGGAACGTGAATCCCGGCGCGGCGATGGTAATCCGCCACGGCATCGATACGGTCCTGCTCGTCCAGCGCAAGCCACTGATCCGGGTCCGGCTCCACGAAGGGATCGTACTCCAGGATATCTCCTTCCTCCAGGATATCCCCTTCGGTTTCCTCGAACGCTGAGGGGACAAGATCCTCGGCAACGGCTTGGAGCCGTCCGGCCGACGGCTCGTCCAGCCTTTGCGAGTCAAGGCAGCACTTCTTGAATTTCTTGCCGCTGCCGCAAGGGCAGGGATCGTTTCGTCCGACCTTGTGCGAATTCACGATCGGGACCTCCAGCGAACCGAGTCAAAAGCAACTTTGCGGCCACGACACGACGTACGAATGCTCACCGCCGCCGCTCACTGAGAGCCAATTCTTGCCACATCCAACCGAAGCTGCAACTGGCCATTGCACCGTGGCTGGCTGCCCGGTCCGGACCTCTCGCGCAAGCATGCTGCATCGGCATCCGCGGAGGTGGTCGTTATTGCCAGAATCTGCCTCTATGCGACCGAACCCGCCTCCGAAGCTGCTGCCGGCCTTCGGAGGTGTTGGCATCAGCTTTTCGGAGTGACGACATGGGCGGTTTGGTGATCTCTGGCGGCCGGGTGGTGGATCCCGCGAGCGGAATGGACGCCATTGGCGATGTCGCGGTCGTGGACGGCAAGATTGCCGCCGTCGGCTCCTCGCTCGGCGGCGCCGAGCGGGTGATCGACGCCACCGGGCTCGTGGTCGCGCCCGGCTTCATCGATCTGCATGCACATGGCCAATCGCTCCCGGCCGACCGCATGCAGGCGTTCGACGGGGTGACGACGACGCTCGATCTCGAGGCCGGCGTGCTGCCGGTCGCCTCCTGGTATGAGCGCCAGGCGAGGCGCGGCCGCGTGCTGAACTATGGCGCCGCTACCAACTGGGCGTTTGCGCGCATCGGCGCGATGACCGGATCCAATGCGGAAAGCTCGCTCGAGGCGTTCGGCAACGCCATGCGCGATCGCCGCTGGATGGACAACGTGGCGAGCGATGCGGAAGTCGCCGGCATTCTCGAACGCCTCGCGCGCGGCCTGAACGAGGGCGGCATCGGCATCGGCATCCTCAACGCCTATGCGCCGGGCGCCGGCGTGCAGGAGCTGACGGCGATCTGCCAGCTCGCCGCGGCGAAGGACGTGCCGACCTTCACCCACGTTGCCTACATGTCGCGCGTCGATCCCGAGAGCGCGGCGGAGGCCTATATCCGCCTCATCGGTTATGCCGGCGCCACTGGCGCCCACATGCACATCTGCCATTTCAACTCGTCGAGCAAGACCGACGTCGAGCGCTGCCGTGTGCTGATCGCGAAGGCGCAGGCGCAAGGCTTGCCCATTACGGTCGAGGCCTATCCCTACGGCACCGGCTCGACCGTGCTGGCGGCTGCCTTCTTCAGCGATCCGGAGTTCGTCGAGCGCAACGGCACCGGTTACGATTCCGTGCAGCGCGTCACCGACGGCCATCGCTTTAGCGATCGCGAGGAGCTCCTGAAGGCGCAGGCCGAAGAGCCGTCCTCGCTGGTGCTGTGGCACATCCTCGACACCGAGAACAATGCGTATCACCGCGACCTCCTCGACATGTCCGTGCTCTATCCAGGCGGCGCGATTGCGTCCGACGCAATGCCATGGACGACGTCGGACGGCAAGACCTACACCGGCGATTCCTGGCCGTTGCCGGACGATGCCACCTCGCATCCGCGCTCGGCCGGCTGCTTCACAAAATTCATCCGCGAATGGATCCGCGAGCGCAAAGCCGTGTCGCTGCTGGAAGGCATTCGCAAATGCGCGCTGATCCCGGCGGAGATCCTGTCGCAAAGCACACCCGCGATGCGCGCCAAAGGCAGGCTCGCGCAAGGCGCCGACGCCGACATCGTCGTGTTCGATTACGAGAAGCTCAGCGATCGCGCCACGTTCACCGCGATGAACCGTCCGTCGGAAGGCGTGCGGCATCTGGTGGTGAGCGGCGAGCCCTTGATCAGCGACGGCGTGCTGGACGCCGCGGCGCGGCCCGGAAAGCCGGTGCGCCGGCCCGTTGTCGAGAGCTGAACCATGCCAGTCCCCATTCTCCTGGTGACGGGCTTTTTGGGGGCGGGCAAGACCACGGTCGTGAACCATCTGCTGGCGCATGCCGAGGGACGGCGGATTGCCGCCGTGGTCAATGATTTCGGCGCGATCAACATCGATGCCGAGCTGATCGCCGGTGCGAGCGACGGCGTGGTGAGCCTCAGCAACGGCTGCATTTGCTGCTCGCTCGAAGGCGATCTCTTGCGCACGCTCTCGACGCTGCTGCGGCGTGATCCGAAGCCGGAGTACATCGTCATTGAGACCAGCGGCGTCGCCGATCCCGCGGATATCGTCCGCAATCTGATGGACCCGGTGATCCTGCGCGAGGCGCCGCTGGAGACGGTGCTCTGCGTGATCGACGCGGCAACGCCGCCGCCCTCTCTGGATGACGCGCTGATGCGCTCGCAGTTGCGCGTCGCCGATATCGTGGCGCTGAGCAAGCTGGACCTGGCGGACGAGGGCGCGGGTGCCCGGATGCGCGATTCCATCCGCGCACTGCGCGTCCCTGCCGTGGTCATCGACGCGAAACACGGCGCGATTCCTTCCGCGCTGCTGTTTACCGCCAACGTCGATCGCGTCCCCTTGCCGCGCGAGCCGGGACCGAAACGGCCGGCAGAGGAGCGCTTCGAGACGCTGAGCTGGACGTCGGAGCGGCCCATTTCGCTGCCGCGCTTGCAGCAGGCCATCGGCCGGCTGGCGCCAAAACTGGCGCGCGCCAAGGGCCTGTTCGAGGCCGTCGAGCAGCCCGGGCGCCTGACGGTGTTTCAATTCGCCGGCGGCCGCGCCACGCTGGCGCCGGGCGAAGCGCCGGCAGCCGGCGTGCCACGCGCGCGGATCGTCTTCATCGCCGAGCTCGGGGTGCTCTCGAAGGCCGAACTCGATGCGATCATGGCGGCCTGCGTTGCGGATGGGTAGCGCAGTTCGCGCCAAACGCCGACGTGCCCGCTCAAATCGCGCGAGGCTTCAATCCTCCGCCGGCAATCCGTCTCCGTGCACATACCACGCCGCACGAGACGTCCAGTGCACGTGCCGGTCCGGTGCCGCGGTCAGCGGCTCGTCGAACGCTCCGGCATGGATGATCGCCTCGCGCCCGCTACGGGTCAGGTGGGGCATCGGGCTGCCGCAGATCTTGCAGAACGCGGTCGCAAAGCTTCGCGCATTGGGCAAGTCGAAGCGCACGACGGATGCTTCGCCGCGGTGCCAGCGCAGTGCCTCTGCCTTCACGATCACTTCGCAGGAATGGGCCGTCCCGGTCGCCTTGCGGCACCGCGAGCAATGGCAGTTGAGGAAGCGGTCAAACGGACCCACGATCTCGAATGCAACCTCGCCGCACAGGCAGCTTCCCCGGAATGCAGCCATCTCACTCCCCCTCCGGGTCGGCCGGCTTCTCGGCGGTCTCTTCCGCATGGACCGGCGGAGTGCCGTGCGCGCTGTGCAGCCGGATCATCGTGTCGATCACGTCGACCTCGATCTTGAGCATGTCCAGATCGCGCGTCATCTCGCGCACCTCCTGGCCCTTGCGCGCCAGCTCCTCGGAGACGTCGACTGCCATCTTGCGCTCGGTGACGATGCCGGGCGTGTTGACGAACAGTTTTGCGCGCATCCATTCGAGGCGCGCCCGCTGGGTATCGCGTTCGAACTTCTTCTCCGCGTAGCGGCGTCGCACCTCCGCATAGGCGCTGACCAGCGCCGTTTCCGGCAGGTTCCACAATTGCTCGACCGACATGGTCATGCCGTTCAGGTCCCGGGTTCGGCTCGGCGGAGGTTTACTCGGTAGCCCATCAGACCCTTGCAGCGGTCAATTCTCAAGGGGGGCGGACACGGAATAATGCCAGGCCACGGCGTCACATTTGCGCACGGCGTCGGGTCAATCTTGGAAGGCTCGCCTCGTCGCGCAATTCGGTCGATGTTTTCGGGAACCCGAATGCTTAAGCCTTTGCTAAGGCGTTCGGGATAATCTGGCATATCTGCATTGCCAATTCATGCGAGCACCGATGATTTTTTCCCGCATCAGTTTCAAGCTGGTCCTGATCGTTGCGATCAGCCTCCTCGGCATGATCGCGCTGGCGCCGATCGCGCTTTCGACGCTGCGTACGCAGATGGTCGCCGATCGCCAGGCCAAGACGCAGCATATGGTCGACGTCGGCTACGGCATTCTCGCCCATTACCAGAAGCTGGAAAGCGAAGGAAAGCTCACGCGCGAGCAGGCCCAGGCCGCCGCGATGGCCGAGATCAAGAGCCTGCGCTACGACAAGGTCGAGTATTTCTGGATCAACGACATGGCCGCGAAGATGATCATGCATCCGATCAAGCCCGAGCTTGACGGCAAGGATCTCTCCGACATGAAGGACCCCACCGGCAACCGCCTGTTCGCCGGGTTCGTCGACGTCGTCAACAAGCAGGGCGCGGGCTTCTACAGCTATCTGTGGCCGAAGCCTGGCTTCGAGCAGCCGGTAGCCAAGATCTCATACGTGAAGGGCTTTGCCCCCTGGGGTTGGCTGATCGGCACCGGCATCTATCTCGACGACGTCGATGCCGTGTTCCGCCAGGATGCGATGACCTTCGCGCTGGTGTGCCTTGGGGTGTTCGTGCTCGTGCTCGGCTGCTCCTTCGTGATCGGCCGCAGCGTCACCCGGCCGCTCGCCAACATCACCGCGCTGACCGAGCGTCTCGCCGCCGGCGACAGCGCGTTCGACGTGCCCTATACAGATCGCCGTGGCGAGATCGGCGGGCTCGCCAAGGCGCTTGCCGTGTTCAAGGACAACGCGTCGGCGGTGCGCCAGATGCATACCGAGCAGGACGCGCTGAAACGCAAGGCCGACGAGGAGAAGCGCAAGACGATGGCCGATCTCGCCGGCCGATTCGAGGCGAGCGTCCAGGCCGTGGTTCGCGACGTCTTCAACGAGGCGCGCGAGATGCAACAGGCGGCGCAAGGCATGTCGGAGACCGCGAACAAGGCGACCGACCGCGCAAGCTTTGTCGCCACCGCGTGCCAGCAGGCGTCCAGCAACGTGCAGACCGTAGCCTCGGCCGCCGGCGAGTTGTCATCCTCGATCTCCGAGATCAGTCAGCGCGTTGCGCAGGCCGCAGCCGTGGCCGACAAGGCGGCCGCCGACGGTCAGCGCACCAACGACACCGTGCAGGGCCTGGCTGCGGCCGCGCACAAGATCGGCGAGGTCATCGACCTCATCAACCAGATCGCCTCCCAGACCAACCTGCTCGCGCTCAACGCCACCATCGAGGCGGCGCGTGCGGGCGAAGCCGGTCGGGGATTTGCGGTGGTCGCGAGCGAAGTGAAGTCGCTGGCGAGCCAGACCGCCAAGGCGACCGAAGAGATCGGTGCGCAGATTTCGGCGATCCAGACCGAGACCAACCAGGTCGTCGGCAACATCGAGAGCATCCGCAGCACCATCATGGAGGTCAACGAGATCTCCTCGTCGATCGCAGCTGCGGTCGAGGAGCAGGGCGCCGCCACGCAGGCCATCGCTCATAGCGTGCAGGAGGCGGCCTCCGGCACCGACCAGGTCTCGCAGAATATCTCGGGGGTCACCGATGCGACGGCCGAAACCGGCCGGGCCGCGGGCGTGGTGCTGCAATCGAGCGGCCGGCTGACGCACAAGCTGCAATCGCTGCAGGACGAGGTCAGCACCTTCGTTGCGGGGGTACGGGCGGCCTAGTACCCGCCGCGCGGGCTGCCGTACGGCGGATTATCCGGCTGATCGAACCGCCATTGGCCGACTGATATTCCGGCCCGCGGGAGCGGTCGTTGCGACCGCTTCCTCTCCCTTGACGATCGCGGCTAAAGTGAAGAAGCAGGATCATCGAACCTGCCGCCCCGCGCCTGGCTACGGGGCCACGGAGAGCGCTGCATGTCATTCAAGAAGCTGCTGATCGCCAACCGCGGCGAGATCGCCATCCGCATCGCGCGCGCGGCGGCCGATGCCGGGATTGCAACGGTTGCGATCCATCCGGCCGATGACGCGCTTTCGCTGCACGTGCGCGCTGCCGATGAGGCCGTCGAAATCCCCGGCCGCGGCGCCCGCGCCTATCTCGACATCGACGCCGTGGTGAAGGCGGCGAAAGGCGCCGGCTGCGACGCCGTTCATCCCGGCTATGGCTTCCTCAGCGAGAACGCCGCGTTCGCGAAGGCCTGCGCCGACGCCGGCATCGCCTTCGTCGGGCCGAAGATCGCGGCACTTGAACTGTTCGGCGACAAGGTCGCGGCGCGCCAGCTCGCCAAACGTTGCGGCGTGCCCATCATTGCCGGAACCAGCGGCCCCTCGTCGCTGGAGGAGATCACGGCGTTCTTCACTTCGCTCGGCAGCAACGCTGCCATCATGATCAAGGCGATGGCCGGCGGTGGCGGCCGCGGCATGCGCGTGGTGGAAAACGCCACCGATCTCGCGGAGGCTTATGCGCGCTGCCAGTCCGAGGCCAAGGCGGCGTTCGGCTTCGACGGCGTTTATGCCGAACGGCTGATCCGGCAAGCGCGCCATATCGAGGTGCAGATCATCGGCGACCGGCACGGCGCGATCTCTCATCTCTGGGAACGCGAATGCACCATCCAGCGCCGCCACCAGAAGCTGATCGAGGTGGCGCCGAGCCCTTCGCTGGGCGATGCGTTGCGCGGGCGGATCATCGAGGCGGCGAAACAGCTCGCGGCGGCGGCCTCTTACGACAATCTCGGCACGTTCGAGTTCCTGGTCGACGGCGGCGCCGACGACAGCTTCGCCTTCATCGAGGCCAATCCGCGGCTCCAGGTCGAGCATACCGTGACGGAAGAGGTGCTCGGGCTCGACCTCGTGCGCGCCCAGCTCGCGGTCGCCGCAGGCAGCTCGCTGGCCGCGCTCGGTCTGGCGCAAAGCGCAATTCCGAAGCCGCGCGGCTATGCCATGCAGCTTCGCGTCAACATGGAAACGCTGGACGAGACCGGCACGACCCATCCGACCGGCGGAGTGGTGGCCGTGTTCGAGCCGCCGTCAGGGCCCGGTATCCGCGTCGATAGTTTCGGCTATGCCGGATACAAGACCAGCGCCGCGTTCGATTCTGCTGCTCGCCAAGGTCATCGTGCATACGCCGGGTGAAGCCTGGCACGACGTCGTCGCCAAGGCCTCGCGCGCGTTGCGCGAATTCCGGATCGATGGCGTCCTCACCAACATCGACTTTCTCCAGGCGGTGCTCGCCCATCCCGATTTCAGGACCAATCGCATTGCGACCGACTTCATCGACCGCAATATCGTCAAGCTCGTGGAGGCGGCGGATGGGGCGGCCAAGCCGCTCTACTTCGCCCCCACCGAGCGAAGCGGGAGCGCTGCCGCCGAGGCGCACATCGCGCAGCAGGTGCCCGAGGGTGCCGTGATGGTCGCAGCGCCCCTGCAGGGCACCATCGTCACCATTCAGGTGAAGGAGGGCGAGATCGTGCGCCCTGGCCAGCAGCTCGCCGTGATCGAGTCCATGAAGATGGAACATCTGGTCATGGCCGAGCAGGGCGGCCGCGTCACGAAGCTTCTCGCGGGCGACGGTGCCACGCTGATGCATGGCGAGCCGATACTTTATCTGGAGCCGCTGGACGTCGCCGCCGACGCGTCGGCGGCGGAAGCCGATGTCGACCTCGATCACATCCGTCCCGACCTCGCCGAGCTGATCGCGCGCCGGGCCAACACGCTCGATGCGAACCGGCCGGCGTCGGTCGAGCGGCGCCGCAACACCAACCAGCGCACTGCGCGCGAGAATGTCGCGCAGCTCGTCGATGCCGGCTCGTTCATGGAATATGGCAGCCTCGCGATCGCGGCGCAGCGCCGCCGGCGCAAGCTCGACGACCTCATCAAGAACACGCCGGCGGACGGCCTCGTCATGGGCGTTGCCACGGTGAATGCCGACAAGTTCGGTGCCGAGGGTGGGCGTTGCATCGTGGTGGCTTACGACTACACCGTGCTCGCGGGCACGCAGGGCCACATGAACCACAAGAAGATCGACCGCATGCTGACGCTTGCGGAAGACTGGCGCGTGCCGCTGGTGTTTTACGCCGAAGGCGGCGGCGGTCGTCCCGGCGATACCGACCGGCTCGGCATGACCGGTCTGGACGGCCCGTCCTTCGTGCAGTTCGCAAGGCTCTCCGGTCTCGTGCCCGTGATCGGTGTCGTCTCCGGCTATTGCTTCGCCGGCAATGCCGCGATGCTTGGCTGTTGCGATGTCATCATCGCCACCAGGAACGCGTCGATCGGCATGGGCGGCCCTGCCATGATCGAGGGCGGCGGACTCGGGGTCTATCATCCGGCCGAGGTCGGTCCGGTCTCGTTCCAGTCCCCGAATGGGGTGATCGACATCCTAGTCGAGGACGAGGTGGAGGCGACGCGGGTAGCGCAGAAATATTTGTCCTATTTCCAGGGTGCGGTGTCGGAGTGGCAGGCTGCCGACCAGCGCCTGCTGCGCCGTGCCATCCCTGAGAACCGCCTGCGCGTCTACGACATCCGCAGCCTGATCCATCTGGTCGCGGACACGGATTCCGTGCTGGAGCTACGCCGCGACTACGGCGTCGGCATGATCACCGCGCTGATCCGCATTGAGGGCAAGCCGTTCGGGCTGATCGCCAACAATCCGCGTCACCTCGGCGGCGCCATCGATGCCGATGCCGGCGACAAGGCCGCGCGCTTTCTCCAGCTCTGCGACGCCTTCGATATCCCGATCGTCTCGCTCTGTGACACACCCGGCTTCATGGTGGGGCCGGAAGCAGAAAAAACCGCAATCGTGCGCCATGTCTCGCGGATGTTCGTGACGGGCGCGAGCCTCACGGTGCCGCTGTTCGGCATCGTGCTGCGCAAGGGCTATGGGCTGGGCGCGCAGTCGATGATCGGCGGCGGCTTCCACGCCTCGTTCTTCACCGCCGCCTGGCCGACCGGCGAGTTCGGCGGCATGGGGCTCGAAGGCTATGTTCGCCTTGGCTTCCGCAAGGAGATGGAGGCGATCGCCGATCCCGTCGAACGCGAGACCTACTACCGCAACAAGGTCGCCGAGCTCTACGCCAACGGCAAGGCGGTCTCGATCGCGTCCGTGTTCGAGATCGACAACGTCATCGATCCCGCCGAGACGCGGCGCTGGATCATGGCGGGCTTGAGGTCCGTGCCAAAGCCGCCCGCCCGTGCAGGGAAGAAGCGTCCGTGCATCGATACGTGGTGAGGGCGGTGCAGCAATGTGTGGAGGACGTCATTTCGGGGCGATGCGAAGCATCGAACCCGGAATCTGGAGATTCTCAGGTGCGCAACTGCGCACCGTAGCTCGCGCTGACGCGCGCCTCGGAATGACGGTGAACCCGGTTCCCGATTGACATCCCCGCCTGTGGTGCCAGACTTTGCACAATAATACAGGGTGGAGACGTCCGCGATGGCCAGCCTTTCGGCCTCGAACCATGTCGCCCGTGTCTTGTCCGTCGCCAATCATGTGGCCGACGTCGATGCCTCTTCGCGCATTGCCAATTCCTGGCGGCGCTGTCTGATCAGCCACAAGCTTGACCCTGCCCGTCAGGGGCCGCCACAGACGCTGACCGAGGCCGAGATCCGCCACGTCGCGGAGCCGCTGGAGCAGACGATCCGTCTCCTCACACCCGAGCTCGACGATCTCGCCCGCGTGCTGCGTGACGCCGGCTATTGTGTCAACCTGGCGGACGCGAACGCGACCATGCTGTTCAGCCGTCTGCCCGGCGAAGCCGACGCCAAGATGTTCATGGACTGGAAGATCTACACCGGCTCGAACTTCGCTGAAACGTTCGAGGGGACCAACGGGCTCGGCACCGCGCTTGCCGAGCAGAAGCCGATCCTGGTTCATCGCGACGAGCATTTTCGTGCGCAATGGCACATGTTCTCCTGCGCTGTGACGCCGCTGTTCGACGAGGCCGGCCGCCTCGCCGGCGCCGTCAACATCACGTCCTGCCGTGATGATCTCAGCCGCACCGCGCATCAGCTTGCGCTGGCCGTGACCATGCAAGCGGCGCGGCGGATGGAGGACGTGATCTTTCGCGACCGTTTCCGTAATGCCTGGATCGCGTCCGTGCCGGGGGACGGCGGCAGCGGTCTGCTCGCCTATGACGAGGATCGCCGCATCGTCGGCGCCTGCCGTTCCGCACGTGCCCTGCTGGGTCTCACCGATGGTATGATCGCGTCCGGCATCGATCTGTCGCGCTACATCAAGTTCGATCATCCCGCGCGCAATGCGGACGACATCATCGAGCTGCGCCGGGCCGATGGCAGTCCATTGGGGCGCGGGCATGTCGCGCCGCCGCGGCGGGCACGGCCGCCCATGCAGCGTCATGACGTCCCTGTGGACCGCTTCAATGCGCTTTCTCGGCTCGCCGGCCGCGATCCCGGCCTGGTCAAGAGCGTGAAACGACTGAAAAGCATTGGCGATCACAATCTGCCGGTGCTGCTGCATGGCGAGACCGGCGTCGGCAAGGACGTGTTCGCGCGCGCCATTCACGCTGCGAGCCATCGTGCCCGCAACCACTACGTCGCGCTGAACTGCGCGGCGATGCCGGAAAGCCTGATCGATGCCGAACTGTTCGGCTATGAGGCCGGCGCCTTCACCGGCGCGCGGCGCGACGGCTCGAAGGGCCTGATCGTGCAGGCCGACGGCGGCACGCTATTCCTGGACGAGATCGGCGACATGCCGATTGCGTTGCAGACGCGGTTGCTGCGCGTGCTGGAGAATCGCGAGGTCTGGCCGCTCGGCGCGCTGAAACCGGTGCCCGTCGACATCCGCCTGATCAGCGCCACCCACCGCGATCTCGGCCGCATGGCGGAACAGGGCGCCTTCCGCCCCGACCTCTACTTTCGTCTGCGTGGCATGGAGGTGCGATTGCCGGCGCTGCGCGAGCGCGCGGACAGAGACGATATCATCCGCCAGATCGCGCGCGAGGAGGCGCCGGATTGCCGCCTCTCGGATGAGGCCTGGTCGTTGCTCGCGGCCTATCCGTTTCCCGGCAACATGCGCCAGCTCCGCCACGTGCTGCGGCTCGCCGGCTGCACGGCGGAGGATGGTCTGATCACCGACGCCGATCTCGATCTGCCGCCGTTTGGCGGCCGTGCGGCAGAGTCGGATTTGGCGGCAGCTGAGCGCACGACGATCGTCGAGGCGTTGCGCAAGCACGATGGCCGCGTGAGCGAAGCGGCGCGCGCGCTGAAGCTCAGTCGTGCGACGCTCTATCGCAAAATCAAGCAGCTGAAGATCGAGACGGCGCAGTAGCGACAGACAATTTGCAAAGCGGTGCGCTTTCTTCCCTCTCCTTGTGGGAGAGGGTGGCTCGCCGCGAAGCGGTGAGACGGGTGAGGGGTTCTCTCGCCGCGCGATTCTGTTGCTGTTGAATTCGCTGAAGCAGACCCCTCATCCGGCGCTTCGCGCCACCTTCTCCCACAAGGGGAGAAGGAAGGGCGCACCGAACTTGTTGCGCTCTTACGAAAAATCGCTCCAGCTCAGATGGCGCGAGTCGAGATCGCCGACGGTCACGGTGCCGCGGATTTCCTGAGGGACGTGAAAGCTGCTGCGCAGGTAGACCAGCGGCGCGACCCCGTCCGAATGCGACACGCCGCGCACCTCGCCGACGAAGATCGAATGCGTCTTGGTCTCGAACTCCTGCGTCAGCACGCAGTCGAATACGGCCACCGCATCGCTCAACACCGGCGCGCCGGTTACGCCGCGCGTCCATTGCCCGAACCCAAAGCGGTCGTCGCCATTGACGCCCTTCTGGCCGCTGAAGGTGAGCGCGAGCAGCGCATGATCCTCGTGCAGGAAGTTGATTGCGAAGGCGCCTTCCTCGCGGATCCGCGCGTGCGCGCTGGCGTTGCGGTTGACGCAGACGATCAGTGACGGCGGATTGTCCGACAGCGAGCAGGCCGATGTTACCGTCAGTCCGGTGCGCTTGCCGTGCTCGGCGCCCACCGTGACCAGGGCGACCGCGCCGGCGCATTGGCGCATTGCCTGCTTGAAATCCTTCGCATCGACGCTCACGCCGAAATCTCCGAAACGAGTGCGGGTGCGGCACGATCGCGCCGCACCCGCCTCCGGTCAAGCCGCCTTGCGCGCGGAGCCGAGATGCTTCAGGCGCGGCATCACCTCGTTCTTGAGCAGCGACAGCGAGTGGTGCCAGGCTTCCGCCTTGTGCTTGTAGTCGAAGCCGAAAACCAGCAGCACGCCGAAGCCGCCGACCTCGTCGTAGATCTTCTCGATCTTCTCGGCGACGGTCGCGGGCGAGCCGACAATCCAGTTCCGCTTGGCGCAATATTCGACGGTGACGTCGCTATCGGGCACGTCGGGTGCGTGCTTCAGATAGTCCTTGAAGCCGAAATGGCCGAGCAACGGCAGGAAATATTCGCTCATCATCCGGCCCATCATGTCGCCGGTCGAGAGCTTCCATGCTTCTTCGTCGGTATCGGCGACGAACACCTCGCGCACAAGCCGCCAGTCCTGGCGGTTCGGCTTGCGTCCGGTCTTGGCGGCGCCGATCTCGACCGAATCCCAATGGCTGCCGACATAGGCCGGGTTGAGGTTGAGGCTCATCGGGATGAAGCCGCGTTCGCCCGCAAGCTTTAGCGTGTCGGAGTTCTTGGACAGCCCGGCGACGCCGATCGGCGGATGTGGCGCCTGCAGCGGCTTGATGTGCGGCTTGAGGAAGTCGAACATCGTATCCGGCTTGGTCACGGTCCAGTACTTGCCCTTGTAGGTGAAGGGCGCGGGATCGGACCAAAGCTTCAGGATGATCTCAAGCGCCTCGCGCGTCATGTCGCGGTTCTGCCCGCTCATGCCGTCGACGTTGAACATCGCCCAGTCGCTCGGCAGGCCCGAGGCCGCGACGCCGAAATTGAGCCGGCCCTCGGAGAGGTGATCGAGCATCGCGACGCGGTTGGCGAGTTCGGCCGGGTGGTGATAGGGCAGCAGGAACCCGCCCGGTCCGATGCGGATGTTCTTGGTCTGCATCAGCGCCTGTGCGATCAGGAGGTCCGGCGTGGGATTGGGTTCCCAAGGCGCGGTGTGGTGCTCGCCGACCCAGGCCTCCTGATAGCCGAGCTCGTCGAGCCAGCGCATCACTTGCAGGTCCCAATCCTGTCCTTCCTTCAGGCCGCACTCCGGCGGGTGCGAAGGCATCGTGAAATAGCCGATCTCCATGGTTTCCTCATCTGATGTTGACGCGTCTTGCTGCGCGGTTCACGGACGTGAGCGGAGAGATTTGAGCAAGCGGTGTGCCAGTGCGGCGGCAGCCCGCGACCGGCGAAAAAACGCTGGTTTGTGGCGGCAATAGCCGATATCCGGGGTCGATTTGCGAGGCCTCGTCTCATTATCGCGAGACGCTGTCTTGCCGATGAGACGAGGACAGTTTCGAGATGACCGAACCCGCCTATGTCGCGGTGGACTGGGGCACCAGCAGTTTTCGCCTGTGGCTGGTTGATCGCACCGGCCGTGTACTGGCCGAGCGACGCAGTGATGAGGGCATGCTGGCGGCGGCCAAGGCCGGCTTTGCCGGCGTGCTGCAATCGCATCTTACTGCCGTCGAAGCGCCGGATCATCTGCCCGTACTCGTCTGCGGCATGGCCGGCGCCCGCACCGGCTGGGTCGAAGCCGGCTATGTCGATACGCCGGCGCCGCTCTCCGCCGTCCTCAAGCAGGCCGCGCGCGTGCCGGGTCAGACGCGCGATATCCGCATCCTGCCGGGTATTGCACAACGCGACGCGAACGCGCCGGACGTGATGCGCGGCGAGGAGACCCAATTGGTCGGCACGCTCGGTCTCGGTGCCGCAGGCGAGGCGCTGGTCTGCATGCCCGGGACCCATTCGAAATGGGTCCATGTGCAGGACGGCACGGTCGCGCATTTTTCCACCTTCATGACCGGCGAGCTCTTCAGTGTGGTCTCGCGCGAGACGATTCTGTCGCTGGCAGTGGCCGGGGCCGATGATGCCGAAGATGTCGCGAGCTTCAAGACGGCGGTGATCGCTGCATTCAACGCGCCTGCCTTCACAGCCAATCTCCTGTTCGGCGCGCGATCGCGCCAGCTTCTGTTCGGCGGCACGCCGGCCGCAGCGCGCGAGACGCTGTCGGGCACGTTGATCGGCGTCGAGCTGGCGGCCGGGCTCTCCGGCACCGTACCGAAATCCGGCATGACCTTGATTGCATCGGGGCGGCTCGCGATGCTGTACCGGCACGCTTTCGAGGCGCTGTCGGTCGCTGTGACGTCGGTCGATGCGGATGAAGCGGTCCGCCGTGGCCTGTCCATGGCGGCTGCGTCGATCTGGACCAAGTAGAAGGAGCCTCGAGATGAGCATTCCCTTTCCGCCGATGAAGCGTCCGTTGGTGGCGATCCTGCGCGGTGTGAAACCGGAGGAGACCGAGGCCATCGTCGGCGTGCTGATCGAGGCCGGCATGACCGCAATCGAGATCCCGCTGAACTCGCCCGATCCGTTCCGCTCCATCGCGGCAGCCGTGAAACAGGCGCCGGCCGGCGTGCTGATTGGGGCCGGCACGGTGCTGACCACTGCGGATGTCGATCGTCTCAACGACGTCGGCGGCAAGCTGATGGTGTCGCCGAATGTCGACACCGGCGTGCTGGCGCGCGCGCATCAGCACGGCATGGTCACGATGCCCGGCGTGTTCTCGCCGACCGAAGCGCTGCTTGCGGCGCGCTCCGGCGCGTCGAGCCTGAAATTCTTTCCGGCGAGCGTGCTTGGTGCGTCCGGCATTTCCGCGATCCGCGCCGTGTTGCCGGCCGGCGTCGTGATCGCAGCCGTCGGTGGCGTGTCCGACCAGAATTTTGCCGAGTACATCAAGGGCGGCGTGACGGCGTTCGGGCTCGGCTCCAGCCTCTACAAGCCCGGCATGACGGCGGGGATGTCGCCACCCGTGCCAAGGCAACAATCGCGGCCTATGATCGGGCGATTGCGCAGGACTGAGCCGCAATAAACAAGCCGTGATGCGAACGGCCGCGGTGACGAGGTGCTCGATCTCGCGAAGACCAATCTGCTATCGCGCTGATTTCGGCTGAGGCGGTTCGGTTCACCTCTCCCGAAGGGAGAGGTAAACACCGGCTGCGCTTCCCTCAGCCCCGCTTCACCGAGGGCACTGGCAGCCGCTCGTGCCGGCGTCGGAAGCGCTGCCAGTGCAGCACGATGCCGATCAGCATGGCGGGCACGAAGCCGAGCGCGATCAGGAAATGCGGCAGTTGCTTCGGCGAGATGAGGGCAATGCCGATGTCCGAGATCAGCCAAGGGCTGCGAACATCACCGCGAAATCCGTGCGCGGGCAGCGCAGATAGTAGAACACGGCGGTGATGATGATGGCGGGACCGATCGCGATGGCGATCAGGACGGCCGTCAGCTCCTTCGGCGTGACGGCATCAAGCACCATCGACGCCAACAGCCACAGCGCGGCGAACATGGCGACGATGTCGATCGGATGCCGCAACCCAATACCTCTCGCGGGAACGCGCTATCGTTGGGTCCTATGCCCAGGCCGTCAAGTAAAATACGCCTATTCCTCGTGGTTTCCAGGCGTCGGGCGCAGCATGAAATGACCGAAGGCGGAGGCGATCGGCTTGTCCGGATCGTCTTGCCAGGCCCGCGCCTCGAAGGCGACGATGCGCCGGCCCTGTTTCACGATCGAGACATTGGCAAAGCTGTCGAGGGCGCGGCCGGAGCGCAGGTAATTGACGGTCAGCCCGATCGGCTTCGGCAACGCCGCGATCCCGAGCTCGCGCCTCACGCCGAGGATCGCCGTGGTCTCGAGGAAGGCTCCGGTCATGCCGCCATGGATCGCGGGCAGGATCGGATTGCCGATGATCACCGGCGAGAATGGCATGGTCAGCGTGCCGTCGTCGTTGACGCGAATGCCGAGGCAGCGCGCGAACGGGCTGTTGGCGAACGGGCCGTCCGGATCCTCCGGCGCCTCCAGCGTCGGGAAGCTGCGCGAATCCATCCCGCGGTCCGCGAGCATGTTGGTGCGGTTGGCGCCGACCATGAAGCAGCCGGTGGCAGTTGCGACCGGATCGTCCTCGGACTCCTGATACGCCGTGGAGCGCACGAAGGCGATCGAGCGGGTGGTGCGGTAGCAAACCGAATGCGCCTTGATGTCGAGACCGGGCGTCGCCGGCTTCTGATAGTCGATGCGCAGGTCGAGCGTGGCGATCGCGCGGGTGCCGTCCAGTGCGAGCTGCACCGCCATGCCGCAACTCTCGTCCAGCATCGCGGTGACGACGCCGCCATGCAGCACGCCGGTCTCGGTGTCGCCGACGAAGACGGGGCGGTAGGGCAGGCTCGACCAGGCTTCGCCCGGCGCGAACCGATCGAGCCGAAGGCCGCTGAACTGGCCGTAATCGGAACGGCGGCCCTTGACGGCCTCGGCGAGTTCCTCGAACGGAATCGCAGTGGTCTGTGACGTTGACATGGTGATGTTCTAGACCAGTGATCGCTGCTGCGCAAAACCCCGCCTGCTTTGCGTACGGCGCGGCTACCCGGGCCGGTTTGGCCTCGACAGCGCGCTCCGAAGCAACGATGGTGGGCGTTCGTCCACTGCCCGCGAGGAGTATCCCATGGTCGACCCCGAAACGCCCGTCACTACCGAGGGGCCTGTCACCATTTCGAGCTCGAGCTCCGAGCGGGCTCCGATCATCTATTTCGACGGCGCCTCCTGTTTCGGCCACCACAACGGCGCGATCCAGATCGAGCTCGCCGCCAATCTGCTGATGCCGGTCGGCGCCGCCGTCAGGGTCGACGTGGTCCAGACCGCGCATCTGCGCTGCAGCGTGGCCGCGGCGCTCGCCTTGCGCGAAGCGCTCGACAAGGCGCTCGCGATGTATCAGCAGGGCCGGCAGCAGCCGACGGAAGAGATTCCGGCGGTGAAAAACTAAACTTGTCAGCACGCGATCGCATCTCGATGCGATCGCCGCTCACGCGTGTGCGACATGCACCTTCGGCTTCTTGCCGCCGTTCCACTTGCCGTCGAGCGCGCGCTCGATCTGGGCGGCGAGTTGCAGAAGCAGGCCGTCATTGGCCTGCTTCGCAAGCGCCTGAATGCCGAGCGGCAGGCCATGCTCGTTGCTCGCCATCGGCATCGAGATCGCCGGCATGCCGCAGAGATTGGCGAGCGGCGTGAAGGCGAAGTTGCGCCAGAGATTGCCGAACCAGTCGAGCACGTCCGGATTGTCTGAGATGGTGAGATATTCCTTGGTGCCGACCTTCGGCGTCGGCAGCGCGGTGATCGGCGTGAGGATGACGTCCCATTGCTCGAAGAAGCCGCCGAAGGCGCGCGAGGTCGTGTTGAACACGCCTTGCATCTTCGCCCGCTCGGCGAAGCTCGTATGTCGGCCGGCCTCCCAGATCCGGATGTTGACCGGCTCGACCAGCTCCTCGGGCGGCCGCTCCAGCCCGCGCGCGGCGAGCATGTTAGAGATCACCACGGCAAAATTGCTGATGTAACAGGTGGTCTGCGCCGCGAAGGCGGCGCGGAAGTCGAGCTCGGGCAGCGCATAGTCGACGTGATGGCCGAGTCCTTCGAGGAAGCGGCCGGTCTTCTCGAGCTCGGCGGCGATGTGCGGGGTTGCGGTGTAATCGCCCCATGTGTGCGACAGCGCGATGCGAAGCTTGCCCGGATCGCGCTTGATCATTTCGGAATAAGGCTGCGCGGTGGTCCAGAACGGCATGAACTCGCCGGGCGCGGGCCCGCGGGCGTGGTCGACGAACGCGGCGGTGTCGCGCACCGAGCGTGACTGGCAGCCCTGGATCGAGACCAGACCCGTGAGGTCGGACATGTGCGGAGCAAGTGAGAACACGCCGCGCGAGACCTTGAGGCCGATATTGCCGTTGACGCCGGCAGGAATGCGGATCGAGCCGCCGCCGTCGGTCGCATGCGCGATCGGAACCACGCCAGCCGCGACCATCGCGGCGCTGCCCGCCGAGGAGCCGCAGGTGGTATAATCGGTGTTCCACGGATTGCGCGTGACATAGACGGCCGGATTGTCAGCGGAGCTGCACACGCCGAACTCCGGCGTGGTGGTGCGGCCGATCAGGTTCAGTCCGGCCTGGCGTAACTTTCCGGTCAGGAAGGTATCGGCGGCGG
This sequence comes from Bradyrhizobium sp. LLZ17, assembly GCF_041200145.1. Taxonomy (NCBI): domain Bacteria; kingdom Pseudomonadati; phylum Pseudomonadota; class Alphaproteobacteria; order Hyphomicrobiales; family Nitrobacteraceae; genus Bradyrhizobium; species Bradyrhizobium zaerense. Next base: position 6,147,936 of record NZ_CP165734.1, read on the forward strand.
CGCGATTGCCGCGCATCAAGAGCGAGCCCATCTCCTGGAGCCGCCCCTTCATGGTCGGGCCAAGGTCCTTCATCAGGAAGGGCAGGCCCGCGAACGGGCCGCCGAGATTGGCGCCGTCCTTGGCCGGATCGGCAATCACGTCCTCGAACAGCTCGACCACGCCCGACAGGGTTGGGTTGACCTTGGCGACGCCGGCGGCGGCCTGGCGCGCCAAATCCTTCGCAGTCAGCTCGCCCTTGCGGACGCGCGCCGCCAGTCCGACGCCGTCGTGCTGTGCCCATTCATTCCAGCTCATCGGCAAAGTCATGAAACCCAGATCCTCTTGATGTGGCTACCTTCCTTTCGCAAGGCACCGCCTGAATCAACTGAGCCGGCGCGAGGGGCAGGGTTGCGCCGGGCGGAGAGGTCACCGCCTCAATTCGAGAGCCTGGCGATCGCTGCAACCGGCCCGCCGCCAGCGGGCCCCTGGTGCTCGGCGCCGCCGGAGACGTAGACCGCGCCCGTGCCGGCGAGGCCGGCGATCAATCCGCCGACGGCCGCACGGGCGTGGCGTGTCGAGCTGATATCGGTATCCTCCAGCATGGTGTGGCGAAAGCCGCGCACGCTGCCGTTCGGCGAGGCTTCGGCCTTGGCAAAGATATTGACGAGTTCGCGGCCCGCTTTTGCCTGCGGCGCGATGCCGAGACCGACGCTCTTCAACGCCGACATCACCGCTGAGGAGTCGATGGCGTCGCTCATCACGGCGTGTCCGATCTCGAATTTGCTCGCGGACGATGCTGAATTGCCGAGCACGATGACAACATTATGCATCAGCTCGATCCCGGACGAGGTCGAGGCGACGTTCGAGAACAGATCGTAGCGCCGCAGCACATCTTCGTCGTGGATACCGGGTGCGACCTCGCCGAGCGCCACCGCCACCCCGAGCGCGGAGGCGCCGCGCGAATAAGCCATCGAGCTGTAAGAGCTTGTCGTCACCGTCTTGTTGCCGCGCGCCGCTGCGGCCTCGACGCGATCGCTGGTGAGCAGCGGGCACTTGATCTGCACGAAATGGACGTCGGCGGGATCGGCGATGCCGGCATCCTCCATGGCCGCGTTGACCGCGTTGGCCGTCTCTGCGATCTGCGCGAAGCGTCCGAGCTCTTCGGGCAAGAAATCCCTTGTATGCGCCATGCCGATGCTCAGGCGCTTGCCCGGGATGTCTGCCGGCCGTGCCTCGGCTTCTTCGCGCGTGAACACCGTGATATGCGGGCTGAGCACGCCCTCGGTGCCGCCGGACATCACAAAGGCGATGCGCTGCTCGACCTCGTCCGCCGACAGGCCAAGCCCTGGCGCCAGTGCTGTGCACAGCGCCGCGACCGCGTACTCACGGGTAAAATCATTGACACCGCCATTGCCCTCGGTCTTGCCGAGGATGGCCAGGATGGACGCCGGGTCAATCGCGCCGGAGCCGATCATGGCCATCAGCCCGGAGACGTCGCCGGGACCCTTGGTAGCGATCCTGATGACGCCAACCGATGTGGTACGCATAGTGGTCCTCGTGTGGATTCAGGAGTCCGGCGAACAAAACAGCCGCTGAACTGGAGCGGCTGTCAAGCCAGAAGCCTCACTCGTCACCGTCACCCTGAGGCGCGAGCAGGTCGGTGCGCAGCACCGAGCAGCGAGCCTCGAAGGGCGACGGCCCGGCTGCACCCGGCCGTTCATCCTTCGAGGCTCACCATGGTGCGCGTTGCACCCCATGGTTCGCACCTCCGGATGACGGGGCTGCCATCTTGGTCGAGGCAAGTGGAAGCGCCCACACCCCCACGATTGTGGCGAGATCGCATCGTTTTGACAAAAAAACCTCTGTCGACGGTTGCGCGCCGCACCTTGATGAATCAACCTCGGTTGGTCCATAAGCGGCGTCCCGCGGCCGGTTTCGGTTCGCGTTGCGTGCTTGGACAGAGGGATCTCGCGTGGCGAATATCAACCAGAAAATTGCGCAGGAGCTCGGGGTTCGAGCGGAGCAGGTCGAGGCGACGGTGACGCTGCTCGACGGCGGCGCCACGGTTCCCTTCATCGCCCGCTATCGTAAGGAAGCAACCGGTGCGCTCGACGACGCGCAATTGCGCACGCTGGAGGAGCGTCTGGTCTACCTGCGCGAGCTCGAAGATCGCCGCAGGGCGATCCTCGAGTCGGTCCGCGAGCAGGGCAAGCTCGATGCCGCGCTCGAGGCCAGCATCCTCGCCGCCGACAGCAAGGCGCGCCTCGAAGACATCTATCTGCCGTTCAAGCCGAAGCGCCGCACCAAAGCCGAGATCGCCAAGGAAGCCGGCCTCGAGCCGCTCGCCAACCAGCTGATGGCAGAGCCCACCAACGATCCGAAGGTGGTGGCGGCGACCTTCGTCAACGCCGAGAAGGGCGTCGCGGACGCCGCGGCTGCGCTCGACGGCGCTCGCGCCATCCTGGTCGAGCGTTTTGACGAGGACGCCGACCTGATCGGCGCATTGCGCGAAGAGGTGTGGACCAATGCGCGCATGGTCTCCAAGGTGCGCGAGGGCAAGAAGACCGAGGGCGAAAAGTTCGCCGACTATTTTGAATTCTCGGAGCCGCTGACGAAACTGCCGTCGCACCGCATCCTCGCGATGTTCCGCGGCGAAAAGGAAGAGATCCTCGACCTCCAGATCCAGGCCGAGGCCGAAGCGCCGCCGGCCGGCGTGCCGGGCGCCTATGAGCTGAAGATCATGAAGCGGTTCGGCATTGCCGACCTCAAGCGGCCAGGCGATCGCTGGCTGATCGACACCGTGCGCTGGGCCTGGCGCACCAAGATCCAGGTGCATCTCAACATCGACCTGCGCATGCGGCTGTGGAACGCGGCGGAGACCGAGGCCGTGCGCGTGTTCGCCTCCAACTTGCGCGACCTCCTGCTGGCCGCGCCCGCCGGCACCCGCGTCACCATGGGCCTCGACCCCGGCTTCCGCACCGGCGTGAAGGTCGCCGTGATCGATGCCACCGGCAAGGTTGTCGACACCGCCGTGATCTATCCGCACGAGCCGCAGCGGCAGTGGAACGAGTCGCTTGCGATTCTCGGCAAGCTCGCGCTGAAGCATCGCGTCGAGCTGATTGCGATCGGCAACGGCACCGCCTCGCGCGAGACCGACAAGCTGGCAGCCGATCTCGTCAAGGGCCTGGCTGAGCTGAAGATGACCAAGATCGTGGTGTCGGAAGCCGGCGCGTCGGTCTATTCGGCCTCCGCCTTCGCGTCGCAGGAATTGCCCGATCTGGACGTCACCCTCCGCGGTGCGGTTTCGATCGCGCGTCGGCTCCAGGATCCGCTCGCCGAACTCGTCAAGATCGAGCCCAAGGCGATTGGCGTCGGCCAGTATCAGCACGACCTCGGTCAGGCCAAGCTCGCCAAGTCGCTCGATGCCGTGGTCGAGGATTGCGTCAACGCGGTCGGTGTCGACGTCAATACGGCGTCTGCGCCGCTGCTCGCCCGGGTGTCGGGCGTCGGCTCCGGCCTCGCGCAAAGCATCGTGCAGCATCGCGACGCCAACGGCCCGTTCAAGTCGCGCAAGGCGCTCAAGGAGGTGCCGCGACTGGGGCCGAAGGCGTTCGAGCAGTGCGCGGGCTTCCTGCGCATCCTCGGCGGCGAAGACCCGCTCGACGCCTCCGGCGTGCATCCGGAATCCTATCCGGTGGTGCGCCGTATCCTTAGCGCGACCAAGAGCGACATCAAGGCTCTGATCGGCAGCACCGAAATCGTGCGTACGCTGAAGCCCAAGGATTTCGTCGACGAGACGTTTGGTCTGCCGACCGTCACCGATATCCTGCGCGAACTCGAAAAGCCGGGCCGCGATCCGCGTCCGGCGTTCAAGGCCGCGGTGTTCATGGAGGGCGTCGAGGAGATCAAGCATCTCAAGAAGGGCATGATCCTCGAGGGCACCGTGACCAACGTCGCGGCGTTCGGCGCCTTCGTCGATATCGGCGTGCACCAGGATGGGCTCGTGCACATTTCGGCGATGTCCAGGACCTACATCAAGGATCCGCGCGAGGTGGTGAAGCCGGGCGATATCGTCAAGGTCAAGGTGCTCGACTTCGAGGTCGCGCGCAAGCGCATCTCGTTGACGCTGCGGCTTGACGATGAGGTCGGGGACAAAAAGGATGCACCCGGCATGCAGCGCGACAATTCGCGCAACACCACCCGCATGACCTCGTCGGCGCCGCGCAAGCCGGAATCCTCCGGCGGCGGTGGTGCACTCGCCGAGGCGTTGCGCAAGGCTGCCGAGAAGAACAACGGCAAGCGCGCGTGAACTCTTAACCTCTCCCCGCTCCTTGCGGGGAGAGGTCGGAATTCGCGCGCAGCGCGGATTCCGGGTCAGGGGCCGGGCAAGCTTTTGGCCGGGTCAATCGTCCATCCGACTCCCGCGTGTCGTAGTTCCAACCCAAATCGTGTTCGTGGAAACAGCCCCTCAGCCCACCCTCTCCCCGTAAGAACGGGGCGAGGGTGTGAGAGAGCTCGGATACCCTAACTTCCGCGTCAGAATCTGGCGCATTTGTAAGTTGAAGGTGAGCGCGCATTTTCCTCATCTGATCCTCTGGAGCGGCGAGACCTCGCTGCGACAAGGAGGACTTCAGATGAACAACAGGCTTCTCACAGGCATCGTCGCGGCGGCCATGGCTGCCGCGCTGGCGGTCGCGTCGCCCGTGCTCGCCCGAGGTGGAGGTGGAGGCGGCGGCGGTCACGGCGGCTTCGGTGGTGGTGGCCATTTCAGTGGCGGCGGCATGCACGGCGGCGGCTTCGGCGGCGGCATGCATGTCGGCGGCATGGGCGGCGGCGCGCACTTCGCTCATTTCGGCGGACCGGCTTTCGGTGGCGCCCGCTTCGCACATGCGGCGATCGGGCCGCGCTTCGCCGGCTCCGGCTGGCACGGCAGGCCTTTCATCGGCCGCCATGCGTTCTTCTTCCGTCATCACGGTTTCCACCGCTTTGCCGTCTTCGGCGCCCCCTTTGTCTACGCCGGCTACAACGACAGCTGCTGGCGCAGGAGCTGGACGCCCTATGGCTGGCAATGGGTCAATGTGTGCGGGGATAGTTGGTACTAGCATCGCCGGACCGCACCATTGTCGCGCTCGCCACCGGGCGGTTCCGCTCAGCCCCGGAACGGGATAGTCTGGTGGCGATCGTCGTGCGGAGTTTGCCATGACCGGAGATCACCGCCGTATCCTGGTCGTTGAGGATGATCCGGAAACCGCAGGCCAGCTCGTCGAGGAGCTGACGATTTCGGGCTATGATGTCGATCTCGCCGCGACCGGCCGCGAGGCCCTGAGCCACGGCGCCGCGCGCGACTACGCCGTGATCACCATTGACCGAATGCTGCCCGATATCGACGGCATCACCGTGATGCGGCAATTGCGCGACGACGGTATCGCGGCTCCCTTCCTGATCATCTCCGCGCTGGGCGAGGTCGACGATCGCGTGCGCGGCTTGCGCGCCGGCGGCGATGACTACCTCGTCAAGCCGTTCTCCTTCGTCGAACTTCTTGCGCGTCTCGAGGCCCTCGGCCGCCGCAGTGAGACCATCGCCAAGGACACGCTTTTGCGGGTCGGCGATCTCGCTATCGACCTGATCGCACGCAATGCCAGCCGCCGCGGCCGTAAAATTCCGCTGCTGCCGCGCGAGTTTCAGTTGCTCGAATATCTCGTCCGCAACGAGGGCCGCGTCGTCTCCCGCGCGATGTTGCTCCAGCATGTCTGGGATCTGCATTTCGATCCCTCCACCAACATCATCGACGTTTATGTCGGGCGCGTCCGTCGCAAGGTCGACGATGCCCAGGCCTATCCGCTGATCCACACCATCCGCGGTATCGGATATTGCATCCGTGCTCCTGGCTAAGACGCTTCTTTCGTCGACCTTCCGGCTGGCGCTGATCGCGATCGCCGCGTTCGGGCTGATCGTCGCGGCGATCATGGCCTATGTCTATCTCGGCACGCTCGCTTATGTGAGGAGCCGTGTCGGCGATGCCGGCGATCACGACGGTTTCACCGCCATGATCGAGCTTGCGATGATCGCGGTTGCCGTGCTGCTTGTGGTGCTGGCCGGCCTCGCGGCCGTGCTGGTGACGCGGCGCACCGTGGGACGGATCGAAGAGATCAATGCCGCCAGCCGCGCGATCATGCTTGCCGGCCTCGACCAGCGCATCCCCTTGCGCGGCAGCCACGACGAATGGGATCGCGTCGCCGAAAACCTCAACGAGATGCTCGATCGCATCGAGACGCTGATGGGTGAGGTCAAGCAGGTCAGCGATAGCGTCGCCCACGATTTGCGTACGCCGCTGACCCGCATGCGCGGCCGGCTGGAAAAAGCCTATCACGCTCCGCGCGATGGCGAGGCCGATGCGGCGCTGATCGGCGACGCCATCGCCGATCTCGACGCCGTGCTCGGCATGTTCGCCTCGATCACGCGGATCTCGGAGATCGAGACTCGCGCGCGCAAGAGCGCCTTTCGCGCGCTCGACCTTGCAGAGATCGCAGGTGAGGTCGTCGAGCTCTACGACGCCGCCGCCGAGCAGGTTGCCGCCCGTCTCAGCCTCGGCGGCGACCACGCGGTGGCGATCACCGGCGATCGCGACCTGCTGTTCGATGCCATTGCCAACCTGGTCGACAACGCGATCAAGCACGGCCGTGCGGGCGGACAGGTGACCGTCACCTGCCGCAGCGCCGGCGACGGCGCGATGATCGCAATCGCCGACGATGGTCCGGGCATTGCCACTGAGGAGCGGGATCACGTGTTCAAGCGCTTCTACCGGCTCGAACAGAGCCGCTACACCCCGGGCAACGGCCTGGGCCTCAGTCTGGTCGCGGCGGTTGCTCGCCTCCATGGCGCCGAGATCGCGCTGCATGACAATGCGCCGGGCCTGACGGTCCAGCTGAGCTTCCCGCCCTGCCTGGCCTAGAGCTCGATCACGCCGCGGCGCGCGGCATGCGCCACCGCATCGGTGCGGCCGGTGGCATCCAACTTGTCGAGCAGTGACCCGACATGGAATTTCACGGTATGCACCGAGATGTTGAGCTGACGCGCGATCATCTTGTTGGATGAACCTTCCGCCATCAGGGCCAGTACGTCGAGCTCGCGCTGCGTCAGTGCGATGTCTTCGGGCATGCTGCGGGGGTCGCGGGCGACCACCGTCGCGGCGGCTTGTTCGCCGGGCGCGGCGAGGCGAAGCCCGGCGACATTGCCGAGCAGCGTGGCCAGCCGATCGGCGAGGGCGGGATCGTCGATCTGCAGCGACAGCACGATCTCGGGCGTGTTGCCCTCGCTCACGCCTCCGGCCTCTCACCGACCGTGACCTTGAAGCTGGCCGGCTCGCCGCCGCGGCGCACCGCGACGTCGACCACCGAACCGACGCTCGCGGGTCCCAGCGTGCGCGACAGCGCGCGCACGCCGGAGAGCTTCTGGTCGTTGACCGCCACGATGACATCGCCCTGGCGGATGCCGGCCGCAGCGGATGGGCCGGTCTTGTCGACATTCATCACCATCGCGCCGACGCCGTCGTCGAGCCGCACCGGCTGGAGCCCGAGGCCGAGATATCCGCGAGCAATGTGGCCGCGCGTCTCGAGCTGGGGCGCGACGCGCTCGATTGTGGCTGTCGGAATGACGAGCACGCGCCTTGGGCCGAGCACGGCCATGCCGAAGGCCTCGCCCAAGGCATCGAGTGCAAGGCCGCCCTCCTGGCCGGGACGCAGGCGAACGTCGAGCTCGATCCGCGCATCGATGTCGCCGCCGCGCAGGCTGCGCCAACTTTTGCCGGACAGCGATACCATCCCGAGCGCCGCGCTCGGCGCGTCGCGATGGGTGGCGACGACGACCGACAACGTGCCGAGGGCAGGGACCGTTGTCGAGAGCTTGACCGGGGCGATGCTGGTATCGGCGCGCAGCAGCGCGATGTCGGTGGTGTGGTCGCGGCCGACGATCGTGGCCGCAGCCATGCTGCCGTCGGCAAGGACGATCTGGACTTCGCCCTCGTCGGCCAGCGCCTCGTCGGCGGTGACGATCAGGCCGGGCTTCCAGACGAAGCCGGTTGAGCGGGAGCGATGCGAGTGCACGGAGACAACGGACGGCGCTACGCGCGCCACGACGTCCGCGAGCGCGGACGATAGCGAAGACAGAGGGGTGGGGGCGGTCATGGCAAGCTCCTGTAAATTGCCCTCAATCTGGGATGTCGCGGTCGATTGCGAAACTGGCCGGGTGGCCAGGACACCGCCCCGTAAGACCACGGCCGACGAACATGTGATTGGGAGCTGCTCACGGGAACGTGTAGCAATCGCCAGATTGCGCCGCACGGCCTCCACCAATTTTCAGCGAGTCCTGACCGATGACCATCGACCTCACCCGCCGTACCCTGCTTCAACTCGCCGGCGCCACCTCGTTGGCGATGGCCGCCGCGGCCGCGGCCCGGGCCGAAGGCATCGCGCAGGGCGGCGGCCCGACCTATGCCAGCCGCACGCCGATGCGAGTCGGCATGGTGACGCTCCGGGTCAAGAATCTCGACAGGGTGGCGGACTACTACCGCGACGTGATCGGGCTCGGCGTGATGGAGCGTTCAGCGACCGCCGCCACGCTCGGCACCGACGGGATCGCGCTGTTGGTGCTGGAAGCGCGTGCCAACGCCGCCATCGAGCCGCGCAATACCGCCGGGCTCTACCACACCGCGTTCCTGATGCCGACGCGCAAAGATCTCGCGCGCTGGCTGGTGCATGCGGCCTCGCATCGCGTGTCGCTGTCGGGTTTTGCCGATCACCTCGTCAGCGAATCCGTCTATCTCGACGATCCCGAAGGCAACGGCATCGAGGTCTATGCCGACCGCGATCCGTCGCAATGGCAGTGGAGCGAGGGCAGCGTGAAGATGGCGGCCGATGAGCTCAACATTCCCGACCTGCTGTCGCTGACCAATACGCGCGTCCCCGACTACGCCAAGGCGCCGGACGGCCTGCGCGTCGGCCACATGCATCTGCGTGTCGGCGATCTCGCCCAGGCCGAAGGCTTTTACCATGGCACGGTCGGCCTCGATCCGACGCGTAAACGCAACGGCGCCGCCTTCTTGTCGTCCGGCCGCTATCACCATCACCTCGGCATGAATGTCTGGCAGAGCGAAGGTGCCGGCCAGCGCGACGATTCCATGACCGGGCTCGCCTGGTTCTCGCTGGTGACGGAGAAGCAGGATCTGCTCGCTGCCCAGCAAGAGCGTCTGCGCAAGGGCGGGGCAAAGGTCACGGCGCTCTCGAACGGCGTCGAGGCCGTCGATCCCTGGGGCACGCGCGTGCGTCTGCTCAAGGTGTAAGCGAGCAGCTCAGAGCTCGCGATAGTCCCGCTCGCCGGACTCGGGCCGCATGAACACGGCGACGTGTTTGTTGGTCTCGGGGTCGATGAAGCGTTCGCCGGTGTCGACCCAGCCGGGCCCGATCGGCTGCTTCGAGGCCGGCTTATAGCGGGTGTCGTAGATCAGGCTCGCGATCAGGCCGATCCCGACGAATGTCAGCGGCACTCCGAACGGCAGGAAATGGCCGACAATGAGCAGCACGATTGCGATCAGGAGCGCCGCGATGCCGATCGTCAGGGACATGCTCCCATCCCTAGTGTGCCGCCGGCTCGATCACGACGGCCGTTCCGTAAGCAACGATCTCGCTCATGTTCTGGCCGATCTCGGCGGAATCGAACCGCATCATCACGATCGCATTGGCGCCCATCGCGGTAGCGTTCTCGACCAGGCGATCGATGGCGTGGCGGCGCGCGTCCTCCAGGAGCCGTGTATATTCCGGAATCTCGCCCCCGACGATCGAACGCAGGCCGGCGACGATATTGCCGCCAAGCCCGCGGCTGCGAACGACGATGCCAAAACACTGGCCCAGCGTCCGGACCACGCGGTGGTTCGCGATGTTCTCGGTGGTGACGATCAACATGTGGCTTCCCGATGGTTTGCCTCGATCCCACGTTAGTCCGCCGACGTGACACGTCGGTTCATCTCGAGGCTTGCTTGCCGGCCAATGGGGGCCATGTTAGCACCGGATAAGTGGCGTGGGCCGAGTTGCCCCCCCAAATATCCGGATTATTCCCCGACATGCTCGAATTTCACGGCGTCTTCCCCTATCTCGTTTCGCCAGTCGATGCCGACGGCGCGGTGCGGACGGGCGTGCTCGGCAGACTTTGCGATGATCTGATCAGTGCTGGCGTTCACGGGCTGACGCCGCTCGGCTCGACCGGCGAGTTCGCCTATCTCAATGCCGCGCAGCGCACCTCGGTCGTGCAGACCACGATCGAGGCCGCAAACGGTCGCGTGCCGGTCGTGGCCGGCGTCGTCTCGACCTCGACGGCGGACGCGGTGGCGCAGGCGCAGGCCTATCAGAAGGTCGGCGCCGAGGGCATTCTGGCAATTCTCGATGCTTATTTCCCGCTCGCCGATGCCCAGGTTGAATCCTACTTCCGCAGCATTGCGGACGCCGTCGACATTCCCGTCGTCATCTACACCAATCCGCAATTCCAGCGCTCCGACCTGACCCTCGACGTGATCGCGCGGCTCGCCGAGCATCCGCGCATCGGCTACATCAAGGATGCCTCGACCAATACCGGCCGGCTGCTCTCGATCATGAACCGCTGCGGCGATAGCTTGCGCGTGTTCTCGGCCTCCGCCCATATCCCGGCCGCGGTGATGCTGATCGGCGGTGTCGGCTGGATGGCGGGACCGGCCTGCATCATTCCGCGCCAGAGCGTCGCGCTCTACGACCTCTGCAAGGCCGCTCGCTGGAACGAGGCCATGGCGCTCCAGCGCAGGCTGTGGCGCATCAACGAGACCTTCGCCCGCTTCAATCTCGCGGCCTGCATCAAGGCCGGGCTTGCGCTCCAGGGCTACGACGTCGGCGATCCCGTCCCGCCGCAGGCAGCGCTTAACGCCGACCAGCGCAAGATCGTGGAAGCGGCTTTAGCCGAGCTCTCTCCGTAGTCGTCATGGCCGGGCATAGCCGTCCGAAGGACGGCGTCGCTTTCACTTGCCTACGCCCGGCATCCACGCGCCTTCACACGAAAAGAACGTGGATGCACGGGACGAGCCCGGGCATGACGAAATCGTGGACATCCCGCCCAAAACCGCGGCTGGTCTCGCCTGCCTCGATCCGCTAAAAGGCAGCCCGATTTGAAAAGACCCTGAGGACCCCACGGAATGAACATTCTTCCCGGCAATTTGCGTTTCGGAGCGGGACAGCCCGTCAAGCGTTTGGAAGATCAGCGGCTGCTCACCGGGAAGGGGCAGTTCATCGACGACAAGCCGGAGGACGGCGCGCTGTGGTTGCACGTGCTGCGCTCGCCGCATGCGCACGCGAACATCGTCTCGATCGATATCAGTGCAGCGGCCGGGATGCCCGGCGTCACCGCCGTCTACACCGGCGCCGATCTGATCAAGGACGACGTCGGCACCCTCCCGACGCTGAGCATCTTCAAGCGCCCGGACGGCAAGCCGATGACGGTGCCGCCGCGGCGGCTGCTCGCCCATGAGGTGGTGCGCTACACCGGCGAGGCGGTGGCGGCAGTGGTGGCTGCGTCACGTGCAGAGGCCCAGAGTGCGGCCGAAGCGATCGTCGTCGAATACGACGTGCAGCCCGCGGTCGTCGACCCCGTCGAGGCTGTGAAGTCCGGTGCGCCCGTGGTGTGGCCCGAGGCGCCCGACAACATCGTCGGCGCCATGAGCTATGGCGATGCCGCCAAGGTGGATGCTGCGTTTGCCAACGCCGCGCACACCGTCGAGCTCGATCTGGTCAGCCAGCGCCTGGTACCCTCGGCCATGGAGCCGCGCTCGACCATTGCCGAGATCGACAAAACGTCCGGCCGCCTGCTCCTGCATGTGCAGTCGCAGACGCCGGCCTCGACCCGCGACTTGCTGGCGGAATCCGTGCTGAAGCGTCCCAAGGACAGCGTCCGCGTGCTGGTCGGCGACATCGGCGGCGGCTTTGGCCAGAAGACCAGTCTCTATCCCGAAGACGGCATCGTCGCCTACGCCGCGACCAAGCTGAACCGGAAGATCCGCTGGCGCGGCGACCGCACCGATGAATTCGTCGGTGGCACCCACGGCCGCGATCTCACCTCGACCGCCTCCTTCGCGCTCGACGACAAGGGCAAGGTGCTCGCCTATCGCGTCAAGTCGATCGGCTGCACCGGCGCTTATTCATCAGGTACGGGCAATATCATCCCGCTGGTGCTCGGGCCGTTCGTGCAAACCGGCGTCTACGACCTGCCGCTGGTGCATTTCGAGGTGAAGTCGGTGATGACCCACACCGCGCCGGTCGGCGCCTATCGCGGCGCGGGCCGCCCGGAAGCGGTGTTCATCGTCGAGCGCCTGTTCGACGCCGCCGCGCGAAAGATCGGCATGGATCCGCGCGCGATCCGCAAGGCGAACTACATCAAACCGGCGCAGCTGCCCTATACCAACGCAGCGGGCCAGGTTTACGACCCGGTGCCTTCGCGCACATGCTCGATCGCGCCGTGAAGCTTGCAGACTGGGACGGCTTCGTCGCGCGCAAGAAAGCGGCGAAGAAGAAGGGCCTGCTCTACGGCCGCGGGCTGACCTCCTATATCGAATGGACCGGTGGTCGCGCCCACACCGAAAAAGTCAGCCTGCACGCGACCTCGGAAGGGCGCGTTATCCTGCATTCCGGCACCATGGCGATGGGGCAGGGGCTGCAGACCACCTATACCCAGATGATCTCCGACACGCTCGGCATCCCCATGGACAAGATCGATGTCGTGCAAGGCGACACGGATCTCGCCATGGGCTTCGGCAGCGTCGGCTCGCGCTCGCTGTTCGTCGGCGGCACCGCGGTTGCGGTCTCCTCCAACGATTTGATCCAGAAGGCGCGCGAGAAGGCGGCGAACGTGCTCGAGACCTCGATCGAGGACATCGAATACCAGGGCGGCATGCTCACCGTGGTCGGCACCGACCGGCGCATCAGCCTGTTCGATCTCGCCGAGAGGAGAGCGGCGCGAGGCTCAGCGTCGATTCGAAGGCGAGGTCGACGGGCCGAGCTGGCCGAACGGCACGCATATCTGCGAGGTCCAAATCGATCCCGAGACCGGCGTCTCCAAGGTCGTGCGCTACACCACGGTCGACGACGTCGGCGTCGCCGTGAACCCGATGCTGGTGACGGGCCAGATCCACGGCGGCGTCGTGCAGGGCATTGGTCAGGCGCTGTATGAAGGCGTGTCGTACGATGCCGACGGTCAGCTGCTCACCGCGAGCTACCAGGATTACTGCATCCCGCGCGCCGACGACGTGCCCCCGCTCGTGGTGACGCTGGACGAGACCGCACCCTGCCGCACCAATCCGCTCGGCGCCAAGGGCTGCGGCGAATCCGGCGCGATCGGCGGCCCGCCCTGCGTCACCAACGGCGTGATGGACGCACTCGCCGAGCTCGGCATCACCCAGCTCAACACGCCCCTGACGCCGCAGAAGATCTGGAAGGCGATCCGGGAGGCGAAGGCGGCGGGTTAGCGCCATTGTTGTGCTGGCTGTCGTCACAAATCCAACTCGTCGTCCCGGCGAAGGCCGGGAGCCATAGCCACCGAGTCTAATTCGGCGAAGATTTGCAGTTACCAGCTTCGCGCTACAATTTCGTCACGGCGTATGGGTCCCGGCCTTCGCCGGGACGACACCGAGGGTGAGGAAAAAGTTCGCGCTAAATCCCCAACATCATCTTCGCGATGATATCGCGCTGGATCTCCGACGTTCCGCCGAAGATCGTGTAGGCGCGGCCGTTGAGATATTCCGGCATCACCGTCAGCATCTCCTCCGGGATCGCCGGCTCGTGATTGAGCTTGTAGAGCGGACGCATCGGCTCGACCGCGAGGGCGTCGTGGCCGATCACATCGGCGCCCAGCCGGGTCACGGCCTGCCGGATCTCGCTGTTGCGCAGCTTCAGGATCGACGAGACCGCGCCGGGATTTTGCCCGGTCTGTAGCGCCGAGAGCACGCGCAGCTCGGTCATCTCCAGCGCGTCGATGTCGATCTCCACCTCGGAGATGCGCGTGGCGATGTCAGGGCTATCGATGGCGCGTCCGGTCAGATCGGACTCGGCCAGCTCCGAGATCGCCTTCAGCCCTTCGCGCAGCTTCGCCGATGCGATGCCGGAGCCGCGCTCGAATTCGAGCAGATATTTACCGTAGGTCCAGCCCTTGCCTTCCTCGCCGACACGGTTTGCGACCGGCACCCGCACGTCGTCGAAAAACACCTGGTTGACCTCGTGGTCGCCGCCGATCGTCAGGATCGGGCGCGTGGTGATGCCCGGCGTCTTCATGTCGATCAGGACAAAGCTGATGCCGTCCTGCTGCCGCGGCCGTCGCTGGTGCGCACCAGCGCGAACATGCGGTTGGCGTGATGCGCATGCGTGGTCCAGATCTTGGTGCCGTTGATGATGTAGTCGTCACCGTCGCGTATCGCGCGCGTCTTCAGCGAGGACAGGTCGGAGCCGGAGCCCGGCTCGGAATAGCCCTGGCACCAATAGTCCTCGCCGGAGAGAATCCGCGGCAGGTAGAAATTCTTCTGCTCGGGGCTGCCGAAGCCGATGATGACGGGCCCCACCATCTTCACCCCCATCACGTTGACGTTGGGCACGCCGGCGCGGGCGGATTCGGTCTCGAAGATCCAGCGCTGCGCCGGCGTCCAGTCCGGGCCGCCGTGTTCGACCGGCCAGCCTGGCGCGCCCCAGCCTTGCTTGTGCAGCACGCGCTGCCAGGCCATGCCGATATCGGGGTCGGAGAACACCGACGGCGTCAGCGCGGTGGCGCGCTTCATCTCCCCGGTGAGATTCTTGGTGATGAAGCCGCGCACCTCGTCCTGGAAGGCGCGCTCTTCCGCATTGAAGGCCAGGTCCATGATGTGCTCCCTTCAGGCTGAAACGGCGGCGCGGCCAAGCTCGGCGTGACGGCGATAGTGATGCGCGCTACCGCCGAACAGCGTGTCGAAGGCGACGAGCCGCTTGAAATAGGCGCCGACCTCGAGCTCCTCGGTCACGCCCATGCCGCCGTGGAGCTGGATCGACTGCTCGCCGACGAAGCGCGCACACGTGCCGATCTTCGCCTTTGCGCCCGACGCAGCGCGGGCACGTTCGATCGGTTCGGCGTCGACCTTCAGCGCCGCGCGCAGCGCCATCGAACGGGCCTCGTCGACCTGCATCGCCATGTCGGCGAGGCGATGACGGATCACCTGATTGGCCGAAAGTGGCCGGCCGAACTGCTTGCGGATCTTGGTGTACTCCAGCGTCGTGTCGACAAGCGTCTGCATGATGCCGACCGCCTCCGCGCCGAGCGCGGCCATGGCGCGGTCGACGGCCCATTCGATCGCGGGCAGGGCGTCGCTGCCGTCGCCCAGCAAGGCGTCTTCCGGAAGCTGCACGCCGGATAAATCGACGTTGCAGGCGCGCCCGCCTCCCAACCGCGGATATTCGGAGATCGCGAGCCCCTGCGCTGTCGCCGGCACCAGAAAGAGACCGATCCGCCCCGATGGTCCCTGATGATCATGCAGATGCGCGGAGACGATGATCTCGTCGGCGGCATGGCCGTCGAGCACCGCGATCTTGCTGCCGGCAAGACGCCAGCCTTGCGCCGTCTTGGTAGCTACCGTTGCGACCTTGGCCAGATCGAACCGGGCCGCGCGCTCGGAATGTGCCAACGCAAGCTTCAATGATCCATCCGCGATCTTGGGCAGGCTTGCCTGTTTCTGCGCGGTGCTGCCGCATTTGTCGATCAGCGCAGCGCCCAACACGACCGTCGCGATATACGGCTCCGACACCAGTCCGCGGCCGAACGCTTCCATCAAGATGCCGACCTCGATCGCGCCGCCACCGAGCCCGCCAAACTCTTCCGCGACCGGCAGCGCCAGCCAGCCGAGCTCGGCGAACTGCTTCCAGACCGCCGGGCTGAAGCCAAGCGGATCGTTCGCCATCTTGCGGCGGTGATCGGCGTCGTAGCTTTCGGCCACGAAGCGTTCGACGCTCTCGCGCAGCAAGCGCTGCTCGTCGCTGAGATTGAGATCCATCGTATTTACTCCGCGGCTGCCGGCGGCTTGCGCACGGAGGGATGCAGGCCGGATGGATCGACCACCATGCCGAATTCCTGGAGGTTATGTGCGTGACAAAGCTGATGCAATGCAAAGGCCTGGTCGATTGCGGCGGGCTGGCCCATCACATCGACTGAGCGGTTCACGGCTTCCTTGGTCAGCTTCAGTGCGAAGGAAGGTTTTGATGCGATCCGGCGCGCCAGCTCAAGCACGCGCGATGACAGCTCCGCGCGCGGCACGACCTGGTTGACCATGCCGAGCTGGTGCGCTTCCTGCGCGCTCCAGCTGTCGGCGGTGAACAGAAACTCCTTGGCCTTGCGCGGGCCGAGCTCCCACGGATGCACGAACCATTCGACGCCGCAGACGCCCATCGTCACCACCGGGTCGCAGAACTGCGCGTCGTCGCTGGCGACGATGAGATCGCAGGCCCAGGCCAGCATCAGGCCGCCGGCGATGCATTTGCCATGCACTTCGGCGATCGTCGGCTTGGCCAGGTTGCGCCAGCGCCGCGTGATCTGGAGATAGATTTCCTGCTCGCGCGCGAAGCGCCCATGCGCGTTGGCTTCCGCGAAACCGCCCCAATTTCCAATCGGCGGAAAAATCGACGCCCGCGGCATTCTTGCCGCCCGGCCGCAGGTCGTGGCCGGAGGAGAAATGCGGACCGTTGCCGGCGAGGATGATGACCTTGACCGCATCGTCCTGCACCGCCGCGTCGAACGCAGCGTTGAGATCGTAGGTCATTTGCAGGTTCTGCGCATTGCGCGCATCGGGCCGGTTCATCACGACCCGGGCAATCGCCGGCTCCGGCCTCTCCACGAGGACGGTCTCGAACGAGGTCATGGCGCTTCCCTCTCGCATTTCCGTTTAGCCCAAGTTGACTATGTCGGCCGGTGATAGGCAAGAGGCTTGCGTCGATCGGCTGCTTTTCGCGGCATCGGCACAAGATGTCTGGCACGGCGCGCGCCCAATCTGGTAGTTTGCGCCCGATTCCACCGGGAGAAATTTAATGCGCAAATTCCTGACTGTGCTGGCGGCACTCGCCTCGCTCAGCCTGACCAATTGCGGCTACAACGCGATCCAGAGCGAGGACGAGCAGATCAAGGCCAACTGGTCCGAGGTGGTGAACCAGTATCAGCGCCGCGCCGATCTCGTGCCCAACCTGGTCAACTCGGTGAAGGGCTTTGCGCAGCAGGAGAAGCACGTGCTGCTTGGGGTCACCAATGCGCGCGCCAAGGTCGGCAGCATCCAGGCGACGCCCGAAGTGCTGAACGATCCCGCCGCATTCCAGAAGTTTCAGGCTGCCCAGGGCGAACTTTCCAGCGCGCTGTCGCGCCTTCTTGTGGTCACGGAAAACTATCCGCAGCTCAAATCCGATGCGCTGTTCAAGGATCTGATGTCGCAGCTCGAAGGCACCGAGAACCGCATCACTGTTGCCCGCAACCGCTACATCAAGGCGGTGCAGGACTACAACGTCACCATCCGCTCGTTTCCGAGCAATCTCACAGCAATGATGTTCGGCTACAAGGAGAAGCCGAACTTCTCGGTCGACAACGAGAAGGAAATCTCGAGCGCGCCGAAGGTCGATTTCAACCCGGCGCCAGCTCCGTCGAAGTAAGTGCGCGGCATTTTGCGAATGCGCCAGGCTCCGCCCACCGCTGTCATTCCCCGCGAAAGCGGGGAATCCAGTACGCCGCGGCTTCTCCGGATCCCTTTGGCGTCTCTGGAATACTGGATCGCCCGGTCCGGGCTCCGCCAAGGCTCCGCCGGGCCACGGGTGTGCTCGGCCGCCGAAGCTTTAGCGAAGGCGGCAAGCCGGGCGATGACAGCTACGTTGTGGCGGGCAATAGTCGTGTTCGCGCTCGTCCTTGGCTGGTCGTTCCCCGTCTTGGCCGACGTCGCGGTGCCGCCGCTCACCGGCCGCGTCGTCGACCAGACCGGCACGCTGTCGAGCGACGACATCACCGCGCTGTCGCAAAAGCTCGGTGATTTCGAGACGCGCAAGGGCAGCCAGGTCGCCGTGCTGATCGTGCCGACGACCGCCCCGGAGACGATCGAGCAGTTCTCGATCCGCGTTGCCGAGGCCTGGAAGATCGGCCGCAAGAAAATCGACGATGGCGCGATCCTGGTCGTCGCCAAGAACGACCATCACCTGCGCATCGAGGTCGGCTACGGCCTCGAAGGCGCGCTCACCGATATCAATTCGCGGCGGATCATCGACGAGGTCATCACGCCGAAATTCAGGGAGGGCGATTTCGCCGGCGGCATCTCGGCCGGGGTCGACCGGATGCTGCGCGTCATCGACGGCGAGCCGCTGCCGGCGCCGTCGCGAAGCGTGAAGTTCGGCAGCTGGAACGACGTCGAGCCGCTGTTCTATTTCGTGCTGTTCGGCCCGCTGGTCGTAGGCGGGATACTGCGGTACATCTTCGGACGGCTGCTCGGATCGGTCATTGCCGGCACGATCGTCGGGCTGCTGGCTTGGTTCGTGCTCGAATCCGCCGTCATCGGCGTGGGCGTCGGGGTGCTTGGTGCCGTCCTGACCTTCATTGCCGATCTGTTTGGGGCGGGGGCGGGCACCGGATCTTCACGCCGCGGCACGTGGTCGAGCGGCTCTTCATCGAACGGCTGGAGCAGCGGATCGTCGTCGAGCGGCGGCTTCAGCGGCGGTGGCGGCAGCTTTGGTGGCGGCGGCGCCTCGGGGAGCTGGTAGGTCATGAGCATTGCGCGCATTGCCAGACATCTGGTGCAGCATCATTGGCGGGCGAATCAGCTTTTTCCGCCAAAGGTGCTCGACCGCATCGAGCAGGCGATCAAGCAGGGCGAAACCACGCATTCCGGCCAGGTCCGCTTCGTCGTCGAAGGTGCGCTCGATGGCCGCCCGTTGTTCCGCAACCAGCAAGCGCGCGAGCGTGCGCTCGACCTGTTCTCGCAGTTGCGGATCTGGGATACCGCGCACAACAACGGGGTGCTGATCTATCTCCTGCTCGCCGACCGTGACGTCGAGATCATTGCCGACCGCGGCATCGACGCGAAGTTGTTGGCGCCGCCGGCTGGGAAAAGATCTGCCGCGCGATGGAGGCCGCGTTCAGGTCGCGCCAGTTCGAGCGCGGCGTTATCGACGGCATCGCGGCGGTGTGGCGTGAGTTGGCCAAGCACTTCCCGCCGGGCGGGGCGCATCGCAACGAGCTGCCGGACAAGCCGGTGGTGATGTAAGCCGAGCTGCGATGTGGAGAGAGCGGGTCCCACCCGCTCCGTCATTGCGAGGAGGGTTGGCGGAAGCGCTTGCCCGCTAATCATCCAGCTTGTTCAGATCCCGCACCGACTGCATGATCGGCTCGAAATTCGAACGCGCGTCGAGCGCGTCGAACAGTTGCGCGGTGTCCGCCAGCAGACCGTGCGACCGCGCGATCGCGATGCGCACGTCCTCCTGCGGCGTATCCGACAGCCGCCCGTGTCCCGACAACAAGATCTTCGTGTCCAGTCCCTTGATGCGCTCCAGCGACTGGATGTAGTCGGAGATGCTGCCGGACCCGAACACGCCGCCCATCACGCCGCCGGGCATCAGCGTGTCGGCGGCAAACAACAGGCCCTTGTCCTGCTCGAACAACGTGATGCAGGCCGAGGTGTGGCCCGGGGTATACATCACGTTGAGGCGGAAATTACCGAGGTCGATCAGATTGCCTTCCTCGAGCCAGATGTCGATGTTAACAGGCACGTTCGGCTCGTTGAACATCTTGCGCAGCATCGAGAAATCGTCGCGCAGCATGATCTTGTTGGCGGCGAGCCGATGGGCGGCGACAAAGGTGCGGCGCTCGTTGAAATGCCAGGCGGCGCCAATATGGTCGAGATGCTCGTGGCTCAGCACCACCATGTCGATCTTCTCCGGCGGACAGCCGACGAAGTTCAGGCACTCGACCATCGCCGGATAGTTCGACGACAGCCCGACATCGATCAGGATGGTGCGCGCCGAGCCGCGCACCAGATAGGCGTTGGCGGCGCGGTTGGAGAAGCGGATCTGGAAGACGTCGTCCGCCGCCTGGATCAGCGAGCAGGTGTCGTTCTTCATCAGGATCGGGAATGAACCGGGCTTTCGATCACTCATGATTGCGCGTTCCGGTAGGTCACCGCGTTGGAAGCACGCAGCCGCTTCGAGAGCGCGTCCATCACCATCAGCGCGAAGGCCGGCTGCTGGCTGACCAGATAGACGAAGCGGGCGTGATTGATCCTCATCACCTTGGTGTTCGGCACTGCCGCGATCGCGGTCGCCGAGCGCGCGGAGCCGTCGATCACCGCCATCTCACCGAAGAATTCGCCCTTGCCGAGCTTGATGATGCTGGTCTTGCTCGCGCCGCTGAGTTTGACGATCTCGACCTCGCCGTCGAGCACGACGAACAACTCGCGGCCCGTCGAGCCCTCCTCGAAAATGACGTCATCGATACCGAACTCGTTGATGCACTTCTCGATCGTCATTGCGCCTCCCCCAATAGCCTTCTGGCCGGCGGGACCGCTATGTTAGCCGGGTAATACTGGGCGGCAAACAGCCCTTCGGCCAAGTCCGCGGCCTACCGCAGGGCAGCATGGGCTGACGAATTGTTGCGCGCCGCCACGCCGGTTCCACTTTCCCGACCCAATTCGGCCCCGGACGAGTTCCTAAAATTTCGGTAAGCGGGTCCGAAGGTAAGGAATTCGCAAGCAATGAAAGTTACCAAAAGGTCAATCCAGACTGGAGTATTTGAGCCGTGAGCGAACCCATGCCCGAACAGGCCGGCCAGGCGACTGGCGCTGTCGAAGCCGCCGCTGCGCCGCAGGCCGTCGAGGCCCCTTCGATTGCCCCCGACCACGAGACGCCGCCCAAACCTGACGCCGCCGACGTCGAGGCGCCCCGGATCGAGGTGCCGAAATTGAACGCCAAGCCCGAGCCGAAGCCCGGCAAGCTGATCGTGATGGCGCCCGCGGAGCGGTCCTGGGAGCACGAGGAATTTACCCCGCATGTGACGGGGGACGAGACGCGGGAGACCGGCAAGCGCCGCTTGTCGGCGATGGCCGCGGTCGTTGCGATCGCCGCCTGCGTCGGCGCTATTAGCGGCGCGCTCGCGACCGCCGGAATGATGCACTTCGCCGGCCCGGCGCCAACTCAGGTCGCCGACACCAGCGCGCTGGGCGCCTCGGTGTCCCGGATCGATGCCGACGTAGTCGCGCTCAAGGCGAGCGTCGAGCATAGCTCGAAGACGGGGCTGAGCCAGTTCAACCGGACCAACGACCGCCTCGACAAGCTCGAGAAGGCCCAGGCCGAGCCGATGGCCAAGATCGCCAAGCTGTCCGAAACCGTCGACAAGCTCCGCGCCACGCCGGCCGCAGCCCCCGCGCAGGCCGCGGCCGCAACGCCTGCGAAGGAAACCACGGGCACGATCGCACCGGCCCAGGTCGCGACGGTCGCTGCCGCGCCGGCGCCCGAGCCGGCCGCGCCCAAAACCGAGGTCAAGGCCGAGGTCGGGCGCCTGCCGACAATCGACGGTTGGAGGCTCCGCGACGTCGCCAATGGCGGCGCGCTGATCGAGGGCCGGGGCGGCCTCTACGAGGTTTATGCCGGCGATCCCATCCCCGGGGTCGGCCGCGTCGATGCGATCCGCCGCCAGGACGGCCGCTGGGTGGTCGTCACCAGCAAGGGCCTGATCGTCGCGCGCTAAGCGCCTCGTCATCCGAGTTTCGAAGAGGCGCTTCACCGTGATGTGAAGCGCCTTTTTGCTTGAATAGGCGGACCGGCGCGGTGTTAGTGCAGGCATGAGCCGCGCGTTGCGAATTCTCGTTGCTGTGGTCGTCTTGTTCAGCGGCGCCGTGTCGTCAACGGCTGCGGAGAACGTGCCGCTCGCCCGCGGCACTGCGATCACCGATCCCGATCTTCTGCGCCAGCTTGATCAGAACGATGCGCTGACGATCTCGCGGCTGTTGCGGCCGGAGCGGAACGCGAATTTTCCGCTGACGACGGATCAGATGTTCTCGTCGCTGTCGCAGCTCAAGCCAATTCTCCCGGCCATCAATGCGGAGTTCGATCGCTATGTCGCGCAGTCCAAGATGGTCTCGCCCGGCGAGACCATCGGCGTCGGCGAGGGCTTCGACGTCCAGCTGTTCGATCGAGCCGTTCTGAACTCCCCCGACACGCGCTTCGTGCTCGCCGGCATCGTCAACCGCATGGACCGCGCCTATGTGTCGGACGAATCCTGCGGCGAGATCCGCTTGATCTATCGCCTGGCGCGCTTCGACACCAAACCGGACGGCAGCAAGGCGGCGACGCGTCTGCCCATGACGCTGAATCTGGTGATGAAGGCACGGGATGTCAGCCATTCACTCGGCAAGGCCGTCAGTTGCGCAGACATCGCGCGTCGCTGGCTCGACAATGGCGACTGGGAGGGGCTGATAGGCAGCCACTTCCAACCCTACGATGCCATGCTCGATCGCATCGAGACCAACATCCAGATCTCCATCGCGCCGAAATCGGCGCGGCACGATTTCCGCTCCGACTATCTGCTCAAGGTGTTCAAGTACGACGCCGCCACGAAGCAGTTCGAGGAAGCAACGCTGGAGAACCAGATCGACCGCGACCGCATTCTTGCCGATGACGCGCTCCGGCGGGATTTCAAGATGTGGCTGCTCACGCCGGAGAACTTGCGCGACTTCGATCGCGGCACGGTGCTGATCCCGGAGAAGTATCTCGCCAGGGCTGCAATCGCACCGACGCCCGCGGGCTTCGATGCATCGGACTTGCAGCCGGAGTTCGGCATGATGCAAGGGGAGGGCAAAGGGGAAGGCAAAGGCGAGCCCGTCTTCACCGACGACGACGTGGTCGGCGCCCTGAAGCAGGCGGCCTCGCGCGGCATCGATATGCAGAACATCCGTTCGGTCGCCGGCTTTCAGCGCCGCCTCAACGACGTCACCTGCTCGGGCTGTCACCAGACCCGCGGCATCGGCGGCTTCCATTTCCCGGGCGTGGATTGGCTGGTCGACAAGCCTTCCAATTCCAGCATCGTCCCGGCCTCGCCGCATTTCTTCGGCGACCAGCTTCGCCGCCGCGACATCCTGACCGCGTTTGCCGCGGGCAAACACCCTGATTTCTCACGCGGATTTGCCAGTCGGCCGCAAACCCGCGGCAGCCCGGAGCTGGCGGGTACCGAGTACCAGGACGGCTGGGGCGCACATTGTTATTTGCCAGATCAGGGATCGGGAACACCCGACAGGAGTTTTACGTCATGGACCTGTGCTAAAGGTCTCACCTGTCAGGCTGCTTCGGCCTCGAGCCGCATCGGCATGTGCTTCATCAAGACGCGTTAGCGCGGCGATAGCCGATTTCGGATGACCCATGACGGACACGAGCGACGCCAACAAGGAGCGCAATCGCGAGATCGCGCGGAATGAAGAGGCCAAACAGGTCACCGGCAGCATCCGTGTCAGCATCTGGGCGGTCGCGGTGGTCGTGATCATCGGCGGGATATTGTTTACGCTCGGCTGGCTGGCGCTGCGTTAGCAAAGGCGTCACTTCGCGTAATGCGTCAGCCGCTTTCCGGGCAGGAGATCATACGCGGACTTCCAGCCGGGCAGCGCGGCGATGCGGCCGAGCCAGGCGTGAATGGCGGGATGGCTGCGCGCGAACTCGTAGCCGTGCTCGTCGCTCGGATAATGGAGATAAGCCATCATCGAGATGTCGGCGACCGACGGCTTCGCCCCGATCGCGAAATCGTTGCGGGCGAGATGCCCTTCCAGGATGCCGAGGAAATCGTCGATCCGGTAGCGGAAATGCTTCAGCACTTGCGGATCACTGTTCGGGATGAACGTCCGCATGAAGCGGTAGGTCGCCATGTAGCCGGTGAGCTTGTGGTTGTCCCAGAACAGCCAGCGCAGCAGCTCGAACTTCTCCTCCGCCGTGTCGCCGCCAAAGCGGCCGTACTGGTCCGCGAGCTTGAGCAGGATCGGCGCGGTCTGCGTCATCTTCACGCCGTCGACCTCGAGCACCGGGATCTCGCCCATCTCGTTCACCGTTCTGCGCCACTCCGGCGTACGGGTGATGCCGCCGCCGAAGTCGGTCCAGACCGGCTCGAAGCTCTCGCCGCAGAGCGTCAGCATCAGGGCGAGCTTGTAGCTGTTGCCGGATTCGGGGAAGTAGTGGAGGCGATAGCTGGGCATGGCACCTCACGGATGACAGTTGTCGTAGCAAGCTATTCCCTCACCGTCGTCCCGGCGAAGGCCGGGACCCATAGCCACCGAATGTGGTTTGGCGAGGACTCGGAATCGTCGGCTGTGCGCGACAACTCTCACTCTGGGATATGGGTCCCGGCCTTGGCCGGGACGACATAGTAGAAGCAGCGAGCCGTCAGGCCTAACCCACCGCCCCTGTTGACCGCAGCTGCTCGATCGCAGCCTCGTCGTATCCCGCGCCACGCAAAATCTCGTCACTGTGCTCGCCGACGCCGGGAGGTTTGCGCGGCTGCACTTTCTTGGTGCCGTCGATCCAGATCGGGCTGGAGATGGTCATCATGGTGTCGTTCTCGAACGGCACCAGCACTTCGTTGTCGAGCATCTGCTTGTCGTTCGGAATGTCGTCCAGGATGCCGACCACGCCGAACACCAGGCCGTTGCCGTCGAGGATTTTCCGCCATTCGGCGAGATCCCTGGTCGCGAATGTTTCATCAAAGATCTTGATCAGCTCGATTGATCGGGCATGCCGGTCCGGCTTGGTGGCGAAGCGCGGGTCGTTGATCAGCTCGGCGCGGTCCATGCACCGCGCGAGTGTCGGCCACTGCCGCTCCTCGTTGAGCAGCGACAGGATGATCCAGCGGCCGTCCTTGCACTGATAGTGATTGGTCACCGCGTTGAGTGCGCGTTCGCGCGGTCGCCGCTCGCTAAACTTGGCGCCGCAGAGCTTTGCCTGCGCCAGCACGCTCGCCGCCCACACGCCGTTGGCCATCAGGTTCGAGGCGACATGCGAGCCCTTGCCGGTCCTCTCGCGCTGATACAGCGCGGTGACGATCGCGCTGTAGAGCGCCATGGCGCAAGGGTGGTCGCCCATGCCGGCAACCGAGCGGGCCGGCGTCGTGTCGGTATCGGCGCGGACGAGGTCCATCAGGCCGGAGCGCGCCCAGTAGGCGTTGCTGTCGAAGCCGGGCTTGTTGGCCTCCTCGCCCTTCTCGCCATAGCCGGTGAAGGAGGCGTAGATCAGCCGCTCGTTGAGATGGGCGAGGTGGTCATAGGTGATGCCGAGCTTGCTGCGCACCGGCGGCGGCATGTTGGTGATGAAGACATCGGCCTGTTCCACCAGCTTGTAGAGCACGGCCTGCGCCTCCGGCTTGGAGAGGTCGAGCGCGAGGCTCTTCTTGTTACGGGCCTCCAGCAGCCAGGCGAAATTGTGCTCGCCGGTCGGGTAGCCCGGCAGGTTCGGCAGATTGCGATAGGGGTCGCCGGCGCCGGGCGGCTCGATCTTGATGACGTCGGCGCCGAAATCCGACAGCACGGTGGCAGCCGCAGGCGCTGCGATGAAGCTCGCGCAATCGAGAACCTTGAGCCCTGCAAAAATGCCTTGTTCCATCGCGGCGCCGCTCCCTCACTCTTGTTGTTTCCCGCTGTCCGGAATTCATAATCCATGACAGCTCAACCATTTGACCGATGTTGTGGCGGGATGCAACGCCGCTCGGCCGTCGCTTTCCAGGGCCCGCGGCGCGTTGATCAAGGCTTTCGCTAATCTTCGCCTGCGAGCAGGGCGGCGTTGCCGCCGGCAGCCGCGGTGTTGACGGTCACAGTCTGCTCGGTGGCAAAGCGCGCGAGGTAGTGCGGGCCGCCGGCTTTCGGGCCGGTTCCGGACAGGCCGTTGCCGCCGAATGGCTGCACGCCGACCACCGCGCCAATCATGTTGCGGTTGACGTAGATGTTGCCGACCTGGACCCGGTTGATGATTGCCTCGACCGTGTCGTCGATGCGGGAATGGATTCCGAGCGTCAGCCCATAGCCGCTCCGCTTGATCGCTTGCAGCACACGTTCGAGGTCCTCAGCCCGGTAGCGCACGACATGCAGGATGGGGCCAAACACCTCCTCGGTGAGCTGGCCGGCCTCCTTGAGCTCGAAGATATGCGGCGCGACGAAGCAGCCCTCCGGCACGGAGCCGGCAAAATGCAGCCGCGCCTCCGTCTTCATCCGCGCGATATGCGCATCGAGGCGCTGCTTGGCCTCGAGATCGATCACCGGTCCGACATGAGTTGCGACGTCGCAGGGATCGCCGATCGTCAATTCCCGCGCCGCGCCTGCGATCATCTCGATCATGCGATCGGCGACATCGTCCTGCACGAACAGCAGCCGCAGCGCCGAGCAGCGCTGGCCGGCGGAACGGAACGCCGATGTCACGACGTCGTCGGCGACCTGCTCGGGCAGGGCAGTGGCATCCGCGATCATGGCATTGATGCCGCCGGTCTCGGCGATCAGCGGCACGATCGGCCCATCCTTGGCGGCGAGCGTCCGGTTGATCGCGCGCGCGACGTCGGTCGAGCCGGTGAAGACCACGCCGGCGATATCAGGATGCGCGGTGAGTAGAGCACCGATGCGGCCGTCGCCCGTGACCAGATGCAGCGCGCTTGCGGCAATGCCGGCCTCGTGCAGCAGGGCTACGGCCTCGCGCGCGATGCGCGGGGTCTGCTCGGCGGGTTTTGCCACCACGCTGTTGCCGGCCATCAGAGCCGCCGTGACCTGTCCGAGGAAGATCGCCAGCGGAAAATTCCAGGGCGAGATCGCCACGAAGACGCCGCGGCCGCGCAGGGTGAGCACGTTGCTCTCGCCGGTTGGGCCTGGCATCGCGGCCTCGCTGCCGAACAGCTTTCGGCCCTGCGCGGCATAGTAGCGGCAGAAATCGGCGGCCTCGCGCAGTTCGGAGATCGCATCGTCGAGCGTCTTGCCGCCCTCGCGCTGCAACAGCGCGATGAAATGGGCCCTGCGGCTCTCCAACAGATGTGCAGCCTGCTCCAGCGCGGCGGCCCGGCTCGCCGCCGGTGTGCGGCTCCAGGCGGCAAAGCCCGCGCGCGCTGTGCGTACTGCCGCATTGGCCTGGTCCGGTGTTGGGTCGGCAAGCGGCCTCAAATCGGGCGTCTCGCTCTTGATATCGGCCAGCAGCCGGTCGAGCGCGGCACGCTCGCCGAATTCGACGCCACGCGAGTTCCGCCGCTCCGGCGCGTAGAGGTCGCCCGGCAGCGGAATTCGTGCGTGATGGGCCTGATCCGGCCGGACGACGAGATCGGCCGGACGCTTCAGCAGCGCCTGCACCGGCACGCGATAATCGGCAGCCTGCGCCACGAAGGACGAGTTCGCGCCGTTCTCCAGCAGGCGCCGCACCAGATAGGCGAGCAGGTCGCGATGGCTGCCGACCGGTGCATAGGTGCGGTAGGCAATATCGGGGTGATCCTTGGCAAGCTGCTCATAGAGCGCTTCGCCCATGCCATGCAGGCGCTGGAATTCGAAGCCTGCGTTCGCGCCAGCGAGCTCCAGCACGGTCGCGACCGTCAGCGCGTTGTGGGTGGCGAATTGCGGGAAGATGCGCGGCCGTAGCCCGAGCAGTTTCGACGCGCAGGCGACGTAATTCAGGTCCGTCATTGCCTTGCGCGTGAACACGGGATAGCCGTCGAGCCCGCGTTCTTGCGCGCGCTTGATCTCTGTGTCCCAATAGGCGCCCTTGACCAGCCGCACCATCAGCTTGCGGTCGTGTGCGCGGGCCAGCGCATCGACATGGTCGATCACGGCACTGGCGCGCTTCTGATAGGCTTGGATCGCGAGCCCAAATCCGTCCCAGCCCTTGAGCGAGGCATCGGCGAGCGTTGCGGCGATGACGTCGAGCGACAGCTCCAGCCGGTCGGCCTCCTCGGCATCGACGGTGAAGTTCAGGTCATGGGCCTTGGCGCGCTGCGCCAGGTCGAGCAGCTGCGGCACCAGCTCGGCCATGACACGGGCGCGGCTGATCGCCTCGAAGCGCGGATGCAGCGCCGAAAGCTTGACGGAGATGCCGGGCCGGTCGGGCAGGGCATGGGAGCCGGCCGCCTTGCCGATCGTCTCAATCGCACTGGCATAGGCGTCGAAATAACGCCGGGCGTCGGCAGCCGTGCGCGCGCCTTCGCCGAGCATGTCGAACGAATAACGCGTCTTTTGGCCGGAGCGCGGCTTACCCCGCTCCAGCGCCTGTTCGATCGTCTCGCCAAGCACGAAATGATTGCCCATCAGCCGCATCGCCTGCCGCGTGGCGGTGCGCACCGCCGGCGCGCCAAGACGCTTCACCAGCCGGCCGATCGTGCCGTCGGGCGTCTCGCCGGGCTGGATCACCCGCGCCGACAGGCCCAGTGCCCACGCCGAGGCGTTGACCAGGAAGGCGGTGGACTTGGTCTCGTGGTGGATGAAGTCGCCTTCGCCGAGCTTGTCCTCGATGAACTGGTCGGCAGTGCGCGCATCCGGCACGCGGAGCAGCGCTTCGGCCAGCACCATCAATGCCAGCCCTTCCTTGGTGGAGAGCGCGAACTCGCGCAGCATGTCCTCGACGCCGCCGAGCCGGTCGTCGCGCTTGCGGATCGCCTCGATCAGTCGGGTCGCGGTGCGGTCGATCCGCGCTTGCTGCGGCGGACTGAGATGCGACGCCGGCAAGAGCCGCGCGGCGATCTCGGCATCGTCAGGCGCATAGGGAGCGGTGAAGAGAGGCGGGGTGTCCGGCATTGGCGTGTCCTGTGGCTGAATCCAGGGTAGTGCCCGCGTCGCCGCAGTTCGATAGACAAATTAGCAGATTTGCCTTAGAAAATGAAGGTGACTTGCAGGTAGGCCGTGGAAGTTATGGAACTGGACCGGATCGACCGCACAATTCTCTCGGTTCTGCAACAGGATGGGCGAATCGCCAATGTCGAGCTCGCCGAGCGCATCGGGCTCTCGCCGACGTCGATTGGCGAGCGGCTGAAGCGATTGCAGCGCGAGGGCTTTATCGAGGGCTATGGTGCCAGGCTTAATCCGCACCGGCTCGGCCTTGGGCTTCTGGTCTTCGTCGAGGTGTTGCTCGACAAGACGACGCCGGACAATTTCGAGCGCTTTGCACGCGCGGTCAAACTCGCGCCCGAAGTGCTGGAGTGCCACATGGTTGCCGGCGGCTTCGATTATCTGGTGAAGGCACGGCTGGCCGACATGGCCGCATATCGGCGCTTCCTCGGCGAGACATTGCTATCGATGCCGGGCGTGCGCGAGACGCGCACCTATGCGGTGATGGAGGAGGTCAAGCGCGACGCACCGTTGCCGGTGGGCTGACGATTTGCGGTCGCGATTGTCATTGCTCTAGGCTTGATCGGCGATCTCTACGGACAAATAGCTTGCCGCGCGCATCGCAACGCTTGTCGTCGAATGCACTGATCGTCTTCTGAAATTTTCTTGGCCCCGCTCCCGGATCTATCCGGGAGGCGGCAAAGGCTCGCGGGCTTATACCTTGAGGTTCTCTGCGGAGGTCTTGCCCCGGTTTGCGATCTCTTCGTATTCCACCGTCTGCCCCTCGTTGAGCGAGGACAGGCCGGCTTTCTGCACTGCCGAGATATGCACGAACACATCCTTGCCGCCCGACGCAGGCTGGATAAATCCATAACCCTTCGTCGGGTTGAACCACTTGACCGTACCTTTAGCCATCACGCCTTCTCCGCGGGTCTTCCTCCGAGATCTCGAACCGCCAGTCCCCGCCAACCGGCCGGTTCGGTCCTAACAGGATACGCGGAATGTGGCGGGCTTGGTAGATCAAACACCATCCGCATTCCGCGGAAAATCGCTCAACTTCGCGGCGTTTTTACCGGTTTTGCCCGTTTCCCGGTCAATCGGTCCGCGCGCGATCAATAGGTCGCGGCCAGATAGTCGACGATCTTGCCGACGTCGCTCTCTTGGATCGGCGCGCCATACACCTTGATCATCTTGGTCACTTCGGCCTGCCAGAAGCCTTTCTTGTCTTTCATCGGCGGCTGCGTGTTGACGTAGTCCGCCGAGTGGCAGGCGCTGCAATTGCCCTGCACGACCTCGAGATTGGGGCCCGGCTTGAACGCGGCGACCTCGTCCGGGACCTGGTAATTGACGGGTGCCGCGATCGTGGCGGGGCTGGTCGCAACCCAGGCAAGGCCGGCGGCCAATGCGATGGCGAGGAGAACGGTGCGCTGCATGATCATTCTCCTCAGGCCACGTTGACGCGGACGGTCTCGACGACGTTGCGCAAATAACCCGCCGGGTTCCAGCGCGGTTGATCCGGCTGCGTCTCGCCGGAATTGCTGGTCGCACGCACCTTGAGCTCGTGGCTGCCTGCCGCGAGCTTCACCGGCAGCTTCCATTCCCGGAACGAGTAGTTGCCAAGATCCTTGCCGAGCCTGGCGTTGGTCCAGCTCTTGCCGCCATCGGTGGAGACCGAAACCTCCTTGATGCCTTTGCCGCCGTCGAATGCAATGCCGCGCAAGGTCGTGCCGCCCGCCTTCAGCTTCGCACCATCAGGGACGCTGGTGATGAAGGAGCGGATGGTGAAGCGGTTGATCGGGATCGTTGCCTTCGGAGCGGTGCCGGGCTCGATCGAATTGTTCGGCGTGTCCGGAATGCGGTAGGCCGATTTCATCCAGAATCCGTCATAGACATTGTCGATGACGGTGATCTCGTTGAGGTGCTTGACCCAGTAGGTGCCGTAATAGCCGGGCACGATCAGGCGCAGCGGGAAGCCGTTGAGGAACGGCAGATCCTCTCCGTTCATGCCGTAGGCCAGCATCACCTCGCCGTCGGTGGCGTGATCGAGGTCAAGCGCCTTGACGAAATCCGGCGTCTTGTCGCTGACCGGGCCGTCCATGCCGCCGAAGGTGACCTGCCTGGCGCCGGCTTGCACGCCCGCCATCGCCAGCACGGTCTTCAGCGGCACGCCGCGCCAGCGCGCATTGCCCATCGCGCCGTTGGCGAGCTGGCCGCCGGCGACGCGCGGCTCTGAAAAGCCTCGGCTGTTGCCGGAGCACTGGTTGACGGCGACGATCTCGGTCGCCTTCATCTTGCGGATGTCCTTCAGCGACAGCTTCAGCGGCTTGTCGACCTTGCCCTTGATCTCGAGCGTGAACTTGTCGGGATCGAGATTGTAGGGCAGGTCTGAGAGGTGATAGCGGACGAAGAACGCGTTGTTCGGCGTGATCGGGCCGTCATTGAACACCGCAAAGGGCGTTTCGAGCTGCGGTGGCCGGCCGGTCAGGCCGATCATCGGCCGCTTCTGCGGATATTTCACCAGCGGCCGCTCGCCATTGGCGAAAGGCAGCGTGACGGTGTCGAGTGCCAGCGCCTTGGTTGAGCTCAGTGTCGCCGCAAGAGTGGCAAGCCCCGCTCCTTTGAGCAGGTCGCGTCGATCGAACATAGTCTCCTCCCGGAGCTTTTCGTTGAGTCGCGGTCATCACTGCGATCCCGAGCCATCTGCCGCATCGAAGCGAGTGAAGTCAATTCGTGCTTTCGCAGCAGGCCCATGCCGCTGCGTTGCAGCAACGCGGTGTTACGCTGCGTCGACTTTCTTTGTCTGGATCACTCGCGCCGCGGACTCGCTGCACCTCTCCCGCTTGCGGGAGAGGTCGCGCCGAAAGCGCGGGTGAGGGTTCTCTCCTCTGGGGGATTGTGCCGCTGTGGAGACACCCTCTCCCCAACCCTCTCCCGCAAGCGGGCGAGGGGGCGCACCTTTCGCGTCGCTCACGCTGCGACGCGCTCACCGCCATCTACGAGATGCGCCAGTTGCCGCGTGTCCGCCACCACATGCACGACCATCGGCTCATCGCGGCCGCGGATCGCGACCTCCTGCTGCGGCAGCGCATCGTCGCGAAGGCCGGCGGTGCGGCAGACCTCCTCCGAGACGATCGCCTCGCAGGCGAGCGTCTTGGTCATGTCCTGGAGGCGCGCGGCGACATTGACGGCATCGCCAAGTGCGGTGAAGACGATGTGGTCGCGATAGCCGATGTCGCCGATGATGACCTCGCCGCCATGCACGCCGATGCCGAAGCGGATCGGCTGACGCAAATCATGGCTGAGGAGTTCGTTCAGCTCGTCGACATGCGTCGCAATGCTCGCGACCGCCTTCAGGGCCTGCCGGCAGGCGGTCTGCGGATCGCTCGTGAGGCCAAACAGCGCGAGCATGCCGTCGCCGACGAACTGGTTCGGCTGGCCGCCATGCTCGATCACAGCTTGCGAGACTGCGCCAAGGAAACGGTTGACGATGAAGACGGTGTCGAACGGCAGCCGCTTCTCGGCGAGCTGGGTCGAGCCGCGCATGTCCACGAACAGGCTGACGAGATAGCGTTCCTGGCCGATCCGCGCCGGCGCCGACGCATGTGCATTGGCCGACAGCATCTGTGGCATGAAGAGCTGGAAGAACGACAGGTCGGAGCTCGGCCGCAACTGGCAGGCCAGCCTGATCGAGGGATCGGCGGTACCGACCCGGGCGAGCACGAAGGCTTCGCGCTGCGATGGCTCGGGCAAGCTGCCATGGTCGCCGATGATGCGGATGCGGCAGGTCGAGCAGCGAGCCCGACCGCCGCAGACGCTGGCATGCGGC
The DNA here is from genome assembly GCF_041200145.1 of Bradyrhizobium sp. LLZ17. Classification (NCBI taxonomy): domain Bacteria; kingdom Pseudomonadati; phylum Pseudomonadota; class Alphaproteobacteria; order Hyphomicrobiales; family Nitrobacteraceae; genus Bradyrhizobium; species Bradyrhizobium zaerense. The sequence goes on from NZ_CP165734.1 coordinate 6,180,585, forward strand.
ACGTTGTGGCGCAGGCTTGCCTCCAGAACGGTGAGACCCTTGGGCACGCGCACGGTCTTGCCGTTGCCGTAGGACAGGGCGATCATACCGCCGCGCCGCTCGCGCCAGCCGCGCACGCCGCGCCCGAGCAGCACCAGCCCGAGCAGGCCGATGTAACTCATGGTGAGACCACCAGTGATGCGATCGAGCGTATCGCCTTCCGCGACCGTGCCGACCTCGCGCTGCGTGAAATTATGCGTGCGCCACTCGCCGTCGTCGCTATCGGCCGCGACACTGCGGCCGCCCTGGTAGATGCCGAGCAGCGCCAAGGTCGGGACCAGCACGGCGGCAGCCAGCAGGAACGGCGCCGCGCGCGTGAAAAACGCTTTCAGGCGGAGCCAGAAATAGATGCCGATACAGCCGTGCACCCAGGCGATGATGAGCAGGATCGTCATCGTCCAGATCCGGCCGGGCGCGGCGACAAAGAACAGATAGAGCTCCTGCGGATAGAGCTTCTCGTGGCCATACAGCGTCTGGCCAAGCCGCACGCCGATTACATGGGCCATCACCAGTGCCGGGATGCTCAGACCCAGCACCAGCTGCAGCGGCTCGATCGTCCGCCAGCGGAACTGCCGGCGCTGATACAGCGCATAGACGCCGAGCCCCATATGGGTGAGCGCGGCGCCGTAGAACACGATCACCACCGGCGGGAACTGCCAGAACGCCATGTGGTAATAGACCCCAACCTGCATGGCATCGACCGAGATGTTGCCGAGCGCATGGTTGAGGAAATGGCTGATCACATAGGCAAACAGGATGACGCCGCACACCAGCCGCACCTGCCGCGCGCTGGTGCCGCGTGCGAGTTCGGACAATCGTGAAAGGGCGAGGGCGGCCATGATTCGGTTGTACCAGTTCATCAAGGAGAACAGCCAGCGCAGAGTTAAATTCCGCGGATGAATGGGTTGCGGGATCACATGCCTGAGAAGGCGCCTCACACTCCGCCGTCCTCCCGGACAAGCGCCGCATAGCGGCGCGCAGATCCGGGCACCACCCCCACATTGCCCCCTCCCAAGTCGGGGAAAAGCGCGGCCGTGACGATCGCTCCCGACATCACCATGAAGCCTGGCGGCGCCGCGCGCCGGCCGCTCGTTATGGCTGCGCTGGTCGTCGCCGCAATGATGGCGCTGCGCATCGTCTACGCCTCCGCGATCGAGCTGCGCACCGACGAAGCCTACTACTGGACCTGGTCGAAGGAGGCGGCGCTGAGCTTCCTCGATCACCCCCCCGATGATCGCCTGGTTCATCCGCTTTGGCACCGCGATCTTCGGCGACACCACGCTAGGCGTGCGCTTTGGCGGCATCGTCGCGATGCTGGTGACGCAAATTCTGCTCGCCGACATCGTCCGCCGTCTCACCCGCGACGCGCGCGCGGTCGCGCTTGCGGTGCTGATGCCGGAGGCCGCGCTTTATTACGGGCTGCTGATGGCCAAGGTCGCGCCCGACGTGGCCATGATCCCGTTTGCGATGGCGATGATGTGGTCGCTGGTGCGGCTGGCGCAGAGCGGCGACGGCCGCTGGTGGCTGGCGGCGGGGCTGTTCGCCGGACTGTCGCTGCTGTCGAAATTCACCGCGATCATGTTCGCGCCGGCGGTTGCGGTTTTTCTCCTGGTGCCGGATTGGCGCTGGCGCTGGCTGCGCAGCCCCTATCCCTACCTCGCCTTGCTGGTCGCGATCGCAATATTCTCGCCGGTCCTGATCTGGAATGCGCAGCACGATTGGGCTTCGTTCCGTTTCCAGGGCGTGCGGGCCACGACCAATTACGGCATCTCGCTTCGGACCATCGGCGATTATATCGGCCTGCAGTTCGGCCTCGTCGGCTTCGTCATGCTGCCGGTGGTGCTATCGGGGCTCGCAATGATGGCGTGGCGCGGCTATCGCACCCGCGAGCCGGTCGCGATACTTTTGTCGACCGCGGTGCTGGTGCCGTTTCTCTATTTCCTCTCGAAATCGCTGACGCTGAGGGTAGGCGACACCTGGCCGATGTTCATGTGGCCGATCGGCTTTGCCGCTGCTGCGATTAATCTTGCCATGCTGTCGCGCGAAAACTGGCCGGGCCGGATGATCCGGTGGAGCATGTTTTGGGTCAATACGGCGGTGGTCTCGGGCATCGCTTTCGTCGTCGTCGTGTTCCTCTACTATGTCGCCGCGCCCTGGAATTTTCTCGGCAAGATGGATCCGATCGGCGCCGAGGCCGGCTACGACCAAGTCGCTGCGCGTGCGCAAGCCGCGCTGGATGAAACTGGCGCGACCTGGATCGCGACCACGGACTATCGCACCTACGCGATGATGCGCTGGATGTTCAGGGGCCGCGTGCCCGTCATCGAGATCAACGAGCGCGGCCGCTTTCAGGATTTCCGCGATCCCGGCATGGACCGCATCAAGGGACGCGCCGGCATCTATGTCGGCCGTGAGCCCGACAACCGCTCATGGCTATGGGAGAACATCCCCGCCAAGCGCCAGCCGCTCGGCCAGGTCGAGCGCCGCTGGCGCGGCGTCCTGACGGACACCTATGTGCTGGACAAGCTCACCGGCTGGACCCCCGAGCTGTCACCACCAACGGACTCGCCGCTGTTCCACTGGCGCGTGCTGGCGGGAGAATTCAGCGCGAGGGGCGTGCTTACCCTCCCCTGGAGGGGGAGGGTCGATCGCGCGTAGCGCGAGCGGGGTGGGGTGATCTCTCCACTCGGGCAGCGTTGAGATGGAGAGACTGTCACCCCACCCCGTCTCGCATCGCTGACGCGCTGCGAGCCGACCCCTCCCCCTCCAGGGGAGGGTAAGGCAGAGCGAGCGACTACGCCTCGTCTTCTTTCTTCCGCAACAAATCCGTCGCGAGATCGGAGAGCTTCGGCTGCGGCAGCGCTGCGAACGGCAGCGGTCTTGTAACGTCGATCGCAGCCAATCCAAGCCGTGCCGTCAACAGGCCGTTGAGCATGCCTTCGCCGAGCCGCTGCGACAGCTTCGCAGCAATGCCGTGGCCGAGCATCTGCTGCACCAAACTGTCGCTCGCGGCCATGCCGCCGGTGATGGCGAGATGGGCGATGACGTGGCGGAGCAGGCGGATCATGCCGAGCGCGCCGGGGCGGCCACCATAAAGCCGGGCAAGCTGGCGGATCAATTTCAGCGAGGCCACCAACACAAACATCACGTCGATTAGCGCGCGCGGTGAAACCGCGGTCACGATCGAAACGCGCTGTGCGGCAACCGACACCAGCCGCCGCGCTTCGGTATCGAGCGGTGTCATCAATTCGCGTTCGGCCAGCCGGATCATGTCGGCGCCGTCGATGATCTCGCCGGCGTGACTCTCCAGCGCGGCGCGGGCGCGCGCGAGCTGCGGATTCTGGTGCGCGATCTTGACCAGGTCCTGCACGATGGCGCGGCTCTCCTTGCGATCGTCGCTGGCCAGCACGGCGGCGGCGCGCTGATGCAGCTTTTCGATCGTCGCCAATCTTGCGAGGCCGACCGCCTCGCGGCCGATGACGACGGCGAGCGCAAGCGCGGTGACGAATGCAAGGGCGAGGCCGACAAAGCCCAGGCTCTCGCTGCGTGCAAACAGGTCCTCGATCAGACGCACGACGCCGAGCCCGACGCCGAGCAACGTCAGGCCGGCGACGCCGGACCAGAACAGCGCGCCCCAGCGAAAGCCGCGCCGCACCGGGAGCGCGGCCTCGATCGGCACCGGCAGCAAAGACGGATCGGATTCCGGCGTGATCTGGATCGTGCCCCGGCCGAGCCTTGCGGTTTCGTCGGCCTCGGTGACGACGACACCGGGATCGTCCAACCGGAACGTCGCCGGCCGCCGCGGCGGGGATCGGTCGTTCATGACAGCTTGTCTCCGATCAGGAACTGCAGGGCACGGTCGAGGCGGATGTGTGGCAGCGTCGGCTCGTTGCCTTCGCGCTCGAGTCTCGGCGGGCGGAAACGGAGGAAACGGAAATCGCTTTCTCGGCTGCCGCCGTCGACAGCCCGCGAAAGACTGCCGTGCCGTTGAACAGCGCCTCGGGATCGGCGGGCAGGTCGCCCGGGAAGGTCGCGACCTCCGTGTTGCCGTCGAAGAACTCGCCGCCCGTGCTCTCGCCGGCGGCTGGCGTTCCCAGCAGCGAGGGCAATTTGTCGCGGCCATGCGCGACCTGCGCCTCGCGCGTTGCGCGCAGCGCCGCGAGCGCCACCACGTCGATCTCCGCGCCGGTATCTTCCGCCCTCACAACGGCCCGCGAGACCGCGCGGCGCAGCACGGCCTCGAGCCGGTCATGGCTGGAATGATGCAAATGGTCCGCCTTGGTCGCGGCGAACAGGATGCGGTCGATGCGCGGCCGGAACAGGCTGGAGAGAAACGTGCTGCGGCCGATGCGGAAGCAATCGAGAATGCCGGCAAGGGCTGCTTCGAGATCGTGCAGCGCCTCCGGTCCGGAGTTGAACGCGGCGAGCGCATCCGCCAGCACGATCTGGCGATCGAGCCGGGCAAAATGGTCGCGGAAGAACGGACGCACCACGACATCCTTGTAGGCCTCGTAGCGGCGCACCATCATCGCCCATAGCGATCCCTCCGGCGCCTGCCCGTCGATCGGCACATCGAGCGGCGCAAAGGTCAGTGCCGGCGTGTCGGCGAGATTGCCCGGCATCAGGAAGCGGCCCGGCGGCAGCAGGCTCATCGCAAACCGCTCGTCGCGGCAGGCGCGAAGATAACCCGTGAACAGCTTTGCCGCAGCCAGTGTCGCTTGCTCGTCCTCGCGCGCGTGGGGCTTGAGCGTTGCAAGATGGCTGAGCCACTCGGCGGCAAGATGCGCGCGCGGCGCCGCCCGCGACAGCGCCAGGCTCTCCGCCGACCATTGCTCAAAAGTTTTTTGCAGCAGCGGCAGGTCGAGCAGCCACTCGCCGGGATAGTCGACGATGTCGAGCGTCAGGGTACGGTCGGCGCCGTTATGGCGCTGGTAGTCGATGACGAGGCGCAGCTCGCTGATGTCGACGGTCGAGTTCGGCCACAGGCGCTCCTCGATCAGCGCGCGCAGATGGCTCTCATAAGCGAAGCGCGGCACCGCGTCGTCCGGTTGCGGCGCCAGCTGCGCGCGCGCGATCCGGCCCGATGCATAGGCCTCGAACACCGGAAACCGGCCGCCGCGCGTCAGGCCATGGATCAATGCGGTGATGAATACGGTCTTGCCGGCACGCGACAGGCCGGTGACGCCGAGCCGCACTGTCGGGTTGAAGAAGTGCTCGCCATAGTCGATCAGCGCCCGGGCCGACAGGCGCGCCTCTTCGACCATATCCTGGAAACTGAATGCCATATGAATATGAGGGACTCGAACGTGAGAGAACTTGGGCGGGCGGGGCCAAATAGGCAGAACGGACTAGTCACAAAAGTGGCAACTGCCTGACGAAAATCAAGCTTCATACTTCCACCGTCTTCCTGGGTGAAGCAGCCTTTGAACGCCGCGTTAACTGCCAAAGACCAATATCGGACACCTATCGCCGCCCCGGATCGCCATGTCTGTCTTTACGTTGAAACAGCTCGCCTCGTCCTCTGTCCATGCCGCGGCCGACGCGTTCCGGTGGAACTACGATCGCGCCGAGATCATCGCGGACGGTATCGTGCATGGTATCGGTGTGTTGTCCGGTATCATCGCCGCGACCGTTCTGGTGGTGCTCGCGGCGGTCTATGCCGAGGCGATCGACGTCGTCGGCGTCTCGATCTACGTCGCCGGTCTGCTGTCGATGCTGGTGTTGTCGGCGACCTATAATCTGTGGCCGGTGTCGCCGGTCAAATGGCTGCTGCGGCGGTTCGATCATTCGGCGATCTATCTCCTGATCGCCGCGACCTATACGCCGTTCATCCTCGAGCTGAAGGACAGCGTGTTTGCGCTGGCTCTGCTCGTCTGCGTCTGGTGTGTGGCCATCGTCGGTATCGTGCTGAAGCTGCGTTATCCCGGCCGGTTCGACCGTGTCGCCGTCGGTATTTATCTGGCCATGGGCTGGAGCGGCATGATGCTTTATGATTCCGTGGTCAAGGCATTGCCAGCAATGGCGCTCGGCTTCGTGCTTGCGGGCGGGGCGCTCTACAGCCTCGGCGTGATCTTCCATGCCTGGCGGCGGCTGCGCTTCCAGAATGCAATCTGGCACGGCTTTGTCTTGGCCGGCGCGGCGTGCCATTATACCGCGGTGCTCGACCTCGTGTTGAGCTGAGCAAGCGCAAGGCCCGCGAAGCGGTCTAAGCAAAGCCAAAAGAAAAAGGGGAGACGTCGCATGCAGGTGACCGGCAAAATCGTGGTCGTCACGGGCGGCGCCAACGGCATCGGCAAGGCGATGTGCGAGGCTTTTCACAACGCCGGCGCGGCCAAGGTCGTCGTTGCCGACATGGAGGCCGCCGGCGCAAGGGCGGTCGCTGCCATGGTCGATGGCGCGGCCTTCAAATGCGACGTCGCGCAGGAAAAGGACATCTCCCACATCATCGAGGAGACCGAGCGCCAGTTCGGGCCGATCGATCTGTTCTGCTCCAATGCCGGCATCGGCGGCGGCTTCGATCCGATGTCGGTGAACGCCGGTGGCGCCTCGGACGAGCCCTGGCAACGGAGCTGGGCGATCCACGTCATGGCCCATGTCTATGCGGCGCGGCATCTCATTCCGCGCATGAAGGCGCGCGGCGGCGGTTACTTCCTCAACACCATCTCGGCCGCGGGCCTGTTGTCGCAGGTCGGCAGCCCGGCTTATTCGACCACAAAGCACGCCGCGGTCGGCTTCGCCGAAAATCTCGCGATCTCGCACAAGGCGCATAACATCCGCGTCTCGATCCTGTGCCCGCAGGGCGTCGACACCAACATGCTGCGCTCGATCCCGAAGGGCCCGCAATCCGGCGACGGTGACCTCACGCCGGAGCAGGTCGCCCAGGATGTCCTCGCCGGTCTCGAGCAGGAGACCTTCCTGATCCTGCCGCACCCGCAAGTGCTCGGCTACATGCGCAAGAAGACCGAGAACTACGACCGCTGGATCGGCGGCATGGCCAAGATCCAGGCCAGGATGCGGGACGATCTGGGGGAATAGGCGGGGCCACAATTTCGGTGTCGTCCTGGCGAAGGCCAGGACCCATACCGCGAGGTCTACCGATCTTGCCGCGGTAGAGGTACCGAACGACGAATCTTCGCCAATCTACTTCCCGGGGTAATGGGTCCTGGCTTTCGCCAGGACGACGATGTGGATACGGCACGCACCCCTAATGCTTCTGCCCGTACAGCACCGGCACCGCTGAATCCACCACCACCTCGACCAGGCTCGTCCCCTCGAACGCCATCACGCGCTGTAACGCTGCGCCCAGCTCCGCCGCCTTGCTCACCCGCACCGCATCGCAGCCCATGCCTTCGGCAAGCCGGACAAAATCGATGCCCGGCAATTCCAGCCCGGGCACGTTGCGCACCTGCATGACCTGGCTGAACGAACGCATGGCGCCGTAGCCAGAATTGTTGATGACGACGATGGTGAGCGGCAGCTTCCGCTGCGCGGCGGTCCACAGCGCCTGGATCGAATACATCGCCGATCCGTCGCCGATCAGGCACACCGTGCGCTGTTTGGGTTTGCCGAGAGCCATGCCGACGGCGGCGGGCAGGCTGTAGCCGAGGCCGCCGCTCGCCATGGTGTAAAAACTGTCCTGGCCGCGCATCGGCATGAATTTTTGCATCGCCGGCCGGTGCGAGGGGATTTCCTCGACGAGCGAGGCGCCATCGGGCATCGCCTGCGCCAGCGAATGCAGCAGGAATTCGACCGGCAGTGGATCGGCAGCCTGTGGCGCAGGCGGCAAGGTACGGCCTTTTGGCGCCGCCCGTTTGCTCTCCGGCAACAGCTCGAGCAGCGCGCCCAGCGCCGGCTTCATCGTCGCGATGATGCTGGTGCCGACCGGCGTCACCGCCGCCGCATCCGCATCGTCGGTGATCTGGAAGATCGTCGCGCCGCCGTCGAAGATCGCGGCGTGGCCCTCGACATGGAAGGTGAAGACCGGCGCGCCGATCACGACGATCACATCGTGCTCGCGCAGCGCATCGGACAGCTGCGCGGGCGAGGCATGCAGGAATCCCGCGAACTGCGGATGACGCTCGGGGAACGAGCAGCGCGCCGAGAACGGGCTGACCCAGACGCTCGCCTTGGTCTTCTCGGCAACGCGCACCATCAGATCGACCGCGCCGGCCCGGTCGACGCCGGGACCGACGACGAGGGCAGGGTGCTTGCTCGACGTCAGCGCCGCAACCAGCGCCTTCATCGCGTCCGGCTCGGGCCCGATCTCGCGACTGACCTTGCGCGCTTCGAGCGGCACTGTGGCATGCGCCCAGTCGTCGATCGGGATCGAGACGAAGGTCGGCCCGCAGGGTGGCTGCATCGCGGTGTAATAGGCCCGCGCGATCGCCGCCGGCACGTCCTCGGGCCGCGCCGGCTCGACGCTGTACTTCACGTAAGGCCGCGGGAATTCCGACGCGCGCTCGGCATAGAGGAACGCCTGCAAGGGCAGGATCGAACGGGCCTGCTGGCCCGCGGTGATCACCAGCGGCGTCTGGTTGCGATGCGCGGTGTAGATGTTGCCGAGCGCGTTGCCGACGCCGGCCGCCGAATGCAGATTGACGAAGCCGGCATTGCGCGTCGCCTGCGCGTAGCCGTCAGCCATCCCGACCGCGGAGGCTTCCTGGAGCGCCAGCACGTAGTCGATGTCGTCGGGCCAGTCGCTCAGAAACGGCAGCTCGGTCGAGCCGGGATTGCCGAAGACGCGTCTGATTCCGAACGAGCGCAGCAGGTCGAGTGTCGCCTGCTTGACAGTAACGGATTTGCTCGTGGCTTTGCCGTTCTTGGACATGGTTTCCGTCCCCGAATGCTTATTGTCATGGCGTCGTTCCGGGGCGATGCGAAGCATCGAACCCGGAATCTCGAGATTCCGGATTCATCGCTGCGCGATGCCCCGGAACGACAAACTCACCACACCGCCGTTCCCTTCATCGTCGCTTGCCCCTCCGCATTGGCGGTCCACAGCTCCATCCCCGTCTCGGTCTCATTGGCGTTGATGGAAAACTCCGTGCCTTCGAACAGCGGCTGGAGGCCGCGATAGGTGAACTTCTTCGGCGCTGTGCCGCCGCGGAGTTTCGCCGCCAGCTCGACGATGAACGCCGCCTGCAACGGCCCGTGGAAGATCAGGCCGGGATAGCCCTCGACCTTGGTGACGTAGTCGCGGTCGTAATGGATGCGGTGGCCGTTGAAAGTCAGCGCGGAGTATCGAAACAGCAGCACGGGATCGGAGACATGGTTCTCCCGATGCTGCGCCTGCGGCGGTGGAGGCGGGGCTTTTGCCGCCGCTGGTGCGGTGGTCGTCATCTCGCGATAGACGATGTCCTGCCGCTCGCGGATGGCGATGCCGCGCGGCGAGGAGATGCTGTGCTCGACCGAGACGAAGCACAGCGTGCCGGTCGAGCCGGTCTTCACCGTCACGTCGGCAATGCGCGAGGTCCGCGTCGATTCATCGCCGACGCGCAGCGGCTGCAAAAACTCGATCTCGCCGCCCGCCCACATCCGGCGCGGCAGCGGCACCGGCGGCAGGAAGCCGCCACGCGTGGGATGTCCGTCGGGACCGAGCATCGACATCGGAAACACCGGCTGCGCCAGGCACCAATGCACCGTGAACGGCGCCGCGTCGCCAGTCTTCGGCTCGCCCGGGTCTTGAAAAAGTGTCGCGCGCAGACCCTTAACCAGCTGCGCCGTAACGATGTCGGTGGCCTCCGTGCTGCGGCCGGTCCATTGCCGCAGATGATTGATGTCGAGCTGCTCGGTCATGACGCCTCGCTCTGTTATGTCTTGGACTTTGGCTTTTCGCCGATGCCGGGCACGGCGCGGTAAGCGCGGGTCTCGCCGACGATGATCGGCGCCGGCGCCGGATAGCTGACAGGCCCGTTCGGCGTGTCGACCTCGATGCGGCGCAGATGCGGATGGTTGCTGAGGTCGGCCATGGTGTTGACCTCGGCGAAGGCGATGTCGGCATCGGACAGGCGCTTGAGCAACTCGTCGCGGGTCATCCTGGCGAAGGCATCTGCGACCGTCTTGTCAGTGAAATCGCGGTTGCGGACGCGCTCGACCATGTTGGCGACGCGGGCATCCGCAGGCAAGTTCGGCTGGTCCAGCACTTCGGCGCAGAGCGTCTTCCACTCGCGCTCGCTCTGGATCGAAATCAAAATGTCCTTGCCGTCCCTCGAGGTGAACACGCCATAGGGTGCAATCGAGGGATGGCGCAGGCCCATGCGCTTCGGCGGATTGCCGGCCTCCGAATTGAGCAGCGGCACGGTGCACCAATCCGCCATGACGTCGAACATGGAGATGCGGATGTCCGCGCCCTTGCCGGTGCGCCCGCGCGCGATCAGCGCCTCCAGGATCGCCGCATGCGCGGTGGCGCCGGTGGCGACGTCGACGATGGACATGCCGACGCGCGAGGCACCGTCGGGATTGCCGGTGATCGAGGCCAGCCCGCTCTCGGCCTGGATCAGCAGATCATAAGCCTTGCGGTGCGCATAAGGGCCCTCGTCGCCATAGCCGGTGATGGTGCACGAGATCAGTTTTGGGTAGTCCTTGAGCAATCGCTCGCGCGAAAAGCCGAGCTTGTCCATCGAGCCCGGCTTGAGGTTCTGCACCAGCACGTCGGCGCTCGCGATCAGCTTTTCGAGCTCGGCGCGTCCTTCGCTGGTGGCGAGATCGACCACGGCCGATTGCTTGCCGCGGTTGAGCCAGACGAAATAGCTGCTCTGGCCCTTGGCCGCGGCGTCATAGCCACGGGCGAAATCGCCCTCCGGCCGCTCGATCTTGATGACTTCCGCGCCAGCGTCGGCCAGCCGCGACGAACAGAACGGCGCCGCCACCGCCTGCTCGACCGCGATCACCCTGATCCCGTCAAGTGCTCCCATGATGGCGGCCTCAGTACGCGGGAGGGCATGCCGAGCACATGCTCGGCGATAAAGGACAGCACCAGGTTGGTCGAGATCGGCGCCACCTGGTAGAGCCGCGTCTCGCGGAATTTGCGTTCGACGTCGTATACCTCGGCAAAGCCGAAGCCGCCATGGGTCTGGACGCAGGCATTCGCCGCTTCCCAGGACGCATCCGCCGCCAGCATCTTGGCCATGTTGGCCTCGGCGCCGCAGTCGAGCCCGGCCTCGTATTTGCGCGTCGCCTCCTTCACCATCAACTCCGCCGCGCGCATCGCTGCGTAGGCCTTGGCGATCGGAAACTGGATGCCCTGGTTCTGGCCGATCGGCCGGCCGAACACCGCGCGCTCCTTGGCGTAGTTCGTGGCCTTCTCGATGAACCATTTGGCGTCGCCGACGCATTCGGCTGCGATCAGAATCCGCTCGGCATTCATGCCGGAGAGGATGTAGCGAAAACCCTTGCCTTCCTCGCCGATCAGGTTTTCGGCGGGCACCTTCATGTCGGTAAAGAACACTTCGGTGGTGGCGTGGTTCATCATGGTGCGGATCGGGCGGATCTCAAGCCCCTTGTTCTTGGCCTCGCGCATGTCGACGATGAACACCGAAAGGCCGTCGGTGCGCTTCTTGACCTCGTCCTTCGGCGTGGTCCGTGCCAGCAGCAGCATCAGGTCGGAGTGCTCGGCGCGGCTGGTCCAGATCTTCTGGCCGTTGACGATATAGCCGGCGTTGCCGTCCTTGCGTGCGAAGGTCTTCAGCGAGGTCGTATCGGTGCCGCTGGTCGGCTCGGTGACGCCGAAGGCTTGCAGGCGCAATTCGCCGCTGGCGACCTTGGGCAGATATTTTGCCTTTTGCTCGTCGCTGCCGTGCCGGAGCACCGTGCCCATCGTGTACATCTGGGCATGGCAGCCGCCGCCGTTGCAGCCGGCACGCTGGATCTCCTCGAGGATTGCGGCCGCCGCCGAGAGCTTGAGGCCCGCGCCGCCATATTCCTCGGGAATCAGCACCGAGAGATAGCCGGCCTCTGTCAGCGCGTCGACGAACGCCTTGGGATAGGCCATCTCGCGGTCGAGCTTGCGCCAATATTCGCCGGGAAACTGCGCGCACAGCTTTGCGACGGCTTCGCGGATGTCGGCGTGATCTTCGCTGTGGTGGTCGTCACTCATGGCGTTTTCCGTTGGGTTCGGCGGTTAAGATAACGCCGGCCGATCCTGCGGCGTTGTGAAAACAACGCCAGCCCCCTATGCTCATTTGCTATAGCGTATGGAGTAGCCTTCCAGGATTGGCAAGCATGGACTTCCGGCAGCTCAGGACCTTCAGTTGCGTGGCGGAGCTCGGCAGCCTCTCCAAGGCGTCGGACACGCTGCGCGTGGCGCAGCCGGCGCTGAGCCGGCAGATCAAGCTGCTGGAACATGAGCTGCGCGTCGAGCTGTTCACGCGCAACGGCCGCGGCATGGTGCTGACCGAGGCCGGCCGCCTGTTGCTGGCGCGGACTTCCGGCATCGTGCGCCAGATCGACCAGATCCGCGATGACATCCAGTCGGCCAAGGGGCCGCCGTCGGGACAGGTCGTGCTCGGCTTGGTTCCGACCGTGAGCTGCGTGCTGTCGGCGCGCTTTGCGCGGCGCTGCGTCGAAACATTTCCCGGCATTTCGCTGCGCATCGTCGAGAGCTACAGCGGCCACCTGGTCGAATGGCTGCATCGCGGCGAGATGGATCTCGCCATCCTCTACGGCCGTTCGGCCGACCTGCATCTCAACGTGGAGAGCCTCGGCCGCGATAACATCGTCGCGGTCGGCCCGCGCGGCTGCGGGCTTGCGCGCAAGAAGAGCGTCGATATCGGCTGGCTGTTGCGGCAGCGGCTGGTGCTGCCCAGTCATTCGCACGGCCTTCGCGCGCTGATCGAGCATGCGGCCGCGCAGCGCAAGATCAAGCTCGACGTCCAGCTCGAGGCGGATTCGTTTCGCGTGCTCACGAGCCTGGTCGAGGAAGGTCTCGGCTTCGCGCTGTTGCCGCCTTCGTCGGTCCACGGCGAGGTCGCGGACGGGCGGCTGGAAACCGCACCCGTGTCAAAGCCGATGACGCGCGAGCTCATTTTCGCCTCTCCCATCGACCGCCCGGCCTCGACCGCCTCGCTCGCCATCACCGCACTCCTGCGCGACGAAGTCGCCGCCTGCCGCAAGGACGGCGTGTGGGACATCAAATTGAGTTAGTTGCGCCGGTGCGGTTTAGGACAGTACGCCGTGTGCGACCCATCGCACGTTGTGCGAGCTGTCATGCCGGAATTTTATAGCTGGGGTGGAGTCGTCCGCTCTTAATCCACCCTCGGTGTCATTGCCCGCGAAGGCGGGCAATCCAGTATTCCAGAGCCCGCAGTGCTTGAACCGAGAAGCCGCGGCGTACTGGATGCCCCGCTTTCGCGGAGCATGACAGCTGAGGTTGAGGATGCACCTGTCGAATAGCGCGCGCTCTACCCCGGAATCCTCACCGGCAGTGACTCATACCCCTTGATGAAGCTTGAATAGATCCGCTTCGGCTCGCCGACCACTTCGATGCGGTCGAAGCGCTTGAGCATCTCTTCCCAGACGATTCTCAGCTGGAGCTCGGCGAGCCGCATGCCGACGCAGCGATGGATGCCGAAGCCGAAGGAGAGATGCGTGCGCGGCCGCGGCCGGTCGATGATGAACTCGTTCGGGCGGTCGATCATCTCTTCGTCGCGGTTGCCGGAGACGTACCACATCACCACGCGGTCGCCCTTCTTGATGTGCTTGCCGCCGATCTCGGTATCCTGCAGCGCGGTGCGCCGCATGTGGGCGAGCGGCGTCTGCCAGCGGATCACCTCCGGCACCATGGTGTCGATCAGCGCTGGATTGGCGCGCAGCTTGTCGTATTGCTCGGGGTTCTCGTTCAGCGCCAGCACCGAGCCGGTCATGGTGTTGCGCGTGGTGTCGTTGCCGCCGACGATGAGCAGGATGATGTTGCCCATGAGGTTGTCGGGGTCCATGAAGCGCGTGGCGTCGCTATGGGCCATCAGCGACAGAAGATCGTTGCGCGGCGCGGAATTGACGCGCTCGTTCCACAGCTTCGACATGTAGGCGTAGCACTCGTCCATCTCGCGTCGGCGCGCTTCCGCGGATTCAACGATGCCGCTCTTGGGCAGCGCGGTCGCGACATCCGACCAGCGCGTCAACTTGCGCCGCTCTTCCCAGGGGAAGTCGAACAGCGTCGCCAGCATCTGCGTCGTCAGCTCGATCGAGACGCGCTCGACGAAGTTGAAGGTCTCGTTGCGCGGCAGATTGTCGAGCACGGTTTGCGAGCGCTGGCGGATCAGCTTGGCGAGCTCGTCCAGATGCGTCGGCGTGAACATCGGCGACACCGTCTTGCGCTGCGACGAATGCCTGGGCTGGTCCATCGCGATGAAGCTCGGCCAGTCATAGCCCTCCGGCACGTCGCGGATCCCGATGCCGCCGAGCGTCGAGTCGGAGGAGAAGACGCCGTGATTGGTGTCGACATGCATGATGTCGTTGTATTTCACCACCGACCAGTAGGGCTCGATCGGCGCGTTGGTGCAGTAATGCACCGGCTCTTCCTTGCGCAGCCGCTCGAACCACGGCCACAGCGTGTCGTCCTGGAACAGCCTGGGCGCGCCGGGATGGAATTGCGCCAGCGGCGTCGCGTAAGCCTCCTCGCGCGCCTTGCGCATGCGTTCGGCCTTGTCGGCTTTGACCGGAGTCTGGATATTCATGTTGGTAGCTCCAGTTGGTTTTCTAACCTCTCCCGCTTGCGGGAGAGGTCGGTGCGCAGCGCCGGGTGAGGACTTTTTCCTCTTGGGGGGCTATCGATTGGGGAGGCACCCTCTCCCCAACCCCCGCAAGCGGGGGAGGGGGCGCAGCTTCCCCGTGGATTTCATTCGGGCTCATCGCCCTAAGCCGCAATCTTCACCGGCAGCGTTTCCAAACCCTTTACGAAGCTGGAATAGACCCGCTTCGGTTCGCCGACCACGTCAATATGGTCGAAACGCTTGAGAATCTCTTCCCAGATAATCTTGAGCTGGAGTTCGGCAAGCCGCAGGCCGACGCAGCGGTGGATGCCGAAGCCGAAGGAGAGATGCGTCCGCGGGCGGGCGCGGTCAATGATGAAATCGTAGGGCTTCTCGATCGCCTCCGCGTCGCGGTTGCCCGAGACGTACCACATCACGACCTTGTCACCCTTCTTGATCTGCTTGCCGCGGAACTCGAAATTGGCGAGCGCGGTGCGGCGCATATGCGCCAGCGGCGTCTGCCAACGGATCACCTCCGGCACGAAACTATCGAGCAGCGCGGGGTTTTCGCGCAGCTTGCGATATTGCTCCGGATGCTGGCTCAGTGCGAGAAGCGAGCCGGACATGGTGTTGCGGGTGGTGTCGTTGCCGCCGACGATCAACAAAATGAGATTGCCGAGGAAGTTTTTCGCATCCATGTGGCGCGTCGCGTCGCTGTGCGCCATCATCGAGAGCAGCTCGCTCTTCGGCGGCTGCTCGGCGCGTTCCTTCCAGAGGCGCGCGAAGTAAGCCGCGCATTCCCCGAGTTCGGCCATCCGTTCCTCTTCGGTGGCGACGAGGCCGTCGGGGCCGGGAATGGTTGTCGCGACATCGGACCAGCGCGTCAGCTTGCGGCGGTCCTCCCAGGGGAAGTCAAACAGCACCGCAAGCATCTGCGTGGTGAGCTCGATCGAGACCTGATCGACCCAGTCGAACTCCTGGCCCACGGGCAGCTTGTCGAGGCATTCGGCCGAGCGGGTGCGGATGCTGAGCGCGAGATTGTCCAGATGCGTCGGCGTGAACATCGGCGCCACGGTCTTGCGCTGCGCCGCGTGGCGCGGCGGATCCATCGAGATGAAGCTCTCGCGGCGCAGGTCCGGATCGATGTCGCGGATGGTGATGCCGCCGAGCGCGGAGGCCGAGGAGAACACCGAATGGTTGGTCTCGATCTCCATGATGTCGTTGTAGCGCGTCACCGACCAGTACGGCCCGAACATCGGATCCTTGCAATAATGCACGGGATCTTCACGGCGCAGGCGATCGAAATAGGGCCAGAACGTATCGGTCCTGAACAACTCCGGATCGCCTGGATCGAATTGCTCCAGCGGCAATGACGAGGCGCGCTCGCGCAATGCCTCGAGCTTCGCCGTGCTCTCGATGGTCCCATGCATGACCGCTCTCCCTGACCTGAACCGCGTGATGTTCTTGAATTCTGCTCTGCGGTATTTGACTTGCAATTACAGCCCGTTGTCTGCGTCGGGGCAAGGGCGAGTTTTGCCACACGGCATGGTGCTGTAGCCCGGATGGAGCGAAGCGTAATCCGGGATTCGGGCCGCCACTGCCGCTGTCCCGGATTGCGCTGCGCTCCGTCCGGGCTACGGGACATTCGCGAACGTGATCTCGCGCACGCCCTCGCCCGCGGAAACGCGCCAAAAAACGATCGAAACCGAGGCCAAATCGAACCCACCCATCTTGGGGATCGACCAACCTCTGATCTATAGTTTGAGCGGATCATGTCCGCATCCGGAGGTTGCTGCCGTGAACGATTTGCAATGGGCTCCCGTTGGCCCGCCCCAACCGATCCCGCCGCCGCTGCCGTCCGCGCGCATCGACTTCAGCGGCGACCGCAGCGCGTTTCGCAGGCTGGTCACCAAAGGCGCGGCGCTCGAGCTCGTCACTTTCGGCTTCTACCGGTTCTGGCTCGTCACCGACATTCGCAGGCATCTCTGGTCGAACACCTCGATCGATGGCGACGCCGCGGAATATACCGGCCGGGCTAAGGAGTTGTTGATCGGATTCCTGTTCGCGCTCGCCATTCTCGTGCCGATCTACCTGGCCTATTTCCTGGTCGGCATCGAGTTCGAGCGCTGGCAGGGCTTTGCCTCGACGCCGCTGTTCATCAGCTTCTATGCCTTCGGCCAGTTCGCGATTTTTCGCGCGCGGCGCTACCGCCTGACGCGCACGGTCTGGCGCGGCGTGCGCTTCTGGATGGACGGGTCGGGCTGGGCCTATTCGTTCCGCGCCATGCTGTGGGGCTTGCTGGTGTTCCTGACGCTGGGCCTGGCGCTGCCATGGCGCGAGGCGTCGCTGGAGCGCTACAAAATGCGGCACACGCATTTCGGCGATCTCCAAGGCGATTTCGAAGGCGACGGCTGGACGTTCTTCAAACGGGGTTGGTGGCTGTGGCTGCTCACCCCCATCGCGATCGTCATCTTCCCGCTCGCCCCGTTTGTGTACGCCGAGTTCAAGGCGCGCGAATGGCGCTGGTGGCTCGATGGCATTCGCATCGGCGGCGTGAGCGTGTCCTCGGAGTTGCCGCACAACGCATTCTACGGCCTGTACTGGAAAGTGATCGGCTGGTGGATGCTGCTGAGCGCCCTGTTCGGACTTTACATCGCCGGTGCCCTCGGGCTGGTCACTGCGGCCGGACCGGCGCTTGCCGGACCCGACGAGATCGTACGAAGCATTCCGCTTATGGTGGTGATGGTGATCGGCTATCTTGCCGCGGTGCTGGCGATGAACGTCGTCATGCGCATGTATCTCCAGCACGACATCTGGGCGAAGGTGCTCGAAACGCTTCAAATGCACGACATCGGCACGGCGGCGGACGTGCAGGGTCGTGGCGAGCTTGCCAGCGCGCTAGGCGAAGGCTTTGCGGATGGTCTCGATGTTGCGGGGTTCTAATCTGTGAGCGATGTGTCTGCGGAAGACGTGGCGCAGTCCGCCAAGCCGACGATCTTTTTCGACGGCGTGTCGAGCCGCAAGCGGCAGGTGAAGCTGATGCTGGGTGATGCGCTCGAGATTGTCGAGGAGGGCGCGCCGATGGTTCGCTGGGCCTACGGCGATATCCGCCGCGCCGACAGTCCGGCCGGCGTCCTGCGTCTCGCCTGCAACGGCGCGCCGCCACTTGCGCGGCTCGAGATCCGCGACATTGCGCTGGCCTCCGAGGTGGTCGCCCGCTGCGCCCGTCTCGATGAGCACCAGACCACAGGTCGCGGTGTCGCAAAAATCGTGGGCTGGTCGGTGGCGGCGGCCGTTTCCATCGTCTGCGTCGTGCTGTTTGGCGTGCCGCTGGCCGCGGACCGTCTCGCGCCGCTGGTGCCGAAACCGATCGAGCGGCGCATCGGCGATGCGTCCGAGGTCCAGGTGAAGACCATCTTCGGCCGCTCAACTTGCAGCGACCCGGCCGGTCAGGCGGCCTTCTCCAAGCTGGTCAACCGCCTGCGCGACGCCGCCGGCCTTGACGACGATTCCATGACCGCGGGCGTGCTGCCGACCTCGGTGCCGAACGCGTTCGCGCTGCCGGGCGGCAAGGTCTTCGTGCTGAAAGGTCTGCTCGACAAGGCCGAAAATCCCGACGAGATCGCCGGGATTCTCGCCCACGAGCTCGGCCATCTCAAGCATCACGACAACATGCGCGGCCTGATCTACAACGGCGGCACCTCGTTCCTGATCGGCCTGTTGTTCGGCGACGTCACCGGCTCGTCCGCCGTGATCTTCGCCTCGCGCAGCGTGGTCGAAGCCTCCTATTCGCGCGAGGCCGAAACCAACGCCGATACGTTCGCCATCGACATCATGCATGCGCTCGGCCGCTCGCCGAAGCCCGCGGCCGAACTGATGTTCCGCATCACCGGCAAGGAAGGCGGCGGCCTCACCTCAATCCTGGCAAGCCATCCGCTCACCGAGGACCGCCTCGCCCGCATGACCAGGGAAGATCGACCCGCAAGCGGTCCGCCGCTGCTGCCGGATGCGGAATGGCGATCGCTGAAGGAGATTTGCGGCAGCGGAAAGATCTGATCCGCTCGCGGCCAATGCCGCGGGCCGTAGATGCAGAGGCAGTCCAGCGTCCCAAGTTCGCGGAAGAGGAACAATCGCTCCGGACGGGCATATCCTCTCCGACAATGATGAGGATGTTCCATATGACTTACACCCGCTTCGCCGCAATGATCGCGGTTTCCACCGTGATCATGTTCGGGCTGATGTACCTCAACACGTTTGCTCTGGACCACGTCTGGTACAGCCAGACCCGGACCTGGATGGCGCTTCTGATGGGAGCCGTCATGGCTGTCGTGATGCTGGGTTTCATGTGGGGCATGTACAGGAACCCGGCGGCGAAGATCGGGATTGTCGCCGTCAGCACCGCCGTGTTCGCAATCTCGCTCTGGCTCGTTCGCAGTCAGCAGACCGTTACCGACGTGGCCTATATGGAAGCCATGATTCCACATCACTCGATCGCGGTGCTGACGAGTGAACGCGCGCACATCCGCGATCCCCGCGTTCGCAAGCTGGCTGACGGCATCATCGAGGCGCAGGTGCGGGAGATCGGCGAGATGAAACGTCTGATCTCCGACCTGAAGGAGAAGCCGGCGCCGGCAGATGCAAAGGATCTGCCGGCGAGACCGCCGACCTGACGGGAGCGCGGGCATCGCCTCGCCAGCGCAACCGGAGTGGAGCGAGCCTGTGGGGACGCTCGGCGAACCAGGTGCCTACCGCGTGCCGTAAGCGCGGTCGCCGGCATCGCCGAGGCCCGGGAGAATAAAGCCGTTCTCGTCGAGGCCCTCATCGACTGCGGCCGTCCAGATCGGCACGTCCGGATGTAGCCCGCGCAGCCGTTCAAGTCCCTCTGGTGCTGCGATCAGGCAGGCGAGGCGAATATCCTTGGCGCCGCGCTCCTTCAGCCGGTCGATCGCGGCCACGGCCGTATTCGCCGTGGCCACCACCGGCGTCACGACGATCGCGAGCCGCTCGCCGAGATCGGAGGGCGATTTGAAGAAGTATTCGACCGCGGCAAAACTGTGCGGCTCGCGGTAGAGGCCGATATGCGCGACGCGCGCGGTCGGCACCAGGTCCATCATGCCGTCGACGAAGGTGGTGCCGGCACGCAGCATCGGCACGAACACCAGCTTCTTGCCGGCGATCTTGGCCGAATGCATCCGCGCCAGTGGCGTGTCGACGACGACATCCGTGAGCGGCAGGTCGCGCGTCACCTCGTAGCACAACAGCATGCCGATCTCCTTGATCAGCTCGCGGAATGACTTCGTCGAGATCGATTTGTCCCGCACCAGCGTCAGCTTGTGCTGGACCAGCGGATGATCGACGACCGTGACGCCTTCCATGGGATGCTCTTGCTTTTTCCCTTCTCCCCTCGTGGGAGAAGGTGGCGCGAAGCGCCGGATGAGGGGTCGTCTCCGCGAATTCCAATGAGAGATGTGCCCGCGGAAGCAACCCTCACCCGGCTTCGCTTTCGCGAAGCCACCCTCTCCCACAGGGGGAGAGGGTTTAGAAAACCGTGCCGTCGCTGATCACCTTGAGCGGCGGCGAACCATCGGGACGGCGCGAAAAGGCGATGGCGCGGCCGGCGGCCCAGGTGCCGCCTTCCAGAATGCTGGCGAGCGGCAGGGACTCCGGCGTGCGGCCGAGCTTGGCACGAACTAGCGCGGCAAGCCGGTCCAGCAATGCCA
Organism: Bradyrhizobium sp. LLZ17; assembly: GCF_041200145.1. Lineage (NCBI taxonomy): Bacteria > Pseudomonadati > Pseudomonadota > Alphaproteobacteria > Hyphomicrobiales > Nitrobacteraceae > Bradyrhizobium > Bradyrhizobium zaerense. The sequence goes on from NZ_CP165734.1 coordinate 6,201,031, forward strand.
CGGTCAGCGCGCGCCATTCGACGACGAGCAGCGAGTCCACCGCGTGCGCGCGGTCGGCATCAGCGGCATCGCGCAGGCGCAGCACCTCGTGATCGACGAACAGGCCGCCATTGCGGTATTCGGCAAGCCCGGTCAGGCCGTCGATGTCGGTCACTTCCAGGCCCGCGCGCTGCAGCGGTTCGATCAGCGAGTAGCTCAGCCATTGCGACAGCTTGTGCAAGGGCACGAGGCCCGCGGTGGCGTCATCCGCTTTAATCGCCGGATGACGCCAGCAATCGCCGAGCGGAATGCCCGCGAGTTCAAGTCGCGACGGCCAGATGGGTCCGAGCTGGTTCAGCACCGCGGATAGGATGGCGGGCGCGGCGACGGCGCCGTCCACCGCCTGCGCTGCGATGTGATCGAACAGGCCGCCCGGCCGTGGGGTGTCGTGCAAGCCGAAAACGTCCGGGCGCTCTCCCACCAGCCGGCCCAAACGGCGCAGCAGATCCGTGCGTCCGTCGAGGCCCAGCAGCGGATTGGCATCGGTGACTTGAAAAGCGGATGTGAGCGCGGCGAGCGGCAGCTTTGCGAGCACGTTCGCATCGACCCTGAAGGGCGCGCGTGCATCGCCGGAAAACAGGCCGCTCGCGAACATGTCGAGGCTGGCAATCGCAAGCCCCTCGGATCGGCCAACGCCGTCTCCCGTCACCGCGTCCCGGTAGCGCCAGGTCGCGCCCGCCCCGGCATCGAGCAACACGCTGGTGATGGCGAGGTCGAACTCTGCGCGCGCCCGCGCCGCGCGGTCGGGCCAGGATGCCGCATCCGCAAGCCGCGCCCAGCGGTCGGTGCCGCCAAACACGAAATGCCGCCAGCGCGCATGGAAGGGAATATCGAGTGTCGAATAGGCCTTGCGCGTCACCGCGACCACTGCGTCCGCCACGCCGTCCATGCGACCCAGATCGATCGTGAAATGCGTCAGCCCGCCGGCAAGGCCGATCTTAAGCATCTCGCCGGCACGCGCGCGAACCGCTCCTGCGCTGAGCAGCGAGCGGGCCTCTCGTTCCAAAGAATCCGACATCAATCGATCAATACTTTTCCAGCGAACGCCCGACCACGCCGTTGACGTCCTTCTCCGGCGCAACGTCGGTCGAGTAATAGCCGGCGGCTTTCTTCGCTGCGATCTCGACATAGGCGTCGGCCGGAATGAGCTCGGGCGGAATCGGCACGCGCTCGACGATGTCGATGCCTTGCGAGGTCAGCGCGTCGTGCTTCATGTCGCTCATCGACAGGAAGCGGTCGATGCGCTTCAAGCCCAGCCAGTGGATGGTGTCAGGCATCAATTGCTGGAAGCGCGCATCCTGCACGCCGGCGACGCATTCGGTGCGCTCGAAATAGGCCGCGGCCGCGTCGCCGTCCTCCTGGCGCTTGCGCGCGTTGTAGACCAGGAATTTCGTGACCTCGCCGAGCGCGCGGCCTTCCTTGCGGTTGTAGATGACGAGCCCGAGCCCGCCCTCCTGCGCACCGCGCGCGGATTCCTCGATGCCGTGGATGAGATAGGGCCGGCAGGTGCAGATGTCGGAGCCGAACACGTCGGAGCCGTTGCACTCGTCATGCACGCGGCAGGTGATTTTGGTGCGATGGTCGGGCAGCTTGGTGACGTCGCCGAACATGTAAACGGTGGTGCCGCCGATCGGCGGCAGAAACACCTTCATGTCCGGCCGCGTCACCAGTTCGGGGAACATGCCGGCGGTCTGCTCGAACAGCGTACGGCGCAGCTCGGTCTCGTTGGTGCCGAAGCGCTCCGCGAGGCCGGGCAGATACCAGACCGGATCGATCGCGATCTTGACCACGGACACGCTGCCATTGGCGTGCACGACATCGCCGTCGGCACGCAATCGCTTGGCGGCCAGCGCCTCGCGGATCTCGGGCAGGTCGAGCCGCGCCCGCGTCACCGCGATGCTTGGGCGGATATCGATGCCCTCGGCGATGTCCTTGCCGAAATTCTCCGCGACGAGATGGCCCCAGGGATCGAGCGCGACGATTTTGGCGGGATCGCGCCATTGCTCGAACGGACCGATGGTCGCGGCCGGAAACGTGTTGGTGAGGTCAGGGCGCCGGATCGGATCGAGCGCGCCGGCGGAAACGGCGAGCGCGCGGTACATCGCGTAGGAGCCGCCATGGCTGCCGATCACGTTGCGGTCCTGCGCGCGTGACACCGTACCGATGATCGGCCCGCGGCTGCGTGCGTCGGCTGCGCCCCAGTGAATCGGAAAAGCGGCCTTCCGGCCCGGCTCCGGATGGGAGGTGAGACGGATGTGGTCGGTACGGTTCGCGCGGCTCATGGCCAAACTCCCAAAAAGCCAACGGCCCGCCGCTCGGACGGGCCTGGCTCAGTCGCGCTGCCGGCGCGGACACCGGCGGCGCAATCCAACATATTGTAGCGGCGAGGGACGACAGACAAGTTAATCGTGCGGTGCGGCTCGGCAGGAGCTAGCGCCGAACGCCGCGCCTCGCGCGAGCGATGTTGCCGCTCTACCCGTGCGCTAGGCCTAAGGGCTTGAGGTATTTCTATTTTTCGTGTTTTCAAGGGCCTGAGCGTGGTTTGCCCGGCCGACGTCGAATCCTGGACAAAACCTGTCATCAGACCAAACGTAGAGATCGCCCAGCCTTGGAGACCGCCATGCCTTCCGTCGCCTATATCGACCCCCGCAACGGACAGCTCTATCCGCTCGACCAGCCGCGCTGGTGCTCGGACCAGCGCACGCCGCTGCTGGTGACGCCGGGGGCAGGGATCTCGCGCGAGGACATCGACGGCCGCACGCGATCGCTCTGGCGCTACCGGGCGGCGCTGCCGGTCGCGATCGCAAAGCCGATCACGCTCGGCGAAGGCTGTACGCCGCTGGTCGCGCAGGACTGGGGCGAGCTGCGGCCGCTGTTCAAGCTCGAATGGTTCAACCCGACCGGCAGCTTCAAGGACAGGGGCTCTGCGGTGATGCTGTCGTTCCTGCGGCAGATCGGCGTCGACGCCATTCTGGAGGACTCGTCCGGCAACGGCGGTTCGTCGATGGCAGGACTTGGCGCCGCCGGCGGCATGCGCGTGAAGATTCTGGCGCCCGCCTCGACGTCGCCGGCCAAGATCGCGCAGGTGCGCGCCTATGGCGCCACGGTGCAGCTGGTCGAGGGACCGCGCGAGGAGTCGGAGGCGGAAGCGATCCGGCAGTCGAGCCAGACTTTTTTACGCCAGCCACAACTGGCAACCGTTTTTCCTCGAAGGCACCAAGTCGCTCGCCTACGAGATCTGGGAAGATCTTGGTTTTCGCGCGCCCGACAACGTCATCGTTCCCGTCGGCGCCGGCAGCAGCCTGTTGGGGTGTGCCTTCGGCTTCCGCGAGTTGCTGAAAGCCGGCCAGATTGCAAGACTGCCGCGGCTGTTTGCGGCGCAGCCTCTGAACTGCTCGCCGATCGACGCAAGCTTCAAGGCCGGCGTCGATACGCCGGTGCCGCGCGAGGTGCAGAAGACCATCGCCGAGGGCACCGCCATCAAAAATCCCCTGCGGCTGCGCGAGATCATCGCAGCATTGCGCGAAAGCGGCGGTGGCACGGTTGCGCTCACCGAGGACGAGATCGTCGCCGCGCTACGCCGCCTCGCACGGCAGGGCCTGTTCGCCGAGCCGACCAGCGCCAGCGCAGCCGCGGCGCTGGACCAGCTCTCGGCGGCCGGGGCGATCAAGCCGACCGAGACCACGGTCGCGGTCCTCACCGGCACCGGCCTGAAAGCCGCGACCACGGTCGCCGATCTCGTGCAGTAGGAGTGGCATTCCGGCTAGTAGTGGCCCTTCCCTTCTCCCCTTGTGGGAGAAGGTGGCGCGAAGCGCCGGATGAGGGTGTCTCTCCGCGGACTCGATCGCAAAAGGGTCAATCGCGGAGACATACCCCTCACCCGTCTCGCCGCTGCCGCGGCGATCCACCCTCTCCCACAGGGGGAGAGGGGAAGCGCCTCATTCCTTCAAGTCATTCACCTGCTTCACCCAGGTGCGCACATCCGCGAGTACTTCGGGCAGCAACGCCCTGACCTCCGGCACCGTCATTCCCGCCTTGACGCGGGGGTCGTAGAGCAAATTGAGGATGTACTGATCGTAGACATCGAAAAAGCCCATCGAGACGTTGTCGTTGAACATGGTCCAGGGCACGCTCGAGGTGTCGTTGATCGGGCCGAGCGATTGCAACAGCTCCTCATAGGCGCAGTCGAGGAAGGTGAAGTCGCCATTGTCGACGGTGAGGATGACGTCGGAATGCTCGATCTCGAAACTGTCGTTCTTGCGGAAGCCGGACAAGCATTGCGGATCGAGCGAGGTGCGGATCTCGCGGGCCCTCTCCGCGCCGTAGAAGCTCGCGATGGTGCGGTAGAGATCGCGGTCGCGCACCAGCTTCACCCGCACGTTCGCCGCCTCGCTGGTATCGGTCATGGCGATGTCGAGATGCTGCACGCGCGTGCCGATGTCGGCCACGACCCTGGCGAGCTGCGCCTTGCGGTCGGCGCGGTCGGTCTCGGCAAACACGCGCACGGGTCCGTCGAATTTGCGGATGCGGTCGACGCGGCCGGCGAGGTGGTATTCGGCGCCGAATGCGGTCTTCAGAAAGCCGTCGACGATCTCGGCGTCGGTAAAGCTCTTCTTCTCGGCACGCTGCCGCGAGGCGATCGCGGGCAGTTCGCCCGCGGCCATCGCAGCGGTCTCAGGCACGAGCATGAGCACTGCGAGCGCCAGCAGGGCGATGCGAAGGACAGGCGCGGGCGGATCCAATGCACTCATTGTCGCGCGACGCTGCCGCATTCGCGAGACCCGCACAAGCCCGCAGATTCATGTGCGCGCGGGTTCCGGCGGTCCGTCGCGCTTCTCTCAACCTCTCCCGCAAGCGGGAGAGGGAGCGCACCTTGGGCGCGGAGGCAATCGCGCTCTAATTGTTGAGCACGACCACCGTGGTGCCGACCGAGACACGGCCATAGAGGTCGGTGACGTCGTCGTTGGTCATGCGGAAGCAGCCCGAGGAGACCGCTTGGCCGATCGTCTCCGGCTCGTTGGAGCCGTGGATGCGGTAGAGCGTCGAGCCCAGATACATCGCGCGCGCGCCGAGCGGATTCTCGATGCCGCCCTTCATGTGGCGCGGCAGGTCCGGCCGGCGCGCGATCATCTGCGACGGCGGCGTCCACTCCGGCCACTCCTTCTTCGCGGTGATCCTGTGCACGCCGCCCCAGCGGAACCCGTCGCGGCCGACGCCGATGCCGTAGCGCAACGCCTGGCCGCCTCCCAGCACCAGATAGAGCCGGCGCTCGGCGGTGTTCACCACGACCGTGCCCGGCGCGTAATTGGTCGGATACATCACGGTCGAGCGCGGGATCGAGCTCGCGCCACCGCCGAGAAATCCGCCGGAACTGGTCCCCGTGAAGTCTACCATCCCCGCCGCGGACACGCCGCTCGCGCCCGTCACCAAAAGCGCCATTGCGGCGACCGACGCGGCCAAAAACCGGAACATTGTCTACCTCCCGGGAAAATCGATTCAATACAACTCTCAGAGGCCATATTCGCTGGGATTTCGCAAGCCCCGGCCCGGCGAGCGTCGCAACGTGATGGCGTCGCCGTTAGCGAATCCGTAAACCGTGACCGTCAAATTGAACGGTGAGGTCCGCAGCCGCGGGGCCGGGCAGGGCAGCAATGCCGCCGAATGCTTTGACGAAGACGGCGAACAATGTTTGATCGGCCGTGGATCTCATGGCTGCGGGAGTTGTCACGATGAACGGTGCGGAAAGCCTGGTGCGGACGATGGTCAAGGGCGGGGTGGACGTCTGCTTCACCAACCCTGGTACCTCCGAGATGCATTTCGTCGCTGCGCTGGACCGCGTGCCAGGCATGCGCTGCGTGCTCGGCTTGTTCGAAGGCGTGGTGACCGGGGCGGCCGACGGCTATTTCCGCATGAAGGGCGCGCCGGCCTCGACGCTGCTGCATCTCGGCCCCGGCCTCGCCAACGGCCTTGCCAATCTGCACAACGCCAAGAAGGCGAATTCCGGCATCGTCAACATCGTCGGCCAGCACGCGGTCTACCACATCGCCTACAACGCGCCGCTGACCTCCGACATCGAGGGCCTGGCCCGGCCGATGTCGTCCTGGGTCCGCACCTCGCCCGATTCCAGATCGGTCGCCGCCGACGGTGCCGCGGCGATCGCCGCCGCCAAAAGCGCCCCGCCGCAGATCGCGACCCTGATCCTGCCGGCCGATACCGCCTGGAACGAGGCCGACGGCGTCGCCGAGGTGCCGGCCGAGCAGCAGCGCGCCAGCTATTCGCCGCAGGCGGTCGAGCAGGCCGCAAAAATTCTCCACGGCGACGGCGAGGGCACGCTGCTGCTGATGACCGGCAGCGCGCTGAGCGAAAAGGGCCTGGCGCTGGCCGAGCGCATTGCCGCCAGGACCGGCTGCACCGTGATGGGCCCGACCTTCCGCCCCAGGATGGCGCGCGGCCGCGGCCGTTTCTCGATCGACCGCATCCACTACGTCATCGAGAACGCGCTGCCGATGCTGGCCAAATTCCGTCACATCGTGCTGGTCGAGTCCGACGATCCCGTGGCGTTCTTCGCCTATCCGAACAAGCCGAGCATGCTCAAGCCCGCGGGCTGCGACGTGCACCGCATGACCTCCTGGGGCGAGAATTCGGTCGCCGCACTCGAAGCGCTCGCGGGCGCGGTGAAGGCGAGCGCCAAGGACGTCAAGCCGCAAGCCTCGGCTGAACTGGTCAAGCCGACCGGCGCGCTCACCCACGCCTCGATCGCGCAGGCGATTGCGTACGCGATCCCCGAGAACGCGATCATGATCGACGAGTCGCTCACCACCGGCCGCGCCTTCTTCCCGCCGACCGCGGCCGCCGCCCCGCATGACTGGCTCCAGAACATGGGCGGCTCGATCGGCTTCTCGACGCCGCTCTCGATCGGCGCCGCGATCGCCTGCCCGGACCGCAAGGTGATCTGCATGGTCGGTGACGGCAGCGCGATGTACACCATCCAGTCGCTGTGGACCCAGGCGCGGGAAAATCTGAACATCGTCACCATCGTGTTCGCCAACCGCATCTACCAGATCCTGCGCGGCGAGTTCGACAATGTCGGCGCCGGCGAGCCCGGCCAGCGCGCCAACGACATGCTCAGGCTTGACCGGCCGACGATGGATTTCGTGGCGCTGGCGAAGGGCATGGGCGTGCCCGGCCGCGCCGTGACCAATGCCGACGAGTTCAACAAGGCGCTGGCCGAAGCCGTCGCCGAACCCGGTCCGCGGCTGATCGAAGTCCAGATGTAAGGGCACCTGCAAAACGGAGTGATGCGTAGCCCGGATGGAGCGCAGCGTAATCCGGGACGTCGTGGATTTTGCGAGAACCCGGATTGCGCTACGCTCCATCCGGGCTACGATTGGGCCCGGGGGCAACATGCAGACCGAGCTGAACAAGGTGATTGCGGCGCTCCGGGAGTTTTACGCGCAGGAATCGTTCCTGTTCGAGAAAGACGTCGGCGAGCGCGCGATCACGCACCGCTTCGCGGTCTATCTGGAGCGGCAGTTTTCCGGCTGGGCGGTCGATTGCAATTACGACCGGCTCGGAGAGCGCACGCTGCACCTACCGCACGGCACGATCATCTCGACCGACGACCATCTGGGCAAGTCGATCTATCCCGACGTCGTCGTGCATCAGCGCGAGATCCCGAACAATCTGCTCACCATCGAGATCCGCAAGGCCAGCAATCACACGCCGCTGGAGCACGACCAGCAGAAGCTGAAGGCGATGACCGACGCCCATGTCTGGTTCGCCTATTGGATCGGCGTGTTGCTGGTGCTGGACAAGCACAATGCGACGACGTCCGAGGTCTATGTCGGCGGCCTCGTCGAACCCCAGCTCTCGCGCTGGTTCGCAGCCCGGCTGGAAGAGATCGGACCGGGCGCACCGCATTGAGACGTTGCGCCAACCAAAAAGCCGCCCGCGTCATGCGGGCGGCCTCTGCGTCCTCGTTCGTGGCAAGCTCAATGCAGGGGAGCACCCTGGCCCAGTGCGTAGGCCACGAAATCCCTGAGCGCGAAGTTGGGTCCCGTTACCGGCGCCCAATTCGGATCGAGCGACAGCACGGACGAATTGTCGCCGAACATCATGCCGAGGAAGACTTCGGCGACGATGCGTCCGCCCACCGGGCCGAGCTGCGGTGTATTGAGCGTCACCGGTGTGCCGGTGACAGGGATCGTCACCGCGGTCTGGAATTGCCGCGCCTCGGCCAGGATGTAGGTCCAGAGCGGGCAATTGCCCGCGAAGGCGCCGTTCGCGATCGACGCGATCGGGGTCTGCGGGTCGCCCGCTTCGGGATGGTCGACGGCCCGGCCGATGACGATCTGCTCGTCCGTCAGCGGTGTCACATGCATCGCCCTTGCGACCGCCTGCCCTGAAGGCAGGCCAAGCCGCCAGCTGCGTTCGAGATTGCGCAGCGCCAGCGACGCCGGATTCGAGGCGACCTCCGGCGGCAGCCTGCGCAGCGGATCGACCAGCGACGTATCGATGCGATAGGCGAACTGAAGCCGCCGCTTGTTGTCCGTACTGGTGCCGTCGCCGTCGACGCCATAGGCGCGCGTGTCGATGTCGATGAAGCGCCCCCAGTCGATGGCGCGTCCCGGACCCATGGCACGGAAGCCGGTCAGCGCGTTGTTGTCGGGATTGTTGGGATCGGGGAAGATCTGCAGCAGCATGTTGTCGGCGTCGTTGAGGCGATAGCCGGGGCGGATCATCGAATGTCCGAGCCGATAGGCTGCAACGGAAAACTCCACCGGCATGAACGGAAACGTCTTCCAGTGGTAGTAGGCGAGCTTGCTGCGATCGTACCGCCCGCCCGTCTTGAGATCGTTCAGCACGCTGGCATGGACGATGCGCGGCAGGAAGTCGTTCAGCACGACATACTGATAGTGGAAGCGGACCCGCTGTTGCACGTCCTGGAACGACAGGCTGTCATTGTCGTCGATCATGCGGTTGTGGAAGCGCAGCATCAGCCCCTGCAGCTGCGAGACGATGCTGTTCTCGTCGTTGCGCGGATCGCCGATCAGCGCGCGGCCCTTGAAGCGCGGCAGGTCGTTGGCGTTGGAGACGCCGGCGCCGGTCAAGGTCTCGCCGAGCAGGAACTTGCCGCTGTTGTCGTACATATAGGGCTGGTCGCCCGGACCGCGTCCGTAGACATTGTCCAGGTCGAATGAGGGAGTACGGAAATCGACGAGCCCGTCCGGATCCTGCTGCTTGGTCAGCGAGCTCACGGGATCGAAGGTGATGTCGTGATCGACGAACTGGCCGAAATAGGTGTAGAGCGCGGGAATCCCGCTCTCCTCCGAATCGGGGCTGTCCTTGGGTCCGTCGAAATCGCCGACCATGTTGTCGGCGAGCGCCGCGAGATTTCCGATGTTGTCGGCGTCGTTGGCGCCGAATTTCGCCGGCGTCAGATTGCGGAACATGCGGCCGAAGCGGCCTTGCGATAACGAGGAGCGGGTGGCGTTCAGACCGCGGGGCGTAATGGCGTGACGAGTGCTCATAAAGTACCTCCATGAAAAGTGACGACGGCAAGCAACTAAAGCTAAAGTTGTTCGTCATGAAATATGCATGTGAGGCTAGATCGCGGAATCCGGCGCCGCAATGCGCGGCTTCACACATCGCGCGGCATCGATGCGGTTCCCTGAGCGAGCGCGGCGTTCAAGCTGCGGATGTGTTTCGTGAATTCTTCCCGTATCGATGCCGAATAACATTCTCGTCATTTGAAACCAGCGACGCGAAGCAAGGTCAGCGTCGCCGACCTAACCGGCGAAGCGGTTGTGGTGATGAACAACGTATTCGCGTTAAACGTGTGGCCGCGTGCCTGCGGGCTCAGGCGATGAAACTCTAACATCTCGCCGCAAAACGCGACCTCTTCCTAAGGGCCCGCCGCAGGCGGGCGTCTCGAAGGATGGCCGCAAGCGAGCGTCCCGCCGCCTTTGCGATCGACACAGGCCGTCGCGCACTCTGTGACCTCGCCCACAGTTTACGGACCGGCCCCTCCCTATGGTCGGCGCACTTGCACGCGCCGATCCGGCGGGACTACGCTTCCCCCATTGGGGATCAGGCATTTTGGAGGTTCTGATGCACAAATCATATTGGCTGGCTGCGGCCGCAGCACTGGCACTCGTCATGCAAACATCGCTCGCGTTGGCGCAGGCCGCTCCGGCCGCAGCCGCGCCGGCAGCCGCGACCACCGCGCCACCTGCGGCGACCACTGCGCCGGCCGCGACCACCACCCCGGCGGCGACGACAACGCCGAGCGCCACCACTGACGCGTCGCAGTCGGCCGGCTCGAAGAAAACCGCCGAGAAGAAACCGGCAAAAAAGAAGATGACGCGGCAGCAGGAGATCGATCATTCGGTCGACAGCGGCACCGTGCCGGCGCGCTATCGCAGCTCGGTGCCGAAGGAGTATCAGCAATATATTCCGTTCGAGAAGCGATGACGGATGGTGCGGCGGCGCGAGGCGATCAGCCGCCGCGCCGCCGCTGCCATCGACGATGGCCTTGCAAGGCGTTGCCAGGCCGGTCTGACATCCCCGGTGGCGCTCTGCGAGAGCGATGCTAGAGTAGGCCGACAGCCCGGGGGTAAGGAGTCATGAGTGAGGACGTGAAGGATGCTGGCCTTGTCGCCATGATCAGCAGCATCCTGGGTGGCCACAAGCGTGCGGCAGACAATATTGCGCCACCGCCGCTCACCGAGGGGCCTCCGACGGCGCCGAGCAACGGGTTTGAATGGGGCGAGCCGCCCACCCGCGATCCTGCATCGGCCAGGCCCGAGAACGAGCCCAACAGCGAGATCGAGTCGGAGAACGCCGACGCCGCACAGGCCATCGCGAAGCCGGTCGAGCCGCCCGCGAAGATCGCCACGACGCCGGACGGCAAGCGACTGCTGCCTGCGGAGGCGATCGCCGATCTCGTGCTCGGCGAGCTGCGCAAGCTGGAGAATTTTCCGGCGCCCGGCGCCTCCGTCACCGTCTACGGCTATCGGCACTGGAACGCTATGATCACCTTCGCGCCGTTCTCGACCAATTTCCAGAACGCGACCCGGTTCCGCCAGGCCCTGCCGGATATCGTGTTCAGGCTGCGCCGTTTCGTCGAACTTGAGATATGATCCGGCACATAGCCGCAGGCGCGAACGCGCCCTTAGCCAAAACAGTTCGACGGGAATTTCGACTTGAGCGTCGCCTTTACCAAGGAAGAAAGCGCCGAAACCGCGTCGGAGACGCTGTTGCCGGATCGCCCGATCTCGCCGCATCCCAACCTGGTGACGGCGGCAGGCCTGCAGGCGTTGCAGACACAGCTCACTGAGGCGCGCCAAGCCTATGAAGCCGCGCAAGCCATCGAGGACGTCAACGAAAAGCGCCGGCAATCGGCGGTGCCGTTGCGCGACGCCCGCTATCTCGGCGAACGGCTGCGCACCGCGCAGCTCGTACCCGATCCAACCTCGACCGACATCGTCGCCTTCGGCAGCACGGTGACCTTCAGCCGCCCTGACGGCCGCGTCCAAACCTATCGCATCGTCGGCGAGGACGAAGCCGATCCAAAGGCCGGATCGATCTCGTTCGTGTCGCCGGTCGCGAGGTCGCTGATCGGGAAGGCGGTCGGCGATGTCGTGGGGGCGGGCAGCCAGCAGATCGAGATTCTGGCGATTGCGTAGGGATGCGATCAGGGAGAAATCCCGTTGCGGCTTGGGGTTACGCCTGGAGCCGTCCCGGCCAGTTGGACCGTTGCGCGACGCACGATGATCCGCTCGCCTTCTTCAAGATACTTGAGCTCGTCGTTGTACTCGCTGTGGACGAGCCAGATGTCTACCGTCCGCCCCTTCACCTCCCGCTCGCAAACGAGGACGCGACCCTCCTTCAAGCCAGTGAGTAGATCGAGGTAGTCGAGTTCGATGTAGTTACCGCAAGCATCGGCGAACATAAGATCATCGTGCGTATGCCAGGGCACGCCAAGAAAACCGATCAGGCAGTCTTCCTCGCGTTCGGCGTTCTCAACGCACAGAATTGCGTCACGGCCAAGATCGACCTCTATACGATGATTGTTATCTAGCCGCACTGCCAGGCCGATTTCTCGGCATAGCTGGTTAACAAGATCGAGGTCGTAACGCATGGCAGCGCACCAATCACCGATTATAGAGCTTCATCATTGGAGCCGCTATCCTGGCAGTTCTGGCGCGCGATGTCATCTTGTGGCCCGAAGGCGGAGATTGCCGTTGTGTCCAGCACGTCGGCGGTCGAGGCCAGACCGGACATCGGGTAGACGCGAGCAAATCGACGCGAATGAGCCCTAGCCGGCATTCGCGATGCGTGGTGAAACTTGTGTCACGCTCGCAGGCCGACTTGCGACCGGCCGGGCCTAGGCTATAGAGGCAGTGGTCCACCCGTTCGAATTTCGACTTGCCCAGGCATCACCATGGCCTCCGCTGCCAAGATGCTCACCGTCAGCTTTGTGCAATGTCGCGGCACCCCTTATGAGGTCGGCCGCGCCCAGGCCGATGCCTTTGCCGCCACACGCAATGGCAAGGCGTTTCTCCGCAAGAAGGTGAGATTGCCCTGGTGGTTCAACATTCGGACGGAGGAGCGGGCGTTCAGGGCTTATGGTCCGGCTCTGTTGGAAGAGATCGCCGGGATCGCAGATGGGCTCCACATCCCAATGGAGCAAGCGGTCGTTTGTTTCGGCAATGATGGCTTGCGGATGCCGACGGGCGGCTGTTCGGCCGTTCATGAGCGGTGGCGTGTATGGCCGCAACTATGACTTCTGGCCGCGAGGCTACGAGGCACGCTTCGCACTGGTGCAGGCACGCGGGAGCTACGCCAGCATCGGCGGCAGCCACCAATTGACCGGGCGGCTGGACGGCATGAACGAGCACGGGCTCGCCATCGGACTGCATCTTGTGAAGGTCCGCCCACGATCGCCCGGCCTCACCAGCACGTTGCTGGTCAGGCGGGTCCTCGACAGCTGCGCGACCACCGCGGAGGCCGTCGACTTTCTGCGTCGCACGCCTCACGCCATGCAGTACAACTATTCGCTGCTGGATGCCGGCGGTGTGGCTGCGGTGGTCGAGGCTGGAGCCGGTGCAGTTGCCGTGCGCGCGGGCGACTGGCTTGCTTGCACCAATCATTTCCAGTCCCCACAATTGAGGCGCCTGAACCGCCGCGTCGCGCACTCGATTGGCCGGCTGCCACCGCTGGAAGGCTGGGCGGCGCGAGAGCTGAGTGCCGCACAGATGTTCATGGCGCTCAACTTCTCCGTCTCGCCGGCGTTCCACAACTACGGCAACGCCCAAACACTGCACACCATCGTCGCCGAGCCGGCGAAGCGGCGGATCTTGATCGGCATTGGCGGCGATGCCGCCGCTCTCGAAGAGGACATGCTGGACGTTGATTTCAACCTGTGGGTCGCCGGCGGCGACTTGCCGACAAAGCAGCTCAAGGGACAACTAAATATCGGTTTGCAGCGGTTCCGGCGGACCAAAGCGAGGCTGTAGCGGAGCTGGTTTGCTCAAGCTCGTGCTGACCTGCCGGCTGGACACGCGTTCGTATAGTGCGATGACCGTGCAGGCGTGATGCGACCAATGATCGAATATCGTTCTGACGCTTCGGCGCAGGGCTATCGCATTTCCGAGCAATCTCCGTGTGGCCGATCCTTCGAGACGCCCGCTTTGGCGGGCTCCTCAGGATGAGGGTGGAGTGCGCGGTGGCAGTTTCAGCGGGCGCCGATGCCGCTTAGCCTCATCCTGAGGAGATCGCCACCGGGTCCGCGCAAAGCGCGGCCCGATGACAGGCTCCGCGGTCGTCTCGAAGGACGAGACGCCCGCTTTGGCGGGCTCGAAGGACGAGGCGCGCGCTGCAGCTATATGCGATAGCCCTGCGTTTCGGCGGGAGAAAGGGGCTTGAATGATTCAGGCCCATTCAGCAAGATGGCGATAAGTCCAGCAGGATAGGCCAAATGAAGGACCTCGATCTTCCGGAGACGCATTACGCGCTGAGTGGAGAGGTCAATATCGCCTACCAGTCGATGGGCAACGGCCCCCATTGATCTCGTGTTCGTGCCCGGCTTCATGTCGCATATCGAGTTCATGCATGAACTGCCTGGATATACGTCGTTCCTGCGTCGCCTCTCGAAGTTCGCGCGCGTCATCACCTTCGACAAGCGCGGACAGGGATTGTCCGACAGGGTATCGGACGCGCCGTCTCTTGAACAACGGATGGATGACGTCCGTGCCGTGATGGATGCGGTCGGTTCGAACCGCGCGGCTCTCTTCGGTAATTCCGAGGGCGGCGCGATGAGCGCTCTATTTGCCGCGACCTATCCGGATCGCGTGTCCAGGCTTCTGCTTTTCGGCGGCTATGCGAACCGAAGGGACATGTCAGCCGATCTGGAGGACAGGCTGCAGCAACGCGTGAAGTTCTGGGGCACGGGTGCCCTGATGCGGATTGTGGCCCCTAGCTCGGCAAATTCGCCGGATGCGATCGCGCAATTTGCGAAGTTCGAGCGGCTTTCGGCGAGTCCCGGCGCGGTCAAATCCTTCATGAGGCTGAATAGCCAGATTGACATCAGGTCAATTCTCCCGACCGTGAGAGTGCCAACGCTCGTTTTTCATCGTACCGATGACAAGCAAGTTCCCATTGCGCTCGGTCGCGAGCTGGCGTCGTTGATGCCGGAAGCGAAATTTATCGAGTATCCCGGCCAAGATCATGCCGTGGCCGCCGGTGACGTCGAAGCCTTGCTCGGAGATATAGAAGAGTTTGTGACGGGTCATCGCAACAATTTGCCGGACGAGTCCGAGCGCATTCTGGCAACGGTTCTATTTTCCGACATCGTCGATTCCACACGCACCGTTGCCGAGAAGGGCGATGCAGCCTGGCGGAAAGTGCTCGACAGTCACGACCAGCTCTCGCTCGAACTTGTGCAAAGACACCGTGGGAAATTGATCAAGTCCACGGCGATGGGTTTTTGGCGATCTTCGATGGACCAGGCCGCGCGGTGCGCTGTGCTTTGACGATGAGCGCGGCCTCAAATCAAATGGGACTGCGCGTTCGCGCCGGCCTTCATACGGGGGAGATCGAAGTCAGAGGCCGTGATATCGGAGGTATCGCCGTTCATGCCGCCTCAAGGGTCATGGCGCAGTCGCCGCCAGATGAGGTGCTCGTGTCCAAGGTGGTGACCGACCTCACCGCCGGCGCCGGCCTGCAATTTTCAGAGCGTGGATCACACGAACTCAAGGGCCTGCCGGGTCGATGGGACCTGTTCGCGGCAAGCGTTTAAGGCTGCGCTGTTCGCGGCAGGGGCGATGTCCGTCTGTGGCCTCTTAGCCGAAGGTCGTCTGCAGGCGCATCACGGCAGATGGCGATCGAGCAGGGCGGTGCGACAGGCGAGGGATTTGCGACCATTTCTAGTGACGGCCGCGTCCTGGATTGCTGGTTTCTTCAGCTGCGCTTGGCTGCGGAGGCCAATGGGCCAGCGACGGCTCGGTTGACCGAGCTGGAGATCAAGCGAGCGTTGGGCGAGCCGGCGGCCGGATATGCGCGGCACGACGATGTTCGCAACGTCGACATCGTTCCGATCCGAACCGAAATTGCGTCGCTCGCATCCGCGCCCGTTGACGTGCACGACGCCTACCTTCGGCTCCACCTGCTTAGCCATCGGCTTGTCGAACCCAATCGCCTGAACCTCGAAGGGATTTTCGGTGTGCTGCCCAACGTTGCCTGGACCACTCTTGGTCCGTGCGAATGCTCTCGGGTGCCGGAAGCGCGAATGGAGGCACGAAAGCGCGGCCTCGTATTCGAGGTGACCGGCGTGGATAAATTCCCGCGCATGACCGACTATGTGACGCTCGCGGACGTGAGAATTGCGGATGCGGATCGCGTGAGGCTGGGAGCCTACTTGGCGCCAGGCACAACCGTCATGCATGAAGGCTTTTGCAATTTCAATGCAGGCACGCTCGGTCATTGCATGGTCGAAGGCCGGATAAGTGCCGGTGTGGTTGTCGGGAGTGGCAGCGACGTTGGCGGCGGAGCGTCGATCATGGGGACGCTGTCGGGAGGAGGGAAAGAGACGATTAAAGTTGGCGAGCGCTGCCTGATCGGAGCCAACGCCGGCATTGGCATCTCTCTGGGTGATGATTGTGTGGTCGAAGCCGGCTGCTACGTCACAGCAGGCGCCCGCATTCTTTTGGAAGATGGTCGCGTGGTGAAAGCGAGAGAACTCTCGGGCCAAACGGGGCTGTTATTTCGACGCAACTCCCAGAGCGGTGCGCTTGAAGCAAGCAGGCGCAAACCAAATTGGGACGGCCTCAACTCGCAACTTCACGGCTAGAGGGCTGGAAGGGGTCTGGGGCAGGAGTGACGCGCCTTACGTCGACCAGAAGTAGCGATATTTCCAATCGGGCCATCAGCGAAGGAAGGGCAGCCTCTCGCAAGGTCTGCTCACCAAGTGCAGCGACATGTCCGCAGCCGAGGGAGCTCGGAAATCACGAACTGGGCCGATTAACGCGATTGACCCATAGCGAAGAAGGGGCCGGTGTAGAGACGCATGGGACGAATGTCATTTCAGAGACTTAGAGATTATCATTTGGTCGGCAGGCAAAGACGGAGAATGTAGTGTCGCAGCAAAAGGAATTGTTGCGCGAGATTGCGCGGGCGATCAATGAGAACGAGCCCTTTCGCGTGGAGGAATGGTTCACGGAGGATTTCAGACTCATTGAGCCGACAAAGCCGAACTGGCCTCTCGGGCGCGAGGGCGCCAGTAAGCTGCTTGCACTCTTCAGGACCCTCACCCCTCCGCTGAAATTCGTTGCACTCGATATGGTCGAGGAGGCGGATCGGGTTGCTGTTCGTTGGCAGCTTTTTGCAACCCATCAAGGCGAACCGCTCCGGCTCGCATCTATGGCGATGTATCGGTTCGATTGCGGTAAAATCGCCGAGGACTGGGGCATTCCCATTCCAGGCGAGTGGGCTAACTAATCGAAGCTCGTCGGCGCTTCCGCTGATGGCCTGTTTGGACACGCCGGGGCGGTCTGACCACGCCCGTTCATAGGCGTAGAAGGAAGAGAACGGCGCGCGGCAAAAGTGACGCGATTGACCCAAAGCGGAACCGGCACGGGCGTTCTAAGTCCATGGGATCTTATGGCTCTGCCATGGGAGAGATGTTTGGCATATCTATTTTGCCCGGCGTGCGGTCGCTGGAAGAGACGCGACAAATGCCCCGATTGCGGCACCGTTACGCGTTCCATGTGGAAGGCTATTTTCGTAGACCTCCTTGTCCAGTTCGCCATTTGCGCGCTGGGGATTTTTACATGTTGGTTATTGTGGTTTCGGTAGTCCGGGCCGCCTCAGTAGGTGGCATCGTTTATTCTTACAAGCGCCGACTTCCGCTATTGTGAATCTCGGACCTCCCGACCGGCGCCGGTGATGTCCGCTCCCGGTGCTCGACCGGAAGTAGGCAGCCGCGATGCCGAAAAGGCGCTTTTTGACCCAATTCGGACTTTCGAAATCGAAAAAGCACTTGGCTTCGATGGAACTGTAGGGCTGAGACGGCCGCCACTGCGGCCTTGACTACGGAAGTCTTTTTGTCGCCGTAAAGGGATTGAACCCCCGTTCTGCAAGGGCAGCCCACGAAGCCGCGCCAAGATGTGGCAATCGGAAATAGAGTCGTGGCTTGGCCGGATCGGTATCCAGCATGAACCCCGTCGGTAGCCCTCGGACACTCGTGGCATAGAACCCGCCATCCGGCGATCTCTGGGATTCGATGACAGCGAGCAACGATTTTGCCTCCCCAGTCCTGCCGAGCAATTCCAGCAAGAGAGCCATTTGGCCCGTCCCTTCGGTCCACACACCATCGCGGTCTTCACCGTAAGAAAAGCCCTTGTCGACACTCATTCGCTGTTCGGCGGTGGTCATTGCCGATGCAAATTTCTTGGCCGCTCCGGGGAGCGCCGTTAAGGGCCAGATTTGAGCATCCAGGGCCAAAATCGGATTGCGCGTGACGCCGTCCTCAGTGGTGCCTGCTGCGAAACAGGCGCACGCCGGATCCCACATCGTATCTACGAAGTGCTCGGCAGCTGTTGCCATGTCACGCCAGCGCGAATCGCCGGTGCGGGTTGCAAGAAGGCCAAACGCGGCGGCGAGGTCAGTATTGTGCTCAGTCGATTTCCATGTCCGTACGTCGGGCGTCGGTTCGTGCCCAAAAGTACCGCCTGTGAAACCGCCAGTACCGCGCGTGTCGGCCCATTGCGCGACCCAGGTGCCAAGCCGTGCCGCACCATCGCGGAACCCGGAGCTGGCGCTCGCATCGTCAATCGACAGCAAAGCCAACATGGCCCATGCAACGTTGCCATTGTCGCTGCCCACCTGATATCGATCTTCCAACCACTTGTTCTGAGCATTGTCCCACCAACCCAGAAGTTTGGCGGAGCCACTCGCCACCACACCCGCGGCGTAAGCGTTCCGGAGCCGTCCATCATGCCAGGTCCGGTCGTTATCGATGGCCCAGAGAATCGCCGCGCCGATCCGACGTGCTTTGTCTCGCTCGCCGCAACCGCCTAACGCGATGGCGGCCACCGCATTGTCATACAGGTATGCGGCGCCATGGAGAGGCCCCGATTCCACGGTCGGATAGCTGGGCAAGAACAACGGCCCCGGCGGTGCCTTATCGATCAGACCAGCGAGGTACCCGCATGCAGACGCTTCTGGTGCGGCTAAAGCCCGTGGTGGAGTGGCGCCCATCACGATGATGAAAGTCGTTACCATCCATACGAAGCTTTCCATTCGGGCCACTTGCTGTTCTCCGGGGTGGACGATGATCCTATATCCCCATCGGCGATGTCTGGAAGTGGCCCGAAGGCGAGGAGCGCCTCAGCCGGCGTGATGTGCGCTGTCGTAAACAGGACGCCGAGCTAACCTGCCCGACCGCAGCTTCTGACCTAAGCGGCTGTTGATTAGGCGATCAGCCTTCGGACGCCGACGATCAATACAATTTGAACCAAGCTTCTAAACAACTCGAAAGGGTGGCTCGCCTAAAGGTTGTGGGGCGAGACCATGCGCGTTGATGACGAGGGTTACCGCTTGCAGTATTTGAAAGTCCAAGGGAATTCGCGCGGCGTATCCCTCGCAAGGAAGGCGCAACGGAGGGCACCCGCCATTGATAGGTTTGCCCTTTGGGTATCAACGAGCCGAACGGTTGACGGACTTTGGGTCGGAAGCACGGAAAGTAAACCACAACCCGGTTTGCGCCGCGTTGAAGCCGCGCTCGGACTGATCAAAGACCATGATCCCCTTAATTACGCCCGCACTATCAACAATCTCGAACGAATATGGGTGCGCTTAATCCCAAATGCTCTCGCGCACTACGACCCCTTGCTGAGTGCTTGCGTAATCGACGAGCGTTTAGTTCTCCCAGAAACAACGGCGCTCGAACGGATCGCATCCACAATAGTTCATGAATCGACTCACGCAAGGTTAGAACGGTGGGGCATCAACTACGATGATGAACGTGTGCGCTCGCGGATCGAGGCAATTTGTCTTCGGCGAGAGCTAAAATTTGTTGGTAAGCTCGCCCACTGCGAGCAGTTGCAGGAGCAGATTTCACGCACACTGGAGTGGTGCGTTGGCGATGATGACTATTTTTCAAACCCGCGCTTCCAACAGCGTCATGACCAGGGGGACGATGAAACTGCGAGCGGCCATTTGCGTGTTACGTCAATTGGCCTCCCGTTCCACTGGTCGGCCCTCGCGGCGAAGCGTAGATTCGTGATCTCATTTGATCTCTCCTTCTGGCCCCACGCCGACGGTCGCTTGACGCCGTGCTATGTCGGCTCTCAGTGGCAGACCGGAAGCCAACGCCAGCCTGCGTGTGCGGCTCCTCGTGAATCGCAGCTGACGTTGCCAATGCAAGCGCTACAGGTAAATCGCGCAACCTCGTTGTTCGAGCTCAGCGAACCAGCTCGGGCGTGAAATCGTCGTCACCCAGCGCAGATCAAGCTTTTCGAGACGTGGAAGCTTGAGCAGCGTTTCCGGCAAGGCGGCGACAGGGTTCCCTCTCAAATCGATCTGTCGCAGCTCCAGCATTGCACCAATCTCTTCCGGCAAACCGGTCAAGCTGTTGTTCCTGAGATGCAGCTCACGCAGACGCCTCAGCTTGGAAATGCTCGCAGGCAGAGTGGTCAGGCGATTGTCGGTCACGCGAAGTTCGAGAAGTCCCGACATCTCGGTAACGGCGTCGGGCAGCCTCTCGAATCCGTTTTCGCTGATGTTGAGGTAGCGCAACCGGGTAAGTCGCCCCAAAGACGGGGGAAGCTCTTGCAGCGCATTCTCGTGCAAGTACAGGAAGTCGCTCAGGCTGACGAGTTCACCTAGCGCAGCCGGAATGTGCCGCAACTGGTTGTGGCCCAGGTCCAGCGTTCTCAGGGCGCGTAGCTCGCCGACCCTGTCCGAGAGCTCCGCCAGGCCATTGTCGGCCAGCACGAGCGATTGCAGGTTCGTCAGATCCCAGACATGATCCGGCACGGCGCCGAGCGCCTGTTTCCACAAGGATAAGTGCAAGTCCGACAGGTTGCTCACAGTCAGATCATGCCCCGACTTCACGCGGAGACCAAGGCCGCTTCTGCCCAAAGCGGACAAGTACCTGCTTGCCGCGCATCAGAGACACAATGCTCCAGGCCCGGTTTGAGTTCGGCGCTCTCAGGCCGATGTGGCGTGACGTCGCCCGAGTTCCGTTGCCACCGATCGACCCCAGCCGTGGGAGGACATCGATCGGATCAAAATTCCTTGCCGATCAACCGGTCGACCGAGTAACGATCGCCACCTCGGAAGACGATTGCGATGCACAGGAGGCACCACAGCAAGGCAAATTCATAACCTCTGACTGTCCAGAAGTAGCCGAACTGCGATTGGAAGAAGGCGATGATGATCATCATGTGGATGCTGATGATCAAGGCCGCGAGCACAACGTCGTTGCGCCTCTGCGGCGATACTCGCCTTCATCCCTTCCATGCTCTTTGGCTTGCCCGGATAGGTCAGCGATGCGAAGACGTCTGTCGTCTTGGCTGGCGGGAATAGCGGCTTGTGGGAAGCCATGAGATGTCTTTGCCAAAACCCCAATCGTCGCGCATGATGCCATCCTGCCCCTGT
Source organism: Bradyrhizobium sp. LLZ17 (assembly GCF_041200145.1). Taxonomy (NCBI): domain Bacteria; kingdom Pseudomonadati; phylum Pseudomonadota; class Alphaproteobacteria; order Hyphomicrobiales; family Nitrobacteraceae; genus Bradyrhizobium; species Bradyrhizobium zaerense. Next base: position 6,222,232 of record NZ_CP165734.1, read on the forward strand.
TTTGCCCGACGAGTCAAACCTGATTTCGGAAAATGCGTAGCCCGTTGGTCCGACTGATGCCGGCTACTGTGCATGGGGTTGTTTTCGACATTTTTGATTGAGCCGGTCCAGAACCCGGCGGGGCGTCGACAATTGCCCCGCGACCGGGTCGTTCAGAAACTGGATCATTCAGGAGGATGGATGGTGGGCGCACAAGGGATCGAACCTTGGACCTCTCCCGTGTGAACCACAATCGGTAGACCCCAGCTAACCAAATCCAGCCATAGTTGAGATGTAAAAAGCTCGTTAATTGACGTTGGTTACGGCCCTGTGTGGCCATAGGAGGCCATAGGTGGCCTTACTACATTTTTTGTATGCCCCCGTTGTGCCCGCCGAGGATTTTCCCTTCGGGCACAAAAACGGGGGAGGTCTGAGGTCCGGTTCTGTTCGAGGGGTGACCGCCGTTGTTGCGGGGCACACCGGGGCAGAGAGAGGGAGGAATGATGACGGAGCCAGCCAACCAGCTGACACTCACCGATGCGGTGATCCGCAATGCAGTGCTGCCGCCGGGCAAGGCGCAGCATTATCTCCATGACGACAAGCTGCCCGGCCTCGCTTTGCGGATGCGCGCCACCGGTGGCCGGACCTGGGTCTACCTCTTCACCAAACCCGGGGTGAGGGGGACCCAGCGCAAGACTCTCGGCGCTTGGCCCAAATATAATGAGAAGGCCGCGCGCAAGGCCGCCACCATCGCCGCAGGCGAGGTCGTCAAGGGCTTGGACCCGAATGACGCGAAGCGCGCGGCGAGGCGGCAACAGGCAGCCGAGAAGCAGAGCACCACGCTCGCAACCCTCATTACTGAAGCTGGTCCCTACCAGACGTCCTTGACCGAACGTCAAGTGGTCAACTGGAAGCCAGCAATGTCGGCGTTGCGGCGCGGGCTCAAGGATCACGCCGAGAGCGGCGTGGGGGACCTGACACGACGGCAGATCATGGCTGCGGTCGACAAGATTGCCAAGACCGGTAAGCGCGGCGCAGCCAAGGACTTGCGCAAGCACGTGCATACCTTCCTCGAATGGTGCGTCGGCGAAGGTTATGTCGAGCACAACGTGCTCGCCGGCTATCGCGCGCCCAAGGAAACCCGGGCGCAAAGGGTCGGACGCCGAACGAAGGGTCGCGCGCTGAGTGATGAGGAAATCATCAAGGTCTGGGATGCAACCGGCAAGCTCGGGGCTTTCGGTCTCCTGGCACGGATGTGCCTGCTCGGTGGCCCGCGGCGCAGTGAGCCTACGATGATCGAATGGCGAAAGCATATCATGGATGACCGTATTACTTTCGATGCAGCGTGGACCAAGATGGGGCTACACCACGATGTGCCGCGCACTCACCTGGTTGACGAGATGCTCACGGCCGCGAAGCATTTCCAGCGGGCAACCTCCGACTATGTCTTCCCGTCGCCAAAGACGGGCGGCCAGATGTCCGGCTTTACCAAGATGGTCAACCGCCTGGTCAAGGAAGCGAGCGTCGCCAAGTTCACCATGCATGACTTGAGGCGCAGCTTGCGCACCATCATGTCACGCTGTGGCTACGACAACGAAATCCAGCGGCTGTGTGTTGGGCAAAAGCCAAGCGGAATCGATCAGGTCTACAATCATGACGAACAGTGGATCATCCGCAAGATGGCGTTCGAAGCGGCTCACGACTACATTGCCGAGTTGGTCGGTGCGAAACGGGTCGGCAAAATCGTGCGTCTGCAGCGGACGAATCCGCTTGACCCGATCAAGGCCGAGCTCCTCGGGCGTCTCCGTGAGCATTTTGCGGCTGAGGCGCCTTAGTAGCTCCATTGCACTTGGCCAGACAGTCAACAGTGCATCAACACGATAGAGCGGCTGCCATCGATATATCGCCATTTCAGCGGATGGTTCGGATTGCGCCGCCACTGCTCCCGTGCTGTTGTCGGCAGGCAATGACTCGCGATCGCACGTCAGCGGCGTACGTTTCAACAATCTGCTAGTCGACGCTGTTGGTCCGTTTTGACAACCGAGCGGTGAGCCAGCTGCCACTATCACCAGACGGACAAAAGCTCCGATCTGAGATGGTCGGGCCTTTCGATCGGACCCGCGCCGGGCGTGCAAGATCTTCAAGCGGACTCTGTCGCGCGTTCGACTGATAATTATAGGTTCGGATGCTCGATCGAGGGGAGCGGCTTCGAACAGCCCGAAGCTTGCGCGTCCATAACCGGCACAATCCGCACCAGCCGGAAACCTGCGCGGTGTAACAGCGACCGATACTCGGCATTGCTCAAGCCTTTTGCTGCGGTATGGTGGCAAGCTTTTCAAAAGATGCAGCAGTGCTGTCCTTTTGACCCCCAAATCCATGGTGATACTGTTGTAAGGGCGGTCTGTCCGGGAGGACACAATGCGATGGTTTGACCGGCTGTTTGGAAGGGGGTCGGCGCCTGCTACCAGACTCTTTGCGAGATTTGGGCGGAAATCGCGGGCAGATCCTGATCTTCTGAAGATTGCCAAAGACCGAAAAGGGCATATTTCGCGAAGAGCCGTGAGAGATGAATATAACCGGCTGCTTTTGGAGAAGTACGCGCACGACAGGTCCTGATTTTAATCTCGTCCGGTGGTCCCACTGCGTGCCAGCGAAGCTCTTCGTCTCGGCGGCTTCTTTCTCGCCTCGCTTATTGGCCCTCAACGGGACAGGCTGACTGCCGTCATCGAGAGCCGTTGCCCTCCAAGGGACGCTTACGTGAAATCTCCCGCCCTCGAGTTAGCTTGAAAATAAAGTGCAGGCCAATGTCGTCATTGTCAGTCAGGTATGACCCATGAAGCGATGGCGCTACGTCAGTATCGGCAGCATGGTTATCGCCATGGGTCTGGTTTTTGCCGGGGCCGTGGTGGTCGGTCAATCGCACGGCCGTCAGACGCCATAGCGACATCGGTAACGCGTACTCCGGAGCTTATGGAGCGTGCGTGGCACCTGCCCGTGTCAGCTACATCTCAAAGACACGTTAACTGCAGTCAAATGGCTCTCGCTGCGGACCTGCAGCTGTTGCGAATGCGTACCGGTCGCTTGGCGAGGCGGCAAGGACGGAGGGCCAGGTGATGGCCGGTACATGGAGCTGATGGACAGGCGTATGCATCATGGGTCTCACGCTCGATGAGCTGGCCAAAGTCGCCCGGGGCCAACACGAGCCGAAAAGTCAGGGTCCTACGCGATCTCAGTGAGAACCAGTTTCTAGAGCATCTCCGTCGGTCCAATGATCCGGGCCACGCTACATCGTCAATTTCGATCGTACTCGAATTTTTCGTTCAGGTGGCGGACATCATTCCCCAATTGGGGGCTATTTCGAAGCCGAGGACGTCGTCTTCGTGCTCGATGTCAGCTTCAACTTTCAGCCATGGCTGATCGAGCGGAAGCGGCTGTTCGACGCTGTAAATACGTTCGACGGCGATAAGAAGCGCGGCCTGCTGTTGGTAGAGTGATGCCACACTGCATCTCGCCTGTGGGCCCATACCTGACCTTGTCGCCAAACTTTGCGACCGCCGCTTTTGAACCTGGCTGTGTGAAAAGCCACGAGTCGGCTACGATTCCTCCGTTTCCTGATGGGGGGATACGGATGGGACGCTTTGTTGAAGGCGCGGACAGATCCCAGCCGACGCTCCGCCCGTCGGGAGGGCCGAGATGGGCGAAGGCGGCAGTCGAAGCAAGTACACTTTCGGATCGGTTTACCAGCGACACCGGACGGTGCGCCTGGCCCGAATGGCCCTCGGTTTGGTCCATGTAAGTTGAAGGATCTTGAATCCGTTGTGCTGAGGAGGACCCGTGACGTGAGCGTCATCATCCCTGACGTTTCAGAAAGCCGCGGCTTCATAAGAACGAAAACCGCCTCACGAGGTTAGAGAGCAAACTGCGAGGTGAGATCATGCGTCGATCAGATATGGCTGCCATCCTGCTTGTAGTCTCTAGTTTCATGCCCGTTGCTGCCTCTGCTCAGCAAACAGCGCCTGATGCTAACCAAACTTCTCCCCAAGCTCGGCCGGAAGTAGCGCCGCAACAGCCGGACAAAGTCCAAGCGCAAAAGACCCCCGTTCAACCAGACCGTACACCGCAACAGTCAGAACAGGCACGGGATCGCGACCGCCAGAGCGCTGAGGACACCCGCATCAATCGAGATTGGACCACCCGGCAAAGTCGCGGCGATGACCGCATGGATATGGATCGCATGCGTCAGATGCATCGGCAGATGGGCCGTATGATGGACCAAGACGAGGACCACCGAACGATCGGCCAAAACTGGCGTCGCGAGGATGATGATATTGACCGCGGTTCTGGATACGCTTCGCCGGGCCGCGGCGAGGGACGGTATGAAGGCCGGTATCATGGAGAAATGCGGCCTTATCCTCGCGTCAAAACCTGCATCGAGTATGAAAACGGCGACGAGTTCTGCCGATATCGGGATTAACCGATGCGTTGGGCTTCCAGCATCACACGACTGCGGCACCGGCGGCTCGCTGGTGAACGCCAGCGCAGAGAAACCCGTGATCGGCGGGACCTTTGTTGATTGAGGCGAGTTCCTCCATCGGGGTTGCGGTTTTGTCCCCGGGAGACGGAGTAACGAGCGTGAGGGGCAGCCGGATCAGGCGAAGGATCGAGAAGCTTGGACCTTACCAGTCACTCGCCGTCTTAGCCGTACCTGTGTGCACGGTGGAGCCCGCCAAACTGTTGGGCGTGGCTCTCGTCGGAGAGGACCACTGGGTGACTGGTACGGTAATGATCGTGCTGGCCTATGCGTTGAGCTTGGCTTTTGTTCACCGGCTATTCCTGATCGTAAAGCCCAAGCTGCTCAGCCTCCATTGGTTCGCACGCGCCTGGGAATGGTTCGTGACGCGCTCAAGAATGTTGGCACCGTAATTCAGCTCATCAGCACGGTTTCCCCCACGCGCACGTCCTTGTTCAGCAGGAGCGCGCGTCGCCGAGCCGCGCCCGCGACTGATCGCCAAGAACACATCAAGGTCAGGGATATCTCCGAGTGATGCACTTCGGGCCAGCAGACGGCACGGCCATTGCCTCGAGAAATCGAAGTCGCACCGCGCTAGGGCTAATGGCTGGGCCGTGAATGCGCAGCTCCGCCACATTTCGCCGTCTGTCCCGATTAAATGCGGTCCACTGGGACGGCGAACACATATCCGACGCCGCGCTCGGTCTGTATCACACGCGGGGCACTAGGATCACGTTCGAGCTTGCGCCGCAATCGAAGAATCTGCACGTCAATGCTGCGATCGAAGACATCTTCGTGAACGCGGGTCGCCTGCAGCAGTTGCTCGCGGCTAAGCGGACGTTGTGGCGCTTCGAGAAATGCAAGCAGCATCGCATACTCCCCCTTCGTCAAAGCGACGGGGGTGCCGGCCGGGTCAGTCAACTGTCGGATCCTGCGGTCGAGCTGCCAGCCGGAAAATCGAAAGCGTCCCCGCTCGGGGGCACGAGCCGGAGCGGCTCTTCCGGCATCGAACCGTCGCAGTATCGCGCGGACACGCGCAAGCAACTCGCGCAGGTTGAATGGTTTCGTCAGGTAGTCGTCGGCACCGAGCTCCAATCCGACCACGCGGTCGATGTCATCGCGGCGGTGACCGGTTATGATGATGACCGGTACGTCGGAGCCAAGCCGGACCTCTCGCAACAGGTCGAGACCGTCCTCGAGCCCGAGCCGAAGATCGAGGATCACCAGGTTAACCTCGGTATCGCCGAGCCGGTCGACCATCTCCTGGCGATTGGACGCCAGCAGGGTACGGATGTTGTTCTCTCCGAAATAGTTTAGGATCATGCGCTGTAAGGCAGGGTCGTCCTCTACGACGAGAACGCACACCTGACGCTCAACGTTTCCGCGAAGGCCTGCGTCCGTCGACGATGAACCGCCCATCACGCTCAACCCTTCCGCCGATCCTCCGAGCGCTAGCGACCTCGATCCGCTGGCGCGGAATTTCATTGCTCTATCTCTGCCTCATTACCGCGGGACTGGCCGCCGCTCAATCGCCAAACCCTCCGGTGGGCGCCGTCCAGGAGCCGATCACGCCAATTCCCCTTGCCCATGGCCAGGAGCTACAGCGGGTGTTGCTCGGAGAGAAGTTGTTCAGCGACAAACGGCTATCTCGCAGTAGCACACAAAGTTGTTCGTCATGCCACGACATAGGAACCAACGGCGCCAGTGCCAACATCAGCGACACTCGAGAGGGGCAAACATCGGCCCTCAACACGCCCACGGTCTTCAACGCGGGCTTAAATTTTCGTCTGAACTGGGAGGGAAACATGCGCTCGCTTGAGGAAGGGGCCGAGCACATCCTGCGCAATCCCGCGATCATGGGGTCGAGCCCGGACGAAGTCGCCGCCAGGATGCGCGACGACCCGGAAATCGCAAGACAATTCCGCGATGTCTACGGCAAGGAGCCCGACGCTGCCGCCGTAGTGGATGCGCTCGTCTCGTACGAGCGATCCCTCACCACGCCGAACAGTCGCTTCGACCGGTGGCTCACTGGAGAAACCGATGCGATTAGCGCAGAGGAATTGTCTGGCTATCAATTATTCAAATCGCTGGGCTGTGTCACTTGCCATCAAGGTGTCAACGTCGGCGGCAACCTGTTTCAGAGACATGGCGTGTTTCACCCGCTGGGCTCGCCAGCTCCCGAACTGCTCCGCGTGCCGAGCCTGCGAAACGTTGCGGCCACGGCGCCCTATTTCCACGATGGCAGCGCGCCGACGTTGCCCGAGGCGGTGAAGGCGATGGGCGTGGCCCAGCTAGACCGCATCCTGACAGACCAGCAAACCTCGGCCATCGTGGCGTTCCTTAAGACATTGACCGGCACCTATCGAAATGAAGAGCTGCGGCCGGCCGCGCCCGGTACCGGCAACGTGCGGCCATGAGGAATTTGCCAGGCGTATTTGGAGTTTCGCTGCTGCTAACCCTGCTGACCTGGCTGTTGCTGCGTGGGATCGATTCAAACGCGCCGGCCTACGCGGCGATCTTGCGGGTGTTCGACGATTATGCGCTTGCCGAAGCCTCGCTCCACCGAGACGTTCTGCAGGCGCGGACCGGGCTGCTGCGCGACTACGACAGTCTCGTCATCGCGGCACGGGACATGGAAGAGGCGGTCAGTCGGCTTCGCGCCCACGCCCAAATCGAGCGTCTCGATACCGGCCCGGTTGACCTTCTCGGAGCCGCGGTTATCCGCCAGGAAGAATTGATGGAGCGATTCAAGACCAGCAACGCATTGCTGCAGAACTCGCTATCCTATATTGGTCTGCTGAGCACAAGTCCGGCATTCCGCGTGCACGACGAGCATCTCGCCGCAGCGGCCGCCGAACTGGGGGCCGCGATCCTTTACCTCGCGCGCGACACGTCGGCCGACGCTCTCAAGGCGCTCCAACAACGGATTAACGGGTTTGCGGCACAGGCCCCCGCCGACGGGCCAGACGCGGAAGTCGCTCGTGCGATGCTGGCGCATACGCGGCTGCTGTATGGCCTCTTGCCCGAGATCGACGCGACGCTGAAGGCTTTTATCGCGGTGCCCGGCGGACACTACCTGCAGGCGGTCCGCATTGTATTCTCCAGTCACCGTTCAGCTGTCGAAGCCTCCGAGCAGCGCTTCAGGCTTCTGTTGTATTTGGTATCCTTGCTGCTGGTGGTCGTCCTGGTATTCGTCGGGGTTCGGCTTCGTGCCCGCGCCCTTGCGTTGCGCCGACGCGCCGCGTTCGAACACGTGATCGCCGAGAATTCGACGCGTCTGATCAACTGCTCGCCGGCCGAGACCGGGACGCGATTGAAGCAGGTGCTTTGTGAGTTTAGCCGTGTCGTCAATGCGGATCGCGCCTATGTGGTTCTGGACGAGAAGCCGGTCCGGATACACGCATGGTCAAGGGATGGAGTAACGTTTCCGCCCGGCTGGCCTCGACAGGCACTCTCAGTCGCCGAGCAGCTTGGCGCAGGTGAAAGTGTGACCATTGCGGACGCGAGCGCGTTGCCGGTTGGTGCGGCCAGGGACGCGCTGACGGAGGCCGGCGTGCGTGCCTGGGCTTGTTTGCCCTTGGTCCGACCGGGGCGGGTACGCGGGATCATGGGTTTTGATCGCTTCCGGCCGATAAGAAACAATATTTCTCCTGTCCCGATCACGCAGCTTGCTGGTGATGCCGTGGCCAACGCGCTCGAGCGCGAATTTCTGGAACGCGAGCAGGGCAAGCTCACGACGCGGCTCGAGCGGGCCCGTCGCATGCAGGTAATCGGATCACTGGCCAGCGGGATTGCGCATAACTTCAACAACATCATCGGCGCCATCCTCGGCTATTCGGAGATGGCGGAGCCGCAACTCATCCGCGGTACCAAACCGGCCCAGCATATCGATGAGATCCGCCGGGCCGCCGAGCGCGGTCGCGATCTCGTTGACAATATTCTGACGTTCGGCCGTCGGGCCGACGGGCGTGCCCGACCGCTGGAGGTGCGCACCTTGTTCGAGGAGGCTGCCTCATTGCTGCGGGCATCGCTGCCACCGGATATTGAACTGGTCTTCGAAGAAGTCGCTGCTGACGTCGCAGTATCAGGCGAGCCTGCACAGCTGCAGCAATTAATCCTCAATCTTTGCAGCAATGCCGCGCAAGCGATGGATGACAACGGGTGCATTCGGGTGGCCGCGAAGAGCGAACACGTGGCCGCTCTCGTTACTATGAATGACGGCGAACTCTCACCCGGCCACTACGTTTGCATTTCCGTAACTGATGATGGAGGCGGAATCGACGAACGCGTCGCGCGACGAATGTTCGAGCCGTTCTTCACCACGCGTGTCGCAGGAACCGGTCTCGGTCTCGCAACGGTTCGCGAAATCGTTCGTGATCATGATGGAGCCATCAACGTTCAGAGTGAACTGGGTTGCGGAAGTCGATTTGAGATTTGGCTGCCTGCCGTGGCGGCAGACACAATCGCGGCGGATAGTGGGTCGGCGCTGCAGCTAGGATCCGGCGAAACCGTGTTGATCGTCGAAAGCGAGCGAGATCGCCTGCTCCGCGATGAAGAAAAACTGGCGGCGTTGGGCTACGAGCCGGTCGGGTTTGAGCTCGCGGCGGATGCCCTTGCGGCATGCCGTTTCGAACCCCATCGGTTCGACATCATCCTGGTCAGCCAGGGTTTGCAGCCTGAAGCCGCCCTGAATCTGGCGCTGGCCCTGCATGAAGCATCGCCGCTACAGCCGGTACTGCTAGCGACCGCGGTCGACGCCGGCATCGACGTGCTGGCGCATTCTGGAATCTCCGAGGTGCTGCGGTGGCCCCTCGACCATACGGAGCTAGCCTCGGCATTGGCGCGCTGCTTGCGAACGCCCGCCAGGTTACAGCCGTAACACAATTATCCTTTCCTGAAATACTTCCGTAGCGCTGGGGCGCCACTACTGGTCGCCCTGCAACCGCGCATGCGCGCCTCAAATCACGGAGGTGACAACGGCTACCAGATCGAGTCCTTCGCCAGGCCTGTTGGCGACCTGCGGCCTCGATGTGAGCGCCGGAATCTCCTGAACATAACTTTCAGCACGAAATCCCAGCAGATCCATCATCCCCAACGCGCATTTGCACAACAATCGACTCTGAAAAGGACGACCACGATGGCCATCACAGCTTCTTTTTCCTCTCGCACTGGCACGCTGTCGGTGTTTGGCGACGCGATCGACGACAGCATCGTCGCCAGCCGCGACCCAGCAGGCAAGATTCTTATCAACGGCGGCGCGGTTACCGTCCTTGGCGGCACGCCGTCGGTTTCCACCACCACGCTGATTCAACTGTTCGGCCAAGGCGGCAATGACACGATTGCAGTCGACGAAACCAACGGTGCAATGCCCGCCGTTCAGCTGTTCGGCGGGGATGGCAACGACACCCTGATCGGAGGCTCCGGGAACGACCTGCTGTTCGGCCAGCCCGGCAATGACACGCTGCTCGGCAAAGGCGGCGACGATCTGCTGTTCGGTGGCGACGGCAACGACACGCTGATCGGTGGCGCTGGCAACGACCAGATGTTTGGACAGGCCGGCAACGATCGCATGATCTGGAACCCGGGCGACGGCACCGACCTGATGGAGGGCGGCGACGGCAACGATACCGCCGAAGTCAATGGCGGCAATGGGGCCGAGATCTTCACGCTCACCGCCAACGGCAGCCGCGTACGTTTCGACCGCATCAGCCCGGCGCCGTTTTCGCTCGACATCGGCACCACCGAGAATTTCGTGCTCAACATGAACGGCGGCGATGACGTCTTCACCGCCGGAAACGGTCTCGCCAACCTGATCAGCCTCACCGTCGACGGCGGCGCCGGCAACGACACCATCACCGGCGGCGACGGCAACGACACGCTGCTCGGCGGCGATGGCAATGACGTCATCACCGGCGGCCGCGGCAACGACGTTGCACGCCTCGGCAGCGGCGATGACACTTTCGTCTGGAATCCAGGCGACGGCAGCGACACTGTCGAAGGCCAGGACGGCACCGATACGCTCCAATTTAACGGCGCCAACATCAGTGAGAGCATGAACATCACGGCCAATCACGGCCGGGTCAAGCTCACCCGCGACGTCGGCAACGTCACCATGGATCTGAACGGCATGGAGCATATCAACGTCGCGGCTCGCGGCGGAGCCGACAACCTCACGGTCGGCGACCTCACCGGTACCGGTGTTACCCAGGTCAATATCGACCTTGCGGGAGTGCCCGGCAGCGGCGTAGGCGACGGCGCGGCCGACACCGTGACCGTCAACGGCACCGCCGCCAATGACAGCATTCAAGTAACTGGAACGGGAGGCTCGGTCACGGTGGCCGGTTTGCCGGCGACGGTCACCCTTACAGGCGCGGAGGGCGCAAACGACCGGCTCACCATCAACGGCGGTGCTGGCAACGACGTCATCAGCGCAGCCGGTCTCGCCGCCGGAAGTGTGCAGCTCGTGATCGATGGCGGGGCCGGCAATGACACCATCTCCGGCAGCGCCGGGGCCGACCGTCTGATCGGCGGCGACGGCAATGATACCGTGATCGGCGGCCGTGGCGACGACTTCGCCGATCTCGGCAACGGCAATGACACCTTCATCTGGAATCCGGGTGACGGTAGCGACATTGTCGAAGGCGGGGCCGGCACCGATACGCTGGTCTTTAACGGTGCCAACATCAACGAGAACATCGACATCTCCGCCAATGGCTCGCGGGTGAGGATGTTCCGTGACGTGGGCAACGTCACCATGGACCTCGGCGGCGTGGAGCATATCCAGCTCGCTACCCTCGGTGGGACCGACACCGTCAATGTCGGCGACCTCACGGGAACCGACACCAAGCAAGTCGCAATCGACTTGTCAGGCATGCTGGGCAGCGGTCAAGGTGACGGCCTTGCCGACACCGTAAACGTCAATGGCACCGCTGGTGACGACAAAATCACTATCGCCAGCAGCGGTTCATCGGTTGTCGTCAACGGGTTGGCTGCGCAGGTGACGATCAACGGCACCGACGTCAGCCTCGATCAACTCGTCGTCAATGGAGGTGCCGGAAACGACATCATCAACGCTTCCGGGCTCCATGCCGGGCAGGTCAACCTCACCATCAATGGCGGTGACGGCAACGACATCATCACCGGCAGCGCCGGCAACGACACCATCACCGGCGGCCGCGGGAATGACATGGCCTCGATGGGAACGGGCGACGACACCTTCGTCTGGAATCCCGGAGACGGCAGCGACGCGGTCGACGGCGGCGCGGGCAACGATACGCTCGTGTTCAACGGCTCAATTGCCAACGAGAGCATGGAGATCTCGGCCAATGGCAGAGGGGCGACGCTCACCCGCGACGTCGGTCAGGTCACGATGAATCTCACCAACATCGAGACCATCGATGTCAACGCCCTGGGCGGCGCGGACACCATCACGGTGGACGACTTGTCCAAGACCAGTGTCAACCACGTCGCCATCAACCTGGAATCGACGCCAGGCAGTGGTGTCGGCGACGGCCAGGTCGACACGGTCGTTATCAACGCGACCAACGCCAGTGACGTGATCAACATCAGCGATAACAACGGTGTGGTCACGGTGACGGGTCTTGCCAATGACGTGACGATCACCGGTTTCGAGGCAACCGATCGTCTCGTCATCAATGGCCTCGGCGGCGATGATGTCATCATTGGGTCCACGCTCTCGGCAAACGTGCAGCTCATCGCCAATGGCGGCGACGGTGCCGACGTCCTGCTTGGTGGTGCCGGCAACGACACCCTTAGCGGCGGAGCTGAAGATGACATTCTGATCGGCGGAGGCGGTCAGGATATCCTCGACGGTGGGTCTGGCAACAACATCCAGATCCAGGCGCCGGTGAGCCGAGCCGCCGCCGTTGCGACAAGCTCGCCGGCCGCGGGTGCCGCCTTGCTTGGTCAGTTCATGGCGTCGAGCCTGGTCTCGGCGGGAGAAGGTCACGATGCGGTCCCGATCGCCGATCCCTCGGCGACCCAGCAGTCGCAGCTCGCACTGCCGCACGCTGCCTGAGCTGAAACCACTTCGCCCTGGAGAGCACCATGAAAATCGAAACCAACGGCCCGAGACCGACCGATCCAGGTCTCGAGGCGCTTGTGACGCTGCTGCATCTCCAGGGCGTTGCGGCCGATGCCGGACAGATCGCGCATCGGCTCGGAACGGACAAGATCGGCGCACCGGAGATGCTCCGATGCGCCAGGGATCTCGGCCTTAAGGCACGCGCCTACCGAACCGATTGGTCACGGCTGGGTGGCACGCCCTTGCCCGCCATCGCATCGCTCCGCGATGGCGGATTCCTGCTCCTCGCCAAGGCAGGCGAGGAAAGGGTGCTGGTGCAGTCGCCGCTGGCGCCCCGGCCTGTGTTGATGACGCGGGACGAACTCGTATCGGTCTGGGATGGTGGTCTGATCCTGATGGCCCGGCGCGCCGGATTATCGGATATCACCCGGCGGTTCGACATCACCTGGTTCCTCGCCGCGATTCAGAAATATCGACGTCTCTTGGGCGAAGTCTTGGTCGCCTCGTTCTTCCTGCAGCTGCTCGGCCTGGTCTCGCCACTGTTCTTCCAGGTGGTCATTGACAAGGTGCTGGTGCATCGTTCTCTAAGCACCCTCGACGTTCTCGTGCTCGGGCTGGTGACGATCTCGGTCTTCGAAACCGTACTGGGAATCCTGCGCACCTATCTATTCGCGCACACCACGAACCGCATCGACGTCGAACTCGGCGCGCGGCTGTTTCACCATTTGCTGGCTTTGCCGATGGCCTATTTCCAGGCGCGGCGGGTCGGCGATTCCGTGGCGCGGGTCCGTGAATTGGAAAACATCCGCAACTTCCTCACCAGCTCGGCGCTGACGCTGGTTATCGACCTGCTTTTCACTTTTGTCTTTCTCGGGGTGATGTTCTTCTACTCGCCGTTGTTGAGCTGGATCGTGCTTGGGTCGTTCCCGTTCTATATCGCGATCTCAGCCGCGGCGACGCCACTGTTCAGGCGACGGCTGGATGAGAAATTCCGCCGCGGCGCCGAGAACCAGGCGTTCCTGGTCGAGAGCGTCACCGGAATCGAGACGGTGAAAGCGATGGCGGTCGAACCGCAGATGCAGCGCCGCTGGGAAGAGCAACTCGCCGGCTACGTGGCCGCGAGCTTCCGGGTCTTGAGCCTCGGCAATAGCGCGAGCCAGACCGTGCAGCTGGTCAACAAGATCGTGATGGCGAGCCTGCTGTATTTCGGCGCCAGGCTCGTGATTGACGGCAGCCTTTCGGTCGGCGAACTCGTCGCTTTCAACATCCTGGCCGGTCGGGTGAGTGCGCCGGTGCTGCGTCTCGCACAGATATGGCAGGATTTTCACCAGGCGCGCCTGTCGATCGCCCGGCTTGGCGACATCCTCAACACCACCGCCGAGCCGAGCTATTCGGCCGGTCGCGCTCGGCTGCCGGCGATCCGCGGCGATATCAAGTTCGACCATGTCTCGTTCCGCTATCGCATCGATGGGCAGGAAGTTCTGCACGACGTCTGTTTCGACGTGCCGGCAGGCCAGACCATTGGCATCGTCGGCCCTTCGGGATCGGGCAAGAGCACGTTCGCGAAACTGGTCCAGCGGCTGTACGTTCCGGAGCGAGGCCGTGTGCTGGTTGACGGCATGGATCTGGCGATGGCCGATGCCGCCTGGCTGCGCCGCCAGATCGGCGTCGTGCTGCAGGAGAACGTGCTGTTCAACCGCTCGGTCCGTGACAACATCGCGCTCGCGGAGCCGGCGATGCCGATGGAGCGCGTGGTCGCCGCGGCGCGGCTCGCGGGCGCGCATGAGTTCATCCTCGAGCTCGCCGACGGCTACGATACCGTGGTCGGCGAGCGCGGCTCGACGCTATCCGGCGGCCAGCGCCAGCGCATCGCCATTGCGCGCGCGCTGGTCACCAATCCACGGATCCTGATCTTCGACGAGGCGACCAGCGCTCTGGACTACGAGAGCGAGCGCATCATCCAGCACAACATGAAGGCCATTGCCAACGGGCGGACGGTGCTCGTGATTGCGCACCGGCTTTCAACGGTCCGGACGGCGGATCGCATCGTCACGCTAGACCGAGGCCGACTGGTCGAGGACGGCAGCCACGACACTTTGATCAAAACCGGCGGCCGGTATGCATCGCTGCATCGCTTGCAAGGGGGCTTCCATGAAGTCAACTGAATCACTGTTGCCCGCCGCGCCCACGCCACGCGTGGTCCCGTTCCGGTCTCCGCGACACCGGCGCGGCGAACAACTGGCATTTCTGCCGGCTGCACTTGAAATTGTGGAAACGCCGCCGTCGCCGATCGGACGCGCCATCGCGACCGCCATCATTGTGCTGTTCTGCACAGCGCTGCTGTGGGCCTGGTGGGGCACCATTGATATTGTCGCGGCGGCAACGGGAAAAATCCTCCCCAGCGGTCGTACCAAAATCGTGCAGCCGTTCGAGACCGGCGTGGTGCGTTCGATCCGGGTCCAGGATGGGCAAGCGGTCAAGGCCGGCGACGTCCTGATCGAGCTCGATCCGACGGCCAATGAAGCCGAGCGCGACCACTTGCACAACGATCTGCTTGCCGAGCGGCTCAACATCGCACGATTGCGCGCGGCGCTTTCCGACGGCGATAATCCCATGGGTGAATTTGTGCCGCCGAACGGCGCAGAGCCCGAGCTGATCGGCACCCAACGCCAGCTTTTGCTGAACCAGGTGACCGAACATCGAGCCAAACTCGCAGCACTTTTCCGTCAACAGGCGCAGAAGGAAGCTGAGCAGGCGACCACGGTAGCAACGATCCACAAGCTCGAGACGATCATTCCCGTGATCCAGTCGCGCGTCGAGATTCGGAAGACGTTGGTCGAGAAAGAGCTGGGCTCGAAGCTGAGTTATTTCGAGGTGGTACAGCTGCTGGTCGAGCAACAAGAGGAGTTCAATGTGCAGAAGAGCCATCTGCATGAGACCGAAGCCGCCGTTGCCGCCATTCGCGAGACGCGCGGTCAGGCCGTGGCCGAATATCGGCATACCCTGTCCGACGAACTCGCCAAGGCCGAGCAGAAGGCCAGCGGGCTCGCCCAGGATCTGATCAAGGCGGAGCAGAGAACCAGGCTGCAGCTGTTGACCGCCCCGGTGGACGGCGTCGTGCAACAACTCGCGGTTCACACGGTCGGGGGCGTGGTGACGGCAGCGCAGCCCCTGGTGGTGGTGGTGCCGAGCGACAGCCGGCTGGAGATCGAGGCCATGGTGTCAAACAGCGACATCGGCTTCGTTCGAGCCGGACAACAAGCCGAGATCAAGGTCGATACCTTCAATTTCACCCGCTATGGCCTGTTGCATGGCCAGGTCATTTCGGTGTCGCAGGACGCCGTAATTCGTGACCGCCAGGACCGCACCGGTGAACGGCCGCTCGCGGCTACCAGCGAATCCAGTGAGCCGAAAGGTCAGGAGTTGAACTACAGCGCGCGCATCTCGCTCGACCGCACCCGAATGCAGATCGACGACAGGATGGTCAACTTGTCGCCCGGCATGGCGGTGACGGTCGAGATCAAGACCGGATCGCGGAGCGTCCTGAGCTATCTTCTGTCGCCGTTGCGCCGCTATCGCCAGGAGATGCTGCGCGAACGCTGAATGCCGGCTGCGTTAAGGATGAGGTCGAGACATAACCATGTTTGGATCTAAACTGGAGAGAATCGATGATTGGTGTCTTAAAACTGACGGTCGCCGTGGTCTGCCTCGTCGGTGCCTGGCTGGTCGCCAAGGTGTCGGCGGAGAGTACTGGATCGATCGTCGCGCGCGCCGGCGCAGTGATCGCAACATTTCATGCCGAGGGCGCCCAGATCTACCAGTGCCGGCCGGAGTCCGAAAAATATCCGTCGGAGCCTCGCGCGCTCAGCTGGCAATTTCGCGAGCCGGTTGCCACGCTCATCGCCGACGGGAAGTCGATCGGCTTGCACTCTGCCGGTCCGAGTTGGGATCACATCGACGGCAGCGGCGTGAAGGCCAGAGTGGTCTCCGCCGCGCCCGGCGAGACTGCAAACGACATTGCCTGGCTGAGGCTTGACACCATTGAACATCGCGGCAGCGGCGTACTGTCCGAAGCCGCGACGGTCGAGCGCATCAACACCAAAGGTGGCATGACGCAAGGACCTTGTGAAACTGCAGGCGCTTATCTCAGCGTTCCCTATTCCGCTGACTACGTTTTCTTGCGCAACAACAGCTGACCGGGGGTACCAGACAACAGCGGGGCGGGGCTACAGGAACTGTGCAGAGGCCATTTCGGTTTGCAAGCTGGGACTCGAATTTCCGCGCTTGCACCGGAAATCCGTGCAGCGACGATTCCGACCTTCTCAGGCGTGCCCGCCGGACTTACCGCGCTGTGCCTCGGTGCCGCGATGGCGATCCTGATAATTTCGTTAAGCCAACGCTCGGAGCCGCGGGCCCTTCCAGCATCAGTGCCACGTCGCAGGCAGGCCGCGGCTTGCTGAACAGAAGGCACTGCCAGTCGGTTCGCGCTGGCCCGCCTAACCGCACATACGAAGGCCGCAGCGGGAGGTTAAATCGCTGCGGCCCGCGCAGGTCAAAAAAAGCCGGGTTAAATAGACAAGTGAAATATGGACCAGCCCCGGGATCTAAAAACCTACTCCGTCATGTGTCCGGTGCAACATAAAATCGTTGTTTCCATTAACGGAACCGGGTTGCTGTTGCAAAATGGATGACAGCGCACTTGACATGGACGGGATGCACGCCCGATCGCCGAGAAGCTCCGTCGCAACCGCCTCAGTCGGCGTGCTCTTAGGTCTGTCGATCTATGTTAGTTCGCGGGCGGCTCCAGCGTGACAGGGTGTTCCCAACGGGGAACGAGCACGATGGACTACCGCGCTTACAGCCAGGACGGACATATCAGTGGAGTCCAAGAGCTCGACTGCGCTGACGACGATGAAGCCAAGGCGAAAGCCACCCAGATGCTCGACCGCCACGATTTGGAATTGTGGCAGCGAGATCGGCGCGTCGCTGTTTTGAAGCGCCATACAAGGCAGTAAGCCTGCCTCGGTTGACAGCCACCAGGGTTTTCGTTTTGTGCTTACCTTGAGGTAGATCAAGGTATCTAACAGGGCCCGGAACACATTGCGAACGCAAACTTTCCGCCTGCGGAACACAAGGTTAAGGCCGCCTCAGTTGGGCCGCCTGTTTCTGTGCGGCGGTTTACGGAATTCAGTAGCGCCGATAGTATCGATGGGCATAGGGCCGACGAACGACGACTACGCCGCGGCGATAGGCAGGACGATAGACCGGGCGGGTTCGGACGCATCCGTGCCGACCGCACACCAGGGCTACTGTCTCAACGCTCGCGATGTTTGATTGTCCAAGCGGAGCAACGGGCATCGCCGATGCCGTTGCAATTGAGAATGCGGTCCCACCGAGAACGGTCAGTGCGGCAAGTGTAAGTTTCATCCATCCTACTCCAGCGGAGCCCATCCCCGCTAACCAGCCTTAGACGTTCGTCCCTGAACCTCGGATGACCAACCGCCCCAGCCTTGCGGGCGCGGGTACCGGTGGATGGTGGTCCGCTTTTTTGACCCAGCAGACGTTCGTGGTGAGCTCTTAACCAGTGTTTCTGACCGCCTCTGCCAGCATGGAGTAGAGCTGCTGCTTGCTGAATTCCTTGGGCTGCTGCCTCTCCGCTGTGTTTCGCGACACCTTCCGTGCGACTGAACGGGCGCAGGCTGCCGACGACGTCGGCCTCAGCTTCAGGGGCGGCCTTATCTTGGGCGTTGCCGTGGGCGGCTTGTGGCCACGCTTCAGCCCCAGACGGGTCAACATGCCGCAAACAGCGTTACGACTGCACCCGAGATGACGCGCTATCTGCGCGGCGCTCTGTCCTGCGGACCAGCGCCTGTTGAGGAGCGCTATGTTTTTCGCATCCCAGCCCATGCGAGATATTATAGCGTGGACTGCCGAACACGCTAGGCTAGTCTTCATCCGGCTCGCGCACGACCGGCGGTTCGTCAGCGTCATCTTCCTCTTCGTCGTCTTCGTCCTCGTCGTCTTCATCGGGATCTCTTGGTGGCATCGCGGTGCCGACGAACGTTGTCGAGTAGGTCGCTGGGATGGAAAATGCTTCGGAGGTGTGTTGCTTCATGTTGCTGCTCCGCAAACGCAACGGGGGACATCAAGTCGACGACATGAGCAAGGCGGTGGCATCCACCACGCAAATGACAGCGTTCAGCTACTTTATCCCCGAGGACTCATTCGGCTCTATGTTCACCAAAACCTTGCCCGTGGTGATTTCGGGAACTCCAAGGTCGAGGTCATGTAGACTTGCTTGAACAAACGCCAGTATCTTGGCGTTCGCTGCATTGGCGCTTTCTCGGTCGTCAAACATCATCACGGCGATGCCAACACCGTCACCCGCATCCAGCACATGGTAAGATCTGAATCCGTGCGATTGCCTTAGGATCTGGCCGACACCGCTCTTGGCGCGGCGAGCGGCGTCCGCCACCGAACGAACCTTGGTATACTTGCGAATGACCATGTACATGAGGCCACCACGAGCCACACGCCCCAACGCATCAAAGCATATCGCTCCCAGTCGGACTATGTCCAACTTCCGAGATGGGCCACAGTGTCCGGTTGGGCGGACCGGGCACCGCGCGCCTTCTCCAATCGGTCCTCCTCGCCCTGCACGTGGCGGCGAGGTGCTGAGGCTCAGGAGCCCTCGAACTTGAACGATACGTTGAGCTTGGCGCGATAGGCTTCCACTTTCCTTTGTCATCCAGCTGCATATCGAGCTTGACGACCTCTGCAATGCGAAGATCTCGGAGAGATTTTGCAGCTTGTTCGACCGCATTCGCGGCCGCCTTCTCCCATGAGGCGCCGCTTGTACCGACCAGTTCAATGACTTTGTAGACGCTATCAGGCATGTTGTTATTCTGTCCGGTATGACGCAGGAAATCTAGCATGAGGGTCTCGACGCGGATACGTCTCGGGGGATGCTACCCGGAGCCGCGAAGGGACAAAACTGCACTTGGCCGGAGGGCAGCTTTTGGCCGCAGCTAACCTGCCGAGCAGCGCCATCATGTCCGCTCATGGCGTGCAGACGGAAACGGGTCCGATTGGCTGTCACTTTTCTGTTTGACCCAATGTATGGTCCGGCCGTGCGTAGCAAGAAGATTTCGTCGGATTGGCGGTGAGCGGTCTTGCATCAATCTATATCCGGCCTCTGATTGGAGCGTGTCGTGCTCCGGGGCCATCATGGCTATCAGCGCGTGCGCGTGCGTTCTCATTAACGGACAGGCCTCGATCGAGCTATTCGGGTCACCAGTGTTCGCATGCGCCGGGAAGACCGAATCTCCATCTCGTCTCATCCTCTCGCAGACCTCGGCTGGAAACTGTTGATGGGTTACGTCATCGCCTGCTCCTCATATCGCGCAGTTCCTTTGTTCGAGCCAAGGGCCGTTCCTTCGTCCCGGCCCGCAGAGCGTCGATCGCGTCGCGCGCAGGGGCGGTCAAGGCCGGCGCTTGGCTTGCGGCTGGCTCCGGCGTGGCCAGGCTGCGCCTTGACCGCGCCGAGCACGGCGCGAGGATCAAGCGGGTTGGACGCCTGCATCGTCGGTCCTCGTCAGTTCGAAGGCGCGTCCTTTAGCCAGCACCGCCCAGGCGATGCGGGCAAGCTTGTTGGCGAGCGCGATCGCCAGCACGTTGTGGTGCAACCGCCTCTTGGCGGCTTCGATCCAGGATTTGAGCCCGTAACGTTCCCAGTTCTTTATCCTGACCAGCACAACCCATGCCGCCTGTACGAACAGAACGCGCGGGTAGCGATTGCCGCGCCTCGAGATTTTGCCGAGGATCGTGCGATCTCCCGTCGAGATCTGCTTGGGCACCAGTCCAAGCCAGGCGCCGAAGTCGCGGCCTTTGGAGAAGACGTCTCCAGTGCCGATAGCCGCCACCATGGCACTCGAAATGATCGGCCCGATGCCAGGCACCGTCATCAGGCGCGAACAGGCCTGATCTTGACGGGCCAGTGCCTCGATCTCGCCGGGGCGGGGCAGGAGCACGGCCGGACCATCCCATTAGGGGGCTGGCAACCTGCTATAATCTTTCGCCTTTTTCTGTCACGCCTTTCGCGCTGTCCGCACGAACTCCTGGATTTTATGTGCTAAGGTAAGCAATTCTCACGCGATGAGACGTCAGATGAGGCGACGGCAATTTCTAACTCTTCTCGTGGGCGCAGCAGCCGCTCGGCCGATTAGAAGCAACGCACAACAGCCTGCAAAGCGACCCGTGATTGGTTTTGTGTTGGCAGGAACACAATCCTCCCATGGTGCATGGGTAGCCGCATTCACCCAGCGCTTGTCAGACTTGGGTGGATAGATGGACGGAACGTCACGATCGAGTATAGGTGGGCAGCGGGCGACGTTCAGCGAACTACGGAATATGCGGCTGAACTCGCGCGACGGAAAGTCGACCTGATCGTCACGTCGGCGTACGGCGTCGTGGCCTCCAAAGAAGCAACGTCACCATTCCTATACGCGCTGCCACCAAGCTTTCGCGCTCCTGGCGCTCCTACTAATTGCCTCGGCTCCCGGTGCTGGATAGCGGAGCCCGTGGCGAAAGCCAAAACTTCAAAAACTGATCAACGCGCTGGCTAACGTCGGCTCTTGGCCCAGGCCGTGTGAAAGCGTTCTGTTTCCGGTGATTCGCGCGATAGGATTCCCCGCACTTGCGGGGAGGTCCGATGAAGCGCTTTGTTGAAGGGGTGGATAGCGGGCAGAGCATGCTGTTTCCGGCATCGCTCGATGACTATGTGACCGTGGATAATCCAGTGCGAGCGGTCGACGTGTTCGTCGAGAGTCTCGATCTCGGCAAGCTCGGGTTCATCGGCGTCCAGCCATTCGACACGGGCCGACCCAGCTATCACCCCCGGTACGATGCTCAAGCTTTACATCTACGGCTATCTCAATCGAGTTCCGTCGAGCCGGCGCTTGGAGCGGGAATGCCAGCGCAATATCGAGATGATTTGGTTGACCGGTCAGCTGACGCCGGATTTCAAGACGATCGCTGACTTCCGCAAGGACAATGGCAAATTGGGGCGCTCCTTCTTCGGGCGCGGTTTAGGTTTCCCCTTTCGAGCAGGCCTGCTGCTTAACCGTGTGGTCGTAGACGCGCCCCTGGAGTCGGTACATTAGCAGGTTCAGCGCAGGCTGCGTGATGGCCGGCGCCATCCACGAATGCGAGGAGCACGGCTGGGCGAAGGACCGCGCCGATCCGCACGCGCGCGAACGGGCCTTCGATATCGCCAGGCGCGATCCGCCCGAGAGTTCGTCCCCGGCGCAGGCCGCCGCCGAGATCCACGGCGTCCTTGGCTCCATCGGCGATACCTGCCCGGAGTGTCTGTCTGATTGCTGAGCATCGCCTGTCTGCGCCGGACGCCCCCAAAGCGCCGAAGTCACCGTCCTCGCTAAGCAGGGGCCAATCAGCTGCAGAGGGCCTGGTACTCCGGGCTATTCGCGCCGCCTAGGCGGGCTGGCCCAGTCTTCTCGCGGTGCGACCGCTCCTGACGGCTAGGGGCGCAGCGCCCCCTCCCATTGGAGCGGCATGCGGAACGTGAACCTGGTCTCCGCTTCGGACGAAGTAACCTCGATCGAGCCACTATGGGCCCTGGCAATCTCGGCTGCGATGTAGAGGCCAAGTCCGAGCCCTTGCGAGGGCCCGTGCGCCTCTCCCCGATAGAACGGCTGAAACAGGCGCTTGCGCGCCTCTTCCGGAATGGCCACCCCGCTGTTAGCCACCGAGAGCTCGAAGTGTCCTCCGCCGGCACTTGAATCGACACGCACAGGCCGGTCCGGTGCCCCGTGACTGATTGCATTGCCGAGCAAGTTAGAGAGCAACTGGGCGATGCGGGCCGGATCGCAGTAGAACGGTGTCTCGACCTCGAAATGAGTCTCGATGCTGCGATCCGGATGGGCCGCGGCCAGTTCCGCCACGACGTGGTCGAGCACGGGCTCGATGGCGGTGATGGCCTTCGACAGCGAAATTCCTCCCCCGAGGCGGCCCCGAGCCAGGTCCATGACGCTTTCGATCATTTTGGCCATGCGGCCCACGCTGCTCTGCATCATGGCCTCGAGCCGGAGCGCGTCCTCCGGCGTCTCGGCCTTGAGCATCAGACGTGCGCCGGCCGCGATCGATGCGAGCGGATTACGCAGGTCATGGCCGAGGACGGCGATGAACTGCTCGCGCAGTTCGGCATTTTCACGCTCCTGTCGCAGGCGCTCTTCCAGAGCCGTCTTGAGCTCCTCGCTTTCCTTTCGGGCGTCGATCAGCCCGCGCTCAAACCGGCGCCGGTCGGCAGCCCGCATGATCGTAAGACGCGTGAACAGGAGCGCATCGGCATCGGTCCGCCGCTCACGGGCGTTGGCGATCGCCGGCAACCGTGCACCACTCTTGGTAAGGAGATCGAGCGCGAACTCGTCGAAGAAGCCCTGCATGCGCAACAACGGAGCCACGTGCGTCTCCAGGAATATGCGCCCCGCCATGTTCAGGAGATCGCTCAGCCGCATCCCGGGCAGGTCATCTGGCGCGTAGCCCGTCCAGTCCGCAAGAGTCCGATTGGCACGATCGATGCGGCCATCCGGACGAACGGAGAGGTACCCGCAGGGCGCGTTTTCGTAGAGGTCTTCGAAATCGGTATCGGCAGGATGATTGTTATTCACTCAGACGAAATCTCGGATTGCGGCGACGACCTCTTTGGGGGCGCTCAGGTTCGGGCAGTGGCCGGTCGCCTTCAGAACGACCAGTTCGCTATTCGGGATGTTGCGTTGGACGTATGCACCGACCTGCTGCCCAGCGATGATGTCTTCGCTGCACTGGAGAATCAGCGTGCGCGCTTTGACCTTGGACAGGTCTGCGCGGTTGTCGGAGAGGAAGGTGACCCGGGCGAATTCCTTGGCGATGGCGGGGTCAGTACGGCAGAAGCTGTTGGTTAGTTCCGCGCCAAGCTCAGGCCGGTCGGGGTTGCCCATGATGGCAGGAGCCATCTGCGCCGACCATCCCATGTGGTTCTCCTCCAGAAACGAAAGAAGCTCTTCGATCTGCTGCGCGCTGAAGCCACCGACATAGTCGCCATCGTCGATGTAGCGCGCCGAAGGCCCCACCAGCACCAAGCTTTCGAAGAGTGTCGGATCGTTGACCGCGGCAAGCACTCCGATCATCGCACTGACGGAATGCCCCACGAATACGGCATCCTTCAGGCGCAGCGAGCGGCCGATCTCGACGACGTCATCGGCGTAGCCGGACAGCGTCGAATACTTTCGATGGTCGTAAGCGGTGAGGTCCGAACGGCCGGCTCCGACGTGGTCGAATAGCACCGTGGTGAAATCCGACTCGAACGGCGGCGCCACGAAGCGCCACATGTTCTGGTCGCACCCGAAGCCGTGGGCGAACATCATGGCCCGCTCACCGCGGCCGCGGACCTGCACGTTATTTCGGAATTCGACGGACACCTAGACCACCCTTTCGCGTGGGGCGTGGATTATTATTTTGAGGCAGCTTAGGGCCAAAGTGGCCGCAGCGCATTCGTTTTTCTAGGATGGGAACGAACGCAGGCGGGTGAGGAGACCTGACGTGGCCTCCACCGATTGCACGGGCCCAAAGGGTTTGGCCAACATGACGCTTTGCGGCACGCCCTTGACGGACCACCGATGCGCGCTATCTCCGGACACGTAAAGGATCAAGCAAGTTGGATCGTTCTCACGCGCGACACGAGCGAGCTCCATCCTGGCGCGGCCAAGCCCCAGCCCCCAAGAATCGGGGCCACCTCATTTCGGTCGGCTTTAGTCGCCCTGCGGATTTTTGGTCGCCATAACTTGCGTGAATCTCAGGTTGGGAAATTCTAGGCGTCATGGCTGCATCGCTGGGGGAGATCTCCGATCTTCGATGCCGAAACCACCGCGCTGCTGCCCGCAGTTCTCGAGGAGGTCTGCCAGAACGTTTGCCGCCGTGAGACCACCGCTCGCACGCACGTCGCCTCGAAAATCCTCAAAGCCGCGACCCGTGGCGAGACCGCGATGTCGAACCTGAAGCAGGTCGGTCGCAGGGCCCTGGGCGAGGCGCCGACGATGTGGCCATCGCGGCCGAACAGCAGGCGGAGCCAGGAGAGCGGCGCGACGCATCCATGATCGAAGCTCGGCCGACTGGGTAAAGGGCCTCCCAAGGGGCGTCCTGCGATTTCGCACGCCCGGTAGGTGAGCTCCAGGACCTACGGAATGAGTTCATCGGGTTCCGCGCGCGGCGCGGCGGTCGTACTGCGCCGCAGCGGCGTACCACGGACGTCGCCGCGCTCGCGGGCTGGCGGGCGCTCGGACAGGTCCCGGCCTATCTTGGCTTGCAGCTCCACCAGGTCGGTGAAGACGTCCGCCTGGCGGCGCAGCTCGTCGGCGACCATCGGCGGCCGGCTGGCCATGGTCGAGACCACCGTGACCCGGACGCCACGACGCTGGACGGCCTCGACCAAGGAGCGGAAATCGCCGTCGCCGGAAAACAGGACCATCTCGTCGAGCTTGCCGGCGAGCTCCATGGCATCGACCGCGAGTTCGATGTTCATGTTGCCCTTGACCTTGCGCCGTCCAGAGGGATCGACGAATTCCTTGGTGGGCTTCGTCACGACGGTGTAGCCGTTGTAATCGAGCCAATCCAGCAGCGGCCGGATCGAGGAGAATTCCTCATCCTCCACGATGGCCGAGTAGTACAAGGCGCGAAGCAGGGTACCCCGGCTCTGGAATTCGTTCAGAAGGCGCCGGTAGTCGACGTCGAAGCCGAGCGTCCTGGAGGTGGCGTGAAGATTGGCGCCGTCGATGAAAAGGCCGATCCTACTGGGCGAAGGCGACATGTTGACGGCCTGAATGATCCGATCGGAAGCATCGCTCCCGTCCGGCGAATGGTTTGCTCAAGCGATGGGAGTTGGGGTACGGGACGGCCTTGGCCCGCCGCTCACTCGCATTCCGTGCAACCGAGCAGGAATCCGAGCTCCGGATACGAAGCTATCTCCAATGCCTAGAGCTATCAAAGCGTTTTTCATTAACACTGAACCTCGGCCGCCAAGCAAAGACAAACGAGAGTCATGCCGCATCAGCTGCCGCTTTTTGAGATTCACCTGAGCCAACGCCGCCGCACGTTTCAATGGTGTCTCTGCACGACTGAGGGCCGTCCGCTCATGCAGGGGGCGGAGGCCAGTCGGGTGGCCGCCAAGTACCAGGCCGATCGCGCGCTGTTTCTGATGCTGCTCGCTTCCGCCTACCGGCCGCAGCTGCCGGGAGAAGGTCGTTTTGAGTCGTTCGGTCGAACGAGACCGGAGGCATGATGGAAGTACGACAGAGAACGCATTGGCGTTGGACTGATCTCCCCAAACGGCTCTCCTGAACGGAGTGTTGCGTAAGAACTGCTGGCTCCGCTCTAATAGAACTCGACTGCCTTCGACTGCGGCCCCCGCGCGCGCGAGAAGGCGCGGTAAGTCGCTCAGTTCTCCGTGTCTGCTTCTGTCAATGATCTCGTCAGCGCCGATCATCATCCACTGACTGTATGCCGCACAGGACCAATTTCTAGTTGAGATTGGAGACGAGGCAGTACCGTTGCGAGCGACTGAGCCGGGTGACCCTAGAAGGCTGGCCTCCGAACTCCCCGCACCTTATGATGCAGCCCTGAGTGCAAGCGAGGTGCAGCCATGACCACAGTGGAAGCCCTGAAGCATATCCAGCGCCCCAGGCAGGCGGCGCATTTTCATTTCCAAGAATTTGAAACCTGGGTGGGCCGCTGTTTCAGGACAGCGGCCCTTAACTTTGGAACGTTCCTGTTATTGCCACGTTTTCCCGGTGCCCCCCGAGGGGCTTCTACCGGCCCCAGCTCCGCAATCCCCATTGCCCCCCAAGAGCTGGGGCCTTTTTTCGCTGGGATTGAATTCAAGATCAGATCGGAAACACTAGCCGCCTGCGCGCGGTATACGGGCGATCCTACGTTGTCCCTTCCAGACCTCGACCGGACAGTTCCCTACTAGCTCTTGAGCACACCGTACGGCTTCCTCGTCTGTCTCGCAGTTGAAGTCCTGATACCGAATCACGCTGCCGTGGATGTTCACTATGTACGCGCTGTAGATCATTCGGGGAGCAGGCGGATACGCTTAGCTCGACGCAGAGCCGCGATGTCTAAGGCACGCTCGCAAGCGGCCTTGAACGTACGCATCCGGTGACGGCCCGTCGTCAGGTCGCTTTGTGCGGATAGCCGATTGCGCTCAGGCGGCGTGAGCGACCTCTAAGGGCCAGTTCCAAGGCAGGAGTTCGTGGACGCGCCTGGCGGGCTGATCCGGCAGGCGCCAGCACGTCGGCGAGCCAAGCCTGTGATCGATGTCGTTGAGCTTTGCGGTCGCGATGATCCGACAACGTCTCCCGTCGGGAGGCGAAGCCGTGAGGGCGCGCTATTTCGCCTACCTGCTACCGCTTTGCGTGGTCTTGTTTGCGTGCGGACCGATGGCATCGCGCAGTTCGGCCCATGCGGTCACGTTCGATACGGCAGAACGGCTGGCCGATTTTCATTTTGGCGCCTCGGGCAACGGCGATCCGCCAAAATGGTCGATCATTGATAACGACGCCGGTCGAGCATTGGCGCGGACTGGGCCCGAGCCAAGCGATAACCGCCTTAGCGTTCGCATTTTACCGGCCCTTGTCCGGACATGACGTCCACGTGTCGACGCGCTTCCTGACCAACGGCGAGAACGACCAGGCGGCCGGACTGGTCGTTCGGTTCAGATCGCCTGAAGAACACTATACTGTACGCCGACGCAATCGAGAACAGCGTCGCCCTGTACCGCATGGCCGGCGGAGGGCGAGAGATGATCGGAAGCATGGATATCGGCGTGTCAGGCGAGTCGCGGCACACAGTTGGTATCTCGGCGAATGGGGACCGCTTCACGGTAGTTTTCGACGGCAAGGAGCTTGTTGTCGCAACCGACAGAAGGTTTCCGGGCCCACGTGGGAAGGTCGGCCTGTGCACGCAGACCGACAGCATGCCCCTGTTCGAAACCTTCGAAGTCTCAATCAACCTCGACCGCAAATATCGAGAGTGACAGCCGATCGCTCATGTTTTCCTTCTGCTCGCGATTCATGGCCCCTTTCGGTGCCACTGCGAGAGATAATCTTCTCTGCGCAAGATATTGTAGGCCGCACGTGTTGGACGTTAACAATTGATTTAGTGCCAAGCATGATCATTGGGAGGCCACGAGGCCATTGATCATGCAACTGCACCAGGTGAATTCCTCAGAAGAGATCAAGCCGGTAGGAGATGTCGGCGCTAGCAATGTCCGAAGCGCCCCCGTGATGTTGGGCCCAGAAGAATTTTCAAATGCATATAGAGATGAGGTTCTGGCGCTGTTGAAGCCAGCCCGCCATCGAGAGCGCTCGACGTGGATGGTCGCAGGCGCACTGGTTGTGGGCTTTGGATTGGGATGGGCTGGGAGCTTTGGTTGGCACAGTCCCGCGAGCATCTCGGCGTTCATTGTGACGGATACGCCTTCGCCTCGAAGTGCCGAGGCGAGATCTGGCCCTAAGAGCGAAGCCGCCCGAAAGACGTTATCCACATTGGCTCCGCGGATACCATCAGGCGTAAGTCAGCTATCCGGGGGCGGAGGCACTAGTGCCGCCAAGCCTCTCGCCGCGTCGTCGGGCGCGGCTGTCGACACGCTAAGCACACCCTTTCCGGCGATCCAAGGAGATCCAACTCCAACCGGTTCGATAGCACGGATCGCACCGGCACCAGAGACGAGACCAACTACGATTGAGGGGTGGACCGTTCTCGATGTTCGAGGCGCAACGGCGGTGCTCGGAGGACCCGATGGGGTTCGGATGGCAACACGCGGCGATACGGTGCCCGGCATTGGCCGGGTCGATTCTATCGTGCGCTGGGGCAACCGTTGGATAGTTGCAACCGACAGCGGGTTGATTGCGACGCCTTAAAGCCCGCTGCATTCGCACTGCTGATGTGGTCTCGGCTTCCAAAAGTCATGGCTCGCGTTTACGCTAAAAGCACCGGACCGACAAAACTCCTTCTTGCGGGTCACAGGTTCGCGCCGAGGGTTTCTCTTAACGTGCAGCCCGAACGAGTCGGGGGCTTAGCCACGCGCTTCTGCGATATGAAAGGAGAGCGGCAACAGAAGGCGTGTCGCGCACCAACGAACGGCATGCGAAAGCCTAATCGCATTTTGCAGTATCGTGGCCAGCTCGGAAGCGTGAATGCCTCACCTGACAAGCAGGATTCCGACTGTTTGTACTGCCAGGCATTCGCGGCCAACAAGCCGACTCAGCGCGCGTTGCGCATATAGGGGCTTTGCTCGCTGATCTTCCGGAGAGCGGATCATCATATAGGCTCGAGGCTTGCGGATGCCCCTTGCTTGGCAAACGCATCGAAGTCGGCGCGCTGCTCCCGAGTGGCGAGCACGGGGAAGAGCGCACCACCTCAGCGACGGCGATCAACACCGACCAGCCGCGCTTCATGTGCGCCTCCGTCAGATGAGATCGATACCGTGCTGGCGGTCCATTTGCGATAGCCTTACGCTAACGCGTTAGCCGGATCGGGTTCCTCCACCCCGTGCTGCGCCGCAAGCGCCTGTCTTCGGCTGCGCCGTGGACTCCGGCCCAGCTCCTGCGATTCACGTTTTAAGTTTACTATTTGAAACGAAGCGACGAGCACGGCCGTTTTACGGTGCGTAAAAATAAGACAAACGAGGAGGAAGACAATGAATACCACGCCTGTAAGATTTTTATTGCAGCACGCGCCGCAGCCGGTCTTTTAGCGGTCTCCGCCGAGAGCGCCTCGGCCGCGATCGCTTGTAGAGGGGACTTTTGCTGGCATATTCATTCCCCGTATCCATATCCGCCGCCCCCGACCATTGTCATCCATCCTGATTATTGAAGGCCACCGACTGCGACAATCGTCATTCACGAGCGCTGGCGTCCGGTCGAGCGCTTCACCCGACAGTACATCGTTCGGGACTATGACGGCTTCGATGATCCAGAATGGTAGTCAGGTCGCGTATGAAAATGCGGCGGCCTCAGCATGTAAAACGCTGGGGCCGTTTTAATGATGAGTGGCGCCGCACTACCACGTCGAATCCAAGCTCCCGACCATCCCCGCCCGCGGTCGGCAGCGAACCTTCCGCAAAACGTCCGCGACCTCCGACCCAAGCCTAGATCGTTTGCCGGCGATCGACCTAACGGATCGAAACGCCGATCGTGCCCCGTGGCGTGGTGTAGCTGGCGGTGGATCACCGCGTTCGCCGGCGAGAGCCGGGCTGGTCAGCTGGCGATAGCCGTGAGGCTGACGCTCGGATCATCGCTCAACGGCGCGATGGTTTCCAGTGTCATGTAACGGGCACGCTGGACCGCCCATTCATCGTTCTGTTCGAGCAGGATCGCGCCGATGAGGCGGACGATGGCATCCTCGTTGGGGAAGATGCCGACCACCTCGGTGCGCCGCTTGATCTCGCCGTTGAGGCGTTCGATCAGGTTGGTGGAGTGCAGCTTGGTCCGATGCTGCGGCGGGAAGGTCATGTAGGCCAGCACGTCGGTCTCGGCCTCGTCGAGGAAGCCGGCCAGCTTCGGCAGCTTTGGCCGGAGCTGGTCGGCGACCTTGCGCCACTGGGTTCGCGCGGCCTCGGCATCGTCCTGTGCGAATGCTGTGGCAATGAAGGCGGAGACGACACGCCGTCCGCTCTTGCCGGCATGCGCCAACGCGTTGCGCATGAAGTGGACGCGGCAGCGCTGCCAGCTGGCATTGAGCACCTTGGCAACAGTGGCCTTGATGCCTTCGTGGGCGTCGGAGACGACCAGCTTGACGCCACGCAGGCCGCGGCGGGCGAGCTTGCGCAGGAACGCGGTCCAGAACGTCTCGGCCTCGGACGGGCCGATGTCCATGCCCAGCACCTCGCGCCGACCGTCGCTGTTGACGCCGACCGCGACAATCACCGCGACCGAGACGATGCGGCCCTGCTGGCGCACCTTCACGTAAGTGGCGTCGATCCACAGATACGGCCAGTCGCCTTCAATCGGGCGGGCGAGAAAGGCCTTCACCTTGTCGTCGATCTCGGCGCAGAGCCGGCTGACCTGGCTCTTGGAGATGCCGGTCATGCCCATGGCCTGCACCAGATCGTCCACCGAACGGGTCGAGACGCCCTGCACATAGGCTTCCTGAACCACGGCGGTGAGCGCCTTCTCGGCCATGCGGCGCGGCTCGAGGAAGCCCGGGAAGTAGGAGCCCTTGCGCAGCTTGGGAATGCGCAGCTCGACCGCACCGGCGCGGGTCTCCCAGGTCCGGTCGCGGTAGCCGTTGCGCTGGGCCAGACGCTCGGGGTTCTTCTCGCCATAGGCCGCCCCGGTCTGGCCTTCCACTTCCAGCTCCATCAGCCTTTGGGCCGCAAAGCCGATCATCTCGCGCAAGAGATCGGCGTCAGGGGTCTTCTCCACGAGCGTGCGCAGGTTCATCATGTCGGCGGTCATCGGTGGTTCCTCTGGTTGCGTTGGCGTATCGCAACCCGATCCTACCGGAGAACTGCCGGTGACCACCGCAAAGCCGCCCGCCCGCTACGGCGCTATTGGGGGGCGCGCGTCCGGGCGGCTTTGCTCTACCGAGCTACACCACTACCGGGGAGTACGTCATGCCAAGCTGATGAATGCTTGTGGGTGCAAGTCCCATCCGGCCAAAGCCGAAGCAGGCAGGCCGGGACCGAGTCTTGCGGGCGTCGCGGCAACGCGGGGTTCGAAGTGTAGACAGGAGCCATGCGGGGTGCGGGAATGAGCCTCGAAAGGTGGATGTTCGCGGAGGCCGAGTGTGTTCCCTAAACACGAAGGCAGCATGAGCATCGTCGTTATGCGAGACGATGCCGCTCCGTCGGGGTCGATGGCCGGATCACGCATGGAAGGTAATCATCGGAACATGAGAGGCCCGACCGGGTCCGTTGGATTGGTCTCCAACGGGGGGCAGCGGCAAGGCAGTGCCAGAGCCGCGGTCCGAGCTGAGGTCGGGGTCGGACTGGTCCATAGTACCTGTGAAGTCGTCGAAGGAAACGAGACGCATGGAGGGAAGGGGTCAGCCCGAGGGGAGCCCGCGCGAGAAGGCCAGGGTCCGGACACAGAGCCGGGTTGCCTTGCCGCCGAACCTCGAACGGGTGAACACGGCAGCCAAGCAGGCTGCTCAAACCCGGTTCACGGCCTTGCTGCACCACGTCAACGAGGACGCTCTGCGTCGGGCGTTTCGACGACAAAAGCGGCAGGCCAGCGCGGGGGTCGACGGGATAACGGTGGCGAAGTACGAAGAGAGGCTCACGGATAACCTCCGGGAGCTCTGCGGACGCGTCCACACGGGTCGCTACCGGCCACAGCCGGTGCGACGAGTCTACATCCCCAAAGCCGATGGCGGTAAGCGGCCTCTCGGTGTGCCGGCGCTAGAGGACAAGATTGTCCAAAGCGCGGTAGCCGAGGTGCTGAGCTCCGTCTACGAGGTCGACTTCCTCGGGTTCTCCTACGGCTTCCGGCCGGGGCGGAATCCTCATATGGCGCTTGACGCCTTGCACACGGCGATCATGAGCCAGCGCGTCAACTGGGTGCTCGATGCCGACATACGCAACTTCTTCGACTCGGTCGACCACGAGTGGCTGCTGCGGATGGTGGCGCACAGGATCGCCGATCCTCGCATATTGCGGCTCATAGAGCTGTGGCTGCGGGCCGGCATTCTTGAGAGCGGCGAGAAGCAAGAAACGGACAGGGGTACCCCGCAGGGGGCGGGCATCAGTCCGCTCCTCGCCAACATCTTTCTGCACTACATCCTCGATCTCTGGGTCCACCAATGGCGCCGTCGCCGCGCACGCGGTCGCGTTGTGGCCGTTCGCTATGCGGACGACTTCGTCATGGGCTTCGAGAGCAAGGTGGATGCGCAGGAGATGCTCTTGGCCCTCAAGGCGCGGCTGGCCAGCTTTGGCCTGATGCTTCATGAGGGCAAGACGCGGTTGATCGAGTTCGGTCGATTTGCGGCCCTCTCGCGTCAGCGGCGCGGCGAGCGGCGACCCGAGACCTTCGCCTTCCTCGGCTTCACCCACTACTGCGGGCGGACCCGGGACGGCCGGTTTATCGTGAAGCACAAGACGGAAGGGGAAACGCCTGACGCGCAAGCTGACGGCGTTGCGCCAGGAGGCCTGGCGGCTCATGCACGAGTCACTGGCCACCCAGCACGAGTGGTTCGCCGCAGTGCTGCGTGGACACTACGGCTACTACGGCAGGCCGCACAATTATCCAGCGCTTAACGGCTTCTACCGCGAAGTGCGTCGGATCTGGCTGCACTGTCTGAGACGGCGCAGTCAGAAAAGTCGGCGCATGGGCTGGTCGGAGTTCGAGGCCCTGACGGCACGCTTCCGTCTGCCCGTTCCACGCATCACTCGCACTTGGGCGCAGGCGCGGATATGACGCGGGTTACCCTCGGGAAGAGCCGGGTGCGGGAAAGCCGCCTGCCCGGATCTGTGAGGGCGAAAGCCAAATGGCTGAGCTACTCGACCACGACCGAAACGCCCGAGCCTAGCCTCTCGGCGAGGAGCGATGTCCGGCGACAACGTGGTGGCTCCAGTTGAGCGCGCTGCTGCATTTCGCAACGCCCGGCTGCTGGACTGGGTTCTCAATTCGGACGCGGATCTAGTTCAGGAGCGCGTTGCCAGATTTGAGCCGCATGGCGGCCCATGTCGCCGCCAAGGGTCGTGCCGGGCGGGAGGCGCAACACCGGGAGTTGTTGATGTCCGGTTATTTGCGATTTTGGTTCGCCGGTTTGGTCCTTGTTGGGGGGTCTTTCGGCGACACCTGCATTTCCCAACACTTTTGCCGACTTCTTCAATAATGCTCCCCGCGAGCCCGCTGCAACCTCTTCGGCAAACACGGAATGCCTGCAGCAGCCCAGCAACTCGACCACGCTCGGGCTTGAAGGCGGTCTACGAGCAGCTCGACGACAAGGAGAAGGCGGCGTTCCGGGCTGCCTACAATGCCTCGTACCATCCATGCCGAGAGATCCTTGAAGAGATCTACGACGACGTGGCCTCTGGTAACGAGGTGCGCAGCGTCATACAGGCAACCCGCCGCCACGGTATCTATCCGATGGGCAAGATCGACTCCACCGAGATGTGGGCCGTCGGCGATAAGGTGCGCGCCGATAGCGAGCGCAACTATGCGCCGGTTAATCCGGAGACCGCTGGTGTCTATCTCGCCTGCATGATGGCGCAGGTCGATGTGTTGAAGGATCACGGCCACCCGTACTCAGAGATCGCCAATGAATCGATCATCGAGGCGGTCGACTCGCTCAATCCGTATATGAGTTACAAGGGCGTGTCGTACATGGTCGACAATTGCTCGACGACGGCGCGGCTTGGTGCCCGCAAATGGGCGTCGCGTTTTGATTACATTCTGAAACAACAGGCCTTCCCCGCAATGGGCAGGGCCTCGGTGGGCGACGGCACGCCGTTCGACAAGTTCATCGCGAGCGACATCCACGAGGTGCTTGCGGTCTGCGCCGAACTCCGCCCTTCGGTCGACATCTCAGTAGTGCCGCACTGAGATGCTCGACCCGACCTTGCGCGCCACGACGTTGGGCCGTGAGCTGCGTCGACTGATGACCGACGCGCGGTTTTCCGGCGGTTCAGTCGCCTCGTCATTGGCCACGTCGGGCCTGAAGCGGGCCTCAAGGGACCGATCGCGTTGATAGAGGATGGTGTCGAGATCGTTGCCGACCTCGACACCAACGAATTCGAGTTCACTGCGCTGAGTCGATCACGCGATCGTCAAGCGGCACGAGACGGCGTAGGAAAAGGTGGTTGTGGCCAATTGCGGCGTGCAAGCTTGTAGAAGCATAGCTCCGCAATCGCGGAAGTATGGCTTTGAGACCGGAGGTCTGCGCTCACACTTCGGTTGCTAATACCGGACCGACGATTTCAGCCAGACCGAGATCTGGCCTGCGCGACCTGACCTAGCGAGCGGGTAATCGCGAGGCGCTTTCCAGGAAGTCCCCTCCTGAACGGTCGTTGCTAGCTACAAAGGCGACGAAGTAGTGGACAAGATATTGAAGGGCGCCACCGCTCGGCGTCGAAATACCGCCGATCGAGCAACCGACAAAGCTCAAGACAGTCGTCAACCTGAAGGCCGCCGCAAAGGCGCACGAAAACCGCGCTGCGGCGGAAGCCTCACTAGCGGACTGCCCCTGCAACACTTCAGATAGGGTGCGGCTCGAGCCTCGCCGGCTTGACATGCACAGCACCGCCCCTTGTCGCTGTGGGGCCGCCGCCAGCAGTGTTGCTGCGCGCCAGGATCTCGAGGCAGCGCGCCGCGCTGGCGAGATGCTGCACATCAACGTGGCGGCGTCCGGAATTGCCTCAATGTCCTTGGCGGTGAGCCCGGACACGCCGACCGCACGCGAGATATTCTTTACGGCCTGCTCGCCCAGATCGGCGAAAGCCATCGACAGCTTGTCGCGGATCTGGTCGTTCGCCGCCCTGGATATGCATACGCCGCCCGGCTCGCAGAGCGTTTCCAAGCGTGCCGCGATGTTGACGCCGTCGCCGAAGATATCGTCCCCATCGATGATGATGTCGCCGACGTTGATCCAGATCCGGAACACGATCTGCCGTTCCACAGGGATGCCAGCGTTGCGCCCGACCATGCTGCGTTGGATCCTGACCGCGCAGGCGACCGCATCCACGACACTCGCGAATTCCACCAGCATCCCATCGCCGGTGGTTTTCACGATGCGGCCGTGGTGCTCGGAAATGCCGCAGTCGACCAGTTCGCGGCGGTGTGATTGAGGGAATTGAGAGTCCCAATCTCGTCAGCGCCCATCAGCCGGCTGTAGCCGACCACATCCGCCGCTAAAATTGCTGCAAGCCGGCGCTGCATGGCTCGCCCTCTCATGCCATACCAGTCTGCCCGCAATCAGCCGCCGCGACAAGGCCGCAGGGGTTCGGTCGAAGTCCGCTTAGGGGCCACAAGGAGCGCAAAGCCGCCGGCCAAAGTGAGAGGACTGCAGCCCCGGCCCTGATGGTCGTCTGCCCGCCGGCCGACGCAGTAAATTGCCATCCTGCTCTGACGACTTCCTGCCCGGGGTCCATTCTCATGTTCACGCGCGGGAGTGATTCGGATGCTGCAAGCAATCCTCAATTCTGCTGGTCCTCGGTGATGGGGCGGTTCTCGTGATCGGCTTATGGGGCCTCTACCGCCGAGCACAGCGGATCGCTGAGAAGTTCTGACGCATCACCGTGGGACTGGACTCTATTTTGGTTTTTCGGGAAGGCTCGGTGGAGGCATCCCATACTGCGCGGCACGTTTTGCGGCCAGCTTGCGGTAGGAGTCTGCTTGCTTCAGCAGATCAGCCTTGAACTTGGCGTCCGTTTCCCCTTCGGCGAGCGCTTCCAATTGCAGCGCACGCTCGATGTACTCGGTCAGCAACTTCACCGGAGGACCCCATTAATCTCCTTGCCGGAAGTTCAACTATACCCGCGTAGTTCTCCGGTCCAGAACATAGTTTGAAGGACTCGTTAGTGTGCGGGCCGCGCTGTAGTTCGCTGGCGAATAGGTCACATCATAGCTCTCTCGACATTGCTGGATGCGTCCGGTTCTTCACTTTGACCCAATGTTTTTGCCGTCCGCCGCGGTAGGGGCGATCGCGGTGTTTCGACACCAAGCCCTCTAGGCCCATGCGGCAGGCCGCACGGTATAGATCGGGGCCGATATCGCCCCGCTCGAATGGCGCCGTGGTGATCCCGTCCGGCCGCCGCGATAAGAGGCGCTGTAGAATTGTCATTCGCAGATGCAGCGGCAGGTCGCGAAGGTCGTCGCCGCCCATCGCCAACACATCGAAGGCGTAAAGCTGGACCTCGCGATCGTGCTTGCGCGAGTGCAGCGCGTTGAAGTCGGATACCCCATCGACCCCCAAAAGCACGGCCTCTCAGTCGATCACAAAATGCTTCTGCCGATTCTTCAGCGCGGCCTCGGCAATCCATGGATAGCGCTTGGTCCAATCGGTGCCGTTGCGCGACAGCAGCCGCGCGCGCTCGTTCTCCCGGATGACTAGCATCCGATAGCCGTCATGCTTCACCTCGTGGATCCAGTCCGGTCCCGACGGGACCTGCTTGGCGGCGGTCGCCAGGCAGAGCTCGTACGCCATACGCATGGGCAAAAGATGGGAATTTGGAATAACTATACGAGTCTTAGGAACTGGGACGATACACGTGATTGACCTACGCTCCGGCTCTCAAGGATCCCCACCGCCCCAGCCGCCGCCAGTAGCTGGGGCCGTTTCCATTGCCGGCGCGAAGCTTCTCGCTCCGAATAGCGGCTAAGAAGATCCCCGGCTTTTCAGGCGCGGCGTACAGAGTCGGCGCAAGTTCGTTCCTTGCCTGGAACTGAACTTACCTTTTGTGCGTTTCGGATCCTAACGGCTGAGGAAAGCACCATGACGGAGCACCGCAAGTCGAAGCAAACCCGCTCTCTTGAGGAACGACTGGCAGATCTGGCGGCAAAAATTCAAAGAGCAGGCCAGCGGATTACCGGCAGGCCCAGAACGCGAGGCCCTTCTTAGGAAGGCCCGGCTAGCCAATACTGGCGCTCACATGACTGATTGGCTGAAGTCAACGGGATTGCAGCCGCCGAGGTAGCTGCAAAGGGCAGCGTGTTTTCGTTTCGTACCGACCCTTGAGATAGATCAAGGTATTTAATCGGCCTCGGAACACATTGCGAACGCGAATGTGTACGCTGCGGAACACAAGGTTAAGGCCGCCTCAGTTGGGCGGCCTCTTTCTGTGCGGCGGTTTACGCGGGCGGAGCTTTTCCCCTGAACGAAGCTCCTGAATCAGTAGCGCCGATAGTATCGATGGGCATAGGGCCGACGAACGACGACTACGCCGCGGCGATAGGCAGGACGATAGACCGGGCGAGTTCGGACGCATCCGTGCCGACCGCACACCAGGGCTACTGTTTCAACGTTCGCGATGTTCACTTGTCCCAGCGGAGCAACCGGCATTGCCGACGCCGTTGCAATTGAGAATACTGTCCCACCGAGAACGGTTAGTGCGGCAAGTGTAAGTTTGAATTTCATCCATCCTACTCCAGCGGAGCCCATCCCCGGAACCGACGTTAGCCGTTCCTTCCTGAACCTTGGATGACCAAGCGGCGTCGCGCTCAACGAGCGCACTCGGCACGTGCGCAAGCTACTGCGCGTCGTGGCTTAGACGCTGCGCCCCGGCCTGGCGGGGCGGACGCAGGGCACCGTGGGAGATTTGATTGCGGCAGGACAGCTGGCTTGAACCTGGGCACCATAGGCGCATACTCCGCCGGTGCTCGAGCAGCGACCAACTTTCATGGCTCGGAAAAATCCCGGACTTGGCTGGGGTGTCGATATTCTGTGGCCCGATGGCGAAACGGAAGCAATCAAGGGCTTTATTACGGAAGCCGACGCGGTCAAGTGGATTGCTGAGCATGAGCACTCCAAGCCGTGGCAAAATACAAACCAAAAACCCTCCCTTGCGTCTTAGAAAGCCGCCTCGATCGACTGACGGCACACTGCCTGTGCGACTGGGGGTCGTGGGCGGACTCTCAGGGCCGGGTGCGCAAGGGCAGGGCGAGCTGTCGCCTGGTGTCGCCCGCGTCTTGGCGGTGATAAAGGCATCGAGCGCCGCCGAGATGTCGACGGCCTCTTCGTCGGCGCGTTGTGCCACCGCGGTCGCGACCTCGGCGGTCGCTTCCCTCGCCCAGCCCTCGATGGCGTTGAAGGCGACGATCCGCACCGGGTAGGCATATTGTCCGGAGATCAGGTCGCGGATCACGGTCTCGAGGTCGGTGTCCTGCTCGTCCGTCTCGCGCCAGGCACAGCCGGCGCGGGCGCCGAAGTCTTCCAGGACCAGATAGATATTCCGGTCGAGGCGATCGCGCGGCACCATTGAAGGCGACGGACGCATACGCAACAACTCCGACTGACGCCTTCTTAATCGATCGTCACCGTTGTCGTTCCGCCTTGGCGCTGCGGTGCCGATAGGGTGCGGCGCAACCTTTTCTACTTTTTCCCGATTAGATTAACAAATGCAAATGCAGGTTGCATGGCGAATGGGGTTCGCTGCGCGCTCCACGTGCAGATCGGGGTGTTGATCGTGAATGACCATGTGCCGTCGCAGAGCAGATTTATTATTCGCGCAGGTGGAAAAGGTTGGATGGTCTACGACCGGGAGCGCAAGGGCCCGGCATTGATCGGAGCTGACTTCGACTTGGCGGCGAATTTGACGAGAGAGCAGGCTGAGCGAGTGCATCGCACATTGACCGGCCCGAACAGTACCAATTCTCCCTCAGGGTGATGCTGCCTCCACCGGTCTATTGGTCTAGCAGCTCGTCCCGCCCTCGCGCCGCGCGATCTACCGCGCCTCTTCCAGGGCCTGCGCGCGGGTCAGGATTTCGGGGTGTAGCCGGCGGCTCGGCACGTCGTCCCAGTAGACGAAAATGCTCGCCCGGCCGTCGCTGAAATAAACCTCGAAACTGCCGGTGTCGGGCACGGCCTCGTGCTTACGGATCCTGATGGCGGTCATGCGACCGATGTAGTCAGGAGTCCTTGCGGCGCCAATGTGTGAGCTGAGACAGCAAGCGTGAGAAGGCCCCAGCGGCAGGTTCCTAGCAGGGGGCGCGCGCGCTGGGGCCAGAAGCCTGCCGGAAATTGGCGGTGGCAGGCTCGGCCGTATCATCCACCAGAATCGAAAGCCGCGCATTGATTTAAGTGAATTTGTCCAGTCTAGGAGGAGGTACCTCTTAAACCAATCGGGTTGCAGCCAAGTGGGCTCTTCACACGCCTCGCGAAAACCGGATTCGGCAAACTGGCAAGTAAAGCTTGTTCGAGGTGACGGGCCACCAAATCGTGCGGAGTCTCGGCTGACAAGCTTCATCCCCCGGACTGCGCGCCGTCTGTCGATAATCTCCAATTATCGAAAGCCAGAGGATATCCACTCCGCCACATCGCGGTGCAGTGATGCGAGTTTTTACGCCTTTCGTTGAAAGCTACGGTCAAGAACCACGGTCGATAGGATTTTCGCGCGCAAGCGCCAACCACGATTGCAAGCGTCAAGCAGCCCACATAGCAGGCACGGTGCTTGCCTAGGAGGACCCGGCAGTCCATGGGGCTCTTTTTCTCCCAATGGCGATGTGGACATGGCGTCCAAACGTGGAGGGCCGAGGCTTCAATTGTGCGATCTGAAATGCGCCGGCGATCTCACGCACGTTGGAGTCTTCTTGTGGTAAGGCAAGACAGAAAGCGTCGACCAGCCGGCGCCGCCAGAGCTGTGCTAACGTGGAGCTTCCCCTCAAGCAGCGCCGCCTTCTCCGCCAATTTCCGTGCTGAGTTGAGCAGTTCGGCCAATAGGTTGTTGGTGCGCTCCCATCCTCTCTCAAACTCGGCACGATGCCTGCGCGCGAGGGCCTCCTTCCCATAAGTTCGACCTGCAAAGTCTCGAGTTTTTGCTTGAGGGCGGGGACCACCTGGTGACTTGGTTTGCTATGAGTGGCGCGGCGCCGGTTGAGATGGCGGAAGAGTTCACGGCGATCTCGCGGCCGCTCTCTGAAAGTGAAAAGGCCGCCAACTCTTGACGGCCGCCGGCATGCCCTAGGTCTCGAGATCGACGTATTGACGGAGCTTGAACACGATGTCCGGCAGAGCCTGACGTAGCCGTGCAGCGTTCTGGAATGTCGTCGAGAACGGCGCGAATCTGATCATGGCGTTCCAATTGCCGTATCCGTAAATGGTGATCGAAACTCCGGATCTCGGAAAGCCATCCAGTTTGCGGAGCTCACTGGGGACGAGATCGGCGATCGCCACAGCGGGCAATCGCGCTCGTCTTTCGTCGGGACCGCCGACCGATATGCGGGCGGTCGGCTTCGTTGCCGGCGCTACCGCAGCCATGGACTCATCCTGGAGCTTTGGCGGTATCTCCGGGGCGAGGGGCGCGATTGCGGGCGGGCTTGTCGGCGCTTTCGGCGCGGGCTCAGCGAGCGGATGCGGCTCACGGAAGCTTGCGGCTCCGTACGCTTGCCGCCCAGAATGCCGCTGATCAGCGCCACAAAGCCTGCGTCTTTTGCCTCATCGCTCATCGCTTGCGCCTATTGCTCCCAGCCTAACACCTCTTGCGCGAGACGCCACCGGCGCGCCACGCGAGAATGGGATGGAGTTCGGTTCTGAAGCGCCTAGCTGTGGAGCCTCAAGAGGTTGTCCCTGGTCAAACCAAGTCGGTTGATCGGGGTTTGTGAGTCTATACCACCATGGGCACGGTGGCAGTTGTATTTATGCAGCCAGATCGGCAGCTCTTGAGCGCGCCGATCTGATGTTGGGTAGGCTTTGGCGTAAGCCCATTCACATCACTCGGCAGGTCATACCAGTGCAGCTGCCGCTGCGTTGCTAGGCGGCCCAGTTCAGCGCAGCGAACCGCGCCGGCGCGAACCCGCCGGCTCAGCTTGCCCTTGCCCTCGCGCTGAGGCCGCCGCGAATTGCAAGTGCGTGAGTGTTGGTCACCCGCAGTAGCGAGAGGCTACGGGATGCGATCTACCGCCGGCGCGCACCCAACAACGACCATGACGCCAGCGATGGGCTCCCACAGCAGCTCCCGTGGCGGGCCCCTACTGCCGCGCCGCGGCGCCCTCCGACGGCACCTCGCCTCGCTGAACTCTGGGCCATAACGTCCGTGATGGGCATCGCAAGGCCGAGCATGAGCAGGACAGAAAAACCGGAACCGCGAAGCATGTGACAGCTCGCTTCGCTGACTTACGCATTCTGAATCTTTAGCGGATTGCCTTAGACGATGGAAGCGCCGGGCCCAGCAGTCCTGAGGCACAGCAAATGCCCTCAGGCGATTGGAGGTGGACAGGCCAGCCCGCTGGGCCCGGTCAGTCCTTGATCCGATTCTCTCGGACGTCCTTTAGGATCGCCTCGTACGTCGCGATTACCTACTTGTTGCGATCGATAGCCTCCTGAGTGACGTCTCGCCGGGCGCCGCTTCCTTCGCGCTCACCGAGCTTCATTCTCCCGGATTCGAGTGGCTCCAGGTCGCGTCTCAGTTGATCGAGCTGGTTTTCGACGGCTTTCGCGTATTCGCGCCAGTCCACTGCCACCCCTGGTCCTCCCGATTGTTGCGAGCAACTGACGCAACCGACGGGCGAGCGCAAGGACTTCAGTTGTTCGGCCTCGCGCGCCAGCCGTAATCCCGATGCGGAATGGTGGCAGTGATATCGACGTCTCTGCTGTTCGACTGGCGCCACGCTGCAACGCCCATGCACAAGGTCAGGGTCAGGCTGAGGGCAAGCAGAAGTATCGAGACGAAATGGCTCACGGGTGCATCCGCGCAGGATGAAACTGGAAGCGAGAGCACATGGAGCGCCGATTCGGAAAATGCAGGGCAACTGACCTAGTGCCGGTTTTCCCCACTTAGCGCAGGATCAGGACAAGGCACCGCGGCCTGCCGCGGTAATGGTGTATTCGACTTCGCCCGAGCCTAGGGGGTCGGCCTCGACGAGCCCCAGCTCGACCAAGCGGGCGATGAGCTCATGGTCAAACAATGGTGGGCTGGTCCAGGATTCCGAAGCCAGGCGGTTCAGGAAGTCGCGTTCGATCGCCGTCAGGTCCATGATCGGGGCCAGCTAAATGCTGCTGCAAGCGCTCCAGACGCCGACTGCAACGGGGACGAAGGCGACACAAAGCCAAAAAGCGGGCGCCCTGGAGTAGAGGCCGGCAACGAGGATGCAGGCGCCGAAGCCGACAATTCCAATTGAAATCGCGTACGCGACTGCTGTTTCCATCTGATCGATCCACAACACAAGGGACCGATTGCGCCCGTAAGACTCGCCACGAACCGAAACGTTCCTGGGCGGCCCAAACTGCTCGCTCAACTTCGCTTCTATTTCGAGTTTGGTCTCATATGGACTCGCTGGCGGATTGTCTTCGCAAAGGGCCGCAGCGCTACCACGATGAAGCTGCCGAGAAGCATCAACCAAGCGGCCAGAGCGGCACACCACAATAGGTCTTCAAGTATCTTGGGCATCGCAGTACCCCGAGAAATGGCTGTCTGGAAATGTGGACAGTCTTGCCCAGCGGAGCGGAGGTTACAAGGCGCTG
The DNA here is from genome assembly GCF_041200145.1 of Bradyrhizobium sp. LLZ17. Lineage (NCBI taxonomy): Bacteria > Pseudomonadati > Pseudomonadota > Alphaproteobacteria > Hyphomicrobiales > Nitrobacteraceae > Bradyrhizobium > Bradyrhizobium zaerense. The sequence continues at coordinate 6,264,933 of NZ_CP165734.1, forward strand.
GAAGTAGCAGCCGAGCGACGGCGCGACCTTGCCGACAGGTATGTGCTTCTGACGGAATTAGCCTTCAGGCTTCGCCTTCAGCGCGATCTCGATGCGGCGGACTGCTTGGGCACCTGTACCGAGCACCGCGACCATTGTGGCCAAGTACAACCAGCTTTCGCCCGAGGACCAAGCGATCGTGACGGCCAAGATCAACCACATACTGGCGGAGCGTGACCAATGAAGCGCAGGCGCAAGATCCATCGAAAGCGCGACCGGCAATGGTTGATGACGCATCGGCGGCGGCTGAGGCGATGACAACACGGGCGCGCCGGTTCACGCTGGCGGGCTTTCGTGCCATCCTACAGGGGCGGCCGGCCCTCGGTCGGCTGCTTCGGCCAACTTCCGCTGACCGCAAGGTTGGCGGGTTTTCTTTTGGACCCGATGTGCCTGTAGTCATCCGAAGATGTAAGCGCCAGCCGATGGGACTACAGTCCTCACTTTTGGCGGACAATGCCGCGGGGCGATCAGGCAGGGAGTGCTGCACCAACCCTCATCTGCATAGGATGTCGGCGGCAATTGGATTATCTCGCGATGCTGCCGCAGATTTCAAATCTGCCCGCCGTCCACGTCTACAGGCCGCCCTCAGCGGCGCCCCTTGCGCCTCCGCGACGCAGGGGCCGTTTTTACCGGAACGATCCGAAAAATGCATTGTTGGCAATCAACGGGGCGCTCCAGACTGTTGGGAGATAATGCCCGTGCTCTCTCCAGATCAGGTCCTACGACATTGCCCTAACTGTCATGCTTGGCCGATGCCCGCCAACTTCATCCGCCCCGTCTGGCCAAGCCAGTCGCCCCAAATTGAGTTTCGGTGCGCAAGGTGTGGCCATGAAGAGACCGCCCAGGCCGAAAGCACAGGCGAGATGAAACCCGTTAAGAAGCCGCGGCGGAGATGGTCCCCTGAGATTTTTCGGTGACACAGTCAATTCTGCAAAGAACAATGCCGCCGCGTAGGCAACCAAATCACGTCGGTTCACGCTGGCAAAGCATGTGGGGCGCACATGAGAACGGCCCCGATCGCGAAAGGGAGCAAAAGCATCGGGGCCGCCCTTTGCCGGCGGACTTGAGGAGGCCACGCCGGCGCCAGAGTGAAGCACCGCTGAATACAGCGGGCAACCGGACAGCGCTTGTGACGGGCTTGAGAGTCGCTGAGTAGCGTCGCGTGATTAGGCTAGGTGGATAGCGCTCTTGCACCAAATCGCATGTGTGGCCCGGGCACAGTCATGACGGAGTCGTCTGAGGTTCAGTAGCGTACTCGTTGCGTCCTAATCGGAACTGAGGAACACGAACAGTAGTCTGACCGAGCTGAAGCACGAGAGCATTCTGTGCGTCGCAGGTCCTCTACCACTCGTTCGAAGACCTCGCCGGCCCCCAGGTCCATTTACCGGGCACGTAATCAGAAGGAGGGTCCGCAGAGTTTGCCGCCTCGGCCACATTGGAAGTGGGCGGATGAGGATGGACCCTACGGGCCTGATCTGGTGCCACCTTCGCGCGGTCTTCGTTCCATTTGCGGCTCTGAGCGAAATCGGCTGACATGCTGGGACCTCCGCTGACCGCGCAGAGGTAGCAACTCCAATCGGCAAATGCTGTAACCGAGGCGCTACATCCGTGACCAATCGCGCCATTTTGCCTATTTGTTTCAGGCTTGTACCACAACGTGAATTGCCGCCCCGAGACCCACAGGAATACTCGTCCCGCTATGGTGGCAGGCTTTTTGGTTACTGGCGGAATTGCCGTTTTGGCTTTAGCCGTCACATTCGCGTCGGTGTTGTATATCGACGCTCGGGCTGAGCGGCGGAGAGATTAGGGCAACCACCGCCGTCGCTGCGGAACGTGCGCGAACTCCTGCGCTTCTGGGTGTGGAATTCTCAATTGAGGACGAGGCGGCGAATGAGGTGCCCGCCGGTTCACCCCGCCGGGCCTGTTCTCGTCATTGCCTGACGAGCTTGGACCGCATGCCGGCCAGGATCCTGTAAGCAACGCGCCGCCAGATCAGGTTCATCAGGACTAGCATGTTGGACTCCCCGCCATTCGAACGCAGCTAGAACTCGAACAGTTCTGTTTCGCGGTGATTTCGCCGAGGATGGGAAATGATTTCGTCGGACCAGAAGCTTGGCCGCCGGTTCACGCTGGCAAAACAGTGGTTCATGAGGTGCTCCTGATCGAATGAGGAGCGCGCCAATGGCGGAAGAATTCCAAACATCGTGTGAGCTTTCGAAGATTGCCAAGCTCAACGCCGATTTCAGGCGAAACTACGGAACTCTGCTCAGGCGCTGGAACTGTTCGCTGACGTATTGGCTGCCACGATCGGAGTGATGCATCAGGGCATCCGGCTTGCCACGCCGCCAGACGGCCATCAGAAGGGCGTCCGCAACCAGTTGGGCCGTCATGCTGGCGCTCATCGACCAGCCGACCACCCGTCGCGAGAACAGGTCGATCACTGCCGACACATAGAGCCAGCCTTCCGCGGTCCAGATGTAGGTAAAGTCGGCGATCCACTTCTGGTTTGGCCGCTCGGCCACGAACTGACGATCCAGAAGGTTCGCCGGCACGTGCGTGACCTGGCGATCGCCGTCGTCCTTCGGGAGGCGCCGGCGCCTTGGTCGCGCCCGCAAGGCCTGCAGGCGCATCAGCCGCTCGATCCGGTGCAGGCCGCATTCGACGCCGTCTGCCAAAAGGTCTCTCCAGACGCGCCGTGCGCCGTAGGTCCGGTCGCTGGCAAGGAAGCTTGCCTTGACCTGCTGGCCTACCGTCTCGTCGCTTCGGGATCTGGCGCTGGGCGATCGGTTCAGCCAGGCATGGAAGCCCGACCGGGATACGCCCATTGCTTCGCATAGCCATGCCACCGGCCAGATGTTCCGGTGCTTCGCGATGAAGACGAACTTCATGTCGCTTCCTTCGCGAAGTAGGCCGCGGCCTTTTTTAGGATGTCCCGCTCCGCCTTCAGCTTTGTGACCTCGCGCCGCAGCCGCTCGATCTCCAATTGCTCAGGCTTCATTTGGCCGTGGCCAGGGAAGGCCTGCACAGGGTCGGAGCCGAACTCCTTCACCCATTTGCGCAGCACGTTCTCATGGACGCCAAGGTCGCGGCCCGCTTGCGCCACCGACACCCCTCGTTCCCTGACTAGCTTGACCGCCTCGACTTTGAACTCTCGACTGAACTTCCGTCTCTGCATGACCTACCTCCGGCTTGATAAAACACCCAATCTTGGTGTCCATCAAACCGGCAGCAGCTCAGAAACGCATCCCACCACATATAACAAACACAGTTTAGAGTACCTGCGTCGGCCTCGCCCAGGTGAGACAAACGTGGAGTGCAACGCGGCTCAAATAATTGAGCAAATATAGAGTGGCGATAGACCTCACGCAGCGGACCCGATGCTTAACCGGCACATCAGTTGAACAAAGCCATTTGTTATCGCCGCTTGCGCTTGTATTTACCAGGTAAGTCAAGCCTTGTGCAATTTGGTTATCGGCAAACCCCTGCAAGGCAGGCTCTGGTTCTTCAAACAGTCGAGTGAGGTAAGATACGGCCTTCATCGGCCGAGGGTCCCACCAATCATGGTCAGGATCGAAGTACCAAGGCGCTTGTTGCACGCGAACCTCGCGTCCGAATGAGTGCTCCAGCCAATCATCAAACGTGAGGTCTTGCAGGTGCATTACAAATGCCGCCGTCAGCACCAATATGCGCGGAATCCGCCAAACGAGATCCCGGCCACGACGCAGCCGATCACCGCGTGCCCGCCGACTGATGCGGTTCGCTCGCTCAGTAAATGCATTGCCGTACCCAGTAGCCACCGCTCACCCGTATCCACTGGCATGGGCTTGGAGGAGGCTCTTTGATGATCGGCCAGCCGTGGATGTCGATATTCGTCGGCGCGGTGATGCCGCGCCAAAACACCGCATTCGCTTCGGAGGGACGGAAGACGAGGGCCGCCGCAAGACAGGCAACGGCAACGCAGACCAAAAACAATCGATGCATTGGTTCTATCCGCCGAGATAAGTGGCTCCCGATGTTACCCCGGCTCCGCGACTAAGCCAAGAGACGGCCGCCATATCTCAAGCTCGCTAAAATTGCTTGACCAGGCTTTCTCGTCCTACCCCTCTTTGTCCCTTGAGATATGCGGAGGGACTCTCAAAATGTCTGCTTATCAAGGTAGAAGTCGTTGGCACGCACGCAGAATGACGCGATTGATCCGAAGCGGACATTAGGTAGGAGATCCCGCTCCAGGCATTGAGCCGCGCCCAAACGACTAGCATCGTCCGTTTCATTTACTGCGTCGGCACGATCAAACCCGAGATGAGGCTGCATTCATAGAGAAGATCTCTTCGACTCCGACGCGCATGGTATCGCGGCATTCGCACGCCACCGTTGCGAGCCGCGATTGGTCGATCTCGATTTCGCCTCGCCGTACAGATCTGATCGCTCCGGAAGCGCGAAGGTTGCGCATCAGGAGCGTCACCGTCGTTCGTCGCACACCCAGTATTTGCGAAAGCGCCTCCTGGGTGAGCGGGAGGACGTCGTCGTCGATGCGGTCGCGAAGATGGAGCAGCCAGCGTGCCATGCGGGCTTGAACCGGATGCAGCGCATTGCAGGCTCCGCCGACTTGAAACTGTATCAGCATCGCCTTGAAGTGAATCTGGACAGCGTGACGGATCGCGAGACTCCGGCTGAATGCGCTGTGGAATCGCGATGCCGGGATTCGCGAGGCGGCGCCCGCGGCTCGAACGATGGCAGTAACGGCCGCAGGGGACGGCCCCAGCACGGAAAGAGTGCCTACTGCTCCCTCGCGGCCTATTACGGCGCTGGCGACTGTCTGCCCGTTCGCCATATCGATCATCACCGAAATGGCGCCACTATGAGGGAAGAAGACGTGCTCGGTCTGGTCACCCGCCCGCGAGACGACCGCATCCCGATCGAGCGCGACCATCTCTAGCTCTGGTGCCAGCAGATCGAGGTCCGCCGCCGGCAGTGCTGCCAGAAGTCGGTTACCAATTCCGCTGGGAAGCATCACTGTAGCCGGCCGCGAAACATCCGCTGCATGGCATTTCGAGCGGTACAGGGCGGCAGCTTCAAACTTTGTTTAAATCCGCCTACGCTACGCGCTCCGAAATTCAGTTCAGCTGCGGAAGCTCTCCATCGCAAAAATAAAACTCCAAACCCGACCGCGAGGCAAATTTCTGTCTCGCAGGATCGTTGAGAGGTTTAGATTCAGGGGCTACGCGGCACAATTGCAAAATGCGTATAGGTAACACCATAGGGGGGTCCAATTTCTGGGGCGCGGCAAATGCCGCGGCGACTCTCGGAAGGAGACGATGCGCGGCATATGCGGACCAAGCAGTCGTTCGGTCCGAAAGGCAGATTTTCTCACGTTGAGTTTTCTGCGTTTTGACCGGAACTGACATCGGGAATTCTGCAAGTGCTGCTCCTGTCGCCTTCCGAGGATGACCTTGGAGGTTACAATGACTCATTCATCGTGGTTGGGACGGACGTGAAGTAGCGCCCATTCATGCCTCTCGACGGCCGTGCAGCTGATGGCGGTGCGGGTCTGTAAATGCGATGGGCGCAGCCATAGGAGCGCCTCCGGAAAAGACCAATCCGCCCAGACGCGACCAACACGTCGGCGGCTTTTAAAGGATCAGATCGTGTTGCAAGGGTAGCTTTCCTTCGTGGCCAGCAGCCTGCTGCTCGCCGAAACGCCAACCCCTCCGATGTTGCATCGTGGGACCATCCGGCCGCGGCGGAATCGTGCTCCGGATCGAGCGCAGCGACGGGGACCGAGGAAGCGTCCGCCGGGGCAGCCAGGCTTGCATGCTGCTGTTCCGCACCTGCCTCGAAATGGAACGCGGACTCGGCCCCGTAGTGCAAGCCATGGTCGTCAGCGCCCTGGATGACGACGGTCACGACCTGGGGGGTGCCGTCGATCGTGGTCATGGTGAAGGTGTCGGTCAGCGCGTCACAAGACCTCAAGGCCTGGACCGCGGGGTTGTCGGGATCGAGCACATATGTCCACGTGCCGCAGGTGGTCATCGTGAAACTGCCGTAGCCGTGGTCGCTCGCCTGCGGGCATGTCGTGGCCGTGAAGGTGTCGTCGGGATTGTCGACGTCCCTGTCGGACAAGGTGCCGCTGGCGCGTGGCGGCGGCTCGCAGGAGTTGCTTGGCTCGGTCACGCGTCCGCAAATATCGCCGCAGACGACCGCGGCGTCGTTGGCACCCTCGATGGTGACGGTTACCGTCTGTGCCGTGCCGTCAGCGGCCCTCACGGTGAAATCGTCAGTGAGCGACTGACCTGCGTTCAGCGCCTGCACCGCGCAATTGCCGTTGTCGAGCGCGAAGCTCCAGTGCCCGTCCGCGGTCATGGTGAAGCTGCCGTAACCGTGGTCGCTCGGCTCTGGACATGTGACGGGAACGAACGCGTTCGACGGGCCGTCGACGTCGGTCGCGGTCAGAAGGCCGCCCGCGGTTGGGACGCCCTGCGCGGAATTGTGGACCCCGCCCGCTTCGACCACGCGACCATGCGTGTCCCCGGAGATGACGGCCGGATCGTCGGCGCCTTGGATGGTCATCGTGACGACCTGCGGCGTGCCGCCGATCGTGGTCACGGTGAAGGTGTCGGTCAGGGTCTGGTGCGCTGTAAGCGCCAGCACCGCGGCGCTGGCGGAATCAAGCGCGTAGGTCCAGTGCCCATCGGACGTCATCGTAAAGCTGCCATAGCCTTTGTCGCTGGCCTGCGGAGAACTCACCGCCGTAAACGTGTTGGCCGGATCGTCGACATCGGTGTCGGCGAGCTTGCCGGTCGCGGTTGGGACGTCGTGCGCCATGGCCGCCGCCGCGATTGCGGCGGCAGTCATGGCGATCGCGGCGACGGATCCGCCGGTCTCACCGCTTATCGCCGCCGCGTCGTCGGTGCCGGCGATGTCGATCGTGAAGGTCTGGCTCGCCGAGGCGAAGCCGTCGGACGCCGTGATTATGAAGCTGTCGGCGTTCGGCGCCTTCAGCGCGTTGATGGCGTCGTTGTTCGGTACGTAGGCGTAGGAGCCGGTCGCACTGTTCAAGTACAGGATTCCGAACGAGCCGGCCTTCTCGACATCATAACTTGCGCCCGCGTCGGTGAAGGGGCCGACCGCGCCGCCCGCGATGCCAAAGGTCGGCGTCGTGCCGGAGCCGAAGCTCGTGGCCGAGAAGCTGCCGCTGCTCGCCGAGAACTTATCGAACGCGACTGTGTCGATCTCGACCGGGCCCGACCCGAGCGTTAGTGTCGGTGGCGAATGGATCAAGGGCCCATCCGGCACGATGCTGGCCGGCACCACCAGCCCGGGAAGGGCATGTTGGGGACTGGGCCCGTCCGGCGCCTGGAAATCGATCGGCTGCGGCGCCTCATCAACCGCTTCGCCCGGAGGCGTGCCGGATCCGGCCGGCCCATGGTCCTTCGAGTAGTTGGCAAGCACGTCCTGCTGCTGGCGCTGCAGGTCCTCCATCCGTGACGCGTTGTTGCCGATCTGCGCGAAGCTGACGGACGATCCGGTGTTGCTCAGGACGACCGTCTGCCCTGGATCGTCGACGATGATGTGTCGCGGCACCGCCTCCTTCGTGACGAGTTCGAAGGTGCCATGCTCGAACCCTTTGTAGGTGATGGAGGCGTCGTCGAACACGGCGAGATCGGGATCAGCCGCCGACGCTTCTTTCACCGCCGACAGGATCAACGCGACGAAGGACAGCCCTCCGGCCCATCCGAGTCCCGCGACGACGGTCGACTCCACAGCGCGGCGGCCGCTGACGGACGGCGGAGTGCGTCGGTCCGGCACCGGCCAAAGACCGTTGAAGATTGCGAGCGACATCCTGAACGCCTCGCATACTGCCGGTTCCGCCGAAGAGATCGATCTAGCATGAGTCAACCCGTCGAGGTTTCCGGATCGACCCCCAAAGTAGGTTTTGTTCCCGAGGCCCCTGCACCGCAACGTCGACTCAGTACGCGCAAATGCGCTCTTTTGTTAGCGCGGAGCGGTCAGGACCGCCGTCCGCCTTGACTAAAAAGGGGTAGTCACATTTTGCGATATGGTGCGCCGGGCGCGGCTCTGGCAACATTGGCGCCGGGGTGGATCGGGCTCTCAACTGACGGGAGCGGCCGCATGCGCGGACAAAGGACGATTGCAGGACTTCTGGGCCTTTTGCTCGTGGCGGTGGCGTGTCCGCTTGCGCCGGTTCGGGCGCAGGACGTCAAGCCGATCGGCAAGGTGGTGACCGTCGCTGGCAAGGCAACGATCGAGCATATCGATGCCGCGGTTGTGCAGGCGAGACTGTCCGACGATGGGGCCAGCGCGAAGGTCGGCGACCCAATCTATCGAGGCGACGTCGTCAGGACCGGCGCCGACGGCCGCCTCGGCATCAATTTCGCCGACGGCAGCTCCTTCAGCCTGTCGAGCAACGCCAGCATGGAAATGAACGAGTTCGTCTACGATCGGGACGGCAAGGACAATTCAACCTTGATCAGCCTGACCAGAGGAACCTTCACCTTCGTCGCCGGCAGCGTCGCCAAGACCGGAAGCATGAAGGTGGACACGCCGGTGGCGACGTTGGGGATCCGGGGCACCACGCCCCACATCGAGATCTCGGACGACGGCACGGTCAAGTTCGCCACCCTGATCGAGGAGGGCAAGGACGCCGTCATGAAGCGGAAGGCCGGTCCGGCTGTTGCGCCTCCCCGGCAGCGGAGGGCCGACCGCGCGCTCGGCGTCTGCCGGGGATGCTGAAGGTCTTCGGGACGGCGCCGGTGATGATCCTGTTACTGGTCGCCCCCGCGTCGGCGCAGAAGCCGGAAGGTCAATTCCGGAACGTCGAGCTCTGCAACGCCACCTCATCGCCCGACCGCAGGATCGAGGCCTGTTCAGCCTTCATCGTAGGCGGCCGTGGTGGGCCGCAGGCCATGGCCATCGCCCACAACAACCGCGGCATCGCCTACGCGGCGAAGGCCGACTACGACCGCGCCATCGCCGACTTCGACGCGGCCATCGACATTGATCCGAGCTTTGCCAAGCCCGTCAACAACCGCGGCGCGGCGAGACTGAGGACAGGGGACTACGACGCCGCGATGGAGGATTTCGACCGGGCCATCGCGCTCCAGCCGGCCTACCCCGGCGCCTTCGTTAACCGCGCCGAGGTCTGGCTGAAGAAGGGCGATCTCGTACGCGCCGAAAGCGACTACGCCGCGGCGACTCGTCTGAACGCCGACATCGAAGGGGCCTGGAGCGGCCTTTGCTGGATCCGGGCGAGCACGGGCGACCCGCAAGGCGCGGTGGAAGCCTGCGACAGGGCGATCGGGTCGGGCGCGCATACGGCCGCGACCTACGATTCCCGCGCGCTCGCCCACCTGAAGGCCGGTCGGACCGACGCGGCCATCGCCGACTACGACGCCGCACTGCGCATCGACCCCGGGTTTGCCGCAGCGCTATATGGCCGTGGCCGGGCGAAGATCCGCAGAGGCGAGACGGCCTCGGGAGAAGCCGATGTCGCGGCCGCGAAAGTTATCCGGAGCGACATCGGCGAGGAATTCGCGCGCTACGGCGTACGGTAGTCCGTCCTCAACGCGTGCTCGTCGGAGAATGCCCTCGCCGCCGGATGTTGGGGTCCCCCCACCAAGAGAAAGAAGAGGACCGGCTTTCGACGGTCCTCCGGGAACTTACATGACATGTGCTCCCGTATTACTTGTTCACCTTGCTCTCACTTTGATCCGACCAATTCCAGCTACTTTCGTCGCTGTACTTAGGCGCGGCCTTTAATCTGTCCTCCGTAACGTTAGTGACGTAGCCGCCGAGACTCTCATCGTATGTGAGCGATTGCCACGGCAACGGATAGTCGTCGTCACCTATTCCTAGGAAACCGCCGAAGCTCAAAACGGCGTATTTCACTTGGCCGCTTCTTTTGTCGATCATCGCGCGTTCGACGCTACCGATCTCTTTCCTATGCAGACCGCGAATTTCCCGGACGCCGCAGGCTCTGATGGATTGCGGATTATCGTCTCGTCCACCCTCGTAAGCCTATGCGGGTCCTGCGTGAGAAGACCCCAGCGGCAGGTTCCTAGCAGGGAGGCGCGCGCTGGGGCCAAAGGCCTGCCAGTACGCTACGCGGCAGGCTTGCTTGATGGTCCACCCAAGCGCGACGACCCGGCATTAACGTAAGTGAATCTAGGCTGCATACGAAGAGGTACCACTTTCGAAAACTGCCCCCGGTGGCTCTGCGACAAGTTGGCTCTTCACATCGCCCGCGGAAAACCGGATTTTGCGAGGGCCGGGAAAACTCGGCAGACTGCAAAACAAGTTCAGTCGAGGTGAGACCGATGCCGCTCGCAGCTTTCGACACGACGCATTGCGATGTTGATCTGGAGCCCTCACCGATCGAACCATCGTGGATCATTGAAGGAAATCCGGAAGCTCGCTCGCGCGTTTTGTCGACGAGCGGATGCAAGACTGCTTGGACCCTGATCTGGTCGTGCACCGAGGGCCGGTTCAACTGGCACTATGAGTTTGACGAAACAATCATGATCCTGGAAGGATCGATCGTGCTCGAAGGCGACGGTATGCCGCCGAAACGCTACGGCGTCGGTGACGTCGTCTTCTTCCGCAACGGTACTCGCGCCACATGGTGTGTCGATGGTTATGTGAAGAAGATCGCCTTCTGCCGCCTGACAAATGCGCCGGGGCTCGGTTATGCCATCCGCGCACTCAACAAGCTCAGGTCTGTGATCAGGCGGAACAGCCCGGCCTTGGTCCCCGCGCTCGGCTGTTTTAACCTGCTGGGCCAAGTTGAATTTGATTGAGCAACGAGCCTCAAAAGAGGCAACCCCTTTTCACGTTGTGTCCAATATCGCTGTCCGGAGAGGTTTGCTTGGCAGCATCAGCCCCTACTACGCGCCCTCCTTCGGGCCGAGTGACGCCGCCGCGGTGGTCATCTGCACGCTAGAGGGCATTTAGTTCCGGCATAACTGGCTAAGCCTATTTCAACAATTCCCCCCGTCTTAGCTAGCGAGTGTTGCAGGTCAGCTACAGCAACGTACACGCGCTCGAATTAGCATCGCTTGCAGGTGGGCAACGCACCGATTCAATTTAACTCGTTTTTGTGGGGAGACACTCGCATGCAGAAGCTTTTAGCAGCCGCGACCGCAACGTTAGCTCTGGCGCTGTCGGTTCCCGCGAGCGCCGCGGATCTGGCGGCTCGTCCTTACACGAAGGCGCCGGCGCCTATGGTCGCCGCGATTTATGACTGGAGCGGCTTTTACATCGGCATCAACGGCGGTGGCGGCTCGAGCCACAAATGCTGGGACTTCGTGACGCCGGTGACCGGCGTTCTGGTCGGCGAAGGCTGTCACAACGCCACGGGCGGCACGGTTGGCGGCCAGATCGGCTATCGCTGGCAATCGGCCAGTTGGGTGTTCGGCGTCGAAGGTCAGGGCAACTGGGCCGACTTCCGGGGCGATAACGTGAGCACGCTCTTCCCGGGCACCGCCCTGGTCACGGGTGATCGCAACCGATCTCGCATTGATGCCTTTGGCCTCATCACGGGTCAGGTTGGTTACGCCTGGAACAACGTGCTGTTCTACGTGAAGGGCGGTGGCGCTGTGGTCGGGGACAAGTATGACGTCTTTGCCGCGGCAGGCACGCCCGGCGCGGGCACGCTACTGGCTTCGGCACGTGGGAGACTCGCTGGGGCGGGACCGTTGGTGCCGGCCTGGAATTCGGCTTCGCGCCGAACTGGTCGGTGGGCGTTGAGTACGACCACATCTTCCTCGGCGATCGCACGATCGGCTTCACCACGCCCGCGGGCGTGGCGTTCGGGAGCGACCGCATTCGCCAAGATGTCGACATGGGCCTCGTCCGCCTGAACTACAAGTTCGGTGGTCCTTTGATTGCAAAGTACTGAGTGAGCCTCGATTGAGTAAGGAAGGGCCGGCTTATAGCCGGCCCTTTTGGTTTGTGGGAGGTTCTCGGTGTGCTCACACTTTTTGGCTTAAACCATTTCAATGGGAGCCCGATTGCGTAGGCGCGGGCCTTGAGACCGTGAACTGACCGATTCAGCGCAATCGCGATCAGTTCGGGGCAAATGTTTGCCTCTGCCATCTTCCGAAAGGGATCATCCTCCGCTGGTGTCCACCGATTGCCGTGGGTAGAGCTCATCACACCAGCTTTTTGCGTATTGCTCATTTCGCCTTCAGCCCGATCTGGACCACCATTTCCCGCATTGCGAGCCGAACTGCGACCATCGAGCCAATCCGGTCTCGTGCTTCAAGGAAACCAGATCCGGAGGCGATCTTCCAGCTCCCGGCGTTTCGTTTCCGGATCAGCATACTTAATCGAGACGATGCGAGATACCATCGCGCCAGCAATCATGATCAGTGTGGCCGACACTCCGCCCAAGAAACGCCGCCAACGCCATTGCAAGACTGGCGCACCAAGTTGCTGTGGATAGGACGACGGCGCCCCTCATTGGTTCGCCTTCAGCCCCGAGCTCGAATAGATGGCGGATCGCTTGCGATCGCGATGGGACTTGGTGCGTGGCCGTCCATGCTCCGATTTCGGCGATCAGTGTTCCCACAAAGGGATCCTTGCCCGTCGCGACCCGTTGAGCAAGAGCCCGGGCTTCGTTTCGCGTATAGGCCTGAGGCAATTGGGAAGGTAACCTTCGGCCTCAGGTCTGTTGTCGCCTGAGGCCGCCTTTTTTGAAGGCCTACGTTGAATTCGCAGCGGTCCATTTCGAATAGGAACGTTTCTGCTGCCGGTGTTTTGGTGGCCATCACCGTCCGAGACCCTTGGCCGTTGCCGGTGACAGAGAGAAGCGAATGCGCTCCCGCGGCTTAGGCGAGCGTGGGATCAGTTGGAGCAGCCAATCTGCCCAAACTGCCACATGGAAATGAAGTGGACGCGGTCGGCGTTGGTTGGCTCAGAGACTATCGCGCATTTATTTCACTGCCCGAATTGCCACCGGACCAGCGAGACGACCTCCTCCATCAAGCCAACTGTCGTTCCACCTGAGAAGCTATCGAAGCCACTCAATCAAAAGGCGGCCTGACGCCGCCTCGACGGGTTGATTAGACGCGACCATGCAAGACCCTCTGGACCGGAAGACGCGGTCGTGGTCGAGTAGCTCAGCCATTTGGCTTTCGCCCTCACAGATCCGGGCGGGCGGCTTTCCCGCACCCGGCTCTTCCCGAGGGTAACCCGCGTCATATCCGAGCCGGCGCCCAAGTGCGAGTGATGCGTGGAACGGGCAGACGGAAGCGTGCCGTCAGGGCCTCGAACTCCGACCAGCCCAGGCGCCGACTTTTCTGACTGCGCCGTCTCAGACAGTGCAGCCAGCTCCGACGCACTTCGCGGTAGAAGCCGTTGAGCGCTGGATAATTGTGCGGCCTGCCATAGTAGCCGTAGTATCCACGCAGCACTGCGGCCAACCACTCGTGCTGGGTGGCCAACGACTCGTGCATGAGCCGCCAGGCTTCCTGGCGCAACGCCGTCAGCTTGCGCGTCAGGCGTTTCCCTTCCGTCTTGTGCTTCACGATAAACCGGCCGTCCCGGGTCCGCCCGAATAGTGGGTGAAGCCGAGGAAGGCGAAGGTCTCGGGTCGCCGCTCGCCGCGCCGCTGACGCGAGAGGGCCGCAAACCGACCGAACTCGATCAACCGCGTCTTGCCTCATGAAGCATCAGGCCAAAGCTGGCCAGCCGCGCCTTGAGCGCCAAGAGCATCTCCTGCGCATCCGCCTTGCTCTCGAACGCCCGAAGCAGAGAGTCCTCGTCGACGTGGTGCAGCAAGGCTGTGAACCGGGTTTGGGCAGCCTGCTTGGCCGCCCGGGGCGGAATCCTCATATGGCGCTTGATGCCTTGCACACGGCGATCATGAGCCAGCGCGTCAACTGGGTGCTCGATGCCGACATACGCAGCTTCTTCGACTCGGTCGACCACGAGTGGCTGTTGCGGATGGTGGCGCACAGGATCGCCGATCCTCGCATATTGCGGCTGATAGAGCTGTGGCTGCGGGCCGGCGTTCTTGAGAGCGGCGAGAAGCAAGAAACGGACAGGGGTACCCCGCAGGGGGCGGGCATCAGTCCGCTCCTCGCCAACATCTTTCTGCACTACATCCTCGATCTCTGGACCCATCAATGGCGCCGTCGCTGCGCACGCGGTCGCGTTGTGGTCGTGCGCTATGCGGACGACTTCGTCATGGGCTTCGAGAGCAAGGCGGATGCGCAGGAGATGCTCTTGGCACTCAAGGCGCGGCTGGCCAGCTTTGGCCTGATGCTTCATGAGGGCAAGACGCGGTTGATCGAGTTCGGTCGGTTTGCGGCCCTCTCGCGTCAGCGGCGCGGCGAGCGGCGACCCGAGACCTTCGCCTTCCTCGGCTTCACCCACTACTGCGGGCGGACCCGGGACGGCCGGTTTATCGTGAAGCACAAGACGGAAGGGAAACGCCTGACGCGCAAGCTGACGGCGTTGCGCCAGGAAGCCTGGCGGCTCATGCACGAGTCGTTGGCCACCCAGCACGAGTGGTTCGCCGCAGTGCTGCGTGGACACTACGGCTACTATGGCAGGCCGCAAAATTATTCAGCGCTCAACGGCTTCTACCGCGAAGTGCGTCGGAGCTGGCTGCACTGTCTGAGACGGCGCAGTCAGAAAAGTCGGCGCATGGGCTGATCGGAGTTCGAGGCCCTGACGGCACGCTTCCGTCTGCCCGTTCCACGCATCACTCGCACTTGGGCGCAGGCTCGGATATGACGCGGGTTACCCTCGGGAAGAGCCGGGTGCGGGAAAGCCGCCCCCGGATCTGTGAGGGCGAAAGCCAAATGGCTGAGCTACTCGACCACGATCGTCGTCACTCTGCGTTCTCCGCTCCTTAAGACACTCGATGCGCCGCCGAGATGGAAAGGGCCGCAGGATCTTTCACGGTCCTGCGGCCTCTATTTTTCCGGGAAAATTGAGTGCTTACGGAATGATCACTGCCAGCCCCGGGTAGCGCGATGATTCCAGAACTGGGTTTGCGGGTTGAGTCTCAAAACATCTGTTCCAAGGAGGAACATGGAAGACGTTGCGCTCGGGCAACAGCTTCCCGTGGTGCGGGCCGAGGGCCGCCGGCCTCGATCTTCGACAGCCGAAGGCAGACCCACTTGGCTTGCGCCCGACGCTTCGTGCTTGAACTTGCCTCCACAACGAACGCGAATGCGCGCTCCTCCCCGGCGCCGTGGCCGAGGATGTAGGGGCAGACCGTCTGGCGCGCGCCGTCATGGCTCACATGAACGGGCCGGCGTTCAAAGGAGCGCTTGTTTGAGCGCAAGGAAGGTTTGGCCGTGGCCTTCGCTCAGGATCTGGAACGGTCTCTTGCGACCGCGGCCGGGTTGGTAAGCTGCGAAGTCGGGGTTGAAGGAAGCTGCTTGGGTGATCCCGATGCGCTCCATCAGCGCAAAACTCGTCCGGTCGATGAAGGAAAAGCTCTCCTCCGGGAAATTCCTCTTGATCTCCCAAGCCGCTTCTAGATCGGCGGCAATGACGGGTTCGATCCGAACGCCGGCATCCCGCAGCCGTTCCCAGAAGATTTCCGCAAGCTCACCGTCAAACCGCGCCTTGAGGAGTTGCCACGTCTCGACCAGCACCAGGTCGGTCGTAAGGTGCCGGTCGATGCTCCGAAGGATCGACTTGGCGCGCTCATTCTGAGCATCCCGCTTGGCGGCCGCGGCAAACCATACCGTCGTGTCGACCAAGGCGCTCATGCGCGTCACTCCTGAACCGGATGCTCCCAAATCTTGCCCATTGGATCGTTATCCTCAAGCCATTTTTCCGCGGCTTTGATCGACGCAAAGAGCTTGGCCCAATCGGGGTCTCCGATCGCCCTCGACGCTGGATCGCGCGAGCAGAGCCAAACCGATCCTCGGGCCCGACCGCCTTCCACTTCGTACTCCCAGGCGACGCCTTCAGGGTCGTTTTCCTTGAACCACCTCTCGGCGACGTCGGCAGATGCAAACACCTTCACCCAGCCGGGATCCTCCATCGTGCGCGGTGCGCCGGCTTCGTCGTAGTCGAGGTACAGCCATACGGTTCTGCCCTCGCGGCGGGCTTCATCATGGCTACGGACCACCTCGTTCACCCTCTGCCGGTCGGACCGGTCTGTTTCTGGCAGCGACATCACGGCGGCGTAGAGTTCGGCAGGAATGCTGCGCCTGTCGCCGGGAGCTTTGTGGCGCCATTCCACCCATTGATCGAATGCATCCGACATCTGGCTCACCTCCTCGGCTTAACGCGGAATGGACTCTCGATGGTGAAGGCGTCCGGCGCGATCCCGCTTTCGATGCGCTTCCAGGTCACGGGCGCTGCGATCGGAAATCCCTCGCGTGCCCGCGGCGAATAGGTGCCGATCGCGGTGGTGCCGCGGCCATTGCGCAGATAATCGAGGAAGATGCGATCGCGACGCTTTGCCTGCGCAGAAAGGAGGTAGCGGTCTGGATGGCGTCCTGCGAGGGCGGAGACCAGCTGCTGCGCGACGCGATGCGCCTTGTCGTGCAGCACCGGCTGGTCCAGTGGCGCCATCAGATGAATTCCCTTGCCGCCGGTGAGCTTGGGCCAAGTCTCGAAACCCTCGCGCTGCATCACGGTGCGCAGATCGAGCGCGGTCTCGACGACCGCATCCCAGTCGACGCCCTCTCCGGGATCGAGATCAATCACGATGCGGTCGGCATGTTCGAAGTCCTCGACGGTTGCATTCCACGGGTGCAACTCGACGGCGCCGATCTCGACCAGACCGAGGAAACCATCCAGGCTGTCGACCCACAGGCGCGTTCCCTGGCCGCCCTCGCGCTTCTGAATACGGAGCTGGTGCACGGCGGCCGGAATGTCCTTCGGCAGCGGCCCCTTGTGATAGAAGGTCGTGCCGTGCACGTGGCGCACCAGTTTGAGGGGGCGATGGCCGAGGTGCGGGAGGGCTTTCTTCCATACCCGGGCCCAATAGCCGGCGAGCTCCTCCTTCGATGGCACGACCGCATCTGGCAGTAGCTGGAGGATGTTCTCTCGGGGCACGCCCAGCTTCCGCCGCCCGGCGACGGACGGCACCAGCCGCGGCGCCTTGACCTTGCGCACCGCCAGATCATCGCGAAAGCCCTTGAACACGGCTTCCCGGAGCAGGCCATCGTCGGTCAGCGCGCCATATTGGACTTCGATCTCAAGGGTCGGCTCGACCCAGGTCGCCTTCGGCTTTTTGACAGCCACATCCAGCGGAGAAGTTTTACGGATCAACGGATTCAGCCGCTCGCGCAATTCGCGCGCCGTCGTCTCGGTGTAACCGGTGCGGACCTTGCCGGCATAGAGCAGGTTGCCGTTCTCGCGCCGCCCGACGTAGAGCGAGGCCACCTTGCGCGGGTGCGCGCCGAGCTTCTCCACGAACGCGACGATCGGAAAGGTCTCGCTCTTCTTGCACTTGAGCTTGATCCAGCTCTCCTGCCGCCCCGAGCGGTACGTTTCGCCCAGCCGTTTGGCGACGATACCTTCGAGGCCCATCTTGCAGCCGTTTTCGAGAATCTGCTTCCCGTTCGCCTCAATCCCTTCGACATAGATGAAGGTTTCAGGTGCGCCCTTCAGAAGCCGCTGCAGCAAACGCTTGCGTTCCTCATAGACAACGCGGCGCAGGTCGTAGCCATCGAGGTAGAGGAGATCGAACGCGTGGTAGCGCACACGCTCGCTTTGCTTCGGACCGAGCTCTCGCCTCAGCTGCTGGAAGTCAGGCAGCCCGCCACTGCCGTAAACCACGGCCTCGCCATCGATGATGGCGCTGCTTGTTTTGAGCTTGCCCGCGTTCGCGGCGATGGACGAAAACTGTTCGGTCCAGTCCAGGCCCGTGCGCGAATAGACCTTGGCGTCGCCGTCGTGCAAATGCAGTTGCGCGCGGTATCCATCGGCCTTGATTTCGTAGACCCAGTCCTCGTCCGGCGGGGGCCTGTTCCGGAGCGTTGGGTCGCAGGGCTCGATGAAACCGGGAATCGGAGCTTCGCGGGCGCCGTGAAGGCGCGATACTCCCGAACGAGACTGACGCAACGCCACGGCACACATGCCGATTCAACACCGGCCGGAGCATTCGTTCCGTCCGGAGCCGCAATCAAGTGCGGAGGCGGAACAGGAACGAACCTCCATCGCGGCCGTTGGTCGCGATTGTTCTGCGAGGCAGCAATGACAGCGGTTTTCGCCCGAGACCAGCAAGTGCACAGGCGTGCCGAAGCGTCGGCAGAATGGCCGTTGGTCGCGGTTGGCGCCACCTCGCGCAGCCCCGAAGGCTGACGGCGGCACGGCCGATGCGGATCGCCCAAATCGCGCCGCTGGCGGAGAGCGTCCCTCCGAAGCTCTACGGCGGGACCGAACGCGTCGTCGCCTGGCTGGTGGACGAGCTTGTCGCACTCGGACATGAGGTGACGCTGTTCGCCAGCGGCGATTCCCAAACCCGCGCTCGGCTGCACCCGGTCTGGCCCCGCGCGCTGCGCCTCGGCCGTCCGCATCCGGACCCTAACGCGGTTTGCGCGATGCTGTTGGAGGCCGTCGCCGCTCATGCTCAAGAGTTCGACGTCATCCACGCTCACGTCGATTGGGCCCACTTGCCCGTGCTGGCGCGATCCGGAACGCCGTTCCTGACGACGCTGCATGGCCGGCTCGATATCCCCGCCATCGGCGAGGCGGTCCGGCAGTTTCAAGCTGCATGCTTCGTCTCGATCTCCCATAGCCAGCGGGCTCCGCTCGCAACAGCGAACTGGTGCGGTACGGTTTATCACGGCTTGCCGGCCGGTCTGTTTCGCCCCTCCTATGAACCCGGATCCTATCTCGCTTTCCTCGGGCGCCTCACGCCCGACAAGGGGCCGGACGACGCCATCCGTATCGCACGCGCGGCCGGGATGCGGCTGCGGGTCGCGGCCAAGGTGCCGAGAGGAGAGAGAGGATACTTCAGGAAGCACCTCCAGCCGGAGATCGACCGCGCAAATGTCGATCTCGTCGGCGAGGTGGACGAGCGTGGCAAGCAGCCGTTTCTGGCCGAAGCCGCGGCTCTGCTGTTTCCGATCAAATGGCCTGAGCCGTTCGGTCTCGTCATGATCGAAGCGATGGCCTGCGGCACGCCCGTGATCGCCTATCGGGCAGGGTCGGTGCCGGAGGTCGTCGAGGACGGGGTCACCGGCTTCATCGTGGACACCGAGGAGGAGGCGATCCGGGCCCTGAACAATCTGCACAGAATTGACCGACGTAAGGTTCGGGCCCGCTTCGAGGAGCGTTTCACGGCGGAGCGGATGGCCCGTGAGTACGAACGTCATTACCGCAAACTGCTCCAGGCCAGTGCAGAGGCCAGCTGCTGGCCCTGATCGACACTGCCGACGAGAGCGCCGCCCGCCGCCGAGCTCATGCGTCGCACCGTTCATATAGACCGCCGGAACTGCGACGTTTCTTCCCGCGTTGGCAAACCAGGAGGACTCTACGGATGGCAAAAGCGAAGAAGCAGACGAGGCGGGGCCGCAACCAGGATCGCGCCCGGGTCGCCGGCGGACAGGACTACGAAGTCCGATACGAAGCCGGCAAGACCGGGCGGTCCAAGGCGGCAGTGAAGAAGGCCGTGAAGAAGGTCGGCACCAGCCGCAAGAAGGTCGAGCGGCGGCTGGGGCGTTGAGTCGCCGGCCTAGGAAGCCGGAAAGATGCACAAATGCGGCAGACGCAGCACGATCCCGAGCGACATCCGCGGTTCTTCGCCTCCGCTGCCAATAAAGCTTCGCAGGCGGCTGGACGCGCATCCACCTTTGTCCTGGCTTGCGCCGCCATCGTCATCTGGGCCGCAACCGGACCTCTCTTCCGGTTTTCCGACACTTGGCAGCTCGTCATCAACACCGGCACGACTATCGTGACCTTTTTGATGGTCTTCCTGATCCAGAACTCGCAAAACCGGGACAGCGCGGCCATACAAGTGAAGTTGGACGAACTCATCCGGACCGGTACCGTCCAGAATTCTTTCGTTGGAATTGAGCATCTCTCGGCCGACGAACTGGAGGAGTTGCGGGCGCGATGCGAGGAGCGGGCTAAGGTTGTCGCGGCCGCGAGAAGGTGAGAGCAGAGTAACCCGCGCCGGCTTCGTCCAACCCGGTCACACGCGAGAATCGCTCGGCCCCGGGTGATCGCGGGCGTTAGGATCCGCATCTTTATTAACGGGTGAACGACGCATGCGCCGATGGGATCGTATTAGCTGGGGTCGATCCGGAACCATCGATAGCCATAGCCGTCGAGTTGGATCTCGCCGGCTGCAGCGCTTTTCGAAGCGTAGACTCGATTTCCGAAAAGATCGATCAGCTTGTGGCCGGTCGGAAGCTCGTTGAGTACCGTCGTGCATTCGTCGGGCCCTAGGTTGTGCAGGACAAGCACGGCCTTGTCCTCAAGCGCATAACGCTGCACCAGAACGGATGAGGGGTCTGCTTGCGGCAGGGTGTTCTCGCCCCAGCCAATTTCCGGGCAAGTTTTCCGCATCTCAACGAGCCGACGCAGCCAGTTGAAAACTGACTTCGGATCGCGCTGCTGCGCGGCGGCATTCACCTGCTTCGAACTGAATTCGCCATCGCTGATCACCGAGTGCAGCAGACGCTCGTTCGGTGCCGTCGAAAATCCGCCGTTGGGATCGTCTGTCCATTGCATGCACGTTCGGACCGGCCATCGTTCGGGCAGAGCGAGATCGTCCCCCATCCCCAATTCGTCGCCGTAGTAGATGACGGGCGTGCCCGGGAGGCTGAACAGAAGGCTGAATGCCAGTTCGATCCGCCGCCGATCATTGCCCAGCATGCCGGCCAGGCGGCGGCGAATCCCGCGTCCGTACAGCTGCATCTTCGGTTCTGGTGCAAAGGCCGCATAAACCCGATCGCGCTGCTCGGGCGGCAGCCGGCCCAGATCCAACTCGTCATGGTTGCGCAGGAACTGGGCCCACTGGGCCGATTGCGGCAGTTTCGGAAGCGTGGTCAGGCATTGCCGCAGCGGCTCGGCTTGCTCTTGCGCAAGCGACAGAAACAAATGCTGGTTGACCAGGAAGGCGAACAGCATGTGGATGCGCGAGCCGTCGCCGAAATAGCGGTTGAGCTCGGAGGCGCGCACGTTGGCTTCGGCCAGCAGCACCGCGTCGCCCTTGCGCCACGACAGGAAGTCGCGCATTTCGCCGAAGAATTCGTAGTGGCGTTTCGGGGATCGGTTCGGACGGACCTCCTCGACGACGAAAGGCGCCGCGTCGATTCGGAATCCGGATACGCCGAGCTCCAGCCAGAAGCCGAGGATCTTGAAGATTTCGTCGCGAACGGCGGGGCAGGTGATGTCGAGGTCGGGCTGATATTGGTAGAAACGGTGATAGTACCAAGCTCGCGCGCGCAGGTCGTAGGTCCAGACACTGGATTGGAAGCCCGGGAAAACAACCCCGTCTGCGCTGTTCTCTGGTTCCGTGTTCGCCCACACATAGTACTTCCGATAGGGCGAGGCAGGGTCGGTTCGCGCCTGCTGAAACCACGAGTGCTGCTCCGACGTGTGGTTGATCGGCATGTCGACGATCAGGCGCAATCCCCGCAACCTTGCCTGGTGGCTGAACTCGACGAAGTCGCCGAGCGTCCCAAGTGCCGGCGCTACGTTGTAGTAGTCGGTGACGTCGTAGCCGTGATCGAGTCCCGGACTGGGATAGAACGGAAGCAGCCAGAGGCAAGTGACTCCGAGCTGGGCGATGTGATCCAATCGCTCGATCAGCCCCGCGAAGTCGCCGATGCCGTCGCCGTTGCCGTCCTTGTACGTGGCGACGTTCAGGCTGTAGATCACGGCGTTCTTGTACCAGAGATCGAGCAATCTTCCCGTCCACAGCTGCGCCCGACAGGCTATGCAAAGGCGTCAGCGCAGTGCGCTGACGCCTTGGAACCACAACTGCTTAGCTTGCCACTTGTTCCCGGGCGGCGACCGTGCGCGCCGCGTCCGCCCCAACTGGCGCTTGTCGAGACCGAGATCAGCCGTTGCGGCTGGTCCGGTGCTGTGTGAGTTCGCTTTCAGAGTAGCGTCATGACCGCCACGACGACGACCAGGCCAGCCACGGTCACGCACCGGCATGACACCTCAAGGACTCGCATAAAGCGCTCCAGTTTGAAACGTCCTGCCCGCCCCGGAGGCTATATCGGGAACCCCGGTGCTGGAACCGAAACTTTTTCATGCCTTCATGAATTCAGCACAGGGGCTCTCGAACGCGAGGCAATAGCCAATGGCCCTTATGCCCGTAGGCGACGTGGTTCTCACCGTCGCTCTCCTGACCGTCGCCTTCCTGGGCGAGGTCGCGGTTTTCATCCTCCTCGGAATGTTTTGAGCCCGGACTGTGCCGCTGGCGCGAGCCTCGGCAGCGCACCACCTCCTTTGCAGGCTGCAGAAAACCGGAGGAGGTCGGATGTCGACTGTGGCAAAGCTACTCGCGCAGAAGCAACAGCTCATGGAGCAACTCGAGAACGATCCTGGTCCGAACGAGCGCGAAGAGATCGAGCAGATCCTCGCCAAGATCGAGACGGCGCTGAGCTTGCTCGATCCCGGCGATCCTGTGGCTGAAAGCGAGTAGCTCGAGTGCTTTCGTTGTGCCCGGGGCTTCTTGGAACGTAGTTGACCTTCGCCGCTTTTCCACGGTGATTGCTGCCAGAGGGAATGCGATGAAATCGACGGTCGTTCTCGCGTTGGCACTCGTCGCCTCGACGGCGACCGCCTCGGCGCAACCGGTGAGATGGACCAGGTACACCATTCCGCAGACCGGCACCGCGGTGGATTTCCCCTCATCGATCTTCACGGAAGAAGCCGGTCGACCCGACGGGTACGGGCAGCGATTCCGAACCGCCGACGGGCGCGCCGACCTCACCATCCAGGCCGCACCCAACGTCGCGAACGATTCACCCGCCGCGTTTCTGGCGAAGAAGCATCCGCCTTCCCGCATCCAGTACAAGCGGGTGACGCCGCGCTTCTTCGCGGTTTCCAGCTACAAGGTTTTCTACGACCGCTGCAACTTCTCGGGGCGGCTGGTCCATTGCGTGCTGATCAACTATCCCGCCGAAGAAGAGCACGCCTGGGACGACGTCGTCACCCGCATGAGCCTGTCGCTCAAGGGCAAGTAGGTCGCCACCGGGTTCTCCGAATGACGAGCTCCGCAGGTGCGCGCTCAGAGCGCGCTGAGATCGTCCGGCACGTCGCCGAATTTTCCTGCCTGCTTCCGTGCCGGTTTCGCGATGCCAAGCGCACCGCCTCTCGTCTCCCGCGTGGCTTGCCTGCCCGGTTCTCGATCGCGCGTACAGGCCGAGTCGGTCGGAGGCGTTGCGACGCCCTTGCCGTTAATAGACGGCGATGGAACTCGCGGGCCCCGCCGTCGTTGCTTGGCCGCGGCAACAGTAGCGAGTGGGAGAGCGCGTGAACCGACGCCAGCTTGTTCGAGGGTCGGCGGTGTTGCCGGCGTTACTGCTCCCTTCGCGCACCGGTTTCGCCGCCGCTGTCCCGCCGGAAGGCGCGTTCAGCCCTTCCTCCGTGAGGGACCTCGCCCGCATGTTGGCGGGCAAACCCTACGAAGCGCCGGACGAGAAGCTGCCGGGTGGCTTGAAGGATCTCGACTACGATCAGTACCGCTCGATCCGCTTCCTGCCCGAACGTGCCCTTTGGCGCGGCAAGAATCTTCCTTTCGAAGCGCAGTTCTTCCATCGCGGCTTCTTCTACAAGAACCGGGTGAATATCTTCGAGGTCGCGGACGGAAAGGCCACCGAGATCAAATACCGCAAGGAGGACTTTTCCTTCGGCGAGAAGGTCCCGGCGTTCGACGAGGCCGACCTCGGCTTTGCCGGCTTCCGTATCCACGCGCCGATCAACCGTGCGGACTATTACGACGAGGTCTGCGTCTTCCTCGGCGCGAGCTACTTCCGAGCCGTCGCCAAAGGGCAGACGTACGGGCTTTCCGCCCGGGGACTTTCGATCGATACCGGAGAACCCCAGGGCGAGGAATTTCCCGTCTTCAAGGCCTTCTGGCTCGAGCGGCCGGCGCCGGGTGCGACGTCGTTGGTGATCCATGCTCTCCTTGACAGCAAAAGCTGCGCGGCGAGCTACCGATTCACCGTGCGGCCCGGGGACACGACGGTCTTCGACGTCGAAATGTCGGTCTACCCGCGCGTCGAAATGCAGCGGGCCGGGCTCGCGCCCATGACCAGCATGTTCTTCTTCGGTCCGAACGACCGCAACGACGTCGACGATTTCCGGCCGTCCGTCCACGATTCCGACGGCCTTGCGATCTTCAATGGAAAGGGCGAAAGCCTCTGGCGGCCGCTCAGCAACCCCCGCGACCTCCAGATCAGTACCTTCCAGGACCTCAATCCGCGCGGGTTCGGCTTGATGCAGCGGGAGAGAAACTTCTTCGCCTACCAGGACATCGAATCCAGTTTCGAGAGACGGCCCAGTCTTTGGATGGAGCCGATCGGGGACTGGGGCGAGGGCGGGGTGATGCTGTTCGAGATCCCGACCAAGGAGGAGATCCACGACAATATCGCCGCATTCTGGCGGCCCAAAAGCCCGCTGCAGGCCAAGGGCGAACACAACTACACCTATCGGCTGCACTGGGGACCGGACAGCCCGAAAGCGCATTCGCTCGCCCGCTTCACGCGCACAAGCATCGGGGCCAGGGGCGAGGACGCCCGCCTCTTCGTCCTCGATCTCGTCGGCGAGAACCTGAAAGGCATCGACCCTGCGGGCGTCAAAGGCGTCGTGACGGCAGAGAAGTCCGAGGTGAAGAACATCGTCACGCAGCCCAATCCCTACACCGGTGGTTGGCGGCTGAGCTTCCAATGTCAGGTCAAGGGCGAGCCGATCGAACTGCGCGCGTTTCTGGCCGAAAGCGACAAGCCCTTGTCGGAAGTCTGGATCTATCGATGGGCGCCTTGAACCCGTCACCTAGTTCGATCGTCGGCGATATCGCGACTCAACGCCTGCTGCCGCGCGAGACCCCGCTCCCCATGGCGCCGGGCGATCTCGGGAAGAACCGCGTACCGGACCGTGTTCCTGCACCTGTCGCCACCACGATGGCTTGGCGCCGAGGCCTCATCCTCCTCGCGTCGGCCGCGCTCACAGGGGCCGGCGGGTACGAGATGTATCGCGTGCTGCAGGTCGGCGGCGTCACCGTTCTCGAAGCCATGGTGCTGGCGCTATTCCTCATCCTGCTCGCCTGGGTGGCCTTTTCCTTTGCCTCCGCGGTGGCAGGCTTCTTCGTGCTGCTGGCGCACGATCCCGACCAAGACGCCTTCGCGCCAGGTGTGGAACTGCCTGTCATCGCAGCCCGCACGGCCATGCTGCTACCCACCTACAACGAAGACCCGCACCGATTGACGGCCCGGCTTCGGGCGATCATCGAATCCTTGGAGGCGACCTCGCACGGAGAGCTGTTCGACTGGTACGTTCTGAGCGACAGCACCGATCCGGACATCTGGGTCGCCGAAGAAAAGGCGCTAGTGGCGTTGCGACAGTGCGTCGGAACAACGCGGCTGTATTATCGCCACCGGGCCGACAACAGGGCGCGCAAGGCCGGCAACATCTCCGAGTGGATCACCCGGTTCGGCGCCGTCTACGATTTCATGATCGTGCTCGATGCCGACAGTCTCATGAGCGGGGATACCATTGTCCGGTTGGTCCATGCCATGGAGACGAACCCCACCGCTGGGCTGGTCCAAACGCTTCCCATGATCGTCAACGCGCGAAGCCTGTTCAGCCGCGTCCAGCAATTCGCCGGCCGCCTGTACGGTCCGCTGATCGCCGCGGGCGTGGCCTGGTGGCACGGCTCGGAAGGCAACTACTGGGGACACAACGCGATCATCCGGGTGAGGGCGTTCGCCGAAGCGGCCGCGCTGCCGCAGCTGCGCGGGCGCAAGCCTTTTTGGCGGGCACATCTTGAGTCACGATTTCGTCGAGGCTGCGCTGATGCGGCGGGCTGGGTGGGGCATCTACATGCTGCCGATGCTCGGGGGCAGCTACGAAGAGGTGCCGCCCTCGCTGCTCGATTTCGCGGCGCGCGACCGACGCTGGTGTCAGGGCAATCTTCAGCATCTGGCCGTGGTCCCTACGCGGGGTCTCCACTGGTTGTCGCGCCTGCATTTCATGGTGGGTATCGGGGCCTATCTGACGGCGCCGCTATGGCTGCTATTCCTGCTGCTGGGAATGCTGACCTCGCTGCAGGCCCGCTTCGTGCGTCCGGAATATTTCCCCAAGGGCTTCTCCTTGTTTCCGACCTGGCCGGCCCAGGATCCCGTGCTCGCCATCTGGGTTTTCGTCGCCACCATGGGCCTGTTGCTGTTGCCGAAGCTGCTCAGCTTGGTCCTCGTCTGGATGCGGCGATCGGCGCGCAGGCAATTCGGCGGCGCGTTGCGTACCGCGGCCGGGGTTCTGGCCGAGGTTGTCGTGTCCGCACTGATGGCGCCTGTGATGATGATCTTCCAGTCGATCGCAGTCCTCGAGATCTTGGCCGGCCGCGATGCGGGCTGGCAGACGCAAAGGCGCGACGACGGCACGGTGGAGCGCCGCGAGCTTTATCGTAAGTACGGCGTCCCGACCTTCTGCGGGGTCGCCATGGCCGCGAGCGCCTTCGCCGTTTCGCTGCCCCTTCTGCTCTGGATGTCGCCGGTCATCATTGGGCTGCTGTTCGCCGTTCCCATAGGCGCACTCACCGCCAGCCCCACGTCCGGCCAATTGTTTGCCACGCCGGAAGATCGAGAGCCGCCTCCGGTCCTGCGTCGGGCGAACGAATTGAGCGCGTCCGCGGACACAGGGGGCAAACCGGCCTTGCTGGAGTTGCGCGAAGACGCCGCGCTCTTGGCCTTCCACCTCGCGCAGCTGCCCCTCCCCGCGCCGCGCGCCCCGACATGATCGATCCGAACCTGGCGGTCGGCCGCGCCAAGATCGATGCGAGCGACACTTTCGAGCAAGCCTTAGCTCATTTTTCGCCCCGGGAGGTTTTCTCGATCTTGCACGACGGTTCGGTGCTGTCGGCGCTGATGCAGAAGTGAATGAATACTGCTGGCTGCTTCAGAAGAGCGAGACCGCGCGGAGCGGCGCCCCATAATTCAGCCACTGCAGCGACGACAAACAAAAAATGAGCGTGGAAGCCGCCCGAGCGTTCGCTTCACGGCGTTTCCAAGCCAGACGGCCGAAGGCCCCAGCTCTGGGGGGCTAGGGGGCTTTGAGCTGGGGCCAGTTCGGGGTCGCCCCTTGGGGCAGGGGCATCGGGAAAACTTGGTACTCCCGCAGTCGTTCCTCTGAGCGCAACGAAGTTTTTGGACCCGGCCGCCCGGCGAGCAGAGGTCGCGGCCGCGCGTCA
Source organism: Bradyrhizobium sp. LLZ17 (assembly GCF_041200145.1). Classification (NCBI taxonomy): domain Bacteria; kingdom Pseudomonadati; phylum Pseudomonadota; class Alphaproteobacteria; order Hyphomicrobiales; family Nitrobacteraceae; genus Bradyrhizobium; species Bradyrhizobium zaerense. The sequence continues at coordinate 6,292,339 of NZ_CP165734.1, forward strand.
TCGGGTGGGTAGCTTGCCCAGTGGCGGCCTTTTTGAGGGCATTCCGCTCTCGGAAGAGATCATCGACTTTGGCTCGCATCCGGCCTAGCAGCAATTCGGCCGAAGCGGTCGCGATGCCGGCCCGCTGCAGCATCCGGATCTCGCGCTCCTGCGCGCGGAGCTGGCCGCGCATGCGTGCGATCTTGTGAATGCTGATCGAAAAATAACCCCCATCGGCGTCTTGGGGACCCCCTTCAAGTCATTGATTGCATTGAACCTGATCCATTGGACCCCCGCGCTGATAAGCGTCGAGACCCCGCGCCGAAACACAGACGCAGGCGTCCAGGGACTGGTACGCGAGGCTAGGCGGGGGTTTTCAGAGAATCGAGACGCTTGCGGAGAAATGCCAGCACCACGATCTCGTGGGAAGTGAGCTTGGCGTACTGGCGCTTGAACTTCTGCGCGATCCTGGCCTCAATCATTTTCACGAGGTCACCCGACACGTACGCGTTCAGGACTTCCGGGTGCACGTAGCACTTGCGGCAGATGGCCGGTGTGTTGCCAAGCTGTTTCGAGACGCGTTCGATCGCGGCGACGACGTTGCGCTTCGCCTCGGCCTGGCTGTCGTAGTTCTCGAATTCGGCAAGCGCCAACACTGCCAGAACGGTTCCCGCCCAAGTCCGAAAATCCTTGGCGCTGAAGTCCTCGCCCGTGATGTCCTTGATGTAGGCGTTGACGTCGCCGGAATCGACGGTGCGGGGCTGTCCGTCGTCGTCCAGGTACTTGAAGAGTTCGTGTCCCGGAATCTCCGCGCAGCGCTTCACGATCGCGGCTATCCGCTTGTCCTCGACGCGAAGCTTCCAATGTTTGCCCGACTTGCCCGTGAAGTCGAAACGAAGGACCCCGCGCCCGACCTCGACGTGCTTGCGGCGCATCGTGGTGAGCCCGTAGGACTTGTTTTTCTCGGCATACTCGGCATTGCCGACCCGGATCAATGTCTTCTCCAGAAGACTGACGATCGTGGCCAGCACCTTCTCGCGGGGCAGTCCGTCCCGCTTCATGTCGGCGGCGACCCGCTCCCGCAAGCCGGGCAGCGCGGCAGCGAACAGGATGATATGCTCATACTTGTTCTGGTCTCGGAGCTCGCGCCACTTCGGATGGTAGCGATACTGCTTGCGACCCCGCGCATCGAGCCCGGTTGCCTGGATGTGGCCGTTCGACGACGGGCAGATCCACACGGACTCGTATGCCGGAGGGATGCCGATTGATTTGATGCGTCGGATGACGGCGGCATCGATGATGCGCTTGCCGTCCTTGTCATAGTAGCTGAAAGTGGTTCCCGTCCTCTTGCGCGTGTACCCCGGAGCGGAGTCGCTGACGTACCGGAGGCCTTCTTCCGCGATGGTGGCCGCGACCTCGGTAGTGCGGTCCAGAACCTCTTCTTCGTTGCTGGTTTGTCGGAGCATCGGCCGGTCCCTTCGGAAGCACCCTGGGACCGAGGCTCCACTCTTTCTAAAGGGATGAAGACACCGGTTGGTTCCGCTCGGAGGTCGGTGGACGCGAGGTGAAATGGGGAGGCCGCGCAGAATATCGGGACCTCTGATGAGAGCCGGGCCGGTTCCTTTCGACAAGGCGCTGCGCAGTCGATAAGGGCGGGATGGTTTAACTTCAGACAATCGCCACAAAGTTTGCCGACACGCTCCAAAGTCAGTCTTCACGAAGGCCGCTATGCCCAAGTATTCACTAGACGTACTGCGTCAGCGCTATGTCGTCGAGAAAAGACCACTTGAGGCCAACATCGAGCAGATCTTGCGGGCCGACGCCCGCGCGGGAGCCCGTGCCATCCTCGCCTCAATCGATAAACGGCGCTCCGAAAATAGGTCCGAAGGGCAGCGCCTCCGTAAGATGCTCCGCTTCGAGACCCTCTCTGGGAGAGCGGCCAACATGCCGTGGCAGGCGTGGACGAGGCCGGAATGAGCCCTCTCGCAGGGCCAGTCTCCGCTGGCGCCGTGATCCTGAAGCCCGGCACGCGGATAATCGGAATCGACGACTCGAAGAAACTCGACGCCACCGCTCGCGAAGAACTCGCGAAGGAAATCAAGCAAAAGGCAGAGAGTTGGTGTGTGGCATTCGTCGAGGTCGAGGAGATCGACGAAATCAACATCTATTGGGCAGGCATCCAGGCTATGCAGCGTGCGGTCCGGGGCCTAGGGTTGACGCCGCAGCACTTGCTGATCGATGCGAAGCGGTTGAAGGAAATCGACATCCCTCAGCAGTCTATCATTAAAGGTGACGCCAAGTCCGCCAGCATTGCGGCCGCCTCCATCCTCGCGAAAGTCGAGCGCGACACCCGAATGCGGAGACTCGACGAGCGTCACCCCGGCTACGGATTCGCGGATCACAAGGGCTACCCGGTGCCGGCTCATTATGAGGCGCTCGCCAGGCTTGGTGCATGCGCAGCCCACCGGAGGTCGTTCGGACCTGTACGCAAGGCTCTCGGGTTGCCGCTCCTGCCGCCGTGGCCTTCGGCGTCCGAGCGCGCCACCTGAACTCCAGATCGAACGCTTCGTCTCGGCGGCATTATTTTCGCGACCACTTCTTTTCGCGAACGACGTCCTTGGCGTTTTTGTCGGACCTCAGGCCGAGGTAGACTGGCTGGCGCAGCTCGCCCTTGCTGGTCCACTCCGCGAATTTCACTTCCGCGACCAGCAAAGGACGCACCCAGGTCGTAACCCGCTCATCCTTCACCTTGCCAGGGAATGGCGACTTGGCTGTCTTGAGCCTCACGAGCTTCCTGTGAAGCTCTTCGAGAACTTGGTGGCTGAACCCGGTGCCGACGTGGCCGATGTACCGCCACGCATCGTCTTCGCGTACCGCCAGCACGAGGGCACCGAAGAAGGGCCGGGTTCGCCTCGGCGCCGTGGAACCGGCGATCACTACCTCCTGCCGCTGCGCGGTTTTCACCTTCAGCCAATCGGCGGTCCGGCGTCCGGATGCGTACGGGCTATCGGCGCGCTTGGCCATGATGCCTTCGAGATGTCTCAGCTCGGCTTCTGCAAAGAACTTTGTGCCGCTACCTTTGCGGTGGTTGCTGTACGCGATCAGCTTGTGGCGCGGCAGGATGGCCTTGAGCCGCTTCTTGCGCTCGAGAAGGGGCAGCACACGCAGGTCCTCGCCGTCCGCGAACATGAGGTCGAACGCGCAGTACAAAAGCTTGGCCTCGTGGCGCAAGGCGTTTTGAAGCAACTGGAAATGGGATACACCGTCCTTCCCGATCGCAACGAGTTCGCCATCGATCACGGCGTCCGCCTTCACTCCCTCAAGTGCTTTAGCGACCTCGAGATAGGAGTGGCTGATGATCTTCCCGTTGCGGCTGTAGAGCACCACGCGACCGCCTCGGATTTCCGAGACCATGCGGAAACCATCGAATTTGTCCTCGAAGACCCAATCGGGATCATCGAACGGCGCATCCGTGAGCGTGGCCAACATGGGCTGCAGGCGATAAGGCAGGGTCGATTTGCGGGCCATGGCTGAACGACGGGGTGACGGAGGGTAGGAACGAGGAGGATGCATCGTCAGTTCCGTCCGGCAAACTGAAGGCTTCGGCGGCCCCGCGCTTGCGTCGATAACCTCCCAGTCGGGGCGGTCATCGTGGGTGCTCGATGCCTAGCACGATCATCGGCGGCTCAACGGCCGCCACACCTGCTGAAGATCCACGCGCCGATCAAGGAGCATATCGATCTGCTGGTGAAGTCCTAGGCCGCGGTCGGATATCGGCCGCCGACTTGCGTACGGGCCTCTCTACAGACCCGGCAAGGCACGAAAAGAAGATGACGGGAGCCGAACCAGCGCGCTATCACCAGCCGCGACCGCTCCGCCGGCCCTGACCACGCCCAGCACCCCACATCTGAATGGAGGGCCCGTTTCCGCCCACGAGAGCACCTGCCGTTTTAAGCCGGCCCGGAAGCGGTCGATGAGGACACAGGGCGTCCGGAGGCCGGTCAGCTCCACGATCGCCGCGGGTCCAAGTTCGACGAGCGTCCCGAGCGGCATCCGCTCGAGGTCCAGGCCGGCGGCAGTGATGTTCTCGCCCAGATCCCCGGCTCCGACCTCGAAGCCAATTTCAAGGAGGGACGAGAAGAGCTCGGATGGGATCAGGTGAACCTGCCGGAGATTCGGTAGGCGCGGCTTGCGGCGGGCGAGATAGCGGTGCTGGACGAATGCGCCGGCGTGGGCGTCGCCTTCGACGCCACGGCCTTCCACCAGCACGATCCGATCTTGGGGCGGTTTCCTGAAGTGGTGACCGCGATCGGCGGCGACCGCGACCACGGCGCCTTGCATCGCGAGCGCGTGCGCCGGCGGCATCAGGCGGCCCGGGCGAACGAGCGACGCTTCTGGCGGAGGTAGCGCGTGATCTCCGGCAGCGTCATCGCGTTCAGGACCCGCTCCGGTGGCACGCCGCCCTTCCGGGCCATCTCGACACCCCAGTGCATGTGATCGAGCTCGGCGATCGAGTGCGCGTCCGGATTGATGCTCAGCATGCAGCCGAACTCAAGGGCGGCCTGGTGCCAGCGCCAGTCCAGGTCGAGGCGCCACGGGTGGGCGTTGATCTCGACGACGACGTCATGCTTGGCGCAGGCGCGCAGCACCTTCTCGACGTCGATTTCGTAGCCCGGCCGCCGCTGCAACTGCCGCCCGGTCATGTGGCCGATGACGGTGGTGTGAGGATCGGAGATGGCCCGAAGCAGGCGCTGCGTCTGTGCCTTGCGGTCGAGTTTGAAGCGGCCGTGGATGCTCGCGACCACGAAGTCGAAGCGCTGCAGCACGTCGTCCGCATAGTCCAGCGAGCCGTCGGCCAGAATGTCGGACTCGATGCCTTTCAGGATCCGGAAATCCTTGCCGAAGCGCTTGTTCAGCCGGTCTGCCTCTCGGTGCTGCTGGGCTATCTCTTCCACCGAGAGACCGCCGGCGTAGTGCGCCGACTTGGAATGGTCGGCGACCCCGAAATATTCGAAACCGCGCTGGAGCGTGGCCTTGGCCATCGCCTCCAGGGTCTCGGTGCCGTCGGAGGCATCCGTGTGGCAGTGAAGGACTCCGCGGAGGTCGTTGTCGGTGACGAGCTTCGGCAGCTTGCCCTTCAAAGCCAGCTTGATTTCGTCGCGGCCTTCCCGGAGCTCCGGATCGATGAAGGGCAGACCGAGCGCGCGATAGATCTCGGTCTCGTCGCCGGCGATCAGGGTGCGGCCCTTGTGCAAGCCGTCGGCCTCCAACCGCATCTCTTTCTCGACGGCTAACGTCCGGAGCTGCTCGATGTGAGCGGCCGAGCCGGTCGCGAAGAGAGAAGAGAAGAGTGGCGCCGAAGTGGCTGCGATCGGATAAGCGGATCTGCAGCCCGTCCGCCGCTGAGGCCTTCGACGTCTTGTCCGCCTTGGCAGTCTCGGCAACGATCGTGAGCTCGCCCACCAATTCGCAGCCACGGCGGAAGTCGCCTGCGATCGTCACGCGCTTGAGCTCTGGACGGGCCCTGCGAAGCGAATCCTTGGCGTGCGCGAGCAGGGCGGCCGCACGATGCAGATGGAGGCGACCTTCTCCGCTTTTCGCGATGGCCAGGTTCTGCAGAATCTTGGTCTGCAGCGCCGCGCCGAGGCCTTTGGCCTTCTTGATGCGCTCGTCCTTGGCGGCGGCCTCCAACTCCGCGAGCGAAGTGATGCCGAGATCCTTGTAGAGCCGCAGCACCTTCTCGGGGCGGAGGCCGGGAACGGCGAGCATCTCGAGCACGCCCTCGGGTATCTCCTTCCGGAGCTTCTCGAGGCTGGGATGAGAGCCCGTCTTGTGAAGCTTGACGATAATGTCGGCGATCGCCTCGCCGACGCCGGGGATTTCCGTGAGCCGGTCTTCGGCGATGAGCACGTCCAGAGGGACGGCAAGGGCCGCCAGGCTGTCTGGGCGCGCGCATAGGCTTTGGCCCTGTAGGGATTGCCGCCACGCAAGGCAGTGCGCTGCGCGTATTCTCGCAGGAGACTTGCCACAGTGCGAGCATCGAGGGCAGGCACTCAACGAGCCTTCCGTTCCGCGCCCGGCCTCACTGGAGCGAATGCTCCTTGAGCGGGTGCGCCGTCATCGCGCCGGCGATCGAGAGATGCCTCAAGTTTCTGCCCTGCCCTGAAGTCCTCAAGGTGCTGCGTGTTCGGGCTATAAGCGGCCTCCTTCTTGAGGAGATTGTAAATTCGCGCCGCAACCAGCTGCATGTGCTTCATCCTGCCGCGCGGCATCGATCGGGCTTTGCAAAGAGCCCGGACGGCGTAGGCGCGGAAGTAGTCAAACGCGTCAGACATGGTGTTTATAAACGCTGGCCGGCGGCTATGGTTCGGTCACTACCTCGCCCCGCATCGCGGGAATGATCGACGTGCCTGGTCAAAGATCCTCGCGTAGCCCCTTGAAAAATGGGTGCCGCACCTTTCCCTCCGCCGACTTGGCCCGGTACTCGATCTCGGCGAGCAGCTTCGGCTCGACCCAGATGCCTTTGTGGGCGATCCGCTTCGAATACGGCTGCGTCTTCCGGATGAGCGGCTTCAGCCGCTTCTGCAGGTCGGCGGCGGCAGTCTTGTCAAAACCGTGGTCGACCTTGCCTGCGTAGACGAGATCGTCGCCCTTTCGCCGACCGAGGTAGATGCCGTCCCATTTGCCTTCATCGAGCGCGAAGCCCGCGATCGTCAGCTTCTCCCGCTGCGCACAGGTCTTCTTCACCCAGTTGTTGCCCGGCCGCTGACGTACACGCTGGCGCGGACCTTGGAGACCACGCCCTCCAGCCCAAGCTTGCAGGCGTGCGCGAACATCTCTTGGCCCTCGATCTCGAAGCTCTCGCTGAACTGGACATCGGTGCCGGCGATGACCTTCTTGAGCTCCGCCTTCCGCTGGTGGAGCGGAAGCTTCCGCAGGTCACGGCCGTTCAGGTATAGCAGGTCGAAGGCCACCAGCACGATGCGCCTCGAACTCCCCCTTAGCTCGTTCTGCAGCACCGAGAAGTCGGTGGTGCCGTCGGCGGCGGGCACGACGATCTCGCCGTCGACGACCGCGGAGCTTGCCTTGATGTGCCAGGCGTCGTCGGCGATCTTCTTGAAGCGGTGGGTCCAGTCATGGCCGCGCCGGGTGAAGACCTTGACCGCCTCATTGTGGAGATGGACCTGCACGCGGTAGCCGTCGAACTTGATTTCGTGAATCCATCGTGACCCGGACGGCACCTTCTCGATCGAGGATGCCAGGGTAGGGCCGGTTCGACGAAATCCGGAAACGAGGCCTTCTCCCCAGGGCCGGCGGCCGGCTTCTTACGCTGAAACGCCACGAACGAACTCGACGCAACACCTGATTCAAAGTGGCACAGGCGGAATCGTTCCGGAACCGGCGAATCCTTCGCGGCGTTGCACTGTCTCAAAACACCTCGAGGAGAAAAGCGATGGCTGCAGCGAAGAAGGCGACCAAGAAGACCGCGAGAGGACGCAAGCGAAGGAGCGCTTGCGGTCGAGCTTTGTGACCCAGATCGCCAATCGACCTCCGTCGCGGAGCATGCCCACGCCTTTCGCTCGAAGACCGGCCAGTAGCGTTCGGAAAACTTCCGATCGAACCCGCTATTGTGGGCGATGATCAAAAGCACGGAATCGTCGACGAAGGCGTCGACGGCGGCATCGTCGATTTTTTGGCCGGCCACCATTTCGTCGGTGATCCCGGTGAGCGCCGTTATCTCGGGCGGGATCGGCCCTGATGGCTCGTTGAAGGCTGAGAAAGTGTCCCTGACGCCGGCGATCCTACCGTCCGACGTGTAGTCGAATTTGACCATCCCGAGTTCGATGATCTCGTCCCTCGCGTGATCGAGGCCGGTCGTCTCGGTATCCAGCAGGATGCCGGTCCGGGTCTCCTGTCCTGGGGCCGGCATGGACGTCGGCCGGGGCACGAGACGCCGAAGCACCCGGTAGTCCGTCGACTGGCTCAAGGCCTCGGCCATCGCGGCCAGTTCCGATGCGCTTTGAAACATCTCTTCTCGAGTCAGCCTACCCAGTAGCTCGGTTTAGTTGCACAATAGCGGTGGCGCCGGCCACGAGGAATCTGAAAACCGTGCCATTCACGGTGGTTTCGGCTCATGTTGATCCGATTCAGCCGGTTTGCGGGCGTGCTGCTGGACGTGCAGACGCTAGATGCCGGTGCGGGCAAATGGCGGGCCACCTCGCCAACGACGGCATGTCCGCCACGAACCGCCTCGGATAGCTTCGCTCTGTCCTTGGCGATGCGGGGCCTGCGATGGCTACCGACCCGAAATTGTAAGCGGCCAGCAAGACCAGGCGGAGGCGCAAGCCGCGCGAGGAAATCGTTGACTAGATCTACGGCAGCATCGGCATCCCATGGGATGCGCTCACGCCGATCCTGCAGCTGCTGATCGCCGTTCGGTTCAAGTTCGTCCTGATGCGCGGCGCCAGATTTAGGCACCGGACGAAGCTGAACAGCCTTGGGCTCGAGACCAAGCTCACCGAGGTTCACGTGCCGGTCGGCTGATGTGGCCTGGCCGCCTTGAAGTCCTCCTTCAAAGGTCCATATGCCATCCATCCGCCATCCCTGTGGATGGCGGAAATGTGATGGAACCCTCATGGCTGACAACGTCCACGAGCTCCGGCCGAAAATCCCGGACACCGAAAAAATCACCATCAATCTCGGCTTCGTCGACCTGGGTCAGGTCGATCTGATGGTGCAGGAGGGGTTCTATTCGAACAGGACCGACTTCATCCGGACGGCGATCCGCAATCAGCTCGAACGGCATGCGGACGTCGTCAAGAATTCGACGGCCCGGAAGAGCCTGGATCTCGGGCTGCGAAACTATACCCGCCAGGATCTCGAGGCGGCGCGCCGCGCCGGCGAGATGCTGCACATCAACGTTCTCGGTCTGGCGACCATCGACCAGGACGTCACGCCCGAGCTGGCCCGCGCCGCCATCGCCTCGGTCTCGGTGCTGGGCGCCCTCCATGCCACTCCCGCGGTCAAGGCCGCTCTCGCCGACAGAACGAGGTGAAACGATGCTGAATCCAGAGATGGTTCGCGAAGCGACCCGCCTCACGCGTGCCGGCCAACTGGTCGAGGCCACCGCACTCCTGCAGCGCATGCTGCGCGGCGATCGCAGCCCCCCAGCGACAAAGGGTGGCGCTGTGCATGTCAAGCCGGCGAGGCTCGATCCGCCGACACTCGACCTGAAGGCCGACGTGGTCGAGGACAGGGAGAGCGGCCCGTCCACTCAGACTACGTCTGTCCGGCGGCGCAACGCTCCTCGCCATTCGGCGGCATGAAGGATCTTTCCGGATTCAGCCTGCCAGGTCCGGTCGGACGCGCTCCACCGTCCAAGGGGGATATCGCACCGGACGGCACAAGGTTTGTCGCCGATACCTTCAGCAACGCGGCGGGAAGCCGGACCTACAAGCTGTTCATCCCGAGCCGCGCTGATGGAGCACCGCGGCCCCTTGTCGTCATGCTTCACGGCTGCACCCAGTCACCGGACGATTTCGCCGCCGGCACCCGGATGAATTTTTTGGCGGAAGAGCAGAACTGCTTCGTCGTCTATCCGGAGCAGCCACGCGGAGCCAACCAGGCGAAATGCTGGAACTGGTTTCGCACGGGCGACCAGCAGCGGGATGGCGGCGAGCCTTCGCTGATCGCGGGCATCACTCGCAAGATCATGCGGGAGTACGCTATCGATCCCAAGCGGGTCTACGTCGCAGGCCTGTCGGCCGGCGGGGCCGCCGCAGCCATCATGGGTGCGACATACCCCGAGCTGTATGCCGCCGTCGGCGTCCACTCGGGCCTGGCCTGCGGAGCTGCCAGCGATCTTCCCTCTGCCTTGACGGCGATGAAGCAGGGCAGTGCGCCGAGAGCTATCGCGGAGGCTTGCTCTCCGGTGCCCACCATCGTCTTTCATGGCGACGGCGACACCACCGTGCATCCCGTCAACGGTGAACGGGTTCTCGCTCGGCCCGGCGAAGCCGAGGGCCAGAAAGCCAAGGTGGTTCGCGGGCGAGTGCCCGACGGGCACGCGTATACCCGCACCATGCTCGCCAATGGAGGCGGCCTGGCGATGTCCGAGCACTGGAGTGTCCACGGCGCCGGCCATGCCTGGTCGGGCGGCAGTCCTGCCGGGTCCTACACGGATCCGCGCGGGCCGGACGCGACGAGGGAGATGTTGCGTTTCTTCATGCAGCATCCCTTGAGCGGTTAACACCTACCATCGCGATCGGATTTCCAGGAAGAAATTCAAAGATCGTGGCAGACGTACCGCTCGGACGTCAGACCTCGCCCGCTCCGGAGAAGATCGACGCGGGTGGCGTGGCGCGCGGCGTCGGCAGCGGACGCTCGGTCGCTCCGGAGCGCGAGGTCGGACTGCCCTGCGCATCGTACCGCTTGGCGAGATCCAACAACCGACGTCGGGTGAACGGGTCGACCTTCTCGGCGATGGCCCGGACCCGCTGCGCGAGACCTTGATAGAATTCCTGCTCCATGAAGCAGCCTCACAACATCACTGCCGGAAGTTGAATACCCTGCACTCGTGGAGTCAAGAAGCGCCCGTTGCCGCATGCAATTTTCCGCGACCGACTTGAGGTCGCAACGGGGGCGGACGTAGACTGCCGGTGCGGGGGAAATCAAATGGCAGAGCTCTATCCGGTACGGAAGGCGTGCCCGGCTTGCGGCAGGCCGGTGAAGGCTGTGCCCGACGAAGCTGAGGCAGGGCGGCTGTGGTACGTCTGCACCAATTGCGATGATGACCCGCTGCACGACCCGACTGCGCGGAAGTGGGCGGAGAGCCCGTTGCCTCCGTCGGAGCAGTAGGTCGTTCGCTCGGACGTCGCGTCCGCCCACAGGAACGAGGTCGGCGGAATCCAGTTGGTTCGTCAGGCCTGGCGTAAATGCCTGGCCGGCGTGGCCCCGCCCCAAGCCCCCCAAAAGACCCCGGTGGGGCTACGCTATTGGACCTGTCGTCCGTTCGCGGAATTTTTCGTCATTCCTAACTTGCGTGAATTCCAGCTCCGCCGTCTCCATGCATGATGGCCGCATTGCTGGGGGACATCCCGATGCTCGATGCCGAAACCACCGCGCTGCTGCGCGCAGTTCTCGACGAAGTCTGCGAGAACGTATCTCGTCATGAGACCACCGCTCGCACGCACGTCGCCTCGAAAATCCTCGAAGCCGCGACCCGTGGCGAGACCGCGATGTCGAACCTGAAGCAGGTTGGTCGCAGGGCCCTGGGCGAGGCGCCGACGATGTGGCCATCGCGGCCGAACAGCAGGCGGAGCCAGGAGAGCGGCGCGAAGAGTTCATGATCGAAGCTCGGTCGAGTGCGGAAAGGGGCGCCGAAGAAGCGCCCCGCCATTTCGCGCGCAGCGCTGGTGAACTCCATGACCTACGGAATGAGTTCGTCGGGCTCGGCGCGCGGCGGCGCCGCGGTGGTGCGCCGCAGCGGCGTACCACGGACGTCGCCGCGCTCGCGGGCTGGCGGGCGCTCGGACAGGTCCCGGCCTATCTTGGCTTGCAGCTCCACCAGGTCGGTGAAGACGTCCGCCTGGCGGCGCAGCTCGTCGGCGACCATCGGCGGCCGGCTGGCCATGGTCGAGACCACCGTGACCCGGACGCCACGACGCTGGACGGCCTCGACCAAGGAGCGGAAATCGCCGTCGCCGGAAAATAGGACCATCTCGTCGAGCTTGCCGGCGAGCTCCATGGCATCGACCGCGAGTTCGATGTTCATGTTGCCCTTGACCTTGCGCCGTCCAGAGGGATCGACGAATTCCTTGGTGGGCTTCGTCACGACGGTGTAGCCGTTGTAATCGAGCCAATCCAGCAGCGGCCGGATCGAGGAGAATTCCTCATCCTCCACGATGGCCGAGTAGTACAAGGCGCGAAGCAGGGTACCCCGGCTCTGGAATTCGTTCAGAAGGCGCCGGTAGTCGACGTCGAAGCCGAGCGTCCTGGAGGTGGCGTGAAGATTGGCGCCGTCGATGAAAAGGCCGATCCTACTGGGCGAAGGCGACATGTTGACGGCCTGAATGATCCGATCGGAAGCATCGCTCCCGTCCGGCGAATGGTTTGCTCAAGCGATGGGAGTTGGGGTACGGGACGGCCTTGGCCCGCCGCTCACTCGCATTCCGTGCAACCGAGCAGGAATCCGAGCTCCGGATACGAAGCTATCTCCAATGCCTAGAGCTATCAAAGCCTTTTTCATTAACACTGAACCTCGGCCGCCAAGCAAAGACAAACGAGAGTCATGCCGCATCAGCTCCCGCTTTTTGAGATTCACCTGAGCCAACGCCGCCGCACGTTTCAATGGTGTCTCTGCACGACTGAGGGCCGTCCGGTCATGCAGGGGGCGGAGGGCAGTCGGGTGGCGGCCAAGTACCAAGCAGATCGCGCGCTGTTTCTGATGCTGCTCGCTTCCGCCTACCGGCCGCAGCTGCCGGGAGCCGCCCGTTTCGAGTCGTCTGGTCGCGCGAATCCAGACGCATGATCGAAGGCACAACAGACAACGCATTAGCGTTGGACTGATCTCCCCAGACGGCTCTCCCCTCAACTCGGCGAAGCTCGCCTGGCCATGGTATTCACGGCTCTGACGATCTCCGCGGGATCATAGGGCTTTTGCAGGAACAGACTGCCGGACACGGGGCGCGGCGCGACGGGCGAGAAGCCACTCGTGTAGATCACCGGGAGGTCGGGATCCTGCTCGCGGCAACGCTCGGCGATCTGCCAGCCGTCGACGCGCCCTGGCATCCTGACGTCGGTGACGAGCACGTCGGCGACCCGCTTCCCGCACCATTCCAGCGCGTCTTCGCCATTGGCCGCGTGGATGACCTCGTAGCCCTCCTCCCGCAGAGCCTCCACGACGAATTCGCGTATGAGGAGGTCGTCCTCGACGACGAGTATTCGCAACTGAATCCTCCTCGAAACCTCACATCTGATGCCATTCTGCGAACTACCGAAGCTTTGGACCGTTCCCGCATCCCCGATCCGGTCGGCCGATCGAGCGGGTCTTTTGAATCAAGGATGGGCGAGGGGGCGTCTGGGAAGCGGGGTGCGTGCGTACGCGGTAATCAGCGAGCATCGGCCATCCGGTCCGGAACGGCCCTCCTCCAGGCGACTTGATCTCCGGATACAAGCAACTCGGAGAAGGGTCATGAAGACGATCTTGGCAATAGGCTGCCTGTCCGTACTCGCCTTGGCCTCGCCTCGTCCTCCCTCCAGGACGTAGCTCGACTCGATGCCCGGATGCGTATGACGTGCAACGGGCACCCCCGCCTCTGTGGTCACATCCATGATGATCGTCGCATAACCCGGGACATGTCCATCAACCTGCGACAAAATCTTGCGCGTAACCCCGCCTGATGCAGGCAGTTGTGCCCCTGCGCGAACGCCTCGGTTGCTATGAAATCCGTAATTCCACAAATGGCACATGACGCAACACCTGCAAAACCTCGGCGAGCTAAACTAAAGATCTTGAGCAGCTCGGCAACGACCGGCGCATGATCCGCCGGACCTCGCTGTAGGGCAACGAAGTTGCCGGCCGACCTCGACGATGCCAACGCTTTCCTGCGCGAGTTTCAGCGGAACCTTGGAGATCATCTATGAGCAAGTGGGTCGACGAGAACTACATCAACCGACTGTCGCCCGACCAGCTCCGTCGCGAGCTGCAGGACGCGCTCGATTTCCAGTACGAGCTTCTCGACGCGATGAAGAACCAAGTCGAGCTGCCCTCGCCGTACGTGCTGAAGTGCCTCGACCACGGCGCCAGCTGGCCCGAGGACAAGGCCATCGGCAACATGCTCCAGCCCAAACACGGTCTCGACGTCGTGCCACCCGTCTCGGAATGCGAGAGCGCCGCCGGCCTGTGGTGGCGGATCCTCCAGGGGCTCAAGGCCGAGCGGCCGTAGGAGCTGCCATGAACGCGGTGACCAAGCGGGACGCCTGCTCCGCCAGATCATCGCCGTCTGCGAGATCCAGCTCGGCAGCCGCGTGACCGTGGCACCGACGGCGAAGTACTCCAGCGAATGGGAGGGGCGAATACGTCGTGGTCCACATGGTCTTGGACTTCCAGGACACCCGGCCGCCGATGTTTATGGCCGGTGACGAGATCAAGCACCGCTACGGCTACACGGACGGCCTCGCTCGACGACCTGATCCTGGTGCGGCCATGAGCGTCCACCATCAGCGGCAGTCTGCTACCGCCGCGGGCCGCAGCTGTGGCGCCGAGGAACCTTTCAGCCCGCCCTTAGTTGCCCGCCATGCAAGTGGTCTGGCTCGGCATCATCATCGCGGGCCTACTTCTCCTGGTCGCGGCGGTCTCGGCGGCGATGATCGTGCTGATCTGAGCGCGAGGCGCTGGTGCGGCTTCGTACTGCGGAGCGATTTCTGACCCGGCCGATTCACAAATGTGCTGTTCAGGTGTCCCGGCGTAAGGCATCATTTTGATGGTGCGTATAGGGGCGGTCATGGACAGAGTTGAGTATGGGTTTGCGGTGACGGCGCTCACCGGTTTTTTGGTTCTGATTGCTGGAATGGCTTGGCTGATGCTGTAAGCCGCCTCGCGGAGGGCGCTGACGGCCGGTCGAGCAGAAGCGATGCGGCGACCGCGCTTGGGAAACGGGCTCGCGTTAGCTTAGATGCCCAAAAAGAATCCGGTCAAAATTGGCATCCGAACCCGCGCCCCGTATGATGCCGCCTGAGTGCACGCGAGGTGCTGCCATGACCACGGCGGAAGCCCTGAAGCAGATCCAAGGGCTAGCCACTGACGCGCATTTGCTTCCTGAGAAGCAGCGCCGGGTGGTCCTCGCCGGGGATCGTCGAGGTGTGTTGCAAGTTCGCTGAGGCCGGGAACGACACCATGCCCTCGCACCATTCGCTGCACTAGAGCTATCATTCCTCTTCTGGTGGCTGAGGCAAGCTTGGAGCTGGAAATCCGTACTGCTCTGCGCGCTACGCTGCGAGCTTACGATAGGCCCTAGCAGGCTGAGCATTTCATTTCGAAGGCTGTTCCAGAGCAGCGGCCCTTCACCTTTGGGAACGGCACTAAGCAAGCCGGCTGAATGGACGACACTGCTAACCAGATTGGTCTCAGTTCAAGCGGATCTATCCAAGCGAGCCGCTTTGAACCGCTCAGCTTTCCCCCCAGCCAATGGCAGTCCATCGCCAAGAGGATCAGAGTGACTTTGTTGTCCTGATCAGCAGCGAGCTTGGTGCGGTTTTCACATTCGTCGGCAAGGTGCCGTAACGCCTGAATTGCAGTTTCCATTTGTTCAACCCTAGTTGAACGAAGATGGCAGCCAGCCATGGTAACAGGAGGCAAGGCTAAGTTCGTCCTCGTTCGGAACTGAACTTACGTTCCTTGCGCTTAGGAGCAATCCACCGCTGCGCAAGGAGGGTGTCGTGGGTGGCAAGTCTGGCCGCCAAGCTCAAAAAGCAGGCTGCACAGCTCCCTGCGGGTGCCGAGCGCGAGGCCCTTCTGAGAAAAGCCTCCTGACGCGGGCTGAGCGTAAGCCGCTCCAGAGGGTCCTAAAGTGAAGGGCCGCTGCTCTGGAACAGCGGCCCACCCAGGTTTCAAAATCTTCGAAATGAAAATGCACCGCCTCCCCCGGGGTCTTCCGGTTAATGGGCAGCCGTCTGAATCGATTTATGTAGCGGCATGATGGGCGGGCCCATTGGGGAGCCACGATGAAGCTACTGAACGAATACCTAGAGCACGCGCTCACCTTTGAGCGCATGGCCGCCGAGGAAAGCAACCCGGAGGTTAAGGCGCAGTTCGAGCAGCAAGCCAAGGCTTATCGCAGGCTCGCGGCGCAGCGCGCAGAGAAGTACGGGCTTCCGGCTCCAAGCGAGCCACCAGAAGAGGAACGCCAGGTCTAGTTCAGCGAATGCACAGGCGGACGCTGGGATGACAGGCTGGCATCCTCGGCCAGAGTGAGTGATGCCTTCAGGCAAATCTGGATTATCCGATCGAGTACCAGCAGGCGCTGGCTGTCGGGGAGCAGATGCGCATCCTTCGTGATCGTATGGATGTGCTTCATGGCTTCCGTTGTGGTCATGGCTGTACCTCGCGTGCACTCACGGGTGCATCATACGGCGCGCCAAGATCGAACGCCAGATTTGTGCGGCGAGCGCACATGGCTTGCGCGAGTGAAGCGCATTGAAATCGGACCCGCCGTCGACACCCAAAATCACGGCCTCACCGTCGACCACAAAATGCTTCTGGCGGTTCTTCAGCGCCGCTTCGGCAATCCACGGATGGGACCTGCTTGACGGCGGTCACCAAGCAAAGCTCGTAGGCCATACGCATCTGCGAAAAGATCGGCGTTTTGCCGCATTATGCGAGTCGGGAACAAGCGGCAATGCACGCCGTTGTCACGGTGCTCCGGCTTCAAGCCCCCCTGCAAACCGGAGTATTTGACCCCGGCTCCTGCGCGCCCCGACGCAGGGGCCGCTTTTTTCGACGTCCGGAAAAGGCCAAGGACGCTCTGGCCGTCGTGCGGTTCGCGAGCCGGCTGGAGTTGGTGATGGAGGCGCGCTGCGGGGAAGCGCCCCACCGAAACTCGGAGCAATGATCGTGCGCTCCGCAGGAACGGCACGGCACCGGCGTGGTCGAGCGAGCGCGTGGGCTTTCCTCGAATGCCCACTCGGCCCGGCTGCCAATGCCCCACAGCTCCAGATAGGCAGCCGGGCGCCGTGGGCGCCGCGCCCAAGCGCCTACGGGGGACCGGAGTGCTCTCGCCGAGCATGAGTATGTCGTGGCTTGCACGAACCGAGGTGCTGTTGCTGGAGCCGGATTGGGCGCGCGCCAAAAAAATCTCAGCGGCGCCCGATAAGGCCGCACAGATCAAGCTTAGCGTCATCTCTTAGGAAGGGCGGCAATTAGCTTCGGTTGACGAACACAACCGCAAAACGGAGTTGACGATATGCGAAAGACAATTTTCTCGGTGGCGATGTGCGCCATGCTTGCGGGTGCCTCGATCGGCTTCGCCCACGCGCCTGGCGCCCGCTGGAGCTAGCGCCGCCGGCGCAAACAGCGGCGGAACGAGCAGCGGCCAGGGTGGCCCGCAAAGGGTTCGTCCGGGCGCGAGCCAGGATCCAACTGGTCGGTGACCTTTTGCCTCGTGTCCGACACGAAAGAGGGCTGCTGAGTCCCTGCTCGGCAGCTTCTTTCAAACCATTATTAGTGCAGCGGATGCAGGGTCTCTTGCTCGCGGGGTTAGGAGTGGATCATGAACAGTCGAGATCAGAACTACCGGAGCAGCCCAATAGCCTGGGTGGTTGTCGCAATTGTCATGATCGCGGGTATCGCCGCGATTTTCTACAGCTCTGATAACCACACCACCGCGTCTAACCAGACCAGCGCGCCCACAACGAAGAGCAGCTCGACGAACCCGGCCACATCCACCGGCTCGAGCACCGGTTCTCCGGCAACTGCGCCATCCGCCGCGCCTGCAAATCCGGGAGCCGGGTCGAAGTAGCCACGCCCCGGAGCCGCTCCCCCGCTAGCCTTAGGGTTGGGCATCGCCGGCCTTTATGGAGTGCGACCCGCAGCGGGCCAGCCGCTTCACGCGTCATCACGTGTGATTGCAATCAGCTATCAGGAATTTCACTAATTGGAGCCACATGATTACGGCCGCCTAATACAGGGATTTTGCCAAGCAGAGTACGAGACACTTTGCTCAGCGGCCAACATTCCCGAACACCAAGCTTTCTTTGCGGGGTTTAGCTGGTCAATTGGATCGGCTGACGCTCTGGTGAGAGACGAAGCGACCCGGAGGCTCTCCCGCAGCTATGCCGCGCCAGCCCGCCTTCATCAGATGCGCTTCACACTGTCCGCGATTGCGCGTTCAACTTCTGATGCGAGAACCGTCAGGTGATCGGCCAGCCTAGTGAAAAGCTCTCGTTTCTTCGGGTCGGTCGCGAGGTCGCGGATGAGGGCGCACTCGGCCGCATCCGCACGGAGCTTTTCCAATTGAGCCTGCATGTCTTTCATTGCGGCTACTCGTTCCCCGAGGGAACAATATAGCGGCGTCCGAAAGTGAACAGAACTAATTGCCGGATGCACCTAGTGTCGGGACCTCTTGGCGATGACATGCCGCCTAGGGACCTCCAACGGCCCCGGCACATAGGGGTGTGTGCTGGGGCCGTTTCTATCCGTGCCGTTCAGCTTTGATGAGGCGCACGTAGGTCCCGCTCTCGTGCAGCTCAAGCCAGCCGCATTCTGCGTGATAGGGACCATTCGATCAGCCTGCGGCTATAGGTCCTAGCCGGCAGCCAGCCACAATCCCTTTTACCCTCCGGATGATCGGCCTGGACGACTACACCGTCCACGAGGACCGGCAGCTAGTCGGCCGCATCTGCTATGCCGCCGAATGCTCTCCCGGGCTCTGGCTCTGGACCTGCGTCGTGACACTTCCCGGACCGCCTTTTGGGGACGCCGGCTCGCTCGACGAAGCGAAGGGCCGCTTCAAGGTCGCATGGGAGAAGGCCAGAAGATGTGGCGAAGGCATTTGAGGAATGAAGCACGCGAACAGGCCAGCGCGGGATCTGCGCGAGTGCCCCGCAACCCCGCGGCTCTGCCAGAGAACTTCGGTTTTGTGCACCTGGCCCGGAAAGATCGACGACGATCAGGACACCGACTGCTCAAGCCGCAGCCGGGGCCCGCCGCCGTCTTCTTCAAAGTGCTCTCCTCGATCCAAGTAGATCCCATCCAAGCCCGTTGACCGGGAGAGGAACTTCTCAGCCAAGCATCTGTTGTGCCGTGCCACTACTGGAGGACCATATGAACAAGAAATTTCTTCTGCTGCTGACGGCTGCTTCGCTTCTGGCGGGTCCGTCGTTTGCGCAAAATCCGCCGGCGACCGATCGGCCCAACAACAATGCGGTCAACAGTTCCGATCAGAAAAACTCCAACAAGCCGGTTGCAGGCGCAAACAGTTTCACTGAGGGCCAGGCCAAATCGAAGATCGAGGATGCGGGCTACAGTAACGTCACATCCTTGAAGAAGGACGACAAAGGCATTTGGCGCGGAAAGGCCAGCAAAGGCGGCGCCTCGACCGATGTCAGTCTGGATTTCCAGGGCAACGTGAACGCGGCGAAATAGGTTGGCGCGAAAATTGAGAGGGATTCAAGATGACCGTTACGATTTCACGTCTCTACGATAACTACTCCGATGCGCAGCGCGCCGTGACGAACCTGGAAGCTGCGGGCGTGCCGCATTCGGATCTGAGCATCGTCGCGAACAATTCCGACAACTGGTACAGCACGGACAAGAAGGTCGATCGCGATCGCGACGGGGTTGACGATCGGACGGAAGGTGCGGCTACGGGAGCGGGCCTCGGCGCAGGTGTTGGTGGTGCTGCCGGCTTGCTCGCGGGCCTTGGTTTGTTGGCTATCCCCGGGCTGGGGCCCGTCGTGGCGGCCGGGTGGCTCGCGTCGACCGCGCTCGGTGCCGTTGCCGGCGGAGCTACGGGCGGCGTTGTCGGGGCATTGACGCAAGCCGGCGTATCCGATGAGGAAGCTCCGCTCTATGCCGAAGGTGTGAGGCGCGGCGGTACGCTGGTTTCAGCCCGTGTGCCGGATGCGGACCGGGCGCGATACGAAGCGATCCTGAACCAGTCCGCCGTCAATCTTCGCGACCGGAGCGCAGCCTGGCAGAAGGCTGGGTGGAAGAGTTACGATCCATCCGCCCAGCCTTATGGCGCGGAGGAGGTCCGCAAAGAGCGGCAACTCTACAGTACCGGTGTGCGATGAATTACCGGGCGGCCCGCCCCAGGCGGGTCGCCCTTTTCTTGCGTTTCTCGCCAATCGTCGAACTCAGGAGTCGAAAATGAGCCGCGGAATGCCATCGATGACCGCCCTCTTGGGTATGCTCGCAATCGCCGGTTACCAAAACCGGGACAAGCTGGCGGACATCTTTCGCAATGCGACCTCCGGTCAGCCGGCGGGCGCCAAGGATTCCCTGAGCGGCCTGCTCGGCAACCTTGACGGCCTGGTGGGCAGCGGTGGCGTGGGTTCGCTGCTGAGTGGCGGGATCGGCGAGCTGCTCGAGCATTTCAAGCAGAACGGACAGGGCGAGGCGGCCCAATCCTGGATCAATCAAGGGCCAAACCGCGAAGTCACCCCGCCCGAACTTCAGCAGGCTATCGGTCCGGATGTCCTTCAAAAACTGGAGCAGCAGACCGGTCTGTCTCAGCAGGAGATTCTCGACCGATTGTCTCGCGAGCTCCCGACAGCCGTGGACAAATACACGCCTGACGGACGTCTTCCGGCTCCAACGGCGGGATAGCTTCGCAACAGTCGAGGAAAGACATGGGCATCATCTGGACGATCATCATCGGCTTCATCGCAGGCGTCATCGCCAAGTTCATCATGCCCGGCGACAACGAGCCGTCGGGTTTCATCCTGACCACGATCCTGGGAATAGTGGGGGCGTTCGTTGCCACCTATCTCGGCCAGTCTCTCGGCTGGTATCGGCCCGGAGAAGGCGCGGGGCTGGTCGGGGCAGTCGTAGGCGCCATCATCGTGCTTTTCGTCTACGGTTTGATAGCCGGTCGAAGCCGCCGGGCTATCTAACCACGGTGACCTTTTCGCGGTGCGAATCGGTGCGAAAGACAACTAGCAAGACGAATGGGTGCTCGTTGGCCGGGCAAGAGGCATGAGACCGGGCAACCCGACCTGGTCTTCGACAATGAGGTCTCGAGATCGGTGTCCTGCTCGTCCGTCTCGCGCCAGGCACAGCCGGCGCGGGCGCCGAAGTCTTCCAGCACGAGATAGATATCCCGGTCGAGGCGATCGCGCGGCACGATCGAAGCGGAGGGACGCATACGCAATAACTCCGACCGACGCCTTCTTAATCGATCGTCACCGTTGTCGTTCCGCCTTGGCGGTGAGGTGCTCATAGGGTGCGGCGCAACCTTTTCCACTTTTTCCTGATCGTATTAACCTATGCAAATGCAGGTTGCATAGCGAATGGGTTCTCTGCGCGCTGTACGTGCAAACCGGGGACGTTGATCGTGAATGACCATGTGCCGTCGCAGAGCAGATTTGTTATTCGCGCAGGTGGAAAAGGTTGGATGGTCTACGACCGGGAGCGCAAGGGCCCGGCACTGATCGGCGCCGAAGTGGGCTTTGCGGCCAATTTGACAAGGGAGCAGGCCGAGCGAGTTCATCGCACATTGACCGGCCCGAGCAATACCAATTCTCCCTCAGGGTGATGCTGCCTCCACTGCTCTATTGATGGAGCAGCTTGTCCCGCTCGCGCCGCCCGATCTGCCGCGCCTCTTCCAGGGCGGCGCGCGGGTCGAGATTTGGGGGGGTGTAGCCGGCGGCTCGGCACGTCGTCCCAATAGACGAAAATGCCCGGCCGCCCGTCGTCGAAATACACCTCGAAACTGCCGGTGTCGGGCACGGCCTCGTGCTTGCGGATCTTGGTGCTGGTCACGCGACCGATGTAATCAGGTGTCCTTGCGGTGCCAACGTGCGAGCTGAAACAGCAAGCGTGAGAAGGCCCCAGCGGCAGGTTCCTAGCAGGGGGCGCGCGCGCTGGGGCCAGAAGCCTGCCGGAAATTGGCGGCCGCAGGCTTGACCGTATCATCCACCAGAATCGAAAGCCGCGCATTGACGCAAGTGAATATGTTCAATCTAGGAGGAGGTACCTCTTCACTGACCGCCTTGCGACAATTGGGCTCTTCCCACGCCTCGCGGTGCGCGCATCTCGAGAGTGCGACCGCGCCGCCGCCATGATGCCAAACCGGCGCGAGCCGACGAAGGGGGACCCGCCCGAAAGCAGTTAGCGTTGATGCCCCAAGCCAATGCCCAGCACCAAGGCTTTCTGACGAAGGGCGCCAACGGTGCGCTTCATCTGCTTGGATATCTTCACCACGGGTGTCCGTTGCTTCGAATGACCCTTCAGCGCTTTTAGGTCAGTCGCAGTCCATTCGCGGCGAGCACGCGTCTTGATCTTCTTCGTCTTCGCTGTTCTCACTGATCGCTTCCATTAACGTGATTTGAGCGCGGCTGTTAGCACATCGCGTGTAGTCGTCAACTAACTAATAGGTTAGCAAAGGCGAAACGACGCAGATCAACGTGACTGTTAATGCGAGCAAGCTGGAACAGTGGGCAAGAGAGTTGTCTGTTCGCGGAATGCGCAGTGCAGTTCGAAGCGCAGTCGACATAGGCGCAAGGGCGATGCGGAAGATTGCTGTCGAATCATCGCCAAGGACATGGAAGGCGCATCAAAGACGGCGTGACCAACGTCAAGCGCAAGACGCGAACCGATCTCTCAGCGTCGTTCACTGCCAACAGGATGCGCATCAACACGCTTGCATTGCCGCGACCGTTAGCCGCCATGGCGCCATGACCGGAAGCACATATCGACTGCGTCGAGCCTCAGCATCCGCCATGCGTTCTTAGTATCGTAAGCCTCCACCGGAGGCCTACGATACTCTGCGTTCTCCGCTCCTTTAAGACACTCGATGTGCCGCCGAGATGGAAAGGGCCGCAGGATCTTTCACGGTCCTGCGGCTCTATTTTTCCGGGAAAATTGAGTGCTTACGGAATGATCACTGCCAGCCGCGGGTAGCGTGATGATTCCAGAACTGGGTTTGCGGGTTGAGTCTCAAAACATCTGTTCCAAAGCGGAACATGGAAGACGTTGCGCTCGCGCAACAGCTTCCGTGGTGCGGACGAGGGCCGCCGGCCTCTTTTCGTTGTGATCAGCTTCTGGCAAGCTGGGACGTTTTCATTTTTTAGGAGAGACGTGCGTGGCGATAGGTACTGTAAAGTGGTTCAACCCGACCAAAGGTTACGGCTTCATCCAGCCCGACAATGGCGGCAAGGATGTTTTCGTTCACATCTCGGCCGTCGAAAGGGCGGGACTGAGCACGCTCAGCGAGGGTGCGAGGGTGAGCTACGAGGAAATGAGCAACAAGGGCAAAATGTCCGCTGAAAATCTGAGGGTCGCCTAGCCATATGGAGCGCAGGCGCTTCAAGGTAAGGCGGTGCGCAACTGAGCCCTGCTTCGTAGCGTCAAAAATCAAAGCCTGCTGCCTCGCGCTCGGCCGGCGACTCTGCTAGCTCGATCCAGTGATCGGTGCCCGCCGATCGCCAACAATCGCAATCAAACTCCGCCGGCTCCCGAGCCGGCGGGTTTTTGCGTGCCAATTACTGCGGTAAGGCCTTGTTCGCGGCGCTTCGAGACAAGCCCCTGCTGGCCCATCACCCGCTCGTCAGGTCGGTTTGTCCGGACTTGTGGAGTTGAAGTCCCGGGCAGCGAGCTCCAGCTCAAGTTCGGTAATCCTTTCGAATATGCGGGTAGCAATCGCCTCTGATTCGCCGATGGTCAGCGATCGGATACCGCGCAAGGCAAGCTCGTCTCTGAGGAGTTTCGCCACAATCAAATGCACGGCCATCGGATTAAAAATCCCGAAAGCGATGATCCAATCCCAACTTTAGGGTGAGCACAACGGCAATTAAGGTCGACGTCCGATCGTACGTCCCCCGGTGTGGGGCTCCGTAGTCAAACGTAAGTGGAACGATCTGCTTGGCAGCGCGTCTGTCTGAGGCCCCCAGCCAGACAGGTCGCCCCCCGACTGCTGGAGGAAAACCCGATCAGCGGGTTGGCGGCCCCCTCGTGGGGCCGTTTGAGTTTCAAGGTGGCCGTCTGAGCCGAAGACTCGGCACCATTACAAGAGAAAGGCCCCAGCTCGGGGGGCTCCCCAACGGGGGCTCTAGTTTTCCGGCACAACCATTTGGATAGAAGTACCAGCCTCTTGAAGATTGAACATGGCCAGTGCGGATATCGTATGGCGGCAGCTTGCGGAAAAAGAATCTAAGTTATGGCGCTCAAGGACCTGTTGATCATCCCTCCAAGGTGCGGTCCGCAACTCGCAATTTCGTCAGTGCTTCAGGCGCGCTCTTCCGCAACGCAATTGTGCGCGGTGTGAGGTGAGCATGCTGGCAGAGACGGTTCTCAGACTTTAGCCGCGCTCGCCTAAATCTACGGATCGGGTGAGTCTTTCAAACCGGTGACCCAACCTCTCGCCGCGGTTCGTTGCGGCTGCGGCCTATTCATTATCACCGCTCTGGCCGCATGTAAGGCTGCGCTCTGAGACCAATCGAAGGTCCGGGTCGGCGGCTAAGGTCAGGGAAGCCTCTATCCGGAGCGGGTTCTCTCTGGAAGGCGTTCAGCGACCAGAGCCCAGCATGACGCCGAATGCGAAAAGGGTTGCCCGATAAAATCCAAGGATACCGTCAACGATATCTGCGAATGCCGGCCAACGAATGATTGCCCATGGCGGTCGATCCGATCAGTATCTCTTTTAGTTCGCGGTGCATGGTCGTGGTCTAGGCGACTGGCTGCTGCAGCGTCCATTCCTTCAGGGCATTCAGTGGACCCGTCTGATCTTCTTCTTGCGCTTGGCGACCGCCTTCTTGATCTGCTCGCGCAAGCGAAGGATTTCGCCCATCCCGCCGCCCTCTCCGGATCGAGCGGAGCCTGTGTCTGCTTGCCGTTTTGACGGATGCGTTTTCCAGTTTACGTGAACGAAACCTCTGATCAGTAGCGCCGATAGTACCGATGGGCATAAGGCCGACGAACGACGACTACGCGCGGCGATAGGCAGGACGATAGACCGGGCGAGTTCGGACGCATTCGTGCCGGCCGCAAACCAGAGCTACCCTCTCAACGTTCGCGATGTTTGATTGTCCCAGCGGAGCAACGGGCATTGCCGATGCCGTTGCAGTTGAGAATGCCGCCCCACAGAGAACGGTTATTGCGGCAAGTGTAAGTTTGTATTTCATCCATGCTACTCCGGCGGAGCCCATCCCCGCTGAGCAACCTTAGACGTTCCTTCCTGAACCTCGGATGACCTCGCCGCAGCTTTCGCGCGCGCCCTGGCTGGCTGTATGTTTCGGCACAATTGGCGCGAGAGGTTGTTCTCTCGATCCTATCCGCCGGGCGGCCGCGCGCTGGCTCTGCGACATGGCTTGCCAATGAAGGTCACGCGGGCGCGCCGATCACCTCGTACTCGAAGCCGACGCCCTCCCGATCGTTCTCATCAATCCAAGCCTGCGCCACTTCCTCTGTAGCGAACCATTTTCGGCGGGGGTGAGGCGCGCCATTACAGATCCTCGCGCAAGCCCCTGAAGAACGGATGCCGGAGGATCTTGTGAATGCAGCGCTCGTCGCGCGGAACGGCCTCGACCCCTGCGCAAGCATGGCTCTCTGAAACCGGGGGAAGGGGGCGCCCCGGTCCCCATTGCGGAACGAACTCCAACCGAAACGGGTATTCGGGTCCGTCGGCGCCGGTTGGTTCCTAAGCCATAGGTCGATCTTGGGAGCCTCGTAAATTGTTCTAGAATGCTGCGATGGCTGGCAAGAGAACCCCCGAAAGAGAGTTCCTGCCCTCCTAAGCCAACAGGCGAGGTGGAGGCGCGGCAGGTTGTCCAAGAGCAAATCTCGATGACCAGCCGGCGTTCGTCAAAGGTTCGAAAGTAAGATGAAACGAAGGCCGCCACAGTTGGCGGAGTCGTATTGTAGCTTCCGGCACTTGGGAACTGCCATGCGGTACGTTGCGTATGTGGTCGATTTATCCGGCGTTGCTCGGGCGGTTTATCAAATCGACAGTCCGACGGATGAAGACGCCAGAACGCGAGCAGAGAAATTTCTTGATACGTACCCTGCCGTAGAGGTGTGGGATGGTCCTCGCAGAATTGCCCGGCTGGTGCGTGAGAGCTCGGACTGACCGGTCGCGAAAAGCGAGAGCTACGGCGGGTTGGTTCGGATCTGCTTACGATCATGAATTGACATTTCGCCGCGGCTCGTGGCTTCCAAAATCTTCATGGCGCGCAGGAACGAGCGGTTCGACTTTTAATCGTTGCCCAAGCAACCAGTCCAGGTGCGGGAGCCTCGTGGCATTAACATCGAGGCACGTGTTATGACGACTGTTCAAACGGCCTTGCTCATTGCGGACGCTGTGCCACGCTCTGCACTAGATCGTGGGCGGTAATCGACTCATCAAGCATCAGAGGCCACGGCGGATGTAACCGGCTCGACCATCTTAAGGGACCGACGTGGAATGCGTCGGGGCCTTTTGTTAGGGCTCCATCTACACCTGCAGCCGCTCAGGGGCGCGAAGCGGAAAGTATATGCTCGATCCGAGCGTTGCCGGTGGTCACCCCGGAGCAGACTTGACAGTCGGACGAGTGCAAGGCCTCTCTCTCTGCGAGTTAATCAATAGCGTCGCAACGTCTGGCCGTGAGGGTTGACGAGATTGGACCGCGATCGCTGTTACCTTGGCCGCTTTTCGGCCAAATTGTTGTTTGTTGCTTGGTACTCGGGGCAGGACCTCATTTTGGAGCCCTGCAATGTTCAAGCAAGTATTTTCTGCGTGTTTCTTCGTTGTCCTCAGCTCGATCTGTTCGGAAGCAAGACCCTACCGCATCGGCCACGCGCCCGAATGCAACGTGATCATGCCATGTGACTTCTCGTCCGCGCAGCCGCGCGGCGAACGAATTTCGCAGTATTCACTGCAGGCGTATCGTCCCAAACAACTCGTGGTAACCGCAGCCAACAGCTTGGCGATGAGTGTCCCTGCTGAGAGCCGGATCGTCGGGGGTCGGCCGCCCGGCTGCCCGGCGGCATTCTGTGGTTGTGGCGCAGCGCTGCGCGTGTTTGGTCGCGTGGTGCCTGAATTAAACCTCGCAGCCAACTGGCTACGCTTTCCGCGTACGTCGCCGTCGCCCGGAATGGTCGCGGCACGCCGTGGGCACGTCTTCGTATTAGAACAGCATCTCGGAGGCGACATTTGGATGGCGTATGACGCCAACTCAGGCGGACACGCGACGAGGATGCACGCGCGATCGTTGCGTGGCTATACGGTTGTCAATCCACACGGTGCGGCCTGAAAGAGCGCGCGCCAGTTGGTGTACCGGGTTGTCGCTACGCGAACGTCAGCGCGTGTGCCCACGACCGCCGCCTGTGGCGCACTGGAATGGACGGCCCCCGACCGCCAGCCCCCCGTGTTGGTCGGGGCCGATTTTCGTCTGGTGCCCAACGCTCTGACACCATTTGACGAGAACCAGCCGGTTGTTTTTCCGGTTTTTTACAAAGTGGCGTTATGTCGGGTGCGATTGCCACCGTTCAAATTCTACTGCGGCGCCGCTGCGCGCTTCCAAGTGGTTCGCAGCGTCATACCGTTTGGAGTTCGGGGATTGTCGAATTTTAGTTCGTCGGAGTTTAGCAAAGTAATCGTTCTTTTCTGATTGGGAATGGCGGCGACGTTCGCGTAGGTGCTGCCGCAATCTTTGGAATTTCCGCGCGCGATTGGAAAAGCGAGAAATGGCCGTCCTCTGAGAAAATCATCACGCCCTTTGGGGAAGGACCGAAGGGTTCGCCTTTTTGGCCGTCGTCCATTTCACTGGTAACAGCGACTAGCGTCCACGCACCAACAAGCTGTTCCTTAGCCGAGTTCTGTTGCGCGAATGCTGCGACCGACAGGGCAAGCCCAAGCCCGATAGCAATAATGGCTTTGTTCATTATGTCGTCCACGACAAGATCAAATTGTGCAACTACGGTCACGTGAGATCAAGGTTGGCGTGAGCTTCGGGTCAAAATCGGCGAAGAAAACCCCACGATGCCACGCCGATCTAACCTGGACAGCGGGCCCACCCACAGACACAGACTAGCCGCAGTACCCACGCGCCAACCGCCAACCCAGCAGGAATGCCGGCTGATCTCCTACCCAGATGTGTGTCTCGGGATCATCGACCTGCGGCGGAGAGCGGGTCGGCCCACCCGTAAATTTCCCAAGTGCCGCGCCTGCCCCTGATCTGGTACGACGGCCCCAGCTCACCGGAATGAGGCGCATTCGGCCAAATGGATGATCTCGCAATGCTTCTCGCCGAGCTGGAGCGGTGCAAAGCAGAGTTCAAGCACCTGCAAACGGAGCTGAATTCCCCAAGGGTCGCCGGCCCAGTACAGCCAACAACGCTCCAAGATCTGGCGCGCCGGATGAGCGAGATCGCGGCCCGTCTTGAAGCTGCAACGCGCGCGATCTCAAAGGGACCTGCCAGCGGGATACATTGAGCAGTTCCGTCCACCGCCTCGTGGCGCGTGGCTACGTCGTCGTTCGCCGTCATGAAGATGACAGGACACTTCGATCCCGATGCCGTAAGTCGGCGATACAGCTCGATCCCCGAAATTCCGCCGAGGTTGATGTCAAGCAACAAACAGGTAGCCGTCTGCGCGCGCCCGCTCTCAATCAAAGCCTCCGCTGAACTGAACGTCCCGGCCTCGATGCCATCGAGCGCCAACAGCCGCGCCACGCCCTTCAGGAATGACGCATCGTCATCGAGCACGATCACGATCGCCGATTTCGGTGCCATATCCGTATCCAGCCCGATGTAGGGTGTGCCCAAGGTGTTAGCCGACCCTTGATCCAAATCAAAGAGGCCCTAGTCGGTCGCGAACACTCAGCGAAATCTACCGGGCAGACGGCTCAATCGGTGGTGTCCTCCATCAGGTTGCGAGGTCGCTTGGCCCATCTGCGACCTCGGAGCCCATCCGCTCTTCGGCCGATGTTGGCGGTCGAACCGGATATCGACGGCTACTTCTTCAACAGTATCCCCATCGCTCGCGCCATTCGCCTCACTGACCCTGCGTGACGGCCGAGCTCGGCTGCAATCTTCGATACGCCAGCTCCCGTCCGCGCCAGCTTGGACAATTGCTGGGCCTCGCGGTCCGTCCATTGTTTTGGCTTTGGTGTTTTCATGGTGCGGCGCTTGGGGGGAATTTACGGGTTGAAGTCGCCGTTGGCCCAACTGCGAGTACGGACGAGCATCGGGATTGTCGGCTCGGAACGAAAGTCAGAGAAGGCGAACCGGCTACTCGGACAGAAGAGCTATATAGATTTGGTCTAGGACGGTCGGTCTTGCGGCACCATCGAACAGCACCGTCAGGCCGGTGGTGCGATTGCTGACTTCGACAACCGTACCGGTCTTGTGGGCTAAATCTGGGAATTGAATGATCCCCAGCTCGCTCATCTCGAAACGTGTCCCGACAACAGACCTATCGCTCCTCGGAGCCGATCATGGCTTAATCCGAACCTGTCTCATTGCGAACCGACGAGACGCTTCTCTGCAATCGCCTTGCCCTTTGCCTTTCCGATGACAAACTGAACGCCGACCTGAGCCCCATCGACCCAAATCAGCTCGCAGCGCCGAAATGCCAGACCAGTGGAGGATAGGACCAGAAAGAATTCCTGCGCCTTCAGGGGCTCGATTGAACCCTCGACCTCAAGTTTGGCACCGCTTCCAGAGGCGTCGAGAAGAATGCAGGTTCGCCGCCATGTCCCATCGACACCCATGATGCTGACGATATGCTTGTGCTCAAAGCGAACACGGTTCGCTTGTCGATTGTCTCTCATTATCTGCTATCCCCCAATCCAAATCATTTGCTTCGAAATAGGTGCGCCGCCTCCCTGCGTGCGGCCTGAATAAGGTCGCCAAAAATGTCAGGCAGTCTCTGGCACAAGGGACTTGTCTCAGATCTCCCCTGCTAACGCCCGCTGAAATCGCAGTAATGACGACGTCGTCACAAATCGTTTGCAGGTCGGCCATTCTGATGTTGGTTCGTCGAAACGTTGATCAAAAAGCGATTACGAAAAATACAGCTACACGCGAGGGACGGCACAGGCCCACTCGGACCAGCGCTGCCATGACAGCCATGCGCCAGGGCGACCCTTCCTAGAATGTCCGTGTTCAAAGTTTCACCCCGAAGCGCTTAAGAAAGGTTTATCCGATTGTGAGCAGCCGGTATTGCGCTATGCAAGTTGCATAGAGAACGCTATCGAAATTGAGCAAAGCATCGGTTTGCGGCCCGGTTAAGGGCTTGGTTACTGGTCAGTGTCACCATTACGTACAGGCCGCCATATGCGGCAGGGCATTCTGAAAATAGTCTATTACTTCGACGCGCCCGGTTGGCGGTCTCTTGTAGGAGAGGCCCAATGTTTAAGGGCTTCATGGTCGCAGTCGTTGCGCTGATCAGTACAGCGCAGGTGGATCAATACCTAACTCACGGTCGGTACACCGATGCGGCGATGGCTATGCTGCGGCAAATACGTCATGCGTTTGGATTTTAGATAGTTGTTTGCGACGCGGTCGGTCCTTAACTCCCGCGGAGAAGCTAGACTGCGTGTTTCCGATCGGCTGCGTCCGGTCGGCCGTTTTGTCCCGCTACGGCCGGAAACGAGCTCAGCTTGAGAGCGAACTCGCCAGCTTTTCGGAACGCTTGCTCCCGACCCTGGCGGGGATGGTCGGGAGCTAGCTCGATGCAACGTACGGCAGGTGTTCCGGCGTCCGTTCTGCGAGCTGACTACCATTCTCGATCGTCGAGCTCGCCATAGTCCCGAACGATGTACTCTCGGGTGAAGCGCTCGACCGGACGCCAGTGCTCGCGAATAACGACGGTCGGAGGTCGGCGGCCTCCAATAGTCAGGATGGATGACAATTGTCGGCGGCGGCGGGTATGCGGAGCCCGTATGAACATGCCAGCAAACGTCACCTCTGCAAGCGATGGCTGCCGAAGCGGCCGTATTGGAGAGCGCCAGAATACCGGCAGCAACGCAAGCCGCCAAAAGACCCTGTCGACTTACTCTGAGGGTGAATTTTTTCATGTTTCCCTCCTGCGTAGAAAGGCTTCTTCTTTGCTGCCCCGAAACAAGCCCCCAACATTAAAACTCGCCCGACCAGACAGCGCGGCCGCCGCGGGCGAGGCTTAATCGCATGATCGGACCTTCGACAGAACGGAGATCGGCGTGCTGTGGGGTGCCTCCCATCAGGGAAGCCAACTTTGTCTCGCAGCAGCGAAACGTCACGTCGCCCTCGGCCCGAACTGGGCTGAATCAATGACGCTCGAACAGCGACAACATATCTAACGGCCTCAGCGTGGCCTGCTTTTCCCGTCAGCGAGCGAGGATGAGCTGTGCCCAGGGATCTATCGCTCAATATGGGCGGGGCCGCCGACCGAGGGGACGGGCGAGCGCCGGACTTCTTCGGTTCATTCAGACCAAGCTTGCCTGGATTGCATCGAGGGTAAAAGGCTTGAGATAAGTCCCGAGACTTTCTGGTAACTGAGGTCGCTCGGTCTTCAGTTGAAGCTGAAAAGCGTTTGCCCCAATCGCTCCTTCAGCGTGTCCAGCAACGACATCCTCGTATCAGGCGCCGTACCGTGCACCCCTGCCATTGGTGCGGGCACAATATTCAACGGCTGCGCTGCTCGATGCTTGGCGACTTTTTCCGCAGGTTGACGTTTTGCGATATGCTTCGTCTTGGAGGCCTCGCCAACTGACCTTGGAACTGCTGGGATAGGGCTAACGTCGAATTCAGCAGATGCGCTCTGCGGTCCCTGATTAGCGGATTTGCTCGTGGTTATCGATGGAGCGGCACTGATGCTCGGCGGCACCTCAGTAGTCGGCAAACTGGTGTCGATTACTACCCGCTCAGGTAACGGCTCGAGTGAAGTGATCCTGATTGCCGGCCGCTCTGTGTCACTGGTAATCGGTTCTGTTGGCTGTTGCGGGAAGCACCAGCCGACTCCGATCAGCAATAGGACGAGAGCACTGCCGACAAATCCAAAGTATCTCATGAAAGGCATAGGACGCCTCCGTTTTGGCGACGACCTTGAGACCGGGATTGTTAGCAGAAAGCTAAAGATAGATTAAAACGGAGAACATGGTTATTACGCATGCTGCGGTGCAGAGGTAGCTATCTCGCCGGCGTCCGTGACTTCGATGCTGCATCGTAGATCTCGATCTTCAGCATCGCTGTACTTGGCGGGGTTGCGGACTTTCGACGTGAAGCTTTGGTTTGTTCATTCTTGGTTTATCCGGTTGGAGAACGCCCTTGCTGCTGAGGCTCTCGAAATTCGCCGAACTGGATGCTTGGGGTTTCCCAACCGGCGTAAGCACAGACCACAAGGACAAAGACCCGAAATGCAATCGACATGCCGCCCACCCTTTCTTGTTGGCGACAACGATACAAGCAAGCCCTTACGAGCAGCTTAGGAGAAACGCTTTGCGCAAGGTTACGTGGGGAGAGAGGGAACTGAACGGCGCATCAGTGCGTCGTTGGCTGCTCCGATTCAGCATTCATAAATGAATTCGCTATCGTGACCAGATGCACAGCGGCGGTCCCTAGTTGCTCCATTTCTTTGTCAGCTGTGTAGGCGGCAGCAGCACGGCGGTATGCAATGGCCACCGTTGCGTAGGCATCCGTAATCAGTACAGCCGAGTGATCGTGCTCATCCTTTGCTTCCCGAACACGGATTTTTACAACTTTCATGGCCGCCTCCGCAGCCAACTCGGCGAGCGTCTCATTTTCTAAGCTCGGATCAGAAACTCCGGCCTGACACGCAGCAGCCGCCCCGGCGATCACCTGGTAGTATTGCTGCTTGTGCAATTCACTCGACGTTAGATAACTCTGCAAGAGGCGACGAGCTCTCGTCTCCAGGTATCTCCGGTCGTCGCGGATCTTTCGGTTAGGCGAGTTGGACCACCTGAACATCGTTCGCCTGTACTTATGCACGCTGGTGGAACCAAAGCGCAAGCGACTATAAGGTTCCACCCGGAGCGACTGGGGCGATCGCTGAGCGAAAGGGGCCGGAGTGTGATGAGTGGCAATTTCTAGCTTTCGGCTAGGTCTCTCTCTGTTGCCGAATGTAATCAGAAGCAAAGTCTACCGCTGATGACCGAGCCCGATCCCGAGCTTCAGCGCCTTCTGTCGCAACGAACCTACTGATCTCTTCGTCAGCTTAGAAATCGGCGACAGGGGTTCTCGCTTTCAACAATCGTCTTGCGCAGGGCAGGAGAGCGACCGAGAACATATGTAAACCAGACCGTGAAATTTGTCGGGATGATCGGAATGTTCAGTTCGGACATGAGCCGAACCGCTTCTCTAGATATCGAGGCAGCGTGTTGTTTCCATGCGGCGGCTTGATCCGATCAAAATGCATGGGGCTGAGCTTCGAAGCATCAGCCAAATCACGTGTCCGGACAATGTAGCTTAGGTCGAGACTGCATCTGATGCGCAAATTGCATCAAAGTAGCCTCTCATTCCGATTTACCTGATCTTTCCTGTTCGCAGACTAGCGTAGGGCGTGAGTGTCAGAAGCTATGAAACGAAGACGTGAGATCATGATTAGCCAGCAACTCGGAGGCGAGATCTGGGATGCTGCTGGCCCTTTCGACTCCTTTGAAGCGGCGTCGCGATACTTAGCTGGAGCACCGCCAGGCGAGTTTCTAATCACCTCCTGCTTTATCTCTGGTGGGACGAGACTGTGGCTCATGGTCACGTCGCCGGCGGATGTTGAAATCACCTAACAACCCAGTAGGTTAATTGCCCCTTTAAACGCTTGAACCAGCCCCGCGAGCTGTCTTTAGTTCAGAGATCCGTACTCCCCTAATGACTTACCTTCGTGTTGTTTGGGGCGAAATGGTTCGGATGATCCGCTAGTGCCATCGCTTCACGACGGACCAGTAACGAAAAGCAGGCTTGCTGACGTCGTCGCGTAACCGTCACGGCGCGGAGCTCATCGAGCTTGCCCCTGATCCTTTGTGGTGAGACTTTCCAGCTGCTCCACGGTCGCCAGCCTTTGGAGTTCGTCCCGGTAGTCCAGGATGTCACTCCGGGTGCCTATAGGACACCGGAGCCCGACGAATGTTCGCCTCGGGCACGGTCCTCTTGCAGCGCTCCGCACGCAAGACCGTAGCATTAGCGCTGCTCCGCGAGCACTGCGCGACGACCTCGCATCATCATTAAGTGAATGAGATCCGCTGAGTTTCCGGTTTTTGCTCCGAAAGTTGGAGGGAACCTTGGAGACGAGCGGAGCATTTTATCGCAATGATGAGGCTCAGTATCGGCTTAGCTGCGCTTGCTGGCTCGCTCTTCTTGTTTGAGCTTTGGCTCTCGCAGCGCGAGATTCAGAAGGGCATCGAACGGCTAGAGCGTTATCAAATTCCGCACGCTCTCAATCGCTGATGCCACGTGCGCCGGCGCCGGTCCTCACGGCACCCGGTTGGTGCGGCGTAACCACTCTGAAACGTTTCTGGGCCTGACTCGGACCAGAGCGAACAGATTGGTTTGCGTCACCTATTTTTGCGCTCGCGATTTTCGTACTTTCCAAGACAGCGGGAATCACCGTGCTTTACGAGCTCGACCTCTTGAAGGGGCGGATAGCAGTGAAGCAGTGCGTATTCGTTCGTGTATGGCGCAGGCGAGCGGACGCAAACGCTCGCGTCAACGGGTAGATCGACCAACTGCCCGTCCATGAGCATGTGGCTGCACTTGTCTTTTTGCTTTGTCTTGTCTGCCGTGGTGTCAGCGGCCCTAGCAGCGCCGATGGAGGCGGAGACGATACATGCGATCATCAGTGCGCGCATTCTGATTCCCTTTCCTTTTTCCACATGGGGTGCTCTGAAGGGGATTCCTGCACTTGGAGCCATCAGGCGCCGCGTTCTAGTTCCAAGTGCAGAGTTTGCATCCGGATGGGTGAAGCTGAGGCCGAGGCGCCGGGCAGGACCTTCGCGCATATTCGCCACTACAGCGAGATTTTCCAGGTGACCTAATATCGTCGTGCCCGACGCTGGCGATGATCGTGATGGACTGCCGATCCGTCAGCAGTAGCCATCAGCGGCGCACGCCATGTCCGACGCAGTGTGGGTTCGGAAGTTCAGATAGGAGGGCGCCACGATCACCAAGGCTGTTCCAGATAGGACGAGCAAACAGGCAATCACAATGCGCCGCGGAACGCGCTTTCCATTTGAATAGCTCATGATTTAATTGCTCCGCTGAAGCTGGAGTTTTGCGCCCCCGCGAATAGAAGCAATTGTGAACTAGTTCATAGATTTGAGATGAAATTTGAAGTCGGGGGCGCAGTTGGGCGAGATCCAGCAGCGGGTTGATATCGACGCGGACGTGCGGACTTGATCCGCGCCAACTTCGGAGTGCAGTCGTTGCCTCGCCATGTTGGCGCGGTTTCAAACGCTTAAACAGCATAAGAAAGAGCGCCGCCGGGCTCGAAATGAAGGTCCCCCCGGCAGCGCTCTTGTCTCAGACCGGGCACTGAAATCCCACTCCGTGTTCGACTATGCAATGATTATGCCACAGGTTGATGACAGCGCCTTGCTCGACCGGCGGGCTTCCGGAAACACACGAACTGAACGCCCGTCCAAGGTTCCGTCGTCATTGAGCAATCTCAAAGCGGCTCTGCCGAACTCCTTTTAACTTAACTCCCGTAACCGAACGACCGGCCGCACCGGAAGCTGAGGTTATGGCCCCGGGCTCCTAGGCACGCCGGGGCTGCCTTGTTTTGAGGACCTTCAGCGGCGGCCGCTTTCTATGCCACGGTTCACGCCGGCCACCTCGTACTCAAACGCGACGCCATCCGGATCGTTTTCGTCAATCCAGGCCCGCGCGGCTTCCTCATTGGCGAACACCTTCAGGTCCTCGCCCTGGTCGTAGATCCATACAGTCGTGGTCGCGCCGGGATCCTAGGATGAACGCGAGCATTGACGAGGACCTCCGTAATTGCCTCGCGGAGACTGTCGCGGTCGAGAATGCGGATCAGCCGGTCGACCGTCGCTGCTGCATCGCGCTCCTGCGTGAGACAATCGGCCAGCGCTATCATGGCAAGGTCATAGCTCTGCTCGATCCTCTCGGCGGGGGGCAGATGCGCCATGGTCAAGGGGCTCCGCGCAGCGGCAGCGCCAGTTGGATGGCAAACGGTCGGCTGGCATTCGCTTCTATGAAGGCACGCAGCGCCGGCGCCATCTCGGGGTCGCCTACGTCGCGCTCAGCCAGCTCGTCCGCGACCTCGCTGGTCGCATCGCGAGACCAACCCTCGATGGCATTGAACGCGACGATGCGGACCGGATAGGCGTATTGGCCAGAAAGCAGATCGCGGATGAGCGTCTCGAAGTCGGTATCCTGCTCGTCCGTCTCCCGCCAGGCGCAGCCCGCGCGCGCTCCGAAATCTTCCAAGACGAGATAGATATCGCGATCGAGGCGATCGAGCGGCACGATCGAGGGCGAGGAACGCATACGCTTACTCCGGAACAGGGAGAGACGGCCCCGGCTTCGAAGGGGTGGACGGTATGACCGGGGCCGCTCCGCCGGCTTGGGCACCAGCGACTCAGCCAACGGCGCAGTGAGCACGCCGTTCCCAGCCCTACCCGCAGCGTATCGCGGCGCACGCTTGCCGATCCGCGAGGCCGGCTTTTTATGCAGAATTTTAATGTGTCACTCGAGGAAGAAGGCGAATGTTTTAGCGACTCGCGGTTATATGGTGCCTGGTCGCAGCCGCTCTGCGACCAGGCGGCCGGGCGCCATGGTCTTCCTGCAACCCCAGGGCAATGGATGCTCGGCCGCTGCAGCTAACAGGGGGCGGTTAGACTAGGCAACATCGCCTGACGTCATTCCTGCGCGATGCGGAAGACTTGAGACTTAAATGCCACGCCTCGCGCGGCGAACCGTCAGATAGCATGCGGCGAGCGAGGAGATCCTTCCAAGGCGGCTTGCGGAGGATGAATATTGTCTGTGCTGACAAGCGCGCAATCCTCGCACCTGAACAGCCAAGATCTCGCATGTTCGCCCAAATACCTCATCGGCTGTAAGCAAAGATCGCACTTCCGAACTGGCTTATTGCCGCCAGCTTCCGTGAAAATGAACTTCATCTCCACCCCCTGCGCCTCAGGCCATACGAATCTGATTCGCGAGGAAGTTAAAGAGGGCGTGCGGCTACAGTTCGCGATTCATGGCGGGGTGTTGCCTATTCTTCACCTTACCCAATGCTTCTGTCGGCGCCCCGGTCAGGCCGATCGCGGTGCTTTGAGACCAAGCCCTTCAAGCCCATGCCGCAGGCGGCCGGTAAAGATCGGGACCAATCTCGCCCCGCTCAAAGGGCGCCACGGTGATCCCGTCCGGCCGGCGCGCCAGCAGGCGCTGCAAATTTATCTTCGCAGATGCAGTGGCAGGCCGCGAAGATCGTCGCCGCCCACGGCGAGAACGTCGAACGCGTAAAGCTGGGACGACCGTATTCTCGTGTTTCATTTACTTGAACGGGCAGTGTCGGCCACGCTCTTGCATACCGCATTGACGGCACAGAAGTGCCGCAGCCAGATCGTTACAAATTTTTTCCGATGTCACCGACGACCTTCTGCCGAGCTGACCGCCGAGATTGCAACGTTCTAATCTTTGTAACCGTCGTCCAGATTGTGTGGCCACTCCCTGCCACAAGAACTGGTATAGCGCGACAATCTGGATGGGAAGCGCGCGACAATCAGGATGGCGAGTCTGTGTCGCGGCGAAGTGATGATTGCCGCGATGATTGTCGCGTGCAAGAGTTTTGTTCGCTCTGATTGTCGCGGAGCGTCAATCAGCGAGTGTTTTTGGTGTCGCATGCGAGGGTGGTCGCCCTGGACCACGCTTCCGTTCGAGCGCGGTACGCCTGCGATAGCTTTCGACGTTCATCTCAACGATGGTGGCGTGGTGAACGAGGCGATCGATGGCGGCGAGCGTCATAGCAGGGTCCGGGAAGACCCTGTTCCACTCTCCGAAGGGCTGATTGGCGGTGATCAGCATGGAACGCCGCTCGTAGCGTGCGCTGATGAGCTCGAACAGCACGCTGGTCTCGGCCTGGTCCTTGGTGACGTAGGCAAGATCATCGCAGATCAGGAGGTCGAAGCGATCGAGGCGGTTAATGGCGGCCTCGAGATTGAGCTCGCGGCGCGCCACCTGGAGCTTCTGCACGAGATCGGTGGTGCGGGTGAAGAGGACGCGCCATCCGTTCTCGATAAGGGCCAGGCCGATCGCTGCCGCCAAGTGACTCTTGCCACCGCCGGGCGGCCCGAACAGCAGCAGATTGGCGCCCTTGCCGAGCCAACCATCGCCGGCGGCGAGCGCGGTCACCTGCGCCTTGGAGATCATCGGCACAGCCTCAAAGTCGAAGTTGTCGAAGGTCTTTCCAGCGGGTAGCCGAGCCTCGAGGAGATGGCGCTCGACCCGGCGGCGGCCGCGTTCGGCGACCTCGTGCTCGGCAATGGTGGCGAGGAAGCGGGCCGCCGGCCAGCCTTCCTTGTCGGACTGCTCGGCAAATTGCGGCCACAGCACCTTAATGGCGGGCAGCCGCAACTCGTTGAGCAACAGATTGAGGCGCGCGGTGTCGACTGTGTTGGCCGTGCTCATGCGGCACCTCCGATCTCGCCGGCACCGATGAGGCACTCATAGCTGGCGAGCGGGGCCAGCTGCACCACGACCTGCGGCATGCAGGCCGGATCGGGCGCGAAGTAAGCGCACAGCCGTCCGAGGTCGGGCAGTTGGCCAGCGTTAAGGTCAGCCGCGAGCTGATCGGCGAGTTCGGCCTCGCAGCCGCGCTCGTGCGCCAGAGCGAGCAGATCGACCATGAGCCGGCAGGCTTTCTTGTCCGGCAGCCGTTCGCGCAAGCGATCGAAGGTTCGGCGATAGGCATCACGCGGGAACAGCCGATCACGGTAGACGAGATTGAGCAGCGCCATTGGCTTGCGCCGCAAGGAATGGATCACGTGCCGATAATCGACGACCTGGTCGTGCTTGCCGTTGGGATGCGGCCGCCCACGCGGCAAGGTGACGAGATGGGTGCCGCCGACGAACACGTCGAGACGATCGTCGTAAAGGCGCACCCGCAGTTGGTGCCCGATCAAACGCGACGGCACGGTGTAGAACACCTTGCGCAAGGTGAAGCCGCCGCTTGACGTCACGCGGACAATCACCTCCTCGTAGTCCGAGGTGCGGCGATCTGGCAGCGCCTGCAGGGTGGCGCGCTCGTGGTCGATGCGCTTGGTGTTCCGGGCATTGCGGCGGCTGACGATCTCGTCGATGAAGCCGCGATAGCCGGCGAGATCATCGAAGTCGGCAGTGCCGCGCAACAGCAGCGCATCGGCGATCGTGCGCTTGAGATGACCATGCGAGCTCTCGATCGCCCCGTTCTCGTGGGCGATGCCGCGATTGTTGCGGGAAGGCCGCATGCCGTAATGGGCGCAGAGGTCCTCGTACCGCCGGGTCAGATCGTCCCTCGCATTACGGTCGAGATTGCAGAAGGCGGCCGACAGGCTGTCGGTCCGATGCTCCCGCGGTGCCCCACCGAGCGACCACAGAGCATTCTGCAGCCCTTCGGCCAATGCGACGAAGCTCTCGCCACCGAGCACGACATGGGCGTGTTCAAACCCGCAATAGGCCAACCGGAAATGATAGAGGCGATGATCGAGCGGCACGCCCGCGATGGTGACCCCAAGCTCGCCCATATCGGTGAAGTCGGAGAGGCCGACCTGGCCCACGTCGTGGGTCTGGCGGAAGATGACCTCCTGCTCCCCGCCATGGATTGCTCGCCAGGCGCGGATCCGGCGCTCCAGGGTGCGGCGGATTCCGGCCCCCAGCTCAGGATGGCGTCGGAGTATCTCCTCGAAGATAGCCACGGGCCGCACGCCGGGAGCCCTCTTCAGCATCGGCACGACCTCCAGGTCGAAGACGTTGGCCAAGGGATCCGGCCGGCGCCTTTGCCGCGGTGACTTCTTTTGCGACGGAAGACGCAGATCTTTCTCGAGCCGATAAGCGGTCGACGAACTGAACGACACCTTCGCGGCCGCCACGGGCGGCGAATTGGTTTGACGGAACTTCATGTAGAGCCTCATCTGGTGATCGGTGAGATGGCAGCCTGGCAACGGGTGATTCCTCTTTGGCGAGAAGAACCATCCATCACCGGCCAGCCGCGATCACCAGACGGCGCGGTCCACTCGGATCGCGCCGTCGCCGGGCTCGTAACTCCGGTCGGGCTACGCCCTCCCTACGTCACGAGCCCGGCGAAGCTCTCTCATCCTGATTGACGCTGCACTTCCATCCTGATTGCCGCGCCGCAAACTGCAATAAATTTCAGCGGTTCAACAAGTGTGAGCGGCACAACAAGCGAAAAAGGCGAAGGGTACGGCTTTAGCTGTTGAATACGGCGGCAAAGTCTCGCAAAAATGGACGCGCCGTCTAATGCGTGGACGGGCCAATAAAGCAATAGGTGAACCTCGTCCGACGCCGACAATACTGCTTTGCACTCGATGGTGCCGCACAGTGCTGACTAGCGCAGGCCGAAGAACGACAGAACGATCCCGATCACAACGATCAAGCCGACAATATAAATGATCCCATTCATTGAAAGCCCCTCAGCTTCCCTGCCCGAAGGACAATAGAACATCGCGCAGATGGTTCCCCCGCTTCGGCTCAGGAACCGAGGCGATCGGCCAAACCTTCGAATGGAACGAGACGAGACGTTCGGAGCTTTATGGGATCGAATCCCGGAGAACTGCCATGAAAGTGACCGCTCTTCTCATTGCAGGAGCTCTCACCTGCACTAGCACCTTAAGTTTTCCGCAGGGCAGCGGAGGGGGAGGGTGAAGTGGTGCTGGTTCTTCGAGCGGAGCAACGGCTCTGGCAACACGGCTGCGGGATCCAGCTCGAGCGGTGGGACCGTGAACGGTACGGCTGGCTCACCCGGGCCAAACACGAGCAACGCCCTTAGTCATGGCACGACTGGAAACCGAATTCCCAGTTCTGCCCGCTACCAACGGGAGCAACGGTAGTTCATCGCCAGCCAGCAGGTACGCAAACGACAGAACGATGAACAAGGCCGTGCAAGATCTCGGGAATACCAACAACGGAATCTTAGGACCGCAGCACTGAAGTGGTCCGATCCCTGCCTCAGCTTGGCCTTGTTAGACTGCTCGGCTGCACCGGATCTGATTGCCCCAAGTAAGGATTTCTCATGTCTGACCTAGGTATCCAAGTTCGGTCTCAAGTCAAGGAAATGGCTGAAAACAGCGTTGATCAGGCGGAGAAGGCTATTGCCGCCTTTCTGGATGCCGCAGCGAAGTCAGTCGAGATGGTCCCCGCTCCCGCCAAAGACTTCTCGAAGAAAACTCTGTCGATCACAGAGCAGAACATGAAAGCCGCCTTGGAGCATACACGAAAACTGATCCATGCATCCGACGTGAATGAGTTCATGCGGCTGCAGAGCGAGTATCTAAAAGCCCAGTTCTCCATCGCACAAGATCCGATAAAGGAACTTGGCAGCGGAATGTTGCCGTCCAGCAAATCAGCGTCGCAGAACGATGTATAATTAGCTCGTGTTTCGAGTCGCTATCTAGTCGAAGGCAAGCCGTGTGGCCTCCGAGGAGACTGCACCGATAAGTGAGCTGTCAGATGAGCAAGCGAACCAAAGATCGAAAGTTGAAGAGCTCTACCGCTCTTTCGAAATCTTCTGAAGAAGATGTCAAGCCG
Organism: Bradyrhizobium sp. LLZ17; assembly: GCF_041200145.1. Taxonomy (NCBI): domain Bacteria; kingdom Pseudomonadati; phylum Pseudomonadota; class Alphaproteobacteria; order Hyphomicrobiales; family Nitrobacteraceae; genus Bradyrhizobium; species Bradyrhizobium zaerense. The sequence continues at coordinate 6,333,709 of NZ_CP165734.1, forward strand.
GTTGACCTGAACATCGAAGCCCCCAAGGTCGCTTCTGCCGAGGTGGAGACTGTTGACCCGCTGATTGAGGTCGCAAACATTCCTGAACAAGTTGCGGCAGAGGGGTCTCATGAAGTTGTTTCGACTGAAACGCAGACTCTTGTTTCCTTCCCTAGAGACGTTCCGGAAGCCTTCGCAATTGGCTCTGCATTCCCCTGGTCTCAACAAAAACAGCTGTTGGAGATGGCAGAACGAAATACGAATTCCTATGGCACTTTGTCGGACTGTTTGCTGGGGCTAAGTCCCCTCAGGATCTTCTCGCCATAACAGCTGAATTTTTTAGAGAAGGCGGAGTGTTGTTCAAGGAACAGTCGGAGACGCTCCTCGAACTTTACGTAGCAAGCCCCTCCAAAATTAATCCCCCAACTGCGTAGCGAAAGCGGCAGCTGTCGCCTTCCATGGTACTCCTGAATGATTTCGACGGAGGTGCCCATGTTGCGGACAACCTCGAACACGCTGCCCCCCTTGCGCAGTGCATTGATCGTTTGTCAAGTTGGCAGTTTGCCTGGTCCGCATCTCACAAATTTTGTTTTGTGCGAGTTTTTCCCAATCTCAATCGTCGTGGGATTAACAATCGTCAGAAGATAGGTGATCTTTCGAGTAAACCAGAGCCGCCTCCTAGCATCGGGTGTTTCAGTAATCCAATAACCTTTCGGTGCAGGCTTAGCGGAGGAAAGTGAGCTGACTAGCTGCGTACTCGGCGTGACGTCGTACCGCTTGTCCCCATTGAATATAAGCATTTCAGCTATCAAATGCCGACCTACCGCTTCGACGCCAGACAGTCGGACGGTGAAGCAAGCTTCATCGACTCCGATAGGGAAGTTGGGATCGAGAGTGACCCAGATCCCCGTCACTGGATACACATCGGCTATAGCCGGAGAACTGAGAGGCAGGCCTACCAAGGCGAACAGCCCAGCGCATTCTGCTAATCGCTTGTGGGCTCCGAAATACGAGGACCCCATTGCAAACCTCTGCGAGTATCGATCAGGAGGCGAGATATTGTGCAGCCTGCATGTCTTACGCTTGCTGACCGTTCCAAACGGCCGAAGCGTGGTTACGTCCCAAGCGCCGCGTCGTTTGCTCAAACCACACCATTTAGGAACTGGCTAACCTCCTCGAAAAACTGCGGCATGCCCGGGTCATTCTGCAACGGCAGGTGGTCGGCGAGAAGTTGTCCAGTAACATTCTGGATGAGGCAATGCGGGGTCAAATTTGCAAGCCGATTGACAGCCATGCCGGTTGCAAGCCGATTGACAGCCATGCCGGCGTAGCGACAGAGCGACCCCGAATCGCCCGGTTGAAGAGTGAACTCGGGGCCGCCCCTCCGCCGGCCCGCTGTTGGGGAGTGGACACGGCATCCAAGTGAAGCACCGGTTTCTGTCCCGAGCAACCGGACAGCGTTTCTGACGGGCTCTAGAGAGTCGCTGAGTGGCATTGCGTGAAGCGAAGGCCACCACCACAGGCGTGCCCGATGTGCTTCAACGAGCTGAAGCTCGACAAGGTCGAGCAGCATTGGTCCGGCTCAACCGAAGAGCCATCGCCAAATTTTGGTGACGGCTTGAGCCGGTCAGGCGGCGGCGGTTGTGGGCTGGCGGTCGGTCGACTTGGCGATGACCTCGATCCCGTCATTGAATGTCACACCGAGAACGAGTTTTGGCAACTGGTTATGACCATCGAGACGGCGCCAGGTTCTCTGCGCGCCCTCGACCAGTTTGAAGACCATCGCGAGCGCGGTCTTGTTGGATAGGCAGCCTTTCGATCGAATGGTGCGGTGGCGCACGGTGGCGAAGGTGCTTTCGATGGGGTTGGTCGTCCGCAAGTGTTTCCAGTGCTCGGCCGGGAAGTCGTAGATAGCCAGCAGCGTGTCCCGATCCTTGTTCAGGCAGTCTGCCGCCTTTTCGTATTTCAGCGCGTAGCTCCCGATGAAGGCGCCGAACGCCAGCTCGGCGGCGACCTTCGTTTCAGCCATCCAGATCTCCTGCAACGCGCGCTTGGCTTTCGGCTGCTGGGTCTTCGGCAACTTGGCGAGCATGTTCGCCGTCTTGTGCACCCAGCAGCGCTGCTCGCGCGTTTTTCGGCCAGACCTCGCCGGCAGCTTTCCAGAAGCCGAACGCTCCATCGGCGATGACGAGCCGCGGAGGCACGGCGAGCCCGCGCCGCTTCAGATCAAGCAGCAGATCGCGCCACCACCATTGGTGAAGCCGACCAGTTCCTTACGGCGTTCCGGCGTCGCACCGATCAGCACCAGGATGCACTGCTTTTCGTCTTCGAGCCGCGCCTCCAGATGGATGCCATCGGCCCAGATGTAAACGTAGCGACGCCCCTGCCACGCGGCGTGTTCGTCGATCCAACCGTCCTTCAGCCGACCGATGGCGGATGCCGACAACCCGGCAGCATCCTTGCCGAGCAGCGCCGCCAGCGCCTCCGAGAAGTCGCCGGTGGAGATACCCTTCAGGTAAAGGATCGGCAGCCGCGTCTCGATCGATTTCGAGCGGCGCATGTAGGGCGGTAGGATCTTCGAGGTGGTGCCGACCGAACGCGGAGAATTGACGCGATAAAAGCAAATGCACTCTTTCACTCACCGCGATGTAGAAGGATGACCATTACCTCTCCGTGGTGCCAAGACCTTGGCGGAGACCGTGGTCCTCGAGTCGTCGGAGCGAAGGGGTATCGGCGCTGGCCCATAGCCTACGAATCCAAGCCATAGTAACGACTGCCTTATGCGACCATAGCGGGCCATAGCTGGCATGCTCTGTTTTGTATGCCCCTGCTGTGCCCTCCGTGAAATTCCTTGCACAACAGAGCTGGGGATGTGGAGGGAAGGGTCTGATATCCGTTTCTCTTTTTTCAAAAGGGCGTGTGCCCAGTCGATGTGGGGCACATGCCGAGGGAATGAGAGAACTAACCCCTTGGATAAAAGGGGCTAATGGTGGGCGCACAAGGGATCGAACCTTGGACCTCTCCCGTGTGAACCACAATCCATAGACCCCCGCCAACCAAATCCGGCCATAGTTGGAATGCAAAAACCCGTTTAATTAACCGCGGTTATGGCCTCACGCGGCCATAAGAGCCCATAGGTGACCTTGCAACATTTTGTATGCCCCCGTTGTGCCCGCCCTGAATTTTCCCTTGGGGCACAAAAACGGGGGAGGTTTGAGACCCGGTTCTGTTTGGGGCTGTGGATCCTCCCTACGAGGGCACACGGCGCGGGGCACACCGGGCACAGAGAGAGGGACGGAACATGACGGAGCCGGCCAACCAGCTGACGCTTACCGATACGGTGATCCGCAACGCAACGCTGCCGCCGGGTAAGGCGCAGCATTATCTCCACGACGACAAGCTGCCCGGCCTCGCCTTGCGCATGCGCGCCACCGGCGGCCGGACCTGGGTCTACCTCTTCACCAAGCCGGGGGTGAGGGGGACCCAGCGCAAGACCCTCGGCGCGTGGCCCAAATATAATGAGAAGGCCGCGCGCAAGGCCGCCACCATCGCCGCAGGCGAGGTCGTCAAGGGCTTGGACCCGAACGACGCGAAGCGCGAGGCGAGGCGGCAACAGGCAGCCGAGAAGCAGCGCACCACGCTCGCGACGCTCATCGTTGAAGATGGTCCCTACCAGACGTCCTTGACCGAACGTCAAGTCGTCAACTGGAAGCCAGCAATGTCGGCGCTCCGGCGCGGACTCAAGGATCACGCCGAGAGCGGCGTGGGGGACCTGACGCGACGCCAGGTCATGGCTGCGGTCGACAAGATTGCCAAGACCGGCAAGCGCGGTGCAGCCAAGGACTTGCGCAAGCACGTGCATACCTTTCTCGAATGGTGCGTCGGCGAAGGTTACGTCGAGCATAACGTGCTCGCCGGCTATCGCGCGCCCAAGGAAACCCGAGCGCAGAGAGTCGGGCGCCGAACAAAGGGCCGCGCGCTAACCGATGAGGAGATCATCAAGGTCTGGTATGCATCCGGCAAGCTCGGGGCTTTCGGTCTCCTGGCACGCATGTGCCTGCTCGGTGGCCCGCGCCGCAGCGAGCCTATGATGATCGAGTGGCGAAAGCACATCATGGATGACCGTATCACCTTCGATGCGGCGTGGACCAAGATGGGGCTGCACCACGATGTGCCGCGCACTCACCTGGTTGACGAGGTGCTCTCGGCCGCGAGACATTTCCAGCGAGCAACCTCCGACTATGTCTTCCCGTCACCGAAGACCGGCGGCCAGATGTCCGGGTTCACCAAGATGGTCAACCGCCTGGTCAAGGAAGCGAGCGTCGCCAGGTTCACTATGCATGACCCAAGGCGCAGCCTGCGAACCATCATGTCACGCTGTGGCTACGACAACGAAATCCAGCGGCTGTGTGTTGGGCAAAAGCCAGGCGGAATCGATCAGGTCTACAATCATGACGAACAGTGGATCATCCGCAAGATGGCGTTCGAAGCGGCTCACGACTACATTGCGGAGTTGGTCGGCGCGAAACGCGTTGGCAAAATCGTGCGCCTGCCGCGGACGAATCCGCTTGACCCGATCAAGGCCGAGCTCCTCGGGCGTCTCCGTGAGCACTATGCGGCTGAGGCGTCTTAGTTGTTTTGTCGCACTTGGCCAGATAGTCACGCACCGCATCGACACGATAGAGGGGCCGGCCATCGACATAGCGCCATTTCAGCTGGTGGTTCGGATCGCGCCGCCACTGCTCAAGTGCACCGGGCGTGCGCCGGATGACCGCTGCCGCCTCTAATGCGGTCAAGTTGGAGCTGCCCGGCAGCGTATCGATATCGAACGTCGCAGGTGGGGGCATGCCACGGTTCTTGCGACGGCGCTTCGCCGCGAGCGGCTTATCCAGACTATTCGGCGCCCTTAATCGCTCGATCCGAGTCGCTTCGCCCTTGCCGCTCATGCCTTTGCCCTGGACCGTGATTGGTCTAGGGCATTAGGTTCAAGGCTTCTCAAGCAAGAAAGGGATCGCGAGCACAGATATTGCGGCTGGGTAGCTGTGGCGTGCAAATAGGACGGTTCGCGGAATGGCTAGCCAAAGCATTTTTGTAAAGCGAGAAGAATCTTTCTCCACGCCTACGGATCGCGTGAGGGCGCAGGCAGGTCGCCGTCACTCCACATTCGTTCGTTCCAGCTTTCGCAAAGCAACCTGTCGGCCTGCTGGATCATCGCTTCGCCCTTGGCCCGCATCTCGGCCGATTGCGCAGTCAGGATGTTGGCCATCGCGCGCGCCTTGCCGAGCTCCTTTGTCAGAGCCTTGCGGTCGCCACCTGAAAGCGGCGTGGGGTGATGTTTCGGCGCCATCCGGACATCCAAGCGCAGAGAAATCGCATCGGCAATCGGTCATTATCGGGTTGTCTCGAAACCGGGCCAGCATCCGTCCTCTTCATGCGGTCCGGTGCGCTGCTGGCACGTGTCGTCAAGCAGCCGTTGTGCGATATCCTTCCAGATCGCCTTCCCCCATAGAGGCGGACCGCGTCTGCCGTCTGGATTTCCACCGTGCGGTCGCAGCGGCGGCAAGAAACGCGCAGCACGTGCCGGCCTATCTCCGAAAGCCGCCGGTCCTGCAATTGGGCAGCAGCAGCACGAAGGTCCTTAAGAACCGAATCCCAATATTCGGGAGGTAGCGGTGCTTCCGGGGCCGCAGCTTTCCGGGCGGCCTCGGCCGCCAGCTTTTCCATCTGTTTAGGCGTGGGCATACGCCAGCTGGCAGGTCGGTCATTGCTCAATTAACAAAAGTCCAGTCCAGAGAAGAGTTTTACATTGTAAGTAAAAAACTAGCATTTTTATTTGACATTGTCAGAAAGCCAGCGCATTATCCTGGCATGCGCGACGATATTCACAGAAGCGTTCCCAGGCCTGCCAAGGTGCAGCAATGGGTAAAGTGCGCCCTTCGCGAGGCCGATCGGGTCACGGGACGCTCGGTTGAGGCATTGACCGTCGCGATGGATGACGCATGCAAACGCGAAGTCTCCCCAGGATTTTTAAATGGCGTAAGGGCGCATCTGCAGGGCCTTCCGGATTTGTTTGGCCCGTTTGATGGCGTCGCGCACCCCCGCGACGTCGGCGGGACCGGCGGTCAGCTCGAAGCTGATTTATTGTCCTGCGTTCAGCGCCGCGTCGCCGAAGGCCAACCACTACGGGATGCAATCACGCAGGGATTCAGCGAAGCGTTATCAGCGCGGAATGATGCCGATATTCGGGCCGCCGAGCCGGTCCTGCTGGGTTCAGACGACCCGCGCGCGCGTAGCGGCATCGGTCAAATGCGCAGAGACGCTGCATCCATCGATTACCTCGCCCACGCCGAGTCGCTTCTTGAGCTTCAGCCAGGCGCCAGTGTCAACCGGCCCGCACATCGACTTTCCGCCGATGAAGACTTGCTTGGCGGCGCGTTCCGTCATGGCGGCGGCTAATGTCGAACGCGGCGCGCATCCTTGTCCGGCCAAGCATGGCCCATCCGGAAATCTCGACCAGCGCTACGCAGTGTGTCGTCGGAAAGGACATTAAGCTCAATCCCCAGCACCTTCAGGACTACAGCGCGACGCTTTTGCTTCCCATCGAGCAGGACCTCGTTGTCGTCGCCGGCGCCATCGCGTACGCGGACAGAATTATCCGCCGAAACCGGTCATCCGGCTGGAAACGGACGATTGAAGTCACGCTGCCCGTAAGCGATCCTGCCCGGTGGTCCGAGCGCAGCGTAAGCGCATCCCTCACGGACGCCCTCAGCTTTGTGACCGGAGACGATTGGGATTTTACGTTCGAGCCCGGCGCTCAAGCTCTGACCATCCCGCAGTCCAGCTTCAACTTTCTTGAACGCGAATACGTCGTTGTCCCCTTCAGTGACGGCCTGGATAGCTTCCTGCAATGGCAGATCCTGTCTTCACAAGCCGGTGGACCATCGCCCCTGCGCATTCAAACGTCCTCCCGCGCCATTGACGAACGCCGCAATCGCGACATTGACGCGGCAGGACATCATCAGCCTCCGTGCCTCAAGCTGCCGGTTTCGCTCGCTGTGGGTACGCATCCCGAAATATCGTTCAGAACGCGCACTTTCTTGTTCTTCAGCATGGCGGCACTCGCCGCCGTGAAAACTGGCGCGCCCCGGATCGTTGTGGGCGAAAATGGCGTCGGCGCGCTCGGTCCCAGCTTGCTCCCATACGCAGACGAATGCCCCCACCGCACCACGCACCCAGGTTTTACGCGCCGCATGGCAGCTTTCGTGAACGCCTTGCTCGGCAGCAACATGCGGTTCGATCATCCGCAAAAATTTCGTACAAAGGGCCAGGTACTCGTTGAAGCCTTAAAAGCCGACATCGCTAACGGATTTGAGCAGACCCGGTCCTGTGTCAGGGGTTCGCGCGACCGCTTGGGAGGTGTTCACTGCGGCATATGTAGTGGTTGCCTTCTGCGGCGAACGACCTTTCATGCGGCCGGGATCGCGAATGGTCCATATTTTTGGGACGATCTGTCCGGAGTTTCACTGGATAGTTGCCGCAGCGATTCCTCGGGTCGTCAGGCAACGCCGAACGATGAAGGAATTGCGCACCATGCAGCCCACGGCATGACCGCGCTGGCGGCACTTGCTGAAAAGAGCGTCGATGACCCTGTCTTCCGCCGTGCGGCCTGGGATATTGCAAACGACGTCACCGGCACGACAGCAACCGCCATACACAGCTTGGCGCGGGCCCACGCCGCCGAATGGTCGGCTTTTCGCGAGTCGTACGGACCCGGCGGTCTCTTAAACCACTTAGGCAAAGAATAAGAAAATGGCACGTCTTGAAGAAATGTCCGCGCTTGAAATCGGCGAGCGATTGAGAACGGCTCGAAATTCTGCTGGAAAGACGCAGGATGACGCGGCCAATGCCATTGGCGTCTCCCGTCAAACCTTGATTTCGATTGAGAAGGGGGGGCGCAAGGTGAAGCCTGAAGAGCTGGAGCATCTTGCGCATTTCTATGACAGCTCGGTGAACCGGCTTCTCGCGAGGGATGCCATTCATGTCGATTTGAATGCGCGCTTTCGTCGACAGGGATCTGAGAAAAGGGAAACGAGCGCCGCTATCAACACGCTCAATAAACTTGCCGCGTCCACTGTCGAGCTGGAGCGCATGCTCGGCATTGAATTCTCGCCAAGTTATCCGCCCGAGCAGCGTATCTTGCCTGGCTCCATAGAACGGCAGGCTGAAGAGGCTGCGATGTCTCTTCGGCACCGGCTCGGCGTCGGGCTTTCCCCGATCTCCGACATTGTGTCACTGCTTGAACAGGAACTCGGTATACGCGTTTTCATCAGGCCGCTGCCATCCGAAATATCGGGTCTTTTTGGTTACGATCCCGTCGTGGGCGCCTGCATGGTTTTGAACGCGCGCCATCCCTGGGAACGCCGCGCGCTAACCGCTGCTCACGAAACGGGCCACTTTGTCGGCAGTCGTTCCTTTGTGGATGTTGTGGAGCTGGATGAAAGTGCAACGACCGCGGACGAGCGCTTTGCGACGGCTTTCTCGCTTGCGTTTCTAATGCCGCCAGCCGCAGTCCGGCGCAAATTTCAGGAAACGATCGAATCCGATCGCCGCTTTACGCCGCGCCATCTTATTCTGATGGCCCACATGTTCCACGTTTCGCCTGAGGCCATGTGCAGACAATTGGAACGTCTTGAACTTGTGCCGCAGGGGACGTTTGATAGCCTGCGTGAGCGTGGCTTCAACCGCGAATTCGTGCGTGGTGTGATCGGTGACGTCGCCCCGTCCTCTCCCAACTTGCCGCACAACCCCAGGCTCGCTCAACTCGCGTCGTCAGCCTATCGGAGAGGGCTTTTGTCCGAGGGTCAGCTGGCACGAATGCTGGATATGGACAGGGTAGAAGTCAGGCACCTTCTCGATGCTTTTGGCGGAGGTGAAGGCGATGAATTCGCGATCTCCCTCAATTGAGCTACCTTCGGATTGTTCGCTCGTTCTAGACGCAAGCGCACTCATTAATTTGCTGGGCACGGGCATAGCCGGACAAGTGGTGAAGGCCGCGAGCCGACCAATGCTTGTTGAAGATTATGCGTTCGCGGAACTTCACCGACACCCCCTTCCCAAGCGGGATATTCAGTCCGAGCTTGCCGCACTCCTGGATTCACGATGTTTACAACGGGTTACGATGGACGATCGTGCGCGAACGTTATTTCGGGAACTGACTGATGGTGACCTAACGGTTGGCATAGACGACGGTGAAGCCGGGACGATTGCTTACGCGATGAGCGATGCGGCAACGATTCCAGTGATTGATGAGAAGAAAGCCAGCGCCGTTTTCGTACAGCGATGGAGTTCGCGAACGATCGTGGACACCGCCACCCTTCTCAGCCAGACCAACGTGGTCAACGCCTTCACGAAGGAGCAATATAGTGCTGCCATTCATTCGGCGTTGCTGTACGCCCGCATGCGCGTTCCGAAAGCAGCAAGACCCTGGATCAGAGCGCTGCTCGGGGATGAACGGGCGGCCCAATGCCCATCGCTGGGGCAATCAGGGTTCGGCAATGCGCCAGAGGGAAAGTGATGAGGTTCTAGATTCCCTAATATGGCTGGGAGCTCCAGGCCAAACAATTCCCAGCACGGCAAAGGCAAAATGCGCCATAGCAGCTGCAATGTCGGATTTCTGGTCAGCCATAAGAGTTCTGACTGCGTCTATCCGAACCTGGACCGCCGGATGAGTCTTCGACTCGCCCCACTTATCCTTGGCGAGCAGGGTTACAGCGAAGAGTCCGAAATAGATTCCCAGCTGGCGCTTCTGCCGCACCAGGTCCGCGGATTGGCCCGTCGCGTACAAATCGATCTGTTCAAGGAGAAAAGTTGTGGCGAAGGCGTCGCATGACAGTTCCTCTGCATGCTTGGCCGACTTGTCCTCGCTATGAGGATCGGCGCCTGTTCCCTCGCGCTGATGCCGGATATGCCTCAATTCGTGTAGAAGAGCCCATGCCACGGCGATCGTCGCAAGTTCGCTCGCGGCCCGCCCTTGGGGATCAATATTGGCATCGGGATATTGCCCCGGCTCTGCGACACCGACCGGCAAAGCCTCTAGGTCCGCCTCCGTGCTCGCAAGGCAGCTTTCGTACGCCGAGACGAGCTCTCTAAATCGGGTGAGGTCGAGCGCCTGCAAAGACGGGCTTTCAGCTACCGTCCGATAGCCCTCCCACGCGGCATATCCGCCGATCCAGAATGCGCGCAGGACGCGGTGATTGAACCGGATATACCGATAGGCGCCCGCATCCATGATGATGCGATCCCCTTCATGCATGTCGGGTGTTAGCTGAAATATGAGGTCCAGCTCCTTCCACATCCCAACCAAGTCGCTCTCGCGCTCGGGTGCGCTACCGATAAAAAGATCTCTGACCGCAGTTTGCAACGAGTGATCGTCTCGTACTTCGTTTTCAGACATTGGCCTGCCTAGCGCTCCCTTGTTTATTTGGAGTCATCAGCGGATGAGCTCTCTGCGGCATCCCCTTCTTCGAATCCATCGAACGCATCGCGCACCACTTCTTCGATCTGCGCTACTTCTTCGTCCTTCAATGCCTTGAATTCACGCTCTCTGCGTTTCTTCGACAGCGTTCCTTTGTTCTGCCGGATGAACAGCAGCAGATCGTCGGCAAGCCGGTCCGGCATCTCGACCGTTTCCATGATTTTGCGGCGCGCTTCGTCGTGACGGCGCAGGTAATCGATCTCATGCGGCAGGTCATGCTCTATGGTGCGCTGTACGCACTGGTAGAGAAATTCAGCTTCTTCCGTACAGTCGAAATACCGGTACAGGTCGGCTGTGTCGTTCAGGACCTCGACATTCCGGTCCGCGGTCGCTTTCCACTCTATGGAATCCATAAGCGGTCCCGAATGCGCCTGTAGCGTCGTGCGGTAATCGTCGATCCGGTCCAGCATGACGGACGAAACCGGAAACACCATGCCAGGCGGCGTGAATTTGCGTTCCGCCAGGACATGGTGGATCAGGCAGCGGTGCAGCCGTCCATTGCCATCCTGGAACGGATGGATATAGACGAAGCCGAAGGCCGTGATGGCGGCCTGAAGAACGGCATCGATTCCATCGTCGCGCATGCGCGTGTTGGCGGCGATCATGCCCTTCATAAGGCTATCGAGATCGTCAGGGCGCGCGCCGATGAACTCCGGCATGGGATTGTTCTCGTGATCCCGCTCGCCAAGAAAAACGCCGTCGGGGCGAAGACCGGGGCGGATGAGGCGGTTGTCTTCTATAAGAACGCCGTGAAGCCGAACAATTTCATCCAGCGTAAGCGCATGTTTTCCGGCCTGAACGACAGCCCGTCCCCAGCGCTCCAGCCGGTTGCGCGGCGGATGTTCGCCCTCGATCTCGAAACTCGCGCGGCTGTCGGCCAGCAGAAGAAAGCTGGCTGCGCGCGCGACAACGTGGCCGCCGGTGCGGCCGACAGTGTCCAGCGCTTTTGCCGCAAGGCCGCTTTCCGTGAACCGGACAAGCGCCGGTGTGCGGCGGATGATTGGAATAAAGTCTTTCGTTCCGAGCAGATTGTCGCGGACGCGGTGCCTCTTGGAAACCTTCGGTTTTCCAGTGAAGTAAGCTTTAGGGTCGAGTAGATCGACCGCGGCGATAGCGGGCGATTCCGCCACATCTAGCGTGTCTCCCGTCAGCATCTCATATAGAAACCAGACGCGTCGCGTCGGTACGCCCGTCGGCGCTTCGCGGACGAATGCTTCGATTGCCGATTTCGGTACAGCCTTGAACACCCGTTTGAGGACGAGCAGGTCCAGGTCCTCATGGCGCAGGGCAAAGTTCAGGTGGTCGGCGAAGGTTTGGCCCGGCCAGTAACGCTTGTCGAAAAGCCGCCATTCCCCTTCATCGCGATGGCTGCCGCGGATGTGCTTTTCGGAAATCGCGCTCGGGCGGCGCACCGGGGCCTTGATGGCCAGCGCATGGACCAGGGCCGACAGCCCGACAGGCCTTGCCTGATCCGGCAGAAGCTTGTCCTGGAACAGCTTAAGAGGGCCAAAATTTAGGTCCATTGTCGAAAATCCATTCAGTCTGTCGAATTTGGCTTCAAAAATGGCCAATTTGTCGAAAATCAATATAATTGAGTTTCCGTCGAAAACCAACCCAAATCGACCTATATCGCTTCAAAATCGGAATTTCGGTCGAAAAGCTCTCCAACGGAGGCGGACGACGTGAATATCGCCCAGCAGCATGCCGGCTTAATTAAGCGGTCGGCACCGACCGGGGGTGCGGGTGCCTGCCTGCTGCTGATGCTGCTGCTGCTGCCGATGCTGATGCTGCTGCTGCTGCTGCTGCCCATCAGCAGCAGCATTCTGGAACCGCGCTCGCGAACATGGTAAACGTCAGGTTGCTCTGGCAACGGAGTACGATCGGCCGACGAAACAGGCCACCGCCGATAACTGCAGTCTGGGCACCTGCATGAACCGGTTTTCTAGAAACCAAGGAAACACCTGGCGCGGCCGCGCCAATAAACAAGAAGGGAGAATTCAATCGCCATGATGAAAGTGATTGTCACAGTGGATGTGGCGCGCGTGATTGCCGCCCTGTCCCTCCTCGAACTGATGAGGTGAAGAAAAAGAGCCCGGCGGTCAGAGCGCCGGGCTTCTTCTTTGTAGGTTGGAATTCTGATGAGCGCTATCTACGACAACGCCGTCGATTCATTGCGTATCGGTTTCGAGTTCTTTCAAGAGGAAAGCTCGTGTTCGAGCCGCAAGCACGCCATCCTCACCGTGTTTCACGCCATCGAACTGTTTTTCAAAGAACACCTGTCTCAGATCAATCCGGTCCTCATTTACAAAAATATGGACGCCAGGATCACGGACGATTCCCAGACCGTCGGCATCCGGGAAATTCTTGTCCGCTTTGAAAACGTCGGTCTGAAATTGCCGCCGGAACAGATTGAGGCGATCGGAAAAATCCAGAAGATAAGAAACCGGATCGAACATCACCGCTATGACCACAATGAAGAAGAGGACGAGCTGGTCATCGCCCAAGCCCTGAAGGTCATTCTATACTTTACTGAATTTGTCCTTGGCCGAAAAATTGGTGACGATATCGGCGCCGATATGCATTCAGCCATGAACAGGCGTGTTCTGGATTACAACGAGCGTGAAGGTATGGCGAGATATCGTCTTGAAGAGTGGATGAAGAAAGAATGGCCGGACTGGAATCCGATGGAAAGAGACTGCGACGAGTTCGGCGGCACGTTCGACTGCCCTGTCTGGCGTCAGTCGTACCTCGCGATCGGATACCACGACAAGCCGTTCTGCTTTCACTGCAATGCAGAGGTTGACGCTGCGAACTGTGAGGATTGCGGCCGGACGTACCTTGTAAGCGAAGGCTGCTGCACTGCCGAGGAATAGGCGCGCAGCCCGAAATTCAAGCAACGCTTGAATCGCAATATTACCGACCGTCCATCTAACGTTCGGCAATCCCCCGCGACAATTCGCGCAAAACGTTTCGCAGTCACGTGAATCGGTCGAACGAGAAAATTATTATTGGGTACCTGTCTGGCGCGAAAAAGAGGAAGCCCCATTTCGTGGGGAACCCATTACGCGACAATCGCGACGATGGGTAAGCCAGGAGGAAACGATGGCCCATCGTCAAGCTTGCACCTGAGTCGATGACGCATTTGACCGGCCATCACAACTGTGGTGGCCGGTTCTTAAGCCCTTCCCTCCAGTCGTGGAAACATTTCGATGAGCAACGCGAAAGCTAAGTCGTCCGCTTCGAACAGCGCCAATCCGCCGGCCACAGAAAGCAGTACGCACACCCTGCGCAAACCGGTGACGTACTGGGCGGGTGTTGTGACCGGCGTAGCGATTGTTGTGTCAGCGCTGGGGTATTCCGCCGTGAGCCTCGGTCAATTCGCATGGACTCACTCTTCCAAAATCTCAGAGGCGGTTGGAGATGCGGCAAAGCATGCCCTCATAGAAAGCGCGCACGCCACCGCTCCTTCCAATCTGGTGCCGGACACGATGTACCTCACGATGTTTTACAAGAATAAACTGCCGCACACGCAGACATGGGCGCTGCACGCCAAGGGCCGCGACGAACTCTCCGGTGAAATCGCTCCGCTGGAAAGCAGCAATAAGGTGCTCGTTCACGGATATTATCGCGCGAATACCGTGGCGTTCTTGTACGCTTCTGCAAATCCCACGCGACCCGGCCTGGGAACTTTCATCCTGCGCCAGAAGCAGACACCTACGGAATCCGATCCCCCCATGTTTCAAGGCATTGCCGTTGTTCATGAGTGCGAATGCAGCGACGGCACTGCGACCCATGCCGGCCCGTTCGTCGAAGTGCCGGCTATCCTGACGGCCAAGCCGACGCCGCCTGAAGATCTCGCCAAGATTTTGAACGAGATCGAAACGCAGGAGCTGATGCCGACGCCGAAGGCGAAGACGTAATTGCGAGGCGATTACGACCGTAAGATGCGCGTCCCATAAAATCGGGGCGCGCATTTATGCTACGTATCGAGCATGTCCCATTCGTCTCCCAGAATCCAGCGCAGGGCGGACAGCTTGCCATTGAGCATGCCCCATTCGAAATCGTCCCACGGACCGAGGTTTTCCAAACGAACTTCATCTTCGGTCTTCTTTGCCGCCGCCAGCGCGCCCGCCCAAACCGCATCGAGCGTTTCATCCTGCTTGTAGGGATTACGGGAATACTGCGCTTCGGGCAGCAATTTGTGTTGCCGCTTTCAACTTCGCTGCGGAGATTCCAGTGGCGGTTATACCAGACTTGGCGGAACAGCAGATGCTTGGCTTCGAGAATTTCTGACAGGCGGCGCGGCTGTTGTGAATAGTTGAACTCGCTGTCGTGATCGTCCAGGAGGACGGGATCGATTTCCTTGATGACATCGACGAGCGACCCCCAGTAGGTCGATTTCGGCGGCGTGAACAAGGCGCCGATATCCGGGTGCGGTTTGCGCCTGTCGCCGTTCGGCTCGCTGAAATCCTTGCTGTTGTGCGTGACAAACCCGAAGCGCGTGTTCTTACCGGTCCGCCTGCCTGTTGCCTCGCCATAGGTTTCAATCAGGATGGCGTCCCCGACGCTGTTCTTTGAGCGATGATAGGGGGCAAGGCCAGCAATCGCCCGGTCGGTGACGCGCTGCTTGATCGCGGCGCTGGTTACGACGGGCGGCGTGTTCGTCAAAAGCTTTTCGATACGGTCAACCGAATCGATAACCGCCTCGTTGCCGATGACGATCTTATGATCGACTTCGTTCAGGGCCTTCAAGGTGTCCGCGCGGTATTCGTCCGTACCGAAGCGGTTCACCGCCTCACGCACAGTCGGAAATGCGATTGCAGGCTACGCCGGGCCTCATCTACGACACGGGCTTTGTTGCGGTCGAATTCATCGACGACGATCTGGGGTACGATCAATTCGATTTCGCCAGCAGCGACCAGATCTTCGAGCGCGCTGATGATGGGTTGCTCGCGGTAATCCTTTGCGAGGTCGAGCCATACACTTGTATCGATCAGCAGCCTGAACACCGGATCACCTCTCACGTTTTAGGACAATGTCTACCGCTTTGCGATGCAAGGCAAATAGTACAAAATGTTTGCCGGGCAAGAGGTTTACGCAAGCGAGCACTGCGGCCAAGCTGGACGCGCCCCGGCTTGCGGCGTTTCCATGAAGACGCGGAATTCCGCTAGAGTACTTGGTAAGGATCAACAACTTGTCGTATGCTGATGGCATGGATGACCAACTCGTCATAACGATTGAATATGAGACCGCCCCGAGAGCAGACGACCTTGGCGAATTGTTCGTTGCGCTGGCGCGCGACTACAAAGACATGACCAAAGGGCGTGTGCTGGTCGTCTCCAGCATCCATCAAGGATCGATCTGGGCGACTCTTACCGATTGGGCTCTTGTAGCAGTGCCTTACCTGAAAGACGCCGTCGAGATCGCAAAGGGCACCAAGGCGCTCGCCGACTTTGGCAAGCTGTTGAAGGAGCAGATCAACGGAGCAAAGTCCCCGCAGGCCAAGAAAGGTCAGCCGCGCCAGCGCAAGAAAAAATGGCCATCGATCCGTGGAAGCCATTGTCAAAATCGCCGCTGAAAAAGGCCGCGCCGTACGTGTGAAGCATACCAGCGCGACCGGCGAAACGCTGGAAGTAGAAATGACCGGAGAGACAGCGATCTGGATACGCGAAGAAGCGCTGTCGCGTTCGGCTGCGCCCAGCGAGGATATTCAGGCAGACCGATCGCCGCGCGCACTGGGTGCGCGGTCGGATGAGAATATCAAGCGTCTTCTGCGCGCGGGAGAGGAGGACGTGCATAAAGCGATTGAGCAATTGTACAGTCCCACGGCAGCAGATTTGTCCCTCTCCGAGGCGCAGGCCGTGATCGACGTGGTTGTCGCCGTGCTGCAAGCAGCAGACCTTGACTACGTTCTTCCGCAGATCGCCACTGATCTTTTCAACAAAGGTCTTTTCACGCTGGCATCCGCTCTAACGGAAAAACTGCATCGGTCCCACAGGAATCAGGAGCCGCCGCTGACGAGCACTTAAGCCTGCCATCGGCATGCATACAGTTGCATGCGGCGAAGTGCGGTCGTGATAAATTAGAAAGATGGTCGAAGACGTTCAAGGACCTTCGAAGGATTTCAAAATCGCATCTACGGCTGCGCAGCCGGTCCTTGTGCCGATCGATCCCGATCTCGTCGGATGGTTTCGCAGTCAAGGCGACCTAGTCCGCGAAATCAACAATCTCTGCCGCTTCTACATGGATACGGGCCTGTCCAGAGAATTAGCATGTGATCCGGACGCTTTCGAGAAAAGCCTTGCGGTCCAACCGTCAGAAAATCCTGGCTTATAAAATTCTGTACGCTTCACTTTCCCGCCACGGCCAGCACAGTACTGAGAATGGGGGGAACAACGGGGCCAGCAGCGCCGCAACGGTCTTGTATGACCGCAGGTCATGCAGACGCAGGCCGGACTTCTTCTCCCACTCTTCCAGAGTCTGTTCGTTCGGGGTCTGCGTCCCGCCGCGGATCGCCCGATAGGCGAGGCCGCGAATCCGCCGCGACAGAATGAGTGAAGCGGGTATGTAGTATGAGCAGAGGATGAAAACATATTGCAGCCCGTAATAGGCTGAGATGCTGTGGACGAGCCTGCCGTAGCGTTTGGCTGCATCGTCTGCCAGCAGAAAGGACGGGAACGTCATCCACGAGATGGTCAGGATGACAATGGTCAGCAGAAGCAGGGCGCTCAGGTAAAGATACGCCTTCACGCGCCGGACCTGCACACTCAGGATATGGACTTCGACATCATAGGCCACATGGCCGCCCGCGGGAATCGGTGACGGATAAGCCGGGACCAAGTTGTCTGTGATATCGCGCTGCCGGAAGCTCTGACCGTGCACGGCGACGTTGAGATGTTGGGCAAAGCTCCGTGTCGCCGACATGCTGCAGCGCCGACAGCCAGATGCCCAGAAGCCAGACCGGCTTGGGGACCGCCCCAAATTTGATTGAGCTCAGTGTTGGTCCGAGCTCAATCCTTAATCCGCAAACGGGATGGTTAGGCTGAGAGGGCGCGTTATGCCGCCGCGCGGACGGGGCACTGGTTGAGACTCAGAAGGTTGTCCCTCGTCGTATCATCCGGTGCCGTCCGGATATATTTGACCCCGTGAAGGATGTAGGTCCTCACGGGCACCTCGTAGAGGCCGACCTTAACGTGGAAGCTGTATTTGCCGCTGTCGATCATGTCAGCGACCTGCTCTCGCGTGTGATACCAAAACCCTCCCTTCGGGTTGACACCACCGACGTGGGTAATGTGCTCCCGAGGGCTATGCGGGTGCGGTTTCGTGATACACGTGACTTGATTGGTCATAACCAGGGACTCCTGAAGAGGCGGCACATAGCTATTGCCGCATGAAGGGAACCGGGTTGACCTTGGCCGCGAACGGGATATTAGTCCGTTGTTGAGAAGCCTTATCCGCTCCCGGCTCCCGGGTGCGCGAAACGGAACCTTAGGAGCCGCTTAGCCTGGCAGGGCTGGCGGCTTCTTCCGTTTCCGGGTCCCAACTACTTTCTGCCTGCTCAAAATCTCCGTCAAGGCACGGGGTTCAATCCGCCGGCAAGTTTGCCGGCGGATTGTTGTTGTATCATTTGACGAGAGACCCCGTTTGGAGCAACCTTAATACGAGGGTTTTCCAAGTGAAATTCGCATTTTCCAACGACAAGCAGGAACCGCCCGGGTCGCTCGGGTTCCGCAGTGGTGCCCGCGGGACCCACTCAAGCCGTACAATGATGCTCGATGAACTGGCGTTGCTGTTCGCCCAGCGGGCCTTCCCTAATGACATCAAGAAAGCTGTCCTCGAAGAAAATATACTCGGAAAATCAACTGCTTCAGGAAGAAGTCTGAGCTTGCAGCGGTTGACCGAGCTCTATTGCTTCGACAACTCGGTTCCGATGTTCAGGGTGTTCACAGCGCTATGCCGGCGAGATCCAGCGGCTCTACCCCAGCTTGCTCTTCTAATGGCAGTTGCCCGCGACCCTCTTCTTCGAGCGAGCGCTAGGCCGGTGCTCGGGCTCGCTTCCGGGTCGCAGCTTATGCGGGACGTACCCCGTAACGCCATCGCTTCGGTGGTGGGCGATCGCATGAACGAGGCGGTCCTGGATAAGGTCGTCCGCAACACATCGAGTAGCTGGACCAAAACAGGCCATCTCGTTGGGCGAACGCTGAAGCGCCGCGCTCACGTTCGTGCAAACCAAACGGCCTTTGCTTTTGCACTCTGGCTTGCCCACAAAGCTGGCTTTGGTGGTGTGGAGCTTTTCGATAATGGCTGGGTCGCCGCGCTTGACCTTGACTCGAGCTCTGCGCGCGCGCTGGCGGAGCGAGCGCATGTAGCTGGTCTGATGAACTTCCGCAAAATTGGCGATGCCGTCGAACTGGATCTTTCTCCCTTGGATCGGATGACCTGAAGGTTGGGTGGCATGTCGAAAATCGATCAGCTTGCAGCCGTGTTCAGAGATCATGTCGGAGTGGGTTGGCCCAGCAGTAGCTCAGGTGCACAGCGCGTGATTATGATCGTGTACGACCCGAATGAGGAGCGTGCGCTCAGAAAGAAAATGGGTCTCTTTGCCCAAGCTGCCCAGTCCCAACAACACGCTTGGCACAGCGTTGACTTGACCACGGCCTTCGCAGACTGGCTCGGAGCGCATCGATATCGCGAAAGCTATTTCGACGAGCCGGAAATGTTGGCGGCAGGCGCAAATGAGCGCTTCACCGACTATGCCGCCGGCATCGTTCTGCGAGCGCTGGAAAGGCCCCAGCATACGCCTCGCGAACTGGTCGGCTTAATCGGTGCTGCCTCCGTGTTCGGCGCGGTCTCATTGTCCGATATTCTTGCGCGAGTGGAATACGCAATCAAAGGCCGCCTTGTAGTTTTTTTTCCTGGGCGAACGCGCGACGGACGATATCGCCTACTCGATGCACGAGACGGTTGGGATTATCACGCTGTCGCCATCCAAGTCGAAAGCAGCGGAGTACGCCAATGACGGTTATCGCAGACCTTCTCGATCGGGATCCGCGCGACAATCGGCTCATCAATAACGGCCAAGCCCGCCTCATTGGCACGGATGAAGAAGCCCGTGGCGAGTTGCGCATCTTTGTCTGCGAAGGCCGTTACGCGGACGGCTTCTCGCGGATTATCGAAAACTTCTGCCGCGACATCGGCAAATCAAGCCAGCAGGCTGCTTGGGTTAGCGGTTTTTATGGTAGCGGAAAATCCCATCTACTAAAGATGCTTGGCTACCTCTGGTCAAATGAGCCTTTTAGCGATGGGATGAGCCCTCGCGCACTCGTCGAGGAAATGCCCGAGTCCGTGCGCGCAGCGCTTCGAGAGTTAGACACACAAGGCGCTCGCGCCGGCGGATTATTCGCTGCCGGTGGCTCCATGCCCAGCGGCCAGGCCGAACGGCCTCGTCACTCAGTGTTGTCGATCGTGCTTCGGGCCGCCAAACTTCCCGCCGACTTCGGTAAGGCGTCCTTCTGCTTGTGGCTAGAAGACAAGGGCATTCTCGACGAAGTGAAAGCGGCGGTCTTGGCCGCGGGGAGCACGTTCGACGAAGAGATTGACGAGCTCTATATGAGCCCCATAATCCCCGAGGCAATTGCTGCCCAGTATCCGGGAGAATCCTCTAAAGAAGTTCGCGAACGTATCCGTACGCAATATAAAACGCCCGATATGGACATCGACCGACCCCAGTTCGTTTCGATGTTGAAGCGGGTGCTTAAGCGTGAGGGTAAAAACGGAAAATCGCCACTCACGCTGATCCTCCTCGACGAGGTTCAGATCTATATTGGCGATAGTCAAGATCGCGCCGGAGCAATCGCAGAAATCGCGGAGACACTCGCAAAGGAATTCGATAGCAGCGTCATGCTGGTGGGCGCGGGACAGAGCGCGCTGCAGGGCACATCCCAATCCAATCCTCAATTGGTCCGTCTTTTGGATCGATTCACGATCCGCGTGCAGCTTGACGATAATGATGTTGAGACGGTCACCCGAAAGGTCTTGCTGCGCAAGAAGGCCGACGCACGACCGCTCATCGAACATTGCCTCGATGCTAACGAGGGCGCAATTTCGCGCCAGCTTGCAGAGACAAAGATTGCGGTGCGCGCAAGCGATCGAACAATACGCGTCGACGACTATCCTTTGTTACCCGTACGCCGTCGCTTTTGGGACATGTGCTTCCGTGCCGCCGATCTTCAGGGAACGCAAAGCCAGTTGCGTTCTCAGTTGCGAATTCTTCACGATGCGCTCGCTGAAAACGCCGAGAAGCCACTCGGCGCAGTCGTGCCTGCGGACGTGCTCTATGAGGCATTGAAGGCGGCGCTCGTGCAGTCGGGCGCGCTGCCGCGCGATGCCTATGACCGGATCGAACCGCTGGCCGGTGTTTATGGCGCCGATGGCGTTTTGGCGAAGCGGCTGGCCGGCCTCGCCTTTCTGATTTCCCGGTTGCCGACAGAAGCCGGCGCCGATATCGGGGTGCGTGCCACGCCCGACCATCTCGCTGATCTATTGGTCGACGATCTGACGATTGACCAAGGGGCGTTCCGATCTCGCATACGTGCGCTCGTCGACCGAATGGTCGAGGACGGGAACCTGGTGCGCATCGGAGAAGAAGTGCGCATTCAAACAACCGAAGGGCGAGCGTGGCAACAGGAATTCCAGAAATTCCGCAGCCACTATGGCAATGACGTGTCGGCCATCGCTGACGCGCGCGATAAGCTAGTGGAGGAAGCGCTGGCGGTCGTGTTGCGGCAGGTGTCGTCGGTGCACGGTGACGCCAAAGTACCTCGCAAATTGGTGCCCCATCGTGGCGACCGCACCCCGGAGAAGGATGGTCGCAACATTCCGCTTTGGATCCGCGATGGATGGCGAACCAGTGCAAAGGAAGCGCGCGAGACAGCGCGAACCCTGGGTTCTACGGACGGCATCGTCCATGTGTTTATCGACAAGCCTTCCAATAATGACCTGAAGGATGTGATCGTAGATTTGCTCGCAGCAAAGGCGACGCTCGACAAACGGGGTCTCGGGCATGGTTCATCGGGTGGAGAAGCTCGGCGCGGCATGGAAACGCGCCAGCGCGTTGCGCAGGAGCATTCGGTCGATATCGCGGAAAAGCTCGTGGGCGATTCCGTGGTGTTACTTGGCGGTGGGGCAACCGAGCCTCAGGCGACACTTTCAGCTCGGTTGGAAGCCGCGGTTGAAATTGCGCGGAAACGTCTGTTCCCGCAGTTTAAGGACGCCGATCGGCTGGCAGCCGAATGGGAAAAGGCGTTGAAGACCGCTCGCGAGGGAGGCGAGCATCCTTTCTCGGCAGTCGGTCACATGGCGGAGGTCGATACTCATCCCGTCGGACGCGCCGTTCTCGGCATCATCGGTGCGGGCAAGGCCGGGCGCGAGGTACGCCAGCATTTCGAGCGTGATCCGTACGGCTGGCCGAAGGACGCGGTCGATGCCGCACTGGTCGCGCTCGTGCGCGCGAACAAGCTTACCGTCATCTTGAACGGCGAGCCGGCAGCAGCGTCCGCCTTGGACGGTACGGCAATCGGGAAAGCAACGTTCCGGCGGGAGGATATCGCAATTTCGGCGCGCGACAAGATCGCTCTTGCCAGTTTGCTTCAGACGCTCGTCGGGTCGATCCCCAATCGTGACGATCTCGCTGACCCTGCGCGTGAGTTCCTGCGCAGGTTGCGATCGCTTGGCGGAAGCGCAGGCGGTGAGGCGCCGTTGCCGGCCGCGCCGCAGCTGTTGCTTGAAGACGAGGCGCAAGCGCTTGCCGGCAACGCGCTGCTGCGGCTTCTTCTCGATCGCAAATCGGAGATCGAGCAGGCGATCGAATCGTGGACGGCACGCGCCAAGCTCAAGACCGAGCGAATGTTGCGATGGCGGACAGCGGAACGGCTCGCTCGTCATGCAGAGCCTTTCCCCGAAGCGGCCACGGACCTGATCGAGCTCAAAAGCATCCGTGAAGGACGCCAGCTTCTGGAGTCATCCGATCCATTGCCGGCACCGATACACCGCTTGCGCGAGTTTCTGACGAAGCGTCTCACGGCTGCGCATCGGGAGCTCACCGATGCGGTGCGTGGTGCACTCGACACGCTTAACGCCAATCCCGTCTGGGCCGGGCTTGAGCTTGCGAAGAAAGAAGCGATTCTGGCGGAGGTCGGGCTGAAGCTTCCTACACAGCCAGATGTTTCAGACGATGAACGGTTGGCTGAAAGTCTTGATCGCCGTCCGCTCGGCCAATGGGAGGCAGAGATACGGGGCGTATCTGATCTGCAAGTCGGTGCGGCGCAAAAGGCCGCGCAGTTATCCGCACCGCAAACACACCGCGCGACGATCGAGCGGGGCACGATCGTTCGCAACAAGGACGAAGTCAACGCTTGGCTTGACCGCCAGCGCACTACGCTCGTAGCCGCCGTCGAGCGCGGTCCTGTTGTAATTTCGTGAGATAAGCAATGGCCATTGCCCTCGATCGTGCTGCACGGTCAATTCTCAGAACTGCAATTACCGGAAATGCAGGTTCCCGCCGCGTTGCCGAGGATGGGGCGCGAAAGTCGTTAACTGAACTCGGACTTGAGGAAGCAAAACGGCCGACGGGGCTTTCCTCGGCACAAACTGAATTGCGGAACCGATTGCGTGCCCATGCGCGGTCACTCGGCGATATCATGGTGCCAGACGGTTCCATCAAAGCCAAGCGTTTGGTGGGCGAGATAGCGTACGAGCACTGGCATCGGGCGCTGTTTGCCCGCTTTCTGGCAGAGAATGGTCTTCTTGTAGATCCCGACCACAAAATCGCGATCTCATTGGACGAGTTAGAACAGATCGCCAAAGAAGAAGGAAAGGATCCAATCGAGCTCGCTGCCGATTGGGCCGAACCAATGCTGCCGCAGATCTTCCGCAGAGATGATCCCGTGTTGGCACTTTCGCTCCCGCCGGAGACTAAAGCGGGCATTCTGGAGATAATAAGAAGACTACCGCGCGCCGTCTTTCTAGCTGACGACTCGCTTGGTTGGGCTTATCAGTTTTGGCAAGCGGACAATAAGGAGCAGATTAACAAATCCGAAGTGAAGATCGGCGCTGACGAGCTCCCAGCAGTAACGCAGCTCTT
Organism: Bradyrhizobium sp. LLZ17; assembly: GCF_041200145.1. Classification (NCBI taxonomy): domain Bacteria; kingdom Pseudomonadati; phylum Pseudomonadota; class Alphaproteobacteria; order Hyphomicrobiales; family Nitrobacteraceae; genus Bradyrhizobium; species Bradyrhizobium zaerense. The sequence continues at coordinate 6,357,363 of NZ_CP165734.1, forward strand.
TACCGAGGATTATATGGTCCTCTTTCTGCTCGAGAATACTCTGGGCGCATGGTGGGCTGCAAAACGGCTCGCGGCCGAACCAGCTCTGGCGGCAGAAGCTAACTCGGAAGATGAGCTGCGCGATAGAACTAGTCCCGCGGGTTATCGCTGGACTTATCTACGATTTTTGCGAGAGCCACAGGACGGCGAGCCGCCGGACGCGGCAACCGGGCCGTGGTGTCCGGCAGCAGGAGCCTTCTTAGGTTGGGAGCGCGAAGCGAAAGACATTGCTTTCCTTGATCCGTGTATGGGATCGGGGCATTTCTTAGTATTCGCTTTGCCAATCCTAGCGGCGCTCCGACGTGCAGAGGAGGGCCTGGACGAACGCGCGGCCATAAGGGCGGTACTTGCCGAGAACCTTTATGGCTTAGAGATTGACCCTCGTTGCACCCAAATTGCCGCTTTTACCCTTGCTCTCACAAGTTGGAAACGTCTCGGCGCGCCAGAGCCTCTGCCTAGCCTCAGCATTGCTTGTTCTGGCCTTTCGATTGGTTTCGGCAGAGAAGAGTTTCTGAAGCTCGCAGACAGGATTGCGGATGCGGAGGGCTGGGGTGGACACAAGACAGTTCTAGACGCGGGGCGCAGTCCGCTTGGCGAACGTGCTGCAACGCGCATACGCGGCGGCCTTGAGCGGATCTATGATTTATTCAAGAAGGCGCCTTATCTCGGATCTCTCATCGATCCACGAAAAGCTGTGACCGGTGGCGATCACGGATACGGATCGCTTATGGAGGAACGATACGACGTTCTCGCCGATCACTTGCACAAGGCACTCGACAAAAATGGCGAACCTGCAGAAACGAGAGAAACTACAGTGACTGCCGAAGGGTTAGCTAAGGCCGCCGAGATTATGGCGCGTAGATATACCCTAGTGGCAACGAACGTTCCGTATCTCGGCAATGGCGATATGGATCTGGAACTAAAAACGTTTGTTGAAGAGAATTACAAGCGAGCAAAATCGGACCTGTCGACCGTTTTCATTGATAGGGCACGTCAGCTTGTGGCGCCTTCGGGAGCATTAGCAGTTGTATTCCCTCAAAACTGCCTCTTCTTGCCGACGTACAAAAGCTTCCGGCTCAATCTGCTTGACGAAGTCAAGCTTGAATACGTTGTAGCACTAGGCGAAGAGGCTTGGGAGACCTTTGCCAAGAGAGGGCCACTTGCGACCCTCGCATGCCTAACCAACCACGCGCCGACGAACAAAGACCGGCATTTCTCGATTGACGCTACTGTTGTACCCGAAATTGAGCAAAAGATTGCTCGCCTAAAAGAATGCCAGGTAACTGTTATCGATCAGGAAGCGCAGCGAAATAATCCCGATCACCGAATCCTTACTGAAACTATCTTAAAGCAGGATTTGCTTGAGGCAAAAGCAGTATCATTAGCTGGTATTCTGAACGGCGATAGTGACAAGTTCACGAGACTGTTTTGGGAATTTCCGAGAAAGAGCTCGGATTGGGCTTTCTTGCAAACATCTCCGTCGGCGGACAGCGGATGCCGCGGCCTTATTGGACTAATCTATTTTGATGAGCAGCATGGCCATTTGCGTGAAGACGCAACAGTAAGAAAAGAGAGATTGCACAATTCGGATCAGCGCGGAAATTTCGCTTGGCACAAACGAGGTATAGCGGTTGGCCAGATGCGAGATTTGCCAATCGCAGACTATTTTGGCGAAAAATTCGATTCGAATGTTGCAGTCATCGTACCGAAGTTAGATAAGGATTTTCCCGCAATCTACGAATACTGTCACTCGCCAGACTTTCGCGAAGATGCTCGTCGTCTCGAAAAAAGAAAAAATATAACGAATGCAACCTTTGGAAAGACTGCGTTCAATTACGAACATTGGCAAAGAATTGCAGTTGAGAACCATCCTGGCGGACTACCAAAGCCTTATTCAAATGACCCAACGCAATGGTTGTTTGAAGGACACCCTCGCGGGAGCCGTAACCCAAACGCCTCTTTACCCGAATCTTTCGATCACGGCGCCGTAACTTCAGGTGGTCCGCGACCGGGAATGGCTGAGCACCCGCTGCAAGTCGCAGTGCTGCGACTGCTCGGCTATCGATGGCCGCGTCAGACAAACTCGAGCTTCATGGATTGCCCTGCTATTTCGGAACCAGATGAGGCGGGCCGGTCTACTCTAATTGCTAATGACGGAATCGTCTCGCTCTCGGCGACCGCGGACCAGCCCGATGCGACAACTCGATTACGGGAGCTCATCCGTTTGATCTGGGGAGCGGATTATGTCGACGGAACAATCCGCCAGCTTCTCGCTGTCGAAGATGCAAAAGCCAATGACCTCTCGACCTGGCTTGCGGATGAGTTCTTCGAGGGACATTGCAAGCTTTTTCACCAGACTCCCTTTATCTGGCAGGTTTGGGACGGGGTGCGCGGCGGATTTTCTGCGCTGATAAATTATCATCAACTCAGCGGACAAGGTGACGCAGGCCGCCGTCTGCTCGAAAAGCTGCGAGACACCTATCTAGGGGACTGGCTCGCTGCGCAGCGTCGCGCTCTTGCCGCCGGAGAAGCAGGCACTGAGGAGCGGCTGACTGCCGCTGAGCATCTCCGGAGCGAGCTCACAAGGATCATCGAAGGTGAGCCACCCTATGACATTTTCGTTCGTTGGAAGCCGCTTTACCGCCAACCCATTGGCTGGGAGCCGGACATCGAGGACGGCGTCCGCCTTAACATACGGCCTTTCTTAATCGCTCGGACCAAAAATCCGCGCGGGCGGGACGCTTGTATTCTACGCATCACCCCGAGGGTGAAGAAGTATGCCGGTGCAGACAGAGGTGTCGAACCTCTCCGAAAGAAAGAGGAGTTTCCCTGGTTCTGGGCCGAAGATGCCGACGTGGCGAAGGTCGATTTCGCCGGGGGCCCAGAATTCAAGGGGCGCCGTTACAATGATTTCCATTTTAGCCGCGCGTTCAAGCAGCGGGCTCGTGACGCACGAGGCAAGAGGTCATGAGCGACCGGACGCTCATTCATGGCCTTGCTCGCGCCTTGGTTGACGCCTCTCAAACGTTTGAGAGTGGAAAGGAATGGCCAGGGGCGCTACTGTGGCCGGATCCAGAGCGGCAATGGTCTTCGGGCTTCTCTGATCTGCGGCGCCGGCTCGCTTCCCAAAACATCGCGCTTTACGTGCATGGCGAATATTCGCCCGAGGAAGGCATCGGTCCGTCCATCTGGCTTCGGTGCCTGATCGATGCGCCCGATGCGCCAGACTTAAAGGGCGCCATTCCGATGGATACGCTACCGGTAATCCTCTTGCCGGGAGTGTCGTGGCGGAATTTGCGTGAGCCGCTCACTTTGCCCCGCGGCGTCCAGATGCTGGTCGAGATGCAATACCGCGGCGATGTATTTCGTCAGCGCCGACAAGCGCGTGACTGGAACGTAGCGACCTTCCTCCGCGATACAGACCAAGGACTCGGCCTCGAAATGTCGGTGGATGCGCGCACCGACGAAGCCGCCCAGGGGCACTTGTCGCCCTATTAGACCTTGAACTGGACGGTTGGCGCGGACGCCGCATCGGTGCGGACGATTTCGATCGACTGCGCGTCCCTGACGACGTGCGAGACCTTCTCAATTGGATTGCAAACCCCGACACGGCAAAGGCGGCAAAAGACGCAGGCACATGGGCTGCGTTGCGCAACCTGGTCAAACGCGACTACGAAATCGATATCGACGAGAGGGGGCGTTGCAGCAAGCGGCCGATCGCCTGATCCGCCGAACAGGACGATGGGGCCGGGTCTGGAACAGACTGGCCGACTCGCCACAACAGTTCCGCGCCGTCTGCGAGCGCTTGCGTGAAGCAACCGGCCGAAAGCAGACCGACCTGTTCGGCGAGGGCGATCCTGCCACTAACCCGCACGATAACGCCCTCGCGGAAAAGATGTTGGCGCAAGATCTCGGCGCCCTCGCAGATCTTTCGAGCCGCGAAGCGGCCGGGAAGGTTGTATCGCTCGAAGAACATCACAGGCGCCGCCGTGACACACTGTGGGCAAGGTTGGGCGAAGCACCGCTCGCCGCAGCACTTGATCCGCTGGCGCGCCTCGCGGCTGCTACCGATACGAACCTCTCAGGAAGTGACCTCACTGCACTCGCCAGCACGTATGCGGAAGAGGGCTGGCGAGTCGACGCTGCATTGATTGAGACAATTGCCGCAGCGGGAACCCGGGAGGACGTGGTGGCGCGCGCCGCGGGCGTTCTCTACCGGCCGTGGGTGGACGCGCTCGCAAGACGGTTCCGCACAGCATTCGGAGCTGCCGGTGAGGCAGCTCGACCGACTCCACTAGCGATTGAATCGGGGACGCTTGTCCTTTTTGTTGACGGATTGCGCATGGATGTCGGCCATTCGGTCGTCGAAAGATTAGCTAATTCCGGTGTTGATGCTTCGCTGGGCTGGCGGCTCTCGCCGATCCCTAGCGTGACGGCTACTGCAAAGGCGATCGTAACTCCTGTCGGAGATAGTATCGCTGGCCGAGGCAAGGTGGACGCGTTCCTGCCGCTAGAGACCTCGTCGGGGAAACCGGCTACCGCGGACGTTCTACGCAAGGCCATGCTTGCGCGGAGCATTCAGGTCCTTGACCGGGGCGCCATCGTGCCTCCGGAGAAGCCAACATCGATCGGATACGCTGAATGCGGCAACATCGACCATGATGGTCATGGCATGGGTCTACGTCTGGCGAGCCAACTGGTGACAGAGGTTACTCGCATCGTCGAGTACGTTGTAGCCCTAAAGACGGCCGGTTGGCCGCGATTGCGAATTGTTACCGATCATGGCTGGCTACTCATGCCGGGCTGCTTTGAGCCAATCCGGTTGCCACCTTCCGCGGTGATCGCTAAAGGAAGCCGGGCCGCAATTCTCCAAGACGAAGCGGCAGCCGAACTCGCGTTCCTACCCTGGCATTGGGACCGATCGGTTCGAATTGCCATGCCCTCGGGCGCCGAGGCTTTTCGTGCCGGCGAGGTCTATTCACACGGCGGTCTGTCGCCGCAGGAATGTGTCATTCCTGACATCACCGTGCACGGTAGTGAATCGATTCCCTCTAGCGGCGTGCGGATAAGCACGATTAGCTGGCGCCGCCTGCGCTTGACTGTCGAATTTACCAGCGAGTTGGCGGATGTCGCCGTCGAAGTTCGCCGCAAGGAGCGCGATCCGGCGTCTCGCATCGATGTTGCCGCGACGCGCGAAGGGGCTCGCGCACGGCTAACCATATCCGACGAGGTGGAAGAGGGTGATCCTGTTCTCGTCGTTCTTGTCGATCGGCAGGGCATCGTCATCGATGCTCGTGCCACACGTGTTGGAGATCGCGTATGACGTTAGAACTGGATCGGCTCGACCACTTGAGCGCAAAAGCCTTCGAGGGTTTTGTCGTCCGAAAGGACCTCGTCCGGCGCTACGCCAAAGCCTATCCGGTGCCCGCCTACGTCGTGGAGTTTTTTGCTTGGCCGTTATTGCGCGTCGACCGACGAAGCCGAGATCAAGGAAGGGCTCGAAATCGTAGAGAAGCAACTGAAAGATCGCTGCGTACGCACAGGCCAGGAAGAGGTTTTCAAGAATGAGGCCTATCGCAAGGGATCGGTCCGCATCATCGATACCATACGCGCGCGGCTTGATGCCAAGAATGCTTGTTACATTGCTGAACTCCCCAGTCTTGCGCTTCGCGACGTGCGCATTCCAGATAGCCTTGTTGAAGAGAACGAGCGCATCCTGATTGATGGCTTTTATGCCGAAGTGACACTCGCATACGATAGCATCATCGCGCAGGAGAAGAACGGGCGTCCGTTTGGCATCGAAGCGCTACGCCCGATCCAGATGTCTCGCGCCGACGTGCTGGATACGTTTTTTGAAGGGCGCGCTAGATTTGAGACACAGAACGACTGGATCGATTTTCTGTTACGTTCCGTCGGCTTCGAGCCCGCCGAGTTCGACGAGCGGGCGAAGAGAGTTGCGCTCCTTCGCATGGTTCCTTTCGTCGAGCGCAACTACAATCTTGTGGAGCTCGGACCGCGCGGAACGGGCAAGAGCCACCTGTTTCAACAGGTTTCGCCTTACGCGCACTTGATCTCGGGTGGCAAGGCGACCGTAGCTCGAATGTTTGTCAACATGGCGAGCGGGCAACGGGGCCTCGTTTGCCAGTATGATGTCATTTGCTTCGATGAAATCGCCGGTGTCTCCTTCGATTCGAAGGACGGCGTGAATATCATGAAGGGATATATGGCGTCGGGCGAGTTTTCGCGCGGCAAAGACTCCATAAGGGCTGAGGGCGGGATTGTGCTCGTCGGCAACCTCGATATGGATCTAGATCAAGCGCAGCGCGTTGGCCATTTGCTTGCGCCGCTTCCTCCAGATATGCGTGATGACACCGCTTTTATGGATCGATTGCATTCGTATGTGCCGGGCTGGGAGTTCCCCAAACTCGATCCTCGGCGGCACTTAACGGACCATTTTGGACTAGTCTCCGATTTCCTATCTGAGTGCTTCACGCGCCTAAGAAAGAACTCGCGCGCTAACATTCTTGACGGTCGTATCCACTTTGGTGGTGCTCTGTCTGGTCGTGATATCGAGTCGGTTAGAAAGACCGTCAGCGGTCTTGCAAAGCTCATGTTCCCAAATCCTTCGGAGCCGATTCCCGACGCAGATCTCGAGTGGATCGTGCGTCTAGCGTTGGAGTCACGGCGGCGCGTAAAGGAACAGCAGCGGCGAGTATTTAAGAGCGAGTTCCGCAATACTCATTTCAGCTATACGCTCGGTGCTGATGGTGTGGAAACCTTTGTCGCGACGCCTGAGCTGCAATCAGAAGAGGCGATCGAAAGTGATCCGTTGCCGCCTGGTCAAGTCTGGGCAGTAGCGTCGGGATCAGCGGAAACGGGCCCGGGCTTGTACCGTATTGAGATTTCGCACCAGCCAGGCTCCGGCGTGCGTATCCTTAATCAACCCCCATCTCCGACGTTTCGCGAAAGCGTTAAAGTGGGTGAGCAGGTTCTCTTTGGACAAGCCCGCAGTTTGGTAGGTGACCGCGATCCCCGCGAGCAGGAATTCACCGTGCAGTTACGCGCAATAGATTCAGACAAGGCTGGTGCCGGATTGGGCGTGGCTGTCGTTGTGGCATTGTGCGGCTCGCTGCTTGGGCGAAATAGCCGTGGAGGTACTATCGTTATTGGTTCGGCAACTCTCGGAGGTTCAATTGAACTCGTTCGCAATGCCGCCCAAATCGCCGAGTTGGCAATCGAAAAACGGGCGCAGACAATCTTGATGCCCGTATCAGCGCGGCGACAGCTCAACGATCTCGCGGACGATATGTGGACTAAGATCAACATCGAATTTTATCGCGACGTACCCGACGCCGTGTTTAAGGCGCTAGAAGAGTAGAAGTGTCTTCGTTATCAGCGACGAGAAAAACGCGCAGCGGCTACGCGGAATGGATGCGGGTCATCACCCACCGATAATTTCTGTTGAATGTAAACTTGTCGAAGATTGAGGAAGCAATATCTTGGCCAATATTGCAATATTAGGTTGAGCCAACATGGTCGTCCTAACACTCAAAGCGAAAAACGATCACCTTCAGAAGGTCGCGAGCACGCGCGACTTCATCAAGGCGATAGCGGAATTCGTTTGGAACGCGCTCGATGCTGACGCGCCGCGCACGAACGTCGAACTAGTACGCAACGCCTTGGGAGGCCTTGAAAGCATTGTCATTCGCGACAACGGCACCGGCATAACGAAGGTCCGCGCAGAGCATGATTTCGAAAGCCTTGGCGAGTCCTGGAAACTGCACACCGCACGAACTCCGGTACTGGGTCGCGCCCTTCATGGCAAGGAGGGGCAGGGACGCCTCCGGTTTTTCTCGCTCGCGCGTCGTGCCGTGTGGGAAACGGTCTATAAGGAGAACGGTAAGCGTTATCGATTGAAAATTGGGATCGACGCCGATCAACTTTCATCCAGCTCCGTTTCCGAGCCGGAGGAAGTGCCGGCGAAAACACAGACCGGCACGACGGTCGAACTGGCCCCCTCAAAGAGACATTTGATTGGCTGACGGGCGAAGAGGCGCGGTCCGAATTCGACTCCATTTTCGCGCCCTATATTCTTCAGTATCCAAAAGCCGAGATTTCCTATGACGGCCGCCCGGTTGATCCCAAGCGGACCATCGAGCATTCGCACCAGTTTCCAACTCAGCCGATCATATGTCCCGGCCGCGTCGTGCGTGACCTTACGTTACGCGTGATCGAATGGAAGCCACGCATCACCGGACGGAAAATATACTTTGGCGGCGAGAGCGGCGTAGTGCTTGGCTCGCTTGCCGCGAATGTTACGGCGCCGGGTTTCGAGTTTTCCGCGTACGCCTACTCGCCGTTCTTCAATGAAATGGCGAAGGCTAACCTTCTCGAATTCGAAGGGCTGACCGATCCTGATTTTGCTCGTGTCCTTGAATATGTCCGCGACCAACTGACCGATTACTTCCGGGCGCGTCAGGCCGAAAAATCGGGTGAGTTGATTCAGGATCTGAAGGACGCGGGCGTTTACCCCTATGAAGGCGATCCACGGGACGAGATCGAGCGGCGCGAACGCCAGGTCTTCGATATTGCGACTCACGCGGCGGTTTCCTATTCGAAAGACTTCAAAAAAGCCGATAACCCTCTCAAGAAAATCGCGCTCGGGCTTCTAAAAGAAGCGCTGAGCCACAATCCAGAGTCGGTCACGCGCATCCTCAAGGCGGTCTTCAATCTGCCCAAGGTACGCCAAGACGAATTCTCGCAATTACTTGATAAGACCGAACTCGGCAACATCATTGGCGCATCGAGCCTAGTCGCAAACCGCATTGTCGCCCTCAAGGTCCTGCGGGAAATCGTTTTTTCACCCAAACACCGCAGCACGATTAAGGAACGGGGCGAACTTGACATCCTGATCCGCGACAACACTTGGATTTTCGGCGAGAGCTTCCACCTCACCATGCATGAGGCCGGGCTCACCCAGATCATGGACCGTGTTTCGGAAGAGATTGCTACCAAGCGGGTCAAAGGCACCCCGGTGAGAAAGCTCGACGGCAAAATTGGCCGCATCGACTCCTTCATGGGGCGAGTGGTTCCGAACGAGAACCCGGATCACCGCGATTTTCTTCTGATCGAACTGAAAAAGCCGTCGATCAAAATCGGTCGAAAGGAAGCGGACCAGGTCGAGGATTATGTGAACGCCATTCTCGCGCAGCCCGACTTCATAAACACATCAACGCAATGGAATTTTTATCTGGTCACGACCGAATACGACGACGTCGTTAAGCAGCGCATCACCCAAGAGAACAGGCCCTTGGGCTTGTTTATCGACAAACCCAATCACAGAGTCTGGATAAAATCGTGGGCTGAGCTCATTCGAGACTGCGAAGCACGCCTGAAATTCGTACAGGACAAGCTACGGATCGAAGTATCGGCTGAGGAAATTCAGGAACGTATCGCCAGGCTCAAAGCCTCCGTGTTGAAAAGTGACGTCGTTGACAAGGTCGATCCAATAAAACACGTCGAGAAAGCCATTGTAAAAAAGCATAAGAAAGGCGCTGGAAAAAAGAAGCCGTGATCGAATCTAGTGGTGTCCTTGCAGCTTGCTCACCGAAAGACGCAGCCGCGCAACGGGCGCGTCCGCCTTCGGTAGACGAGGCTCTCGTGATCCGAGCCGCATAGTGCGTCTCGGTTCTGCCTCGACGCGATTACATCGGCAGCGCCAGTTGTGGTTCCGCGTCGTCGACATGCTGTAGCGCCGACAGCGAGACGCCTAGAAGCCGGACCGGCTTCGGGACCAGCATCTCGTTCCGCAGCAAAGCGACCGTTAAGCGTTCAAGGTCGCTGCGGCTCGAAACCGCAACGGGGGCGGATCTGCTGCGCGTGATGATCTCAAGGTCATTGAACTTCATCTTAAGCGTCACCGTGCGTCCCCGGTCGCCGGCGCCTTCGCAGTATCGCCAGACCTTGTCGATGAGCGGCGCGAGTTCAACGACCATGGCGTCGAAGCTGGCGAGGTCGGTGGAAAACGTGTTCTCGGCGCCGATGGATTTTCGAATTCGGTCGGCGCGTACGTCCCGGTTGTCGACGCCCGTTGATATCCAATAGTAATAGCTTCCGGCCTTGCCGAAATTGGCTTGCATGAAATCGAGCGACTGATTGCGCATGTCGAGCCCGTTGTACAACCCAAGAGCATTCATTTTGGAGCTGGTCGCGGGCCCGATGCCGTGAAACTTGCCGACCGGAAGTGCCTCGACGAATGCCGGGCCCATCTCAGGCGTGATGACGTATTGGCCGTTCGGCTTGCGGTAGTCGGAGGCGAGCTTCGCCAGAAACTTGTTGTAAGAGATGCCGGCCGAAGCGTTGAGGCCGGTTACCTCCTTGATCTTGGCACGGATCGCCAACGCGACGTCACGTGCCAGCGGAATGCCTTGCAGAGTTTCCGTGACGTCCAGATAGGCCTCGTCCAGCGACAGCGGTTCTATGATCGGTGTGTGCTCCGCGAAGATCTCGCGGATCTGCTGCGAGACCGCCTTGTAGACCTCGAAGCGCGGCTTCACGAAGATCAGATCTGGGCATTGCCGCTTTGCAGTGACCGACGGCATAGCCGAGCGCACCCCGAACTTCCTCGCTTCGTAGCTGGCCGCCGCCACGACGCCGCGCTCGCGCGATCCGCCGACGGCGACGGGCTTGCCGCGAAGATCCGGATTGTCCCGCTGCTCGACGGACGCATAGAAGGCATCCATGTCGATGTGGATGATCTTGCGTTGACGGCCCGGGGAAGCGGCCTGGTCGTCATCGTTCCCGATGGTCACGTCGCTAGCCCGGCCGTGTCTTCCTTGACGCCGCGGGCGACGATCCGGAGCATTCCGGCGGCAAGGGGCCGCTGTAGTTTCAGGACCTCGTCCAGAGGGGCCGTCATCCAGGTCTCGACTTCGTCCGACGTCGTCAGGATCACGGGCATCGCCTTGGGGTGGATGGCACCAACCTCGGCATTCGGCTCTGTCGTGAGGAACGCGTAGAGGTCGTTGGTGGTCTCGCCTTCCTTGACCTTCCGAACGGTCGTCCAGTTGGTCCAGATGCCGGCGAAACAGGCAAGGGGACGGGTCTCATCGAGCGCGAACCAGATATCACCGCCCTCGGCCTTGTTGAACTCGCTGAACGAGTTGACCGGCACCACGCAGCGGTTTTCGGGTCCGAGCCACCGCGTCCAGTGCTTGCTTTTCACATTGCGGATGTTCGTCGTGCCGCCGTCCGGCTCCATGCGCAGCAGCTCCTTGAAATCGACGGTCTTGCCCTTGGCCTGCAGCTTCTCGGCTCGTTTCTTGGTGGCGTCCATCAGCGCTTTTGACGACGACGGCATTCCCCACCGCGCAGTCGCGAGTTCGCGGCCCTCGGCCCCGTTGCGCACGATCGGTGCCTTGTAATCGGGAAAAACCCCGGGCATCGGCGCCAGATTGCCGACGTACCGGTTCACGACGCGGAACAACGCGCTGATTGCGGCTTGGTTGGTCGTGATCGAGTAGAGATTATGCCGACGTCGGCATAATCTCTACTATGCCGACTTCTGGATTATGCCGACCATTGGCTCAAAACGGGCTCTGGCGGCGGCGATCGCTGCGTTGGAGTCGGCATAATCACAGTGCCTCCAAAAATGCGAGAAGCTTGTCGTTCGGTCGAAAACGACCGGGAGTGGCGACCGTTGGAGCTGTCGCGGCCAGTGCGCGTTCCTTGATTCCCATATCAGCGTGTAGGTAGATGTGGGTGGTTTCGACCTGCTCATGGCCGAGCCAAAGTGCTATCACCGAGGTTTCAATTCCTGCCCGCAGCAGTCGCATCGCGGCGCTATGACGCAACACATGCATGCTGATGGTTTTCTGTCCCAACGACGGACAGGCGCGGGTGGCGATCTGAACGTATTTGGCGAGCCGATGTTCGACGGCGTCACGGCTGAGTGACGTCCCCGACTGGATGACGAAAAGTGGCTCCGTCGGCTGACCAGCGCGTTCGGCGAGCCAAACACGCAGGAGGGCGACCATACCCGAGGTAATCGGTGTGATCCGCAACTTCCGTCCTTTCCCCATGCAACTGACATGGGCGCCAGTGCCGAGATGAACATCGCTGATGCGAAGGCCGATCAATTCTGACGCACGCAGGCCCGTTTGGGCCGCGAGCGTAAGCAAGGTATGGTCGCGCCGCCCGGTCCAGGTCGAGCGGTCGGGTGCGCGGAACAGCGCATCGAGTTCCGGTTCGATCAGGAAAGTGACGATCCTCCGGTCGAAACGCTTGCGTGGAATGGCAAGTACGCGTTCGATTATGGCGGCATGCTCGGGATGTCGAAGCGCTGCGTACCGGAACAGCGAACGGACAGCGGCAAGTCGAGCGTTGCGAGTGCGCGCGCTATTCTCCCGCTGCTTCTCAAGATGGTCGAGGAAGGCGCCGATGAGCGGCGCATCAAGATCGTCGATGTCTAGCTTCGATGGTTCGACGTCTTTCCTCGCGGACGCGAAGACAAGCAGCAGCCGCAGCGTGTCCCGGTAGGCCGCAAGTGTATGGGGACTAGCTTGGCGCTGGCGGATGAGGCGTTCCGTGAAGAACGCTTGCAGGGTTGGGGCAAGTGCGGTCATGCGGCACCTCCGAGGTGCCGCTCCAAACGATCACCAACCAGCGTCAGCAACTCCGGCGCAGCTGAGAGATACCAGTATGTGCTGACAGGATCGACGTGGCCGAGGTAGGTCGACAACAACGCGATCCGGTTCCCCGGCTCCCGGCCATCTCGATAACCGTCAAGGATGGTATTGACGGCAAATCCATGCCGCAGGTCATGCAGCCTCGGACGGCATGAGGCAGAGCGCGGCTTGAGGCCGGCGACATCCACAATTTGACGAAAGACGGGCTGGACGCCCATGTAGCGAAACCTGGTGCCAACCGTAGTGACCAGCAGTGCTGGCGTATTCGACGAGTTTTTCGGACGGTCGTCTCGACGCAGATAATCAACCAGTGCAGCCACGGTGCTCGGATGCAGCGGCAATTGGCGAGACTTGCCGAACTTTGCGTTCCGAATAGTGAGTAGTCCAATGACGGAGTCAAAATCGTCGCGGTCGAGGCCGATCGCTTCCCCAACCCGCATTCCGGTCACTGCAAGCAAAGCGATCAATGTCCGAAATGTCGCCATTCGGTGCGGCGTCCGCAGCGTCCCGGCTGCGGCGATGAGGGCCGCGATATCCGACTCCGAATATAGGTAGGGGGTGGCTCGGCCTTTTTGCTGCACCAGCAAGTGTGTCGGGGGCACCTCGGTCGCGGGGTCGAGCCCGCGCAGGTGTTTAGCGAAGCGGCGAACAACGGAAAGCCGGGCAAACGCCCAGGTTCGACCGCGCTTAGGGAGTGTCGCCCAAGCGAGCGCCGCCTCTGTTGTCAGATGATCTTCGCCGCGATCCTCGACGAAGGTGAGAAACTGACCGAGGAGCTTCTCGGCTCGATAGAGCTTAAAGCCGAGGGCGCGGCGAACCACAAAGTAGTCTGCGAGAGCCTTGCGGAGAGCGTTCATGCGACGACACCCGGCCAGGGGCGAGCGATCGTCCGCAGAGCATCGCGATCGACCTTGGCATAGATCGATGTCGTAATGGCGTTGCGGTGGCGCAGGAGTTGTCCGATCTCGGGCAGCGATGCACCGCCGCGTAGCATCAGAGTCGCTGCGGTGTGACGCAGCCGGTGAGCATGGATCCGTTCAAAGCCGCACCGTTCGCCAGCGTGGCGAACAATCTGCGTTACCGCGCCAGTGGTGAGAGCGTGATGCGGAGCTGTGATCCGTGCAAACACCATTCGGCCTTGCGCGCTTGCGGGACGGCCGTGATGCAAGTAAGCCGCGATTGCTTCGCCGACATCTGCAGGTAATGGCAGTCGTTCGGAGCGATTGCCTTTGCTGTGGGCAATCACGATCTCGCCGCCTCGCCAATCGATATGCTCAAGTTGCAGTTTGGCGACTTCGCCTGCCCGCAAGCCCAGACGAACAAGCATGGTCAGGACTGCGAAGTCACGGCAGCCACTTCGGGTACGGGTGTCGCAGGACGCCAGAAGGCGCTGCACTTGGTCAGCGGCCAATCCCTTCGGCAATCCGGTTAATCGCCGACCGGGAACGGTCGGTACCGCAGACACCAGTGACCGATCGATAGCGCCGTCGACGTAAAGAAAACCGAGTAGTGAGCGAAGGGCCGACACCGTCAGCCCGGCCGTCCCAGGGCTCAGGCGAGGGCAGTTTGTCACCACAAAAGAAATGACGTCAGCCGCCGTCAGGCTTCGAAGGTCTAGAGTAAGGCCGTCCGGCAAGACCTTGGTTTGAAGGAAGGGGCGCATCAGTTCAATATACCGGGACGCTGACGCATTCCTGATGCCACGCTCAAGTATCAAGTAACCTCGGTATCGCGCCAGAGCCGCTTCAAGCACTCCGCTGACCGGGAGCGACGAAGCCGCCGGTGCGATCCCAAGACCGCGCAGGTAACCGAGGATCGGCTGCATCGCTCTGATAGAGCGAAGAATTTTGTCACCCGCTTCATGACGGCTGAGCTGAAACTGCTCTACTTCCTTTGCTCGTAGTTCCCCTACATCGAGCCCCTTGCTCACAAGCCAATTGCTCAGGCGGTTTAGCAGCAATAACTGAATGCGGGTCTGCTGTTGGCTATAGCCTTGTCTTGTCATGTGGTCGGCAAACCCGGTCGCGAATGCCGAAAGCGGACCCGAAACCCTAACTCGTGACAGATCAATCAACATGAAAGCCTCCCTTCAATTGGCAAGAGGGAGACTACACACCTGTGGGATCGATCGGATTATGCCGACTCCGACGCAGCGATCACTGCAGCCAGAGACAGTTCTGGGCCAATGGTCGGCATAATCCAGAGGTCGGCATAGTAGAGATTGCACATCAGTCAGGTTTCGGTTCGAGCATGGCGCGGCTGCCACACCAATGTAGCAGAGTCGCGGATGGACGCCGGCCCGCCTTAGCGCATTTGCGACAGCGTAACCGGCCGGCGAGATCGTGCACGAAGGTGGTCGGCGGATGCTTCGTCGCAGCGAGGTCAACGTCGCTCGGCGTCTTGCAACGTGCGCACCTGATCTCCAGCCAAGGGCCCCCCCCGTTCACGGCCTGGTCGATAGTGGGCGAGGGATCAATCGGCTCGCCGTCTGACCACATTCGCTCGTTCCAGCTTTCGCAAAGCAGCCTATCAGCTTGCTGAATCATCGCCTCGCCCCTAGCTCGTATCTCGGCCGATTGAGCGGCCAGAATATTGGCCAGTCAGTGGGGACAATATTCCGGTGGCTATGCTGATTGCAGATCTCATAAAGGTAGCTGAGAAGCGCCCCCTTGCGGATATCAAGCCGCTGCCACTGATCACTGGATTAGCACTGCAGATCGGCGGCAAAGTAAGCAGCGGCGGGAGCGTGTACTCCGAAGTTTGCTGGAATGCGGCGCTCTCGCAAATCCCCTCCGATTTTCCGGATAGGTGGCCCAAATTAGCCGAATCGCTTCGCCAAGTCCCGGACAAGGGAAAGCCCGGAGCCTGTTCGTGGATCGGCTCGGGAGAGCTTGCAGAGCAGCCCGGCTATCTGCGCTATCCCAGCGCAATATAGCCCCGCCGCCTCCGCCTCGCCTCTTCCTGACAACCAGAAAGTAACTCTCCAATACGCGGACGAACTTCTATCGCCCGTGATCGAAGAACGCGGAACGCGAGAAAATCTCTGCAACAAAGGATGATACGATTTGATCGTCGCAGCCGAGGCGCGGCGGCCATTTACTAACGCTCGAATGGTTCGAAACCGGAGAACCCAGCTCTACGTGATCGGTCCTGGACCCCGGAAACATTCCTCGGCCAGCTCAGTCGCTTTCCTGGGCACAAAAGGGGGACTTAGAATAGCAAGAGCGTCTGTAGGGCAATCCAGCAATTCCGCTAGCACAGAAGTCGACTACTATCGTGGTGAACAGTTGCTGGAGCCGATAAACATGCATTGGGCGCCGCGATCTCGACCCACTCGTTGGCTCTTAAGTGGGCTATGAGTGACGCAGAATGGTCTTTGCAAGCGTCGCTACTTTCGAGACTATGTCGCCAATCTGGTTTGTGGTGTTGATCCCGACCTGCGCATCGATCCGGAAATTTTCCGAGCCGCTAATGAAGAATTGTCCACGGCAGCCGATGCTTCTGTCGTCCGTACCTCGTAATGGCGTGATCGCAAATGTCATCGCGTTTGTGCTGAAAACTAGAGCCGTTCGCCGATCCTGCGGGAGCGTTCGCTCCGCTCCCCGTCGCCCCGGTAGTAGTCGGTGCGTTCGCAGGACTTGTCGAATATACGGAGACGTTCTCATTGACTGTCCCCTTGCTCCAACCAGCGTCCCAAAGCCCAAGCGCCTTCTGTACTAGGCCGAATTGGTGGGACGTATCGACCTTGCACTGGTAATCGACCGAGTAAAGTCGAGAGATCTGCAGGTCACCGCCTGAACCGGAGATGACCTTGACGAGCTTGTCGGCCGCTGCGGCTGGGCTTGTAAGGCAGAGAAAAACAATGATCGATTTGAAATTCACGAGAATCCTTCCTCCCCCAAAAGGAAATCAGTCAAAAACGGCATGTCCAGAAGTCGCGCGCAACAAAGATTGAGTTGTTGCAAAGCGGCAGCGCGGTTGCGGTGATAGTGCGTGTAAAGCTCCGAGGCCGCCGTGCAACCAGATATTGCGTGACGTCGTCAGATGTGTTTGTCTAATCCTCTAGACCTTCGGTGGGGGGCGCCAAATGGGCGTCAGATCGAGACTTGCAGTCCTGCTTCGTACCCTTCTTGCCCCGGCCGCAGGAGCAGTAGTCATCTTTTGGGTCGCCCTGGTTGCCATTCCTGCGCACGCGCAAATCCGGATTCAAGATGTACCGCTGGATCTTGGTCTCGCGGCCGAAACAAAGCTTCGCCCCTTCGGCACATTTGAAACGGCCACGACCACAGCTTCATTTGCGGTTCGCAACGTTCAGGCCTCGCTCGACGGCACGCTTCCAAGTTTAAACTCAGGCATGGCTTGTGGCAGCGCAAACCGCACCCAGGTAAGTTTCAAGAGTATTTCGCTTCAGCAATCATATGCGGAGAATGCGCCGTTGGTGATCAATGCAGAGGCACACATTCGCGATTGCCATTCTGTCCCGCTCTACGAAGGCAATATTGCCGTTTCGATACCCGTCACCCTGTCCCACACGGCTCAAGCGGTTACCTTGCAGGCGGGCGCCTTCGATGTGGTGCCGAGCGGCTTTACTTTCGTGGGTTTTGTGCCTGCACCAAACCCCTATCTCGCGAGCAAGACTCGTTCGCTCGTTTCTCCGAAGATCGCGAATCTGCTCGCCATCATCAACGCTCAAATCCGCCGAGGCGTGACTTCCGTGAAGCATTTGATGTCGAACTATTCGGTTGCCATACAGTCGGCCAAAATTGGCACTCAAAATGGAGACTTGGTTATAAACTTGCAGTTGACCGGCCAAGTACCCTTGACGAGTGCCAATAAATGGCTGCGGAGCGCCTTGTAGTTTCCTAGCATCAGCCGGGCTCTTGCTTGGTTGAACTACGTCCACGCAGGCCGTAGTTCTGGATGCGCCTCGATCAGATTCGAAAGATCCCGAAGCTAAGATCCCCAAGCGCTAGGTCGCTCTGATCGCGTTAACTAGTCGCCCGTGAACAAGCCTCTAAGCGATTGAGCGAGAATCTGTTTTTCGGATGCGGCGGCATTTGAGATTGCAGGGATTTGGAGCTTGAGACCGCCAAACCTTGCAATTTCGTTTGCGGATTCCCTTTACTGCGGACCATGATTCTGTGGTGCATCGGAGGGGACGATGCGGCCAAAGAAGCACAGGACGATGGGATCAAACGATCTGTTCCGGGCGCGGCTGGACCAGATCATCAACATGAAGCACGAGCTGGTTCAGCTCGCAGGCAAGGTCGATTGGGACTGGATCGACGGCGAGATCGCACCGCTCTACAGCGAGAACGGCCGGCCGGGGATCGAGACCCGTTTCATGATCGGGCTGTTGCTGCTCAAGCATATTTATGGGCTATCCGATGAAGGGGTGTGCGAGCGTTGGGTCCACGACCCATATTTCCAGTTCTTCACCGGCGAAGAGTTCTTCCAGCACGCCTTCCCGCACGAGCGCTCGGACCTGAGCCATTGGCGCAAGCGGCTCGGCGACAAGCTGGAGCTGCTGCTGGCCGAGAGCCTGCGGGTGGCGCACGAGGCCGGTGCGTTACGCAGCCAGGACCTCAAGCGGGTCACGGTCGATACCACCGTGCAGCCAAAGGCCATCACCTTCCCGACCGATGCCAAGCTGCTGCATGCGGCCATCAAGGGCTCAATCGCCTGGCGAGAAGGCATGGCGTCAGGCTGCGGCAATCCTATTCTCGCATCGCCAAGGCCGCCGCGATGATGGCGGGTCGCTACGCCCATGCCAAACAGTTCAAGCGGCATCAGCGGCAGTTGCGCATCCTGCGCAGCCGGCTGGGCCGGATCATCCGCGATATCCGCCGCAAGATCGAAGGTCAGGCGGTGCTCGAGAACACCTTCGCCCTCCCGCTCGGCCGGGCCTCCCAGATCCGCTCGCAGCAGCAGCGCCAGCGCGGCTGGAAGCTCTATTCCTTTCACGCCCCGGAGGTGGAGTGCATCGGCAAAGGCAAGGCCGCCGCGCCTTATGAGTTCGGCGTCAAGGCCTCCATCGTCACCAACAACCGCCGGGCTCCCGGTGGCCTGTTCGTGCTGCACGCCAGGGCGCTGCCCGATAACCCGTACGACGGTCACACCTTGCGGGACGTCATCGACCGCACCGAGACGCTCACCGGCTGCGCGATCGAGAGGGCCTATGTCGACAAGGGATACCGCGGCCACGACGCGCAGAATCCCCGTCGCGTCTTCATCTCGGGCCAGAAGCGCGGCGTCTTCGGCCTCATTAAACGCGAGCTGCGCCGCCGCTCCGCCATCGAGCCCCTCATCGGACACCTCAAGGCCGAAGGTCACCTCGGCCGCTGCTATCTCAAAGGCCACGCCGGCGACGCCGCCAACGTCGTGCTCTCAGCCGTGGGCCACAACTTCCGCCGCATCCTCGCCTGGCTCAGAGAACTCTTGTGCATGTTCCTGGCACAGCTATGGCGAACGCTCTCCTGTCCAGACCCGCTCAATTCGGCTTCTTAACGGACGACTAACTAAACGGGCCTTACATAGGCGGCCAAATAATGAATGCCGACCTTTCGGTCCTTCTTGGGGTTGATCGGTATCTGGGCGACCGCAATCTTGCTCTTGCGAAAACCGGCACCACAATTTGTCTCGGACTCCCCAAACTGGTTTCCGCCAAGGACGCTCAAGGTGTCTCCACTGCGGGAAACAAACAAGCCGACGTGACCATGAGCGCGATCGCCGACATCGCCAAACACGCAAATGTCTCCCTGCTGTGGGTCAGTAACAGGCTTTCCATAGCGGAGATAGCTTTGCGATGAAGCTGGGTCGGATGGGATACGCTTTCCAGTGCGCTTCAGGCACCAGGAAAGCGTTGCTGCGCACCACGGCGTGCAATCGCCAGGGTAAGGGGTGTTCTTGTAGCCGATGTCATGGAAGAAGCGCACGATTAGCGGGTTTGCAAATGTCTTCCAACGCATGTTAAAGAGTTCACCGGTCGAGCCGACCTCAGTTATTCGCGACAATTCGTCCATCGCTGAATAGCAATCGTTTCCTTTCAATGAATCAACAATAGCGTTGGCTGCCTTGATATCCTCCGGCCGGACAGGGTAGCGGCCACGGAGCCGTGGCGAGAAGTAGTCTGTAAAAGAATACTCGCGATATTCGAGACGATCATCATCCGCCATCACAGGCGATGCGAAGAGGGTGCTCGCTACACCGGTCAGAAACGTCCTGCGTGCTATTCTCACCTTAGACTCCTTTGGATGAACAATTGTGGAGATTGCTACAATTTGAAAGGATGGTCAGTGCTTGGCGGACACGAGCTTGTCGATCCAATCGCGATAGGGGAGTACTCGCGTGTAAACCCCGAACTTCTTTGGCTGCCCGCAGTCATCACCAAAGCTAACGATACCAACTAAGAGCGGCTTCGTCCCCACAAAAGCAACTGCCGGGCCTCCGCTATCGTAGGTGCAGGCGTCAGCCCCGCCCCCCATTTCACCAGCGCAGAACATGACGGATCTGATGGTCTTGTTGTACGATTCCGGTCCATTGCAGGTCTTATTCGTTTGATACGGCAGACTTACTTCTCTTAGCGTATTGCTCTTTCGGTTCTCCACCGTATCGGTAACGCCCCAACCCGAGACGAGGATCTTAGAATCCGGCCGAAGTGCCGACCCACTGGACGATGAGTCGGCGACGGCCAGTGTGCTCACTGCAAGTCCGTCAGCACGGATCAGTGCGATGTCTCCGACAAGGCTTTGTTCGTCATATCTGGGATAGGGGACTACTTGCGAGATCTTGTAACGCTGACCCCCATTGTCCAAGGCGACGGATCCCGCGTAGATCTGGATATCAGTCGAAGCCAGCCCCACGACACAATGCGCGGCGGTCAAGATCCAGCCAGAGCCGAGGTGAGTTCCCCCGCAGAATTGCGCGTAGAATGTCTCCGGTATGTCGGCTCTCAGAATGGCGACCTGCCACTGATGTGAGTCAGGTGCGACGTCGCTTCCTGCAAAATCTTAATTGAATCACGATCCTTCGCCATCCAATGGCGCATTGCCGCTTCATACTCGCGTGGGGCAGCCACAACGGATGACGACCAGAGGCCTAGGATGATAAAAATCGCCGTGCTTACTTGGATGTGCTTTCCGACTGTCGAAGCCATTGCAATGCCCGGTAGGTAAGGGGACTATTTCCATACTTCTTGACGAATTTCCGCATTGAGGCATCTGAAGGAGCTCGTGTCGCTTCCTTCCAGTCTTCTCGCATGCGGGCTAGTACGGCATCGGAATAGTTTAGAAAAATCGCTCGGCTCATATCGAGCGAAACGTCTGGGTGGAAACTCGGCATAACCCGCTGCATTTCATCCTGAACGGATTCCAATTGTTCGATGATGTTCTCGTCATCGCCCAGGAAATGGCTGAGCGTCTTGGTATATGGACTGTTTGGATCGCCATTATTGCCGCTAGCCACCGGAACGCCGAATTTGTTCGCGAAGCCGAACAAATACTCTCTAGGCTTTGGAACGACTGGGCGGCGAAAAGAACCAAGACCAACATCTGACGAAGCCTGTCCGTCACTTGGGTCGTCTGGGACCGCGGCATTGACGGCCATCTTGCGATCGAGAGCGAGGTCCGAGCGGCAAGCGTCCAAAAGACCGATCAGGGCGCTTTCCTCGGCCAATTGATCGATCATGAATTCTATGGCCGCGCTCTCATATGTCGGGTCTTTTGCGCGGGTCTTGCCGGCATCAACGCCCGCAATGAATTGACGTCCAGACAGAACAAAGCCGTGACCGGAGAAGTAGACCACGGCTACGGGCCGTACGTCCTGACTAGCGCTCTGTTCGGCCCGCTTCTTGAGATCCTGAACTTCCCTGACGATATCGTCGTAACCCGCGTTTGTTCTCACGATGACATCGAAGTGAAGAGCTCTAAGCTGCTTGGCGATTAAATCCGCGTCGTTAACGGCTGGGGATACTCCCGGATAGGATCGATAATCTCGATTTCCAATGACCAATGCATATTTGGGGACTGAAACCTCGGCCGCGTCGACAAGCGATTGAGCGTTTACTCCTGACACCAAGAACAGCATGATCAGCTGAAGCAATGTCTGTCTGAGCAACTGAGCCGACATCGAAGCCTCTATTGAAATACCGCCATCAATTGCCGTTCAGTCAGTGGGACCACGATGAAGCGGCCATCAGCGCCATTCGGTCCCGACGCCACGAGGTCCTGATTATCGCCAGCCCGCACGCCGTCGTTCCCCCTCCGACCGCTTGGTCTGCAGAATGGCAATTGGGCCTCTCCCTCAGGTCCGCCGGCTCCTGGGTCGCCACCCTTACCACCTTTACCTGCAGGACCGGGATCGCCACCTTGTGCTCGAAGTCGAATGAGTTTGACGTCGTCCTCTCGCAGTCCGGCCAGCAGCAAATCGCCGCCTGCACCACCGGCCCCGCCCGGGCCGCCCGGGCCGCCCGGGCCGCCATTGCCCCCGTCTCCTCCTCGTCCTGGTCCTGCCTTGCAGTCAAAAACGCTCTGACTTGCCGGGCTACCCTTAGCCCCGTCGCCTCCGCGGCCTCCGTCCTGTCCTCGGCCCCCGGGACCGCCTTGCTCTCCCGCCAGGTCCACCGAAAGTGTTGCACCGCTGGCCGCCTTAATGGTCTTTGCAAACAGGACGATCGATGGAGCAGCACGACCGGGATATCCGACATTCCCCTGCTGACCCGGGGCACCAGACGCTCCGGGACTGCCGTCACCACGGCCGAAAGCCCCGTCAGGCGCTCTGAGGCGATCGGGCGGCACCTCCTTAATCGTACGTCGCGACCACGTTATTCTTGCGGAGCCATTCAGTTCGATCGTTTCGGCGACGATAAATATGGGACCTGCCGTTACAGCCGCATCCGAGATAGTCAGGACGGAGTCGCCCGCAAAGCTTACCGTGCGGGCGGCAATGACGCCTTGTTCGAACACCATAGTCTTTTCGATCTTGTATTGGTCGGAACTGAACCTCCAAATGTCAGAGGCCTGTTTGAGCTGGGAGAAAACCTCAGCTGCTTGCCTGATCTCAGGCGTTGCTTGCTCCGCTGCAAATGCTGAGAAATTGCCCTCGACCAGTGCGCAACAGAGGGCGGCAGCGAGCGCGAAAAAGACCGCCGTGCGGGATCGTCGTGAACTTCGTCAATGGAGACTCCAACAGCTAGATAATGGCGCTATCTGCAAGACGCATATTCCGCCAACAGCTTGACAGGTTTATCCGCCCTTGTTGAGGGGCGCCTGCCTGGAGCACGCCCTCAATCTCTTCAGTATGTCGCCAGTGCCACCATTCCACTTTTGCAACTCCGATGTACCGGCCATCTGGATCGCTTGATGGGTGAATCCAAGCCCTACAGTATCCTCTGTGTTTCCGAGGAGCAGGATGGTCACGTCCATTTTCCTATCCCAAGAGTTCAAGTCTCGGTTTGATGCCACGGGCGTCAAGCTTCCAGATCTCAAGAGCTGGATCAAAGCGACAGACGCTTCCCCGAAGCTTTGGGTCGGTCCAGAGTCGCCAATCACGGCAAATATCAGTCGCTCCTTCCCGCCTATGAGAGCATAGGCCGCGACCAGGTCGCCAGGCCTGATCTGACCAAACGGACTGCCGGGCAGGACGAAGAATGGGACAGTCGAAGCATCCAGCCACGATTGAGGTAGACATTCGGGCGGGGCTATCTGGTCAGCATCTTCGATGTCCACGCCCACGACATTCTGCTTATGTCTAAGGGCAGTTGCCGCAACAAAATAGCCGGCAAAGCGGGATGTTGCTTTGCGTATGCAGGGCAGCTTGTTAGCGGTCGAGGGGATTATGTCCCGCTTGAAGAACGTCCGCGCTCCTCGTTCTGCGTCATAAAATCCGTAATAGGCAGTTTTCAAACTCTCCGGCATGGCGCCAACTTCGATTGGCTTTGCAATGCCATCGCGAATTCGGGGCCATAAGCCTGGCCAAACCTTCCGGAGGTCTTTGCCCTTGAGTTCCTGTGCGGGGTCCAGCACATGGACGCCGGCATCGCCGAACGTATCAATAGCGCAAGGCCGGTCAGATACGTAGCCACCGGCAGGACCAGGTGTAAGCTTGCATGATTTGTCACCGAACGGGTCTTCGGGATGGTATGCACGCGGACTGCCATCTGCGTCCACGTGCAACGCTTCTGTACGCGCAATCAAATATTTTGGCTTGGTGGGAAGCCCTGAGGTTTGTGGATCGAGTAGGATTGCGAACTCGTTCTTTACGGTTCCATTTTTTCCAACCAGCTTCATTTGAAAGTGCTGCATTGCGCAAGCCTGGTCAGTGGGGACACCAGCGCCAAAGGCTGGGCCGCCGCGCCGAGCGACGAAGGCGCTCAAATTCGAATCGAACGACTTCAATCTAATGGACGGCCAAAACGTCGCTGACGGAATCTCGTCGGCCTCTGCAATCGCTCTTGCAAGCGACTCTAAATCGCGGCCTTCGGACCCGTCCGAGGCGAACGCGGGTTCAAAACTCTGGACAAAGGCGAGCACCAAAACTATGGCGCTTCGTGTCGCCAAATGCTTCATCAGTGGACGTCCACAAAAACGGACTGTCAAAATGATCGCGCTGGCAATTATGCTGTCGTATGCCGGGAGCTTGGCGGCCATCTTAAGACTTTGAAATTGCATTGCAAGTCCTGCGCAGCCATTAGTTGGGTCGTGCCCCTGGTGGTGGTGTAGCTCGGTAGAGCAAAGCCGCCCGGACGCGCGCCTCGAAATAGCGCCGTAGCGGGCGGGCGGCTTTGCGGTGGTCACCGGCAGTTCTCCGGTAGGATCGGGTTGCGACACGCCAACGCAACCGAGGAACCACCGATGACCGATGATATGATGAACCTGCGCACGCTCGTGGAGAAGACCCCTGACGCCGATCTCTTGCGCGAGATGATCGGCTTTGCCGCCCAAAGGCTGATGGAGCTGGAAGTCGAAGGCGAGACCGGGGCAGCCTACGGCGAGAAGAGCCCTGAGCGTCTGGCCCAGCGCAACGGCTACCGCGACCGGATCTGGGAGACCCGCGCCGGTGCGGTCGAGCTGCGCATTCCCAAGCTGCGCAAGGGCTCCTACTTCCCGGGCTTCCTGGAGCCGCGCCGCATGGCCGAGAAGGCGCTCACCGCCGTGGTTCAGGAAGCCTATGTGCAGGGCGTCTCGACCCGTTCGGTGGACGATCTGGTGCAGGCCATGGGCATGACCGGCATCTCCAAGAGCCAGGTAAGCCGACTGTGCGGCGAGATCGACGATGAGGTGAGGGCCTTCCTCGCCCGCCCGATCGAGGGCGACTGGCCATATCTGTGGATCGACGCCACCCACGTGAAGGTGCGCCAGAATGGCCGCATCGTCTCGGTTGCGGTGATTGTCGCGATCGGCGTCAACAGTGACGGCCGGCGCGAAGTTCTCGGCATGGATATTAGTCCCTCCGAGGCCGAGACGTTCTGGACGGCGTTCCTGCGCAAGCTCGCTCGCCGCCGCCTGCGTGGCGTCAAGTTAGTCGTCTCCGACGCCCACGAAGGCATCAAGGCCACCGTCGCCAAGGTGCTCAATGCCTCTTGGCAGCGCTGCCGCGTCCACTTCATGCGCAACGCATTGGCCCATGCCGGCAAGAGCGGCCGGCGCATCGTCTCCGCCTTCATCGCCACCGCGTTTGCCCAGGACGATGCCGAGGCCGCGCGAACCCAGTGGCGCAAGGTCGCCGACCAGCTCCGGCCAAAGCTGCCGAAGCTCGCCGGCTTCCTCGACGAGGCCGAGACCGACGTGCTGGCCTACATGACGTTCCCGCCGCAGCACCGGACCAAGCTGCACTCCACGGATGAGATGGACAAGCGATTTTTTTCATGACCGAGATGACGATTGCAGAAATCGCGTACGTCCATTCGTGGCGTCCGCCGGGAAGAACAAAGGTCTTCCGGGCCGCAGCACCTACAGCGGCACCAAGGCTGCGCTCCGGTCATTCGCCCGGACGTGGACCAGCGAATTCAAGGATCGAAGGATCAGGACCAACGTGCTGAGCCCCGGCGCGGTCGATACGCCGATGTTCGACGGGCAGTTCCCGTCCAAAGAGGGCCCCGCCGAAGCCAGAAAGCAGATCACGGCGATGACGCCTATGGCGCGCTTGGCGTACCCCGATGAAATCGTCTGCCCGGCTTTGTTCCTTGCGTCGGACCTCAGCAGCTACGTCGCCGGCATCGATCTTCCAGTCGACGGTGGACTGACGGCTGTCTAGCAAGTTGAACGAAAGGATACATGATGATCAAAATTATCTTAGGTGCGCTTGCTTACATAGTCCCGTCGATGCCTTGGGGCTATTTCTGGCATTTGAGAGTGTTCAAAAAAGAATGGGAGTATTTTGGTACTGGCCCGAGTGTTCCACTTGCATTTATCGCGATGGTGATTCAGGGAACCAATTCTTTCAGTCGCGTAGTAGTGGCAAGACATGCCCCCACGCGAAAGTCACCGTTCTTGGAAACGGCATATCGCGTTGGTCAATATGCACCGTTTGGTGCCTTGCTCTGCGCAGTGTACTTATATGTCCCCGGGATAGCCTCGACGACGAGGAGCTTCCCATGACGCACCCAGCGAGCCATGTAGTCCCGGAGCAGGGGAAATTTCGCCGCGCCATCGCCGCCATCTGGGCCACCTTGGAAGCGATGTCGTCGTCCTCCGGCTTCGACTACACGCTCGATCGAATCGAACGCTTGGAACGGGAAGTAGGAAGACTGAAAGAGGAAATGCGCCAAAGTCGCGATCCGGGAGCAGCCGACGCTCACAACGCTGACGCCGCGCCCAAGCAGTGACCCTGCCGCTGACGCATCCGTGCCTCTTTCGCCGCCTCAAAGTCTCCTAAACCGGCCTTTTGACTGGCCGGTTCCTTCGATCGCTTTGCCCTTTCGGCAGAGCTTTCGGCAACAGCGCATAACATCCCAAGGCACGCTGCCGGCAATTTGATCGGCTATCTCTTCGACTGATCGTTCGGGAGCGGAGAGCGTTTCGAGTACCCGGTCGAGCAGTTCGGTCTCGCTGATCTCTTCCTCGTCAAACCACCAATCGTCTCCTCGCGGTCCAAACAATAGGATTTTATCGCGCAGTATGATGAAGTGACTCTGGCAGTCGGTATCGCGCCATACCGACGGATAAACGCTTGTACCCTTCGGGGATTCGTAGAGTCGCCATGCAGGACCGGCCCGCCGGTCGAGGTTTACCGGCAGTTCGGCTCCGCAACCACAAGGGCATGACAAGATCAGCCAGCGTGGGCCTGACCGATCCACAATGACTGCGTCACCCGGTTGCTTCAGATAGGCGCTGGCGCCCGCGCGTGAGGCAACTCTGGCTTTGACGGTGAAATTTATGATCATTGCCCGGCCCCCGGGGACCGACGCTTGCGCCCGGGCGATGTCGTCGCCGTAGTCGGCGCCATCGCTCGCAAAATCTTTTGCCCCAAGAAGAATGCAATCGCCCGCAATGTGTTCGGCTCCTTTTCCTTTAGCTCTGGATGATCGTTGCAACCCTTGCGAATCAGGCATAGCGCGAGCGTCAGCGCGTATTGCCCGGGCACCCGCTCGGCTGACCAGCTCAACGCACGAATTTGATTCACAGCATTAAAAAACCATTCGGTGGGATCGCCCGGTCTACAGTATGTGGACTGGCCCATCTTCAAAGCTTTTTCCTCGTAGAGCGGGCTAATCAAGCTCAAGAGCTTCTTGGGCGTAAGCTTTTTTTCTTAAGGTCTTCAATGAAGCCTTCTACAAAAAGCCCACCTTCAAGTGACGCGGGGTCGTAGGTGAGCGGAAAGTGCGGCTCCAGTTTCTCAAAATCAATAAGAATTGCGTCGCCGTGCCGGACAAGCACGTTGGTCGCGTGCATATCGCCATGCGCGGGAGCGACCAAGGGCTCGGTTTGCCCCAGTTTGTCGAATATCGCTTTCAAGGGATCGATCGCGATGTCGGCGCGGAGGTTCTTAACGAGCGGTATCCGCTCGGGGGGCAGGGCGATCAACTCGCTCTGTCCCTCGATGCGCCACTTTTTTGTCGAAATAGGACGCAAGCGAGGATGCCGTATCAACGCGCTGTTGTTTCCTCCAGCCTCCCAGCGTTTTGTCAAACAAGTTGGCGATGGCATGCCCACAGCGGCCGCCTCGCGCACAGGAGACCAGCGACTCTGCGCCCTCGACAAAATCGCCCACAAGAATTCCTTGGGTTGATCCGAGGTTGCAGCGATCGCGGCGCAACCGCGGCCCGAGATAGAAAGGGACGTATTCGAATATATGGCCGCAGTATTCGTCGTGCTCGTCGATGATTTTTTTGCGCTTACCGATCTTCGCAAAATACAGATGCGGGTATGCGCCCTTCGCTCCCTGTTGCACTAATCCGGCACCCAGCGAGGCGTAAGCCTTAAAGACCGGTGCGCCCGAGAGGCCGCCGTCGATCGATATCAGTTGAAGCTCCGAGCAATTCCAGAATGCCCGCTTGAGCAACATAACCCGTTCGTCGTGCCCATCAGATCCAAATCGGGCAAGAAGAGCGGCTTCGTCAAATTTCAACTCGAATTCCCGTAGGGGGCCCGCCGGTTTATCACAGACCAAAGCGGCAATGTCACCCCAAGACATCATGGTGTCGATGATGTAAACGCACGGCAATAGAAAAGCATTTTCTCTCTCGCGCAGGTTTTCGGGAACGGACTGCCACTCCTCGGGCCGAAGATTCGCAGTTGGCAGAGAACCTTTCCTAAGCTGATTTATGATGACCTGCCGGGGCATCGCCGTCTGTTGTTCGTCCGTTGCTAGACGAACGTAGATTCGGACATCGTGATCGAGAAGGCGCGGCCCGACTTTGAGCAAATCTTGAGGCAGGGTCTTCAGATTCTTGGGGTCCTGAGTCCAGATCACCGCATCGAGTTTAGCGATATAGTCGTCATCGCGAAGCTTATCCAACGTCACCGGCCCGTTCGCCTTGGATGGCTCCCACGTGACCTTGCGCTCAACGAACCGTTTTAAATCCTCATCAGACGGCACTTCCCCGACGAAAGCGAGTTTCGCGCGCGGCGTGCCTTCTGGCGAAAATTCGCGGATCGCCATGTCAGTCGTCCCGCGTGAACAAGGGCTGCGAATCTCCCCGCGCAAGAACGCCTCGCGGGGAGCAAATATAGCAATTCGGATTGCTGGTGAATGAAACGGATCGCAGTGAGGGCGGGCGCGCGTCGTAGATAAGATGCCGGGCGGCGCTTGGCACCCCTACCATCATGGCCAGAAACATTGTCATGGCCATCGAGGTCACGGTCCCGTTGATGGAGATGACGGCGGGCGCGGGTTCATGCGCGCCTTGAATATACTGATCTTTGCTCCGCTCTTCGGCGTTCATCATGTCCCGCCGGACCTCTTCGGAATCCAGCAGCTCGCAGCATGTGAAGCACGGCAGTCGCGGCGCGAGTGCCTGCACCCGGCCATGTATGCCCGCGATCTGGCCTGCCCTAGCGGTGATGATCGAGCCCATATCAACGCATGGGATGAGATATTGATATGCGATCTGCTGGATGACGGCGCGGCTGCCATGCGAATCCGTGCACGCGAAGATAAAGTCGGCGGCCCGAAGTTCGCGAGCAACCGCCGTTCGCGTCACATCCCCGACGATGCGCTTACACTCAGCGTCGGACGTGATTTGTGCGATCATGTCGGCAGCCACGTCCGTCTTGTGCCGGTTGACATCGCTTACGCGAGCACCGACCACCCGGTTAAGGTTGGTCGTCTCTATGCGGTCGGGATCGACAAGGATGACCTTGCGCACGCCGAGATGCGCCAACTGTTCCGCGGCAATCGAGCCTGTGCCGCCCAGACCGACTATGGCGACAGTGAGTGACTCAAGATATTTTTGGCCGGCAGCCCCCGAGTGCCCTGACCTGACGGTCAAATTTCAACGGCGTGGAACCTGACGGGCCATCGGCGTCGAATAGAACTTGCAGTCGCGGCCCGACCGACACGACGCGCATGGTCTTTTCACCCAGACGCCGAGCGCACCAGCCCCCTGCGCTTACCACCACGGCGCCATGCACCGTGTGGGGCACACGCACGGACATGAACCGCGCCAGATGTGTCTCGCCATCATCGTCTATTTCGGAGAATTCCGGCGGAGTGGACCCCGGATGCGAATGCACAAAAATAGCGGACAGATTTTCGCGCGCGGCCCTTTTGCCAATTTGCGCGATGAAATCCGGTTTGAGCTGCGCGCTGATGCGCGACCGGTCTGAATAATTATCGTCGGTGGGAAACTCGATCCAGGAGACGACAAGACGGTCCAGCCCGGGCAGAGCAACGTGGGACGCCCACAAGATCGCGCAGCGCTCGGTCTCCCTGCCTACAAGCTCAGCGACAATTCGGCTGGCATCTCCATCCTGAAACCTGAGCTCCATCATCGAGGCGGGTCCAGACGCTGGAGGATGACCCGGTAGAACTGCTCAAGCCGGTCGCGATTTGGGTCCCACGTTTGCAGGTGCCAAGAAAACCACGTCAAAGGACGGCCCGGGGTGATATCGTAGGGCAACGGCGTTCCTTCGTTGGCGGCCTGCGGTATCGCGCCGTTGGCAAGGCGTATCGCCGGCGAAACCCAGAAGCAGTCAGGCTTTGCAGCGGGATACCCGGGCGGCGCGATGAAGAGAATGTCCACCTTCTTGGGATTCCAGCCATCAGGCAAATCGAACCCCTTGATCGTAATGAGGTACGATCCATCGGCCCGACGCTGAATCTCAGCGTCTTGGTGCTTGAATTCCTGAAGGTAGTCCTTCAGTTGCTGGAATTGCTCGCCGATCATCAGAGTCCAAACGTCGCTGGCGGGACAGCGAAAAAGTGTTTCACGCGTTCGGTAATACCCACGGCTTCACCGTCACCGATGCCCTTGTCGGGTTTGTCACCTTCTTCCTCAAGGAAGAGCTGGTAGTTGGGGGCTACACTGGAGATAGCCTTTATTTCCGCGCCAGTGAGCGCGCTCTTGGCGCTTTCATAGCGATTTGCGTCCACATAAAATGGGTGCAGTTTTTTTTCGGATTTCTCTGCTTCAGACATGTCGTTCTCCTTCTAGGATTTGTGCTTGCGATCGGTCGTTGGCGTCCATTAATTCTTTGAACTTTGCGCGGTTGGCCCACACGATGGGCTGAGACTCCTGCGGTGATTCAATCCGCAGGTGGCGCACGAAATACGAAACGAGCGAGCGGCGGATCGTCTTTGATAACCGTCCGTCCTGCATGCCGAAGTCGTCAACAACTGACTGTCGCTGACTCGGCGTCAGATTCGGATTGGGTTCGATATCGATCACGACGAAAGTTTGCCAATCCGCATCGTCCTGCGGATTCACATGACTGATACGGCGTCCGTGGATTTTCTGGAGTCTGGTCAAGACAAAATCGCGAAATCGGGAAGTGCCATGACACCATGCGCGGGTGTGCCAGCGGGAACCGTCAAAGGCCAGAGAATGAGGGGCAATCCACTGACGAGTTGGCTCGGGAGAGCGCATCGATTGATACGTGGCGTCTACCTCCGAGCCATCGCGGATCGCCCAGAGAATTGGCAAGAGCAACTCTGTGCGAACGCGCCGGACAGGGAGCGTCACGACATCACAGGGCGGGCGGGTTCCCACAAAGCTTACTGATCGTGAAATCGTCCCGGCGGCGAGGCCCTGAATCTCGTTCAAATAAGTCTGGGTATCGGGCGCGAGAAAGAGCGGTTTGAATTGCGCGGTGGCGCGATAGACCTTTTCGTGGCGGTCATACTCCATATTCTGTTTGGCCAGATCGAGGTACTTGGCGAAATCCAGCGATGCCTGCTGAACCGAGATGTTGAAATATTCGGCGACCTCGCCCCGGTTAATTTTGCCGTCCCACAACAGGCGAAACTCGATGAATTCCAGCCGGCGGTCTTGGCCCCACGGACGTGGCCGAGGGACAGCTTCTAGGTCAGCGTCGCTCCTTGTCTCTATCTGTGGTGCATCGTGTAACATGATCCATCATATAACACGACGCGTTCTCTCGTCAAGGAACCCAGCATTGCGCGGGCACCACGGCCCTCCCTTGTGCTCCTGAAAATTCGTTAACCCGTTGGAAAAACGGGACAATGGGGATGTTGGGGCGTTCTGCGTCCCGGTCGCAGTCTTCACCGTCCCCGGTCAAAGTCCCTATTCCGAGGCTTGCGCGGCGTCTGCTCCGGGGAGGGTCCGCCTTCGTCGGTGCCTTGGTCGGGCCCCCGCGCTTCGGCCTTGGGCTCTCGTTCTTCTGACCGCTCAGGGGTGCGCCTGCGACGCTGAATTTTGATCTCCCCTTCGGGCGCTGGCTCCTGCGCGCCTCGCGTCTCCTCCCCCGCATCCCCAGTTGATCCGGATGCCCGCTTGAATTCGACCGTCAGGTCGATCGGCTTTTAGCCGCGCGATTGAACTCGTCCGGATGCGACAGTTGCGGATCGGGCTGTGGCTGGCGGCGTTGAAAACGGCGCGCGTGATATAGGCATTGGCGGAAAGACCGGACGTTTCCACGCGGCGCCGGACTCGTCCCGCCGCTCTGCGGGCGGGCGGTTGGATACAGGGGCGTCGCGCTTCTTGTCGGTCTTCTCCGTCATGCCGCCAAACGTAGGCGCGTCAATCCGCGTCCCGCCTCGCACGAACCTCGCGCGATCCTCGCGAGCTCCGGGGCCGCGCCTGCCCCGGTCGATGGGTTCCCAAGGGAGAGCGAAGTCTCTCTTGCGGCCTTGCCGCGCATCCGCCCGAAGGCGGAGGCAGGTCGTAGGTCACGGGGCGCGAAAGCCCCGGACGCCGGTTACAAGGGGCTGCGGTAGAGCCCTTTGTTCGATTGGGATGGGGGAGAGCCGAAGTCTCGCCGTCCGACCCGGCGGCGCGCTGGACGGGGGCTCACGGTGGCCAAGCCTTCTTCGCCTACTCCACGAACTACCTGATCGACGTCGAGAACGCGATCATCGTCGATGTTGAGGCGACTACGGCGATTCGGCAGGCGGAGGTGCCGGCTGCCAAGCGCATGATTGAGCGCTCGCTCGAACGGTTCGATCTCTATCCAAGCCGGCTCCTCGGCGACAGCGGTTATGTATAAACCTTGGTATCGGTCCGTGACCCCTTACGTACAATTGAGCCGCCTCTACGATCGCCTTATCTATAGGGTGTGCGGTAGCACTGCCGCTATCGCTGCCCTCCTTGGGCGTTTCCTCCCTAGACTTTGGGCCGCTTGTGGCGACGCAGGCGGCCTTTCTTTTGGGGGTACCCCATCGGCTTCGGGAGGAATTCAGGTTTACGCCGTCGTCCGTAACCTCAGACGTGCAACCGCTACAGCATCACCAGCAACCAAGCCGCGATCCTCGCGCCCTTGCGCGATCAATCGCAGCTTGAACACGGACGGCTTCGGGGAGGTTAGCTGGTCCCCGCACCATCCAACCGCGCCAGCCCCGCCTCGATCACGACGATATCTTCCTCGATCTGCTGGACGTTGTCCGGAAATCAAAACCTGCACGTGCCTTTAGGTCCACCGCCAGCTTCCAGCGCAGCATACTGAGGCCCACCGATTGTTCAAGCGAACGTAACCGTCCACAATCAGTTCGATTGCGTTTGGTATTCCCACACCCGCCGTCATCGACTGACACCGAACCGCTTACCCAGCGACACCCCCTCGAAACGGCCTCTCTTCGCAAATTGTCTCCAGCAGCCGTCAAATGAGACCCTTTGGTCAAACCGAGCCGACCTAGCATCAGGAGAGCAAGGGGGCTGCACAGTTCAATGGAAAGACCGGCTCCCAATGCAATGGCGCGTTGTTCATCCCCGTTGAGATCGGCCCATGAGATGCCTTCCATAATGCGCCTCCGTCGCAAAGAACTATCCAAAATCCAAACGCGCGACCGGATGATCGCATCACCTTCGACGCGGAATGGACCAACATGGGCTTGCACCACACCTCCGCTCGCCACGTACTCTCCTCGTTGGCGAGCTGCTTGCGGCTGCGAAACATTCCCAACGCGACACGTCCGACTATGTCTTCTCGTCGCTGAGAACCGGCGGCCAGATCTCAGGCTTGACCAAGATGAGCGCGCCACGGGTCTGTGGATTTGAAACATCAAGGGGAATACATTGAACTTATCTATCCCCATATCCAGTAAGCCGATAAGTGAGTCGTACCAGCTACGGAGCGTTTGCTGCGGCAATCCATACATGAGGTCGAGCGAGAGATTCTCAACGCCCATCTCATTCAGCAATTGTACGAGTTGTACTACCTCGTCCACGCGTTGCCCGCGGTTTAGTATGCGTAAAATGCTCGGATCTAGACTTTGGGCCCGCGACTGCAACGCCGCTATGGTCGTACAGATCCTTTACGGTGTCCCAGCAATCCACGTGCCACCAAAGGCATTTGCGAGCCTCCTTGAACAGCGCAAAGCGATGTGCTTCGCGTCCGCTGGCGGAATACTCGGGCCTCAGTGTCTGGTCCCGGACATTAATGTCTTCAACCGGACAGGGCTGAACGCGACAACGCGGAATGTTGAATGATGATGGCGGCCTCTCATGCCGAAGTCGAGATCCGCTCCAACCCGACCTTACGACCGAATCGCTCGGCTGAAGAAGGCTGCGTCGCGGCACGTGATGGATATGCTAATTCGTGACCTTGTTGCGCCGGGGGGATGTAGAAAGTCCGTCTGCTACCATCGGGTAGCGTCCACGTCTGAGCCCGTTGTGAGGAGACTGATATTTGCAGTGTGCGCTTTCAGTCAGTTGCGGACGCGTTGCACGCGGCGCCGCGTCATCAAGATCACCGGCATCGCCTTCGACTGGGTGTCGACACCTCGGCGTTTACTCCTGTTGTCACGAAGGCACAGCCGCTCCGTCGAGAGGGTCTGGAGGCACTTCGAGGACAAAGGTTCGCGTGGCCGGACGATCACCCTGAAGGTGAGGTTTCAACGATTGCGAGATCATCGCGCGGAGCAGGACGGGACGCGTCCCGATTTCGAGCCGCAGCGAGCTCGAACACTTGTCGGTCGTCTTCCTTTCAAACGAGATACCCGCTCCAAAGCCGATCCGCCTTCTTGCCTTCACGCCAGGGCGAACCCAGGCCGAGCTGCAGCTCGGCCTACCAATTTGAGTCCGCATCGATCAGAATCAAGGCCGCGGTAGAAGAGTAGAGCGCGAGCCCTCGTGCGCAGCGCGGCAGAGTTTACCTCAACTGCGGGAATCCAAAGGTCGAAAGACTTACGGTAGGATAGGCGTCGATGTTTGAATACACCACGACCGCTCTATCGCGAGCGGTACTTGACGAGGTCTGCGAGACGCTTCCGCGCAAGGAGAGCGGCGGTCGCGTGGCCTCCAAGATCGTCGAGGCCGCAAAGACCGACGAAACAACGCCGAAGCTGCTGCGGCAGATCGGGCGTAAAGCCCTGGCCCTAGCGTCATCATGTGGCGTTGATCGGGCGAGGTGCGGAGTGAACTTCCAGGTCACAGTCTTGAAGATCCTGGTGAGTTACCCCAAGGATTTGGCGTGATGGCGGACCTCAAGCGCGACATGGCAATCCTCGCGACCAGCGGCCCGGAATGGGCCGAGCGCACCAAACGGCTGGCCGCGCGCGTTCCCGGGCTGGACATTTTTTCTCACGGCCTCGTTGAACGCCAAAACGGCGGTTGGAAAATCACGGTGAGAGGGCGAGTTGTGCTCGAGACCATGGAGGCGCGCCGAGGCCAAAACGAGCCGACGGGGAAAGTCCCAGTCGAGACGGCCTGGCCGGTGCCATCGTTGCCCAGCCCTCGGAACGAGCGAACCGCCGGCGCGAGCGTTTCCAGCGTCGCCGCGAAGCCCGCGGTGACGACTACGGCGCTTGGAACGCCGCGAGTGCGGCAGGTACCGGATCACCGGTTCGGTATTGCAGATGCTGGACTCGCGACTGAAACAAGAAGAGCGTCGCGCGGTTGAGCCATGCGACGCGTGCGATGTCGAAGGCGGAGTCCGAATCGCCGAGATAAACTGTCCTCCGTGAAGAATTCCCAAGTCATTGATTTGGAATCTGGAAGCGGCGCATTAGCGTCATCGGGTTTGCCGAGAATCGGGTCTTCGGAAGGGGATTCCTTGCAAACTTGATTTGTGATTCTCTGGCCCGGAGCGATTTGGCGAGGACCAGATGCGGCCACCGGAACGGCGGGAAACGGGAGAGCAGGATCTGTTCCGCTCTCGGCTCGATCAGATCATTGACATGAAGCATCCGCTGGTGGCGCTGGGCCGCACGGTGGATTGGAGCTTCCTGGAGGAGCGGTTCGGCGAGGTCTACACCGATGATCCCGGCCGCCCGCCACTGCCGACGCGATTGATGGCGGGACTGGCGATCCTCAAGCATACCTACGACCTGTCTGACGAGGTGCTGTGTGAGCGCTGGGTCGAGAATCCCTATTACCAGTTCTTCTGCGGTGAGGAGTTCTTCCAGCACGAGTTGGTGTTCGATCGCTCGTCGCTGACGCGCTGGCGCAACCGCATGGGCGAGGAACGGCTGCAGGCGTTGTTGCAGGAGAGCCTGTCGGTTGCGACCAGGACCAAGGCGATCAAGCCGTCTGACTTGTCTCGGGTGATCGTCGACACCACGGTTCAGCCCAAGAACGTGACGTTCCCCACCGATGCGAAGCTTCTGAACCGGGCGCGCGAGAAGCTGGTACGGCTGGCGCAGCGTCACGGGGTAGGTTTACGCCAATCCTATGCGCGCGTGGGCAAGTTCGCCCTGATCCGGCATCAGCGCTATGCCCACGCCAAGCAGTTCAAGCGCGCCAACCGAATGCTGAAGAAGCTACGCACCTATCTGGGCCGTGTCATTCGCGACATCGGCCGCAAGACTGAGGGCAATAGCGGGCTCGAAGCTGCCTTCGCCAAGCTGCTATTGCTGGCGCGGCGCGTCCACGAGCAGCAGCAGCGTCAACGTGGGCCGAAGGTCTATTCCCTGCATGCACCGGAGGTCGAATGCATCGGCAAGGGCAAGGCCCATCGGCCTTACGAGTTCGGCGTCAAAGTCTCCGTCGCCACCACGATCGGCCACGCCAAGGGCGGCCAGTTCGTCACCCATATAAAGGCGTTGCCCGGCAATCCATATGATGGCCACACCCTGGAAACCGTCATCCCCGACATGGAGGCGATGGTCGGCAACACCATCACGCGCATTCTCGCTGACAAGGGCTACCGCGGCCACAACGCGCCGCCCGAGTACAAGTTCAGGGTCTTTCTCTCGGGGCAGAAGCGAGGCGTGACGTCGCAGATCGAGCGTGAGCTGCGCCGCAGGGCCGCCGTCGAACCCGTCATCGGCCACCTCAAAGCCGAGCATCGCATGGGCCGAAACTATCTCTGGTTCCGGCACGGGGACGCAACCAATGCCATCCTCGCCGCCACCGGCTACAACTTCCGCCGCCTGATCCGCTGGCTCAGGATTTTGTTGTGGCAAATCCTGACCGCACCCCTCACGGAGCCGGCGATCAATCCAGCCTGAATCAGCGTTCTTCTTCACGGACGACAAACTCGTTCAACATGGACGACATGATCAAGCTTTTATCGACGCTGTGCGGTGATTCTTCGGCGATCATGATTTGTGCATTCCGAAAAAACCGTGGCTTCGTAAGATTGGCAACAGCTCATGAAGGTTGTTAATCGTGTAGTCTGGATGCGCCGCTTGCAGGCGCGCCTCGGAAACAAATCCCCCGGTAATGGCTATACTTATCAGTCCGAGATTCCGTGCAATATCCGTTTCGATCGGCATATCGCCGACAATGAAGGTTGACGCCGGCTTCAAGTTGTTCTTCTGCATGTATAGACGAAGTCGCTCTCCTTTGCTCGTCGATTTGTATTGCGTGTCGCGGCTTTCAAACGCGAGCACATCGTCGATGCAGTCATTGATTCCAAGTCTTCTCAATTGGTAGCGCAGAGGGTCGACTATATGGTTGCTCACGATGATGGACGAAGCCCCTTCTCGGCGCGCCAACTCCAAGACTCTGCGCGCACCCTCGCGCAGGTCGGCTCTGCCCGCAAGAGCCTCGTAGGCGTCGTGAAACATTTCACTCCCATCGCGATCCACCGTCGCAAGCTCGTCTTGCGATAGTCCGAGGCTGCGAAAAAGAAGAGACAGCGGAACGTCGCAATGTTCCCGAAAAGTCTTCATGTCGATCGTTGTGCGACCAAAGCGATCTAGTATTGCATTGGTGGTTTCGAGCAGTGCGTAGGCGTCGTCGAGCAGTGTTCCATTCCAATCGAAGACGAGAACCGGTTTCATGATCTGACCTTAAGCATGGATTCGTGCGGGTGTCAGCGTCGTTCGCTACGTATAGGAGCACCGAACTACCTGGGCATCGACTCACTAGATGAGTTCAAATACTGGCGGGAATGGAGACGATTGACACACCCGCGATCAATCGAGCAAGTGTCATTTTGACCCCTGGGCCGGGCGACTGCGAGGCCGTCATGATCGTACGGGCTCTTTACGGTGTCCCAGCAATCCACGTGCCACCAAAGCCATTTGCGAGCCTCGCATGAAGAGGGCAATACCATGTTCTCCGGCTCCGGCGACGGAACACTCGCGCCTCAGTGTCTGGTCTCCGACATTAACGTCTTCAGTAGGATACGGCTGAACACGACAACACGAAATGTTGAATATGACGGAGGCGCCATTGCGAGTTTTCGCGAGCGGCTCTCCTTGGACACGAGGCCTTCGCGCTGAAGACGCTCCGGTTGCCATGGGAAAGTCGAGCTTCAGAAGGCGACTGCCTGAGCAAGCAGCGGTTTGAGGACCGCGAACCGATCTTTCGTGGCGAGCACTCGCGGTCCTTTGCAGGCTCGAGCTTCGCTGAATACGCCTCGGGTCCGATCATCATCCGGGTTGGGGACGCGGCCCTTTCCACCGCACTTACGTCAACGGTTACATCCAAATGCATGGGCAGGGCGACGAGGCTAAAGGCCTCGCACAATTCCCGCCAGAATATCTGCCCGCGCAACGCATTTGCCACCTGCAAGATCGCCAGAAATGGATCGATGACTGGGAGTACCAACCACCTGAGAAATTCAAAATGACTGACAGGCTCACCACGTACGAACGCAGAAGCATTGGCCTGCCGTCCTATAGCGCGCTGACGGTTATCGCATCGGCCTTAAGCTCCGGATCCGCCGTTCTGCTCGGTGATCAAATGGGCGACGCGCAGCAGGGCACCGCGTCCATAGCGGCGGGGGAAACCAAGGTGTTCGGCGCGGCGAACGACCCGGCTCGATCTGATCGTCCATCACCTTGGGCTTGCCTTGGGTGGTCGCCCGCCGGCGAGTTTTGCCCGTCGATGCTGCCCGTGAACAACGACACATTGCTTCGGGTGGTTAGAAAGCGCGGGTGTCCGCCCTTTGCTGCGCCGAGCGTTATCGGCATCGACGATTGGGCCTGGCGGCGCAATCAGCGGTACGGAACGATCATCTGTGACCTCGAGCCGCGACGACCGATCACTCTCTTACCCGACAGAGAGCCAGCCACTGCGCAGGGCCTGGCTCGCGGGCCAGCCACAGATCGCTGTGGTCGCGCGCGACCGCGGCGGTGGTTACGCCCTTGCTGCGGCCAAGGCAATCCCGCACGCCACCCAGGTCGCCGACCGTTGGCACCTCATGGAGAACGCCAGCCACGCCTTCCTGGATGCGGTTCGCAAATCCATGCGCCAGGTCTCGCGGTCGGCTCCGCCACCATAAATCCCAGCTTGTTGACCGCCGCCGAGCGCATTCAATATGAGGGCTATCTTCGGCGAGAAGACACCAACGCGGCAATCCTCAAACAGGCTGAGACGGGCATCTCCATAAAGGAGATCGCTCCCCGGCCATAGCCGGGGCCTCATCCGCAGGGTATTGCGAGGTCAGCGATCCGACGTGTTCAGGGTGCGCGAGAGCTCGCTCGAGCACTACCTGCCATGGCTGGATGTTCAGTGGGCCGCTGGCCATTGTAATGGCGCCGACCTTTGGCGTCGCCTCAAGGCGCAGGGATTTAGAGGCTCGGTGCGGGTCGTTGCCGAATGGGCGACATGCCGTCGGCGTGCCGAAACGCCCGATGCTCAGAACCTGCAGCGCGTACCATCCGCGAGAACGATCGCGCGCCTGATGACCAATGGCCGCGATACGTTATCAAAGTCAGAGACCGTCACCATTGCGGCGATTGAGCAAGGCGTTCCTCTCCTGGTGGAAGCTCGAGAGATCATAGCCGCTTTCCATGCGATGATCCGCAAGAAGGCCCACGGAGAGCTTGAACCATGGTTGGAACGAGCATGCGCAAGCCTCGTCATGTCTTTCGCCAACGGCGTCATCAAGGACAAGGCCGCCGTCAGCGCAGCGATCACGACGTCCTGGTCCAACGGACAGACCGAAGGCCAAATCACCAAGCTCAGACTGGTCAAGCGCCAAATGTACGGACGCGCCAAGCTCGACTTGCTGCAGGCTCGGCTAATCGGCGCCACATGACCAGTGCGCCGCGACGCGATGAAGATCAAGGCTGTCGATGAAAGCAACCACTGGCGGAAATGCGGCGCCAAGAGATACGTGCATATTTGCGCAGCCTCGATCCCATGGCCCTGCAAACGTTGCGCTCACAACCAAGAGTGCAATGCTGCTTGAAGCAATACTGGGCCGAGCCCGAACTGAGCGACTTCACGGGCCGCCTTGCTGATGTAGCCGAGAAAGTCGCAGCCGGTTCTTCGAATTGCACTACAGCGCAGAGATTGCTGACGTTAGTGAGATGGAAGCGGTGGTTGCCGAAGCGGACGCCGGGGTGCAGGTAGCGCGAAGCAGTTTGCAAAGCGCCCCGACATGCATGACCGCGAGTTTAATGCGCTCATGTCGCCGATAGAGCGAAGGGGTGGCGCGTCATGGTTGTTAAAAATCACGCAAGGGCATGGCGCCGAGTTGATTCAGGTGGTCGAGGTCGGCGAGGACGGCAAGGCAAGTTACCGCGAGGCCAAGTCCTCAGACATTTCTGAAGGCGCTTATTTCAAGGATAATCGCCGAATATCGCGCCGCCCGCGCGGCTTAGTTTGAGAGAAAGCGAAACCACAAATGTCCGACCCGACGGGAGCTTGATTTAGGATGTCGAGCGTCCGCTTGATAGGATCGCTCGCAAATAGATCAAAGCCCGCTCCATCGCTTTTGGCTGGGGGTCTGGAGGAGCGATGGAGCGGGGTCAGGGGCTTCGATCGGCAACACGAAGACGACGCGACCGAGATATCCTCGACACATTCCATTTGCGACTGTGATTCTGGCTTGTTGGCGGCCGATGCATGGCGCTTGTGGGGATGAAAAGCAGGCATGCTTCCAAAACAATCGCGAGTAGTACTGATCTCGCGCCCGACGCAGGTTCGTCCTTACCATAGCGGAATCTCGTTCGCACCCGCGGCGGGCCGATGCAGTGGGCGCAGATTGCCTAATAGGACACTTTGCAGGCTTTCCCGGGGGCGACCCCCCACCTCACCCTTAAGGGCGGGACGGCAAGTCGCGTGAGGAAATCGCACTGTCAGCTTGTCACCCAATAACGTGTACGATACCGCAACTCGGTCGACGTGTGTACCCACAGCTCCAGTGCCGGTCATATGCCTCTCACACGCTGTTTGCCAATCTTCGTGGATGACCTAAGAATTTATTCGGGGGGAGCTTAAAGAAAATCTCGCAGTCGCGAGAGTTCAACAAGATGATCACGTTGCAAGACCTCGGTTACCCACGGTGGCTGGGGTCTTGTGTGGATCTCGTAGAGGTGGCGTTGGGCCTCGGGCTTGGCCATAAACTCCCGCATACATTCGTCCAACGTGCCGTTACGGATCAGGTAGGGAACGCCGCCCCAGGCTTTAGGGACGCGCTCATTATTGATGGACGGCCATTTTCGCAAGGACGCAGGCGCCGTGAAGTCAATGTTGGTTATCAGACACGCTTCGACTTTTTGCTCTTCTTCGCAGCCTTCTTTGACGGGCTCTTAGCCGACTCTTTCGGAGCGATTTTCTTCATCGCTTTCTTGCCTGTCTTCTTGGACGCCTTCTTCGCCGGGGGCACTGCCTTCTTAGTCTTTGAAGCTGCGACCGTCTTGCTCGCTCTTTCGGGCGCGCGCTTCTTCTTCCGGGAGACGGTCGGCGGCGGCACAGCTGCAGCGTCGGTCGCTTCAGGAGTATAGACCTGCTCGTTGGTGGTCCCGACAACCGCTTTGGGATCGGGCTTGAAGGCTTCCGCCGCCGCTGCCGAAGCACCCTCCGCAAGCTCCTTCACCGTGTCCGAAAACCCATCAAGTATCGACGTTTTAGCCATCCCGTCCTCCCCTGAGTCGCTGGGAGGATACCTCATTTTGCGTTCAACCTCATTATTCCGAAGAGATTTCGCCGCGCACGCGCTCGGCGCAAGGATTAATTATGACACCCAAACAAAGCCGCGCTGGCATACTGGCACTACGATGCCGGCATAAGGCACGTAGGCGAAGCTGCCCCAATCCATCATAAGAGAGTTTCCAGTCGGGTTCAGCGAAACGAAGTGCGCAGAACTCGCCTCACAGGCTGGCTCTTCCCGTTCAGACCGCCCTGACGTCAATTCATAAGCGCTTCCAATGCCGGCCATGGGGTGGGCCTTCGCGCCGGTGTCTCATCAGAAACCCTTTTAAAGCGGGCTTCAGTCACTGCCGCCTTTTGCGTTGAGCGCGCATTCATCGAGCGGTCCCGTCGGGAGATGATCCGCCTCCACGGTGCGGACTGGCATTCGGCGGAGAACCGACAGCTCGACTCATGAACGTCACCCGTCGTACGCTCGTCGTTTTCACCATCCGATTGTCTGACCCGAAGCAGGGGGTGCCGAAAGCGACGAGCTCGAGATCGTGCGGCAGATCGGAACGTGGTGATGAGTGGCTGCTATATGGGCCCTTCCCGCTATTCGGTACTTTCATCGCCAGGCCGTATCCTAAGTTCCATGACGGCGCCCTTGAACACATCATAACAACATGAGGAGCACCGGCATGCTTCGAGCGAGGGCAGCTTGTTGAGCCAACCGGGTTGCTGGGGTGATCAGAACCAGGAATCCATCAGGTGAACAACCTGGGAGCCCGCCGTATAAAACGCTTCCTGCGCTGCACGAAAGCGCTGGGCTTCAACAGCAGTGACCGGCAACGGCAGGTCGTTGTCCGCGATCTGCCCCAGTACGTACGAAGCCAAAACACTGCCAAACACAGTGCCTGGTGCGATTCCGCGGCCGTTATAGCCACTGAAACTGATGACGTTGCGGTCCAGCTTGTGAAGCCGGGGCAAGTTGTCCGAGGTCATTCTAATCATGCCAAACCAGCCCGTTTCAAACTGGACGCCCCGAAGTCCTGGAAAAAGCTTGTGCAACGATCTTTGGGCCCAAGCGCGGTGAATAGATCGCCCAATCCCCTCAAGCGCACCAACACTGCCAAACACGAGTCGCCCGGAGCGATCGAGGCGAAATGAAGAGAGGACTTCTCGAGTGTCCCACACACCCTGCCGCTCAGGCAGGATCGAC
Source organism: Bradyrhizobium sp. LLZ17 (assembly GCF_041200145.1). Classification (NCBI taxonomy): domain Bacteria; kingdom Pseudomonadati; phylum Pseudomonadota; class Alphaproteobacteria; order Hyphomicrobiales; family Nitrobacteraceae; genus Bradyrhizobium; species Bradyrhizobium zaerense. The sequence continues at coordinate 6,400,612 of NZ_CP165734.1, forward strand.
TTTCTCAGATCATCGGGCAGAGAGGGCGTGGCAAAGTTGAAATAGGGCAGTCGATCTGTTCCCGCGGTACCTCAGACCAAAGTCCTTTGCTATAAGCGTCCGTCGCGACGACCACCCAGTCGGCCTCTACGCCGACTCTCCAGCGGAAACCATTCTGTTGCGCCATGACGGCCTCACTATGCGTAAATATCCTGGCTCCCATCGCAAGCGCGGCCCGCGCTAACCCTCGCACATAAGCCAATGGCTGTATGGTGCCCGCTCGTTTATCGAGCAGCGCGCCGGTGTAGTCGCCACCGCCTACTTTGCTGCGTGTTGCCTCCGCGTTTAGCACCAAGACGGGCGCTCCACGCTTCTGCCACTGTTCGGCACGGGCCTCAACCTCCTCCAAGCCCTTACGTCCGACCGCACAATGAAAGTGCCGGCACGTTCGACTTCACATTCGATGTGGTGCTTTTCGATGAGCTCGAATACCGTCTGCGGTCCGCGGCCGAGCTGTTCAAGTAACCGTTCTCCAAAAGGCGCGCGGAGCGCGGCCGGAAGCGCCTCAGGCATGAGCCACATGCCCGCATTCACGAGCCCGACGTTCCGCCCGGACCCGCCGAATCCTATTTCAGACGCCTCCAAAAGCGCGACACGCGCTCCACCTTCAGCGAGATGAAGGGCCGCCGACAGCCCGGTATATCCGCCGCCAATCAAGACGATATCCGCTGCAATTTCATCGGTAAGTGGAGCAGTTTGTGGCGCTGGTGGCGCAGTCAGCACCCACAGTCCGTGTGATCGCCGATTGTTTCGCATCCGCCAATCCTCTTACAAGTAGCTTCTTGATCGACCCGAGGTCCAGCAGCAATCGTGAATACCGGTGCCGGACCTCTCTAGATCCAAAACTGACGTGCCAGCGCCACCCTGCCAGGCAAATCGCAGGCCAAAAGGACAGTTCGTCATCACCCCGGAGATGGGGCCGAGCTTCTAAGTTGTTGATCTGTTGAGGGCACGCGCAGCACCCACGCGGCGGTGCGCCGGAGCTCCGACTGCGCGAACAAAGCCAAAGCCCATCGGCGCTTGCTCTGGAACGCGCGTTTGTGCGAGACAATGGGTCCTCAAAGGGCAGTAAGGGGAGCACACCGTGACAGCCTCTCTTGATGGCGAAATTCGCGGCGGCCGCCATCATATGCAGGTCCGGGTCTATTTCGAAGATACCGACTCCGGCCAGATTGTTTATCACGCAAATTTCTTGCGCTTCATGGAACGCGGCAGAACAAACTACTTGCGCTTGCTCGGAACGAATCAGCAAGCATTACTCAAACAAGCCAAGAACGATGCGCCCGGTCTTGCCTTCGTTGTGCGCTCGATGACAATCGATTTTCTAAGACCGGCGGTCTTGGATGACATTCTTGACGTCGTCACAGTCCCGCAAGAGGTGAGGGGCGCGTCGATTGCCTTGCTGCAGGAATGCAGGCGCGGCGACGATCTCCTCGTCGCAGCACGTGTACGGGTAGCGTTTATCTCAGCTGGAAAGGCGCAGCGCATCCCGAAGTCGCTGCGGCTCGCTATGGAGGGGCATAGATAAATCTGCCGCCTCATTCACGCCTCTGCCTTGCAGCGCGCCAACGAAATCAAGTCATCATGGCGGCATAAGTTAAAGCAAATGGGCTGCGGCAAACCCGGCGGCTCAATTGCACAGTCCAAAGCCGGATGAACCAGAAGCCGGCGAAGAACGAATACAAATCGGACTTCATCGGCTGCTTTGGTCACAGCGGACAGCGAAACTACGTCAAGGATGACGGCCCGATTGGCGACTGGCGCGGCTATAGGGGCGTCTATGGAACGGAGATTTTGTCGGCGCGCCACCGCAAGTTAGAGCTCGACGAGCCAAGCGGGTGTTCGACAGCACGATGGCTCAGTTCGCCAAGTTTTGAGCTTCGTCGTATCGCCTGTGAGCCGCCGGTCCCCCGCGTCGGGCAGTTTTGTTCTTGATTCTCGATCCGCTTGAGAGATCCCGTCTGGCTTGTTGAGTGAATCTCAATCGATCAGTGAGCGCAGCAAGAGAGTGATGAACAAGACGGTATCCAGGCTCGCGCAGGCAGTTGCGGCATTCCCGATCGCGCGACGGTCATGATTGGCGGTTTCGGAGGCGCGGGCGCTTCGGTCGAGCTGATCCATGCGCTTCTCGTGCGATTCGATGCGTCGGGGCGCCCCAAGCACCTCACACCAGTGAACAACAATGACGGCAACGGTCATGTCGGTCTCGCGGCATTGATAGAGCATGCGGCAGTAATTCGCGCGCGTTTCTCCAGAAAGTACCACGCCCTCAGATCGAAACTCGTTCCTCAGGGCACATTGGCCGAGCGCATTCCCGCCGGCCGCAGAATTCGAGGGCCAAATGTATTTGTAGGAGTGCTGGCTCAAGGCGGATTTTGCCCTGATTAAGGCGGAGACCGCTGTCGGGAAACCCTGCAAGGCCCGATTCTGATTGCGGCGATCTCCTCCTCGAGCTGCTGATTGACCGGCTGCAATCGAAGCCGTCAATCGCCTTGAGATCGACGGCCAGTGGTCGGCGATGCTTGCGCAGGTCTTCTAAAGCCGCCGATCTCTTAGCGGCGCGTATCCTTCCACAATCAATTCGACCGCAGCCGACACGGCATCCAATAGATGAATTCGGAAAATCAGACGGTTCGTCGTTCAAAACGCTGTGGTCAAAGTCTCGGAACCAGAGCGAAAATCGGCCCCGAGCGACATGGGGGTATCGGGGGCAGGGCGTGCATTCCAGCGTGCCACCGTCGGTGATCGGCACACCCATATCCGCTAGCCATTTCGGGCTGCGCCCATGATCGAAGACCCTCTCGTGGTCGTTGCCGGTTCCGCGGTTCTCTGTCAGCATTGAACCACTCCAGCATCGAACCGCTCCTGCCGAGGCGAATCCCTTTCGGCCGAGGGTGTGTTCCCGGGCAGCTAGCGCGGAGCGGGAATTCCGAATTGCCAGGGCAAGACTTGTGCGCGTGTTCTTGGGCGGCATTCGGCTCATGGGCAAGACACGACTGTCCCGCATTGCAGTCATCCGGGCTGGACCTTTAGCTCAACAAAAAAGGTACGGTTGGGGATCACCGGCGCATCAAAAGACACGTAGACAGATCTATAGCTTGCTATTTGGTCTAAGAAAAGATACGTTTGCGTGTCTCTCGAGAGCCAAAAGATATGAAAACAGATCACGCGAGAAAACAGATCATGGAGCGGGACTCAGAAGCGACCCACCAGCTAGGACGGCTCCTCCGTGACGCGAGGAAACAAGCGGGCCTGACTCAACAGCAGGTGGCCCAACGCGCAGGCATTTCCAGGCCACGTTACCGGGATATCGAACAAGGCGACGCTGCTGCGCGGGCGAACACGCTTATCAACGTCGCGCGCGCGCTCGGCATGGAGTTGATGCTGATCCCACAAGCAATGGTCCCTGGCGTCAACGCTCTGCTTCGCCCTTCCGACGACGAAGACCGACCGGCATTCACAACCGACACGGATGATGATGATTACCCAGGTCCGCGCCCCTAATACCATCCAGTCGCTCGACGTGCTTCTTCAAGATCTCAAGGTCGGAACGGTCGTGCGTACGCCAGGCGATTTCAACGCCTTCAGTCTCGACCCAGCCTATCGAGCCATGGAAAGGCCTCCGATCTTGAGCCTCTCGTTGCGCTCCGTCCATGGTGGCCTCCGTAAGGACCCGAAGCCTGTAGCGCACATGCTGCCGGCGTTCTTCGCAAACATGTTGCCCGAGGACAAGCTCCGCGAGGCGATGGAAAAGCATCATGCGGGAGTCGTGAGGCAGGGAAACGACTTTGATCTATTGGCGGCGCTCGGCGCGGACTTGCCAGGCGCGGTCCGCGTCCTACCGAGCGACGGCGGCACTACGATAGCGGCTCGAGAAAATCCAGGCGAGATCAAAGCTCGGTTTTCCTTGGCGGGAGTTCAGATGAAGCTGTCTGTGACGAAGAACACGGGCAAGGGGGGCGGCCTGACTTTGCCAATCGGCGACGAGCAAGGTCAGTACATCGCGAAATTTCCTTCGACCAATCTGATAGGATTGTCGGAAAACGAGTTCGCGATCTTGGCGTTATCCGAGGCCCTCGGAATGGATGTACCGGAACGCGAGCTTGTAGAAAAATCCGATTTCGAGGGAATACCCGAAGAGTTCAACACCCTGTCGACCGGCAAGGTCCTGCTGGTGAAGCGTTTCGACCGAGGACCCGCAGGCCGCCGAATTCACATCGAAGACTTCGCTCAAATCTTCGGCCGCCAGCCATCCAAAAAATACGATGACGCTTCGTACCACGACATCGCCTCCGCGCTGAATGTGGCGGTATCGACAGGAGCCGCACTAGAATTTGTTCGTCGACTAGCCCTTGCCGCGCTTGTCGGCAACGGCGACATGCACTTGAAGAATTGGTCCACGATATACCCGGGCGACGGTTGCGCGCCGGCGATCGCCCCCGTGTACGACGTCCTATCGACCACCGCATATTTTCCAAAGGACAATATGGCCCTGTCGTTGGGAGGAGAGAAATCGTTCAAGGGTCTTACGCCGGACCGTTGGCGAAAGTTTGCCAATCGGGCGCGGCTGCCCGAACCGGCGGTCATCTCGGCCGTCGAGGAAGTCGTTTCGTCCGCGAACGATCATTGGTGGAATCTCCCGGAGCGGGATGTCGTTCCGACCGCCGTCATCGAGAAGATCGATGCCAAAATCAGGGAGATGAGCTTGGTTCTAGATCCCGGGGACCCTCCGAAGTCTTTGCGTAACGCTTGAAGGGGGGCGCGAAATCGCTACAATTTGATACGTTTCCGCGAAGAGCGGCCTCGGCTCGTTTTAGTAGCGCAAAAAATCTGTTGCTCCAACCATCGGCTCAGGTCCCAAGGATGTTGAGGAAGAATCGAACGGGCATGCCGTCGGGATCGCCGGCGGCTCGTTGCTCATCCCTGGCTGGAAGCGCGCTTGCCTGGGCTGCAACACAAGCGAAATAGCTGCCCTGAGATCGTCAGGCGAGCCAAGATGACATGTAGGCAGCTTGTGCGCTGTCCACGAATCAATTCCGCAAAATAGCAAATCACAAAAACCGCCTCAGGCTTGCCGTACGCCTACTCCGCTGAATCGGCGGCCGCTAGTTCGCTCATTATTGCGTCATCTACGCTCACGGCATGTAGCACTGGCAGACACTTGGGAATGATCTGCAACGCAGAACCTAACGCAGCGTCCGGTTCACGCATTTCTTTCGGCACGAATGTTGTGACGCAGCTACAGCAATTCGCGCGCACGTTGTTAAGACGCACGAGGCTCGGGGCACTCAAGACATGAGAGTAGAAATGAAGAACTTCTTGCTTACGACTGTGAGCATTGTGGCGCTTGGCGCAATTGCGTCCGCATCCGGTGCAGACCTGGCTGCGCAGCCCGTCCAACCTCTCTACTCCAAAGCTCCGCAGCCTGTCGCGGCTGCAATTTACGACTGGAGCGGCCTCTACGTCGGTGTGAACGGCGGCTTGGGCTCAAGCTCGAATTGCTGGGACTACAATGGGCGCACCCCTGAGGGCTGTCACGATGCGACCGGCATTACCGTCGGCGGGCAGATCGGCTATCGATGGCAGATCGGCCAGATCGTGCTGGGCGTTGAAGGTCAGGGGAACTGGGCTGATCTGAGCGGATCCAACGTCAGCATTGCGTTCGGCGATGTCGACCAGAGCAAGATTGATGCGTTCGGTACGATGACTGGGCAGATCGGTTATGCGCTCGACACCGTACTGTTTTACGCCAAGGGCGGCGTCGCAGTGGCGAGCAACACGTATCGAGTCAACTCCGCAGTCACGGGCGCGCAGTTTGCGGGCGCTGATAGCAGCCCTTGGGGTGCTACTGTGGGCGCCGGGATCGAAGTCGGTTTCGCGCCGAACTGGTCGGTAAGCGTCGAGTACGACCACTTGTTCATGCGGGATGCCGACGTGAACTTTGTCGTGGCTGCTGGTTCGCTGGGCGGCGACCGCATCCGTCAGGATTTCGATCTTGTGACTGCGCGGCTCAACTATAAGTTCGGCGGCCCGATTCTGCTCAAATATTGATCTGAAGTCGGACTGGTGAATCGGAAGGCCCCGGCTAGACCGGGGCCTTTCAGGCATCGCGCGTGCGACGCGACTGGCGGGTGACCGGACGTCAGGAAGAGTTAGCCAGACCGCGGCGAGTTCATCTTCTGAGCTGAAGTCTAAGTCGATAAAGGACAGCGAGCATGTTCGTTTCATTCTTCCCTCGACCAAAGTTGTTCTTTGCGTCGTCAATTCTTTGGACGGCGTTGGCGATGGCGTTTTGGTATGGATTTGCCGGCAATCTCTTTCAAGCCCCGGACAAGCCGGTCGGGCTTGCGACGTTCTGGTCGGCCTCGGCGCTGTGGTTTGATCTCTATTTTGCGCTGACCGTCACGGTGTTCGCGGCGGCATGGATGTTATTTGCCCCCCATCCCTGGGCGACGTGGTCCATTCTTGGCTCCGCGCTGATTCTGTTCACCTCTTACTTTCAGGTCCAGGTCTCGGTCGCGATCAACAGCTGGTATGGACCGTTCTACGACATGATCCAGGCTGCGCTTTCGAAGTCGGCGCCGGTCACGGTTGAGCAGTTCTACAACGAATTGTCGACCTTTGCCGGCATCGCGCTCGTGGCCGTCGTGGTCGGCGTGATGACACGATTTTTCGTCAGCCACTACATCTTCCGCTGGCGCACGGCGATGAACGATTTCTATGTCGCCAACTGGCCACGGCTGCGCACGATAGAAGGCGCCTCCCAGCGTGTCCAGGAAGACACCATGCGTTTTGCCAGCACCATGGAAGGTCTGGGCGTCAATCTCATCAGCGCGGTGCTGACGCTCTTGGCCTTCCTGCCGGTTCTGGTGAGGCTGTCCAGTAACATCACGGAGCTGCCTCTGCTCGGCTCGATTCCTTATCCGCTGGTGTTCGCCGCAGTCATCTGGTCGATCCTGGGCACCGGCGTTCTCGCGCTTATCGGCATCCGTCTGCCCGGAATCGAATTTTTCAACCAGCGGGTCGAAGCGGCCTATCGCAAGGAGCTGGTGCTCGGCGAGGATGATGGGGCGCGTGCCAATGCTCCGACATTAAGCGTGCTGTTTAGCGACATTCGCAGGAATTACTTCCGGCTCTATCTGAACTTCATGTACTTCAATATCGGCCGGATCGTCTATTTGCAGACTGACGTCATATTTCCTTACCTCCTGCTCGCGCCCACGATCATCGCAGGCAAGATCACCCTCGGCGCGATGAATCAAATCCTCAACGCATTCACGCAAGTGCGAACCTCGTTTCAGTATCTCGTCAACTCGTGGAGCACGATTGTCGAACTGATCTCGATCTATCAGCGGCTGCGGAGCTTTGAATCAAAGCTCCACGGGGAGCCACTGCCGTCGATCGAGACATATAAGGAAGCAAGCCACATGATTCCTATAGCTGTAGAGGAGTTGACGGACACCTGACCTTCCGTTCCGTGTCAATCGGTTGCAACGCTGCTGAATTGCTTAAGTTGTGAGAAGGGGCACTCGAGAGAATGGCGCTCGGCGTGGAGAAACTTAGCAACTGCATATCGGAACCCCCGTGACGTGTTGTTGTGGATGACGGCTAGCGCGCTGTTGCAGCGCGCGGACTGAGGCAAAGGGGCGGCGGATGGCTGTAGCGGCCATCACAGCCGCCGCGGGTAAGCTACAAAGCAGCCGCATCGCGTTCGACCTGCGGTCGAGCCGGCGGGTTCATGACACCGAAGAGTGCTCCTGGAAATGGGTTCTCAGAGTCCACACCGCCTAGCTCTACAAATAAGTACCAGCGCGTCGTAAGTTCGACAGTGTGAGTCAGACACGCCTCAACGGTGTTGTCCCGCGAGCCATCATAATCGTGTCGCACATGGTACTGGACACTGACTGACTACGCCAGAACGACCACGCGGGGATGTTTCAAACTTGATCCGCTCCGTGGAATAGGGTGCTAAACAGGGGACATTACGTGGGGCGGTGAGCCATGGTGACCGCCGGATGTGTCGGTGTCCATTCTGGTTCTGGCGGAACGGTAATCGAGCCCAGTGGCACCCAAGCTCGTTCTAGCGTCACTGGATCGCGCAGCTGGGCGAAAGTTTGGGTGCGAATATCGAGCCACTCGAACCAGCGATCCTGGACGGCGACAAGCTGGGCTGGCCGGAGCACGCCGAAATGATCTCGAAGAGAAATTCTTATCACTCGTAAGCTCAACTATGAACCGTGCCAGAAGAGTTCAAGATGATGTTGCGTCGCGTTTCAACTACCAGAACTGGGATGTGACAACTCTGAGGCTGCGGACCAATCCGTTTCCGCCGAGCCGGAGCTCTGACCGTGAACATGACCGCCAGATTGAACAGAGTGGATTCACAAGCGTGGCTCGCCGAGTATAGCAACCGCGCCGCACATCCGGCTCAAAGGCGCGACGAACTCCTAAGCTGGAATTGGCGCGATCGGAACAAGCAATCCACTAAGGCTGCCCAATTCACGGCTCGGCGATCCTCACAAATGTTACGAACTTTTGTTGATAGCGTCAGCAAGCGTTGACTTGAAAACCAAAGGACCTATCCGCCGGATGCTTTCTTAAGCTGTCATGCATCCAGAATGAGCGGAGCACGAACTGTCACATTACCGAAACCTAGCTCTTGTACTTGTAGGCTCGGCCGTCTCCCTTATTCCCCCCGCTCCCTGGAGGGAAGAAGGTTTATTCCGCATGGCTTTCCGGGGGCCACCGGCCAGGCGGGCCGGAGCCGAGGTCGGCCAGATCTCCGTTGTTTTTGGATTGGCGGCATGACACCGAAAACCAAACTATGCGCTTTGTTGCGAGGTGTTCTGGACGATGCGATCGGGATGGTGCCCGAAGCAAACCGGTCGTCTTCGTTGAAGGCGTGCCTCGCCGAAAAGGTATTAGCTCTGGCCGCACAAGGTCACTTGGATCCAACGGATCCAACTGTCTTGACGCGTCTCGCGCTACGGACTCTGCAGGAATCCTGTTGTACTTGCTACGGGTGCGAACTGCAGAACCCCCTTCGAGGTGTGAAGGACCGAGAATGAACTCCAAACCTATTCCCCGCGCTCCGGCGTGGCTGACCGCCTGGGTTTCGGCGGGTTGCAAGGCGACGCGAGATTAGAGGTCTGCCGGCCATGGAGCTTGCGCCCGGCAGCGATGCCATCTGAGCGCGAGGGGTATGGCGTCCTGGCCGGAGAAACTCGGGTCAGTCCTGCTGTGGATGCCGCCTTGCTTCATCATGAGGTCGCCCGTGTCCGCGGCTGTCACTGACGTCGTTGCGTCCCGCCCGCGGCACAGATGATTTCTCCTCGATCCGCATCGGCGCTTCGCGTGCGATGTCGGCGATGTCGGCGATGTCGGAGGGCAGGGTGCTCGCCTGCTCGGTTGCCGCTAGTAGCCGAAGCAGGCGAGGCCGAGTGATCCGAAAGATCGGACGTGCCGGTGAGATGTTGGAAAGCCGAGCTGCCGATCGTCCGGGTTCGCGACAGACGCGGATGAGCCGATCTATTATGTCCTCAACGCTTGCAGGCGGATCTTGCCGTGGCCGCCTCAGCGGAGGCAGCTGTGTTCGACGATCTCGTCTGCCTGTGGACAGGGGTAGTCGCAAGGGCGACGAGCTCGGAACCTGCGTCGATGCCGCGGGAATGATACTGCTTGGCTTGCGGCTGCCGCCTTGCCAGGGTAAGCGCCTCCTTCTCCGGACGGCAAGCTCGGCAGCACTTGGCGGGGAACCGCCGGCTCAGCGCTGAGCACACTCGACACCGAAAGTCAGCCGTAATCGGGTCGCAGGCCAGCGAAAGGCGAAGGGCCGGGATCGCGCAGGCGGGGCTTGAATCTCACGTCTGAATTGCCTGAATGGCCGGGCTCTGAGCGGGCCATGCTTTCCTTCAAATGGCCCCGGCTGGGCCGGGGCCATCGACACAACTACGGATCAATTATTTAAGGAGAATCGGACCGCCAAACTTATAGTTGACCCGTACCGTGATAAGATCGAGACCCTCGCGGATGCGATCGGCGCCACCAATGTTCCCGCTGAATTTCTCCGTGCGGGGCTGGAAGAACAGGTGGTCGTACTCGAAGCCCACCGTCCAGTTCGGTGCGAGGCCGTGCTCGAAACCGACCCCCAAGGCACCGCCCCAAAGAACGTCACTTTTCCTACCGGCTCCTGCCACGGTCGAGCTGATCTGATGGATGTTGCTCGTGACTGCGGCGCCGCCTTTGCCATAAAGTACGTTGTTCCCGAAGGCATAACCAATCTGCCCCGTCATGAGACCGAACGCGTCAATCTTAGTCTGGTTGGTAGTATCGGCAAACGCGATGCTGTGATTGGAGCCGGTCAAATCAGCCCAGTTGCCCTGGCCCTCAACACCCAGCACGATCTGGCCCATCTGCCATCGATAGCCGATCTGGAAGCCCACGGTACCGCCTGTCGGATGATGACAGCCCTCGGGCGTGCTGCCAAGGTACTCCCAACAACTCGCGCCTGAGCTCAGACCACCGTTCACGCCAAAATAGTAAGCACTCCAATCGTAGATTGCAGCCGCGACAGGTCCCGGAGCGGTGGTGTAGAGAGGGCTGATGGGTTGCGTAGGCAGATCAGCACTGAATGCGGGGGCCACCGCAGCAAGCGCCACGGTACTGACTGTCATAAGCAACAAGTTCTTCATTTCTATTCCCATGTCTTGAGTGCCCCCGAGCCTGGTGCGTCTTAACAACGTGCACGCAAATTGCTGTAACTGCATCGCAACATTGGCGCTGGAAGAAATGCGTGAATCAAACGCTGCGTCAGGTTGCGGCATTGCAGATCTCTCCAACTGCTTGACATGCCCCTTCGCTTGCGAGCGTAGATCAGCGCGGTGTCCTGCCTGTCGCGCACCCGACAACTTGACGGCATCGCTCCACTTCGCGACGCTAGTAGCGTGGTAGGTCGACGGGGCGCCCGGTATGTGCGTGTTCCAGCCGTTCGTGATCACGGATTCCAAGCCATCGTGATCGCCCATTCCAGAGCATCGTGATCACCGTTTCCAGCGGATCGTGATCGCTATTTCAGCGATTGCGATCGGGGTAACCAGGAGGCGCGCACCGCTGACAGTCTGCAACCCGGCTACTTTGGTCTTTTTGCCTAACTCCGACTGCTTCAGCTATTCGTGGTTTTGCGAATGCTACAAGGAATCAAGGAATGGGCCGGCCTCCTCAAGCCCATCCTGTCCCCAGGTCCATCTCGCCGGCAGAAGCTGTTCGTCGACCATTCCGGCCACACCATGGAGCTGGTTGACGGAGTACGATACACGCCAGTCCTGTTCCGGCTCCGCGGATGAAACCGTCAATGCAGGAGCGATCGGTTGGGCTTTCGGTCAGGCGGCACCGACGCAGCAACGAACCCGGAAACTCTCACGCAAACAACCGCACACGTTCTTAATGTGGGTCAGTGGTGTGAGGTCCGCGATAGGATCTCCCGAATTCAGGCTCATAAGTGCCGCGGTTTTCGCCCATGGCACAAGTACGGGTCTGATTAGGTTGTGGGCGCGTCCGCTCCGCGGACGGGGCTCTATGAGCCAGCTTGCCGAGCCATGCTGTCTCGGCCCTTCGGATGACGATGCCTCGCGCAAGACATGAAGTGCTCCTCGCCGGGGGCACTCGGAAAACGAGCTCGCATGTGGCGAGCGTTATTACTGCCCGTTCCCGCGTGCCGCTCAAACGCCGGTGTTGTCGCTGCACTCGTCCCGCATGCCCCTTCGGGCCGCTATGCTCGCGGCCGGGCTGACATTTCTCTCGAGGCGAGCTAGCTGAAGACTGAAGCTGATCCCGAAGGCGCTGCGGCTCGCCATGAAAGGGACGTAGAAAAATCTACGCTTGTTCACGCTATCGCCCTCCAGCGCCCCAACGAAATCAAGCAGTTGGTATCCTGTTGCGATATCGTCAAACCAGAGTTTTCCGGCATCGTCTATCACGCCAATTATCTGCGCTTCATGGAGCGGGGACGCACCAACCATCTGCGGCTGATGGGCGCCGAGCAACAGGCGCTGTTCGAGCAGGCCGCGACGGAAAATTCGAGCTTCGCCTTCGTCGTCCGCTCGATGCATCTGGACTTCCTCAAGCCGGCGCGGATGGATGACGTGCTCGACGTCGTGACCTGGCCGATCGCGGTGAAGGGCGCATCCATCATGCTGGCGCAGGAGGTGCGGCGCGGCGTGGACGTGCTAGTGAAGGCCGAGGTGCGCGTCGCCTTCATCAGCGGCGGCCGCGCCCAGCCGATCCCGAAATCGATCCGCGCCTTGATGAAGGCTGATCTGATTTCGTGATCGGGCGATAGCGGACGGCCTCTCGACTCCCCCGCGCGCGGCGATAGATTGCACTCCCGCCAATCGATGAGGCTTCCATGTCGCGCCCGCCGCTTCCGCCGTTCACCCGTGAAACTGCCGCGCAAAAGGCGCGCATGGCCGAGGACGCCTGGAATTCGCGTGATCCGGTGCGTGTGTCGCTGGCCTATACCGAGGACAGCCGCTGGCGCAATCGCTCGGAAGTCTTCCAGGGCCGCCAAGCCATCGTCGCATTCCTCACCCGCAAATGGGAGAAGGAGCACGACTACCGGCTAACCAAGGACCTCTGGGCTTTCGACGGCAACCGCATCGCGGTGCGCTTCCAGTACGAATGGCACGATGCGTCCGGCCAGTGGTATCGCTCCTACGGCAACGAGCAATGGGAGTACGACGAGCGTGGCTTGATGAAGCGGCGAGAAGCCTCGATCAACGATATTGCGATCGCGGAGAAGGATCGCAGGTTTCACTGGCCTGCGTCGGGGCCGCGGCCTGCGGATGTTGCGGGACTGGGAACCGATCCTTTCTGAGGTTTGCGAGATCGCGCAGCGAGCACATTGCACCCTCTCCCGCTTGTGGGAGACGGTGGCTTCGCGAAGCGAAGCCGGGTGAGGGATTTCTCTCCGCTTGCGGATCTCTCGCATTTGTATTTGCTGAAACAACCCCTCATCCGGCGCTCGCGCCACCTTTCTCCCACAAGGGCAGAAGGGAAGAAAGTCACTGGTCGCGTTATCGGGCGAATTAGGTTTTCTTGCGCCGCGCCAGAAACCGCGTGATCGCTCCACCCAGCTTCGCATTGTCCAGCGGCTCGGCCAGCGACGCCTTCGCCGTCGCAACGAGATCATCTGCCGCTTTGCCGTCGCGCAGCTCGCAGCACACCCGCGCAAAGTCCACGTCGAACTCCGGATGCGGCTGCACCGATAGCGTCGTGCCATTGGCGTAGAGCAGGCCGGCATGCGGGGTGAAGTCGGAGGAGAGAATCGTCAGCGCGCCGTTCGGCGGCTCGATCACCTGGTCCTGATGTGAGGCGGCGATCGCGACCGCGTCGCCGTCGACGACGCCGTTCTCCGGCAGCACCCGATAGACGTGCCGGCCGATGCCCCAGCCCTTCTCCGATTTGCGGACGGTGCCGCCGAGCGCCTGGGCGATCAGTTGATGGCCGAAGCAGACGCCGACCATCGGCGTCTTGTTGGCGTAAGCCTTGCGGACGAAATTCTCCAGCGGTGCGATCCAGTCGAGTCCGTCATAGACGCCGGCGGCCGCGCCGGTGATCAGGATGGCCTCGACCTTGTCGGGGTCGGGAAGCGCATCGCCATTCGGAATGCTGACGATGTCGATCGTGGCCGTGGGATCCTCGGCGCGGACCATGCGCTCGAACATGTCCGGAAAAGAGCCGTGGCGCTCACGATATTTTTGCGGGACCTGCCCCGTCTCGATGATGGTGATGCGTGCCATATGCCATCAGGTAAGAGGTTGCGCGCGGGGGTGCAAGCTCAGTCGCTCCCTGCCTTGTATTCGTGTGGCGTCGCGGTCTCCAGCGATGCGCTTTGCTCGCGGACCTCGCTGAGAAAGGCCTTTGCCAGCCGCGACAGCGGTTCGGCTTCCGACCACAGCATGTAGGCCACCGCACGCGTCGTCGGCATGAACGGCCGGACGACGAGGCCGTGGCCGCCGTTCTGCCGTGGCGAGAAGGGGTCGACGACCGCCGCGCCGACACCGGCGGCCGCGAGCACGCAGGCCGTGTTGCAATAGCGCACCTCGACAGTCGGCTGGAACGGCGCGCCGGCACGGGCAAAGCTGTCCCGCACGGCCTCGCCGAGCCGCGTGCCACGTTCGAGCCCGATGAAGGGCAGGCAGGACAGGTCCGAGGCCGAGATGACGGGCCGTTCCGCGAGCGGATGCTGCGGCGGCATCACGCACACCATTTCGCCGGTATGCACGACCTCATGTGCGATGCCGGGATGATGCGTCAGCCCGAGCGCGAAGCCGAGTTCGGCGACACGGCTGAGCACGCCCTCGATGATGCCCTCATAGCGCCGCACGTCGAAAAATACCCGCGTCTCGGGCCGCCGGCGCAGGAAGCCTGACAGTGCGGACGGAATGATGCTGTAGGCGAGCGGCGGCGTCGCCACGATGGCGAGATGGCCGGAGCGGTTCTCGCGCAGATCGCGGACGCGGTTCTCGAGCTTGGCGTGCAGCGCGAAGATCGCCTCGCTCTCCTTGTAGAGCGCCATGGCTTCCGCGGTCGGAAACAGCCGGTTGTTGACGCGCTCGAACAGCGCAAAGCCTGCCTGCGCTTCCATCGCCTTCAGCGCGTTGCTGACGGCGGGCTGCGACAGCGCCAGTTCGTCGGCCGCCGCTACCGTGGTGCGATGGCGGATGACGGCACGCAGGATCTCGAGCTGGCGCAGGTTCATATCACTGCCGATTATACTCAGGGCCAAAAGATCATAGCACGATGAATTGCTTTTGCAGCCCCGCTGCCCCGTAATGGCCGCGGATTTGCACGCTGGATCAATGGGTTCGTTCGCCCATTGAGGCAGCATCGCGCACAGATTGGAGGCAATCTTGGTTCGTGTCCTTCGTGCCGCCGCGGCCCAGATGGGGCCGACGCAAAGAGCAGACGCGCGTGAGCATACGCTTCGGCGGATGCTCGCGCTGCTCGAGGAGGCGGCTGGCCGCGGCGCGAGTCTCGTAGTGTTTCCCGAGCTTGCCTTCACCACCTTCTTCCCCCGCTGGCTGCTGGAGGGCGAGGCGCTCGACCAGTATTTCGAGCGCAGCATTCCGAATCCGGCCGTCACAAAACTGTTCGACCGTGCGCGGGTGCTGCGCGTCGGCTTCTATGTCGGCTATGCCGAGCTGACGCCGAATGGTCGCCGCTACAATTGCGCCATCCTGGTCGACCGCGACGGCGAAATTCTCGGTCGCTATCGCAAGGTGCATCTGCCGGGCTCGGTCGAGCCGCGCCCGGGCGCGCGATATCAGCAACTCGAGAAGCGCTATTTCGATTATGGCGACCTTGGCTTTCCCGCGTTCCGCGCCGGCTCGGCCTGGGCCCATGCGATCATGGGCATGATGATCTGCAACGATCGCCGTTGGCCGGAATCCTGGCGCGTGCTCGGGTTGCAAGGCGTCGAGCTCGTCTGCATCGGCTACAATTCGGCCGCCTACGATCCCAATGGCGGCGTCAGCGAAGACGCCTCCTTGCGCACCTTCCACTCGACGCTGGTGACGCAGGCCAACGCCTACATGAACGCGACCTGGGCGATCTCGGTCGCCAAGGCCGGCGAGGAGGACGGCTCCGGGCTGATCGGCGGCTCCTGCATCGTCGACCCCAACGGCTGCATCGTTGCGCAGGCCGCAACGCTGAGCGACGAGGTGATCGTCGCCGACGTCGATCTCAACCTCTGCCGCCAGGGCAAGGACAAGATGTTCAATTTCGCCGCTCACCGGCGGCCGGAGCAATACAGGGTACTCACCGAGCGCGCCGGTGTCATCGAGCCCGCGGTTCTCGACGCTGACTGACCAGATGGCGCGGTGTGGCAAAGGAAAAGACTGGCAAAGGAACTGACATGACGCGCCTTTCACTTTCTCTCGGTCTTGCCGCGCTGGCCGCCGTTGCGTCCGCAGGGGCCGCCGAGCTTCCCGCGGAGATCAAGCAAGCGGGCACGCTGAAGCTCACGGTCAACTCCACCTACGCGCCGATGGAATACCGCGATCCCGCCACTAGCGAACTCGTCGGGTTGGACATCGATCTTGCGAACGAGCTCGCCAAGCGGCTCGGCGGCCTCAAGATCGTCTGGAGCGAAACGCCGTTCGCCGAGCTGATCCCCTCGCTCCAGACCAAGCGCGCCGATTTCATTCTGTCCGGCATCTCCGACCGGGCCTCGCGACGCGAGACCGCCGATTTCGTCGACTATCTGACGACCGGTCCGCAGTTCTTCGTCATGGCGGAGAGCGAGGCGAAGGCGGCGACCGATCTCTGCGGCAAGAAGATCGGCACCACGCGCAGCACCAGTTTTCCGGTCGAGATCGAGAAGTGGAGCAAGCAGAATTGCGAGGCGGCGGGCAAGCCGGCCATCCAATACGTGCCAGGCGAGAACTCGATCGACGTCCGCAACCAGCTCAAGCAGGGCCGCATCGATGCGGCTGTACAGGGCAGCGAGACGCTGCCTTACGCGCAAACGCAGGAGCCCGGCAAATATCGCGTCGTTGGTGAAGCCTTCGCCAAGGGCTATCAGGGCATCATGTTTCGCAAGGAAGATGTGGCGCTTCGTGAGGTCGTGACGGAGAAGCTCGCCGCCATGATCGCCGACGGCTCCTACAAGGCCGTGCTCGACAAATGGGGCCTTGGCGCGAACGCGGTGACCCAGCCCATGCTCAACGCGGCGTCGCAATGAAATCGGCGCCGGCACTCGCGGAAGGTTTTCCAGATCTGTCGGGGATGCGGATCGCGCGCGAGCCGCACTGGTTTCGCTGGCTCAGCGCGGCGGTGATTATCCTAGCGCTCGTTGCGATCGGTCGCGCGTTTGCGAACGGCCAGATCGAATGGTCGTATGTCGGCCGCTTCCTGACTGTAAAGGCGATCCTCGAAGGCATCGTCAACACCATGGTAATGGCGGTGCTGGCGAAGGCGCTCGGCATCTTCCTCGGCATTGTCGTCGCGATCATGCGGCTGTCGCCCAATCCGGTGCTGAAGACTGTCGCCGCCGGCTACACCTGGCTGTTCCGCGGCACGCCGCTGATCCTGCAATTGCTGCTGTGGTTCAACCTCGCGCTGGTGTTTCCGACCATCGGCATTCCCGGTCTGTGGAGCGCGCGCGCCGTCGACGTGATGACGCCGTTCCTTGCCGCGCTGCTCGGGCTCGGTATCAACCAGGGGGCCTACACCTCCGAGGTGATGCGTGCCGGCATGCTGTCGGTCGACATCGGGCAATACGAGGCGGCGCAGGCGATCGGCATGGGGCGCTTGCGCGCGCTGCGCCGGATCATCCTGCCGCAGGCGATGCGGGTGGTGATCCCGCCGCTCGGCAACGAGTTCATCGGCATGGTGAAGGCGACCTCGCTTGCGAGCGTGATCCAGTATCCGGAGGTGCTGCACAACGCCGAAAACATCTATTACGCCAATTCCCGCGTGATCGAGCTGCTGATCGTCGCCGGGCTCTGGTACCTGCTCGTAGTCTCGGTCCTGACGCCGCTCCAGATGCTGCTCGAACGCCGTTTTGCCCGCGGCACGTTGCGGTTTGCGCGATGACAAAGCCCCTCGTCGCGATCCGCTCCGTCAGCAAGAGTTTTGGCGAGTTTCAAGCTCTCAAGAATGTCTCGCTCGACATCTGGCCCGGCGAGGTGGTGTGTCTGATCGGCGCGTCCGGGTCGGGCAAGACCACGCTGCTTCGCTGCATCAACCAGCTCGCCGCCATCGACAATGGTGGCATCTGGTTCGATGGCGAGCTCTTGGGCATGCGCGAGCAGGGCGGCCGGCTCTATCGGCTGAGCGAGCGCGACATTAGCCGGCAGCGGTTGAAGACCGGCATGGTGTTCCAGCGCTTCAATTTGTTCCCGCACAAGACGGCGCTCGACAACATTACCGAAGGACCGCTCCAGGTACAGGGGCGCAAGCCCGGTGAAGTGCGCGCCGAGGCGCTCGAACTACTCCGGCGCGTCGGGCTGTCGGCGAAGGCCGACGCGTATCCCGCGCAGCTTTCCGGCGGACAGCAGCAGCGCGTGGCGATCGCACGTGCGCTCGCGATGAAGCCGATGCTGATGCTGTTCGACGAGCCGACCAGTGCGCTCGATCCCGAACTCGTCGGCGAGGTGCTCGCCGTCATGAAGGAGTTGGCACGGAGCGGCATGACCATGCTGGTGGTGACGCACGAGCTCGGCTTTGCGCGCGAAGTCGCCGACCGCGTCGTCTATATGGATCAGGGTGCGATCGTCGAGCAGGGACGGGCATCCGAGGTCCTCGGCGCGCCGCGCGAGGAGCGCACCAAGGCATTTCTTTCGGCAGTGATCTGAAACGGGGGCATGTTGATGAAGAGAATTTTGGTTGCCGCGGTGATTTTGGGGGCTTTGAGTGCATCTGCCATGGCCATCGAGCTGCCGGCGGAGATCGCCAAGCGCGGCAGCATCAAGGTGGCGCTGGTGCCGAACTATCCTCCGATGGAGTTCCGCGATCCCGCCGCCAACACGCTGTCTGGCTTCGACATCGATCTCGGCGAGGCGCTCGGGCGCAAGCTTGGGGTCAAGATCGAATGGACCGAAACCAGCTTTGCCGAGTTCATGCCGTCGATTTCGACGGGCCGGGTGGATGCCATCCTGTCCGGCTTCACCGACTATGCGAGCCGGCACGAGATTGCCTCCTTCGTCGACTATCTGCGTAGCGGTCCAAAATTCTTCGTGCAGCAATCCCGTGCCTCCGAGTTCAAGGACATGGCTGCGCTATGCGGCAAGAAGGTCGGGGCCAGTCGCCGGACCATGTTTCCGGCAGAGATCGACAAGTGGAGCCAGAAGAATTGCGGCAGCAATCCGATCCAGTTCGTCGGTACGGACGGCTCGGCGGATGCGCGCACGCAGCTCAGGCAGGGTCGTATCGACGCCGCCGTGCAAGGCAACGAGACGCTGCCCTATCTGATGGACATCGAGCCGGGCGCCTATGCGCCGGTCGGCGATCCGTTCGCGACGCAGTTCACGGGCATTGCGCTGCCGGTCAAGGAAAAGGCGTTGCAGCAGGGTATGGTCGAGGCGCTCGATGCGCTGATCGCGGACGGCACCTATCGTGCTCTGCTGGCGAAGTGGAAACTCAACGATAACGGCATAGAGAAGGCGACCATCAATGCTGGACAGTAAGGCACTCCAGAGCATCCCGCTCGTTCCGGCCAACACCGCGGATCCCGCGCCGGAATATCCCTGGCCCAAGCCGTACAATTCGGCGATGTTCTTGTCGTTCGACGTGGACGCGGAGAGCGCCTGGACCAGCAAGGACGCGGTCCATGCGCAGCGGCTCATTACCATGAGCTATGGCGGCTACGAGGCGCGTGTCGGCACGCCGAAGCTTTTGGAGCTGCTCGGCCAGCTCGATCTCAAGGCGACGTTCTTCATCACGGGATGGTCGGTCGACGCGCATCCGGCGATGGCGGAATCGATCCTCAAGGCCGGTCATGAAATCGGTCATCATGGCTATCATCATCTGCTGCCGGATCCCGGCGATCCCTGGATCGAGGAGGAACTGGAGCGCGGCTTCGAGGCGCTGAAGCGACGGCTCGGCATCAGGCCGACCGGCTATCGCGCGCCCTATGGCGAGTTCACCGAGGAGCTGCGGGTCGCGTTGGTGCGCCACGGCATCGTCTACACTTCTTCCTTCCGCGACGACGTGCGGCCGTATCGCCATCGTCTCGCCGACGGCAAGCCTGGAACGATCGAGCTGCCGGTGACCGCGAGCTATGACGACTGGATGCACGGCCTCTCCGCCCGCTTCAGCCCGCGCTCGATCTTTCCCAAGGAGCACGTGCTGTCGATCTGGAAGGACGAGCTCGACGAAACCCGGGACTGGGGCGCCATGGTGACCACGGTGCTGCACCCGCAATGCAGCGGCCGTCCGATGCGGCTGCGCCTCTTGCGCGAGTTCCTGACCTACGCAAAATCCTGCCCGGACGTCTGGATCACAACTGGCGAGAAGATCGCCGCCAACTTCCTGCGTCACGAGGCTGATAACAGCTGAGCAATGCCATGACCCGCCGCCGCATTCTCGTCATCAATCCCAACTCCTCCGCATCGGTGACGGCCGCGATCGACCACGCGGTCGCACCGCTTCGCATCGCTGGCGGGCCGGAGATCGAGGTGGTCGGCCTTGCCGAGGGACCGCCCGGCATCAGCTCGCAGCGCGATGCCGACAGCGTCGTCATGCCGCTGGTGAACCGTGTGTCGCGCGACGATGCAGATGCCTTCGTGCTCGCCTGCTTCAGCGATCCCGGCCTGCATGCGGTGCGCGAGGCGGCGGACGGACGTCCGGTGCTGGGCATCGCCGAGTGCGGTATTTTCCGGGCGCTGATGCTCGGCGAACGTTTTGGGATCATCGCGCTGTCGCCGTCGAGCATCCGCCGTCAGCAGCGCATGGCGCGGGTCATGGGCGTCGACAGCCGCTATGCCGGAAGCTGGTCCGTCGGCGCGAGCGCGGCGGAGACAGCAGGCGCTGACATCCGCAGCCGCTTGATCGAAGCCGGTCGCGCGCTGGTCGCGCAATGCCGTGCCGACGTCGTGGTGATGGGTTGCGCCGGCATGGCCTCGCATCGCGCTGCAATTGCTGAGGCCATCGGTGCGCCCGTGGTCGAGCCGGCGCAGCAGGCGGTGGCGGTGGCGATCGGCGCGGTCTTGCTGCGTGCTTGAAGGGTATACGATGCGCTTGAACGTTCTGGATCGGTCGGGCCGCGTGCTCGCTGCACCTCGCCCGCTTGCGGGAGAGGTCGGCGCGAAGCGCCGGGTGAGGGTTTTCTCCTCTTGGGGGTCCTCGCCTGCGGATGCACCCTCGCCCCAGCCCTCCCTCGCAAGCGGGGGAGAGGGCGCACTGCCGCTGCGGCTGGATCTAGCGTCACACAGGAGCCTCTCGTAATGCCCATCTCCCGCCGCTCGGTTGTTAAGGCCGCCGCAGCGCTGCCGGCGCTTTCGCTGCCGGGCATCGTCCGCGCGCAATCCCAGACCACGCTACGCTTCATCCCTGTCATCGATCTCGCCTTCGTCGATCCGATCTATTCGACCGCGCAGGTGTCGCGAAACCATGGCTTCATGGTCTACGACACACTCTACGGCATGAGCTCGTCGCTCCAGGTCTCGCCACAGATGCTGTCGGGCCACGCCATCTCCGGCGACCAATTGCAATGGGACCTCACCCTTCGCGACGGCCTGTTCTGGCACGACGGCGAGCGCGTGCTGGCGCGCGACTGCGTCGCGAGCATCCGCCGCTGGGCGGCGCGCGATGGTTTTGGCGGTGAGCTGATGGAGGCTACGGATGAGCTCCTGGCTGTCGATGACCGTACCATCCGCTTCCGTCTCAAGCGTCAGTTTCCACTGCTGCCGCAAGCGCTCGGCAAGGCCGCGATCAATGCCTGCTTCATGATGCCGGAGCGGCTGGCGAGCCAGGATCCGTTCAAGCCGCTGACCGAAGTGATCGGCAGCGGCCCCTTCCGCTATCTCGCCGACGAGCGCGTGCAGGGCGCGCGCAACGCCTATGCCCGCTTCGAGCGCTATCAGCCGCGCAGCAATGGCAAGCCGGATTGGACGGCGGGACCGAAGATCGTGCACTACGATCGCGTGGTCTGGACCACCACGCCCGATGCGGGCACCGGCGTCGCCGCGCTTCAGACCGGCGAGCAGGATTGGCAGGAGACCACGCCGCATGATCTGTTGCCCGTGATCAAGGCCGCCGGCGATATCGACACGCGCGTGCTCGATCCCAGAGGTTACGCCTGCATGCTGCGCCTCAACCACCTCCAGCCGCCATTCGACAATCCCGCGATTCGCCGCGCGCTGTTGGGCGCGATCGACCAGTCCCTGTTCATGATGGCAGTCGCCGGCACCGATCCGGCCTACCAAGTGTCGCCGATCGGCTACTTCGCGCCGGGAACGCCAATGGCGAGCGAGGTCGGCCTCGACGTGTTCCGCGGCCCGCGCGACTACGCCAGGGTGAAAGCCGATCTGAAAGCCGCCGGCTACAATGGCGAGAAGATCGTGCTGCTCGTGCCCACCAACTCGCTCGCGCAAAAGCCACTCGGCGAGATCGCCGTCGACTCACTGCGCAAGGCCGGCATGAACGTCGAATATGCCGGGCTCGATTTTGCCGTGGTACTGCAGCGTCAGCTCAAGAAAGATCCGCTTCCGCAGGGCGGCTGGAGTGCAGCGGTCGGCAACTGGCAGGGCATCGACTGGCTCAATCCGGCTGGCAACACCAATCTGCGTGGCGAGGCCAAGGTTGCCGGCTGGTACGCGAGCGAGAGGATGGGGCCGTTGCGCCGCCAATGGCTGGCGGCGTCCGAGCTTGCTGAGCAGCAGCGCATCTGCCGCGAGATTCAGGCGGTCGCGTTTGAGGAAATCCCCTATATCCCGATCGGCCTGTACAAGCAGCCGACCGCCTATCGCAAGGCCATCACCGGCATTCTCGACGGCACCGCCGTCTTCTGGAACGTACGCCCCGCATGAGCGCAATCGCAATTTTTGGCAGCTATGTGCTGTCCCGCAAGGACGGCGCGCAGGACGTATTGCGCGACCATTGGGTCCTCGTTGAAGGCAAGAAGATCGCCGCGGTCACACGCGATAAGCCGCACGCGGAGCAGGTCTATGATCGTCCCGGCCGCTTCGTGCTGCCGGGCCTGTTGAACCTGCACAATCACTGCTTTAGCGAGGCGGTGGCGCGCAGCCATACCGAGGACGGCAACGGCCGCAAGCATAACCAGAGCATCATCTACACTGTGCTGCTGCCGCTGACCAAACGCGGCGCCGACATCCTGGCGCCGGAAGAGCGCCTCGCGGTGGCGCGGCTCGGCATCCTTCAGCTCCTCAAGGGCGGTGCCACCACGGTGATGGAGCCGTTCCGCAATTCGATCCCGGAGATGTTCGATGCGGCCCAGGAGATGGGCATCCGCTTCTACGGCGCGCCGTATCTGTTCTCGACCTCCGACGCTAAGGCCGGCGCCGATGGCGTGGTCCACTATGCCGGCGACGACGGCACCGCCGATATGGCGACCTGGGACGCGCTCTATCAGCGCTGGAACAATCGCGGCGACGGACGTATCAGCCTCGCGATGAGCCCGCATGCCACCGACACCTGCGGTCCCGATCTGCTGAAGGCCTGCGCCGCGCGGGCGCGCGAGCTTGGTGTTCCCATCACCACGCATATGGCGCAGAGCCGCGCCGAGGTCGAGACCATCGGCAAGCGCTATGGCGGCCGCACGCCGGCGCAATATCTCGATTGGCTCGGCCTGCTCGCGCCGGACCTGATGGCGGCGCACTGCATGTTCAGCAGCGACGACGATCTGAAATTGATGGCCGCGCGCGGCATGACCGTGCTGAACTGCCCGCGCGTGTTCGCGCGCGCCGGCGTCACCGCGGCGTTCAGCCGGTTTGTGGAGCACGGCGTTCGCACCGTGGTCGGCACCGACGGCTACAACATGGACCTGCTCGGCGAACTCAACGCCGCCTCGCTGATCTCGAAGATCACCTCAGCGCGCCCCGATGTCGCGAACTCGCCCGAGCTGATCGAGGCGAACACGGCGATTGCCGCCGACGTCATCAAGCGGCCGGATCTCGGCCGGATCGAGCCGGGCGCGACCGCCGATCTCACCGTGGTCGATCTCACCCATCCGCATCTTCAGCCGCTGTTCGACCCACGCCGCGCACTAATCGCACTCGCCAACCGCGCCAATATCGATCAGGTCATGGTCGACGGCCACGTGCTGGTCGATGAGGGCCGCTATCTCGGCGCCGATGAAGCGGCGATCATTGCTGCCGGCACTGCTGCGATCGGCAAGATCTGGGATTTGCCGGAAGCGCAGGCGGCGTTCAAGGGGTGAGTGTTCTCCTGGGAGTCACGAAGGTGGTGCGCTCCCTCTCCCGCTTGCGGGAGAGGGCTGGGGAGAGGGCTCTCTCCACAAAGAGACACTCCCCGCGTAGAGAGAGCCCTCACCCGGCGCTGCGCGCCGACCTCTCCCGCAGGCGGGAGAGGTTGCAGCGAGCCTGTGGCCAAATCGATTCAGTCCAAAGGCAAATCTAATCCTCGAACTCCACCAGCGACTTGCGCATGGCCTCGACCAGATCCAGCGCCACCGGCGAGGGGCTGCGCTGGGCCGGAAAGACTGCGGAGAATTCGAAGTCGATGCGCGGCAGGAAGCGGCGCACGACGACGCCGCGGGTGGAAAATTCCTGCGCGGTGAAGGGATCGCAGATCGCGACGCCAAGCCCGGACGATACCATGCCGCACATGATCTCGGACAGCGCAGTCTCAACCCGCAGCACGCGGCGGACATCGTGACGGTGAAAGACCTGGTCGACCAGATGGCGGCTCGACGATCCCGCCGACAGCGAGATGAAGGTCTCGCCCTCGAAATCGTGCGGCTCCAAGACCTCCTTTTCCGCGAGGCGATGGCCTGTCGGAAGCACCGCGACGCGCGCCGGTGCCGGCAGCCTCAAGCTCGGCAGGCCGGAATGCGCGATCGGCACCTCGGCAAAGCCGACGTCGCATTGATTGTTCAGCACCCAGTCGACCACGATCGGCGAGATCACGCCGAAGAAGGCAAGGTTGAGGTTCGGCCGCTCCTTCAGGAAGTGACCGGTGAGCCGCGGCAGATAGCCGTTCGACAGCGCCGGAAGCGCTGCGATGCGCAGCGAGCCGGTGCGGCGGCCGCGGATTTCTTCCGCCGCCGCGGTGATGCGTTCGAGGCCGACAAAGGAGCGCTCCACTTCAGTATAGAGCGCCATCGCCGCCGCGGTCGGGACCAGGCCAGTGCCGCGCCGCTCGAACAGCTCCATCTTCAGCAGCGCCTGGAGGTCGCGCAGCAGGCGGCTGACCGCCGGCTGCGTCACCGCCATCAGCGCCGCCGCCTCGGTCACGCTGCCGGTGAGCATTGTCGCGCGGAAAGCCTCCACCTGCCGCGAATTGATCCGCGCCATATGCCAAATTCCATTCATAACATTTCGGCATGTAGAGGGTGCCATTATTCATTGGACGATGGAAGCCCGGGTTTGCGATCTTTTTCATCAGAGCTGGAGACAGCCCGCTTTTTCGGCAGATGGAGATCGGTCCACATGAAGACTCTCAGCCTTCTGACCGCGGTCAGCATCGCGGCACTCCTTGCGATCCCGTCGGTCGCTTCCGCCCAGCAGAAAACGCTTTATGTCGCCGGCTATGGCGGCTCGTTCGAGAAGACCATCCGCGACGAGGTGATCCCCAATTTTGAGAAGGAGAACGGCGTCAAGGTCGAATACGTCGCCGGCAACTCCACTGACACGCTGGCCAAGCTCCAGGCCCAGAAGGGCAACCAGCAGATCGACGTCGCCATCGTCGATGACGGCCCGATGTACCAGGCCATCCAGCTCGGCTTTTGCGGCAAGCTCGAGGGACTGCCCGCCGACCTTTACGACACCGCCCGCTTCAAGGATGATCGCGCGGTCGCGATCGGCATCGTCGCGACCGGGTTGATGTACAACACCAAGGTGTTTGCCGAGAAAGGCTGGGCGCCGCCGACGTCGTGGAACGACCTGAAGGACACGAAATACGCCAAGCAGCTCGTGATCCCGCCGATCAACAACACCTACGGTCTGGAAGCGCTGGTGATGCTGTCGAAGATGAATGGCGGCGGCGAGTCCAACGTCGATTCCGGCTTCAAGATCTTCAAGGAAGAGATCAATCCGAACGTGCTCGCCTATGAGCCGTCGCCGGGCAAGATGACCGAGCTGTTCCAGTCCGGCCAGGCCGTGATCGCGGTGTGGGGCACCGGCCGCGTGCAGAGCTTTGCCAATACCGGTTTTCCCGTCGACTTCGTCTATCCGAAGGAGGGCGCGGCGACGCTGCTGACGACGGCCTGTCCGATCGCCAAGCCGAACGCCTCGCCACTGGCGTCCAGCTTCGTCAAGATGCTGCTCGATCCAAAAATCCAGCTCGTGATGCTGAAGGATTACGGCTACGGCCCGGTGCTGAAATCGCTGGTGGTGCCGCCCGAGCTCGGCAAGATGGCGCCGATCGGCGAGCGTGCGGCGAAGCTCTATAATCCGGACTGGACCGTCATCAACGAGAAGCGCGAGGAATGGACCAAGCGCTGGAACCGCGAGGTCGAACGCTGATCGTTCGCAGCGGAGTCGGAGCCATGTCCTATCTCGAGCTCGATCGGGTCGCCAAACAGTTCGGCGCGCAGACTGTGGTCGACGACTTCAGTCTTGCGGTGAGGAAGGGGAGTTCATCTCCTTTCTTGGCCCGTCCGGCTGCGGCAAGACCACGACGTTGCAGATGATCGCGGGCTTCCTCGATCCCACGCGCGGCGCGATCCGCCTGGAGGGCAAGGACCTCGCGGCAATCCATCCGGCTCAGCGTGGACTCGGCATCGTGTTTCAGAGCTACGCGCTGTTTCCGCATATGACCGCGGCGGAGAATGTCGCCTTCGGTCTGGAGATGCGCAAGGTGCCGCGCGGCGAGCGTGCTGAGCGCGTCCGTGCCGCGCTCGCGATGGTCGGGCTCGCCGGCTATGAGGACCGTCATCCACGTCGCATGTCCGGCGGCCAGCAGCAGCGCGTGGCGCTGGCGCGCGCGCTGGTGATCAAGCCGAGCGTGCTGCTGCTCGACGAGCCATTGTCGAATCTCGACGCCAAGCTGCGTGAGGAGATGCAGATCGAGCTGCGCCAGATCCAGCGCACCATCGGCACCACCACGATCCTGGTCACGCACGACCAGAACGAGGCGATGTCTCTATCTGATCGCATCGTGGTGATGAGCCAGGGCAGGATCGAGCAGATCGGCACGCCGCAGGACACCTATGAGCGTCCGGCCTCGTCCTTCGTCTCGCAATTCCTCGGCAAGACCAACGATTTTGCCGCAACAATCGATCGGACCGTGACGCCGGCGCGGCTTGTTGCGGGATCCTGGAGCGCGCCGGCGCCGGCCGGCCTCAACGGTGCTGTGACCGTCAGCATTCGCCCCGAGCGGATCGAGTTTTGCGACGCGGGCCTCAATGCGAAAATCGTCACCCGCATCTTCCAGGGCAATCACTGGCTGTTCCAATGCGACAGCGAATGCGGCCCGGCGATCGTGATCCGCCAGAACGACGGCGCGAGGCAGCCGGCCGAAGGCGAGGCGGTTCGTCTCACCTGGCGGCTTGAAGACATGAGCGTGAGGGGCGTCGCATGAGCGCGGTCGCCGAGCAGCGAAGCGCACGCGCGCCATGGCTGCTGACCGCGCCAGCTTTGATGCTGTTCGTCGGCGTGCTGCTGATTCCGCTGGCGATGACCGTGATGCTGTCGTTCCACGACTGGGGCCAGTACAAGGGCATCGAGGCGGTCTTCATCCTGAAAAACTGGCGCGAGATCGCGACTGATCCCTATTACGCAGAAATGTTCTGGCGAACGTTTCGCATCGCGATCCTGACCACACTGCTCACCGCCGTGCTTGGCGCGCCCGAGGCGTACATCCTCAATCGCATGACCGGCCGCTGGAAGAGCCTCTTCTTGCTGGTCATCCTCGGGCCACTGCTGATCTCCGTGGTGGCGCGCACGCTGGGCTGGGCGCTCTTGTTTGGCGGCAACAACGGTCTCGTCAACAAGCTCTTGATGTCGGCTGGGGTGATCCATTTCCCGATTCCCTTCATGTTCACCGAAACCGGCATGGTGGTTGCCCTCGCGCATGTGATGATGCCGTTCATGGTGCTCTCGGTGTGGGCGGCGCTGCAGCGGCTCGATCCGCAGATCGAGAATGCCGCACTCTCGCTTGGCGCGGGCCCGACCACCATCATCCGCCGCATCATCCTGCCGCAGATCATGCCGGGCGTGCTGTCGGGCGCGATCATCGTGTTCTCGCTCTCGGCCAGCGCCTTTGCGACGCCCGCGATCATCGGCGGCCGCCGCCTCAAGGTCGCGGCGACGCTGGCCTATGACGAGTTCCTCAACACGCTGAACTGGCCGCTTGGCGCCGCGGTCGCGACGCTGTTGCTGGTGGCGCTGGTCCTGATCGTCGTCGGCAGCAACGCGCTGATCGAACGCCGCTATGCCGAGGTGTTCCGATGAGACGGAACGGCCCGCTGGCGCTGATCTTCCACACCATCTTCGTCATTGTGATGGTGGCGCCGATCCTGGTGGTCTGCCTCGTCGCCTTCACGCCTGAGGGCTTTCTCTCGCTGCCGACCAACGGTTTCTCACTGCGCTGGTTCAGGGCGATCGCCAGCTATCCGGAATTCATTCACGCCTTCTGGATCAGTCTCGGTCTCGGCGCGCTGTCCTCCTTCGTGGCGCTGTTGTTCGCGGTCCCGGCGGCGCTGGCGATCGCGCGCCATCGTTTCCGCGGCCGCGACGCGCTGGCGGCGCTGTTCCTGTCGCCGCTGATGATCCCGCATGTCGTGCTCGGCATCGCCTTCCTGCGCTTCTTTACCTCGGCGGGCCTCGGCGGCAGTTTTGCGGCGCTGATCATCGCACATGTCATCATCGTGTTTCCGTTCGCGCTGCGGCTGACGCTCGCGGCTGCGACCGGCATGGACCTATCGGTCGAGATGGCGGCGGTTTCGCTTGGCGCCGGCGGCTGGACCTTGTTTCGCCGCGTGACGCTGCCGCTGATCCTGCCCGGCGTCATCAGCGGCTGGGCACTCGCTTTCATCCAGTCCTTCGACGATCTGACCATGACCGTCTTTCTTGCGGCGCCGGGCACCGAGACGCTGCCGGTGCGCATGTTTCTCTACATCCAGGACAACATCGACCCGCTGGTGACGTCGGTCTCGGCCTGCGTGATCGCGATCACCATGACCGCCCTGATTTTGCTCGACCGCTTCTACGGGCTCGACCGTGTGCTCGCCGGCAAGGGCGATATGGGGCGATAGGAGAAACCATGCGAACAGATTACGACGTCGCTGTCGTCGGCGGCGGATTGCTTGGCTCCGCCATCGCCTGGGGCCTCGGCCGGCTTGGCAGACGCGTCGCCGTGCTCGATGAGGGCGATATCACCAAGCGCGCCTCCCGCGCGAATTTTGCGCTGGTCTGGGTCCAGAGCAAAGGGCTCGGCATGCCCGCCTACACGGTCTGGACCGTGCAGGCCTCACAAGCGTGGGGCCGGCTCGCGTCGGAGCTGAAGCAACAGACCGGGCTCGACGTTTCGCTTCAGCAGAATGGCGGCTTTCATCTCACGCTGGGCGAAGACGAATTCGGCCAGCGCACTGAGCTGGTCAAGCGCATGCACAACCAGACCGGCGCCGCCGACTACAGGATGGAGATGCTGCCGGCGTCCGAGGTGAAGAAGTCGCTGCCGCTGATCGGGCCGGAAGTGTCGGGCGGCAGTTTTTGTCCGCTCGATGGCCATGTCAATTCGCTGCGCACGTTTCGTGCTTTCCACACGGGATTCAAGGCATTCGGCATCGACTATTTGCCGGAGCGTCCGGTTTCGGCGATCACAAAGAGCGGCGGCGAATTCCGCCTGGCGACGCCGCAGGGCGAACTCCGTGCCGCAAAAATCGTGCTCGCCGCCGGCAACGCCAACCAGACGCTGGCGCCGATGGTCGGCCTCTCTGCGCCGATGGGCCCGACCCGCGGCCAGATCGTGGTGACCGAGCGCACCATGCCGTTCCTGCCGCATCCGCTGACCACGATCCGCCAGACCGACGAAGGCACGGTGATGATCGGCGACAGCAAGGAGGACGAGCTCGATGATCGCGCGCTGAAGCATTCGGTCAGCGCCGTCATGGCCGATCGTGCGCAGAAGATGTTCCCGCATCTGTCGCGGCTCAACGTGGTCAGAAGCTGGGCCGGTATCCGCGTCATGCCGCAGGACGGCTTTCCGATCTACGACCAGTCGGAAACGCATCCCGGCGCCTTCGTCGCCTGCTGCCATTCCGGCGTGACGCTCGCCTCCAACCACGCCTTCGAGATCGCGCGCATGGTCGCCCAGGGCGCGCTGGAACCGGAGCTGGTCGGGGCGTTCTCCGCGAGCCGGTTTGGCGGCGCGGGTGCGGCGAACAGCAGCGGCTATTAGAGATTTAGGAAGGGGCCAAAAGGCATTCCCATGTTTAGACGATCCGAACAGGACAAACGTCCACAAGTGCAAATCTTAGTCGACGGCGTGGCCGTCACGGCGCGCCAGGGCGACACCGTCTCGGCCGCGCTGCTGGCCTCCAGCCGCGACGTGCGCCGCGCCACCGCGGTGAGCGGCGCCCCGCGTCTGCCCTACTGCATGATGGGCGTGTGCTTCGACTGCCTCGTCACCATCGACGGTGTTGGCAACCGCCAGGGCTGCCTCGTGCCGGTCGCGGAGGGCATGCAGATCGAAATCCAGAAGGGCAAGCGGGAGATCGGAAAATGACCATGGCTCCCAAGCGTGACGCCTACGATGTCGTGGTGGTCGGGGCCGGGCCCGCTGGCCTTGCCGCGGCTGCGACATCCGCCGAAGCCGGTTTGTCGACGCTGCTGCTCGACGAGAACGTTGGTCCCGGCGGCCAAGTCTATCGCGCGATCTCTTCGACGCCCGTGACGGAGCGCAATCAGCTCGGCGCCGATTATTGGGGCGGTGCCGATCTCGTGCAGGCGCTAGGCGCGAGCAGCGCGGAAGTTATTCACCGTGCGACGGTCTGGAGCCTCGACCGCAATCTCGAGATCGCCGTCTCCGTCGGCGGCGCCTCGGCTTTCGTCAAGGCGAAGCGCGTAATCCTTGCGACCGGTGCCCTGGAGCGGCCGTTCCCGATTCCCGGCTGGACGCTACCGGGCGTGATGACCGCGGGTGCCGCGCAGACGTTGCTGAAATCATCGGCCTTGGTGCCCGATGGACGGACGGTGATCGCCGGGCAGGGACCGCTGCTCTGGTTGCTCGCCGCGCAGATCCTGCGCCTCGGCGGCCGCATTGACCGCATCCTCGACACGACGGAGCGCGGCAATTATCTCGCCGCGCTGCCTCACGCCTTCGCGTTCCTGACCTCGCCCTATTTCGCAAAAGGCCTCTCGATGATGCGTGAGGTGAGGGCGAAGGTGCAGGTCGTCTCCGGTGTCGCTGAGCTCTCTGCGTCCGGTGACGGCCAGCTTGCGAATGTCGGCTATGTCGCTGGCGGCAAGCGCGAGACCATTCCCGCCGATCTTCTGCTGCTGCACCAGGGCGTCGTGCCCAACGTCAATCTGGCGATGGCGGCCGGAATCGAGCATCGTTGGGACGATCTGCAATTGTCCTGGTCGCCCGTGCTCGATGCGAATGGCAATTCGTCGGTTGCCGGCATCGCCATCGCCGGCGATGGCGCCGGCATCGGCGGTGCGAGCGCGGCCGTGGTGCGCGGCCGTATCGCGGGGTGCACGTCGGTGGAGGCACTGGCGCCTGCGGCGGCGGCGAAGCTACCCGCGATAGCCACACTGCGCTCCGATCTCGCCAAGGCCGAGCGGGGACGCATCTTCCTCGACACGCTGTTCCGGCCTGCGCCGCAGTTCCGCATTCCGGCTGGCGATACCATCGTCTGCCGCTGCGAAGAGGTCACGGCACAGGACATCCTCGATTCCGTCGCGATTGGCGCCACCGGGCCAAATCAACTCAAGGCCTATCGCCGCACCGGCATGGGTCCGTGCCAAGGCCGTCTCTGCGGCCTCACCGTCACCGAGCTGATGGCGCAGGCGCGCGGCAAGACCCCGCAGGACATCGGCTATTACCGGCTGCGCGCGCCGGTGAAGCCGATCACGCTTGCCGAGCTCGCTGCCGTCCCGAAGAGCGAGGACGACATCAAGGCGGTGGTGCGCGGATGATCATAAACGTGGATGCGATCGTCGTCGGTGGCGGCATCCACGGATGCTCCACTGCGCTGCATCTGTGCCTCGCCGGCCTGAAACCGGTGCTGATCGAAAAGGACTATGCCGGCCGCCACGCCTCCGGCGTCAATGCCGGCGGTGTGCGCCAGCTGGCGCGGCACATTCCCGAGATCCCGCTGTCGATCCGATCGATGGGAATCTGGGAAAAAATTTCAGAGCTCGTCGACGACGATTGCAGCTTTGAGAGCCACGGCCAGGTGCTCGCCGCGGAGAACGAGGAAGAGCTCGCGGTCTGCCGCGCCCGCGTCGCCGAGCTGAACGGGCTCGGCTTCACCCATGAGGAGCTGATCGACGCGACTGAACTCCGGCGTCTCGTGCCCGCGGTCGCCGACAGCTGTCCCGGCGGCGTGGTCTCGCGCCGCGACGGCGCGGCCAATCCGGCGCAGACGACGACGGCCTTGCGCCGCAAGGCGGAGCAACTCGGCGCCACCGTGCGCGAGGGCATGGCGGCCAGCAACATTCGCTACAGCGACGGGCTCTGGCACGTCGATGCCGGCACTGAGAGCTACGCCGCGCCGGTGCTGGTCAACGCCGCCGGCGCCTGGGCCGGCAAGATCGCGGCTGCACTCGGCGAGCCGGTCCCGGTCGAAACCGTGGCGCCGATGTTGATGATCACCTCGCGCGTGCCGCACTTCATTGATCCCGTCGTGATCCTGCGTGGCCGGAAACTCTCCTTCAAGCAGTTCAAGAACGGCACAGTGCTGATCGGCGGCGGCCATCTGGCAAAGCCGTATCAGGAGCGCAACGAGACGGTGCTGGACTGGAAGGGCCTCGCGACCAGCGCCCGCACTGTGTTTGAATTGTTTCCGGTCATGCGCGATGCGACCATCATGCGCGCCTGGGCCGGCATCGAAGCGAAGATGAAGGACGATCTCCCGGTGTTCGGGCCGAGCGCCCGCCACAAAGGCCTTTATCACCAGTTCGGCTTCTCGCTGCACGGCTTCCAGCTCGGCCCGGGCGCCGGCGCCGTGATGGCGGAGCTCATCGTCAGCGGCGGGACGCAAACCCGGATCGGCGGTCTCGGCATCGACCGCTTCCATTCCACCACGCCCTAGCAACACGAGGACATCATGAGCATCACCCGCAGCATCCGCACGCCCATCATGCACCGCGCTGTCGAGGCCAACGGCTTCCTCTTCCTCGGCGGCACCATCGCCGACGATACCTCGGTCTCGATGGGCGATCAGACCCGCAACATCCTCGGCAAGATCGCCGGCTATCTGAAGGAGGCCGGCACTGACAAGTCGCGAATCGTCAGCGCCTCGATCTTCGTCACGGATTTGTCCAAGAAAAAGGAGATGGACGCGGCCTGGACAGAATTCTTCGGCGACAATCTGCCGACCCGCGCCACCGTCGGCGTCGCCGACCTCGGCGGCAGCGCGCCGATCGAGGTGGTGGTCACCGCGCTCAAGGGCTGACCGGTCAGTCCGATCTGGCGAACATCCCGACCAGGGTCTCGCGCAGCCAGCGCTGCGCCGGGACTGTGTCGTTGCGCTGGTGCCAGAACAGGCTGACGATGCGCGGCGGCGCTTGAAGCGGAAGCGGCATCGTGTGCAGGAACGGCGCATGGCGGGACTGCGAGCGAAGATCGCGCGGCAGCACGGCGATGAGATCGGACTGCCGCACGATCTCGTAGGCGGCGCTGTAATGATTGACGGTCGCAACCAGGTTGCGCGACAGCCCGCGCGAGGCAAGGAAAAGGTCGTAGGACGGCAGGGTCTTTCCGGCCAGGCTCACATCGACATGCCCGGCGTTGAGGAACCGCGCGTGCCAAGCCGTTTCCCGGCGGCGAGCGGATGATCGCGTCGCATGAAGCAGGCATAATCGACGGTCCACAGCGAGCGTGAGCGAATCGCGGCCGGCTGCTGCGCCTCGTTGACATAGACGCTCAACACGCAATCGACCCTGTTGTCCTCAAGCTGATCTGCGATTTCGACCACGGTATTGGGAACGGTATGGACACGTGTCTTCGGCGCGATCTCGCCAAGATGGTTCACGAGCTTCGGCACGACCAGCGACGCCACGTAATCCGACATTGACAGGCTGAACTCGATCTGCGCACGGCCGGGATCGAACACCTGCTCGTCGAGTGCGCCGCGCATGCGTTCGAGCGCCTCGCCGATCGGCTCCCACAGCGCCACCGCGCGCTGGGTTGGACTGATCCCGGTGCCTGACCGCACGAACAGGGGATCGCCGAGCGCCTCGCGCAGCCGCGCGAGCGCGTTGCTGACGGCCGGCTGCGTCATCGTCAACGCGTTGGCGGCGCGGGTGACGCTGCCCTCGGTCATCAAGGCCTCGAACACTTTCAGGAGGTTGAGGTCGAGCGCGCGGAACGACACAGCAGGCATTCACCATGGTGATATGTTAGATCATGATTATAAATTATGACGATAATGCCGCTTTGTCTATTGTTCCCTCCCGACGACAGGCGGCGCGCCGGGGCCGTGACAATCGAGGGGGACTTCCATGTCGATGATATCGGCGCGCATCGAGCGCCTTCCATTCGCGCGCTTCCACACGCATCTCTTGCTGATGGGCGGGCTCGGCTACACGTTCGACGCGATGGATGCGGCGGTGCTCGCCTTCATCCTGCCGGTGCTGCGCACCGCCTGGAATCTGTCGAGTGTCCAGATCGGCGTGCTCGGCAGCAGCACCTATATCGGTTTCCTGTTCGGGGCCTTGCTGGCCGGAACGCTTGGCGATCTGATCGGCCGTCGCACGGTGATGATGTCGGCGCTGGCGCTCTATTGCGCCGCGTCGATCGTCAGCGCCACGGTGGACACCTGGCCGGCCTTCTTCGCCGCCCGTGTCGTCGCCGGCATGGGTACCGGCGCGGAGAGCGCGATCATCGCGCCCTATCTGGCTGAATTCGTCGCGCGGCGCTACCGCGGCAGCTTTACCGGCGCTCTCGCCGGGTTCTTCTCTTTCGGCTTCGTCGCCGCCGCGTTGCTCGGCTACTTCATCGTTCCCGCCTATGACAATGGCTGGCGGATCGTTCTGGTCATCACGGCTGTGCCGGTCGTCATGCTGTTGTGGTGGCGCCGGGCCTTGCCGGAATCGCCGCGCTGGCTCGAAAGCCGGGGACGGGCGAAGGAAGCCGAAGCCACCCTCGACGGCATCGAGGCGGGCTTTGCGCGCGCGGGTCATGTCCTGCCGCAGCCGATCCTCGAAGCCGCAGCACCCGTCGGGACTGCCGGAACGCTGCTCGCAAATTTCGCGGCGCTGCTGGCGGGCCGGCAGGCGCGCATCACCATCATGACCTGGATCATGTGGCTTGCGATCACGTTCAGCTATTATTCCTTCTTTGTCTGGATACCCGGCCTTCTGGTCCAGAACGGCATGAGCATCACCAAGAGCTTCGCCTACTCGATCGCGATCTATTGCGCGCAGATCCCCGGCTATTTCAGCGCCGCCTGGTTCAACGAACGCATCGGACGGCAGGCGACGATTGCGACTTACATGGTGCTCGGTGGCATCAGCGCGCTCGGGCTCGCCTTTGCGCAGACCGACCAGCACATCATGTTGGCGGGAATCTTGCTGTCGTTCTTCATGAACGGCACCTATGCCGGCGTCTATGCCTATACGGCGGAGGTGTTTCCGACGGCGGTCCGAACCACCGGCGCCGGGCTTGCCTCCGCGATCGGCCGCATCGGTGCGATCGTCTCGCCCATCCTTGTCGGCTATCTCTATCCCAATTTCGGCTTCGCCGGCGTGTTCGGCCTAACCACCAGCGTGCTGCTGTTGGGCGCGCTCACCGTGGTGCTGATGGGGGTGCCGACGCGCGGCCGTTCGCTGGAGGAAATTGCGGCTGGTGAAGCGGCATGATCCGGACGCAACACCGTGCCGATCCCGTTCTCTGCGCGGTCGCGGCCGCGCAGGGCAGGCCGGATCAGCCGGATGCGCTGTTCGCGGCGCTCGACGAAGCCCTGAAGTCGGCGATTGGGCACAAGCTGTTCACGATCCTGACCTACGACGACGACAGCGGCGAAGCGGCGCGGGTTTATTCCAATCTCCCCGGACCCTATCCCGCGGGCGGACGCAAGCGCCTCGCGCCGGGGCCGTGGACCGAGGCCGTTCTCGACCGCGGCGAAGCCTATATCGGCCGCACGCAACACGATTTGCGCAATGTCTTTTCCGACCACGAGCTGATCGCCTCGCTCGGCTGCGCCAGCGTGCTCAACATGCCGGTGCGCTGGCGCGGGCGCACCGTCGGCTCGCTCAACCTGCTCCATGAAGCGGATTGGTACGGCGAGGACGATGTCGCCGTGTGTCTCCCGTTCGCCCAGCTCGCCTTGCCCGCGCTGCTCGCACCGTCCTGATCAGACAGGAAAACCGCTATGTCCAGGATCCTCCTCAAGAACGCCGCTCTGCTCGATCCGCTCAAGCCGGATTTGCTGGAGGGATATCACGTCCTGGTCGAGGATCATCTGATCAAGGAGGTCTCGGACCGGCCGTTGCAAGCGTCCGCCGATCGCACCATCGATCTGAACGGCAAGACATTGATGCCCGGCCTGATCGATCTGCACGTGCATGCGATCGCGGTCGAGCTCAATCTGGCGCAGCAGGTCCACAT
Source organism: Bradyrhizobium sp. LLZ17 (assembly GCF_041200145.1). Lineage (NCBI taxonomy): Bacteria > Pseudomonadati > Pseudomonadota > Alphaproteobacteria > Hyphomicrobiales > Nitrobacteraceae > Bradyrhizobium > Bradyrhizobium zaerense. Next base: position 6,437,071 of record NZ_CP165734.1, read on the forward strand.
GCCGAACGTGCTGGTGACGCTGCGCTCGACGCTGCTGTTGCGCGGCATGCTGCGGCGAGGTTTCACGACCGTGCGCGACGCCGGCGGCGCCGGCCATGCGTTGAAGCAGGCGATCGAAACCGGCCTGACCGATGGTCCACGGCTGTTCGTCTCCGGCCGCGCGCTCAGCCAGACCGGCGGTCACGGCGACATGCGGGCGCGCTCGGATTACCTTGCCAGCGACGCGCCCTGTCCCTGCTGCGTCCGCGTCGGCGCGCTGGCGCGGGTCGCCGACGGCGTCGATGGCGTGCGCAAGGCCGCGCGCGAGGAGCTCCAGATGGGCGCCGACCAGATCAAGATCATGGCGTCGGGCGGCGTCGCGTCCCCGACCGATCCGGTCGGTGCCTTCGGCTACTCCGAGGACGAGATCCGCGCCATTGTCGAGGAGGCGCGGGGCCGCCAGACCTATGTGCTCGCCCATGCCTACACGGCCGCCGCCATCACGCGCGCGGTCCGCTGTGGCGTGCGTACCATCGAGCACGGCAATCTCGTCGACGAACCGACCGCGCGCTTCATGGCCGAGCAGGGCGCCTATGTGGTGCCGACGCTCGTCACCTATGAGGCGCTGGCAAAAGAGGGCGCGCAGTATGGCCTGCCGCCCGAAAGCGTCGCCAAGATCGCCGACGTGCGCGACGCCGGCCTGCGCTCGCTCGAGATCTATTGCAAGGCCGGGGTGAAGATGGGTTTTGGCAGCGATCTGCTTGGACCGTCGCAGCGGCTCCAGAGCGACGAGTTCCGCATCCGCGCCGAGATTCTCGGCGCGCGCGACGTCATCGCCAGCGCGACGGTGATCGGTGCCGAGGTGCTCGGCATGGAAGGCAAGCTCGGCCGGATCGTGCCCGAAGCGGTGGCTGACATGCTGGTGGTCGACGGCAACCCGTTGCTCGACGTCGCGTGCCTGCTCGGCCAAGGCGAGCGCATTCCGCTGGTGATGAAGGCGGGCCAGATCCAGTTCGACAGGCTGGCCGCTTAGTTGTTTTGCGCGGTTATCTTTCGCCCAAAACGAGACAAATCCTCCGTGTCAGCCGCAGCCACTGGCCCGGAAGAAAGCAATATCCAAAAACCCGACGCTCTGCCCCCAGTGCGCCGGGTGGAATGAATGAGTATCAATCGGTGATCCCAACCCCGTTGTTGTGACGCGCATTGCACCGACTTTCCATTCCGGGAAACTACCGCAACGGAACCGGGCCGCAGCTGCCGTCGATTTGCGGCCTATGTCGACGCGCCGCCACCCGGCTCCAGCGCCTCGCCCATCTCCAGCGGATGCGCCATGGTCTCGTGCAGCGCGTCGCGGTCGAGCTCGCCCTCGGAGATGCTGATGACGACGCAGGCGACGCCGTTGCCGATCAGGTTGGTCAGCGCCCGACACTCGCTCATGAACTTGTCGATGCCGACCAGGATCGCGATCGACTGGATCGGAATGTCAGGAACGATCGAGAGCGTGGCGGCGAGCGTGATGAAGCCGGCGCCGGTCACGCCGGAGGCGCCCTTTGAGGTGATCATGGCGATGCCGAGAATACCGAGCTCCTGCCAGATCGTCAGATGGGTGTTGGTCGCCTGCGCCAGAAACAGCGTCGCCAACGTCATGTAGATGTTGGTGCCGTCGAGGTTGAAGCTGTAGCCGGTCGGAATCACGAGGCCGACCACCGAGCGTGAGGCGCCGAGATGTTCCATCTTCTGGATCATCTGCGGCAGCACCGTCTCCGACGAGGAGGTGCCGAGCACGATCAGCAGCTCGTCCTTGATGTAGGCGATGAAGCGCAGGATCGAGAAGCCGGCGAGCCGCGCGATCGAGCCGAGCACGAGCAGTACGAACAGGATGCTGGTCAGGTAGAACGTGCCGATCAGCGCCAGGAGGTTGAGCAGCGAGCCGAGGCCGTAGGCACCGACGGTGAACGCCATCGCGCCGAAGGCCCCGATCGGAGCCACGCGCACGATGATGCGGATGATGCCGAAGAACATCTTTGCGGCCTTGTCGACCGCATCCGCAATCGGTTCGCCGGCTTTGCCGAGTAAAGCAATGGCGAAGCCCGAGAGAATCGAGATCAAGAGCACCTGGAGCAGGTCGCCGCGCGCGATCGCGCCCAAATAGCTGTCGGGGATGATCCCCATCAGATGGGCGACGATGCCGTCCTCCTTGGCCTTGGTGACGTAGGTCGCGACCGACTTCGGATCGATCGTCGCGGGATCGATGTTGAAGCCGTTGCCGGGCCGGAGCACTTCGCCGACCAGCAGGCCCATCGCGAGCGCAGCGGTCGAGACCGTCTCGAAATAGATCAGCGACTTCAGCCCGACCCTTCCGACGCGCTTGAGGTCGCCCATCGACGAGATGCCGTGCACGACGGTGCAGAAGATCACCGGCGCGATCATCATCTTGATGAGCGCGATGAAGCCATCGCCGAGCGGCTTCAGTTCCTTGCCGAGATCGGGATAAAAATAGCCGATGAGCACACCGAGTGCGATCGCGATCAGGACCTGGATATAGAGGATCCTGTACCAGGGCTGATGCCGGCGGTGGATGGCTGGCTGGATCGCGACTTGTGTCATAGTGTGTGGCCCGAAACGCATTGATCTTGCGCGAGTTACATCATGTGATGGGCGCAGCAGAAGCGACAATCACATTTTGGTCTGTTCGCACGAAGATGCATCGCTGCACCGCAATGGGGGAAACATGTCGACAGCAACGGGGTCCGAAGGGCAAGAGCAAGGCTATTTTCCAAATTGGAGGCTGAAGACCTCCGGCGTGATCATGCCCGAGGAGCGGCTGCCATGGGGCCAGACGGTCGTCTCCGCTCTGCAGCATTGCGTCGCAATGTCAGGTTCGACGATCATCGCACCGCTGCTGATGGGCTTCGATCCCAATGTTGCGGTGCTGTTTTCCGGCATCGGCACGCTGATCTTCTTCGTGATCGTCGCAGGGCGCGTGCCGAGCTATCTCGGTTCGAGCTTCGCGTTCATCGCCGTGGTTATCGCTGCCACCGGTTATGCCGGGCACGGCCCGAATCCGAATCTGTCGGTTGCGCTCGGCGGCATCGTCGGGGCCGGCGTGCTCTACGGCGTAATTGCGCTGATCGTGATGTGGTCGGGGGTGGGCTGGGTCGAGAAACTGCTGCCGCCGGCCGTCACCGGCGCCGTGGTCGCCGCGATCGGCCTCAACCTCGCGCCTGTGGCAGTCAAGGCGGTGAGCGCCGGCGCGTTCGACAGCTGGATCGGGCTCGCGACCGTTCTGATCATCGGCGTGGTGGCCGTTGCCGCGCCTGGCCTGTGGCGACGCTTGCCGATCATCCTCGGCGCGATCGGCGGATATCTCCTGTACCTGCTGTTCGCCAACGGCCTGGGATTCGGCAAGCCGATCGAGTTCTCCCAGCTTGCGGCTGCGCCGTGGATCGGGCTGCCGAGCTTCACCACGCCGACCTTCCAAGCCGATGCGATTGTCCTGATCGCGCCGGTTGCGATCATTCTCGTCGCCGAGAATCTCGGTCACATCAAGGCTGTCGGCGCCATGACGGGCCGCAGCCTCGATGACTATCTCGGCCGCGCCCTGTTCGCCGACAGTCTGGCGACGATCGTGGCGGCCTGCGGCGGCGGCACCGGCGTCACCACCTATGCCGAGAATATCGGCGTGATGGCGGCAACGAAGGTCTATTCCACGCTGCTGTTCGCGTTCGCGGCCCTTGTGTCGATCCTGCTCGGCTTCTCGCCGAAATTCGGCGCGCTGATCCTGTCGATCCCGGGGCCTGTCATCGGCGGTCTCTCGATCGTATTGTTCGGATTGATCGCCGCCATGGCGGGCCGGATCTGGGTGGAGAACAAGGTCGACTTCGCCAATCCTGCCAACCTGATCACCGTCGCCGTGGCCTTGACGGCGGGCGCCGGCGATCTCACGCTCAAATTCGGCGCATTCACGATCGGCGGGATCGGCACCGCGACTTTCGGCGCCATCATCCTCTATCAGATCCTGACTTCGCCGCTCGCACGTCGTACGGAGTGAGTCCCAGGGATGCGCTGAGAGGATGGAACAAAACGCGCCTTCCGCCGATGATGAGGCACTCCGGAGAAAACCAATGCCGCAAACTGATCTTCCAACCCAGTTTCCCTCGCGCCTCCGCGGTCGATATGCGTTGGTGACCGGCGCGTCTCAGGGCATCGGGCGCGCCGTCGCCATTCGGCTCGCCCAGGAAGGCGCGACCGTCGCCATCAACTATCTTGATCATCCCCAAAGAGCGGAGGAGACGCTCGCGCTTGCGCGGACGGCCTCGAGCGATCGCGGCCATGGCAAGCTCGATCATGTCATTGTGAAGGCCGACGTCAGCAATGAGCAGGACGTCGTCGCGATGTTCGAGACTATCCTGGGGCGCTGGAAGCGTCTCGACTGCCTCGTCAACAACGCCGGCTTCCAAAGGAGTCGCCGAGCGAGGCGCTCGACATCGAAACCTATCGCCGCATCATCGACGTCAATCTCGACGGCGCGGTGCTTTGCGCGCAGAAGGCGCTGGCGCATTTCGTCGCGCGCGGCGGAGGCGGCAGCATCATCAACTGCTCCAGCGTTCACCAGATCATCCCGAAGCCCGGCTATCTCGCCTATTCGATCAGCAAGGGCGGCATGGCCAATCTGACGCGCACGCTGGCGCTCGAATTCGCCGGCCGCGGCATCCGGGTCAACGCGGTCGGACCGGGCGCGATCGATACGCCGATCAACGCGGCCTGGACCGGCGACGCCGAAAAGCGCGCCAACGTCGCAAGCCACATTCCGCTTGGGCGCGTCGGCACACCGGAAGAGATCGCCGCCGTGTTCGCCTTCCTCGCCTCGGATGACGCGAGCTACATCACCGGGCAGACGATCTATGCCTGCGGCGGCCTGACGCTGTTTCCCGAGTTTCGCGACAACTGGGCAAGTTAGCCCGCTGCACGGGCGCATCTGGTAAAGGCGGGCCAAGGCGACTACATCTGCGCCATGGCCAATCATCCGCTCCAGGATTTCGTCGAACGGCACGAAAATCTGTTCGTGCTGACCGGGGCCGGCTGCAGCACCAATTCGGGCATTCCCGATTATCGCGACAGCCAGGGCAACTGGAAGCGGACCCAGCCGGTCAATTTCCAGGCTTTCATGTCGGAAGAGCGTACGAGGCAACGCTATTGGGCGCGCAGCCTGATCGGATGGCGGCGGTTCGGCCAGGCCCGCCCGAACGACGCGCACCATGCGCTGGCTCGGCTCGAGGCCGGCGGGCGGTGCGGGATGCTGCTGACCCAGAACGTCGACCGCCTGCATCAATCCGCCGGCCACCGGCAGGTGATCGATCTGCACGGCCGGCTCGACCTCGTCCGCTGCATGGGATGCGGCAGCAAGACGCCGCGTCACGAATTCCAGGATGCACTCAGCCGCGCCAATGCGGAGTGGCTGGGGCTCGATGCCGCGGACGCGCCGGACGGCGATGCCGATCTGGAGCACGTGGATTTCTCGTACTTCACGGTGCCGGCCTGCGAATCCTGCGGCGGCATTCTCAAGCCCGACGTCGTCTTCTTCGGCGAGAACGTGCCGCGCGACGTGGTCGCGACCGCGCAGGATCATCTGGCGCAGGCGGATGCGATGCTGATCGTCGGCTCGTCGCTGATGGTCTATTCCAGCTTCCGCTTCGTGCGGGCCGCCGCGCAGCGGCAGATCCCGATCGCCGCAGTCAATCTCGGACGCACCCGCGCCGACGATCTGCTGACGCTCAAGCTCGAGGAGCGCTGCGAAGCAGCCCTTGCATTCCTGCTCTGAGGCCGCGCCGAACCGCCGGCTTGGCACGGGATGCGGCTCGCATCCCGGTCAGCTGGGCTCCGGATAAAGCCGCAGGAATGCCGACGACGTATCGCTCGCCCGCCGCGCGATCTCGCCGGCACTGGGGCGACTGGTCGCCTGAAGCAGCAGACCCGTCAACAGATCGCCCCACAGCAGCCCCCAGAATTGCTGAACCATTGCGTCGGCATCTCCAGCAACAAGTCCTGCTGACTTGGCGTTTTGCATGATCAGGCGCAGTGAATCACGAATGGGTTTGCGAGCCATCGAATCCAGCGCCTGCGCAACCTTTGGCGCCTGCACTGCTTCGGATATTGCCAGTCGGAACATGGCGACGACGACCGGATCGGTCGCCTCTGTCAGGAGAGTTGTTCCCACCGCGGTCAGCACCTTGGCGAGGCTTTCCCGGTCGCGCAGTGCCGGTAGATCGAGCGGTGCCTGGAGTCGCTGGGCGCGTTCGGTGATGCATGCGACCAGCATCGCTTCCTTGTTGCCGAAGAGCGCGTAGAGTTCTCTCTTCGAAACCCGTGCGCGCGTTGCAATCTCCAGCGTGCTGGTCTGCGCATAGCCGCCCTCCATGAACGCGGAAAAGGCCGCGCCCAGGATCCTGTTCCGGATCCCGGCGCCTTCAGCGTCGTTCTCGGGCGGCTTCTTTCTCGGACTCATCGGCGCATTCTTTTCGCTTGACTCGGTACTGGTTAGTACCATATCGCTGACAGCGTGGTACTTGATCGTACCAGGATCGACTCTGGCAGTAAAGGATCGTTGTGATGACGAAGACAGTCCTCGTGACCTCGGCGGCGGGTGGCATCCAGGGCAGCACCGGTCGGCATGTTTCCGAGATGCTGCTGGCACGCGGTGTGCGGGTCCGTGCGTTCGTGCGCCAAATCGACCAGCGGTCCGATCGCCTGAAATCACTTGGCGCTGAATTCTTCGTCGGCGATTTCCTCGATGCCCGGTCTGTCGAACAGGCCGCAAAGGATGTTTCGTCGATCTACTTTGCCTATCCGGTCCAGGACGGACTGGCAGACGCCGCCGCAGGCATGGCGTTCGCCGCGCGCAGGCATGGTGTGTCCCGGCTCGTCAATCTCGTGATGTATCGGTCGTCGATCGATGCGCCGACACCGCGCATGAGGCAGAACTACCTGGCGGAACAGGTGTTCGAGTGGGCAGGTGTCGGCCCGCTGCATCTCCGGGCGGCCGTCTTCTACGAGACCGTGGCGCGTCTGATTGGCGCGAGCTTGCCGGTCCGTGGCGCGATCCGACTGCCGCTCGGGAATGAAAGCACCATTCTGCCGATGATCTCGGCCGAAGACGTCGCGCGGATCGCTGTGGGCCTGCTCACCGGCCCCGAGAGGGCCGCAGGAACCGCATATCCCGTTCTTGGAAGCGTCAACTCCGTCGCGGACATCGTCGGCGCCTTCGCCCGGGTCTTCAACAGGGACATCCATTATGAGGAAGTCACCGACGAGGAGTGGCGGAGCGAGGTTCTCGCGCGAGGCTGGAATTCGCATGCGGTCGAGCATCTCTCCTCGTTATGGAAGGCGCTCCGGGCCGCGGCGCTTTCGCGCGGGACCACCCGGTTCGCCGTGACCGAGGCCATCGAAGAAATTGGCGGCGCCAAACCCAAGACCTTTGAGCAATTCGTTCGCGAACGTCAGTCAGAGCTGGCCGTGACGGCACTTGGCGCCAACGCGAAAGGCTAGCGCGCCGCCGCCAAGCGGCGCTTGCATTCCTGCTGTGAGTGCACCAACGGCACTCGCGCCGCCGCATAGGTGCCACGCGCTTCACCATCGGCGCCGTCGCTGGTATGAGAATTGCTGCGGTTTTCGCGCAATTTGACGATCAGCACGGAGAGCTTTGGAATGCTTGAGGGAGCCGAGGTGCGGCTTGCGGTCGATATCGGCGGCACATTCACGGATATCGTGCTGGATGTGGGTGAGGTGCGCAAGACCCGCAAGCTGCTGACGACGCCGACCCGGCCGGAGGAAGCGGTGCTGGACGGAATGCGTCTCATTCTGGGCGATGCACGTGCGCATTTCAGCGACATCGACGTCTTCATCCACGGCACCACGCTCGCCACCAACGCAATCATCGAGCGGCGCGGCGCGAAGACAGCGCTGATCGCGACGGACGGCTTCCGCGACGTGCTCGATATCGGCACCGAGAGCCGCTACGACCAGTACGATCTCAGCATCGACAAGCCGAAGCCGCTGGCGCCGCGCAATCTGCGCTTCACCGTGCCCGAGCGCATCGACGCGCACGGTGCGGTCCGTCTCCCGCTCGACGAGGCCGCTGTGCGTGCGCTGGCGCCGAAATTGCGTGCGCTGAACATCGAGAGCGTTGCGATCGCGTTCCTGCATTCCTACGCCAATCCCGAGCACGAGCGGCGTACGGCCGCAATCCTGGCCGAGGAGATGCCCGGCATCTCGCTGACCGTGTCCTCGGCCGTGTGTCCGGAAATCCGTGAATATGAGCGTACCTCGACCGCCGTGGCCAACGCCTATGTGCAGCCGCTGATCGACGGCTATCTCGCCCGCATGTCCGATGCCTTGCAGATCGAGCAGTACCGCGGCGCCATCTATCTCGTCACCTCCGGCGGCGGCGTCACCTCGCTCGAGACGGCGCGGCGGTTTCCGGTGCGGCTGGTCGAATCCGGCCCGGCCGGCGGCGCCATTTTCGCGGCGCAGATCGCGGCGCGGCTCGGTGAGCGCAAGGTGCTGTCGTTCGACATGGGCGGCACCACCGCAAAGATCTGCCTGATCGAAAAATACCAGCCCGAGACCTCGCGCGTGTTCGAGGTCGATCGTGCCGCGCGCTTCCTCAAAGGCTCCGGCCTGCCGGTCCGGATTCCCGTGATCGAGATGGTCGAGATCGGCGCCGGCGGCGGCTCGATCGCGCATGTCGACGCCATGAAGCGCGTCACCGTCGGTCCGGAGAGCGCCTCGTCCGAACCGGGCCCGGCCTGCTACGGCCGCGGCGGCCAGCGCCCGGCCGTGACGGATGCCGACGTAGCCCTCGGCATGATCGATCCCGACGATTTTGCGGGTGGCACGATGAAGCTCGACCCGGAGCTATCGAAACGGGCGCTGTTGAGCAGCGTCGGTGAGCCGCTGGGCCTGTCGGCGGAAACGGCAGCCTATGCCGTGCACGAGGTCGTCTGCGAGAACATGGCGAGCGCGGCGCGCGTGCATGCGGTCGAGCGCGGTGCCGTGGTCGGCGAGCACACGCTGATCGCGTTCGGTGGCGCCGCACCACTGCATGCGGCGCGCGTCGCCGAGAAGATCGGCGTCTCACGGGTGATCGTGCCCTCGAATGCCGGCGTCGGCTCGGCCGTCGGATTTCTTGCAGCTCCGATTGCCTATGAGCTGGTGCGCAGCCGTCACGTCCGGCTCGACGATTTCGACACCGATGCGGTGTCGGATCTGCTTCGGGAGATGGCGACCGAGGCGCGTGTGCTGGTCGAACCCGGTGCCGCCGGCGCGCCGGTGCGCGAACGCCGCGCAGCCTTCATGCGCTATGTGGGCCAGGGTCACGAGATCGCGATCGAGCTGCCGAACCGGCGGTTGACGCCGGCTGATCTCGCGGGCCTGCGCGAGACGTTCGAGGCCGACTATGCGGCGATGTTCGAACGATCGATCCCGGGCGCCGCGATCGAGGTGTTGAGCTGGTCGGTCCTCGCCACCACCGAGGCGCGCAATCCAGCGCGCGTCGCCGATGTGGCACGCATGCCCGCCGGCAACGCCTCCGGCAGCCGAAAATTCTTCGACGGCCGGGCAGGGGAGGTGATCGAGATCCCGCTCTATCGGCGCGAGGACATGGCGCCGGGCGCGACCATCGCCGGCCCTGCGGTGATCGCGGAGGACGAAACTTCGACTTTCGTCTCTACCAGTTTTGACGCCCATATCGACGGTGCCGGCAGCATCGTCATGGAACGGAAGGCGGCGTGACCATGAGTAAGCCAAGCGGCGCGAGCCTGATCGATCTCCAGATCATGTGGCACCGGCTGATCGCCGTGGTCGAAGAGCAGGCGCAAGTGCTGCTGCGCACCGCCTTCAGCCCGATCGTGCGCGAATGCGGCGATCTCTCCGCCGGCGTGTTCGACCTCAAGGGCCGGATGCTGGCGCAGGCGGTGACGGGCACGCCCGGTCACGTCAACTCGATGGCGGAATCGGTCAAGCACTTCATCGCCCACTTCCCGCTTCAGACGATGAGGGAAGGCGATGCCTACATCACCAACGATCCCTGGATGGGCACCGGTCATCTCAACGATTTCGTGGTCACCACGCCCTGCTTCAAGGACGGCAAGTTGGTGGCGCTGTTCTCGTGCACCAGCCATCTCATGGACATCGGCGGTATCGGCTTCGGGCCCGACGCCACCGACGTCTTCATGGAGGGGCTCTACATCCCCATGCTGAAGCTGATCGACCAGGGCATCGTCAACGAGACGCTGGTGGCGATGATCCGCACCAACACGCGGCTGCCGATCGATACCGAGGGCGACACCTATTCGCTCGCCGGCTGCAACGATGTCGGTTGCGAGCGGCTGGTCGAGATGATGACCGAGTTCGGCATCGACACGCTCGACGAACTCGGCGACTACATCTGCGACCGCTCGCGCGAGGCGGTGCTGGCCGAGATCGCAAAATTGCCGAAGGGCAGCTGGCGCAACAGCATGGTGGTTGACGGCTACGACGCCCCGGTCACGCTGGCGGCGACGCTGACGATCTCGGATGCCGGCATTCACGTCGATTTCGACGGCACTTCGGCCGCCTCGAGGTACGGCATCAACGTGCCGCTCTCCTACACCACGGCCTATACCGTGTTCGGTCTCGGCTGCGTCGTCGCCTCGCAGATCCCGAACAACGCCGGCTCGCTCTCGCCGTTGACGGTGTCCGCGCCTGCGGGTGCAATCCTGAATGCGCCGAAGCCGGCGCCGGTCGCCTCGCGCCACATCATCGGCCAGATGCTGCCCGACGTCGTGTTCGGCTGCCTGCGACAGATCATCCCCGAGCGCGTCCCGGCGGAAGGCACCTCCTGCCTGTGGAATCTCAACGTTCGCGGACAGACGCGAAGCGGCGCCGGCGGCAACTACGGATTCTCCATGGCGGTCACCAGCAACGGCGGCACCGGTGCGCGCTTTGCGAAGGACGGCCTGTCGGCGACCGCCTATCCCAGCGGCGTGCGCGGCACCCCGGTCGAGATCGCGGAGACGCAGACGCCGTTGATCTTCTGGCGCAAGGAGCTGCGTCCGGATTCCGGCGGGGCAGGGCGCAGCCGCGGCGGCCTCGGCCAGATCATCGAGGTCGGCAGCGGCGTCGATGCGCCGTTCGACATTCTCGCTGCATTCGACCGCATCGATCATCCGCCGCGCGGCCGCGACGGAGGCAAGAACGGCGAGGCCGGCTATATAGGCCTGAAGTCCGGAAAGAAGCTGCGCGGCAAGGGTTTTCAGCAGGTACCGGCAGACGACCGTCTGGTGGTGCTGACGCCCGGCGGTGCCGGCATCGGTGCACCGACCGAGCGCGATCGCGCGGCGGTCAAGGACGACGTCGAGAGTGGCCTCGTGTCGGTCGACAATGCGGCTGCGGTTTACGGATACGCGCGGTAACGCGCCAACGTCCCGCCCCTGGCGGCCGGGACGTTGCCATTGATGGGCTGGCCTTACGCCGCCGCCTTCTTCCGCGCCTGCTCCGCCTTATACAGTTCGAACTCTTCCGCGATGGCCTTTGCGATCGACGGCCGCTGGCGATGGTGCTCGTAGTAAGCCTTCACGTTCGGCCATTTTGCCAGCTCGATCGGCGGGGTCGCCATGGTCCAATTGATGACCGTGACGAGATAAGCATCCGCAACGCTGAAATGATCGAGCAGGAAGACGCGGCCCTTGAGGTAGTTGTCGACATAGTCGAGCCGTGACAGGTTCTTCTCCAGCACGTAGGCCTTGGCTTCCTGCGGCGCCTTGCGGTCGAGCACCGGCACGAACAGGCCCTTGTGCAGTTCGGTGCCGATGAAGCAGAGCCATTGATGCAACCGCGTGCGCTCGATCCCGGGTCGCGTGCCGATGCCGGACTGCGGGAACAGGTCCGCGACATATTGCAGGATCGCGGCGTTCTCGGTCAGCACCACGCCATCGTCGGTGCGCAGCGTCGGCACCAGGCCGATCGGGTTGACGGCGCGAAAATCGGAACCGTCGTTCAGCACTGTCTTGGTCGGCGGATCGACTTCGAGATAATTCGCTTCGGCGCCGGCTTCGTACAACGCGATGCGGGTCGCCATCGAACAGGCGAGCGGCGAAAAATAGACGTCCATCTGTGGCCTCCTTGGGCAAATCCCTGGGGTGTTTCTTCAGAGTTCAACCTGGCCAGATTGATTTTTGTACTATCTTGCATATTATATCGAGGGTCAAGGATTAATTGCGAGATGGTACAAAAATCAAAGGGACCGCCTGCAGCGGCATCCGAGCAGCCGAAGCGCCGCGGCCGCCCGCGTGCCTACGAACCCGACGTCGCGCTCCGCAAGGCGCTCGATCTGTTCCGCACCCAGGGTTTTGCCGCCACCTCGCTCGACGATCTCAGCGAAGCGACCGGCATGAACCGGCCGAGCCTCTACGGCGCCTTTGGCGATAAGCGCGAGCTCTACATCAAGAGCTACCAGCGCTACCGCGATGACGCGCGCGCCTCGATGCGCGAGATCTTTCGCGAGGAGATGCCGCTGCGCCAGCGCCTGGAACGCATTTTCGCGTCCGCGCTGAACATCTATCTTTCCGGCGAAACCGGACCGCGCGGCTGCTTCACGGTGGTCACCGCGGCCTCTGAAGCCGTGGGTGATCCCGATATCCGCGCCATGGTGCTGGACGGCCTGTCCGAACTCGACAAGGCTTTCGCCAGTTGCTTCCGCCGCGCCAAGGAAAAGGGCGAATTGCCGGATAGCGCCGACCCCGCCGTGCTGGCGCAACTCGCTTCGGCAACAGTGCACTCGATCGCCGTCCGTTCCCGCGTCCGAGTGCCGCGGAAGGAACTGGAGGCAATCGTGACCGGGGCGATTGATCTGATGGTGGGAGCTGGCGCTAACGGTCGAGTCGTCCCGGCGAAGGCCGGGACCCATAACCACAGGGAGTAGTTTGGCCAAGAGTCTCAGTTGAGGGTTCAAGCTCCTCGTACCGAAGACCATCGCGGCATCAGCGGTATGGGTCCCGGCCTTCGCCGGGACGACATACGTTAGCAGCGCGATCACGTACCGTTATGCCGCGCGGATATGTGCGAGGAAGCGGTCCACCTCGTCGCGCAGCCGTTGCGACTGCCTGGACAGCTCGACCGCGGAACCCAGCACTTCCTCGGCCGCCGTGCCCGTGGCGGCGATGCCGTCGGTGACACCGGCGATGTTCTGCGAGACTTCGCCGGTGCGGGCCGCGGCCTGCTGGACGTTCTGCGCGATCTCCTGGGTCGCCGTGCCTTGCTGGCCGACCGCGGCCGCGATCGCCGCCGAGATTTCGTCGACCTGCTGGATCGTCGCGCAGATCGACTGGATGCCTTCCACGGCGCCACTGGTCTCGCCCTGCACGGCCGTCACCTGCGCGCCGATCTCCTCGGTGGCCTTTGCGGTCTGGGTTGCCAGCGCCTTGACCTCGGAGGCGACGATCGCGAAGCCGCGGCCGGCCTCGCCCGCGCGCGCCGCTTCGATGGTGGCATTGAGCGCCAGCAAATTGGTTTGCCCCGCGATGCCGCTGATGAAGGAGACCACGTCGCCGATCTTCTGGGCTGCCTCGGCCAGGCTCTGCACGCGCGCATTCGACTGGCGTCCGTCGCTCGCGGCCTTGCCGACCACTTCGGTCGCATGGGCAAGCCGCCGGCTGATCTCGGTCATCGACGAGGACAGCTCTTCGGCAGCGGCCGCCACCGTCTGCACGTTCTCCGAGGCGAGTGCCGAGGCCGACGACACCGTGCGGGTCTGCTGCCGTGACTGCTCGACGATGGCCGACATCGAGCGCGCGGTGTGCTCCATCTCGACCGCGGCTGCCGACACGGTGGTGACGACGTCGCGGATGCTGGCCTCGAAATTGTCGGCGAGCGCGGCAAACGCACGGCGCTTCTCCGATCTGGACTGCGCCTTGGCGTCGGCCTGTTCGGCCTGAAGCTTGCTGAAGTTCAGCGCGTTGTCGCGGAACACCGCAACCGCCTTCGCCATCGCGCCGACCTCGTCATCCGCCTTGCTGGCGGGGATCACGACCTCGAGCCGTCCGTTCGCAAGCTCGCGCATGGCGGTCGTGATCGACAGGATCGGCCGCGAGATGCTGCGGGCGATGAGATAGCCGACGATCGCTGCGAGGATCAGGCCGAGAGCGGCAATTCCCATCGCCAAGATCCAGGCGCGATCGGCGGACGCTTCGTAATCGGCGTTGTCCATTACCAGTTCGACGGCGCCCAGCGGCTTGCCGGAGAAATCCCTGATCGGCCCGAGCAGCGCCGCAACCGGCGCGCCGTCGAGCTTCGCTTGCCGCACCGTGAAGCTGCCCCCGGTGGCGCGGCCGTAATCAGCCGCATCGAAGAAGCTCTTGCCCTTGAGCGTGCCGCCGAACAGCTTGAAGCCGCCGCCGTCGGCGAGATGGAAGGCGATGTCGACGTGGCGACTGGCCCTGAAGTCGTCGAGGAAGGACTGGCCGAAGGTCAGGCCGAACTCCACCGAACCGAGATGCTTGCCGGCTTGCGCGATGGGCACCACGCCGCGGATGCCAAGCCCTGCGAGGCCGCCCTCGAGGCCGACCACGACCCTGTGCTCCTGGTTGGCGTCGACAACAGTCTTGCGGAAACTGGAGAGGTCGTCGCCGAATTTGGCGGGCTGGTGCACGCGTAGGAAGGAGGTCGCGGGCGGCGTATGGAACTGGAACTGCTCGACGCCGTATTCCGACTTGGTCGCGGCAAACACCGGCCCGAACAGTCCGACCAGGGAGCTGCGATCCTGCTTGGCCATCGCCTCCTGCGTCGCCGGCATTGCGGCCACCACCGCGCTCATGGCGGCGGCGCGGTGGGACTCTTCCGAAATCCGCGACAGCAGCGCATCATAATGGCTGCGCAGCTCGCGCTGGTCGGCGCGGTCGATGATCCCCGCGATGATCCACATCGCCCCAAGCACGGCAAACAGGGCGGTCGCCGCCGCGGTGACCGCCAGCGCAACCGTGATCCGCATCCTGAGGCCAAGCGTCGTCCGCATGTCCGACTCGTTCTTTGAGCATTGGTTAAGAACGACTATCAACTTCTCGCTAAGAGAGGGTGAACGGGGAGTGGGAACGGGGTGTTCGAGCCGTCCTAGCTATTGGCCAAAACGTCGGTGTCGTCCCGGCGAAGGCCGGGACCCATACCGTGGCATCTATCGATAGTGGTCGGTCGCAGTACCGAACTGCGATTCTCCGCCAAACTACACCCCGTGGTTATGGGTCCCGGCCTTCGCCGGGACGACATCGAATGTGTAGTGCCGGCGAGCCCTAATACCCTCTTCCCCGGTCCACCACATTCTCCAGCGCGCCGTCCGCCTCGAACCGCGCGATCTGCTCGGCGACGTAGGCCGAGATCGCATCCGCGTCGGTGTCGGCAGCGTTGTGCGGCGTCAGCAGCACCTTCGGGGTGGCTCCAGAACCGGCTGTCCTTTGGCTGCGGTTCCTCTACGAAGACGTCGAGCGAGGCGGCGCCGAGCGTGCCGTCGTCGAGGCAGGCCAGAATATCGGCTTCGTTCTGGAGGCCGCCGCGGCCGGCATTGATCAGCACGGGCGCGCCGAGCGGGCTGTTGCGGTTGAGCTTGGTAAAAACGTCGCGATTGAGGATGCCGTGCGTGTCCGGCGTCAGCGGCAACAGGGCGACCAGGATGTCGGTCGCGCCCAGGAACGCGTCGATCTGCGCCGCGCCATGGAAGCATTCGACGCCCTCGATCGTGCGCGGGCTGCGGCTCCAGCCGGTGACACGGAAGCCGAGCCGCCGCAACACATCGGCCGCATCGGCGCCGAGCGTGCCCAACCCCATGACGCCGACCGTGACCGCGCTCGCCGGCCACTGATACCTTGGCGCCCAGAGCTTCTCGCGCTGCGACTGCCGCAGATAAAGCTCCTGACGGTGGTGCATCAAGACGTGCAGCACGACATATTCGGTCATGCGGTTGGTGAGATCGGGCACGGCGACGCGGACCAGCGGCACGTCGGGCAGGCTGTTATCCGCCATCAGCGCATCGACGCCGGCGCCGAGATTGAAGATCGCGCGCAAGTTCGGGAATGCCTTGAGATCGCCCGGCACCGGCTTCCACACCGCGGCATAGTGCACCTCCGCCGGATCGAGCCCGGCATCGGGCAGCAGCACCACGCCGCGGTCGCCGCAGACTGCCTCGAACCGGGCCTTCCAACGCTCCGGCAGCCAGTTCTGCTGCGTGCTGTTGATCAGGACGGCCAGTGTGCCTTTGCTCATTCGAAGCGCCTCGTCGGGTTCCGTTTCAGGGCTCTCCTTGGCACGATCCACCGGTTTTTTCTTGCAAATTTTTTCCGCAGCCCTGTCGGGCCGGGGCATATTGGATCGTCTTCAAAACAAGTGTTCGGAGAAGGTGCTGCCCATGCTTTATGCGATCCTTTGCTATCATGACGAGGACTTCGTCGGCTCCTGGAGCAAGGACCAGGACGACGCGGTGATGAAGAAGCTCGCCGTGGTGCAGGACAAGCTCACCAGGGAGGGTCGGCTCGGCCCGGTGGCGCGGCTGTTGCCGACCACGGCAGCCGCGACGCTGCGCAAGGAGGAGCCGCCGCTGGTCATAGACGGCCCCTATGCCGAGACCAAGGAGCAGTTGCTCGGCTTCTACATCGTCGATTGCAAGAACCTTGACGAGGCGCTCGATGTCGCGCGCGACCTCGGCGCGGCCAATCCCGGGGGCGCCTATGAGGTGCGCCCCGTGGGCGTGTTCAGGCCCGGAGGAAATCTGACGTGAGCGAAGCTGATACCGGCTGGATCGAGACCGCGCTGACGTCGGCGCGACCTCAGGCGGTCGGCGCGCTGCTCCGTTATTTCCGCGATCTCGATACCGCCGAGGAAGCCTTCCAGAACGCGTCCTTGCGCGCGCTGAAAACCTGGCCGCAGAACGGGCCGCCGCGCGATCCCGCGGCCTGGCTGATCATGGTCGGCCGCAACGTCGCGATCGACGAGGTGCGCCGCACCCGCAAGCAGCAGCCGTTGCCGGAGGACGATCAGGCGATCTCCGACCTCGACGACGCCGAGGGCGCGCTTGCCGAACGCCTCGACGGCTCGCATTATCGCGACGATATCTTGCGGCTGATGTTCATCTGCTGCCATCCGCAGCTGCCGGCGACGCAGCAGATCGCGCTCGCGCTCCGCATCGTCTCCGGCCTGACCGTGAAGCAGATCGCGCGGGCCTTCCTGGTCTCGGACGCGGCGATGGAGCAGCGCATTACCCGCGCCAAGGCGAGGGTCGCGGATGCCGGCGTGCCGTTCGAGACGCCCGGCGCGGTCGAGCGCTCGGAGCGGCTCGCCGGCGTCGCGGCGATGATCTATTTGATCTTCAACGAGGGCTATTCGGCCAGCGGCGACACCGCCGAAATCAGAAAGCCGCTGTGCGAGGAGGCGATCCGGCTGGCGCGGCTGTTGCTGCGGCTGTTCCAGAGCGAGCCGGAGATCATGGGACTGGCGGCGCTGCTGCTGTTGCAGCATGCACGCAGCGCAGCGCGGTTTGCCGAGGACGGCTCGCTCATTCTGCTGGATGACCAGGACCGCTCGCTATGGAACGGCACCATGATCGCGGAGGGGCTGGCGCTGATCGACAAGGCGATGCGTCACCACCGCAGCGGACCCTATCAGATCCAAGCCGCGATCGCCGCGCTGCATGCGCGCGCCGCAACGCCGGAGGAGACCGACTGGTCCCAGATCGACCTGCTCTACGGCGCGCTGGAGCTGATGCAGCCCTCGCCGGTGGTGACGCTTAACCGCGCGGTCGCGGTGTCCAAGGTGCGCGGGCCGCAGGCGGCGCTCGATCTGATCGAGCCTCTGGCGCCAAAACTCGCCAACTATTTCCATTTCTACGGCGTGCGCGGCGCCTTCCTGATGCAGCTCGGGCGCAATGACGAAGCGCGCGTCGCCTTCGATCGCGCCATCGCGCTGGCCAATACGTCGGCGGAGGCCGCCCACATCCGCATGCACATCGATCGCCTGATCCGGGATAGCCAGCCGAAGGATGGCAACGGCAACACCCGGAAAGGTGCGAAGGCGACATAGGGCGTCCCTGTTGCCACGGCGTCACCCCGGCCACGGCGAAAAAATTCGTGCAGACGTGTCGGACTTACGCAATCCGCTTCGTCCTAGGCCCGTGTCCAGGGAGCCATTGATGCTGAAAGCTGTTGCCATCGTCACCGTCGTGCTCACGGCCGGGATCGCCGCCGTCGTCGTCTTCGCGCTGACCAAGCCGGACAAATTTCGCGTCGAGCGCTCGCTCGCCGTGAAGGCGCCGGCCGACGCCATCTATCCGGTCGTGGCGGATTTCCACTTCTGGACCAGCTGGTCGCCCTACGAGGGTCGCGACCCCGCCATGAAGCGCAGCTTCGGCGGAACCACGCTGGGAAAGGGCGCGACCTATGCCTGGGACGGCAACAACAATGTCGGTGCCGGCCAGATGGAGATCCTCGAGGCGAGCACGCCGTCGAAACTGCGCATCAAGCTCGATTTCGAGCGTCCCTTCGAGGGCCACAACATCGCCGAGTTCACCTTTGTGCCGCAAGGCGATGCAACACTGGTCACGTGGGCGATGTACGGTCCGGCCCCGTTCCTGTCCAAGCTGATGCAGGTCTTTGTCAACATGGACAGAATGATCGGCAAGGATTTTGAGGCCGGTCTCACCAGCCTCAAGAAGCTCACGGAGAAGTAAAAAGCTCTACGACAAGGAGAGAAACGATGCTCAATCCCTATCTGTTCTATCAGGACACCTGCGAAGCTGCGTTCAACTTCTATGCCAAGGTTCTCGGTGGCAAGATCGAGATGATAATGCGTGCCTCCGAGGGGCCGCCGGACATGCGGCCCTCGCCCGGCCGCGAGAACATGATCATGCATGCGCGGATGTCGCTGCCGGACGGCAGCGTGCTGATGGCGTCCGATGCGCCGCCGGAACATGTTGAGAAGCCGCAGGGGTTTTCGATTTCGTTGACGATCACCGAGGTCGCCGATGCCGAGCGCAAGTTCAACGCGCTCGCCGATGGCGGCACCGTCACCATGCCCTTCAGCAAGACTTTCTGGGCCAAGGGATTTGGCATGTGCGTCGACAAGTTCGGCATCCCCTGGATGGTGAACTGCCCGGCGGAAGGGATGTGAGGACGGGCGTGATCGCCCGAGTAAAGCGTTGAGCCGCGACGCTCTCTTTCTAATTTACGGAGAGGGCGTCGCGTCGAATCGCGATGGTGCCGTCCCCGGCACCGATGCCGGGAACTTGGATTGCGACGCTCATCGCATCGCACAACAATTGGCGAAATATTAGGCTGTAAAATCCACCTCAGAATCGCTTATTCTATTACCACAAAAGATACAATCTTGGGTGGACGTGACTTGGAAGGGAGCGACCGATGGCGGCGGCGCTACAAATTAATCTTGCTCTCTGGGGAATGCTGATCTGCGCCAGCATCAAGCTGGCGCCAATCATGCAGGCTGTTTTCTTTTAGAAGAACAGCCGCGCGGCTAGCACGAAAGTTCCGAGGCCCCAGTCCTCGAATCGTCATCGACAGCGCGGATAGATGGCAGCGAGGTCGCGGCCTCTGAGCAAAAGCAAGCGCGATGTCAGGCCGCCGCGCCGGCTGATCCAGTCGCGCACCGGACCGGGATAGGCTTGCAGCACGGCGTCGGAGGCCTCGGGTTCGGCATAGAAGCGTCCGCGCCGGTCGAGCGAGCGCGCCGCATGGAAGCCAAGCACGGCGCGCCGGGTGACGCAGATGCGCTCGCCCGGCACGATGCTTAGCACCAGCGTGCAGGCGGACAGGCACGGCCCGTCGATCACGACGCGTTCGCCGCTATCGCGCACCTTCTCGAACAAATCAAGGAACGGTCCGACCTGTCCGCCCGGACTCTGGATGATGCGGACCTCGGCGGACGCGGGCGTGGAGCTGAACAGCGCAGTCGCCAGCGTGATCATCGTGACGAACGCGGGGCATTGCATGCAGCACTCCTAACCGTTGCGCCGCTGGCCCCGCAGCGTCGGCAGACCGATACCCGCAGCATCGAAGCCGCCATCAACGGCCAAAATTTGGCCGGTGATATAGCTCGCGCTTCCTGAGCATAGAAAGTAGATCGCCTCCGCGAGTTCCGCTTCCAGGCCGTAGCGGTTGAGCGGGATGGCGTCGTGATAGTCGGCGCGGATTTCCGGCGTGTGCACCTGCTTCGCCATGGCGGTGTCGACCGGCCCTGGTGCCACGGCATTGACGCGGATGTTGAGCGATGCGAGCTCCACCGCGAGCTGTTTCGTCAGGTGCGCGAGCCCGGCCTTGCTGGTCCCGTAGGCCGAGCGGAGCGTCGAGGCGCGCACCGCCGAGATCGAGGTGATGTTGACGATGGCGCCGCCATTGTTGTCGCGCATCAACGGCACCGCGGCCTTGGTGCAGAGGAACGGGCCGGTGAGGTTGACCTCGATCACGCGGCGCCAGTCGGCCTCGGCGGTCTCCATCAGGGGCGCGAACACGGCAATCCCGGCATTGTTGACCAGCGCATCGAGCCGGCCGAAACGCCGCTCGATCGCCGTCATCGCGGCACCGACCGCGGCCGCGTCGGAGACGTCGCAGGTCAGCGCCAGCGTCGCCTCGCTTTGACCGAGTTCGGCCGATGCGCGGCCGAGCAATTCGCCCTCGATATCGAGCAGCGCGACGCGCCAGCCTTCGGCCAGGAATTTCTTCGCGGTCGCAAGCCCGATACCGCGTGCGGCTCCGGTCACGAGGGCGACTTTGGCGGGAGAGGAGGTCATGGCGCGGTCCATTGCTCGGGCCTGCGGCATGACAGTTTAGCCAGTGACGCGCAAGGGATCACAAATGGGGGACCACGTATCTGAGGCGGCCTATGTCGGATTGCTCCTGCTCGGGGGAACCCAAGCCTCGGCGTGAGACTGCAAATAAATTTCGCGCGCCTGTCGGTTCCTTGGAATGCCATTCGTCTTACAAGCGAGGAACGATCCGAACGTTTTTAACAGCAAGAGACTTCCATGCGATTCATGATGCTGATGATCCCGCTCGGTTACGAGACCGCACCGGCGGACGTGCAACTCGATCCCGAGCGCGTCGCCGCGATGATGCGTTACAACGAGGCGCTCAGCGAGGCCGGCGTGCTGATCACGCTGGACGGCCTGCACCCGCCCTCGACGGGCGCGCGGGTCACGTTTGCGAACGGCGTGCCTGTTGTCACGGACGGCCCCTTCACCGAAGCCAAGGAAGTCCTGGGCGGATATTGGATGATCGACGTCGCCTCGCGCGCGGAGGCGATTGCCTGGGCGAAGAAGTGCCCGGCATCGGCCAACGAGGTCATCGAGATCCGGCAGGTGCAGGAGATGGCCGACTTTTCGCCGGAAGTGCAGGAGGTTGCCGCCGGCTTTGGGGACTTGAAGAGGAAATAACAAACACGGCCGCGGCCTCGCGGCTTTCGTCAATCCGTCAACCATGGGAGCGAACTGATGAGCACCGATACCTATCTCGCCGTTTTCCTCGGTAGCAAGACGAGCGCGAAAATGGCCGCGTGGAATGCCATGTCGGAAGCGGAGCGCAAGGCAAAGGAAATGGAGGGCATGGCCGCCTGGAAAGCCTGGGTCGAGAAGCACCAGGGCGCGATCCAGGCCATGGGCGGCCCGCTCGGCAAGACCAAGAGGGTTGATGGCCAGGGTGTCGCCGACATCGCCAACGAGATGGGCGCCTTCACCGTGGTCCGCGCCGCCTCACACGAGGCCGCGGCGAAGATGTTCGAGAACCATCCGCACTTCGCGATTTTCCCCGGCGAACGCGTCGAGATCATGCCGGTGCTGCCGATCCCGGGCAGCTAGGGCTTCAGGCACCGCCCCGGGGTTGCGGGACATACGGGTTCATCAAATCCCGCCCGCGCTAGTGACCTTCACCGCCGGCTCATGTTAAAGCCGTTCACATGAGCTGGCGCAAGGAAGAGCGCCGCGCCGAGCGCGGCTATCACCACGGCAATCTGAAGGAAGCCCTGTTGCAGGCCGCTCTCGGGCTGATCGCCGAGAAGGGCGCGGCCGGCTTCACCTTTGCCGACGCGGCGCGCATGGCCGGCGTCAGCGCGGCGGCGCCTTACCGGCATTTTCGCGATCGCGAAGAGCTGCTGTCCTCGATCGCGCAGCGCGGTTTCGAGCAGTTCGAGGCGCGGCTGACCGCGGCTTGGGACGACGGGCGCCCGGATACCGTCACGGCGTTCGAGCGCGTCGGCCGAGCCTATCTCGCCTTCGCCCGCGACGAGCCCGCTTTCTACAACGCGATGTTCAGATCGGGCCTGCCGGTCGATGCCAATCCGGCGCTCCAGGCCGCCAGCGAGCGTGCTTTCAATGTCATTCGCGCCGCGGCCGAGCGGCTCGCGGCGCTCGCACCGCCAGGCGCGCCGCGGCCGCCGGCGATGATGATGGCGCTGCACATCTGGTCGATGGCGCATGGCGTGGCCTCGCTGTTCTCGCGTGGCGACGCCGCGCGGCGCAAACTGCCGATGTCGCCGGATGAGCTGCTAGAGGCCGAGGTGCTGATCTATCTGCGCGGACTCGGCTTCCCGACCGACCGCCGTTCGGCGGCGAAAAGCGCCGAGCCGCCGCCGGTGCCTCCGGAGGCCTCCTCCGGTTCTGGCGGTCCTCCCGCCGGTCCTTGGGGCAAGCCGAAATAAAATTGCGCAAATAATTCGGCCGGCCTGTTGGGCGGCCAGCTTGACAAAATCCCGGGATGGTCTAGCTATGTAAATGTTATTTACATTCACAACGGCGCTGATGCCGTCATGGAGAGGGAAATGGCCTACACCGCTGATGTCAATCGATGGCGCGGCCCTTCGGACCAACACTATGAGCGCCCCCACATGCTCGATACGCCTTGGCATCCCGGCTGGATAGCCGTGACCGTCCTCGGCTTTGTCATCTGGTGGCCGATCGGACTTGCCCTTCTCTTTTTCACACTCGGGAGCAGAAAAATGGGTTGCTGGAGTCACCAAGATCGCTGGCAGAACAAGATGGAGCGGATGCAGTACAAGATGGACCGCATGCGCGGTCGCATGGAGCGCCGTGGCTTCGGCTTTGGCTTTGGTCCGCCCTCGAGCGGCAACCGCGCCTTCGACGAGTATCGCACCGAGACGCTGCAGCGGCTCGAGGAGGAGCAGGTCGAGTTCAAGAACTTCCTCGACCGTCTGCGCCACGCCAAGGACAAGGAAGAGTTCGACCAGTTCATGGCCCAGCATACGACGCGTCCGACCCCGCCGCCGAGCGATCAGCCGCAGGGTTGATCCGCAAAGGCTAAGCCTGAGCTAGGCATCTCTCAAGCCGTCAGGCGCACGCCCCCAAAAGTCCTGATGGCCAGAGCCGCCCGCTTGCGTACCCCGCAGGCGGGCGGTTTGGTTTTTGCGTGACCGCGGCTGGCAGCCGCGATCTTCAGATCGCGGTTGCGAGCCGCGTGCGAACCGACGTCAGGAAATGCTCATAGGCGTGGTCCACGATCTCGTTGAGCGATCGGGTCCGCGCGAACATCGCCTTGGCCTCGGCCAGAAACTCCTCGCGGGTCGGTATTGTCGGCAGATGCAGATGCGTCAGCGCGTCGACGCCTTCGTGGGCGCGATTGAGGATCTCCTGCAAGGTCGGCCATTGCAATTGGGCCAGATCGGCGCGTCGCCGTGCCGATGAGATCGCATCCGCCAGCATCTGTGCATCGAACCGTCCGGCCAGTTCGCGCGCGGCGCGGTTGATCACCCGCGAGGCGAGCGGCTGCTCGTTGCGCAGCACCTGTTCGGGCGGTATCTTCATGTTCCAGACCACGCCGGTCCAGGACAGGGCCTTCAGGACGTAATAGGTCACGTCGATTTCCCACCAGCGAAAGCCCTGTCGCACGCTGCTCTGATAGGCATGGTGATTGTTGTGCCAGCCCTCACCCAGGGTGAACAAGGCCAGCAGCCAGTTGTTGCGGGAATCGTCGCCGGTCACGTAGCGCTTGCGCCCGTGCACATGGGCGAGGGAGTTGATGCAGAAGGTCGCGTGATACAGCAGCACCGTGCTCCACAGGAAGCCGACCACCAGGCCGGACCAGCCCGCAACCACGAAACACAGCGCTCCGAGTGCAGCGGCCGGCAGGAGCTCCAGCCGATGCAGCCACATCAACTCCGGATAGCGCGCGAGATCGCCGACTTTCACCAGATCGGTCGCATCGTGCTGCCGGTGAAAGATCCAGCCGACATGGCTGTACAGAAAGCCGCGGTGACGCGGCGAATGCACGTCGATTTCGGTGTCGGAATGCAGGTGATGGTGTCGATGCTTGGCCGCCCACCACAAAACGCTCTTCTGCGCGCTGCTCTGGGCGAGGCAGGCCAGGATGAACTGGAAGACCCGCCCGGTCGCAAACGCCCGATGCGAGAAATAGCGATGGTATCCGGCGCCGATGGCAAACATCCGCACGACGTACAGTGACAGGCAGATCGCGACTGCCTGCCAGGTGATTCCCGTCCAGATCGCCGCGATGCAGCTGATATGGACCAGCAGGAACGGCAGGGCGGAGGGATACATGATGTCGTCGTGGTGGTCGTCGGCGGGGGCGTTGGGCGACATGCTCAGCGTGACCTTGGATCAGGCGGGTGTGGAATTTGCGCGGACGCGCCGAACGCGTCCCGCATGCGAAAATCCCGGCGGTGGCGGACCACCGCGGGTCTTGAACGAGATGTTTTGAGGGTACATCCCTGGTCAAGCAGTGTGGCGGAGTTGGTCGCCGCTCACAGGGCATGCAGATTGTCGGGGTCGACGTGCCCATCGTGGCAATCTGCAGCTAGCCCTCGTCGTCGGCTGAGATGTCGTTGGCCGACACACCCTTGGCCGAAACTCGACCAAGTATATGGTTGCACACGACTGGCATGCAAGCTCGTAGTCTCACGGGACCTGCGGTACGGCGTCACGGCAATGCCTGACGGCCGCATCGCGGTCGGCAATCCCGCGCGCTTGGTCAATTGCCCCCAAGCTCTCTCTGTGGCATGATATCCATCATATAATTATCTCCGGAGCGTGCGATGAAGACGGCAATCGTGATCGGCGTCGGGCCGGACCGCGGGCTCGGTGCGCAGCTCTGCAAGCGCTTTGCCGCCGAGGGGCTGAAGGTGATCGTCGCAGGCCGGACGCTCTCCGCGTTGCAGGCCGTTGCGGATGACATCGCGACCGCAGGTGGCGCGGCCGTTCCCTTCGTTGCGGACGCCACCAAAGAGGGCGACATCGCGGCGCTGTTCGACGCCGCCGGCGAGAGCCTCGATCTCGCCGTCTACAATGCCGGCAACAATACGCCGGGAAAATCATCGAGATGGAAGCCGACTATTTCGAGACGGCCTGGCGCGTGGTCTGCTTCGGAGGGTTCCTGTTCGGCCGCGAGGCGGTGCGCCGCATGGCGCCGAAGAAGGCTGGCACGCTGATTTTCACCGGCGCCAGCGCCTCGCTGCGCGGACGGCCGGGCTACGGCGCCTTCAACTCAGCGAAGGCGGGCCTGCGCACGCTGGCGCAAGCCATGGCGAAGGAATACGCGGCGGACGGCATCCATGTCGGCCACGTCGTGGTTGACGGCGCGATTGGCGGCGACAAGATCTTTTCGCGCTTTCCCGATGCGGCAGGCCGGGAGGACAGTTTGATCAGCATCGAGGGTATCGTCGACGCCTTCGCCTTCCTCTACCGCCAGCCCGAGCGCGCCTGGTCATTCGAGCTCGATGTACGGACCTCGAAGGAGAAGTGGTAGCGGGTAGCCGCGGTTCTGCCGCTGACGTCCCGCTCGCTCAAGCCGCGCGCCGACGGTTCTCGCCGCCATGATGCGGCGCGACCGGCTCCGAACTGGTCTGGCCCGGCGCGTCCACGACGGCAACGTGATGCCGGTAGACCATCTCCCAGCCCTTCCATCCCGTGAACAGGAGGATGCCGACGACGATCAGCGAGAGCACCACGCCCCACGGCTTGATCGCGGCTTCCGCACCTTGCGCATAGCGAAGATAGAAGTTGATGAGGGCCAGCACGACGGCCGCAAGATTGCCGATCATGTGGTACCAGGCATCATCGAGGTCGCGAATGCGGGGCTCGCTGAAGAAGTCGGTAAAGCCGGCCACGGCGGCCGCGAGCGCCATGACAATGCCGGCGCCGATCAGCCAGATCGCGGCTCTGGCCCAGAAACCGTCGCCGGTTCCAATGAAGGCCAGATCCGCAATGGGCGCGGCGACCAGGAAGGCGACGGGAAACGGGATCAGCATCGGGTGGAGCGGGTGCTCGCCGATGGCGGCGGTCGTCTTGGGGTTGATGGTCATGGCAAAACCTCGCCGAAAGTGATTTTCCGGACAATCGCCGGTGCACGGGCTGGTTCCTTTGGCCCGCAGTGAGCAACCGCGGTGCACGCAGGCCCCAACCGCCTACTCTGCCTGCCCTTCTCCCACCCGAATTCGATCCCGGTAACCGCGTATTAACCAACGCCGGGCTCTGGTAATTGCGGACAATCGCGCCCAAAGCCCGCGGTCAAGGCCCGGGGGTCGAGGCCCTTAGTTTTGACATCTTGGCAGGGAATGCAGGCGGCCGGCTTTGGACCAGCCTTGCACCCCAGAAAGACCAAGCTTTGAGCGGGCTTGCCGGCTGCGCCGGTTGGCGCGGCTGTTGGGGAACCGGCAGCGATTGGCTGCCGGGGACGTTGGATAACGATCGCCTTGAGAGGATACTGCTTATGAATCCGGCCGATGTGGCTCAGTCCGCCCTTCCGGTTGCCGCTTCCGCCGACGTGTCGCTGATCGCGCTGTTCTGGCAGGCTCACTGGATCGTGAAAGCGGTGATGCTGGGACTTCTGTCCTGCTCGGTCTGGGTCTGGGCGATCGCCATCGACAAGATCTTCCTGTTTGCCCGCACCCGCCGCTCGATGGACCGCTTCGAGCAGGCGTTCTGGTCCGGCGAGTCGATCGAGGACCTCTATCGCACGCTGTCGGCCAAGCCGACGCATTCCATGGCAGCCTGTTTTGTGGCCGCGATGCGCGAGTGGAAACGCTCGTTCGAGAGCCATGCGCGTTCGGTCGCGGGGTTGCAGATGCGCATCGACAAGGTGATGAACGTCTCGATTTCGCGCGAGGTCGAGCGGCTGGAACGCCGGCTGCTGGTGCTTGCGACCGTCGGTTCCGCCGGCCCGTTTGTCGGCCTGTTCGGTACGGTTTGGGGTATCATGTCGAGCTTCCAGTCGATCGCGGCGTCGAAAAATACCTCTCTGGCGGTGGTGGCGCCCGGCATCGCGGAAGCGCTGTTTGCGACCGCGGTCGGCCTTATCGCCGCCATTCCTGCCACTATTTTCTACAACAAGTTCACCTCCGAGGTGAACCGGCAGGCCCAGCGGCTCGAGGGCTTCGCCGACGAATTTTCAGCCATCCTGTCCCGTCAGATCGACGAGCGGGGCTGACGGACGGCATGTATGACGGCATGTATAATGTGACGGGCAATTTGGGCAGCAGACCATGGGCATGAACGTCGCGAGTTCGTCCGGAGGCGGCGGCCGCCGCAGCCGGCGCAAGCCGGTCATGGCCGAGATCAATGTCACGCCGATGGTCGACGTGATGCTGGTGCTGCTCATCATCTTCATGGTGTCGGCGCCGCTGCTCACGGTCGGCGTGCCGCTCGACCTGCCGCAGACCCAGGCCAAGAGCCTCGAGCAGAACGACCAGAAGCCGATCCAGATGTCCGTCGACATCAAGGGCAAGGTGTTCATCAACGATGCCGAGATCGCGGTCAACGAACTGATCCCGAAGCTGAAGGCGATCACGGACGCGCGCGGCGGGCTCGAGGAGCGCATCTATCTGCGCGCCGACAAGAAGGCGGATTACGGCACGGTGGCCAAGGTGATGGGCCTCCTGTCCGGCGCGGGCTTCAAGAAGCTGGCGCTCGTCACGGAAGCGGATCAGGGGTCCTAGACCGGTGAAGGTGAACGTCGACAAGACACTCGTTGCGTCGATCGCCCTCCACATCC
This sequence comes from Bradyrhizobium sp. LLZ17, assembly GCF_041200145.1. Classification (NCBI taxonomy): domain Bacteria; kingdom Pseudomonadati; phylum Pseudomonadota; class Alphaproteobacteria; order Hyphomicrobiales; family Nitrobacteraceae; genus Bradyrhizobium; species Bradyrhizobium zaerense. The sequence continues at coordinate 6,465,084 of NZ_CP165734.1, forward strand.
TCGTGCTGGGGTGGGGCTTGTTCACCTTTAGCAGCAGGGCTTTCGTGCCGGCGGAAGAGTCGCTTCCGATCGACATCATCTCCTCCGATCAGCTCGCGAAGATGATGGCGGGACAGAAGACCGGCAAAAAGGAAGAGCTGAAGCCCAAGGTCGAAAGGGTCGCCGAGGCCAAGCCCGAGGAAGACGCCGTCGGCAAGGTCACCGAGAAGAAAGAGCTGATCAAGACGACGTCGACGCCCGAGCCGCCGCCAAAACCGGTCGAGAAGCCGGTCGAGAAGAAGCCGGAGCCGCCGAAGCCCGTCGCCGAGGCCAAGCCCAAAGAAGAGCCGAAGCCGCAGGAAAAGAAGCCTGACCCGGCCAAGGAAGATCCGATCGCCGAGCTTCAGAAGAAACTCGAGACCAAGAAGCCGCCGCCCAAGCCGCGTGAGCCCAAGGTTGCGGAGGTGCAGCCGCAGCAGCAGCCGAAGCCCAAGGAGCGCACCTTCGATCCCGCGCAGATCGCCCGCGAGCTCGACAAGCGCGATCCGACGCGGCACGAGCTCACGGGGGGAGCGCTGAATGCGTCTGCTTCGCTGGGATCGGCGACCGGCACTGCCGCCAATAACGTCGCGACCTGGCGCGGCGCATTCCAGGGCGCGGTGAAGCGCTGCTTCACGCCCACCTATAACGGGCAGGACGCCGATCAATACGAGGCGGATATCGACATTCCCATGAAGATCGACGGATCGCTGGCGTCCGAGCCCATCGTCGTCGCGGTCAGAGGACCGTCGCGTTCGATCGCGCAGGCGGTGGCGGAGAGCGCCAAGCGCGCCATCGTGCAGTGCCAGGTCTATTCGTTCATGCCCAAGCAGCAATACGAGAGCTGGAAGACCATTCCGATGACTTTCGGCCTGAAAGACATGTTGTGACATCCGAACAAAAGAATTTTGCGATGAATGACGTCCGATCGATGAACCGCCGCCGCTTCATGACCCTGACCGGGTCGACGCTTGCGATCCTCGGGGGCGGACGTGCTCTCGCCCAGCAGCCTCAGCCGCGCCTCCGCATCGATCCCACCGAGTTTCAGCCGGTCCCGATCGCGATCACCAACTTCGTGCCGGGCTCGCCATCCGACGCCGACGTCGGCAACGGGGTCACTCAGGTGATCACCAACAATCTGAAGCGTTCGGGGCTGTTTGCACCGATCGACCAGGCCGCCTTCATCGAGCGCATCAGCAATTTCGACGCCGCGCCGCAGTTCCAGAACTGGAAGACCATCAACGCACAGGCGCTGGTCACCGGCCGGATGACGCGGCAGCCGGACGGCCGGCTCAAGGCCGAATTCCGCCTGTGGGACGTGGTGTCGGGCCAGCAGCTCACCGGCCAGCAATATTTCACGTCGCCGGAATATTGGCGCCGCATCGCGCACATCATCTCCGACCAGATCTATGAGCGGATGACCGGCGAGAAGGGCTATTTCGACAGCCGCGTGGTGTTCGTCGACGAGTCCGGCCCGAAGGAGCGCCGCGTCAAGCGGCTCGCGATGATGGACCAGGACGGCGCCAATGTGCGCTATCTGACCCGCGGCGCCGACCTCGTGCTGACGCCGCGCTTCTCGCCGAACTCGCAAGAGATCACCTACATGGAGTTCGGCCAGGGCGATCCGAAGGTCTATCTCTTCAACATCGAGACCGGGCAGCGCGAGATCGTCGGCAACTTCCCCGGCATGACGTTTGCGCCGCGCTTCTCGCCCGATGGCCAGCGCGTCATCATGAGCTTGCAGCAGGGCGGCAATTCAAACCTGTTCGTGATGGATCTGCGCTCGCGCTCGACCACGCGCCTCACCGACACGCCGGCGATCGACACGTCTCCGTCTTATTCGCCGGACGGCGCCCGCATCTGCTTCGAGTCCGATCGCGGCGGCAGGTCGCAGATCTATGTGATGGCGGCCAGCGGCGGACAGGCGCAGCGCATCTCCTTCTCCAAGGACGACAACAACGCCACCTATTCGACGCCGGTGTGGTCGCCGCGCGGCGATTACATCGCCTTCACCAGGCAGGGTGGCGGGCAGTTCTCGATCGGAGTCATGAAGCCGGACGGCTCGGGCGAGCGGCTGCTCACCTCGGGCTTTCACAACGAAGGCCCGACCTTCTCGCCGAACGGGCGCGTGCTGATGTTCTTCCGCGATCCTGGCGGCAACAGTGGACCGTCGCTGTTCTCCGTCGACATCTCGGGCCGCAACGAGCTGAAGGTGCCGACGCCGGGTTTTGCTTCCGACCCGGCATGGTCGCCGCTCCTGTCCTCGACCGCGGGCCAATAACGTTTGGCTCCTGACGCACGATGGTTCGAACGCGCGTTTTTCGACAAAGTTTGCGAGATGTTTTGCCGCGGCAACCATTCGTTCAGGTTGTGCCCGGCAAACTTTTCCCAGTCCTTTGTTTCTGTTGATGTATTTGGATCGTTGGTGGTTCAGAACAACTCGACTTTAACGATGTTCCCTCAGAAAGACTTCACCTGAGCTGGGTAAAAGTACGCCTCGGACAGGATGCGCGTACACCCAGATGCAGTTCGAAAGCCAGAGCGTAGAGCCGGAGAAGGAGCAGGTTTCGCCGACGACCTCGGCGGCGCTGACCGATTCCTTGTTCGAGGCGCCCGGCACGGTGCTGACCGGCATCGTCTTCTCGGCGTTGTCGGCATCCTTGACCGCGTTGAAGACGGGACAGACGCTGATCTGGGGATTTGTTCCGCTTCTCATTCTTGCGGGGGCTATACGCGCCTTCGATTTGCACCGGTACCAGATTCGAAGATCAGTCCTGACTGTCGAACAGGCTGCGCGCTGGCAGAACCGCTACCAGATGGGAGCGCTCATTCAGGCCACCGTGATCGGCCTATGGTGTTCCACAACGCTGTTGAGCAATGACGACGCCACCGCCCACATGATCGCTCTCTCGGTCACCACCGGGATCGTCGCGGGAGGAGCGGGGAGGGCCTACGGAAGGCAATCGATATTCCGTTTGCAAGCCACCCTGATATTCGGCCCGGCGGTGATCGCGCTGGCTTTGCGTGGCACGCCCTACTACGTGGCCATGTCCGTCGTGTGTGCCGCGTTTCTTTTGTCCGTCATGAAGCTCTCCGCCAATCTGCACAGGATATTCTTGCGAGCCGTTATCGCGCGAGAGCGCGAGGCGGCGCTCGCCGGTCAGTTCGACACTGCCCTCAACAACATGCCGCATGGGCTGTGCATGTTTCGCGTCGACGGTCAGCTCGCGGTGATGAACCACCGCTTTGCCGCGATGATGAGCCTGCCTGACAATCTCGCACGGGGCAGCACCAGCGCGCGCGACATCGTCGCCGCGTGCGTCGAAGCGGGATCGATTTCAGCCGCTAGCGGTGAGGCGATTATTGCGGACATCGAAACCTCGCAGGCAAACGAGATCATTACATCCGATCCCGATACGGAGAGGAACCGTTCGCTGTCATGGACCGTGCAGCCCATGGCCGACGGCGGTGCGGTTGTGCTGCTTGAGGATGTCACCGAAAGGCGCAATGCCGAGGCCAGGATCAGCCACCTTGCGCGCTATGACGATCTCACTGCACTGCCTAACCGCGTCAGTTTTCGCGACGAAATCGAGCGGTTGCTCGCGGTTGCGCGGCATTCGGAACGTCTGTCGGCCCTGCTCTTCGTCGACCTCGACCAGTTCAAGCAGGTCAACGACACGTTGGGACATCCCTGCGGCGACCAGCTCCTGTGCGCCGTCGCCAATCGTCTGCGCGAGATGCTGCGGCCGGAGGATTACGTCGCCCGCTTCGGCGGCGACGAGTTCGTCGTGTTCCAGCAGAACATCGCTTCGCCGGAGGACGCCGCGAGTCTTGCCCGCCGCATCGTCGAACGCCTGAGCGAGCGCTACCGCATCGATAATCATCTGGTCGAGATCGGGGCCAGCATCGGTATCGCGCTGACCTCGCCGGAAGGCGACGTCAGGGCCGATACGCTGCTCAAGAATGCCGACATGGCGCTGTATCGCGCCAAGGCCGACGGCCGCGGTACCTTCTGCTTCTTCCGCGACGAGATGGCGGCGACCGTCGAGGCACGCCGCACCCTGGAGCTCGACCTGCGCAAGGCGCTCGCCAACGAGGAATTCGAGCTGTTCTATCAACCGCTGGTCAATTTGAAGTCCGGCAAGATCACCACCTGCGAGGCGCTGTTGCGCTGGAACCATCCAGTGCGCGGCACGGTCTCGCCGATCGACATCATCCCGGTCGCCGAGGACATGGGCCTGATCGTCGATCTCGGCCGCTGGATCCTCCGCCGGGCCTGCATGGAATGCATGAAGTGGCCGGAGGGCGTCAGCGTCGCCGTCAATTTTTCGCCGCACCAGTTCCACCAGCGCGACGTGCTGAGCGAAATCCGCTATGCGCTCGAAGTCTCGGGCCTGCCGGCGCACCGCCTCGAGATCGAGATCACCGAGTCCTCGCTGTTGCGCAACACCCAGCTCACCCATGACATCCTGTCGCAATTGCGTGCGCTCGGCGTTCACATCTCGCTGGATGATTTCGGCACCGGCTATTCCAGCCTCAGCTATCTGCACAATTTCCCGATGCAGAAGGTCAAGATTGACCGCTCCTTCCTTGAAGGGATCGACACGGACCGTCCGTTGACTCTGCTGCGCGGCGTGGCGCGGCTGTCCGCCGACCTCGGGATGTCGGTTGTGGTCGAGGGCATCGAGACCAACGAGCAACTCGAACTGATCAGTGCCGACGGGACGGTTACCGAGGGCCAGGGTTATCTGTTCAGTCGGCCTGTTCCGGCCGTACGGATTCGTCAGTTGCTCAATGCCTCGCACGGCCATCGCACGGGCAAGGATCAGATGGTCGCCGCATCGCGATCGATCGCTTGACGCTTTTCTCCGTCCATCTCTGAAGGCCTCTGCTGTCCCCGCACTTCTACGGGTGCAAAGGTTAACCCTAACGTTTCTAAGCCTTTGCAATTGCGTTAAGGAACCATTAATCTCGCGCTACCCGCAGAAGTTGCTTGCAGCGTAGGATTACAGATGAAGTCCGGGGCCGAACCGCAGACCGCGCTTCTCCCACGTGGAGCCGCGTTGTTCGATCGTATCGACTATCGGCTCATTGAAACGCCGGAGGACAAGGATCGCCTCCACCTGATGCGTTATCGGGCCTACCTGCAGGCGGGACTGATCCCGGCGTCGGAGTCACAGCGGGTGACCGACCGTTTCGATGACGCGCCCAACGTCTGGAATTTCGGTGTCTACGTCGAGGACGAACTCTGCAGTGCCGTCCGCATCCACATTCTGACCTCCGAATGTCGCTCGTCCTACACCACCGAGGTGTTCGGCGACATCCTGCATCCTCGCCTGGACCGGGGCGAGGTTTTTGTCGATCCGTGTCGATTTGTTGCGGATCCCGAAATGCAGCAGCGGTTCCCGGAATTGCCATATTTGACTGTGCGGCTCCCCTTCATTGCCTGCGAGCATTTCAATGCCGATGTCGGGCTTTCGATGGTGCGTACCGATCATCAGCTGTTCTACCGCCGGGTATTCTTGTGCGAGACCCTGAGCGAACCGCGCTCGTTTCCGGGCTGGCCGACGAAGAAGGCGGTGCTGATGGCGTCGGAGTATCCTCAGGTTCGGGAGAGGATACTGAGCCGCTTTCCGATCATGCGCTCCAGTGCATTTGAGCGGCGCATGTTGTTTGAGCGCAGCAGCCCGCGCCAGGCGGCCTCGCGGCCGGTGTTGCTGGCCACCCCGCGGAATTCGGATGCGGCGGCGCCGGCAATCGGTTCCGCCCGCTAGGCACGATCCCGGCACGTGACTGCCGAAAATCCCGCAAAGCCCGCACTTTCGGCCGTTGGACGGCTTGCCTTCACCCTTGCGCCACATTTACAACCCATTAACCATGGCGGTTGCTTTTCGCCGGTGGGGGGCATTTGACCGGCTTTGGCAACATCCCATCAAGGTTGACGGAACGTTCGCTTAACCAACCCCCTGTAGACCGGACGGCAGTGGACTAACGTGAGCGTGGAGGCTCCGGAATGAAATATCCTATGCGCATCCTCCAGGGATTAAAGCTGGCTGCGGTGCTTGCGATCGCGCTGTCGATGGGCGCCTGCGCCAACAAGAATCTGGGTGCCGATGCGATGGCCAGCGCCGCGACGCCTGGCAGCCAGCAGGACTTCGTGGTCAACGTCGGCGACCGCGTGTTCTTCGAGAGCGACCAGACCGATCTCACCCCGCAGGCGATCGTGACGCTGGAGAAGCAGGCGCAGTGGCTCCAGACCTATCCGCGCTACTCCTTCACCATTGAAGGTCACGCCGACGAGCGCGGCACCCGCGAATACAACATTGCGCTCGGCGCCCGCCGCGCCCAATCGGTGCGTTCGTTCCTCGCCTCGCGCGGCATCGATGCCAACCGCATGCGCACGATCTCCTACGGCAAGGAGCGGCCGGTCGCCGTTTGTAACGACATCTCCTGCTGGTCGCAGAACCGCCGCGCCGTCACCGTGCTGAACGCGAGCTCTTAAGGCACCGCCGTTCCACGACCACCGAGCTTTGCCGGCGCCCTTTCGGGCGCCGGTTTCGTTTCAGCGATCTGTGACAGAAACACCGTGGTGCCAGTCACATTTTTGGCGTAGTCCACTTCAATGTGTGGCGCGTCGACGGTTCCGTCGCAGGCCATTTCGCTTTCGTCGTCAGGGCAAGATGTCATCCAGATTTAAGGCCATTACCGGCACCGTGGCGATCGCCGCGCTGATCGCTCTCGGCTCGCCCGTCCTCGCGCAATCGGACGATGCCGACCCGGAGATCCGGATCGAGCGGCTGGAAAACCAGCTGCGCCAGCTCACCGGCCAGAACGAAGAGCTGCAATTCCGCAACCGCCAGCTCGAGGACCGCCTCCGGCAGCTTGAGGGCGGTGCGCCCGGCCAGGCGCCGGCGCAGCCCAACGTCGCAGCCGTGCCGCCTGCGCAGATCGCGCCGGCCTATCGCCAGCAGCAGGCCGCCCAGCCGAATTACGAGCAGCCGCAAATCGGCTCTCCCGCGCCGATCGTTCAGGAGCAGCCGGCGCCCGGTGCGCCCGGCATGCGCCGCCGCGGCGATGCGTTCGACCCGAGCCAGACCCCGAACGCTCCCGGTGCGCCGCGTGCGCTGGGCGGAGGCCAGCAGCCGCTGTCGGCGGGCGCGCCCGGCGGCAGGGGCGCGGGCGAGCCGCTCGATCTGAACAACACTGGCGGCCGCTATCCGCAGGCAGCGGCGCCGGCACAGCCGGCCTATCCGCTGGCCCAGCCCGGCTATCCGCAGCCTGCCGCTGGCGGCGAACTGGCGACCCTGCCGCCCTCGGCAACGCCGCGCGACGAGTTCGACCTTGGCATCGGCTACATGCAGCGCAAGGACTATGCGCTCGCCGAACAGACCATGAAGAATTTCGCGCAGAAATATCCGAGCGACCCGCTGCTCGGCGACGCGCAATACTGGCTCGGCGAGAGCTATTTCCAGCGCCAGCAATATCGCGACTCGGCGGAAGCCTTCCTCGCCGTCACCACCAAATACGACAAATCGGCCAAGGCGCCGGATGCGCTGTTGCGGCTCGGCCAGTCGCTTGCGGCGCTGAAGGAGAAGGAGGCCGCCTGCGCCGCCTTCGGCGAGGTCGGGCGCAAATATCCGCGCGCCTCCGGCGGCGTCAAAGCCGCCGTCGACCGCGAGCAGAAGCGGGTCAAGTGCTGAGACGGAGCGTTCGATCCTGACAAGGCGGATCGTGCTGCGCTAAGCTAAACAGTCTGCTTTCCGCTGACGATGGCCGGGCAGCATCATGTCAGACGACGACCATGCGCCGATCTCGGCGCGCGAGGCCAAGCGGCTCTTTGCCGATTTCAAAAGCGCGCCCGCGCTGGTGCTCGCAGTTTCGGGCGGACCGGATTCGGTCGCGCTGATGTGGCTCGCGGCGCGCTGGCAGCGCAGCCTCGCCCGCGGCCCGCAGCTCGTCGTCGTCACCGTCGATCACGGCCTGCGGGTGGAGGCGGCGCGCGAGGCGCGCGAGGTCAAGCGGCTGGCCGCGGCCCTCGGATTGGCGCACCGAACCCTGCGCTGGCGCGGCGCAAAGCCGAACACGGGACTGCCCGCCGCTGCGCGCGAGGCCCGCTACCGCCTGCTTGCGCAGGCCGCGCGCGCAACGGGTGCGACCCATGTGCTGACCGCGCATACCCGCGACGACCAGGCCGAGACCCTGTTGATGCGGCTGTTGCGCGGCAGCGGCATTGCCGGACTGTCGGCGATGGCGCGCGTCACGACGCGCGACGGAATCGCGCTGGCGCGGCCGCTGCTCGATGTCCCGAAGTCGCAGCTGATCGCGACCTTGAAGCGGGCCAGGATCGGCTTCGCCGATGATCCCACCAACCGCGACACCGCCTACACGCGGCCGCGGCTGCGCGCGCTGTTGCCGCAGCTGGCGAGCGAGGGCGGCGATGTCCGCAATCTGGTGCGGCTGGCGGCACGGCTCGCCCGCGCCAATGCGGCGGTCGAGGTGCTGACCGATGGCGCCGAGCGCTTCCTCCGTTTGCGTGATCGCGGCCATGCGCCGCATGGCCCGGCTGCGCGAAGTTTCGAGGCAAAGCCTTCGCCGCCGTGCCGGAAGAGGTCCGGCTGCGGCTGCTGCTGCGGGCCATCAATACTCTTGGCCATGAGGGACCGGCGGAACTCGGCAAGGTCGAAACCCTGTTGGCCGCGCTCGATCAGGCCATTGCCGAGGGGCCCCGCTCATCCGCAAATGGCCGGCCGGCCTTGAAGCAGACCCTTGCGGGGGCCTTGATCAGCCTGGCCGGCGGGCGTATCCACGTCGCCCCGGCGCCGGCCCGTCGGCGCAAGGGCAGCTGAGCCGCGGACCATGGCACCGGCCGATTTGGCCGCGCACCATCAGGCCACCTTAACCAGGCGGGAAAAACCCGGCTTCCGGCGCCATTATTTCAGCGGGAATCGCGCTAAGATGGGATAAATAGTCCCATCTCGTTCCCTTGGCAGCGACCGGGGCGGCACCTAAATTGTATGCGTCTAACGATGAGGATTCCTTGGGGATTTCCTCGTACTGCCCAAGGACCAGGCCGCGATCCGCGCGACCACGAAGGAAGATCGATGAACGCCAATCTGCGCAATTTCGCCCTCTGGGTCATCATTGTCTTGCTGCTGCTGGCGTTGTTCACGCTCTTCCAGAATCCGGGCCAGCGCGCCTCCTCGCAGGACATCGCCTTCTCCCAGCTGTTGAGCGAGGTTGACCGCGGCAACGTGCGCGACGTCGTGATCCAGGGGCCGGATATCCACGGCACCTTCACCAACGGCTCGAGCTTCCAGACCTATGCGCCGAACGATCCGACGCTGGTGAAGCGCCTCTATGACAGCAAGGTCCAGATCACCGCGAAGCCGCCCGGCGACAACGTGCCGTGGTTCGTCTCGCTGCTGGTCTCCTGGCTGCCCTTTATCGCGCTGATCGGCGTCTGGATCTTCCTGTCGCGGCAGATGCAGGGCGGCGCCGGCAAGGCGATGGGCTTTGGCAAGTCGCGCGCGAAGATGCTGACGGAAGCGCATGGCCGCGTCACCTTCGAGGACGTCGCCGGCGTGGACGAGGCCAAGCAGGACCTTCAGGAGATCGTCGAATTCCTGCGCGACCCCGGTAAATTCCAGCGCCTCGGCGGCCGCATTCCGCGCGGCGTGCTGCTGGTGGGCCCTCCCGGCACCGGCAAGACGCTGATCGCGCGTGCGGTCGCCGGCGAAGCCAACGTGCCGTTCTTCACCATTTCCGGTTCTGACTTCGTCGAGATGTTCGTCGGCGTCGGTGCGTCCCGCGTGCGCGACATGTTCGAGCAGGCCAAGAAGAATGCGCCCTGCATCATCTTCATCGACGAAATCGACGCGGTCGGCCGTCACCGTGGCGCCGGTCTCGGCGGCGGCAATGACGAGCGCGAGCAGACGCTGAACCAGTTGCTGGTCGAGATGGACGGCTTCGAGGCGAACGAGGGCGTGATCCTGATCGCCGCGACCAACCGTCCCGACGTGCTCGATCCCGCGCTGCTGCGTCCCGGCCGCTTCGACCGCCAGGTCGTGGTGCCCAATCCCGACGTCGTCGGCCGCGAGCAGATCCTCAAGGTTCACGTCCGCAAGGTGCCGCTGGCCCCCGATATCAACCTCAAGACCATCGCGCGCGGCACGCCGGGCTTCTCCGGCGCCGACCTGATGAACCTGGTCAACGAAGCCGCCCTGACCGCCGCCCGCCGCAACAAGCGGATGGTGACGCAGGCCGAGTTCGAGGAGGCCAAGGACAAGGTGATGATGGGCGCCGAGCGCAAGTCGCTCGTCATGACCGAGGAAGAGAAGCTGCTGACGGCCTATCACGAGGGCGGCCACGCCATCGTCGGCCTTAACGTCGTCGCGACCGACCCGATCCACAAGGCGACCATCATTCCGCGCGGCCGTGCGCTCGGCATGGTCATGCAGCTGCCCGAGCGCGACAAGCTCTCGATGTCGCTCGAGCAGATGACCTCGCGGCTCGCCATCATGATGGGCGGCCGTGTCGCCGAAGAGCTGATCTTCGGCCGCGAGAAGGTGACGTCCGGTGCGTCGTCCGATATCGAGCAGGCCACGCGCCTCGCGCGCATGATGGTGACGCGCTGGGGCCTGTCCGAGGCACTCGGCACCGTGTCCTATGGCGAAAACCAGGACGAGGTTTTCCTCGGCATGTCGGTGTCGCGCACCCAGAACGCCTCGGAGGCCACGGTCCAGAAGATCGACACCGAGATCCGGCGTTTCGTCGAAGAGGGCTACAACGAAGCGACACGCATTCTCACCGAGAAGCGCGCCGATCTCGAAGCGCTCGCCAAGGGCCTGCTCGAATTCGAGACGCTCTCGGGCGACGAGATCATCGACCTGCTCAAGGGCAAGAAGCCGAACCGCGAGTCCGTGCTCGAGCCGACCACGCCGCGCGCCTCCGCAGTGCCGCCGGCCGGCAAGCCGCGCCCGCGGCCCGATCCGGATCCCGGCCTGGAGCCGCAGCCGCAGGCGTAATCGAGCAGCGGCAGATCGAATCAAAAAAACGCGGCGGCAACGCCGCGTTTTTTCTTGCGGATGGTGAGTTGCTGGCGCTGACCACCGAGCCACCATCATTGCGAGCGCAGCGAAGCAATCCAGAGTGTCTCCGCGGATGCAGTTCTGGATTGCTTCGCTCCGCTCGCAATGACGAGTCTGTTGAGGCGTTTGCGTGCAATCGCTCGCGACGCTCGTGCCCGCGAAGGTCGCAACGATCAACAACAGCTCTCGTGGAGGCGGTGCTGAAAGCCTGTAGCGAGCAGCATCGGCCCGCTGAAATAGTTAACCGCACTCGGCCCTCATCCCGGGGAGCCCGCCAAAGCGGGCGTCTCGAAGGATCGGCCGCAGGGATCACGAACAGGGCACCGCGGCGGGGCTAAACTGCCTCTTGCTGGCCATAATCTCGCGCGTACATTCGCCCGATCTGGGCGATGGCAGGGCAGTTGCAATGACGGCTCAGTCCCACAAGACCGCAGAACAGGAATACGAGGAGCAAGTCCGCATCCTCGTCCGCATCGTTTCAGCCTCCACTTTGGGGCTTCTCGCTTTCGCGGCGGGCCTGCTGATTGGGACGTTTCTGTTTTTGTGATCGAAGATGAATGACCAGCCTTCCGCGCGGCGGAGCTGCGTCCTCATTTCGACGTCGCGGCGGTCGCGCCGCCCGCATTGTCGCGCACATGGATCACCGCGACGTTGTCGGCATAGATCCGCTTCCATCCCTTGATGTTGTCCAGGATCTGTGCGGCAGGTGAGTCCGTGGTGAGCAGCGTGGCGTCGATCCTGTTGTCGTCGAGCATACGCAGCAGACCGGATACATCGCGCCCGTCTTCGGCGGCAAAATAACCCATCAGGAATTTTTCGCCGTAGAGCTCCGATCGTCCGTCGACGAACGGCCTGAAGTCGCGCACGATGAGATAGCCACCGAAGCCGTAGGAATTGAAGATGCGCGCGGCCTTGCGCTCAGCCAGCACGTCCACCGCCGCAACCGGCGTCTGCACTATGGAGAATTGGAAGGTGTGACGGCCTGCAAAGGTCACGGTCGCGCTTGCGGTCGCGAGCACGATCGCCACCGCGGCCAGCGCCGACGGGACGCCAGGAGCCATTCGCATGCCGCGCGGCGTATCCGAGGCTGATCTGATCCACTGGCTCAGCGGCTGCGCCAGCCCCAGAGGGACGAGCACGCCAAACGTTTCGATACTGCGGACATGCGCCAGCGCCATCCAGGTGGCGCCGAGGATCAGCAGCACGCGCGGCGGCGACAGCGAGAGGCCGCGCCACAGCCCGAGGCCGAGCAGCCCGAGCAGCGCGCCCGCGAACGGGCTGAACGAACTGAAATCGGCCGGACGCCATTCGGCGATGATCGAGAACGATTTGCCGAGGCTGAGGATGCGGACGGCCCCCAGCAAGGTATCCACGCCGTAGGGTGTGCAACAGCTCGCCACCAGCGCGGCGAGCCCGAATGCAGTCCAGCGCCATGCGAGCGCAAGCCGGCGCGACGGTGCCGCGCGCCAGAGCGATTCAAGCCCGATCGCGCCGGTCAAGGCGAGCCCGAGCACGAAGCCGCCGTGAAGGTTGGCCCACAGCGCCATCAGCGGCAGCAGCAGGAAGGAGGGCGCGCGGCCGCGATCGGCCGCGGCCATCAAGGCACCGCTCCAGCCGACCATCACCGGCAGCGCCAGCACGTGCGGACGGGCCAGCAGATGCGGCGCGGCCAGCGTCATCGCCAGCAGGCAGAACAGCAGCGCATAGGGCAGCTCGAGATGCCGTTGCAGGAAGGCCAGCAATAGCCCCATCGCCAGCGCGATCGCGGCCGCGGTCAGCACGACCGGCCCGGCCCAGCCCCACGACCAATAGATGGTCGCGAACAGCACCTGCGACAGCCAGGACGTCGAGAGCCAGACCTCGCCCTGGTGCGTCAAGGAATAGAAGTCGGTCCAGGGCACGGCCCGGTGATCGAGGATCCACTGGCCGACCTTGATCTGCCAGAGCGTGTCCGGATCGTGCAGCAGGCTGTCGCCGTTGACCAGCAGCAGCAGATAGGCCGCGGCCGCGACGCAAAGCGGCGCCAGATTGCGCTGGCGCCGCGCGACGGGAACGCTGGCTGCGATCGTCATGGCTTCGTCGGCGCAGACGCGTCGGGCTCGCTGTCCCGCACGTGAATCACGGCGATGTCGTCGGCATAAAGCCGCTTCCAGCCCTTGATGTGATCCAGCACCTGCGCGGCCGGGGCGTCGGCGACCATCAGCGTGGCGTCGATCTTGTACTCTTCGAGCAGCCGCGTCAGGTTGTCGAGCTTCTTGACCTCGACCGCCTTGAAGAAGTCCATCACGAACTTTTCGCCATAGAGCTCGGCGCGGCCGTCGGCGAACACCGGGATGTCGCGCGAGATCAGATAGCCGCCGAACTGGTAGGCGTTGAAGATGCGCTGCGCCCTGCGTTGCTGGAGCAGGTCGACGGCGGCAACCGGCGTCTGGTCCATCGTGAAGGTGAAGCGATGATGCGACATGTAGATCGAGGTCGAGGTCCAGGCTGCGGCCGCGATCATCAATGCGCCGGTGAGGGTGACATAGCGGGCCGCCCAGCTTTCGGTGCCTTGCGCGTCAGGCTGCGGCAGCGGAGATCTCGCCCAGCGGCTTGGCCAGCACCAGCGGTACCAGAAACGCAAAGGCCTCGATGCTCCTCACATGCGTAAGCCCCATCCAGGTGAAAAGCAAAATCAGAAGAATGCGCGGCGGCGACAGCGTCAGGCCGCGAAACAGGCCAATCGCGATCAGGCCGAGAATCGCGGCTTCGAACGCGGAGAACGAGGCGAAATTCGCCGGCATCCATTCGGAGATGACCGACAGCAACTCGCCGAGATTGAGGATGTTGGTCGCGCCCAGCAGCGTGCGCCAGCCATAGGGCGTGACGCAGGCGGCAAGCATCGCCGCGACGCCGAACAGGAACCAGCGCGCGAGCAGCCGGACCTGCTTGCCGGATTCGAGCGTCCAGATCGCCTCGAGCGCCATCGGGCCGATCAGCGCCAGCCCCAGCACGAAGCCGCCATGCAGGTTCGCCCACAGCGACATCAGCGGCAGCCAATACCAGGACGGCGCGCCTTTGCGATCGGCCGCTGCCATCAGCATGCCGACCCATGCGATCATCACGGGCAGTGCCAGCATGTGCGGCCGCGCTAGAATATGATGCAGCGAGAGCACGACCGCCAGCATCGCGAACAGCACGGAGCGCGGCATTTCGAGATGCGCATCGAGCAGATGCACGAAGATTGCGGCCGACGCGGCAATCGCGACTGCGGTCAGGATCACAGGCCCGGCCCAGTCCCAGTGCGCATAAGAGAACGCGAACATCACTTGCGACAGCCACGAGGTCGAGATCCAGGGCGCGCCGGGCCGCGTGAAGGAATAGAAGTCGGTATAGGGCACGGCGTGGTGATCGAGGATCCACTGCCCGATCTTGATCTGCCAGAACGAGTCGGAATCCTGAAGCAGCGTGTCACCGATATAGAGAAAGAAGAGATAGGCGCCCGCGCCCACGCACAGCGGGACCAGTGCGCGCGCGCGGCTCTGCACGGCGATTGCGTTGGTGAAGGAAAGGGACATGCCGCCTCGTCTTGTTCTTGGTCCTGTCGGCCGAGCGCGCGGCATTGGACCATGGCGGTCATAACTTCGGGTAAATCGGCGCAACGAGAGCGCGCTCAACGCACGTGGATACCGCTGCGGACGAGGCGCCGGTTGATGTCCCGGCAATTTAACCGTTCGTTTTTAATTTCGGTTTACCATCGCCGAATACACGCAAACCGTTCTGTATTTCCGCAGCCGAATTAACTGCGGCGCAATTCTTTGTCCCTAGGTTCGGTTCCATGGTCGGGCGGCGCTGGGAAGCCAAAAGACCAGACCAGTTGTAGCCTCGTGTAGTTTTTTTGGAGCAGTCTATGAAGAACCTCGTTTCGCGTTTCGTGAAGGATGAGTCCGGCGCCACGGCCATCGAATACGGCCTGATCGCTGCCGGCATCGCGCTGGCGATCATCACCGTCGTCAACAACCTCGGCACCACGATCAACGCCAAGTTCGGCTCGATCTCGTCCAGCCTCAAGTAAGCTGTACGAACCTGGAATCCAAAGAGCCCCGTCCTCGACGGGGCTCTTTTGCGTTGTCGGATGATCAGCGTGTCGTATCCGCAGTCCTTAGGCCTTCGACAACTGGCTTAAGCCTCCTTCAAGTCACTCCGGTGTATGGCTTGAATGCATCCACGTTGCCGTACCTGCGTCAAAGGAAGCCGCATGGCTGAAGCCCCGTCCGCCCCGCCTGCTGTTGGTCATCCCGGCGCAGTGCCTGCAACGCTTCTCAACGTCTCCTTCGTGCTGGCGATCGTCACGCTGGCGTATTTTCCGACGGCGTATCTCACTCACACGTGGATTTTCGGCGCGGATGGACGCGGAATCCCGACGGACTTCGTCAACGTCTGGGCCGCCGGAAGATTGGCGCTCGAGGGCCATCCCGCGCAGGCCTGGGACTGGGACATCCAGAAGCAGGTCGAGCTCGCGCTGCTCCAGCAGGATTTCGTCGGCCATTTCGCCTGGCACTATCCGCCGCCCTTCCTGTTCGTCGCGTCCTTCCTGGCGCGGTTTCCCTATGCCGTGGCCTTCATCTGCTGGGCCGCCTTCAGCGTGCTGCCTTATCTCGCGGTGATGCGCGCGATCATCGGCCGCAACGCCGGTCTGGTGATTGCGCTCGGTTTCCCCGCGGCCTTCATCAACGTCCTGGTCGGGCAGAACGGCTTCCTCACGGCGTCGCTGATCGGCGGCATGCTGTATCTGTTGCCGAAGCGGCCGGTGCTGGCCGGAATCTGCCTGGGCCTTCTGAGCTACAAGCCGCAATATGGATTGCTGTTTCCGCTGGTCCTGATCGCGGCTGCCGAATGGACGGTGCTCGTCACCGCCGCAATCGTCACCGCCGCCATCGCCGCGGTGTCGTGGCTCGCGTTCGGAACGGAAAGCTGGCAGGCTTTCTTCCACTGGATACCGATGTTCTCGCAGGCCTTCCTGACCGAGGGCAGAGCGCCCTGGTTCAAGATGCAAAGCATCTTCGCGCTGGTCCGCTATCTCGGCGGCGCCGAGCAGCTCGCGTGGATATGCCAGTGGGTGCTGACCGCGGCAATTGCGGTGGTGCTGGTCCTGATGTGGCGCAGCAGGCTGCCATACGCGCTGAAGGCCGCGATGCTCGCGGCGGCAACGCTCCTGACGACGCCGTATCTCTTCATGTACGATCTGGTTGTGCTGGGCATCGCGGTGGCTTTTCTCATCCGCGCCGGACTCGACGACGGCTTCGCGCGCCACGAGGTGATGGCGCTGGTCCTCGTCTTCGCGCTGCTCGCGACATTCCTGTTTCTCGGCCAGCCGGTCGGATTCCCGGCGATCCTCATCGTCTTCGGGTTGATCCTCGGCCGTTGCGCGGCCTGGCGCACGGCCGAGGCCGCATCGATGCAGCTCGCGACGACGCGAACGTGATCGGCAGGGTTCGATCTCCAGACGCTAACGCGAGGCCCGCTCCATGAGCGCGCAGCTTTCGAGGATGGTGCCGGGACGGGCGCCCTCGATGGTGATGCAGGGCCTGGAGCGATCGATGGCAAGCGCGTAGCGATCCAGAAGCGCGGTGCGGTCCGGCTCGCCGCGCATGTGCAATTCGCGGAGACCGCCGGGCAGGGGAGTCTTCAGCCCGTCACGGATGCGCTGGTCAAAGATCCCGCCGCGGACGATGGGCACGCCGATATCGGCGAGCAGGTAAAAGCGCGACTGCGGCGGAAGCTGCGGCGCGATATACGCGAGCGGCTTGCCGAGGATGAAATAGGTCGCCGGCTGATGGAGCTCGTCTGCAATCTTTGGCTGGTAGGTTTCGGACCAGGGACGGTGCCACCAGTCCGCCGGCTGCGACCACAGCGCAATGCCAATAGCAACCGTCAGCATCGTCGCGTTGAGCGGAGCCGTGGACGTTGCCGGCGACGCCGGACGCAGGTGTGCACCGAGGCGGACGAGCAGGACAACGATCAGCGGCCCGCACAGCAGTTCGAGAACCACCGCATAGCGCTGGATCGAGAACAGGCCGAGCCACGCCAGATAGGAGACTGCAAAGAGCACGAAGAGCTGAACGTCACCTCGTGTGAAGATCGCGCTGCCTCGCTTCAGGCGCGCAAACAAGCCGAGCACGAGCAGCACCGTCGCGACTGCGAAACGCGCGTCGCGGAAAGGATGCTCAGCGCCTCTGTGGTCGCCGACCAGCCAATAGAACGGATAGGCCAGCGCGTCCGAGATGCTGGGCGGGATGAACTGCACGTCCATCAGATTGATCGACGCCACTTCCCCGGACTGGAACACCGCATTGAAGAGCGGGAAGATCGGGTTGCCGGTGTCGCGCCATGTGATCAGGTACCATTCGCCACCCGTCAGCGCCGCGCCGGCAATCCCGCCCAGCGCAAGAAGCACACCGGCCCGGAGCGGATTCGTGGCGGCGAGCAGCGCCGCGGCTGCGCCTATCGCGTAAACGATATTGGTCAGCTTCAGCCCGATCGCGGCGCCGATCAGGAGGCCGGCCAGCAGGTAGCGGGCGGGCAAGCGGTCCGCAGTCAGGATCAGCAGGAAACCGCCGATCACGGGCAAAGCCAGCAGCACGTCGGAAAAGCTCGTCCCCACCTCTGACAGCGTCATCGGACCAAAGGCTGCGATCACGACCGCCGCCGCGATCGCCGCGACGGTTGCGGCCTGACGCAGCACCACGCGTGCGAACAGGCAAACGAGCGCGAGGTTGAGGCCGTGGATCGCGCCGATGATCATCAGCCCATAGGGCGAGGGCACGAAGTGGCGGAGATAGTAGACCGGAAAATAGACGATCGGATTGAAGTAAGTCTGGAAGCCCGGGGGAACCACATCCAGGCGATAACGGCCGTTGAGCACGGCCCAGACATTGTATTCGTGATAGTTCTGCCAGTCCCAGTTGACGTCTTCGCCCATCGCGAAGGTGTAGAGCGCGCCTGCCAGCATCGAGCAGACGACAAGAGCGACGGGTGCAAGCGCTTTTCCACGCAGGGCTGCCGTCGGCGATTGCTGCTCGAACCGCGCAACCGGCACGCCTGCCACGGGCCCGTTGTGGATCGCGTCGCTGATTTCCCCGTGTCCATCGAACTGATGGCGGCAGTCGCCGTCGGAAGCGGGTGGTGACGCAGAAAGCACGCTTGCGGGGCGCATTGCGAATTCCAATTTACGCCGGCAGGACTACGGTGAACCCGTTAAGGTTGTATAAATCGGAAAGGGAACTTTCTCTGCTTGCGCCTCCAGGTAGCGTAAGGTCGAGCAGCCGCAGCGAGGCCCGGCTGCTGCGGTGCGGAGCCGAGCGGCAGCCGACAGCGCCGGAACCGCCGGCGTGTCGGAGCTGGAGGTGATGGAATGAATGAAGGCCAGAGTCGGCGTTTTTGCGTCTTGTGTTCCGGTTTGAATAGTTGTTCAGTTCTTGCGGGCGATTTGCAGCGAAAGCAGTGGCGAAGCGTTGGTCCGCGGGGGCGTGCGACTGGCGTTGTGTGGGACAGGTAGCGCGCCATGGTTTATCGGCGGACGCATCAAGTGGTTAAACGCCTTGCGGCTCGGCGCAGCGCCATTCTGGCGGCGGCGAGGGAGGCTGCGGCCGAAGGCGGAATGGCGGCGGTGCAGATCGCGCCGGTCGCGGTCCGGGCCAGTGTGGCCGCCGGCACGGTCTATCGCTATTTCCCCTCCAAGGCCGAGTTGATTTCCGAATTGATTGCCGAGGTGTCGCGCGACGAGCTCGCGGCGATCCGGCGGGCGGCCGATGCCGCGCCCGGCCCGTCCTCGGCGCTGGCTGCCGCAGTGACCACCGTGGCCGTCCATACCCTGTCGCAGCGCCGGCTGGCCTGGGGCATCCTGGCCGAGCCGGTCGATGTCGATGTCAGCGCCTCCAGGCTTGCCAGCCGGCGCGAGATCGCGGGCGAGATCGCCTCCCGGATCGACGCTGCCGTGCGCGCCGGTCACCTGCCGGCGCAGGACACCGCGCTTGCCGCCACCGCGCTGCTCGGCGCGCTGCATGAAGCCCTGGTCGGCCCGCTCGCGCCCGACAACCTCGAGGATCCCGCCAAGCTGCGCGATGCCGTGCAGACCGTGACGCTGCTCGCACTGCGCGCCGTCGGCGTCATGGACGCCCGCGCCCGCGGTCTGGTGGTGCAGCAGACCCTGCTGCCGACCGCGAAGGCGCTGGTCGGGGCTTAAAACCGTCCGCAGGATCGAGGCGGGGGACTGATCGCGCTCAGGCCTTTGTCCGCGCGCGTCTTTTCGCAACACAGCGGCAGATTGGCCGGACCGGCCGGCTACTGTGCATGGGGTTGTTTTCGACTTTTTTGTCGAGGCGTCCTGGCGGAGGTCAGATTTCCGCTTCGCCCTCGGGACCGACCGAGGCGATACGCACCATGTTGGTGGTGCCGGGGATGCCGAGCGGGACGCCGGCGACGATGATCACGCGCTGGCCGGCACGGACGAAGCCGTCGCGGAATGCGATCTGGCCGGCGCGGCTCACCATGTCGTCCTGGTCGCGCGCGTCTTCCGCCACGACGCAATGCACGCCCCAGACCACCGCGAGCCGGCGGCCCGCGGTGATGTTGGGCGTGATCGCCACGATCGGCGGCTTCGGCCGCTCGCGCGCCACGCGCGTCGCGGTCGAGCCCGAGCTGGTCCAGCAGATCAGGGCGGGCAGGTCGAGCGTCTCGGCGATCTGCCGCGCCGCGTCCGCGATGGCATCGCCCGCGGTGGTTTCCGGCGCGGGGCGCTGCGCCGTGATCACGGACCGGTAAGTCGGGTCGCGCTCGACCTCCTCGCCGATGCGATTCATGGTCGAGACCGCCTCGACCGGGAATTTGCCTGCCGCCGATTCCGCCGACAGCATGATGGCGTCAGCACCTTCGTAAACGGCCGTGGCGACGTCGGAGACCTCGGCGCGGGTCGGCACCGGCGACTGGATCATCGATTCCAGCATCTGGGTCGCAATCACCACCGGCTTGCCGGCGCGGCGCGCCATCCGCGTCATCTGCTTCTGGAGGCTCGGCACGCGCTCCAGCGGCATTTCGACGCCGAGGTCGCCGCGCGCCACCATCAGCGCGTCGGAGGCCTCGATGATCTCGGCGAGGCGGTCGATCGCCTGCGGCTTCTCGATCTTGGCCATCACGGCGGCGCGGCCGCGGATCATCTTCTTGGCTTCGATGACGTCGTCGGCGCGCTGCACAAAGGACAGCGCGATCCAGTCGACGCCGGTGACCAGCGCGGCCTCGAGGTCGGCGCGGTCCTTCGGCGTCATCGCCGAGACCGGCAGATCGGTATCCGGCAGGCTGACGCCCTTGCGATCGGACATTTTGCCGCCGACCACGACGCGTGTCACCGCGTGGTCTTTCGAGGTCTCTTCCGCGATCAGCCGCACCTTGCCGTCGTCGAGCAGCAACGCGTGGCCGGGCCGCAGCGCGGCCAGGATCTCCGGATGCGGGAGATTGACCCGGGTGGCGTCGCCCGGGGTCTTGTCGGAATCGAGCGTGAAGGCCTGGCCGTTCTGCAGCTGGACCGCGCCTTCCGCGAAGGCGCCGAGCCTGAGCTTCGGTCCCTGCAGGTCGACCAGAATGCCGATCGGGCGGCCGTAGCTGCTCTCGACGTTGCGGATGGTGGCGACCAGCTCCCGCATCTTGTCATGCGGGGTGTGGCTCATATTGATGCGGAAGAGGTCGGCGCCGGCCTCGAACAGGCGGCGGATCATCGCGAGGTCTGAAGAGGCTGGTCCCAGGGTCGCGAGAATCTTGATACGGCGAAGACGCCTCATGGCTTATTTCCAGGCGGGGACGAAGGGGCTGGCGGAAGGCCAGGCGCGGCGGGGGGCGTACCACCCGGCGGCCCGTTGGGCAAACCGGGAACCCCGCCACCCGGGCCCACCGGGCCGGGCATGCCGGGCATACGCGGCTGTGTCGGCTGCTCGTTGACGTCGGTGAGCTGCACCGTCCAGGCCCGCTGTTCGCCAGTGTCGACTTCGAAATAGCCGGTCCGGTCATAGCCGCGGGCGAGGCAGTCCTCGGTACCCCGGATGGTGAATTCCTTGTCGCGCGAACACATGAAGGCCTGGCCGGACCATTCCCCGCCGCGGTCATAGTCGATCGCGTAGATGTAGTAGTAGCGGGCGACCAGCGTGCCCCTAAGCAGCGTCTCGCAGGATCGGGACGAGATGTTCCACCAGCCTTCGGTGGTCCAGCCGTCGGCGTCCTTGTAGCCGAGCGCGATTCCGACCCGGCTCGACGTATTGTTGCAAAGGCGGAAGTCGGCGGAGGCCGGGCTGTTCCACAAGCAGAACAAGGCAACCACCAGCACCGGGGCAAGCCGGGCAAGCAGGCGGAGAGGGGAGCGGGGAGATTCGGCGATCATTGTCGCGGAAGCTATATCAGATCATTGACGATTTGGCGTAGGGGCAGCGGAACCGGCCGGGGCCGGTCCTCGGGTCGTTTGCGCCGCGATATGGCAAAATCTGTGACAGGGTCTACCTTATCCCGTAACGGTGACCATCAAAGCCAAGGGGTCCAACAATGGCTATCGACGACAAAACCAGAACGGAGCTCGAGGCGGCTGCTTTCAGGCGCCTGGTCGAGCACCTGCGGACGCGGACCGATGTCCAGAACATCGATTTGATGAATCTCGCCGGGTTCTGCCGCAACTGCCTGTCCAACTGGCTCAAGGACGCCGCCGATGCGCAGGGTGTCGCCTTGAGCAAAGACGAGAGCCGGGAGGCCGTCTACGGGATGCCCTACGAGACCTGGAAGGCGAAACACCAGGGCACGGCGACGGCCGCGCAGGTCGAAGCGATGAAGAAGGTCCATCTCGGGCACTGAGCGGCTCGGCCTTCGCGCGAGGCCTGAGTCGCATCACACAACAGCTTTCTTCAGCTTTCCTGGCTTGGCCGCAGGAAGGTGTGGGCGCGCTGTGGACGAGCGAGATGCTGCCTTGAACGCGGAGGCTGCCAACCCTAAGGGTCAGCGGCACGCGCGGTCACGATGCCGGCGTCACCCCGTTTTGCCAGTTCCATTGGGAGTACCAAGATGGCCACCTCCGCCGCCGTTCGCGACGACGAGCCCGCGACGAAATTTGCCAAGGACCAGCTCAAATCCATCATCGAGCGCATCGAGCGGCTGGAGGAGGAGAAAAAGGCGATTTCCGACGACATCCGCGACGTCTTCGCCGAAGCCAAGGGCAACGGCTATGACGTCAAGGCGCTGCGCACCATCGTGCGGATGCGCAAGCAGGACCCCAACGAGCGCGCCGAGGCCGAGACGATTCTCGAGACCTACATGCAGGCGCTGGGGATGATCTGAGGCGGCCGCGACGTCACCGGCAGGAGTATCTCGTCCCGCCCGCAATTTGCGGCGCACCCAGCTTGGGCAAAATCCGCGCGTCTGCTAAGGTGCTCGGGTCGAAGGGACCGAGCCATGGATGTGCCTGGGCCAGAGCGCAGGCTCGCAGCGGTCCTCGCGGCTGACATGGTCGGCTTTAGTCGGCTCATGGAGGTCGACGAGGGTGGCACGCTCGCGCGCCTCAAGACCCACCGGATCGAGCTCATCGATCCGGCCATCACCAAAAATCACGGGCGCATCATCAAGACGACGGGCGACGGCATGCTCGTCGAATTCCATAGCGTCGTCGACGCCGTGCTGTGCGCGACCGAGATTCAGAGCCGGATGGGGCGCCGCAATGCCGACGTCGCACCGCCGCGATGGATACAATTCCGCATCGGTATCAACCTCGGCGACGTGATCGTCGATCAGAACGACATTTTCGGCGATGGTGTCAACGTCGCCGCACGGCTGGAGGCGCTGGCCGAGCCTGGAGGTATCTGTATCTCGAGCGCGGTGCGCGACCAACTCGGACAGCGCCTTGACGGCGTTGCATTCGAGGATATCGGCGAGCAGAACGTCAAGAACATCGTCCGTCCGATCCGCGTCTACCGGATTCGACTGCAGGAGGGTCCGGCAAGCGCATCAGACGGCTCCAAGGACACTGCAAAGGTGGCGGGCAGGTCGAAGAAGCCGTCCATCGCCGTGCTGCCCTTCGCCAATATGAGCGGCGATCCGGAGCAGGAGTTCTTTGCGGACGGTTTGACCGAAGACATCATCACCGAGCTATCACGCTTCCACGACCTGCTGGTGATCTCCCGCAACTCGACCTTCGTGTACAAGGGCAAGGCGGTCAAGGTGCAGGACGTCGGCCGCGAGTTCGGCGTCGATTACGTCATCGAGGGCAGCGTGCGAAAGGCCGGAGATCGGGTCCGCGTCACCGTGCAGCTGATCGATGCGGAAACCGACCGGCACGTGTGGGCCGAACGCTACGACGGCGAGCTCAAGGACATCTTCGCCATCCAGGACGAGATGACCCGGGCGATCGCCGCCACGTTGCCGGGTCGCGTCGAGGCGGCCTCGCACGATCGGGCGAACCGTAAGCCTACCGACAACATGGCGGCCTATGAATGCGTGCTGGCCGCAAAGGTCTTGCACCATCGCTCCAATCGCGAAGACAATGCGCGCGCGCAACTTTTGCTCGACCGCGCGCTCGAACTCGACGCGAACTATGCACACGCACACGCCTGGAAGGCGTGCGTCCTGGGCCAGACCTGGGTCTATAGCTGGTGCGCGGATCGCGACGCCACCTTTCAGCAGGTCGCTTCAGAGCTGGAGACCGCGCTGGTCCTCGACGACAATGACAGCGACGTCCACCGCATCCTCGCTGCGCTCAATCTGAACCGCGACGACCATGACAAGGCCACCTACCATCAGGAGCGCGCGCTCGCGCTCAACCCGAACTATGATCTCGTGGTGGTGCAGCAGGGCGAATTGCTGACTTGGCTGGGCCGGCCTGAAGAGGGCATCGACTGGATCAAGAAGGCGATGCGGCTCAACCCGTATCACCCGGAACGCTTCTGGAGCCATCTCGGACGCGCCTATTACAGTGCCGAGAAATACGCCGAAGCCGCCGAGGCCTTCTCACGGATCACACGCCCCGATCACACCCATCACGCATTCCTTGCCGGGATCTTCGCGCAAATGGGCAACGCGGTTGCGGCCGGCGCCCACGCGGCTGAAGTTCTCAAGCGTGAGCCGGCATTTTCGGTGGCCAATCATGTCTCGACACAGCATTATAAGCGCGACGTCGACCGTCAGCGCTACGAGGCAGGCCTTCTCGGGGCAGGCCTGCCGGCTTGACCCGGCGCGCCGCACCGACCGATTGGCGATCCATCGAGAGTGAGACCGTGACCGAGCCGCTGTTGCCGCGTGAGGTGAGCCGGGCCTTCGACGCCTTTCCGTTGCCGATCCGCCGGCGCCTTCTCGAGGTGCGCAAGCTCATCTTTGCGACGGCCAAGGCGCATGACGACGTCGGTCGGCTGACGGAGACGTTGAAATGGGGCGAGCCCGCCTATCTCACCGAGGAGACCGGCAGCGGCTCAACGATCCGGCTCGGGCGCGTGAAGGATTCCGAGCGCGCTGCTATTCTATTCAACTGCAGGACGACGCTGGTCGACACTTTTCGCGAGCGCTTTCCCGATCGGTTCGAGTATCGCCAGACCAGGGCGCTCTTGCTGGATTTCGCGGGCGCGCTGCCGACGCAGGAGCTCACGGTCTGCCTGTCGCTGGCGTTGACGTACCATCTGGATCGGCGGCGGAAACGCTAGCTGCGCTTGCAGACGTCAGCGCAGCGCGGCGGTGCGCACCACGAACGACGTCGTCTCGAGCTTGGCGGTGGCGCTGCCCGAGAAGCCGTCGCAGGACAGGCCTTGCATGGGATCGTCGGCAAAGCCCATCGCGACCACGGCCTTCGGCTTGACGAAATAAGCCCGCATCGCGACCATATCGAGCTCGCCCATCAGCGTGACCGACATCGCGCGGCTGGCGCTCGGTGACAGCATCACGATCTTGAGCCAGATGCTGTCGCCCTTGGCCGCGGAGAGCCGGGTTGCGGTCGCGACCATGCCGTCGGTGCTCTTGGCGACAATTGTGTTGATCTCGGTGGCCGGTGCGGAATTGCGCGCCGCTGATGCCGGACGCGTTGCACGCGGAATCGGCGCGGAGGCGGCGACGACATTGGCACGGTCGACCGAAGAGGCGGAAGCCGGCGCGTAGGCCAGCGCCCGGTAGGCAGCGTTGGAGAGGCTCGCGGTCGGCTGCGGATCGGTGGCGGCTGCGAGTGCCTGGCGTGCCCTCAGCGCTGCCACCTGGGCCGGCGTCGCCTGCTGCGGCGTGGCCGGAATATCCCAGAAGCCGCGGGCATTGATGATGTCCGCCGGGGTCTCCGGCTTGTTGGCGGCCGGCTTATCAGCCACAGGCGCGGGCTTCGGCCTGAGCGGCGCAACGACCTGCATGTCGGCCGATGCGAGCTGGATCGCGGCGGCAATCTGCGGCTTGGCGCGCGGCGTCGGCACCGGATCGGCGGGTTTTGCGGCGGCCGCGACCACGACGGGCGCCGCCGGCTTTTCGGCTGCGCCCTCGTCATCCTCGTCGCTGCCCGTGGCGGGGGCCGACTTGCCCTTGAACAAGGCGGCAAGGAAGCTCGGCTTGCCGATGGTCGCGGCATCCTCGCCATCGCCGCGCCGTTCGATGTCGGCCCTGGCGAGCTCATAATTCTTCAGCGGCGTGCCGTCGCTCGGGACATGGACCGTGCGGCCATCGGGGAATACGCGGGCGAGCTGGTCATGCGTCATGCGCGGCCAATGACGGATGCTGCCGGTGTCGAGATGCACGAACGGCGAGCCGGAGGTCGGGTAGAAGCCGACGCCGCCGCGCTGCAAGCGCAGGCCGGCGAAGCGGATCTGCTCCAGCGGCACGTTCGGAATGTAGAAATCCATCGCATGTCCCAGCATGTGCTGGCTGAAGCGCGCCACGCCCGAGGAGCGGCGGCGGAGCATGGCGTTGGTGGCGGGGGAGCGGTAGGAGGAGATGATCTGGATCGGCTGCTTGCCGTCGACGTCGCGATAGACCTCCCAGAGAATGTCGAAGAGGTGACGGTCCATCACCGTCTCGTCCTGGGTGCGCCAATCGCGGAGGAAGTGATTGAGCGTCTTCAGCGCCGCTTCGTCATAGCGGCCGTCGCGCTTGAAGGTGACGGTGAGGTCTTCGCCGGAATGGGTGTGGTGAAACGAGAGCGTCTTGGTTTCGTTCAGCGCGGCGGCGTTATGAACCGAACCGGCAGCCGCAAGCAGCACCACCGAGGCGAGGCCGATCCGAGATCCGACCTTCACTCCCGCATGGGACAACGACAACGCAGCGAATTGGCGTGCGAAACCAGCCAGCACGTATGAGCCCACCCAGTCGACGAGCGTTCTAATGGACTCTCCCGCCAACCCCGCTAGCGCGCGAAAGAGGATGAACGCTTTGTTAAAACGAGAAGGTTAATTGGAGGTTTACCTTCCCGCCCCCAAACCAAGTCAGAATACGAACCTAATCGGTTGAGTGTGGCGAAAAAACGCCCGCTGCCCGCGCGCGGGTGGAGAATGGTTAACGTTAAGCGACCCCATCCAGGGGATGAGGTCGCTGATTTTATTGCCGAATTTCAGGAAGCGCGGCGCTGAGGCCAGCTCAGCGGGTGAACACCCGCTGAGGCCGGCGGCCGATCGGAGCGGGGGGCGGGGTGGGAGCCCCGAACAGCCGCTCGAAGAAGTTCGGGCCGGACGAGCCGAAGCCGCCGCCATTGTTGGCGAAGGCCACGCCGTTCGGCAGCGTCGTCGGCGGCCGCGAATAGCTCGGCTGGGAATGCGCCACGACGTTTTCGAGGTCCTTGCCGCGGCCGTTCCTCAGGATGTTGATCATGGTCGCGTCGCGGCCATAGACGTCCTTGCGGAATTGCAGCTTGCCGCCGTCGTCCACGAAGGCGGTCTGGTAGGTGATGTTGACCGGGATTGGCGTGGGGAATTTCAGGTCGATCTCACCTGACCCGTACATGCTGCGGATGCGCTCCGGCGTGTACTTCTCGTTCGGCATGGTGATGTTGAGCAGCACGGAGGCGTACTGGTCCGGATATTGAACGCGCATGCAGCCATGGCTGAAGGCGCGTTCGTCCCTGGCGAACAAGTTCTTGTCCGGCGTGTCGTGCTGATAGACCAGGAACTTGTTCGGGAAGTTGAAGCGGATGCGGCCGAGTGCGTTGGCTTCGCCGGGCGGCTGCGAGATGTGCACGGAGCCGTCGCGGTTCTGCTCGAGCTTCAGGCCCATGCGCTGGAGCACGGTCGGGTCCTGCTGCAGCGCCGGAAGATATTCGCCATAGACGATCGACGGCGGCACGTTCCAGGTCGGGTTGACCGTGATGTACTTCATCGTCTCGGTCAGCAGCGGCGTTGCGTGCTGGCCCGGCTTGCCGGTGACGACGCGGGTGGTCCAGACCTGCTGGCCGCGCTGCATCACCTTCAGCGTGTAGTCGGGAATGTTGAGGATGACATAGGCATCGCCGAGCGAGGGCACGCCGAGGTCGCGCGGCAGCCAGCGCCAGCGCTCCATGTTCACCAGCACGGTGTCGATCTGCTTGTCGCGCTTCGGGCTGTTCAGCGCCTTCACGGTCGCAGCGTCGAGCACGCCGGTCACCTTGATCTCGGCGCCGTCCTGGAACTTTCGCACGGCTTCGGCGACGGTGGCGTCATAGTGGTCGTCGTTGGCGTTCTCGGTGATGCCGAGCTTGGCGCGGAGCTGCGGCACCCGCGGATCCTCGACGACGATTTCAGCCTGCTTCTTGCCGCGGGCCGGCGTGTATCTCAGCGCCGGGCCGTCGGTGATCTCGACGACCGGGCCTTCGCCCTGGCCGCGGAGCTGCGCGAGCTTGGCCTTCAGCTCCTTGTAGAGCTTCTGCGGCGGGTTGTAGCTGTCGAGCGCCGCGGACGCGTCAGCCGCGGTCGTGACCTTGGCGAGCACTTCGTTCGGATCGACTGGATGCTCGGGATAGAGGATGTCGGCGCTGACCTGCGACCAGTGCATGCGGCCGCTCTGCGCCTGGCGCGCATAGTCGAACATGCTGGCGGTCAGCTTCAGCTCGGCCTCGGCAAGCGCGTCGGGGCTGGTGGCTGCGGCGAAGTCCGGGACCGGATAGTCGGCGGGATTGAGGCCGTCGGAGGCTGCATCCTTCAGCCGTGCGATGACGCCCTTGGCCGCGGCGGAGAGGCTGCCGCCCTGGGTCCAGACCGGCGCGTAGTCACGGGCACCGTAGAACTTCTCGACGGCGGCGCGCTCGTTCTTGCGGTCGAAATAGCGCGAGGTCTTGGCCCCGATCATGTCCTTGAGCTTGTCGGCGACCGGCTGGTCGGCGGCGGGGACGTTGCTCGCGGCCTTCACCGGCTCGGCGGCCGGAGCCGCAGCGGCGGGTGCGGCCGGAGCGGCCGGTGTGGCGGTCGCGGTGTCGGCCTTGGCCGGTTCAGACTTGGCAGGCTCAGATTTGGTCGATTCAGATTTGGCCGGCTCGCTGTTCGCAGGCTCCGTCTTGGCCGTCTCGCTCTTCGGTGCGTCGGCGGCGGGCGTGGTGGCGACGTCGGAAGGCTTGGTCTCGACCTTTTCGGGGGCCGGGGCAGCTTCGGCCTTGACCGGCTCCTTGATCGGCTCCTTGGCCGCGTCCTTCGGGGCGTCCTGCACCGTGGCGGTAGAGTCGAGCTTGATGTCTGAGGCGGTCGGCGGCGGAACATTCGCGGGCTCGGGGCGCGGGATCGCGGCTTCGATCGCGAGTTCGGCGGCGCTGCTGCGCGCCTGATCCTGCGCCAGAGCGGAGCCGGCCGATACCGTGAGGAAGGTCGCCGCGACCGTCATCAAAACGCGGTCAAAGCCTCGACGGTGATTCAAACAGTCTCGCATCGTGTCGCACCCCTCGGGTGAACTGCCCCGTTTGGAACAGCTTTTGGAACAGCTTCGTTATGGTCTTGTGAGCTTCGGCTGACCGCGCCGGCCTCTCGGAAGTTGCACGCCTGCACGCAACGATTCTTACGCAGACGATATACAGACCCCGTTTCTGCAGCCAGCGCTACCCGGGACAACTCACGACAAACTGACTTCAAGACGGCCGCTTTGCAATCGATTGTGCGCCTCTGTTACGCGCTTTTCCCCCTCGCTGTCACTTCCAAGTCACGGTTCCTGAACGGCTCGGATTCTTCCGTCATCCGAACGGCTTAAGACCACATCGCACGCTTACGCAAACCGCCATTCACAGTGCGGTTCAGTGCGTCTCTTCGCCGCTTTTCCCGCCATGCCCGTGCACGCCCGCCTCGTCGAGTTTGCGATAGAGCGTGGACCGGCCGATTTTGAGGCGGCGGGCGACCTCGGACATCTGTCCGCGGTAATGCGAGATGGCGAAACGGATGATCTCGTTCTCCATCTCCTCGAGCGGACGGACATCGCCGGTCGGGGTCAGCAGGGCGAGGCTTCCCGAGGAGGGAAGTGGCGCGATGGGTATTTCATTACCCGAGACCAGGGCAGGCGCCCCGATCGGCTCGATCATCAGCGGCGCGGTCGGAATGTCGGTCGCGGAATGGGGATGTGAGGCCAGCAGCGGGAAGTCCTCGAGACCCAGCTGGTCGCCTTCGCTCATGACCACGGCGCGGTAGACCGCGTTTTCGAGCTGGCGGATATTGCCGGGCCAATCCAGCTCCGCAAGGTGCGCCACGGCCTCGCCGCTGATGCCGGTGATCGCGCGGTTCTCCTCGGCGGCAAAGCGCGCCAGGAAGTGCCGCAGCAGATGCGGGATGTCCTCGCGCCGGGCCCTGAGCGAGGGGATCGTCAGCGGCAGCACATGCAGCCGATAGAACAGGTCTTCACGGAAATGCCCCTGTTTCACCCGGTCCAGAAGCTTGCGGTTGGTCGCGGAGATGATGCGGACATCGACCTTCACCGGCTTGCGGCCGCCGACCGCCTCCACCGCGCCCTCCTGGAGCGCGCGCAACAGCTTGACCTGCGCGGCCAGCGGCAGCTCGCTGACCTCGTCCAGGAACAGCGTGCCGCCATGGGCCTCGACGAACTTGCCCGCATGCCGCTCGGTCGCGCCGGTGAAGGCGCCCTTCTCATGGCCGAACAGAATGGACTCGACGAGATTGTCCGGGATCGCGCCGCAATTGACCGCGACGAAGGGCTTTGCCTTGCGCTCGCTGCTGCCGTGGATGGCGCGTGCGAACATCTCCTTGCCGACGCCGGACTCGCCTTCGATCAGCACGGGGATTGAGGAGCTCGCCGCCTTCTGCGCCGCGCGCATGACCGGCGCCATCGCCTCGGCGCGCGTGATGATGTCGGCGAAGCTCAGCCGGCCCTCGCGGCTGTGGCGGATGCGCTGCAATTCGCCCTTCAATGCGGAGGCGTTGAGCGCGTTGCGCAAGCTGACCTGGAGCCGCTCCAGGCCGACCGGCTTGACCACGAAATCGGCAGCGCCTGCGCGCATCGCCGAGATCACGTTGTCGATGCCGCCATGGGCGGTCTGTACGATCACGGGCACATTCAGCCCGGCTTCGCGGATTTTACTCAGAACGCCCATGCCGTCGAGGCCGGGCATCACGAGATCGAGCACCACGGCGTCGATGGCCGATGCATCGGGAGCAGTGAGTACGGCCAGCGCGGCGTCGCCGGATTCCACGACGATCGTCTCATAGCCGCATTTCTGCACCATGTTCTCGACCAGGCGGCGTGCCACGGCGTCGTCATCGGCAATCAAAATACTGGCAGCCATGGTGTTCCCCGCACGCTACTACTATCTGTCTCGAATCGGGGCACTCTGGCCGAAGCCGCTTAACGCACTCTTAAACCTTGCCGACCCCAGCCATTGCGATCCCTGCCATTGCGCTCGTTGAACACAGGTTTCCAACACGATGACTTCGCGCCCCTCCGCTCTCCGCAAGCCGAACACCAAAAAAGCAGCCACCAAGGCAAAACCCTCCAGCAAGCCTGCGAGCAAAACCGGCAAGCTTCCGGAGTGGAACCTCGCCGATCTCTATTCAGGGATCGATGCGCCGGAAGTGGCGCGCGATCTCGAAACCATGGACGCCGATTGCGTCGCGTTCGAGACGGACTACAAGGGCAAGCTCGCAACAGGCACAGCAAACGAACATGGCGGAAAATGGCTCGCGGAAGCCGTGCGACGCTATGAGGCGATCGACGATCTCGCCGGGCGTCTCGGCTCCTACGCCGGCCTCATCCACGCCGGCGATAGCGTTGACCCCAAGATTTCAAAGTTTTACGGCGATGTGTCCGAGCGGCTCACCGCCGCGTCGACTCATCTGCTGTTCTTCGCGCTCGAGCTCAATCGCGTCGATGACGATATTTTGACCCGCGCGATGCAGGCGCCCGAGCTTGCGCATTACCGTCCCTGGATCGAGGATCTGCGCAAGGAGAAGCCGTACCAGCTCGACGACAAGCTCGAGCAGATCTTCCTGGAGAAGGCGCAAACCGGATATTCCGCCTGGAACAGGTTGTTCGATCAGACCATCTCGGGTCTTCGCTTCAAGGTCGGATCCAAGGAGCTCGCGATCGAGCCGACGCTCAATTTCCTGCAGGACCGCGACGGCGCCAAGCGCAAGGCCGCGGCGGACGCGCTGGCGAAGACCTTCAAGGCCAATGAGCGCACCTTCGCGCTGATCACCAACACCCTCGCCAAGGACAAGGATATCTCCGATCGCTGGCGCGGCTTCAAGGATGTCGCGGATTCCCGGCATCTGAACAACCGCGTCGAGCGCGAGGTGGTGGACGCGCTGGTCGCCTCCGTACGCGCGGCCTATCCGAAACTCTCGCATCGCTACTACGCGCTGAAGGCGCGCTGGTTCAAGAAGAAGCGGCTCGCTTATTGGGACCGCAATGCGCCGCTGCCCTTTGCCGCGGCCGACACCATTGCCTGGCCCGAGGCACGCAACATGGTGCTGTCTGCCTATCGCGGTTTCTCGCCTGACATGGCCGACATCGCCGAGCGCTTCTTTACCGATCGCTGGATCGACGCTCCGGTGCGTCCCGGCAAGGCGCCGGGCGCGTTCTCGCATCCGACCACGCCGTCGGCGCATCCTTACGTGCTCATGAACTACCAGGGCAAGCCGCGCGATGTGATGACCCTCGCCCATGAGCTCGGCCATGGCGTGCATCAGGTGCTGGCGGCGAAGAACGGCGCGCTGATGGCGCCGACGCCGCTGACCTTGGCCGAGACCGCAAGCGTGTTCGGCGAGATGCTGACCTTCAGGCGGCTGCTGGCGCAGACCAAAAGCGCAAAGCAGCGCCAGGCGCTGCTCGCCGGCAAGGTCGAGGACATGATCAACACCGTGGTGCGGCAGATCGCGTTCTATTCCTTCGAGCGCGCGGTCCACACCGAGCGCAAGAATGGCGAGCTCACCGCGGCGCGGCTCGGCGAGATCTGGCTCTCGGTGCAAAACGAGAGCCTGGGTCCGGCGATCGAGATCAAGCCGGGCTACGAGAACTACTGGATGTACATCCCGCATTTCATCCATTCGCCGTTCTATGTCTACGCCTATGCCTTCGGCGATTGTCTCGTGAACTCGCTCTATGCCGTCTACGAGAACGCGGCCGAGGGCTTTGCCGAGCGCTATCTCGACATGCTCGCGGCCGGCGGCACCAAGCATTATTCCGAGCTGCTGCGCCCATTCGGGCTGGACGCCAAGGACCCGAAATTCTGGGACGGCGGCCTGTCGGTCATCGCCGGCATGATCGACGAGCTGGAGGCGATGGGTTGAGGCGGCGCTGACGTCGCCTCACCTCCCGGCTCGCTGATTTTTTCGAAGCGACGGGATTGAACGTTCACGCGGGTCGCAAGACTAACCGTGTACGGTACTCTATCGTTAAGAATGCAATTTTTGATTGTCGATTGTCTGAGTTCCCTGGCAGGGAGACGGATATGGTCGTATTGGACCTCACCTCCAGCAACCGGATACGAAACGGGCCGTCGAAGAGCAGGGATCCTGGGGCCAGCAGCACCGTGACATGCTCCTGCAGGAGCTTGACGCGATCAACACCCGTCGTCGCGCCGAAGGCCTTGCAGCCGTAAATTATGTCGACGACGACAAGCCGATCGAGACCGTCGGGCTTGCGCTTTCGGGCGGCGGCATCCGGTCCTCCGCCATTTGCCTCGGCGTGTTGCAGGCACTCAATCATCACGATCTGATCAAGCGGGTCGATTATTTGTCGACGGTTTCGGGCGGCGGTTACATCGGCTGTTCGCTCACGGCCACGATGACGAGGGCGCGTGCATTCGTCTTTGGCGGCTCTGGAGGAGGGCTTGCCAATGAAATCAGCGACACCCCCGCGGTCGGCCACATCCGCAACTATTCGAACTATCTGATCCCCGCGGGAGCGCGCGATCTCCTCACCGGAATTGCGATCGTGGTGCGCGGCCTGGTCGCCAATCTCAGTCTGACGCTTCCGGCAGTGCTCGTCGTCGCGGCCATCACGATCGTTTCCAACGCCGCCCGATCCTCGCTGTACGTGGCAGATCTGTTCGGGTTCAGAGTCGATGACGGGCAGGCGCTCGGGTGGTTCGCCAAGCTTGGAGTTGAACTTGCTTTCATCCTCCTTGGCGTCGCCATCGCTGCTGCCGCGGTGCTGATCGGCCTCGTCTACCGCCGCATCTTCAAGGTCGAGCGCCGTGATTTCTTTTCCTATGTGGCAGGGCTCGCATTGGCGATGGGGTTCGTGTGCACGATCGCACGCCATTTGAACGTCGAGCATTTTGCGCTCACGCTGGCCGCGGCGCTGTTCGGTCTGCTGGTGTTTTTTGCCTGGGCGTTGCTGCGATCGGTGATGCCCAGCACCAGAGGTGAATTCCGCGGCTATCCACCGACGGCTGGCGCCACATATCTCGTGCTGCTCGCCGTGATCTGCTTCTTTGAGTTCCAGCCGTTCATGATCGCCCAGATGTTCGACGTCGCCGAGGCCAACGCGGCGCAGTCGGGCGGCATCGTCGCTGGAGTGGCGGTCAGATGGATACAGTCGCTGGCCGCCGTCGCGGCGCCCGTTGCCGCGGCGGTCACGGTGTTCAGGCAGCAATTCGGCGAACTGCTGAAGGGCGCGGGAGCATCGGACCTGTCGTCGCGCATCCTTGCCTATGTGGCGAGAGCGGCCGTGTGGATCGCCGGCCTGGCTTTGCCGCTGCTGATCTGGATCGGATATCTCTATCTCTGCTACTGGGGCATCGCCAACGACAAGGTGCTGATCGCCAAGGACCGTCAATACGCGATGGCGGAGGAGTGGGGTGACAAGGCCGTGCAGCCGATGGCGGCGAAGGCTGCAACAAGTGTCACCGGCAACGTTCAATTCGACAGCGAGGCTCGAACGCTTTCGACGAATATCAACAGCAAGGAGGACGCCAAGCCCGGCATCGCCAAACCACCCGTCAATGCGGTCTCCCACGTTCCCCAATGGCTGTACGCGATCGGCTGCTGGTGCAAGCCGGCCGAGTACAAATGGTCGAGGTACGAGTTCGGCAACAACGTCAATTGGGCGATGGCGCGTCTCTACCTCGTCGCGGCCGTGATCTTGTTTGGATTGTCCTGGATCCTCGGACCCAATGCCAACTCGCTGCACCGTCTCTACCGCGATCGCCTGAGCAAGGCCTTCCTGTTCAATCCGAGATTCTACGCCGATGGCGAACCGGCGCCCAACGAGCCCAGCCTGGATCAGGGACGGGATTTTCTGCCGCTCGACGAGGAGAAGCTGAGCGAGCTGCTTTACCCGACGGTCTATCCCGCCGACACGGCTCCTGGCGGGCAGGCGGCAGCGGGCGTGAAATCGCCTGACCGGCTTTTGGCCTCGCCCTATCCCATCGTGAATGCCGCACTGAACATTCAAGGATCGGATTTCGCCAATCGGCGCGGCCGAAACGCCGACTTCTTCATGTTCTCGCCTTTGCATGTCGGCAGCGAGGCCACCGGCTATGCCGACACCGCGGCGTTCCCTGGTCTCGACCTTGCAACGGTGATGGCGATCTCCGGCGCTGCGGCGTCCTCGAACATGGGATCAGGCTCGATCAGGCCGCTCACGCCGACGCTGGCCTTGCTCAATGTGCGCCTCGGTTACTGGCTGAAGAATCCGCGCTACGTCTCGTCGAGCAGCAAGCCGCAGCACCACTCGACGCCGCTGTTCCTGTGGTCGGAAATCTCGGGCCGCCTCTATGAGAACGCCGACGCAGTCTATCTCACCGATGGCGGTCACATCGAGAATCTGGGCGTCTACGAATTGCTGCGCCGGCGCTGCAGGGTGATCATCGCGGTCGATGCCGAGGCCGACGCGCCGATGAACTTCACCGCGCTGGTGACCCTGCAACGATACGCACGCATCGATCTCGGGATCATCATCGACCTGCCGTGGACGCCGATCCGCGACGCGACGCGGGAGTGGATGAAGTGCAACGCCGGCAAGCCGTCGGATCCGCCGCCGCGCGCGTCGCTTGGACCGCACGTTGCGGTCGGCACCATCGACTATGGCGGCGGCGAGACGGGGTATCTCGTCTACATCAAATCGTCGCTGAGCGGGGACGAGAACGACTACATCCGCGACTACGCACGCCGCAACGACACGTTCCCGCACGAGACCACCGGCGACCAGTTCTTCTCCGAGGAGCAGTTCGAGGTCTACCGCGCGCTCGGCTTCCACATGACGCATGGCTTCCTCAACGAGGAGGCCGGCGCCGACGCGCTCGTCGTCAATGTCCCGGGCGAGCGCTGCGCAAGGCGAAGCTTCTGCGACCGTAAGGTGGACTCGATCCGGGCGGTCCGCCGCGCGCTGGGGCTGCCGGTCGAGGAGCCGCCGCCGGCCACCAGCGCAGTCGCGGCGCTGGATATGGGGTAGGACGGCGCGGGTCCAAAAGACGTAAAACATCTGTTGAACGCCCCTCTTTAAGGTGTTATACAAATGTATAACGTCAGTTTTGCGGGACGCGCCATGAAGATCGAAATCAAGAAGATCGGCAATTCGGATGGTCTGTTGCTGCCTCGCGAGTTGATGCAGCGGCTCGATCTCAAGCGTGGGCAGCAATTGCATATCGTGGAATTACCTGGAGGCGGTTTCCAGGCGCTGCCCTACGATCCTGACTTCGAGCGGACGATGGAAATCGCCGATGAGGTGATGGAGAAGTATCGCGACACGCTCGCCGCGCTCGCAAAATAATCGGCATGCGCGCATGAGTGAGCCTGAGGAGCCGCACTGGATCACCTACGAGCAGGCAATCGCCATTCACAGCCGACAACTCCGCCGTTTCGGCGGTGCGCCGGGACTGCGCGACGAAGGCATGTTGCGCTCGGCGTTGGAGAGGCCGATCAACAAATGGCGTTATGAGCAGGCGTCGCTCGACGAACTCGCCGCAGCCTATGCATTCGGGCTCGCGAAAAATCATGCCTTTGTCGACGGAAACAAGCGCATCGCTTTCATGGCGATGATGGTCTTTCTGCACAAGAACGGCGTGGCCTTCGGTCCCGATCCTGCGGAAGCGACAACCATCATCCTCTCGCTTGCCGCCGGTGAAGTCAGCGAGCAGAGCCTCGGCCGCTGGATCCGCGACAATCTGGATTCCAAATGAGCCGATTTGCGGGAAAACCGCGCCTCCGTGCCGTTGCCCTGCCCGAAACTTTGCGGTATCCCAACCGTGAAATTCGACTTTCGACTGGGGACATCCATGGCTGACCATAGCGACGTGGCCTATACCACCGCCGACGGCAACGACTACGTTGCCCACGAGCAGACCTATGAGGGCTTCATCAAGCTCGTGAAGTACGGCACGGCTTCGGTCGCGCTCATCGTGATCCTGATGGCGATCTTCCTGACCTGATCTATCGTCTTTTGCACCGCCATTGTCGTCGGTGCTCAAAAAATCTGCATTCAAGCCGGTTCGAAAACCGGTATCCAACGTTGCGGGAGTAACGCTAAGTTCGCGTGCGCGCTTTTCCCCGCGTCGCCGGAGGGCCTATGAAGATCGCCGTTGCCAAGGAAATCGACCCGTCGGAGCCGCGGGTCGCCGCTTCGCCTGATACGGTGAAGAAGTTCAAGGCGCTCGGCGCCGAGATCGCGATCGAGCCCGGCGCCGGTCTCAAGTCGGGCCTGCCCGATTCCGAATTCACGGCGGTCGGAGCCAGCGTCAGCGCGGACGCGCTGAAGGACGCCGACATCATCATCAAGGTGAAGCGCCCGGAGGCGTCCGAGCTCGCGCAGTACAAGCGCGGTGCGCTCGTCATCGCCATCATGGATCCCTACGGCAACGAGGCCGCGCTGAAGACGATGGCCGATGCCGGCATCTCCGCCTTCGCGATGGAATTGATGCCGCGCATCACCCGCGCGCAGGTGATGGACGTGCTGTCGTCGCAGGCGAACCTCGCCGGCTACCGCGCCGTGATCGAGGGCGCCGAAGCTTTCGGCCGCGCCTTCCCGATGATGATGACCGCCGCCGGCACCATTCCGGCCGCCAAGGTCTTCGTGATGGGCGTCGGTGTGGCAGGGTTGCAGGCGATCGCGACCGCGCGGCGTCTCGGCGCCGTCGTCACCGCCACCGACGTCCGGCCCGCCACCAAGGAGCAGGTGGAATCGCTTGGCGCCAAATTCCTGGCCGTCGAGGACGAGGAGTTCAAGAACGCGCAGACCGCCGGCGGCTACGCCAAGGAAATGTCCAAGGAGTATCAGGCCAAGCAGGCCGCGCTCACCGCCGAGCACATCAAGAAGCAGGACATCGTGATCACGACGGCGCTGATCCCGGGCCGGCCCGCGCCGAAGCTGGTTTCGGCCGAGATGGTCAAGTCGATGAAGCCCGGTTCGGTGCTGGTCGATCTGGCCGTCGAGCGCGGCGGCAACGTCGAGGGCGCAAAGCCGGGCGAGGTCGCCGACGTCGATGGCATCAAGATCGTCGGCTACACCAACGTCGCCGGCCGCGTCGCGGCATCCGCATCCAGTCTCTACGCGCGCAACCTGTTCAATTTCATCGAGACCATGGTCGACAAGGCCAACAAGTCGCTGGCGGTGAACTGGGACGACGAACTGGTCAAGGCCACCGCGCTGACCAAAGACGGCGCCGTGATTCACCCGAACTTCCAGCCGAAAGCATAGGAGAGCCGCCATGGAGCACATTGCACAGGTCGTCGACCCCTTCGTCTTCCGGCTGTCGATCTTCGTCCTCGCCGTCTTCGTCGGCTATTTCGTGGTGTGGTCGGTCACGCCGGCGCTGCATACGCCGCTGATGAGCGTGACCAACGCGATCTCCTCGGTGATCGTGGTCGGCGCGCTGCTCGCGGTCGGGGTCGGCATGATCTCGAGCGGCTCGGGGTGGGCGCGCGGCTTCGGCTTCATCGCGCTGATCTTTGCTTGCGTGAACATTTTCGGGGGCTTCCTTGTCACCCAGCGCATGCTGGCGATGTACAAGAAGAAGGCGAAGTGAGCGGCGTGCACCTCGGGGTGACGAAGACAAAGGGGACCTGAGATGAACGCCAATCTGGCTGCAGTTCTGTATCTCGTGGCGGGTGTGCTGTTCATCCTGTCGCTGCGCGGGCTGTCCAGCCCCGCCTCATCGCGGCAGGGCAATTTCTTCGGCATGATCGGCATGGGAATCGCCGTCGCGACCACGCTGGCGAGCCATCCGCCGGCGGACGGCCTCGCCTGGATCCTCGTGATCCTGGGCATCGCCATCGGCGGCAGCGTCGGCGCAGTGATCGCCCGCCGCGTGCCGATGACATCGATGCCGGAGCTGGTCGCCGCCTTCCACTCGCTGGTCGGCATGGCCGCGGTGCTGGTCGCCGCGGGGGCGTTCTACGCGCCCGAGGCGTTCGACATCGGCACACCCGGCAACATCCATGCGCAGAGCCTGGTCGAGATGTCGCTCGGCGTCGCCATTGGCGCGCTGACCTTCACCGGCTCGGTGATCGCGTTCCTGAAGCTGTCTGCCCGCATGAGCGGCGCGCCGATCATCCTGCCATTCCGCCACATCATCAACATCGCGCTCGCCGCCGCGCTGGTGTTCTTCATCGTCGGGCTCGTCCTGTCCGGCAGCGCGCTCGACTTCTGGCTGATCGTGATCCTTGCGCTGGCGCTCGGCGTGCTCATGATCATCCCGATCGGCGGCGCCGACATGCCGGTCGTGATCTCGATGCTGAACTCCTATTCGGGCTGGGCGGCGGCCGGCATCGGCTTCACGCTCGGCAACTCCGCATTGATCATCACCGGCGCGCTGGTCGGCTCCTCCGGCGCGATCCTGTCCTACATCATGTGCCACGCGATGAACCGCTCCTTTATCTCGGTCATCCTCGGCGGCTTCGGCGGCGAGACCGCAGCAGCCGGCGGCGGAGCAGGCGGTGAGCAGAAGCCGGCCAAGCTCGGCTCGGCGGACGACGCCGCCTTCATCATGAAGAACGCCTCCAAGGTCATCATCGTGCCTGGTTACGGCATGGCGGTGGCGCAGGCCCAGCACGCGCTGCGCGAGATGGGCGACATCCTGAAGAAGGAAGGCGTCGAGGTGAAGTACGCGATCCACCCCGTCGCGGGCCGCATGCCCGGCCACATGAACGTGCTCCTGGCCGAAGCCAACGTGCCCTATGACGAGGTGTTCGAGCTCGAGGACATCAACTCCGAATTCGCGCAAGCCGACATCGCCTTCGTGATCGGCGCCAACGACGTCACCAACCCGGCCGCCGAAGAGGACAAGACCTCGCCGATCTACGGCATGCCGGTGCTCCAGGTCTGGAAGGCCGGCACGGTGATGTTCATCAAGCGCTCGCTCGCCTCCGGCTATGCCGGCATCGACAATCCGCTGTTCTATCGCGACAACACTATGATGCTGCTCGGCGACGCCAAGAAGGTAACAGAGAGCATCGTCAAGGCGATGTAGCGCCGGAGAACCGGCGCGGCGATGACATTCCTGAAATGGATCGCCATCCTCATTGCCGCCGGCTATCTCGCGGTGCTCGTCGTGCTCTACGTCAAGCAGCGCGATATGCTGTTTCCGATCCCGACCGCTGATCGCACTGCGCCTGCCGCCGCGGGATTTCCGGAGGCCGAGGAGCACGTCCTTACCACATCCGACGGCGAGAAGGTCATCGTCTGGCACGTACCGGCAAAGCCCGGCCGTCCCGTGGTGTTGTTCTTTCCAGGCAATGGCGACTTTCTCGCCGGGCGCGTCAACCGCTTCAAGGGCATCATTGCCGACGGCACCGGACTGGTGGCGCTGTCCTATCGCGGCTATGCCGGCTCGACCGGTGCGCCGAGCGAGCAGGGTCTGCTGCGGGACGGCGTGGCCGCCTACGCCTTTGCGACGGAGCGCTATGACGCAGCGCGGATCGTGGCCTGGGGCTTCTCGCTCGGGACCGGTGTCGCGGTCGCAATCGCATCCGAGCATCCGGTCGGCAAATTGATTCTGGAAGCGCCCTACACGTCGACGGTCGACGTCGCAGCGTCGCTGTTTCGCTTTGTGCCGGTGCGTCTCCTGATGCGCGATCCGTTTCACTCCGACGAGCGCATCGCGCACGTTGCGGCCCCGCTTCTGATCATGCACGGGACCAGCGATCAGGCGATCCCCATCGCGTTCGGCGAGAGATTGTTTGCGCTGGCCCGCGACCCCAAGCAGATGGTGCGGTTTCCGGGCGGGGGGCACGAAAATCTCGATGACTTTGGCGCCCTCGAGACAGCGCGGCAATTCATAAATGGCGGCTGAGGGCTGACGGGCCCGATCTTCTCGCGCATAATCGTTGTGTCAAAGCAAGGAATCGCCCGCATGAGCGCACACGGACCGATGCCGCGGTCGTCCTGGATCTTCCCCGCGCTGGCGGTGCTGCTGTTCCTGATCGTCACCGTAACCGGCTATGGCTTTACCCTGTCGGTCGGCGGGGGCGCTTTTGCGATCGTCCTTCTGGTGATCCTGTTCGGCACCGTGTTCGCGGCCGTGCACCATTCCGAGGTGATCGCGGAGCGGATCGGCGAACCCTTCGGCACGCTGCTGCTCACGCTGTCGGTCACCATCATCGAGGTCGCGCTGATCACCACGATCATGCTGGGCGACAAGCCGGCGCCCGAGCTCGCACGCGACACCGTGTTCGCAGTCGTCATGATCGTCTGCAACGGCCTGGTCGGCCTCTGCGTGTTCATCGGCGGCCTGCGCTACCGCGAGCAGGGTTTTCAGGTCTCGGGCGCCAACGTCTATCTCAGTGGGCTGATCGCGCTGGCGACCATCACATTGATCATGCCCAACTACACTCTGACGACGCCGGGCCCTTTCTATTCGACGCTTCAGCTCGGCTTTGTCGATGTCGTCACGATCGTGCTGTATGGCGTTTTTCTCTATACCCAGACCGTGCTGCACAAGGACTACTTCGTTCATGGAAAAGGCGAGGGCGGGGGTGCAGAGGCGCACCTGTCGGGCAAAATGCTTGCGCTCAGCGTCGCGCTGCTGCTGATCTCGCTACTGGCCGTCGTTCTGCTTGCCAAGAAGTTCTCGCTGGTCGTCGACGCGGTCGCCGACAGGATCGGCGCTCCGCCGGCGTTTGCTGGCCTTTTGGTCGCGCTTCTGATCCTGATGCCGGAAGGCGTTTCCGCGATCGCGGCGGCTCGCAAGAACGACCTTCAGAAAAGCATCAATCTGGCGCTCGGCTCCTCGCTTGCGACCATCGGCCTGACCATCCCGGCGGTGGGGATCGCCACCTACGCGCTC
This sequence comes from Bradyrhizobium sp. LLZ17, assembly GCF_041200145.1. Lineage (NCBI taxonomy): Bacteria > Pseudomonadati > Pseudomonadota > Alphaproteobacteria > Hyphomicrobiales > Nitrobacteraceae > Bradyrhizobium > Bradyrhizobium zaerense. The sequence goes on from NZ_CP165734.1 coordinate 6,506,826, forward strand.
AACCAGCAACTCGTCCTGGGCTTGAACCCGGCGAACACGGCACTGCTATTCCTGACATTCTTGCTGAGCATGCTGACCTTCGGCACCGGCCGGACAAACGTGCTGTTCGGACTGGTGCATATGGTGGTATTTGCCGTCTACGTGTTCATGGTGTTCGTGCCCTAGACGAGGTTCCGATGCTTGCCGCCAGGTCCGAGGTTCAGATCGACAATGAGGAGGTCCGGGTCACCGAATGGCGGCTCGCCCCGGGCAGCGCGACCGGGCACCACACCCATGGCATGGACTATGTGATCGTTCCCGTCGTCGCCGGTGAAATGACCATCGTGGCCCCGGGCGGGGAGCGTTCCAAGGCGCAGCTTGCGGCCGGAAAGTCCTACTTTCGCAAAGCCGGCGTCCAACATGATGTGCTTAACGAAACCTCAACCGAGATCGTGTTCCTTGAGATCGAGCTGAAGCTTTAGGTGGAGCGTTGAAGCCTTGTTAAAGCCTTGGGCAGACGTTACCGATTGCCATCGATCCGTCGCAGTTGATCCCTTACTATGCCTCAAAGTTCCCGCATCAGATCGCGCGGGGAGTGGCCGGAATGCTGAAATACATCGCTAAAATCTCGATGGATATCTTCCCCTCGGTGCTCGCCACGATCATCGGGGCCTACATCGTCAATCACTACATCAACGCCCGGCCGGCGGCTGATACCCCAGCCGCTTTGGTGGCGCCTGCCCACGGCGGCAAGAACGGCAAGCCTGCCGATACGGCCAACCTCCCGACCCCCGGCGTCAAGGCCAAGGGCATTTCCGAGAAGAACGTGACGGAGAAGGCGGCAGTCGAGAAGTTGGTCGATCAGCCGGCTGCGGACGTCAAGGCCGCAGACGCCAAGGCAGCGGACGTGGCGCCGGTCGAGGCCGCTCCCGCCGGCCCACGCGGCCGGGTTTCGGCGCGCGAGAAGGCCGTCGCCAAGTCCACCCCGGCCGCTCCCGCCACCGTGCCGGTGGTTGAGGCCAGTTCGGCTCCGTCGGCCGCCCCGGCGGCTGCGGGCCCCGACGCCAACGATCTCGCGCGCGCCGCGATCGAGCGACTGCGCAAATTCCCCGAGGCCAAATCTGCCGAGAAGCCGGCTGAAGTCGCGCCGCAGGAGGCTGCTCGCGCGCCCGAAGCGCCGCGCGCCCAGGAAGCTCCGCGGCTCGTGACTGCTGTGCCCCCATTCGTGCGACCGCTACCGCCGCCGATCACGGTGTCAACGCCGTCGGTCGAGATGCCTGCGAACCCGCCTTACACGGCCTCGGTCGGCAACGACGACCCGAACCGGCTGACGCCGCCGGCCGATATCCCGGTGCCGGTGATCGCGCCGCCGCTCGATCTGCGCGCTGACGCGGGTGGCTCCGTGCCGCGGCCCAAGACCAATGTCGCCGACGACATGCTGTCCGGCGTCAAGTCGATGTTCCACGCCGTCCTGCCGAAGAACGTAACCCCCGACTAAGACCGCGCCTGACCCGCGCCAAATCTTTCAGCCGCCGACGCGGGCGAGACCGCTGCGGGCGGCCTCGTCGCGCGGGCGGAGCGAGACTGCCTTGGCGTAGGACGCCGCCGCCTTGGTTTTCTCGCCCAGCCGCTCATAGGCCTGCCCCCGCGCCGTCCAGACCTGGGCGTTCTGCGGGTCGACTTCGGAGGCCTCGTCGAGATCGGCCGCTGCCTCCTTGATCTTGCCGATGGCGAGATAGCTGATCGCGCGGCCGAGCAGCGGTTCGGCCTTCTGCGGATTGAGCCCGCTTGCGGCACCGAAATCGGCGATCGCGAAATCGTGCTCGTTGTTGCTCTGGTAGAGGAGGGCGCGGCCGTAAAGCGCCTGTGCGTTGTAGGGATCGAGCGCGACCGCGCGATTGAACTCGTCCAGCGCTGCCGCCGTCTCTCCCGATTTCGCCAAGGCCTGGGCTTTGACCGTGTGGCTCTGGGCTTCGGTGATGTTGGCAGCGCTGACTGCGCTATCCGGGGCGGCAGCTGCCGCTTTCGGTGCCTCCTGCGGCTTGTCCTTCTCGGGCGTCAGCGAGCCCAAATCGAAGGAGCAGCCGCACAGGGCGATTCCCACCAAGGTCAGCGCGAGCGGCTGACGCCAGATCTGGCGGAGCCGCAGAAAGCCGGGCTCGGGGAAAGGGTCGGCCATCTACGGTTCGCTCGCGCGCTGGTGCCGCATCTGTAGTGCCCCGTCCCAGAAAAGGCACCGCTACAAAACAATAACGCGGGCCCAGGGCCCGCGTCATCGAAAACTCAGTGTTGCGATTTCGGCAAAATCAACGCGGTCCGCGCGGACCTGCAGCAGCGCCCGCACCCGGGCCGCCACGACCGCCACGATCACCGCCAGGGCCGGCGCCGAACACCGGCTTCGGCTTCATCGGCAACAGGCCTTCGCGCTGGAGCTTCTTGCGGGCCAGCTTGCGCGCGCGGCGCACGGCTTCGGCCTTTTCGCGGGCCTTCTTCTCGGAGGGCTTTTCGTAATGGCCGCGCAGCTTCATCTCGCGGAAAATACCCTCGCGCTGCATCTTCTTCTTCAGCGCCTTGAGAGCTTGGTCGACATTGTTATCGCGAACGAGAACCTGCACGCGGCATCCTCTTCAGTGGATCGGATTTGAATTCTGGTAAGTCTAAGGGGATGGCGAAACGCCCGGCCCTTAACCTTGAGCGCGCGGATGTATCAGACAAAACCCGACATGTCCACCTGCGAACCGCTTTTTCGGGCCAAGTTACGCCATTAAATGGGGCGAAAACCCGCTGCATGGTCGCAATTTGGGTGGTTTGGCGCCAAAAGGCGGACCGTTCTCCGGAACTTGATCCGGAGGTTCTGGAAATCAGGGGAGGACGACATGGACATGAGAAAATACGCCGCGGAGGCCATCGGCACGTTCTGGCTCACATTCGCAGGCTGCGGTAGCGCGGTGATCGCGGCGGGCTTTCCGCAAGTCGGGATCGGCCTGGTCGGCGTCTCCCTGGCGTTCGGCTTAAGCGTGGTCACCATGGCTTACGCGATCGGGCACATCTCCGGCTGTCATCTCAATCCGGCCGTCACGGTCGGGCTTGCTGCCGGCGGGCGCTTTCCCGCAGGCCAGATCCTGCCTTACGTGATCGCACAGGTCTGCGGTGCGATCGTCGCCGCCGAATTGCTCTATATGATCGCCAGCGGCGCTCCCGGCTTCGACGTCACCAAGGGCTTTGCCTCCAACGGCTATGATGCGCATTCGCCCGGCCAATACAGCATGGTCGTGTGCTTCGTCACCGAAGTGGTGATGACCATGATGTTCCTGTTCGTCATCATGGGCGCGACCCACGGCCGCGCGCCTGCGGGATTTGCCCCGCTCGCGATCGGGCTCGCGCTGGTGATGATCCATCTCGTCAGCATCCCCGTCACCAACACGTCGGTGAATCCGGCGCGCAGCACCGGACCGGCGCTGTTCGTCGGCGGCTGGGCACTGGCGCAGCTCTGGCTGTTCTGGGTCGCGCCCCTGATCGGTGGCGCGCTGGGCGGCGTGATCTATCGCTGGCTCAGCGAGGAGCCCACGGGCGTCGTCGCGGGCGTGAAGACGGCATGATCGAGCAGCGGGATCGCGGCACTTGCCGCGGTCCCGTCACTTGCCTTTCGAAGGCATGACTTCGGTGACATGGCCCATCTTGCGGCCGGGGCGCGGTGCTCCCTTGCCGTAGATGTGCACGGTCGCGCCCGGCACGCTCAGCCATGTCTCGTAATCGTTGATCTCGTCGCCGATCAGATTGGTCATGGTGACGATCTCGCCGTGGCGCACCGGCTTGCCGAGCGGCCAGCCGGCAATGGCGCGGATATGCTGCTCGAACTGCGACACGGACGCGCCGTCGAGTGTCCAGTGACCGGAATTGTGCACGCGCGGGGCGATTTCGTTGACCAGCACCTTCGGTCCGGTGCCGTTGGCGAGCACGAACATCTCGACGGCCAGCACGCCGACATAGTCGAGCGCGGTTGCGATCTTGCCGGCGATGCTGCGCGCCTCTTCGGCCAACACGTTCGAAATCGGCGCGGGCGCACGGGATATCTTCAGGATGTGGTCGCGATGCTCGTTCTCGGTGACGTCGAAACACTCGACCTGGCCCGCGGCCGAGCGTGCGGCGATCACGGAGATCTCGCGCTCGAACGGCACGAAGGCTTCCAGGATCGCTAGTTTGGTGGCGAGGCTGGTCCACACCTTCGCGATGTCGTCGCCCTCGCGGATGATGGCTTGGCCTTTGCCGTCATAGCCAAAACGGCGGGTTTTCAGCACCGCCGGAAGGCCAATCCTTGCGATCGCCTCGCGCAACGATGCGACTGAGGTGACGTCGGCATAAGCGGCGGTGCCGATCCCGAGCCGCGTCACAAAATCCTTTTCGGCGAGCCGGTCCTGCGTGGTCTCGAGGATCTTGCGGTTGGGCAGCACCGGGCGGCGTGCGTCCAGCACCATGGCGGCGGCCGCCGGCACGTTCTCGAATTCGTAGGTGATGACGTCGACGTCGTTGGCGAACAGCTCCAATGCCTCGACATCGGCGTATTCCGCGCAGGTCGCGTTCAGCACGACATCGAAGGCCGGCGAATCCGGATCGGGCGAGAACACCTGGCAGCGCAGGCCGAGTCGGGCCGCCGCCATCGCCAGCATCCGGCCCAGTTGCCCGCCGCCGAGGATTCCGATGGTGTCGCCGGGCTTCAGCTTCACCTGCCTTGAGTCCAGTCACGCCTTGTCCTCCGGGCGTTCGGCGATCGCCTCGGTCTGTGCCTTGCGCCAGGCGGCGAGGCGGTCGGACAGGGCCGGATCGGACAGCGCCAGCACGGCTGCCGCAAGCAGCGCGGCGTTGATCGCACCGGCCTTGCCGATCGCCAGGGTGCCGACCGGGATGCCGGCGGGCATCTGGACAATCGAATAGAGCAGATCAATGCCCTTGAGCGTCCTGGATTCGATCGGCACACCGAACACCGGCAGTTCCGTCAGTGCCGCGGCCATGCCGGGCAGATGCGCAGCGCCGCCCGCGCCGGCAATAACGACCTTGAAACCGGCGGCCTTGGCGCCCTTGGCGAAGGTAAACAGCCGGTCCGGGGTCCGGTGGGCCGAGACGATGCGGCTCTCGCAGGCGACACCGAGCGCTGCAAGTGTGTCGGCGGCATGCCGCATGGTCTCCCAGTCCGACTGGCTTCCCATGATGATGGCGATCGGCGCGGTCATGTCGTCAATTGTGCTCGGGAAAACAGAAACATAGGCCAGATTAACGGTTCCGGCCGGCGGATCGCAAGGCGGTGGCAAGGAGAAGGGAATGCACTATCCTGTCTTGGTGAATCCCCGCAAGCGTTCATTGAGCAGGATGCCCATGAAGAAACCAACAAGGGCGACAGCTGCGAAGGCCAAAAAGGGCCGGAAAACCAGCGGGAGCCGAGCCAAAGCTGTCCCAAAGCGTGCCGTGCCGGCACCTCGCCGCGCGCTCGCAGATGACGGCGCCACGGACATCAACAAGGCGGCCATCCGCGCCCTGCGGACCAAGCTGAGAGGGGCGCTGCGGTGCATCGCGGAACTCGAAGCCGCCGCCGACACCGACTTCCTGCTCGACATTCCGAACCGGCGCGGTTTCGAGCGCGAGCTCAGCCGAGCCATCGCCTATATGAAGCGCTATCGCGCCAGCGGCGCGCTGATCGTGCTCGACGTCGACCGGCTGAAGCCGATCAACGATTCGTTCGGCCATGGCGCGGGGGATGAGGTGCTGAAGGCGATCGCCGCCACGCTGACGCGGCAAATCCGCGCCTCCGACATGGTCGGCCGTCTCGGCGGCGACGAATTTGCGCTGCTGTTGTGGAATCTCAGCGAGACCGATGCCAAGGCCAAAGCCGTGATTTTGGAGCAGGCCGTCGACGAATTGTCGTTCGTCTTTCGCGGGCAGCACGTGACGGCGGGCGCCTCCGCCGGCGTCGCGCTGCTCGGCGCGCACTCCGATGCCGCCCGCGCGCTGGAGGAGGCTGATGCTGCCATGTATGTGCGCAAAGCGCAGCGGCGGCACGAGCCGCGGATCAGGCTCGTCAGCAGCTGAGTTTACAACGTAGCCAAATCTTCCGGGACGTTGCCGAATTTGCGCAACAGCTTGGCGTCACCAAATTCGCCGGTCATGGGATCGCCGCTGCGGCTGAACGCGACCGCGCCGATATGGCCAGAACCTCGTGCCAACATCTCGGCGCGCCGCAAGGCTGCCGTCGAGGTCTGGCATTCTTCAGCCGCGCCCGCGACAGGCGATCCGTCGGCATCGATAAGAAAGGGCATTGCCACGTAATAGGTCACATCGGACATTGGCGTTGCTCCAGCATGGTGAATTCAGGCGGCGCTGCTCTTGCTCCGCATCTTGCTGCGTGAGGTCTCCGGAATGCAGCCGGCCGAGATCGCCGCCTGTAATTCCTCGAGCTCGGCTTCCAGATATTCGTTGGCCATGATCAGCGCCTTGATGGTGCTGCGCAGATTGCCGTCGCACATCGCGATGGCCTGATCGCAGGCTTGCTCATAGTGGCTGTTGTCGAAAAGGGCGGCTGCTGACATCTGCGTTTTCCTGGGCGTTGTCTTGGACGTCTTCTGGGGGCGGCGGCCCCAAAATGTTCTCTCTTTGTTCCAATCGAGTCAAGCGGATTCCAGCGCCCGCAGCTTCACCGCGGCGCGATCGCTGTGGATCAGGCGATGATGTCGGGCGTGATCTGGTCTTCGATGAAGGCGATCCGGTCCCGCAACAACAGCTTGCGCTTCTTCAACCGCTGCAACCGCAACAGGTCGGGGGCGGGCGATTGATGCAGTGCATCGATCGCCGCATCGAGATCTCGGTGTTCCTGGTGCAACCGGGCGAGTTCGGCTTCGAGCTCGCGCTCGTTTTCATTGGTCATGTCTGCGGTGGCCGAAAACCGATAGCTTGAGATTAAGGCTGTGGATGCCCTGTGGAAATTATCGTCCTTGCGCGGCGCGATCGCAAGCGATCTGGATCGCGGGCCACCGTTCTCTCGCAAGATATTTCGGTGATCGCTTAACCCGGTTCACGCAGGCGCATTGATATCATGGATTTTTCCCCGCGTGGTTCCTTACTCACGGTTCGTTACATATGAATTTTCAAAAATGACACTGCGACGACGGATACCCATCGACAGAACAGATCGGTGATGTACACTTCCTCGTCCGGATCAGATCCAAGGTTCACCCCTACCGAGGAGGTTTCGAATGACAATTCAGGCACATCTGGTTGAATTGGAACGGAAGCACAAAACTCTCGAAAACGAATTGCACGACGCTCTCGTGCACCTTTCAACAGACGACCTGCAAATTGTTGAGTTGAAGCGCCGGAAGTTGCTGGTCAAGGACCAGATCGAGCGATTGAAGCACAACGAGACGCTTCACTAGTAACCCCCGTAAACAGCGTAGAGTTTGATCGTACCCTTTCACGCGGGGATGGGAGCTTGTGCGCTCATCCCTGCCGAAGCTGCGCGTTGCGCAATCATGATTGCGCGGCGTTCAGAGGCCTGCGAGCGTGGCGACGTGCTCCGCGATCGCAAGCGATGACGTCAATCCCGGCGATTCGATGCCGAACAGGTTGATCAGGCCTTCGACGCCGTGGTCGGTCGGACCCTGCATCAGGAAATCCTGCGTGGCGACAGCCGGCGGCACGATCTTCGGGCGAATGCCTGAATAGCTCGGCATCAGCGCGCCGTCGGGCAGCGTCGGCCAGTATTTGCGGATCGCCGGATAGAAGCGCTCGGCCCGCGAGGGATCGACCGCATAGTCGATCGTCTCGATCCACTCCACGTCCGGCCCGAAACGGGCCTGCCCCGCCATATCCAGCGTCAGATGCACGCCGAGGCCGCCGGGCTCCGGCACCGGATAGATCAGGCGCGAGAACGGTGCCTTGGCGTTGCAGCTGAAGTAATTGCCCTTGGCAAGATAGGCCGGCGGAATCCGCTCCAGCGGCATGCCGTCGATGTGGCGCGCGACCGTCGTCGCCGAAAGCCCGGCGGCGTTGACGAGCAGGCCACATTGCAGCGTCATCGGCGCTTCGCCGCCGGCGTCGATCTCGATGATTCCGCCCGCTACCTTGGCGCGGATCAAGGGCGCGTGAAACGCAAAGGCCGCACCTGCTGCTTCGGCCTCGCCGCGCAGCGGAGCATGTAGGCATGGCTGTCGATGATGCCCGTCGACGGTGAGAGCAGGGCTGCGTCGCAGGCGAGCGCGGGCTCCAGCGCACGCGCCGCATCGCCCGAGAGCAGCTGCATATCGAGCACGCCATTGGCCTCGGCATGCGCCTTGATCGCTTGCAGCTTCTCGGTTTCGTTGGCGCTGGTCGCGACGATCAGCTTGCCGCAGTTCTTGTGCGGGATGCCGCGCTCGCCGCAATAGCGGTAGAGTGCGTGCTTGCCGCTGACGCACATGCGCGCCATCCAGCTGCCGGCGCGGTAGTAAATCCCGGCATGAATCACCTCGCTGTTGCGCGAGGAGGTCACGGTGCCGATGGCCTCGGCCTCCTCGAGCACGATTACCTCGCGCCCGGCCTGGGCCAGCTTGCGGGCCACCGCGAGCCCGATCACGCCGGCTCCGACGACGACGCAATCGACCCTATCCATGGTTGTGGAGGATTTTCGCTGAAGCCGGGGGAACTGATTTGCCCGGCAAACGTGCCGCGCGGCCGTTGTCCGTTAAGGAGGCATTTATCATGTCAGGGCAATTGCCGTATTCTGGGACACATTTTTCCGTTGGTCGCACAGGCGTTTACCCGATCCAAACCCGCGAAGCCAGACAATCCACGTTGAAACGCGGGTGGCTGATGGCTGAGAAGAACTGGCAGGCTGGCAGCACGATTGTGATTGCTGTGCAGGCCGTCGTGTGCCTGGGCACGGCGATCACGCCTGCGCGCGCCTTTGCGTCGTCCGAGCAATTTGCCCCGGCGGCCTATCTCGGCGGACTCGATCCCAGCCTGGTCTGGGAAGCCCTGATCGGCGGCGTTGTCGTGTGTTCGCTCCTGGCCGCTATCGCCCTGTGGATTCATTCCGCCTTGCGCCGGGCCAAGCGATCCCAGTTGCGGCGCAACGCCTTCGTCTCCTCCGCCATGAACAATCTCAACCAGGGCGTGATGATGACGGATGCGCAGCGGCGCATCATCTTCTGCAACGACCGCTATCTCGAGATCTACGGGCTGTCGCGGTCGGATCTCTGGGCCGACATGAACGGTTATGACATCCTGGATCTGCGGCGCAAGCGCGGGGTGGTTGGCGGTGTCTCCAACGACGAGTTTTACGAGAAGGCGGCAAGCCCCAACGGCCTGATCACCGAACTGCCGGACGGGCGGGCCATCCTGGTGAAACATTTCGTCCTGCCCAACGGCGGGACGGTGACGACGCATCTCGACGTCAGCGAGCAGCGCAGGCTGTCGCGGCAGCTCGCGTCCACCAAGCAGTTCCTGGAAACGGTGCTGGACCATGTGCCGGCCTGCGTCGCCGCCAAGACCATCGAGGATGGCCGCTATATCTTCGCCAATAGCGCCTATGAGCGGTTCTGGGGCTTCTCGCGGGACTACGTCGCCGGCAAGAACGCGCGCGAGCTTTTCGCGTCCAATTCGGCAGCCAGCATCGAGGCGACCGATCGCGCCGCGCTCGCGGCACCCGACGGCCAATATCGCAACGAGTTCGAGGTCGAGCAGAGTTCGGGGCGGCGCAGGGTTGCCTCGATCAGGATCGTGGTCCGCAACGAAAGCAACCAGCCTGAATTCCTGCTGCTCGTGTTCGAGGACATCACCGACCGGCAGTCGCTCTCGCAGGAGCTGGAGAGCACCAAGAAGTTCCTTGAGCTCGTGGTCGACAACATCCCCGTGGCGCTGATCGTGGAGCAGGTCAGGGACGGCCGCTATCTGCTCGCCAATCGCAGCGCGGAGACGATCCTCAACCGCAGGCGCGAGGAAGCCACCGGACTGACGGCGTCCGATATCTTCAATGCCAAGGAAGCGAAGCTGATCATCGCGCGCGACGAGGCCGCGATCAAGAAGCGCGGGATGGTCACCGAGGAGCATCCGATCTCCACAAAGGACGGCCTGCGGCTGTTCCTCACCCGCCGCGCGACCGTGCTGAGCGATGCCGGCGAGCCGCAATATCTGATCAAGACCCACGAGGACGTCACCGACCGGCGGCAGACCGAGTCGCGCATGGCCCATATGGCCTATCATGACGGCCTGACCGATCTGCCGAACCGGGCCGCTTTCCTTCAGGCGCTGACCCAGATGATCGAGGCCTGCGAGGGCACCGCCGAAGAGTTCGCCGTGCTCTGCGTCGATCTCGACGGCTTGAAGGAGGTCAACGACGTCTTCGGCCATGCGCTCGGCGACAAGCTCCTGGTCGAGGTGGCCCAGCGGCTCCAGGATGCCGCGCGCGGCGGCGTGGTGGCGCGCCTCTCCGGCGACGAGTTCGGCCTGATCATCGACGGCAAGCAGCCGGACGCGGGCCTCGCGCTGGCGCAGCAGCTTGGCGGCGCCGTCGCCCAGGAATTCCAGATCGACGGCCGCGCGGTGCGCGCCGGCCTTACCACGGGCATGTCGGTCTTCCCGCACAACGGCGCCGACGCCGCCTCGCTGCTCGCCAATGCGGGTGCCGCGCTGTTCCGCGCCAAGCAGAAATCACGCGGCACGATCAGCCTGTATCAGCCGGAGATGGACCAGCAGATCCGCGACCGGCGCGTGCTGCATCAGGATTTGTCGAAGGCAATCAAGAACGGCGAGCTGTCGCTCGCGTTCCAGCCGCAAGCCGTCGCGCGCCACAGCGTCGCCGAGAGCGAGATCATCGGTTTTGAAGCGCTGGCACGCTGGCAACATCCGGTTCGCGGCCAGGTCTCGCCGGCCGAGTTCATCCCGATCGCCGAGGAGAGTGGGCTGATCGTCGAGATGGGCGAGTGGATCTTGCGCCAGGTCTGCCGCGAGGCGGCGTCATGGCCGAAACCGCTCCAGATCGCGGTGAATTTGTCGCCCGCACAGTTCATGCACGGTGACGTGGTCGGGCTCGTCCACTCCATCCTGCTCGAGACCGGGCTTGCCCCCGGCCGGCTTGAGCTCGAAATCACCGAGGGCGTGCTGATCGAGGATTTTGACCGCGGCCTGGGTCTGCTGCGCCGGCTGAAGGCGCTCGGGGTCCGCATCTCCATGGACGATTTCGGCAGCGGCTACTCCTCGCTGAGCTATCTCCAGGCGTTCCCGTTCGACAAGATCAAGATCGACCGCGCCTTCATCATGAATCTCGGCCGCAATCCGCAATCGGCCGCGATCGTCCGCGCCGTGATCGATCTCGGCCATGGCCTCGACATGTCGATCATCGCCGAGGGCATCGAGACCATCGACCAGCTCGCCTTCCTCGCCAAGGAGGGCTGTGACGGCGTACAGGGTTATCTGCTCGGCAAGCCCTGCCGATCGGGCAATATGCCGGCCTGGTCGGGCGCGCTGAAACCGTGGAGCTCGCGCTCAAGACCGGCTAGTGATGAGGAGCGTCCTTTCGCTCCCTCTCGACGGTTTCATGGCGGATTACGATCTCGCGATCATCGGTGGCGGCCTCAACGGTGCCAGCCTCGCGCGCGATGCCGCGGGCCGCGGCCTGCGGGTCATTCTGATCGAGCAGGGCGATCTCGGCGGCGCGGCGTCCTCGGCGACGCCGCGGTTGATCCACGGCGATCTGTCGGTGCTGGAGCGGCGCGGCTTCTGGCGCGTGCGCCGGGCGCTCTCGGAGCGCCGGACCTGGCTTCGGATAGCGCCGCATCTGGTGCGGCCGATGCGTTTCGTGATCCCCGCCCATTCCGACGAACGTCCGCCCTGGCTGCTGCGTGCCGGCCTGTTCGTCTATGACAGCCTCGCCAAGCGGAGCGGTCTGCCGGCTTCGACCACGCTCGACATCACGCATCATCCGGTCGGCAATGCGCTGAAGCGTCCGTTCGGCATCGCCTTCGAATATTCGGATTGCGTGGTCGACGATTCCCGCCTGGTGGTGCTCACGGCGCTGGATGCCGCTGAGCGTGGCGCCGCGATCCGGACCGGGGCACGCTGCGTCCGCGCTGACAGGGCCGACATCTGGCGGCTCGCGGTGATTGATCGCGGCCACCGCCGGGTGATCACCGCGCGCGCGCTCGCCAATGCCACAGGCGGCTGGACCTCGATGGTCGCCGACACCGTGCTGCGGCAGCCGCAGCCATCCACGGCGGCCATGCAAATCAGCCAGATCGTCGTGCCGCGGTTGTTCGAAACCGACAACGTCTATGTCTTCCAGCACAGCGACGGGCAGCTGATCTTCGCGAGCCCCTTCGAGCGCGACTTCACGCTGATCGGCGCGATCACGCGCGCCTTTACGGGCGATCCAGCGATCGTCGCGATCCCGGGAGCCGACGTCACCTATCTCTGCGAGGTGGCGAGCCGCTACTTCCGGGAGCGTGTTGCCCCGACGGACGTCGTGCGAACGATCTCTGGCGTCAATTTGAGGCCGCCATCGGCGCCGCGGCGCGACGGGACAGCCCTGTTCGACGCGCGGCGGCGCAAGACGCCGCTGCTCACGATGTTCGGCGGCGACGTCACGACATCGCGCTTGCGCGCGGAGCGGGCGGTGACGAAGCTGACGCCGTTCTATCCGATGTCGCCCCCCTGGACCGCGGACGCTGCGCTGCCCGGCGGAGATTTTGCGTGGGATCGTTTCGAGAACGAGGTCGATCTCGCCCGCGACCGCTGGCGTTTTCTCTCGGAGGCGCAGGCCCAACGGCTCGTTGCCGCCTATGGCTCGCGATTGCCGGCGGTGCTCGGTGAAGCCAAGAGCCGCGACGATCTCGGCCCGGCCTTCGGTCCCGAGCTGACTGGTACCGAGGTGAAGTATCTCATGAGCCACGAATGGGCGCGCTTCCCGGACGATATTCTCTGGCGCCGCTCCAAACTCGGCCTGACCATGCCCGCAGCGGATCGCGACGCCTTGGCCGCGTTTATGGGGGATGTGAACGATCCGCCGCGAACCGGTTGAGCAAGGCCGATCCGCCGCTAGCGTGCGGCGGCATCGGGGTTGGCGGGGAACATGGCTGGAGAGTTGCCCAGAACAGAGCGCGCGGTCGCTTCGGCCGGCGGAGACGTGCATCCGGCGGCCGACCAGCCGCTGTTGCGGATCGAGGGCGTGGCGAAGACGTTCGGTTCGTTCCGTGCCGTTGACGGCGTCACGCTCGACATCAAGGCGGGCGAGTTCTTCGCGCTATTGGGGCCAAGCGGCTGCGGCAAGACCACGCTGCTTCGGATGCTCGCCGGCTTCGAGGCCCCGGACGAAGGGCGCATCCTGCTCGGCGGCAAGGACATTGCCCAGGCGCTGCCGCATCAGCGCCCGATCAACATGATGTTCCAGAACTATGCGCTGTTTCCGCACCTGTCGGTGCGTGACAACATCGCCTTTGGCCTCAAGCGCGCAGGCATGGCACGCGCTGATATCGCCACCCGCGTGGTGGAGATGGTCGCGCTGGTGAAGCTCGAAGGGCTGGAGAAGCGCAAGCCCGACCAACTCTCCGGCGGCCAGCGCCAGCGCGTCGCGTTAGCCCGCGCGCTGGCGCGCCGGCCGCAATTGTTGCTGCTCGACGAGCCGCTCGCAGCACTGGACAAGAAGCTGCGCGAGAGCACGCAAGGCGAGCTGATGGAGCTGCAGCGCCGGCTTGGCATGACCTTCATCATCGTCACCCACGACCAGGAAGAGGCGATGACGATGGCAAGCCGGATCGGCGTGATGAACGCCGGCAAGCTCGCCCAGGTCGCATCCCCGCGCGAACTCTACGAGGCGCCGCGCTCACGCTGGATCGCGGAGTTCGTCGGCGACATCAATCTTTTCGACGGTGAATTCAAGCTGCGCGATGGCCATCGCCTGGTCATTGCGACAAGCGATGCCGGCACGCTGGTCGCGGCCGAGCCGCGCGAGCCGATCGGCGAGGCAAAATTGTCGGTCGCGATCCGGCCCGAGAAGGTCAAGCTGTCGCGCCGCGGCCCGGTGAGCGAGGCCGGTCATGAAACAGCGATCAACCGGTTGGACGGCGTGGTCGCGGACATCTGCTATCTCGGCGGCACCACCACCTACAAGGTGAAGCTCGATTCCGGCGGAATGGTGCAGGCCGCGGTGGCCAACACTGCGCGCCTCGATGTCGATGCCTATAGCGTTGACCAGCACGTCGTGGCCTGGTTCACGCCCGACGACTGCGTGGTGCTGGAACGATGAGCACCCGCCGCATCTTCGCCCGCCCGGCGCGTTTCGCTGCGATCGCGCCTTACGTCTGGATGGTGCTGTTCTTCCTGGTGCCGTTCGGCTTCGTGCTGAAGATCAGCCTGTCGCAGACCGCGATCGCGCAGCCGCCTTACGAGCCGGTGTTCGACCTGACGGCGGGATGGGCGGCCATCAAGCTCGCCTTGGCCGCGCTCGGGATCGACAATTTCAAGCTGCTCGCCTCCGACGACATCTATGTATTCGCCTATCTGCGCAGCCTCACCGTCGCCATCACGGCCACCTCATTGCTGCTGCTGATCGGCTACCCCATCGCTTACGGCATGGCGCGGTTGCCGCGGCGGTGGCAGGCGGTGGCGATGGTGCTGGTGATCGTGCCGTTCTGGACCTCGTTCCTGATCCGTATCTATGCCTGGATCAACATCCTCCAGCACGATGGCCTGCTCAATCAGGTCCTGCTGGCGCTGCATCTCGTCAGCCAGCCGGTGGTGTGGTTGTCCACTGACACGGCGATGTATCTCGGCATCGTCTATTCCTACCTGCCGTTCATGATCCTGCCGCTCTACGCCACGCTTGCCAGGATGGAGCCGGTGCTGGAGGAGGCGGCCTCCGATCTCGGTGCCCCGCCGTGGCAAGTGTTCTGGCTCGTGACGTTTCCGCTCTCGCTGCCGGGAGTCGGGGCCGGCGTGCTGCTGTGCTTTATCCCGATCGTCGGCGAGTTCGTTATTCCGGACCTGCTTGCCGGCTCCAACTCGCTGATGATCGGCCAGACGTTATGGCTTGAATTCTTCACCAACAAGGATTGGCCGGTCGCCTCCGCGGCGGCAATCGTGCTGCTCGTGGTGCTGCTGTTGCCGCTTCTGCTCTACGAGCGGCTGCAGCGGCGGCAGCTGGAGGAGCGGTGAGATGCAAAACCTCTCTCGCCTGTCCCGCTTCAATATCGCCTCGCTGGCGCTGGGGCTGGCGTTTCTCTATCTGCCGATCGTCATTCTCGTCATCTATTCCTTTAACGCCTCGCGGCTGGTGACGGTGTGGGGCGGCTGGTCGCTGCGCTGGTATCACGAGTTCTTCAACGACCGCGCCATGATCGAGGCCTCCTGGATGAGCCTGCGGGTCGCGGTCTCTTCGGCAAGCATCGCGACCCTGCTCGGCACGCTGGCTGCGGTGGCGCTGTCGCGCGGCGAACGCTTCCGCGGTCGCACGCTGTTCTCGGGCATGCTCTATGCGCCGCTGGTGATGCCGGAGGTCATTTCCGGACTGTCGCTGCTGCTGTTGTTCGTGGCGCTGAACGCCGAGCGCGGCTTCTGGACGGTGACGATCGCCCACACCACGCTGACCATGTGTTTCGTCGCGGTGGTCGTGCAATCCCGCCTCGGTTCGCTCGACCGGTCGTTGGAGGAAGCGGCGATGGACCTCGGCTGCGATCCGGTCCGCGCCTTCCTGTCCGTGACACTGCCGCTGATCGCGCCCGCAATCATCGCCGGATGGATGCTGGCGTTCACGCTGTCGCTCGACGATCTCGTGATCGCAAGCTTTACCACGGGTCCCGGCTCCGCGACGTTGCCGATCCGGATCTATTCGGAGGTGCGGCTTGGTGTGAAGCCCGAGATCAACGCGATCTGCACGTTGGTGATCGGCCTGATCGCATTGGTCATCGTCCTCGCCTCGCTTGCCTCGAAACTATCGAGCTCGCAGGGCGAGCGCAGCACCGCTCTAGCGAGGGACTTGTCATGATCTTCGCCTATCAGATCCTGATCCACACCCCGCTCTGGGTCTGGATCCTGCTCGCCTATCTGGTCTGGCAGGGCATCCAGTCGATGCAGCCGCGCAAGGTGCCGATCTGGCGCGCGCTGATTCTGCCAGTCGTCTTCATCGCCTGGGGTCTTTCGCGGCTCGGTTTTGGACACCAGGACGGCCAATGGCGGCTCGTCGCGTGGATCGGGGCGGCGCTCGTGCTGTTTCCAATCGGCGTGCTGACGCCGCGTCCGTTCGACGTCGATCACAAGACGGGAGAGATCATCCGTCCGGGCAGCGTGTTCGGCCTGATCCGCAATCTGGTTGTGTTCGCCCTGCAGTACACGGTCAGTGTCATCTCGGCGATCGACGCCGGCGATCGTGTACTTGCGATCATCGTCGGCCGCGCCATTTCGGGCGCGACCGCCGGCTACTTCATCGGCTCGGCGGTTGCGCTCCTGCTCGCCTATCGCAGGAAGCGCGCAGCCGATAGTTGAAGGTTGGGCATGGTCTATTCGGAAAACCGCTTCACAGTTTTCCGGACCATGCGTCAGGACTTCACCGCACCCGCTGTCAGCCCGCCCACCATGTAGCGGCGGAAGGCGTAGTAGATCGCGGCTGGGGGCAGCGCGTAGATGAACCCGGTCGTCATCAACAGCTCCCACGGCGAATCGTCGGCGGCGAGGAAGTTGCCGAGTGCGACGGGAAGCGTGATGTCCTGGTCGTTCGACAGCAGCAGGAAGGCGTAGAGATATTCGTTCCAGGCGAGCAGCACCGCGTAGGTGCCGATCGCGACCAGAGAGGGCATCATCAGCGGCAGATAGACCAGACGAAAGATCTGCAGCGTCGTGGCGCCGTCCATGACCGCGGCCTCGTCGAGCTCGACCGGCAGCTTGTCGGAGGCCTGCTTCAGCACCCAGATCGCGTAGGGCGATGCGATCGTCACCATGGCGAGGATCAGCGCCCAGTGGTTGTTGAGCAAGCCGTAATTGCCCATGGTGCGGTACATCGGCACGGCGAGGAACGCCGCGGGGATGAAATAGGTGAACAGCGCCAGGTTCATCACGATGCGCCCGCCGGGCACGCGCAGCCGCGAGATCGAGAACGCCGCAGCGGTGGCGATCAACAATGTCAGCGCGCCGACGGCGGCCGCGATCACCAGCGAATTCCAGAACTGCACGTAGAAGTCGCGCAGGAAGTAGTGCTGCTGCTTGAATACGATTTCGAAATTATGCAGCGTCGGATGGTCCGGCCACAGCTTGCCCGAGAACGCGTCCTCCTTGGGCGAGATCGCGAACAGGAACATGTGGTAGATCGGGATCATCGTCCAGATGAAGACGGGAATGCCGATCAGCAGCAACCGCGCTTCGGTCGCGACTTCACGCAAGGTAGGGAGCTTCATCGCGACAACCGTTTCATCATGAAGTACATCAGCGGCAGGACGAACGGTATCGCGCAGACGATGGAGGCCATCGCGAGCGAGAGCTCGTCGAGCCGGAGATAGCGGATGCCGAGGGTCGAGAGCACGTGGGTGAGGTCGGCCGGGCCGCCGCCGGTGAGCAGGTAGACGCTGTTGAAGTCGCCGAGCGTCCAGATCATCGAGAGCAGCGTGCAGGTGATGTAGAGCGTCTGCAGCGACGGCCATGTGATGTAGCGGAATTTCTGCCACCAGCTCGCGCCGTCGACTTCGGCGGCTTCGAACAGATCATGCGCGATCGCAAGCCGGCCGGTCATCAGGATCAGCGTCCAGAACGGCAGCGACTTCCAGATGTGCACGCCAATCGCCATGGTCAGCGCGACCGTCGGGTCGTTCAGCCAGTTCGGGCCGTCGTCGCCGGTTAAAGAGAAGATGAGGTGGTTGATCACGCCCCATTCGGGATTGAGCATGAAACGCACCGACAGGATGGTCGGGATCGACGGCACCGCCCACGGCAGGATGAAGATCACCGAGAGCCATCTGATCCAGGTGCGCTGCTGCGCGAAGAAGCCGGACAGGAACAGCGCGATCAGCATCTTGATGTTGATGCCGATGACCAGGAAAATCAGCGTGTTGACCGCGGCGCGCGCGAAGATCGGATCGTTGTAGAGCGCGACATAGTTGGACGGAGCGCGCGCCAGCCAAAGCCCGTAGCAGACGGGATAGACGACGAAGGCAAGGAAAACGAGCAGATAGGGTACGACCAGCACGATCCCCCAGACCTGCGCCGGGGTCAGCCGCGACGACAGAGGCGGCGCGGGAAGTGCCTGATCGCTGGAGAGCGTAATCGCCATACTTTCGAACTCTTCAAACGAGTGCCGGCCGCGAATGCGGCCGGCGTTGTTTTAACACCTCTCCCCACCACGTGGGGAGAGGCAAGGATGGTTTAGCCCGCGACCTGCTTGATGCGGGCGATCAGTTCGTCCACGGCCTTGTCGACCGGAACCTTCTCGCTCACGACCCGGTTCATCGCCTTGGCCCACACGTTCTCGTTGTTGAGGATGGTGAACTTCCAGTTCTTGGTGAAGTCGAACGGCGCGGTGCCGCCGGTGAACTGAGCGTAAACCGCCTTGCGATGCCTGTCGGCCTGCCAGAACGGGCTCTCCTGGCTCGCCTTGGTCACCGGGAACCAGCGGCCGAGCGCACCCTCGATATAGGGACGGACGTTCTCTTCCTGAAGCAGGAAGCTGATGAACTGCTTGGCCTCCGGCTTGTTCTTGGCCGCGGTGAAGATCAGCCCGGTCTTGACGTCGGAGCGATAGCGGATGGTCGAACCGTCGGGTGCCTTCGGGAACGACGCGGTGATGATGTCCTCGCCATAAGCCTTCCTGCCGGCTTCGCGCTGCTCAGGCGTGAGCGCCTGATTCTGCGAGTCCTCGTACCATTTCGCCGCGATCGAGATCGTGAAATTGTGGGTCATCACGATCGTCTTGTTGTGGAAGGCGACGTTGTTGTCGGGATCCTTCCAGGTCGTCGAGGAGGGCGGCGTGCAGCCCTTGATATAGGTGTCGGTGTAGTCCTTCATCGCCTTGATCAGGCCGTCGCGGACCTTGGGATCGTCCACCGTGAGCTTGCCGTTGTCGTCGACCAGCTTGACGTGGTAGGCGTCCATGAAGGTGTAGAAAGATTGGAAGGAGTCGGTGGATTCCACGCCCATCGGCTGCCCGACCGCATAGATCCGCTGGCCGGTGGCCTTGCGGATCGCCGGCTGGACCTTGTCGCACCAGAAGGTCCAGTAGCCTTCCCAATCGTTCGGGATGTCGCTCTGCTTGAAGCCGGCCTTTTCCAGCATGTCTTTCCAGATCTGGACGTGCATGCTCTGCTGCTTCAGCGGGAAGCCGTAATAGGCCTTCTTCTTGGCGACGTCGTTATAGAGCTTCGAGGCCTCCAGCGTGTTCGGCGCGAACCTGTCCTGGATCGGCTCCATGACGTCAGTGAGGTCCTCGAGCTTGCCCTCATAGGCCCATTTGCCCTGCGCCTGAACGTCGTAAGTGTCGGAATAGGCGACGTCGGGCACGGTTCCGGCATCGAGCGCCGCCACCGTTTTCGGAATCATGTCCTGGATCGCGTACTGCGACAATTCGACCTTGATGCCGGTCTTTGCTTCGAACTTCTTGATCGTATCGAGCAGCGCGTCGTCTTCGGACCGGTAGAAGCCCTTGCCCCACCAGACCGTAATCGTCTTTTGCTGCGCAAATGCGGGTGCAGCGGCTGCAAACAGCCCCACCGCAGCGACCGCCAGTGTAACCGCGCCAATAACCTTGGATTTCACGTTTTTCTCCCTCAAGCCGCCGGTGTTTTAACCGGTCGGATAAAACACTAGCCCATGGTCGCTATCCGATCTAGCGGCATGTTGTCAGACATAGGTCGTGGGGGGCGCGGGCGCGAAGGGATGCTTAACGCGCGCATCGATGCAATCGCGGCATCAATTCGCCCGGATCATTTCGCGCGATTGGGGGCCACCGTCGTTAGTTCGACTTGGCGTTTCCCTTGGCGTTCTCCGCCGTCGGCGATCCGTCCGGCGCGGGGCGTTTGCCGGCGCCGGTAATGCGCTCGATCGCGGAGCGCACGGCATCGCCCGCCTTGCGGTCCTTCAGCATATCGAGCAGCGGAGCCGAGGCCGGCGAGCGGCGGATCAGGCTTTCCGGATCGGGGAAGATCAGGGGATCGTCCCAGGGGCCCTGCACCACGAACGGCAATTCGAAGCCGGACGCGGTGTTGAGGCTCGCCACGCCCTTCATGTCGTATTCGCGCGTCGGCACCGACGCGGTGCCGGTCATCGTGATCTTGGCCGCGGGGCCTTCGATGCGGATGTCCTCGGCGGTCGCGATGCCGTCGGCGAATTTCACCGCGACGGTGAGATTGTCGTAAGGCGTCGAGCCGTTGCGGAAATTGCCGCCGCCCGACAGCGGCCGGCGCTCCAGCCGTTTCAGCAGTTGCTCGGCATTGAAGCCGGCGATCGCGCCGTCGTGCCCGGTCACGCTCGCGCTGCCGTCGAGCGACTGCACGAGGCCGAACGGGCTCGAGCCGGAGGCGACGAGGGAGACGCTGATATTGCCGCGGCCGGACAGCTTGTTGATCCCGAACAGCTCCGAGGTGCAGGCCTGCAGGTCGACGTCGGTGAACTGGAATTGCGCCTTGACGTCCGCGACGGTGTCGGTGCGTGCGATCCCGAACGAGCCCTTGGCAATGCCGCCATAGACCTGTGCCTCGCCGACCGAAAGTGCCAGCGTGCCGTTGCGCAGATTGGCGCCGATCGCGGTGCGGCCGAGTTTCGATGGTCCGACCGTCAGCCGCGCCGCCGACAGGCGCATGTCGAGATCGGTGGTCGACAGGGCATTGAGATCGAACAATTGCCTGTTCCAGTCACGAGCGCCGCTCGCGAGCAGGCGGAAGGTCGAGATGTAAGGGGTGAAATCGAGCGCGTCGGCGGCGAGCGTCGCCTGCAGCGTCTGCCGGCCGTTATTGGCGTAGGTCATCACGCCCTCGGCGGTGTTGCCGTCGAGCTCGACATTGACGTTGGTGAGCGCGATCGAGGCGCCTACCACATTGGCGCGCGCCTTCAGCGCAAAGCGGCCGAAGCCGCCGCTGCCGGGTTGCGGCTGGCCGGTCCAGCGCAGCGCGTTGCGCAAGGACGGGCTGTCGATGGTGAGCGTGCCTTCCATCATCGGGCTGGTGCGGTTGGCGACGCTGCCGTCGAAGGCGAGCTTGAGCGGGGCGCTGGTAACCCGCGCCTTCAGTCCGGAGCGGTCGCCGGAGAGGGCCGCGACGAAATCGGCAAAGCTGATCGAGCCGTCGACGCGCTCGCCGCGCCAGTCGAACTGTCCGGTCGCGGCAAAGGAGCGCGAGATCGAGGGCCAGGCCAGCGACAGGTCGATGTCGTCGAGCTGCTCGGTGGCATGCGTGGCCGCGTCTTCATAATTGAGCACGCCGTCCTGGATCCTGATCTCGGAGAACGAGACCTGGTTCTCGGCCCCCGGCTTCATCGTGCGCGCAATGGTCTGGATGAAGGGCGTCCAGTTGCTCTCGCCGTCCGGCTTGAGGCTGACATGGATCTGCGGGCGCAGCATCGTCAGGTCCGCGATCTCGAAGCGTTGCAGCAGCAGCGGCAGCAGCCGCAGATTGGCCGTGAGCACGTCGACATGGAGCGCAGGATCGCTGGTGCCGCCGCCCTTCAGCCCGACATCGTGGAACGAGATGTAACTTGCGGGAAGAATCGAAATATCGATCGCGCCCGCGACGGTGAGCTCGAGCCCGGTGACATTGCGGATCTGGGTTTCCACCGCCTTGCGCAACGCGTCGCGGTTGATCAGCCAGGAGGTCGCGATCAGGGCGATCAGCACGACACCGAGCAGCGCCGCGATCGGCGTCCCGAGGCGCTTTATTCCTTGGGCCATGGTCAATGGCATGTCCTGATCGGGTTGGTCGCGGGGGCCAGAGGGGGCGGGCGGGAAACCTGCGCGCCCCACGCCCAAGTCCTGTTGTGTTAAGTCCCGCAACTTGATGGGTTTTCTTGTCGCTTTCAAGGCCGCCGACGGTTCTGCCCACGGCGTGGGCAGCTTGTATCACTCGCCCGCGGACCGGAGAACCCCGTATCATTGACGGCTTCGGACGATTTCGCCTAATAATCGCCGCCAACAAGGCGCGACGCCAGCCGCAGATTTAAGTCGAGGGTTTTTGCATGAACAAGGTCTATCCCGACGCCAAATCGGCGCTCGAGGGCGTTCTCAAGGACGGCATGATGATCATGTCGGGTGGCTTCGGCCTCTGCGGCATCGCCGAGACGCTCTCGGACGCGATCCGCGATTCCGGCGTGAAGGGCCTGACCGTGGTCTCCAACAATGCCGGCGTCGACGGCATCGGCCTCAGCCGTCTGCTGGAAACCCGCCAGATCAAGAAGATGATCTCGTCCTATGTCGGCGAGAACAAGCTGTTCGCCCAGCAATTCCTCGCCGGTGAGCTGGAACTCGAATTCAATCCGCAGGGCACGCTGGCCGAGCGCATCCGCGCCGGCGGCGCCGGGATCCCCGCCTTCTACACCAAGACCGGTGTCGGCACGCTGATCGCTGAAGGCAAGGAAGTGAAGGAATTCGACGGCGAGAAATATCTGATGGAGCGCGGCCTGTTCGCCGACCTCGCCATCGTGCACGCCTGGAAGGGCGATACCGCCGGCAACCTGATCTACCGCAAGACCGCGCGCAACTTCAACCCGATGATGGCGACCGCCGCCAAGGTCACGGCGGCCGAGGTCGAGCATCTGGTTCCGGCCGGTGAACTCAATCCCGACCACATCCATACGCCCGGCATTTTCGTCAAGCGCATCGTCGAGGTCGGAACGGCCCAGAAGCGCATCGAATTCCGCAACACCCGCCCGCGCACGGCAGCTTGAGATCAGGAGAACCACATGGCCTGGACCCGTGAACAGATGGCTGCGCGCGCTGCGAAGGAATTGCGCGACGGCTATTACGTCAATCTCGGCATCGGCATCCCGACGCTGGTCTCGAACTACATCCCGGACGGCGTCGACGTCAGCCTCCAGAGCGAGAACGGCATGCTCGGCATGGGGCCGTTCCCCTACGAGGGCGAAGAAGACGCGGACCTCATCAACGCCGGCAAGCAGACCGTGAGCGAGCTGCCGTCGACCTCGTATTTCTCCAGCGCGGATTCCTTCGGGATGATCCGCGGCGGCCACATGGACCTGTCGATCCTCGGTGCCATGCAGGTCGCCCAGAACGGCGATCTCGCCAACTGGATGATCCCCGGCAAGATGGTCAAGGGCATGGGCGGTGCGATGGACCTCGTCGCCGGCGTCAAGCGCGTCGTCGTGGTGATGGAGCATTCGGCCAAGGACGGCCCAAAACTCCTGAAGCAATGCAACCTGCCGCTGACCGGCGAGCGCGTCGTCGACATGATCGTCACCGATCTCGCGGTCTTCACCATCGACAAGCACGGCGACGGCGGCATGGCGCTGATCGAGCTCGCCGACGGCGTCACGCTCGACGAGGTCAAGGCCAAGACCGAAGCTGAGTTCCGCGTCGCGCTGAAGAATACGTAAGGTCGTCGTTGGGGAGGCGCGCATGACGATAAGGTCAGCGCGTCCCGAAGACGCTGAGTTCATCGCACAAACCATTCTGTCGGGGCAGCGCGGTTATCGGTCGCGCGGCTGGTTCGATGTCGCGCTCGGCTGGCCTGAGGCTGAGTGCCGCGATTTCATCGCGCGCACCGCGGTCGCGCGCGTGGTGTCGATGTGGCACGTCTCGCAATTCCTCGTCGCCGAGATCGATGGCAAGCCTGCGGCGGCATTGTGCGCGCTGCCGGCGGCCGGCACGGGACCTGCGGCCTGGCGCGCGATCGAGGAGGTCGCGGCAACGACCGGCCTTGCTGAGTCAGAGCTGAACGCCATCCGCCGGCGCGGCATGTACACGCGTGCCTGCTGGGTTCAGGGCGGCGAGGGCGACTGGATGATCGAGCATGTCGCAACCGATGCTGCTCATCGCGGCCGCGGCCTGGTCCAGGCGCTGATCGCGCATGCGCTGGAGAAGGGGCGGGCGGCCGGCTTTGCCCGCGCGACGATATCGTTTCTGATCGGCAACGAGTCCGCCGAGCGCGCCTATGCCAAGGCCGGTTTTACCTTCGCCGAAGAGAAGCGTGATCCCGCCTTCGAAGCGATCATCGGCGCGCCCGGCTTCCGAATGTTTGCGCGCGCGATTTGACGAGCAGCACGAGCGGTGACGGTTAAGCGCGAACGCGTGCTCCAATCTCGTCATTGCGAGGAGCTCTTGCGACGAAGCAATCCAGGCTGTCTCCAGGGATACATCTGGATTGCTTCCGCCTTCGCCAAGGCTTCGGCGGACAAGTCGCTGCGCTCGCAATGACGGCGTATGAGGCGCGGCCGCGGCTCCTCGCATCCGCGTGCCAAGACTCACTACGACCTCGCCCACACCTTGCTCCACCGCGCCGACACGCTCGCCACCCACGACGGCTCGTCTCGCACCAGGCGGAAGCCGAGATTGGCGGGCGGCACGCCTTGGGCGCAGCCGCCGGCGCGGGCGTCGCGGATGAAATCCGTGACGTAGGCGCGGTGCGCGCCTTCGGCGACGCGCACACCGCAGTTCACAGTCGGGCGGCCGGCATTGCCGGCGTCGTCGACGCGCGAGCGCACGAAGCAGGTCGAGGTCCATTCCCAGACATTGCCGGCGAGATCTTCGATGCCATGCTCGTTCACGCCGAACTTGCCGAACGGATAGGCCATGGTGTCGGAGAGGTCGCGTTCGGATTCGCGTTCATAGCGGCTGATCCAGCGCTTTGCCGGATCGCTGGCGTCGACCGGTGATCCGTCGTCCTTGAACCTGCTGCCCGCCGCAAAGGCCCACTCCGTGTCGCTCGGCAGGCGATAGTGCTGCCCGGTCTTGCGTGACAGCCAGTCCGCATAGGTCTGCGCATCGTGCCAGTTCACTTGCACCGCGGGGCGGTCGGGCGCGACCACCACGCCGCGATCGAGTGCGCGGCAGACGCCATCCTGCACGCAGAGCTGAAAGGCGGATGACGAAACCTGATGCCGCATGATGTGAAGCGGCCGGTCGAACCGCATCGCGCGCAGCGGCGTTTCGGCCTGCTGTCCGGAGCGCGTGAAATCGCCGGCCTCACGGTAGGAGAAATCGCCCGGCGCGATCTCGATGATGGCGGGTTCGGTCGCGGTGCCGCGGATCGCCACGTCCGACACGAGCGGCGCGACCGCAAACGGTCCTGCAAGTCCGGCCGCACAGGCCAGTGCCAACTTCAGCTTGAATGCGATCAGCATGGTCGTCCCCTGAAAGACGAAGGGGCCGGGATCCCCGGCCCCTCGTCGCGTTTAGTTGGTGTTGGCGGCCGGTATCTCCGCCGGCGCCTTCACCTGGGTCATCAGATCGTCGTTCCAGGTGCCCTCGACCTTGAAGTGCGCCGTGGCGCCGAGATCAGCGGCCTCGATCAGATTATGCGTGACATAGGCGTAGATGCCGGGTTGCAGGAATTTGTACATCGCCGCCCCCGCCGAGCCGCCACGGATGAACCAGGTCTCGAGCCCGGTCTCCGGTGCGTTGGAGAATTTCCCGGTCTCCCAGACATAGTCGCCATGGCCGCCGATCAGATGCGGACGGCTGTCGCGGTTGGCCTGCGAATGCACGATCAGCACGTTCTCGCCAACCTTGGCGGTCAGCGCGTTCTTGCCCGTCAGCGCGCCGACCTTGCCGTTGAACACGACATGCGAGGGGATCAGCTTCTTCATCACCTCTTCGGTGTCGGTGAAGGCCTCGCCCGGCAGATCGTAGGATTTGAAATTGCCCTTCTCGTCGCGCGGCACATACATGTCCTGCTCGCCGACATAATACACCTTGTCGTATTTCAGCGCGTGGCCCTTGCCGTCGTTGAGACCCTCGCGCGGCAACACCATCACGGCGCCGTTCATGCCGGAGACGACGTGCCAGGGGATCATCGGGCCGCCCGGCGCGCAATGGTAGACGAACACGCCGGTCCGCGTCGCCTTCCAGCGCAGCACGACTTCTTCGCCGGGATTGACCAGCGTGAGCTCGGCGCCGCCGAGCCCGCCGGTGGCGGAGTGGAAGTCGATGTTGTGCGGCATCGAGTTGGTCGCCGGATTGACCAGTGTCAGCTCGACATAGTCACCCTCGTGCACGACCATCAGCGGGCCCGGCATGGAGCCGTTGAAGGTCATGGCCTGAAAGGTCGTGCCCTTCTCGTCGATGACGACCTTCTTCTCCTGCACGGTGAGCTTGAACTCCATGATCTTCGGCCCCTGCGTCGTGGCCTGCTCATGCGCGTGCACGAACGGCGGGGCGACCAGCTCGACCTTCTGCCGCGGCAGCTTGAGATCGCCGGCGGCGAAGGCGGGGGTCGCCAGCATGAGGGCGGTCGCGGCGGCACTGATCAATGCGGCTCTGCGGGTGAACATCGGAAGCATCCTTCATCTGAAATGGTTTTGATGACGAGATGCAGTGTGCGCCGTTCCCCGCAACAGCGTTTGCGCTGCGACAAACTTTCGCCGGATTGGCTCCGGTGAAGATGTCTCGGGGAGATATCGACTAGAGCAGCCTTATGGCAAGCCAGACCGTGCCCCAGACCGCCAGCGACAACGCGGCAAACACCGCGGCTGCGATGGCGAGGGCGCGCAGCAGGCGGCCGGCGGCGCGGGTCGAGGGTGTCGCGGGGACAGGGCGAAAATCGTCGAAGCGCGGGATTTGGCCGCGCACGCCGGTGAGCCGGAGAAGGAGATCGAGCGCGAACGGCGCCATCGGGGGCAGCTCCAGGGGCATATGGCTGAAATCCACCATGGCCCGAATCCGGCGCGGGGACTTTGAGCGAGCGCAAGGCCGCTACCATAAATCCGCGTTAGCTCAATCCGTTCCGGGACTCGCCGCGACCTGCGCGGCCCGAATTCGCGAATAGGTAGGACATGAGGATTGATCTCGCGGCGAGCTACGGCGAGGAGCGTCTGCCCCGCTACACCAGCTATCCGACCGCACCACACTTCTCGCCGACGATCGGCGCGGATACCTACGCGAAATGGCTGGCTGAGCTACCCGCCGGAACTAGCGCGTCACTTTATCTGCACGTGCCGTTCTGTCGTGAGATGTGCTGGTATTGCGGCTGCCACACCCAGATCGTCCGCCGCGACGACCTCGTCGCGGCCTATCAGCGGACGCTGCGCAGCGAGATCGCGCGAGTGGCGGACACGATCGGCCGCCGCATCAAGGTCGAGCACATTCATTTCGGCGGAGGTACGCCGACGATCATGTCGCCGGAGGCGTTCTCCGAGTTGATGGCAGCGATGCGCGAGGCGTTCTTCGTGCTGCCGTCGGCGGAGATCGCGGTCGAGATCGATCCGCGAACTCTGACGGCCGGCATGGTGGAGGCCATGAGGCTCTCCGGCGTCAACCGTACGAGCTTGGGCGTCCAGAGTTTCGATCCGGTCGTGCAGCGTGCGATCAACCGGGTGCAGAGCTTCGAGCAGACGGCCGAGGTCGTCGGCATGCTCCGGAGTGCCGGGATCCGGGGCGTCAATTTCGACCTGATCTACGGACTACCGCACCAGACCGTGGTCTCCTGCCTCGACACTGTGCAGCGCGCGCTCATGCTCGCGCCCGACCGCTTCTCGGTGTTCGGCTACGCGCATGTGCCGGCTTTCAAGAAGCACCAGCGCATGATCGACGAAGCCGTCCTGCCCGATGGCCTCGCGCGTCACGACCAGGCCTGCGCGATCGCCGACGCGCTGAAACAGGCTGGTTATGTGCAGATCGGGCTCGATCATTTCGCCCGGACCGACGATTCCATGGCGGTTGCCTTCGCGGAGCGGACGCTGCGGCGCAATTTCCAGGGCTACACCACCGATCAAAGCGAGGTCCTGCTCGGGTTCGGCGCCAGCGCGATCGGCCATCTGCCTCAGGGCTATGTCCAAAACGACGTGCAGATCGGATCCTATGCCGAGAACATTGCCGCCGGTCGGCTGGCCACTGCAAAGGGGTATAGGCTCAGCGACGACGACCGGCTGCGCGCCGACATCATCGAGCGCATCATGTGCGAGTTCGGCGTCGACCTCGGCGAGATCTGCGCGCGCCATGGCGCCAAGCCCGGGGCGATGCTGGGATCGGCGTGGCGATTGGAGCCGTTGATCTCGGACGGTGTCGTCAGCCTCGATGGCGAGCGGCTCGCGATCGCAACCGACTCGCGCTTCCTGGTGCGCAGCGTCGCCGCCGCGTTCGATGCGCATCTGGATCCAGGCAAACAGCTGCATAGCCGGGCGGTGTAGATCTCTCCGTCATTCCGGGGCGCGCCTCTTGGCGCGAACCCGGAATCCATTTCTCATGTCATCCGCCGCAAGATGGATTCCAGGCTCGCGCTTCGCGCGCCCCGGAATGACGAGTTTGCTTGCGCTCCAACAAAGAAACCGCCGCCCGCTCCGCTATCGTCGCTCCGGAACGGAGTTGCTCATGCCTTTTGGATCCGACGATTTGGTCGATGACATCATGCGCACGGCGCCGCACACGATCCGGGTGTTTCTCGCGTTCAGGATGGCCTGCGTCGGCTGTCCGATCGCGACCTTTCACACGGTCGACGACGCCTGCCGCGAGCACGGCATCGATCGCGACAAGTTCCTCGCGGCGCTGTGCGATTGCGTGCCAGCGTAAGGCGGGTTGGAACTCGCGCCGGGCGCGCGGATTCCCGGGTGACGGAGAGCTTGCGCCGTAAGCGGAAGCGCTCACCCCATCCTCACGATGCGCTGTCGGCACTCCGCTCCGCCAGCACGACAAACCCGTGCGGATCGCGCAGGATGATGCGCTGCCGGCCGCTCTCGACGAGACCTTGGCTCTCCCAGCCGCTCAGGATGCGGCTCACGGTGTGCAGCGTGGTGCCGGTCATCTGCGCGATATCCTGGCGGCTGATCGGAAAGTCGATCTCGATGCCCTGATCGAGCTTCTTGCCGGACTGCTTGGCGAGGCGCAGCAGCGCATGCGCGACGCGCTGCTCGACCTGCTGCGTCGACATTTCAAGGATGCGGGTGTGGCTCTCCTGAAGCCGCGTGCCGACGGCCTGCATCGTATTGGCGGCAAGCGCCGGAAAGCGTTCGAGCAGTCGCGGCCAGGCGGCGGTCGGCCAGATCAGGGCGACGCTGTCGTCGACCGCGGTCGCGGTTGCCGGGTATTGCGCGAGCCCGATCGCCATGGCGAGCCCGAAGGTTTCGCCGGGAGCGACATAGCGCACTACGATCTGCTCGCCCGTCGGCGTGGTCTTGGCCGCGCGGACATGGCCGTGCAGCAGCAGAAAGAACGACTGTGCATCCGCACCCTGTTCGAAGATGGTGCTGTGCCTGGGGTAACGCGCTGAATGCGCCTCGCGCAGGACCTCCTTGAGATCGTCGGGCTTAATCCCCGCGAACAGCGGCAAATGCGCCACCAACGACGTGTCCACCTTGGCCATTCTGTCTCCTTGGCGCTCGGGAGTGTGATGGCATCTGCAATCGTCCGGGTGTTTGCGATAGCGCAAATCCCTCCGGCCCGACGGCAGTATTTTTCCATCTGACGATCTGATCTTCAGGAGTGCCCCATGGCCAGTGCCCGATCCCGCAACTTTGAGGGCTGGCCGCTGTTTGCGAACAGCTTTCGGCCGTTCTTCCTGCTCGCTGCAATCCAGGCCGGACTGTCGATCCTGGCCTGGCTGCCGATGTTCTACGGCGAATTGTCGGTGACCTCAGCCTTCGCGCCGCGCGACTGGCATGTCCACGAGATGCTCTATGGCTTCCTGCCGGCGGTGATCACCGGGTTCCTGTTCACCGCGATCCCGAACTGGACCGGCCGGCTGCCGATCCGGGGCAGCTCGCTGGTGGCGCTGGTGGTGGTCTGGCTCGCCGGGCGCGCCGCGGTGATCCTCTCCGCCGATCTCGGCTGGGCCTTTGCGCTTGCGGTCGATGCCGCGTTCCTGGCGCTGGTCGTCGCCGCCGCAACCCGCGAGATCATCGCCGGCGGCAACTGGCGCAATCTGCCCGTCGTGCTGCTCGTGCTGGTGCTGCTCGCCGGCAATGTCGCGTTCCATCTCGAAGCGCATTTCGAGGGTGCCGCCGATGTCAGCATCCGCGTCGGCATCGGCGTGGTCGTGCTGCTGATCACGCTGATCGGCGGCCGCATCATCCCGAGCTTCACCCGCAACTGGCTGGTCAAGTTCAATCCCGGCCGCCTGCCGGTGCCGTTCGGGCGATTTGACGGCGCGGTGATCGGCTTGACGGCACTCGCGCTCATCGCATGGATCGTGGCGCCGCTGAACACGGTGACCGGCGCAGCGATGGCGCTCGCCGGCGCGCTGCACCTGGTGCGTTTCTCGCGCTGGGCCGGCGACCGCACGGCGCGCGAATGCCTGCTGCTGATCCTGCATGTCGGCTATCTATTTGTGCCGCTCGGCTTCCTCCTGCATGCCTTGGCCGTCTTTGGCGTGCTGCCGCCGAGCGCCGGCGTTCATGCCTGGATGACAGGCGCCGCCGGAACCATGACGCTCGCGGTGATGACACGTGCGAGCCTTGGCCATACCGGACAGGCGCTGACGGCTTCGCCGGCGACGCAAGCCATCTACGCCGCGATCATTATCGCTGCGCTGACACGCGTTGCGGCCGCGGTGTTGCCGGCGCATGGCGATGCACTGCTGCACATCGCAGCCTGTGGCTGGGTCGTCGCCTTCCTCGGCTTTGCGATTGCGTTCGGCCCGCTGCTCGCCGGCAGCGAGCGGCGCACGCTCGCCACGATGGGCGTACCCGCCCCGGCGCGCTGAGCCTAGGCCGCCGTGGCCGAAGGCGCACGGGCAGGCTTCGCCAGCGGCCGCACGCCCTTGCGCCATGCCGAGATGGTGCAGCCGAATCGGCCGCGGAACCATCGCGCCATGGCGCTCTGCGCAGAGAAGCCGAGCTGCATGGCGATATCAGCCAATGGCCGATCGGGGTCTTCGATCAGCCGGATCACCAGATCGCCGCGCTGCGCGTCGAGAATGGCCGAGAAGCTGATGCCTGCCTCGGCGAGGTGACGGTGGATGGTGCGGCGGGTACAGGCGAAATGCTCCGCGACGCGCTCGACCGTGCAGTCGCCGGTCGCGAGCAGGCTACGCACGACTTCGTCGACCTTTTCTTCCCAGCTTGCCGGTCGTGTCTCGATCGCCTCGATCCGCTTGCGCAGATAGCTCGCGATCATCGGATGCGCGCTTGGGATCCGCCGCTCCATGTCGTGCGCCGACAACAGGATCGCGTCGTCCTCGGCGTTGAAGATCACACGGCAGCCGAAGAACTCGCGGTAGCGCCTGCGGTCGTGCGGCGGCGGGTAGTGCAGGTGCACCTCCTGCGGCCGCCAATCGCTGCCGAACAGCGACTGGATGATGCGGTGGACGCTGCCCAGGGTCATGTCGATCGATTGGCGCCGCGCGGTCGGCTGCCGGCCGCGCAGATGCAGCCTGACGGTCACGGTCTGCCTGTCGCGCGCAACGTCAAGCCGCATGCCGTCATGGTGGACATGGATGAAGTGCGAGAACGCCTCGATCGCCTC
This sequence comes from Bradyrhizobium sp. LLZ17, assembly GCF_041200145.1. Lineage (NCBI taxonomy): Bacteria > Pseudomonadati > Pseudomonadota > Alphaproteobacteria > Hyphomicrobiales > Nitrobacteraceae > Bradyrhizobium > Bradyrhizobium zaerense. Next base: position 6,538,354 of record NZ_CP165734.1, read on the forward strand.
GCCGACCGTGGCCTGTTCGCGCACGATCAGGCCGACCCCGCCAAAGTTGGTCAGCCCGCCGCGCTCGGCGAGCCGCAAGCCGAAATCTTCGGCACCGGACACCTCGGCCGACAATTCGAGCAGGCGACGCAGGCCCGTGACGGCGATGGGGGTATCGGGCCGGTCGAGGCAGGCCAGCGGCAGCCTGACCCTGCGCATCATCTGTCTTGGATCGAGCCCGACCGACCGGGCGACCTCCGGGTAATAGCTCAAACCCGCGCTGCGAATGAGGTCGGCCATGCCAACCGTTCCTGCCAGCCATTCCCGCCGATGTCCCGAAATGTAAAGTTTCTGTCCCGATCCGTCAAATCCGGGAACCGGCTGGAACATACATAAGGGAAACCGAAGCACGGGCGTGAATGCCGTGCTGATGACGGCGCGGCTGGGCGACGAGGCCCGCTTCCGTCTCGGGCCATTTTGACCAAGACATTGCTGGATAAATTTATGCCGGGAAACATGCTTTCCAAGGGTGAGGTATTCGTCGTTGACACTGACGCCGCCTCCCGCGAACAACTTTCAATCGCGCTTCAACACAGCGCCTATGACGTGATCTGCTTTGCCGACAGCGCATCGCTGCTGTCGGAAGCAAAGGCGCGGATGCCGGCCTGCGTGCTGCTGGACATGCCGCCCGATCGCTCCGCTCTCGACCTGCTCAAGCAGCTGCGCGAGGAAAACTGCCTGGCGCCGGTCCTGGTGACCTCGGCCAACGGCAGCATCGCGATGGCCGTCGACGCCATCAAGAGCGGCGCGACCGACTTCATCGAAAAGCCGTTCCGTACCCATGACATCGTCGACCGGATTGACGCTGCGATCGACGAGTTCGCCCAGCCCGATGAACACCGGCAGCGCTGGCTTGCCGGCTGCGAGCCGCTGACCCGGCGCGAAGGTGACGTGCTCGAACATCTCGCTGCTGGCCTGACCAACAAGGAGATCGCGCGACGGATGCATCTGAGGCGCGCACGGTCGAGGGTTATCGCGCCAGTGTCCTGAAGAAGGCCGGCGCCCGCAATGTGACCGATCTGCTCCGCCGCATCTTCGTCCAGGGTTCGCCCTCACAGGTTTGAGGCGCGGCTTCTAAGGGCGCGACTTCCAGAGGCTCCGCCGCGGGACGACCACGCGTTCCGCAGCCTTGGTGCCGCCGCAGCCCCGCCCAACCGAAACCCCAATCGAACCGGTTCCTTCCCCGCCGCGTCTCACCACGATGGTGAGGCGTGTTTCGCGCGTCCGGCTGGCGGCGCGGCGATATCGGCACGGAGGAATTTGATGCGCACGATCACAAATTGTCTGGCAACGACGAGCCTGGTCCTGGTGACCACCGCGTTCGCGTTGCCGTCATGGGCTGCCGATGTCGATGCCACATCGGCCATCGACACGGTCACTGTCTACCCTGATGGCGCGACCGTGACCCGAATCATTGCGCTGGATCTTGCCGCCGGTGACAGCACGCTGGTCGCCAGGGATTTTCCGCTCTCGCTCGATCCGTCCTCCATCCGCGTCGAAGGCGAAGCGGGCGCCAAGCTCACCATCGGCACGATCGATGCGCGGCCGCCGCGCGCGGCGCAGCCCGTCAATCTGCCCGAGCTCGACAAGCGCATCGAAGAGCTGAAGGATCAGCGCGCCGATCTGCAAGGCGCGATCGATTCGGCCGCCGCGCGGCGCAAATTCGCGCAACATTTCGCCGAGGCCTCTCCCGCGGGCCTGGGCGACAAGGGCGAGGCGCGGCCGATCACCGAATGGCGCGCGGCCTTTGCCGCGGTGGCCGAGGAGATCGCGACCGCCGACACCGCGATCCGCGACGCCACACGAAAGCAGCGCGAGATCGATCGGCAGATCGCGCAGCTCGAAACCGAACGCTCGGCCAAGCCGCCGAGCAAGCTCGAGGTGCGGATCGACGTTGCCTCCGCGGCGGCGACCAAGGCGACACTGCGCGTGACCTATGCGGTGCGCAATGCGCGCTGGATGCCGCTCTATGACGCCCGGCTCGACACCGGCGCCAAGGACCGCAAGCCGCAGCTTGAGCTTGTCCGCCGCGCGGAGGTCACGCAATCGACCGGCGAGGATTGGTCAAATGTGACGCTCGGCGTCTCTACGGTTCGCATCGGCCGTGGCGGCAGCGCCCCGGAGCTGAACTCGCTGGTGGCGCAATATCCGCAAGTGCCGAAGCCACGGGTGCTGGGGTCAATCTCCGAGACGGCGACGCCTGCGGCTCCGATGCAGCGAAAGGTGGAATCCGCGTATCAGAGCAGGTCCCGGGAAGAGGTCAACCTAGACCAGCGCGCCGACGAGCAGCAGGCCGTCGCCGAAATCGGTGACTTCCAGGCCACCTTCAAGATCTCCGGCCGCGTCAGCCTCGGTGCCGCCGAGGGCGCCAAGGCCTTGCGCATCGCGTCGATGACCGTGCCTGCCGATCTCATGGTTCGCGCAGCTCCCGTGATGGACCCGACCGCCTTCCTCGAAGCCAGCTTCAAGCAGAGCGACGACACGACGCTGCTGCCGGGCAAGGTCGCGATCTATCGCGACGGCGTCTTCGTCGGCCGCGGCAAGATCTCGGCGTCGGCCAAGGACGATATCGTGCGGCTCGGCTTCGGCGCCGACGACAAGGTCAAGATCGAACGCGCCGTCCTCAAGCGCAACGAAGGTTCGGCCGGCTTGCTCGTCACGACCTCGAAGACCGACGAGCGTTCCTTCAAGACGACTATCCGCAACGGCCATGATTTCCCGATTCATGTCGCGATCGAGGACCAGTTGCCGGTCAGCGAGAACGAGGACATCCTTGTCGAGATGCTGCCTTCCACCACGCCGCCGACTGCGAGCAACATCCGCGACAAGCGCGGCGTGCTGGAATGGTCGGTCGATGCCAAGCCCGGCGAGGTCAAGGACATCAATTTCGCCTGGCGCGTCCGCTGGCCCAAGGACAAGACCATGGTGATCGTGCCGGCCGGCTAAGCGGGGTCTTCACCTCGCCCCGCTCGCGGCAGGGCAATCGCATGTGGAGCCGATTTCTCTGTGGCCATCCTTCGAGACGCCCGCCTTTGGCGGGCCCTCAGGATGAGGACCGAGTGTGCGGCAGCAGTTTCAACGGGCTCCGATGCCGCTTAGCCTCATCCTGAGGAGACCGCGAAGCGGTCGTCTCGAAGGACGAGGTGTGCGCTCAGACCGCCCAAATTCCAAATGCAATGACCCTGCCGCATGCGGGGAGAGCGCGAAGCGCCGGGCGAGGAGGACTTTCCGCGAGTCCATCTCTCACCGCCATCGTTGAAGCAGCCCCTCACCCCAACCCTCTCAGCGCGAGCGAAGCTCGTCGCGGCCCCGTAAGAACGGGGAGAGGGAGAGGAGAGAGTGGAGGCTATTCCTTGACCGCGCCCGTCAGCGACGACACGTAGTAGTCCACGAACAGCGAGTAGAAGATCGCAACCGGCAGCGAACCGAGCAGCGAGCCGGCCATCAACGCGCCCCACTGGTAGACGTCGCCGGTGACGAGCTCGGTCAGGATCGCGACCGGCACGGTCTTGTTGGCGCCGCTCTGGATGAAGGCGAGCGCGTAGATGAACTCGTTCCAGGACAGCGTGAAGGAGAAGATGCCGGCCGAGATCAGGCCGGGCACCGCCAGCGGCAGCGTGATCCGCCGCAGGATCTGGAGCCGCGTGGCGCCGTCGACCAAGGCGCATTCCTCCAGCTCGTAGGGGATCGACTTGAAATAGCCGATCAGCAGCCAGGTGCAGAACGGCACCAGGAAGGTCGGATAGACCAGGATCAGCGCCAGCGGTGAGTCGAACAGGCCGAACTGCACCACGACGGTGGCGAGTGGAATGAACAGGATCGACGGCGGCACCAGATAGGCCAGGTAAATGCCGAGCCCGACATAGCCGCTGCCGCGGAAGCGCAGGCGCTCGATAGCGTAGGCCGCGAGCGTGCTTGCGATCAGCGACAGCGTGGTCGAGCCGATCGCGACCAGCATCGTCGTCCACAGCCAGCGCGGATAGGAAGTGTCGAACAGCAGGTGCTTGATATGGGCGAGCGTCGGCGAGGTGATCCAGAACGGATTATGTTCCTTGAAGTTCATCAGCTCCGCGTTCGGCTTGAACGACGTGATCGCCATCCAGTAGAACGGGAACAGCAGGATCAGCACGAAGCAGGCGAGCGGCAGATAGATCATCATCAGCCGTCGTAGCCCGGAATCCCAGGCCATGGTGTCGGGCGGCGTGCTGGCGACCGCGGCCGGTTGCGCGACGGTGTCAGTCATTGGCCTCTCCCTGCTGCCATTTGCGGCGCGCCAGGCCGAAATAGGAGAACAGTGTCGCGAAGATCAGAAACGGGATCATCGATACCGCGATCGCAGCACCCTCGCCGAGCTCGCCGCCGGAAATGCCGCGCTGAAAGGCCAACGTCGCGAGCAGATGGGTCGAGTTGCCGGGGCCGCCACGGGTGATGGCGTAGACGAGCTGGAAGTCGGTGAAGGTGAAGATGATCGAGAAGGTCATGACGATGGCGAGGATCGGCATCATCATTGGGAATGTGATGTAGCGGAAGCGCTGCCAGGCGGTGGCGCCGTCGAGCATCGCGGCCTCGTAGAGCGAGGGCGAGATCGTCTGCAGGCCCGCCAGCAGCGAGATCGCCACGAACGGAATGCCGCGCCAGATATTGGCGGCGATCAGCGAAAACCGCGCCGGCCAGGGCGAGCCGAGAAAGTCGACGTTGGTCGTCCGCCAATGCAGCACGTCGACCAGCAGATAGGAGATGATCGAGAATTGCGGATCGTAGATCCACCAGAACGCCAGCGCGGAGAGCACCGTCGGCACGATCCAGGGCAGCAGGATGATCGCACGCAGCACGCTCTTGAATGGAAAATGGTTGTTGAGCAGCAGCGCGAGCCAGAAGCCGAGCGCGAATTTTCCGAACGTCGCGATGCCCGTGTAGACCACGCTGTAGAACACCGCGTTCCACCACAGCGGATCGGTGAGCAGATACTGGAAATTCTCGAGGCCGACGAACTCACCGCGCCGGCCGATCGTTGTGTCCGTGAAGGCGAGCCAGATGCCGAGACCGAGTGGATAGGTCAGAAAGACCGCAAGCAGCCCGATCGCAGGCGCGAGGCACATCGTGATCAGGAACGGCTTGTAGTCGAACAGGCGCACGAGCCAGCTTGGCTGCCGCTGGGCCAGCGCGGGGGAAGAAAGTGTGGTTACGGACATCAGGGCGTTGTCCTGTTCTAGACTGTCACCACACCGTCATTGCGAGGAGCGAAGCGACGAAGCAATCCAGGCTCTGGCCGCGGGGGTGGACTGGATTGCTTCGCTTCGCTCGCAATGACGGCCGCTCCGTTTTACTTCTGCCGCCTGAAATACCGCTTGCAGCGCTGCTCGGCCTCCGCGGCGGCGGCCTCCGGCGTGGCAGTGCCGGTCGCAACGGACGCGAACATCTGAATCAGCACGTAGTCGGCGCTGACGGCACCGGTCGCCGTCGAGATCGGACCCGCGTAGCCGTCATAATAGGTGCTGTTCATCGTGTCCTTGAAGATCTTGACCTTGGGATCTTCGCCCCAGACCTTGGCCTCGGCATAGGCCGCCAGCGGCTGGGCCCAATAGCCCGAGTTGGCGTTGAGCCACGGCTCGTACTGGTCCTTTTCCAGCATGTATTGCAGGAAGGCCTTTGCGGCGTTCGGATACTGACTGTGCTTGAACACCATGGCGTTGAGCGTCAGCCCCGCCATCGGAGATATCTTGGCGACGCCCTTCGGCAGCAGCTGATGCTCGCTGTCCTCGGCGATCGCCTTGGTCGCCGGATCGTTCTTCAGCGAGAAATACAGCGAGACGCCATTGGAGGTCAGCGCGATGTCCTGCGCGGCATAGGCGCGGTTGTTGCTGACGTCGTTCCACGAGGTCGTGCCGGCGATGAAGGTCGGATACAACTGCTTGACCCAGTTCAGCGCGGCGATGGTCTCCTTGCTGTTGATGGTGAGGTTGCCGTCTTCATCGAGCAGGGCGGCGTTATGCGACCACAGCGCCCAATTCGCGAAGCCGTTGCCGTCGCCCTTGGCGTTGCCGAGCGCGAAGCCGGCGGGCTTGCCGGCCTTCTGAAGCTTTTGGCAGAGGTCGAGGATTCCGGCATGGTCCTCCGGCACCTTGTCGAAACCGACCGATTGCAGGATCGATTTGCGGTAGATCAGGGCCCGCCGCTGGCGCCGAACGGCAATCCGATCCAGCTGTTGCTCTTGTTCTTCTTGCCGTAGCGCTGCGCCAGCGGCAGCCAGCCGCCATAGCGCTTGCCGAGATAATCGGCCACGTCGGTCAGCTCGATCAGCTTGTCGATGTAGATGTGCGGCGCGTCGGAGAAGCCGATGATGATGTCGGGGCCGGCGCCGGAATTGGCGGTCACCGCGGTCTGCTGGTTGATGTCCTCCCAGCCGACGAAGTCGACCTTGACCTCGACGCCGGTATCCTTGGTGAATTTCGCGGCATTGGCGCGGAATACGTCCTCGTCGGCCTGGACGAAGCGCACCGGCCGCAGCATGCGCAGCGTTGCGCCTTTCTCGATCGGCAGTTTCGGGGCCGGGACGTCGGCGGCCTTGATCGCGGATTGAGCGTGCGCTGCAACACCAGTGGCAGCCACCGCTGCAGCGGACACGCCCAGAGCCAAGGCATCACGACGTGTGATGTCGTTCCTCATCAGTTCCTCCCTATGATGTCTCCCTTCCCGGCGTTGATCGCCGGTGAAGGGCCGTTCCGTCCTCCGGCGCGCCTTGCGCCGGCCGCCTTAGCTGTTCGGGCCGCGGTCCATGCTGACGGGCTGCCAGCGGCGGAGCGCGGTGTCTTGCAGCACCGACGGATTGACGCAGCTTACCGGCCACATGCCCTGAAGCACCAGTGACAATTCGTAGCCCACCCGGCGCTTGCGCGCCTCGTCGAACCGTGCCGAGGCCGAGGCGACGTGGGCGGTCAGGGTAACGTTCTCCATGCCGAGGATGGGATTGTTGTGCGAGGGCGGTTCCTTCTCCAGCACGTCGAGCGCGGCATGCGCGATCCAGCCCTCTTGCAGCGCCTTGATCAGGCTCTCCTCGTCCACGGTGGCGCCGCGGCCGGTGTTGATGAAGACCGAGCCCTTCTTCATCTGCCGAAAATGCTTCTCGGTCAGCATGTGATGCACCTCGGGCCGGGCGGGCGCGTGCATCGACACGAAGTCGGACTGCGACAGCACCTCGTTCAGCGTCGCCGGCATCACGCCGTGGTCGTACATCAGCGTTTCCTGGATGAAGGGATCGTAGGCCATCATGCGCAGGCCGAAGGGAGCGGCGCGCTTGGCCACCGCACGCGCGACGCGGCCGAACGAGATGAAGCCGAGCGTCTGGCCCATCAGCCGCGGAATCTTCAGCAGCGCCGGCCGGCCCTCCGCCCAGCGCCCGCTGCGCACCATCTTGTCCTGCTCGACCAGTCGGCGAAAGCCGGCGAGCAGCAGCATCACGGCGTGGTCGGCGACTTCCTCGATAAAGGTGTCCGGGATGTTGGTGACGGGAATGCCGCGGGCGGTGGCGGCCTTGATGTCCACGCTGTCGACGCCGACCGAGCCGAGCGTGATGACTTTGCAATTCTCCAGCGCGTCGATGATGGTCTTGGTGATCGGGATGGCCTTGGCATAGATGGCGTCGGCGGTCCTGGCTGCGGCGATGAACTCGGCCTCGCTCGCGGGCGCCTCGACGATCTCGGCATCGATCGGATCGAGCGCCTCGCGCTCAAAGGAATAGTCGCTGCCCGCGACCGTGAAGCTCGCGCCCTTCGGCGTCACCACCCTGTATTTCGGCATTTTCTGCTCCCGATTTGGTTTGTCGGTTCTTGTTATGACTCGCAGCTGCGGCGGGCCTTTGCGTCTTTTACGCGGAATCGGGGCGAGTGCGTACAATTCACAGTTGTCAGGGGCGACGATTATTTGCCCGGTTTCCCGGCAGGTCGGGGGTTGTACGGAGGGGCGTGTAAGGAACTTGCTAAGGGGTCCCACACTACAAGCTGATTCAAATTCGATCGATTCGCTTGCGCCCCCGCATCCCTTTGCCCCCGGAGCCACATCGTGAAGTTGAGCAATCTGAAGATCGCCCCCAAGCTTGGCATCCTTGTCGGCGTGACCTTGTTTGGGCTGTGCATTTCCGGGGTTCTTGCCGGCTACCTGATGAAGCAGGAGATGGTGAACGCGCGCATCGATCAGGCCAAGGCGATCGTGGAGTTGGGGCGCAATTATGCCGCGGCGCTGAAGAAGCGCGTCGATGCTGGCGAGATGACGAAGGAGGCGGCGATGGCCGAAATTCGTCGCTACGGCAATGCGATGACCTACGACAACGGGGCGGGCTATCTGTTCGGCACGTCCTATGACGGCATCACGCAGCTTGCGCCCGATCCGAAGCAGGTCGGCAGCAACCGCATGGATGTCGTGACCAACGGCCGGAAGCTGTCGGTCGAGCTGATGGAAGGGGTCAAGGCCAACGGTTCGATCCTGCTGTACTATGAATATGTGAAACCCGGTCAGGAGAAGCCGATCCGCAAGATCGGCTACGCGGTCGCGGTCCCCGGCTTCGACATGTATCTCGGCACCGGCGCCTATCTCGACGACATCGACGCGAAGATGGGCCCGGTCTATTGGCTGCTCGGTCTTGCCATGCTCGCCATCGTCATCGTCGCCGGCAGCGTCGCCTGGCTGCTCGGCCGCAGCATCAGCCGTCCGCTCGCGCTGCTCGGCGCCCGCATGAAGGATCTCGCCGACGGCAAGCTCGATGGCGACATCCCCGGCGTCGGCCGCGGTGACGAGGTCGGCGCGATGGCCGCGACGGTCCAGATCTTCAAGGACAACGCGGTCCGCATTCGCGGCATCGAGAACACCGAAGCGGAGGCCAAGGAGCGCGCCGCGGCGGAACGCCGCAGCGCGATGGAAGGCATCGCCAGCGACTTCGAGCGCAGCGTCAACGGCATCGTCCGTTCGGTCTCTTCGGCCGCGGCCGGCATGCAAAGCACGGCGCAGTCGATGACCGCGACCGCCAGCGACGCCTCGTCGCGGGCGGCCACCGTCGGCGCGGCCTCGCAGAGGGCGTCGGGCAATGTCGGGACGGTCGCAGCCGCCGCCGAGGAGCTGTCGAGCTCGGTTGCGGAAATCTCGCGCCAGGTGACGCGCTCGACCGAAGTGGCGAGCCGCGCCGTCAACGACGCCGAGCGCACCAACGCCACGGTGCAGGAGCTCTCCACCGGCGCCGAGAAGATCGGCGAGGTGGTCAAGCTCATTCATTCGATCGCGGCACAGACCAATCTGCTCGCGCTCAACGCCACCATCGAAGCGGCGCGTGCCGGTGAATCCGGCCGCGGCTTCGCCGTCGTCGCCTCCGAGGTCAAGGCGCTGGCCAACCAGACCGCCAAGGCGACCGAAGAGATCTCCGCTCAGGTGGCGGCGATGCAGACCTCGACCAGCGATGCGGTCGCAGCGATTGGCGGCATCACCCAGACCATTGCCGAGATGAGCGAGATCACCGCGGGCATTTCCGCGTCGATCGAGCAGCAGGGCGAGGCCACCCGCGAGATCGCCCGCAACATCCAGTCGGTCGCCGCCGGTTCGAGCGAGATCAACACCCATATCGGTGGCGTCACCTCGGCCGCGGAAGCGACCGGCAGCGCCGCCACCGACGTGCTCACCAACGCCCGCGAGCTGGACACCCAGTCCGGCGCGCTGCGCAGCGCCGTCGACAGCTTCCTCGCCAAGATGCGTGCGGCGTAAGTACAGGCACGCTGAATTTGTAGGGTGGGCAAAGACGCGAAAGCGTCGTGCCCACCTTTTTCTTTTGAGTGCGTGAAGATCGACCGTGGGCACGCTTCGCTTTGCCCACCCTTGTATTAGCGCGCCGGATTATAATGGCCACGTTCCGTGAGGAATGGCCCAGCCCGGGTGGCCGCCCGAGCTGGGCCGCCGATCGATCGGATCGATGCCCACCGAAGCCTTGAGGGCTGCGTTTCGTAGCAAGATCGCGGTCGGCACTTCATCGGGACCCGCATGGTTGAACGAACTTCAGGTTCGCATAACAAGGGAGGGTCGAGGAAGATGGCCAAGCGTATCATGATCTGTGCCGGGATCGATACCGGCAAACATAAGCTCGACGTGGCGGTCGACGGCAGCTCGGAACAGTTGCGGGTCGACAACACGATGGAAGGCCACCAGGCTTTGGTAGAGTGGCTGAAGCGCATCAAGGTCAAGAGGGTTGGGATCGAGGCCAGTGGAGGCTACGAGCAGGCGGTCGTCGCCGAGCTGCGGCGCAAGCGGTTCGTCGTCGTCTTGTTTCAGCCGAAGCAGGTCCGTGCTTTTGCCACGTTCCATCAGCTGCTGGCCAAGAACGACAAGATCGACGCGGCGCTGATCGCGATGTGCACTGCTGCGATCAAGACCATCCATCCCGCTCCGGATCCGCGGCTGCAGCCCCTTGCCGAGCATCTGACGATGATCGACCAGATCACGGAAGACATCGCAAGGCTCAAGAACCGGCTCGAGAGTTGCCGCGACAAGCGGATTCAAGGGGTTTGGAAGGCGCAGATCGCGCTCCTGGCCAAGTCCAAACGAGCCGAGCTCAAGGCGCTGCTGGCGGCGATCCGCAAGCACCCTGATCTTGCCGCACGGCTCGATCTGATCCACAGCGTCGGCGGCTGCGGCCTGCCGACCGCGATTGCCGTCCTGATCCGGATGCCTGAGATTGGCAACATCACGCGCGGGCCTGCCGCAGCTCTCGGCGGGCTGGCACCTTACGACGACGACAGCGGCAATCGCGCCGGTGCCCGTCACATCGAAGGTGGCCGCGAACGCCTGCGCCGGGCGCTCTACAACGCGGCTCTTGCGGCATCCTTCCGCTGGAATCCGCAGCTCAAGGCTTTGTACAGCCGTCTGATCGCCGCCGGCAAATGCCACAAATGCGCGCTCATCGCCTGCGCCAGGAAATTGCTGGTCACGATCAACGCCGTCGTCGCCCGCGGAACTCCCTGGGTCGCCGAGGCGCCTCAACTCGCCAAGCTGCCCGCCGTCTGACCGCGTTTCTTTGTTCGATCAGGCGACCGTTTCTTCGTCCCGACCTGCCGCCACAACGACGCCGCGCGCCGCGGTCGTCAAGGCTGGCCGTCGCTCAAATCTCTCCTCACATCCGCTGCTGCCAGGCCACGCCTTGACGGCCGCAAGCGCGGCGTCATGCTCGCGGAAATCGGACGCCAACCTAATGGTTGCTACGAGACTGTGGCGTCTCCTACTGCTTCTCGATCCCCGCCTTCGTGATCAGCTTCTCCCACAGCACGAGCTGCTCATTCACGAACGTGCCGAGCTGTTCCGGCGTGCCCGAGAATGCGTCCATGCCGAGCGTCGCGAGCTGGGCCTTGATCTCCGGCTTCTCGACGATCTTGCGGATCTCGGCGTTGAGCCGCGTCACGATCTCCCTGGGCAGGCCGGCCGGGCCGAAATAACCTTGCCATGACGAGATGTCGAAATCCCGCACGCCGGCCTCCTGCATCGAGGGGAGATTCGGCACCAGCGGCGAGCGCTCCCGGGTCGTGACCGCGAGCGCGCGGAGTGCGTTGCCGCTGACGTGCGGCAGGCCGGTCAGGATGTCGACGAACATCATCGAGACGCGCCCGCCCATGACGTCGTTGAGCGCCGGCGGCGAGCTCTTGTAGGGCACATGCAGCAGATCGAGCCCGGCATTATGCGCGAAGGTCGCGCCCGACACGATCGCCGAGGACGAGCCGGAGGCATAGCTCAGCTTGCCCGGATTGGCCTTGCCATAGGCGACGAGCTCGCCGACGGTCTTGGCGGGCACGTCCGGGTGGACCACCAGCATGAAAGGCAGGTCGCCGGTGCGCGCGATCGGCGTGAAATCCTTCACCGGATCGTAGGTCAGGCTCTTGAGCAGATAGGGATTGGCGGAATGCGTGGTGTTGGTGGTCACCAGCAGGGTGTAGCCATCGGGTGCGGAGCGCGCGACATAGGTCGCTGCGATCATGCCGTTGGCGCCGGCCTTGTTCTCGATCACGATGCCGACGCCGAGCGCCTGCGACAAATGCTGCGAGATCAGCCGTGTGGTGGTGTCGGTGCCGCTGCCGGCCGCGAATGGCAGCACCAGCGTGATGTTGCGGCTGGGCCAATTGTCGGCTCGCGCGGTGGATACTATGGCGAGACACAGCATGGCCGCGCCCGCGGCGCGCAGGGCTCTGATTAGTGATGACGGCATGTTTGGGCGTTCCCTCTTTTTTCGTTGGCGGGGAACCTAGCGTCTCGTCGTTGAAACCGGAAGGCGCGACTTTGTCGCTCCGCCACGATTCCGCGGAATTACTTCGCCGCGGAGCCCTGTCGCGACGCGATCACGACGCCGGCGAGCACCAGCGCGTAGCCGATCAGGTGAAATGGCTGCAGCCTTTCGCCGAGCAGCAGGATCGCCATCGCGGAGCCGAACACCGGCACCAGATGGAAAAAGGGCGCGGCGCGGTTTGGCCCGATCAGCGCGACGCCGCGGTTGAAGAAGAGGTAGGCGAGGGTCGAGGGGAAGATCAGGATGTAGCCGAGCGTGGCCAGCGTCACCGTGTCGAATTGCAGCACGCTGCCGCTCCAGGTTTCCCAGATCGCCGTCGGCAACAGCATCATCGCGCCGCAGCAGGTGGTGAAGGAGAGAAAGGAGAGCTGGTGAACCTTCGGCCGGCGCGGGATGAAGGCGGAGTAGATCCCGAACGCCACCAGCGAGGAGGCGAACATGATGTCGCCCCGGTTCAAGCTGATGCTCGCGAGCGCCGCAAGATCGCCGCGCAGGATGATGATCAGCACGCCGAGAAGCGAGATCGCGATGCCGGCAAATTGCGCGCGGGTCAGCCGCACGCCGAACAGCGCCAGCGACCACAACGCCACGAACAGGGGCCCGGCCGACTGGATCAGCAGGGCATTCAGTGCCTCGGTATATTGGAGGGCCCAGTACGAGATCGCGTTGTTGAAGGCGAAGCCGACCAGCGACAGGAACAGCATCAGCGGCAGGCTATTGCGCAACGCGGGCCAGTCGCGCTTCAGATGCGGCCATGAGAACGGCAGCAGGATCAGGAACACGCCGAACCAGCGGATCGTGGTCACCGTCAGCGGCGGCACATGCGCGCCGACATGACGCGCGAGCACGATATTGCCGGCCCAGAACAGCGAGCTCAGGCTCAACAGCAGATAAGGCTGGTTATTGAGCCAGCCGGCCGGATTCGTGGCGGGTGGCGCGGGCGAAGCGATCGTCATTGGCGTTGGGTGCGACCTTGCGCCGGATCGCCGTTGTGACACAAGTCACGCCGCCGCAAGGCTACAATGCAAGCTTGACCCGAGGAGGCGTCATTGGCGGTTAATATGTTGAACGTTGAAGGCCTCGAGCGGCTCGATTCGAGCGCGCCGGTGGTGATGCTGAACCTGATGCGCTTCCACGCACGCTCGCGCGACGGTGACGGTTCCGGCTGGGACGCCTATCTGCGCTACAGCGCGATCACTGTGCCGATGATCAAGGCGCGCGGCGGGACGCTGCTCTGGACCGGCGAGCCCAGGGCGGTCGCGCTCGGCCCGCACGACGGCAACGAATGGGACTTTGTCGCGCTGGTCTCCTATCCCTCAGTCGCGGCCTTCCTCGACATGATGACCTCGGAAGCCTACGAGCGAGAGGCCGATCCGCATCGCGTTAACGGCTGCGCCGAGCATGTGATCATCGCGACGAGCGAAGCGTACAGTAAATTCAGAATGAATTAGCGCGCGCTTCCCCTCTCTCCTTGTGGGAGAGGGTGGCTCGTCGCGATAGCGGCGAGACGGGTGAGGGGTCTCTGTCCGCGAATCCAATTCTTGTTTGAATGCGCGGAGACAACCCCTCATCCGGCGCTTCGCGCCACCTTCTCCCACAGGGGGAGAAGGAAGAATCTAGCTTGCCTGCTTCCTTGACGCGACGAAGACCCCCGACAGCACCAGCGCGAAGCCGATGAAGTGGAAGGCTTGCGGGCGTTCGCCGAGGAAGCTCATTGCCATGATGGCGCCGAACACTGGCACGACGTGGAAGAACGGCGCGGCGCGGTTGGCGCCGATCAGGCGGACACCGCGGTTGAAGCAGAGATAGGCGAGCGTCGAAGGGAAGACGGCGACGTAAAACAACGTCAGGAGGTTCGGCCCGTCGAGCTTCATCACGGGGCGCGCGAATAACTCCCAGATCTCCAGCGGAATCAGGCAGGCCGCGCCAGCGCCGAAGGTGAAGGCGAGGAACGACAGGCCGTGCATCGGCGGCCGCTTCAAGGTCAGCACCGAATAAAGTGCGAAGATGATGAGCGCGACCAGGAAGATCAGGTCGCCCTTGTTGAAGTCGATGTTGGAGAGCGTGGTGAAATCGCCGTGCAGCAGGATGATCAGCACGCCGCACATCGAGAGCAGCACGCCGAACGCCTGCGCTGCGGTGAGCCGGACGCCGAGGATGACCAGCGACCACAGCGCCACCACCAGCGGCGCAGCCGATTGCAACAGCAGCGTGTTGAGCGCCTGGGTATGCTCCAGCGCCCAGTATTGCAGGGTGTTGAAGGCGCCGATGCCGGTGATCGACAAGGTCATCATCAGGCCGAGCTTCTCGCGGATCGCGGGCCAGTCCTTTGCGAGGTGCTTCCAGGCGAACGGCAGCACCAGCAGGAACGCGAAGGTCCAGCGCAGGAACGACAGCGTCACCGGCGGGATGTGACCGGCGGCGAGCCGCCCGACAACGGCGTTGCCGGCCCAGCACAGCGCTGTGATCGAGAGCAGCAGATAGGGCTGATTGGCGATCCAGTTGTGGCCGGGCTGGTCGGCGCTCGTGGTCTGGCCAGTGGCGGACATTTTATTGTTATGGCCCCTGCGTGGCGTGCGCCGAGGCCTTCGGCCCGGCGATGTCCGGGCCGGTCGAGACCCGGCACGTTCAAAAACACGGAAACGCGCCGGATATCAATGGCGCGAGGCGCATCGGCTCCATGCGCCGGGAGCGATGCGGCGGGAACCTCGCTCAGGCTTTCCGTCCTGCGCTGATCGCAAACGGCTTCAACAACTCGGCGCAGACGAGATAGATCACGACCAGCGCCGCGATGCCGGTCATCATGAGCGGAGGCGGTGCGACGAAGCCGAACCATGAGCCCAACGGCGTGAACGGCAGGACCATCGCCACCACGAGGGCGATCAGCGAGGAGATCGACAGCACCGGATCGGGCCAATTCTGCCAGGGCCGTCCATTGGTGCGGATGATGAAGATCACCAGGATCTGCGTCGCCATCGATTCGATGAACCAGGCGCTGCGGAATTCCTCCGGCGATGCGTGAAACAACATGATCAGCGCACCGAAGGTCAGGAAATCGAACACCGAGGACAGCGGGCCCATGATCCCGGCGAAACGCACCAGCCGCCTCATGCTCCACACCTGCGGCTGCGCGGTTGCGGCACGCGAGACCTGGTCGAAGGGAATGCCGAGCTCGGACAGATCGTAGAGCAGATTGTTGAGCAGAATCTGTGTCGGCAACATCGGGAGGAACGGTAGCGCCATCGAGGCGATCGCCATCGACAGCATGTTGCCGAAATTCGAGCTCGCGCCCATGCGGACATATTTCATGATGTTCGCGAAGGTGCGCCGGCCCTCTTCGACGCCGTCGGCGACGACTTCGAGGTCGGAGGCCAGCAGAATCATGTCTGCCGCGGCCTGGGCCACGCCGGTCGCGCCTTCCACCGACAGGCCGATATCGGAGGCTTTCAGCGCGGGTGCGTCGTTGATGCCGTCGCCGAGGAAGCCGACCACCTCGCCGCCGGCCTGCAGCGCCTTGACGATGCGCGATTTCTGGTCCGGCGCCAGCCGGCCGAACGCGTCGGCGGAGCGCACCTGCACCGCCAGCGCCTCGTCGCTGAGCTCGGCGATGTCGGCGCCCGACAGCACGCGCCCGGCGTTGAGCCCGACGAGGCCGGCGAGCCGCTTCACCACCAGGGGATCGTCGCCGGAGAGGATCTTCAGGCGGATGCCGGCCGCCGCAAGCCGGGCGATGGCGGCCGCCGCGGTCGGCTTCGGCGGGTCGGCGAAAGCGCACAGGCCCTCGAACACGAGACCGGTCTCGTCCTCGGTCTCGACCTCGCGCGTTGCGCCGTTCCAGGGACGCGAGGCGATTGCGACGCAGCGCAGGCCCTCCATCGCGAGCTGATGCACGCGCGCCATCGCGGCAGTTCGCGCGTCCTCGTCGATCGCGCCGCCGCGCTGCGTCGTGCACAATTCCAGCACCGTCTCCGGTGCGCCCTTGACGATCAGCAACGCGTCTTGTTCGGGACCGGTCGCGAGCACCGATCCGAGCCGGCGCGAAAAATCGAACGCCTGCCGGCCGGCAAGGATCCAGCCTTGCGCGGCATCCGGCTGGCTTGCAGCCAGCGCCGCATCGAGCGACCCGCGATCGCCGCCGAGAGCTGCGGCGATGGCACCGAGACGCGCGGCGCGGGCATCGTCCTTGCCATCGACATCGAGGCTCCTGGCCAGCGTGATCTCGGCCGAGGTCAGCGTGCCCGTCTTGTCGGTGCACAGGACGGTCATGGCGCCGAGGTCGTGGATTGCGGCGAGGCGCTTGACGATCACCTTGCGGCCGGCCATCCGCAATGCGCCGCGCGACAGCGTCACCGTGGTGATCATCGGCAACAACTCCGGGGTCAGCCCGACCGCGAGAGCGACGGCAAACAGCAGCGAGTCCATCACCGGGCGGCCGAACACCACGCGCACGGTGAGCACGACCAGCACCAGTGCCAGCGTGGCGCGTGCGATCACGAGGCCGAATTCGCGCAGGTCGCGCTCGAAGGGCGAGCGCGTCTGGGCTTCGGCCAATGCGGATGCTGCCGCCCCGAATACCGTGTTGCGCCCGGTGTAGACCACGAGCGCGATCGCCTCGCCGGTCTGCGCCACCGCGCCGCGAAACAGCGCACTCGACGTGTCGTCGGGATCGGCGCATGGCCCCGCGCGCTTCTGCACCGGGTAAGGCTCGCCGGTGAGCGCCGCCTCGCCGGCGGTGAGGGCTGTGCTCTCCAGGATGAGCGCATCGGCCGGGATGATGTCGCCGGCGCGAACGCGCAGAATATCGCCGGGGACGACCTGCTCGACGTCGATCTGGCCGAACGCACCGTCCCGCTTGACCTCGGCCTTCAGCGCCACCGAGCGGCGGAGGATGTCCGCGGCCCGCACGGCGTGGCCTTCCTGAATGGTGTCGAGCCCGATCGAGAGCGTCAGGATCAAGACGATGATGAGCCCGCCGATCCCGTCGCCGGTGAGCATCGAGGCGACGCCCGCAACCAGCAGGATCAGCGACAGCGGCTCCAGCAGCCGGCGCAGGATCGCGTGCGCCGCCCCCTCGATCCGCGGCGCTGCGTCGCTGTTCGGCCCGAAGCGGTCGAGGCGTTCGGCCGCTTGCGCTGCAGACAACCCCGTGAGCTCGCAGCCCAGCCGGCTGCAAAGGTCAAGGGCGGACAGACGCCAGAAACCGGCGTCGGTGCGGGTTGGTTTCTCCAGCAAGCGAAGCTCCCGGTTCCAAGGCGTCGTGTGGCGGCAGATGGCCCTGAATTCATCGTCACCTATTGACCTAAAGCAATTTGGAATGCCGGCGGTCCGGGAGCGATATGGACCTGGCGCGGCGCTGCGACCGCATCATCGAAGTGGTTGACGGCCGCATCCGGGCCTAAGGTTGTAGAGCCGGCCGGGCAAGACGGATTTTTAGGCTAAATCAAGGGCTTGGATCGCGCGTTGGGCCGCGAAAAAGCTCCGTTCTTGCTTGCCTAGAGAGGCCGCTTCCTTTATCCGGTTGAGCTGCCTCGCGTGCGAGCGGCCTAGGCCGTGACTTGGGCTGGGCGCATCTAAAATTCTGCAGAGGGATTACCCGCGAATGGCCAATGTTGTCGTCGTCGGCGCCCAGTGGGGCGACGAGGGAAAGGGCAAGATCGTCGACTGGTTGTCGGAGCAGGCGGATATCGTGGTCCGCTTCCAGGGCGGTCATAACGCCGGCCATACGCTGGTCATCAACGGCAAGACCTACAAGCTCGCGCTGCTGCCCTCGGGCGTGTTGCGCGAGCACAAGCTGTCGGTGATCGGCAACGGCGTGGTGTTCGATCCCGCGGCCTTCCTCGACGAGGTGGGCAAGCTGCGGTCGCAGGGCGTCGCGGTCTCGCCGGACAATCTGCGGATTGCCGAGAACGTCACCCTGATCCTGCCGCTGCATCGTGAACTCGATGCCCTGCGCGAGTCGTCCAACGCGGCGACCGCGATCGGGACCACCCGCCGCGGCATCGGCCCCGCCTACGAAGACAAGGTCGGCCGCCGCGCCATTCGCCTGATGGACCTCGCCGATCTCGACACGCTGCCGCACAAGATCGACCGGCTGCTTGCGCACCACAACGCATTGCGCCGCGGGCTCAACCTGCCGGAGTTCGAGGGCAAGGACATTCTGAAGGAATTGACCGCGCTCGCGCCGCAGCTGCTGCCCTATGCCGAGACGGTGTGGCGGCTGCTCGACATCAAGCGCCGCGAAGGCAAGCGCATGCTGTTCGAGGGGGCGCAAGGCGCGCTGCTCGACGTCGACCACGGCACGTATCCTTACGTCACCTCGTCCAACACGGTGGCGGCGCAGGCGGCGACCGGCTCGGGCCTCGGCCCCGGCGCGGTCGGCTATGTGCTCGGCCTGTGCAAGGCCTATACGACCCGCGTCGGCCAGGGCCCGTTCCCGACCGAGCAGGACAACGCGACCGGCCGCAGGATCGGCGAGCGCGGTCGCGAGTTCGGCACCAATACCGGGCGGCCGCGCCGCTGCGGCTGGTTCGACGCCGTGCTGGTCCGCCAGGCGGTCCGCACCTGCGGCATCAATGGCCTGGCGCTGACCAAGCTCGACATTCTCGACGGCTTCGATTCGATCGAGGTCTGCACCGGCTACAAGCTCGACGGCAAGGAGATCGACCATTTTCCCGCCGGCGAGGGCGCGCAAGCCCGGGTCGAGCCGATCTACGAGACCATCGAAGGCTGGAAGGAGCCGACCGCGAACGCCCGGTCGTGGGCCGACCTGCCGGCCCAGGCCATCAAATATGTCCGCCGGATCGAGGAATTGGTGGGGTGCCCGGTCGCACTGCTTTCCACCAGCCCCGAACGCGAGGATACTATTCTGGTGCAAAATCCGTTTGAGGCTTAACGATATCTTACCGGGACGTGCGCTAGTTGAGTTCAAATGGCTGATTACTATCCGCTGATCGCCCGCGCTATTTCCGCCCTGGACCCCAACGCTCCCGGCGAAAGCCGTCGCGCGCTCTATGAGCGGGCGCGCACGGCTCTGATCGCGCAGCTCCGCAGCGTGCAGCCGCCGCTCTCCGAATCCGAGATCACCCGCGAACGGCTGTCGCTGGAAGAGGCTGTCCGCAAGGTCGAGTCGGAGGCCGCCCAGCGCGCCCGCGAGGCCTCGCGTCCCGGCGGCGGTGCCCGCCCCGGCGGCAGCGGCGATGCGTTCCGCCGGGCCAGCGCCCGCGCCACTGAGGCTAACTCGCCTGCATCTTCTCAGCCGCCTGCTCCGCCGCGCGCGCGTCAGCCCGCACCGCCGCCGCCGCGCAACGACCGCCCGCCACTCGGCGGTGACGACCAGGGCGATGCCCAGCGTCCGCCGCGTGCTCCTCGTTTCGACGCGCCGCGCCAGCCGCCTCCGCCGGAGCAGCCACCGCCGGCCGGGCGTGATCGCTCTGCCCCGCGCCGCCCGCAGGATGCCGGACCGCCGCCGCCGCCGGCCCCTGGCGTGCGCGGCTTTCGCGACATCACCGCCGACGTCAATGATCTCGGCGGCGCCGCCGCGCAGGCCAGCCGCGCCGCGCGCCGCACTTACGCCAACGTGCCCTCGCCCTCGCCGGAATTCGACCGGCTCGAGCCGAGCCTGGAAAATCGCGCGGCCGAGCCGGACGCGCCTTATTCCTATGACGAGTCGGTCGAGGAGGCGGAGCGCTATACGCCGCGGCAGTCCTCGGGTCGCCCGCACATCCCCGTCCTCGGCCGCGATGCCAAGAAGGCCAAGCGCGGCTCGATCTTCCCGTTCAAGAGCGCAATCGCCATCGGCATCGTGCTGATCCTGGTCGGCGCCGGCATTCTCTGGGGCAAGTCATTGGTCCAGACCGCGAGCGGTCTGTTCAAGTCCTCGCCGACCCAGGTGGTGGAGGCGCCCAAGGACACTTCGCAGCCGCAGAGCAAGCCCAAGATCCCGGATCGCGTCGGCCAGCCTTCGGCGAGCGACCAGCCGGTCGCGCCGGTGGCGCAGAAGGTCGTGCTCTATGACGAGGATCCGTCCGATCCCAAGGGCAAGCAATATGTCGGCTCGGTGGTGTGGCGGCTCGAGCCGATCAAGGCGTCCGGCAACCAGAAGGCCGACGTCGCGGTGCGCGCCGACATCGACATTCCCGAACGCAAGTTCAAGATGACGATGTCGTTCCGCCGCAACACCGACCCTCGCTGCCGGCGAGCCATACCGCGGAATTGACCTTCGTCCTGCCGCCGGATTTTCCGGGCGGCAGCGTCTCCAACGTGCCGGGCATCCTGATGAAGTCGAACGAGCAGGCGCGCGGAACGCCGCTCGCGGGCCTCGCGGTCAAGGTCACCGACGGCTTCTTCCTGGTCGGCCTCTCCAACGTCGATGCCGACCGCAGCCGCAATATCCAGCTCCTGAAGGAGCGTTCCTGGTTCGACGTGCCGCTGGTCTACGCCAACCAGCGCCGCGCCATCATCGCCATCGAGAAGGGCGCCCCCGGCGAGCGCGCCTTCAACGACGCCTTCGCGCAGTGGGGCGACTAGAGCTCTTCTCTTCTCACCGAAGAAGGTCGTCATGCGCGGGCCTGTCCCGCCTGCGCGGCCGAAGCCGCTTCGGCGAGGCGAAGGCCCGGGCATCCACCTTGTGTCTTGGGCGAGGCGTCGATGGCCGGGACAAGCCCGGCCATGACGCTCAGGACAGTCTATTGCACGGCCGCTTCGCGCTTGCGCGATGCTGAGTGCTCGCGCTCCATCACGGCGCGGCAGCCGGGGCTGACCTGCGATTTGTTCCGCACCATGCATGCGGTGACCCGCGGGATATCCGGGATTTCACGGGAGCACAGCCGCATCGCATCGCCCGAGCACATCTGCTGCGCTTCGGACGAGAAGGCGAGGCTCGGCGTGGTCTGCAAGACGAGAGTAGCGCTGACGAAGGTGAACAGCGTGGCGATGATCTGTTGGCGTGTCATGTAGATAGGTCCCCAAGTTTGCCGCGGATCTGAGCCGCTTGATTTTTGGGGCGCCGCACGCGGCTTGCTTTGCCGCATGTCACAGCCATCACGCCAGGAGCCTAGTCCCGCATGTGGTGCTCGATCTCGGATGATGTTCAGATCGAAAAGTGCTGCGCCGCCCGAGCGAAGTATGCGCCATTGTCACGAGGCTGCAATGGGAGGCGCAAAGGAATTCGCGATTGTTGCGCCTTCGACACGTCGGTCGGCGTGTTCCGTGAAAAGTGGCGCTAAGGTGATGCGCTCGCCTCTTCCGTTTCGGCATCGCCGAGCGCCGCGGCGTGGTCTTCGACGGCGGTGACGCCCTTCGCGGTCAGCTCGAACAGATCGCCGTCCTTCATCACATAGCCCTCGGCGATCAGCTCGCCGATCTTGCCGTGCAGGTCGTCGGAAAACGCCACCGACTGGCTGATGTCCCGCAGGATCGAGAGCTGGTCGTCGCGCAGCATGTCCGACATTTTCAACCTCCGAGGGCTTGAGCCTCACATGCCGTGGCTCTCGAACACCTTGCTGCACGATCTGGACAGCTTGGCGCGGTTGGCTTGCAGGCAACCTTGCACCGCACCGTCATTGCCGAGGTCCTTGCGGCAGAGCCGCGAGGCGTCGCGCGAGCAGGCGCGCTGCTCCTGAGGCGAGCCCATATGGCCCTGCGCGCGCACGGGCGCGTTCGCCAAGCCACCGAGCGCCGTCAGTGTGATTGTCGCCAGCAAGAACAGGTTACGAGGCATCGTCAGCTCCAAATCCGGCAGGTAATTTCAACTCCTGTCTGAACTCGTCGCTTTGTCACTTGTTCCCCGAACGGCTCGCGACCCCGCTGTTCAAGGTTCCGGTCGCACTGCTATAAAACCCGCTGGATGTGAGGAGTCCTTAATGAAACGCTATCTGGTGTTTGCGCTGGTCGGTCCGTTCGTTGGCGGGTTCCTGCTGCTGCTGACGACGACCTACCAGTCCGGCTACTGGACCCAGACCAATCTCGGCGAGGTCGGCAAGCTGTTCGTGGTGTTCTTCAAGACCCTGCAATACAGCTATTTGTTCGGCTTCCTGCCGTCGCTGATGATCGGGGCGGTGGATGACATCCTGCTCCACGTCAGGCGTATCGGCCCGCTGCTGCGGATGCTGCTGGTGGGGCTGTTCGCCTTCATCCTGGCCGCGCTGACCTACGGCTCGCGCGGATCGGATCCGGGCGCGGTGCAGTTCATCCTGTACGGACTGGTCGGTCTCGTGCCGGCGATGCTTTCATCCTGGCTGGTGCATCGCTATGTCGAGGAGCCGCAGCAGGCCGCGGCGGCGACTTGAGCGCGACGTTCGGACGCTCCGGCGCAACCTCCGCCACGCTGGCGCGTTCTTGAAAGCCATGACGATGTCCGACGACGATATTCTTGCGCCGCGTAAACCTCGTTCCGGGGGCCGTTCCCGCGCGGGCGCCGAGCCGCGTGGGCCGATCATCGACCAGGAGGGCCATGAGATCCGGCCCGAGACGCTGGAGCAGGGATTTCGCGAGTTTCGTTTCGAGTTCGGCAAGGACAACCCGTTCGGTGCGAACCCTTTCGGCAATCTGACGCGGGAGCAGCGCATCGCGCGGCTCGAGGCCATCGCAAAGCTGCTCGATGTCGCCTTCGTTCTGCCGGGCACCAATATCCGTTACGGCATCGACGGGCTGATCGGGCTGATCCCGATCATCGGCGATCTCATCACCACCGCGATCTCGCTGTGGCTGGTGCGCGAGGCGCGCGCCCTGGGGGCGCCCTGGTATCTCACCGCGCGGATGCTCGGCAATGTCGCAGTCGATGGCGTGGTCGGCATGGTGCCGTTCGCGGGCGACGCCTTCGATGTGATGTTCCGCGCCAACATGCGCAACGTGCGCCTGTTGCGGCGCTGGCTCGACAAGCAGCCGCGCGTCTAGCGAGGTTGTTCGCCTCTCCCGCAAGCGGGAGGGCCATCGCATATGAGGCCGATTTCTCTGCGGCCATCCTTCGAGACGCCCGCCTTTGGCGGGCCCTCAGGATGAGGACCGAGTGTGCGGCAGCAATTTTAACGGGCTCCGATTGCCGCTTAGCCTCATCCTGAGGAGACCGCGAAGCGGTCGTCTCGAAGGACGAGGCGCGCGCTCAGGCCGGCCAGCAGCCATATCCGATAGCCCTGCCGCAAGCGCGGAGACGGAGAAGAAATAGCTCCGCAGAACGCGAAAAGCGCGACGACCGTTGGGTCGTCGCGCTTTCAGCGCACATGGGAAGGCTTGCGAAAAAGAAAGGCTTGCGAAAAAGCTTACGCCGCGTCGGCGTCGGCTTCCGCGACCGGCTCGGGCTTGCGGTGGCGGGGCAGGGGGAAGGCTTCGCTCTCGTAGAGCGAGCGGATGCCGTTCTGGTCGAAGCGCGCTTCCTCCACCTGAAGGTAGGCGCCGTTCAGCGAGTCCGTCGGCAACTGCTCCATTGCGAACTGCACGGCTTCGGCGGCGGTGCCGAACCGCCGATAGGTAAAGCCCGCCCGCTTCTTCTTGCGGATCGCGGCGGGGAAGAGTTCGGCGGAAGTGTTGAAGTTGAACGGACGCAGTGGACGCATGGTCAAAGACCTCGTGATCTTCTCTGGGGCTTTAAGCGCGTGGGGTTGAGGAGGGCGAAGACCCGATTGAGGGGCCCGCCCTGCGCATCATTTTCATCATCTAATATAGGCCGATTTGACAAAATTGCGACCCCTGAGATGGGAGATGATGAATCCACGCATGGCAGGCCCGCAACCGCGATAAATCAAATTATATCAACGTCTTAGATGGTTTACAGCTTGCCAAGAAGCAGCAGCACGATCAGCACCACGAGCACGACGCCACCGATCCCCATGCCGGAATGGCCCATACCGTAGCCATAACCGCCGATGCGGCCCGACCAGCCGCCCAGCAGATAAATGATCACCAGGATGATCAGGATGGTCCCGAGTGACATGGCTTCCTCCCTGGCGGCCGCCGAAGTGCGATGACCGGCCGCGCCGCCAGAGAAGAAAAGCACATCGCGCCGCCGGGTTCCACGTCGGAACCCGGCGGCGCGGGATGTTATTTCGGCTCGAGCTTCAGCGAAGCCGAATTGATGCAGTAGCGCAGGCCCGTCGGTCCGGGGCCGTCCGGGAAAACATGGCCCAAATGGCCGCTGCATTTGGAGCAGAGCACCTCGGTGCGGACCATGCCGTGGCTGACGTCCCGCTCTTCGTCGACATGGCTGTCGACGGCGGGCTGGGTGAAGCTCGGCCAGCCGCAGCCGGAATCGAACTTGGCATCGGACTCGAACAGCACGTTGCCGCAGCCGGCGCACACATAAGTGCCGGCGCGGTGGTCATGCTCATATTCACCTGAGAAGGGACGCTCGGTCGCCTTCTCCCGCAGCACGGCGTATTGCATCGGCGACAATTCCTGCCGCCACTGCTCCTCGCTCTTGATGACCTTGTCGCCTGTGGTTTTCGTCTTGGTGTCGGGCATGGGTCTCCCGTTTTTTCTCGATGATCTCGCGATCAGTTGGTGGCCTTGCTGGCACTCACCAGCGTCGGCTTCTCAATGTAGTTATCCGCGAACAGCTTTTTCAGGTTCTCGACCTTCGGGATGTCGTTATAGGCGATGTAGGGCTGGTTCGGGTGCAGCGTCAGATAGTCCTGGTGATAGGCTTCCGCCGGGTAGAACGCCTCCAGCGCGCCGACCTTGGTCACGATCGGCTTGCTGAAGACCTTGGCGCCGTTGAGCTGGGCGATATAGGCCTCCGCGACCTTCTTCTGCTCGTCGCTGGTGGTGAAGATCGCCGAGCGATATTGCGTGCCGCTGTCCGGGCCCTGGCGGTTGAGCTGGGTCGGGTCGTGCGCCACCGAGAAGTAGATCTGGAGGATCTTGCCGTAGGAGATTTTCTTCGGGTCGTACTTGATCTCGACCGACTCTGCGTGGCCGGTCGTCCCGGACGACACGGTGTGGTAGTCGGCGGTCGCCTTGCTGCCGCCGGCATAGCCGGAGACCGCGTTGACGACGCCCGCGGTGTGCTGAAACACGCCCTGCACGCCCCAGAAGCAACCGCCGGCAATCACCGCGGTCTGGATGCCGCTGGCGGGCGCTGCGTCCATCGCGGGGGCGGGGATGACGACTGCGTCCTCCGCGGCGCGGGTCGGTGCAGCAAAGGCCAGCGTCATGGCGGTGGTCGCGGCAAGCAGGGACAGGAGGGCGGGGCGGCGCATGGCGGATCCTCTTTTCCGAAGGTCTGACAGTCTAGGGCGGCCGAGGCTGAGCGAACAGCCTGCCCGGCGGCATTTGGTGACCTGAGATACGGGCCCCGCTTGCCGATGTTACGCCGGGACGGACACGAGTCCGTGAGAAACGCCGCCTGAGACGGCCCGGCTTGGCGAGACCGGGAACTCCGGGCTAGATGAACCGCCGCGATCGATGACCGACTTAAAAATGTGGTGGCTGGAGCTGACCTGACAACATGCTACGCGTCCTTGCCCTGACCTTTGTCATACTTGTCACCGGCGCCGCGATCGCCGCGGCCGAGCCGCCAGAGGGCGACGATCTCGCCACCTGCCGCGACCGCCAGGCGGAAACCCAGGCCCGTGCGACCGCCTGCGACAATCTGCTCAATGCCGATCGGGTCACCGGCAAGGACAAGGCGGTCGCGCTCGGCGTGCGCGGCAATACGCTGATCGGCAAGCACGACTACGATCATGCGATCGAGGTGCTCTCATCCGCCATCGAGGCCGATCCGGACAATGTCGTGATCGTCAACCTGCGCGGCGTCGCCTATGAGCGCAAGGGCCAGGACGATCTCGCGCTGGCCGACTACAACCTCGCCATCCGCAAGCGCGCGACTTACGGCGTTCCCTACAGCAATCGCGGCACCATTCAGCTGCGCAAGGGCGCGCTGCAAAGTGCGCTCGACGATCTGAACCTGGCGGTCAAATACGCGCCGAAATTCCTGTTCGGCTGGACCAACCGCGCGCGCGTGCGCACGCTGATGAAGGATTATGACGGCGCGCTGTCCGACTTCGCGGAAGCCGAGAAAATCGATCCGACCGCGCCGCAGATCGCCAGCAACCGTTGCGTCACTCATGGCCTGATGGGCAAATACGACCAGGCCTTCGCCGACTGCAACGGCCTGATCCAGAAGCAGCCGAAGAACCTGTACGCGACCAACAACCGCGGCGACGTCTTCCTGATGAAGGGCGACATCGATGCCGCGCTCAAGGACTACAACACCGTCCTGGCAGCCAATCCGAACAATGTGCGCGCCCATTCCGGTCGTGGCCAGGTGTTCGAGCAGAAGCACGACCTCGCCCAGGCGCGTGCCGATTATCGCTCGGCGGCCTATGCGTTGACGCCATTCGACGAGCTCGACGTCGCCCGCGCCCGCGCCAAGGCACAGGAGCGGCTTGCCGCACTGACGCCGCAGACGGCCGGGACTGTTGGCAATTCGCGCCGCATCGCGCTGGTGATCGGCAACGGTGCCTACAAGAACGTCCATGTGCTCGACAATCCGCCGCGCGATTCCAGGCTGATCGCAACCGTGCTGCGCGACGCGGGCTTCCAGAGTGTGACGGTCGCCAACGACCTGACCCGCGACAAGTTCTTCGAGACCTTGCGCGCCTTTGCGGCGGAAGCGGAGAAGGCGGACTGGGCCGTGGTCTACTATGCCGGCCATGGCTTCGAGATCGGCGGGGTCAATTATCTGGTGCCGATCGATACCAGGCTTGCCGCCGACAAGGATGCCGAGACCGAGGCCGTGGCGCTCGAGCAGGTGATCGCCGCGGTGGGCGGTGCGCACAAGCTGCGGCTGGTCATCCTCGATGCCTGCCGCGACAATCCGTTCGCGCCGACCATGCAGCGCACGCTGTCGCTGCAGCTGGTCGACAAGGGCTTTTCCAACATCGAGCCCGGCGCCGGCTTCATGGTGGTCTACGCCGCCAAGCACGGCGAGACCGCAATCGACAGCGACGGCGGCGCCGACAGTCCGTTCGCCACCGCGCTCGCCCGCGACATCAAGGAGCCGCGCGTCGAGGTCAGAAAACTGTTCGACATCGTCCGCGACGACGTCTGGTCCGCGACCAAGCACGCGCAGCAGCCCTTCACCTACGGCTCGCCGCCGGGGCGCGACGATTTCTATTTTATCGGGGGAAGTGATGTTTCGATGTTGGTGCTGTAGGGTGGGCAAAGGCGCGCTCTTGCGCGCCGTGCCCACCATCTCTCCACAGACGCAATAACGGTGGGCACGCTTCGCTTTGCCC
Organism: Bradyrhizobium sp. LLZ17; assembly: GCF_041200145.1. Classification (NCBI taxonomy): domain Bacteria; kingdom Pseudomonadati; phylum Pseudomonadota; class Alphaproteobacteria; order Hyphomicrobiales; family Nitrobacteraceae; genus Bradyrhizobium; species Bradyrhizobium zaerense. The sequence goes on from NZ_CP165734.1 coordinate 6,565,927, forward strand.
ACCCTACGGCAGCGCGGCTTCACACCACGATGCTCAACCGTTTCGCCGCCCGCGTAATTCCCGTGTAGAGCCACCGCGCTCGGCTCTCTCCGAACGCAAAGCTCTCGTCGAACAGCACGACGTCGTCCCATTGCGAGCCCTGCGATTTGTGCACGGTTAGGACGTAGCCGAAGTCGAACTCGTCGTAAGGCTTGCGCTGCTCCCAGGCGATCGCCTCGACGCCGCCCTCGAAACAGTCGGCGCGCACCGAGACCTTGGTCACCTTGTGCCCGAGATCCTCGTCGGGCGACAGCCGCATACTGAGGATGCGCGATTTCGAGCGCGAGGTGTTGCGTGATTTCACGCGCCACAGGCCGCCGTTGAACAGGCCCTTCTTGCGGTTGTTGCGCAGGCAGACCAGTTTGTCGCCCGCGACCGGGAAGGTGTCCTCGATGTTCTGGCGCTGGCGGAAGCGGGTGTTGTAGGCGCGGCGGGTGTTGTTGCGGCCGACCAGGATCTGGTCGGCGCTCATGACGCGGTCGGGGTCGAGCTCTTTGCGCGACACCACTTCGCTCTCGCCGTAGCGGCCGATGTCGAGTTCGCGCCCCTCGCGGATGTCCATCGACATCCGCACGATCGGATCGTCCTGCGCCTGCCGGTGCACTTCGGTGAGCATCGCGTCGGGTTCGGTGTTGGTGAAGAAGCCGCCGCCCTGGATCGGCGGCAGCTGCGCGGGATCGCCCAACACAAGCAGCGGACATTCGAACGACATCAGGTCGCGACCGAGCTCAGCATCGACCATCGAGCATTCGTCGATCACGATCAGCTTGGCCTTGGACGCCGGCGCGTCGTCCCAGAGCTCGAAGCTCGGCTGCTCCTCGCCGGATTCGCGGGCGCGGTAGATCAGGGAATGGATGGTGGAGGCCTCGTCGCAACCCTTGTTGCGCATCACCAGCGCGGCCTTGCCGGTGAAGGCGGCGAACTTCACCTCGCCGTCGACGCCGTCGGCGATGTGCCGCGCCAGCGTGGTCTTGCCGGTGCCGGCATAGCCGAACAGGCGGAACACCGGCGGCGTGCCGTTACGGCCGGGCTTGGCCTTGAGCCAATCGCCGACGGCTTTCAGCGCGGCATCCTGATGCGGGGTGAATGTGGGCATTTGTGTCTTGAGAAAGGGCGAAATCGAAGCGATCTGCCACCCCCAAAACTAACCATTAGCCCCGCTGGTTCAAGCGCGGGACAATCGCATTAAGGCCCTTTGTCTGCGGACCATCCTTCGAGACACCCGCCCTTGGCGGGCCCTCAGGATGAGGACGGAGTGCGCGGCAGCAGTTTCGGCAGGCGAGATACCGCCTAGCCTCATCCTGAGGAGACCGCAAAGCGGTCGTCTCGAAGGACGAGGCGCTCGCTCAGGCCGCGCCAGGAAGTCAGATGGGAGACCATCCCTATTGCCAGCCGGGAACGCCGCGCATGTCGGGCAGGTGGTGGGCGATGCCCTTGTGGCAGTCGATGCAGGTCTTCTCTCCCGTGAACAGGAAGCGCTGGTGCGCCACCGAGGCCCTCGGCGACTGTTTGGTGATGTCCATGGAATCGGCGCTGTGGCAGTTGCGGCATTCCAGCGAATCATTGGCCTTGAACCGCGCCCATTCATGCGCCGCAAGCTCGAGCCGGTGATCCAAAAACTTCTCGCGGGTGTCGATCGTGCCGAACAGCTTGCCCCAGACCTCCTTGGAGGCCTGCATCTTGCGCGCGATCTTGTCGGTCCAGTTGTGCGGCACGTGGCAGTCCGGACAGGTGGCGCGCACGCCGGAGCGGTTGCTGAAATGGATGGTCGATTTCAGCTCGGCGAAGACGTTCTCGCGCATCTCGTGACAGCCGGTGCAGAATTTCTCGGTGTTGGTGAGCTCCAGCGCGGTGTTGAAGCCGCCCCAGAAGATCACGCCGGCGGCGAAACCCGCCAGCACCAGCACGCCGAGCCCGAACACCGAGCTCGGCCGGATCAGCACCTGCCAGAGCTCGCGCGCGAAATCCAGACCCCGCGCGATCAATCCGCGTTTCGCCTTCACCCTCTCGTTGGGCTCGTCGGCGGTGGCGGTCATCGCCGGCCCCGGGGCTTGCGCGCGACAGCAGCGTGTCGATGTCGGTGAAATCATTGCTGATGGGCGGCGTGGCGGTGTTCTGCGGCACGTGACATTCGGTGCACCAGAACCGCCGCGGCGAGATCGAAGCCAGGAACTGGCCGTCGCGATCCATGAAATGCGTGATCGAGACCATCGGCGCCTGCGATTCCGCGATGCGTGCCCGCGCATGGCAGGACAGGCACTTGTTGCCGTTGAGGTCGATCTGGTAGCCGTCGATAGTGTGCGGGATCACCGGCGGCTGCTCGGGATAATTGCGAACCTCCCGCTCGGATGTATTGCGATTCGGCAGCATCGGCGGCGCCGGACCCTCGTCATTGAGCGACGTCGGGCCGCGCAGGCCTGATGTCACCGTCTGCGCGGTCAGCGAGCTCGCCCCGGCGGCAATCGCGAACGCGATCAGCACAATTGCAACTCGTCTGGTCATGACAGCCCCACCCGCTCGATGCGCACCGCGCATTTCTTGAAGTCAGCCTGCAAAGAGATCGGATCGGTGGCGTCGAGCGTCACCTTGTTGATCAGCTTGGATCTGTCGAACCACGGCACGAACACCAGGCCGCGCGGCGGCCGGTCGCGGCCGCGGGTCTCGACCCTGGCGCGGATAAAGCCGCGGCGGGACACCACCCTGACCTCGTCGCCGCGTCGGATCTTTGCGTCCTGGGCATCGTCGGGATGCATGAAGCACACGGCTTCGGGGAACGCCTTGTAAAGCTCGGGCACGCGGCGCGTCATGGTGCCGGAATGCCAGTGCTCCAGCACGCGGCCGGTCGAGAGCCAGAACGGATAATCGTTGTCGGGTGATTCCGCCGCCGGCTCGTAGGGCAGCGCGAAGATGCGCGCCTTGCCATCGGGGTAACCATAGAACTGCACGTCGGCGCCCTGCTTGACGTAGGGGTCGCTGCCCTCGCGGAAGCGCCACTTCGTCTCCTGGCCGTTGACGACCGGCCAGCGCAGGCCGCGCTCGCGGTGATAAGTCTCGAACGGCGCGAGGTCGTGGCCGTGGCCGCGACCGAACGAGGCATATTCCTCGAACAGCCCCTTCTGCACGTAGAAGCCGAACGCCTTCGACTCCTCATTGAGATAGCCCTGCTCGATCTCCGAGCTCGGAAACTTGTCGACCTGACCGTTGCGATAGAGCACGTCGAACAGCGTCTTGCCGCGAACCTCCGGCATCTTGGCGATCAGCTCCTCGGGCCAGACCTCCTCGATCTTGAACCGCTTGGAGAATTCCATCAGCTGCCAGAGGTCTGATTTCGCCTCGCCCGGCGCGGTGACGAGCTGGTGCCAGAACTGCGTGCGCCGCTCGGCATTGCCGTAGGCGCCTTCCTTCTCGACCCACATCGCCGTCGGCAAAATGAGATCGGCCGCGAGTGCCGTCACGCTCGGATAGGAATCCGAGACCACGATGAAATTGTCGGGATTGCGGAAGCCCGGATAAGTCTCCTCGTTGGCGTTGGGGCCGGCCTGGAGATTGTTGTTGACCTGCACCCAATAGGCGTTGATCAGGCCGTCCTTCAGCATCCGGCTTTGCAGCACGGCGTGAGCGCCGGGTTTGTCGGGGATGGTGCCCTCGGGCAGCTTCCAGATGTGCTCGGCCTTGTCGCGGTGCTCCTTGTTGGTCACGACCATGTCGGCGGGCAGGCGGTGCGAGAAGGTGCCGACCTCGCGCGCGGTGCCGCAGGCCGAGGGCTGGCCGGTCAGCGAGAACGGGCTGTTGCCGGGCGAGGCGATCTTCCCGGTCAGAAGATGGATGTTGTAGACGAGGTTGTTGCACCAGACGCCGCGGGTGTGCTGGTTGAAGCCCATGGTCCAGAACGAGACCACTTTTGTGTTCGGATCCGCGTAGAGCTCGGCCAGCGCTTCCAGCCGGTTGAGCGGTACGCCCGACATTTCGGCGGCCTTCTCCAGCGTATAGTCCGAGACGAACTTGACGTACTCGTCATAGCTCATCTCGGTGGAGTCGTTGGCCTTCGCCGCGCCGGTGGCCTTCTTCTGCAGCGGATGCTCGGGCCGCAAGCCGTAGCCGATATCGGTCTGTCCGCGCCGGAAAATGGTATGCGCGGCCACGAAGTCCTTGTTGACGCGGCCGGTCTTGATGATGTGGTTGGCGATAGCGTTGAGCAAATAGAGGTCGGTCTGCGGCTTGAACACCATGCCGATATCGGCGAGGTCAAAGGATCTGTGCTCGAAGGTCGAGAGCACGGCGACGCGGACATGCGGCGCGGTGAGCCGGCGGTCGGTCAGGCGCGTCCACAGGATCGGATGCATCTCCGCCATGTTGGAGCCCCACAGCACGAAGGCATCGGCGGCTTCGATGTCGTCATAGCAGCCGGCCGGCTCGTCGATGCCGAAGGTGCGCATCATGCCGGCCACGGCGGACGCCATGCAGTGCCGCGCATTGGGGTCGATGTTGTTGGTGCGGAAGCCGGCCTTGAACAGTTTTGAGGCGGCGTAGCCTTCCCAAATCGTCCACTGGCCGGAGCCGAACATGGCGACGCCGTTCGGCCCACGCTTCTTGAACGCCTCCTTCCACTTCACTTCCATGATGTCGAAGGCTTCGGTCCACGACACCGGCGTGAACTCGCCGTTCTTGTCGTACTTGCCGTTGGCCTTGCGCAGCATCGGCTGGATCAGGCGGTCATGGCCGTACATGATTTTGGACAGGAAGTAGCCCTTGACGCAGTTGAGGCCGCGATTGACCTCGGCCTTGATGTCACCGTGGGTGGCGACCACGCGGTTGTCCTTGGTCGCGACCATCACCGAGCAGCCGGTGCCGCAGAAGCGGCAGGCGGCCTTGTCCCATTTCAGTTCGGCCGTCTCGCGCTCGGTGACGAGATTGGCGGGGAGCGCCGGCGCCGGCATGCCGGCCGCGACGGCTGCAATCGCGGCGGCTTCGAGCTTCAGCATTTGGCGGCGGTCGAGCTTCGGCGATGTCATGATGGCTCTCCGGCCGTTAGGTCGTTTCGATGGCGTGAAACACCAGCGCCGCGGAATAGACGTTCGGCAGCGACTGGATAGTGTTGAGCATGGTGCCGAGGCTGCCGGCGTCCGGCGCTTCGGTGACGACGACGAGCTTTCCGCGCGGGTCGCGGCCGTGGATTTCGCAGCCGGGAAGCGCGACGATCGCGGTCTCGACCTCGGCAAGGCGTTCGGGACGCGCCTGCACGATGATGCTGGCGATCTCGTATCCCGGCGGCGGGATGATGCGGTCAGCGCCGAGCACCCGGCCGGTGATCAATGCGCGGCGGTTGAGTGTGGCTTTGCTGAGTGAGGCTTGGGCCATGATGCCTGTCTTTCGCTGTGCGGGATCAATGCGGGGAGGGCGGTGGGCCGGGCGGACCTGCGACCATCTGGTAGATCCAGACGCCGAGCCCGTATGAGCCGACCGTTCCGACCGCGAGGACGGGCATCACGACCGCGGTCAGGAACAGGAACGCAAAGATCTCCATGCGCCTACGGCGCACGCGCCCATGCGTGTCGTCAGGGGCCGACATATCCGCTCTCGCTGAATTTTGGGAAATCGGGACGGCATCCGGGCCGTTGCCTTGCTGCACTTTTGATGCATTCGGGCCGCCGCGGCGTTGATCTGGATCAATCCGTCGATTGGCGACGATCGCGGCCGCAATGTCCGCAAGCACAAGTCCGGGTTGTGCCCGCGCGGAGGCGGTGCGAGAGTTGGCGTCTAACGGGGAATGCAGATTGTGAACGGGATGGGGCTCACGGCCATCGATCTCGGACTGCGCGGCGCGACCAGCGGCGTGTTCCTGATGATCATTCTGGTGGCGCTGCTGCGCCGTGGCACCAGCCAGCAGGGTTTGCTGGGCATGGCCATGTCGGCCGGCGGCGTGTTCTATGCGATCGCGACCGCGCCTTTGTTTCCAAAATCCTCGTGGTGGTGGGTGCTGCCGATCCTGTCGGCGCAACCCGCCGTGTTCTGGATGTGGGCGCGCGCGGCGTTCGACGACGATTTCGTCCTCAGGCGATGGCACGGCGCCCTGTGGCTGAGCATCGTGGCTTTGGGGTTCGCGATCACGCTGAGCTGGGCGCACTGGCCCGCTTTGGCCGGGGCCGGCGGTCGAGTCCTGGCGTTGGTCTGCCTGGCACTGGCTCTCGCGGCCGCGGTGCAGACGGTCAAGACCTGGCGTGCCGATCTGGTCGCGCGCCGCCGCCGGCTGCGGCTGGCCATGCTGGCGATCAATGTTGGGCTGATCGCGGCCGTCGCCGGCGCCGGCTTCGCCGCGATTCCCGTTGCGCTGCCCGGCGCGCCCGGCAGTCTTCCGACCGCGCTCGGCCTGTTCGTCGTGGCGATGCTCGCCGGACTGGGCGCTTTCGCCACCCAGCCGGCCGTGCCCGTCGACGCCACGGCGGCAATCGCATCCAGCGCGCGCGGCGCCGCTCGTGCTCCCACGGGATCGGTCGTGGTCGATCCGATCCTGCTGCGGCGTCTCGACCATCTGATGACGATCGAGCGAACCTACCGACAGGAGGGGCTTGCGATCGGGGCGCTGGCGGCACGGCTCGACGTTCCCGAGCATCGGCTGCGCCAGGCGATCAACGAAGGCCTGGGCTATCGCAATTTCAATGCGTACCTCAATCACTATCGGATCGAGGATGCCAGGCTGGCGCTGTCCGATTTGGCGCAACGGGAGGTCCCGGTGCTGACCATCGCCATGGATGCCGGCTTCCAGTCGATCGGGCCTTTCAATCGCGCATTCAAGGCCGAGACCGGCGTGACTCCGACCGAATTCCGGCGCGAGGCGTTGAGCCGGCCGCAAACGGCGCCGGACCAGGAGCGCCCTCTCCAAACCAGCCAGCCGCGCCGAGAAATCGGCTAGCCGATTTTTGGATTGGGCGAGAGAGTCCTGAGGCCATCAAGCAGACTGCCGGCAGGAAAAAGCTCTTCTCCAGCAAGCCGAGCCCGTCCATGTCTCCTTTGACCAACATCGTCCCCTCCGCACCGGAACGCCTGCATGCGCTTGATGCGGTCAGGGCTCTTGCCCTCCTGCTCGGCATCGTCCTGCACGCGACGCTGTCGTTTGTGCCGGCGTCGCCCCGGTTCTGGATCATCCAGGACACCCATCCAAGCCTGGTCCTGGGTTTGCTGTCCTTCACCATCCACGTCTTCCGGATGACGACGTTCTTCCTGATGGCGGGTTTCTTCGCCCGCATGAGCTTTCATCGCCGCGGGCCCTGGGACTTCGTCAAGGACAGGCTGCAGCGGATCGGGCTGCCGCTCGTGATCGCCTGGCCGCTCGTGTTCGCGCCGATGGCGCTGGTCGTGATCTGGGCATCCGGCTTTCCGAATGGCGGTCTGACCCACCCCACGTCCAGCTGGCTACCGGCATTGCCGAATTTCCCCCTGACCCACCTCTGGTTTCTGTATGTGCTGCTGGAGCTCTACGTCGCCATGCTGCTGCTCCGCGCCGCGATCGTCTGGCTTGACGCCTCCGGCACATTCCGAACGGTCCTAGATCGTCTGTTTGCGCGGATCATGCGAAATCCCCTGGCGCCCCTGGTTCTGGCAATCCCGATCGGCGTTGCTTTCAGTCTCGACCAACGCTGGATCAGCGCGATGGGCGTGAGGACGCCGGATCAATCGCTTGTCACCAACGCGCAGGCGTGGATCGGCTTCGGCACTGCCTTCGGGGTCGGATGGCTGCTGCATCGGCAGGCCGATCTGCTGCGGATCCTGGAGCGACGCTGGCTGTGGAATCTCCTGGCGGCGATAGGCCTGATCCTGATCAGCTACCTGCTCGCCGGCGTCATCACATCGGCGCCGGGCGCACCAAGGCTGCCGTTCCGGTCCGATACGCTGCGGCTGGTCTCGGTCATGCTTTACGCACCGGCCATATGGATCGCGACGTTTGCGATCATCGGCGTCGCGCTCCGGTTCATGTCCGGCTTCAGCCCGACGCGACGCTATCTCGCCGATGCGTCCTACTGGCTCTACCTGATCCACATGCCGATCGTGATGGCGCTCCAGGTCGCGCTGTCGCAACTCGACTGGCCCGGGCTGGTCAAGTTCGACATGATTCTCATCGTCGCGATTCCGCCGATGCTGGCGAGCTATCACCTGCTGGTGCGCTTCACCTTCATCGGCGTGGTCCTGAATGGCCGCCGCGCCGAAAAGCGCATCCTCCCGCAAGGCGGAATTGCGACTGCGTAGACAGCGCCGTCCCACGCATTAAGATGCCCGCAACAAAAACAAGCAGGCAAGAAAATGTGGGAGAGATGGCGTCATGAAGTTCGGCATCTTCTATGAGCTGCAACTGCCACGGCCGTGGGTGGCGGGCGACGAGCTCAAGCTCTACCAGAACGCGCTTTCGCAGCTCGAGCTCGCCGACAAGGTCGGCTACGACCACGCCTGGGTCGTCGAGCATCATTTCCTCGAGGAATATTCGCACTCGCCTTCGCCGGAATCCTTCCTCGCCGCCGCCAGTCAGCGCACGCAGAACATCCGGCTTGGCCACGGCATCCTCCAGCTCACCACCAATCATCCGGCGCGCGTCGCCGAGCGCGTCGCGGTGCTCGACCTGCTCTCCAACGGACGCTGCGAATTCGGCATGGGCGAGAGCGCCTCCATCACCGAGCTGACACCGTTCGGCCGCGACATGGAGACCAAGAAGGAGGTGTTCGAGGAGGCCGTCGCCGCGATCTTCCCGATGTTCAAGGACGCAGGCAGCGAGCACCACGGCAAGCATTTCGATATCCCTTTGCGCAATGTCGTACCGAAGCCGGTGCAGAAGCCGCATCCACCGCTGTGGATGGCCTGCTCGCAGCTGCCGACCATCGAACGCGCCGGCCGCCACGGCTTTGGCGCGCTCGGCTTCCAGTTCGTCAGCGCCGATGCCGCGCATGCCTGGGTCCACGCCTATTACAACGCGATCACCAAGCGCCTCACCAAGCTCGCCGACTATGAAATCAATCCGAACATGGCGCTGGTGTCGTTCTTCATGTGCGCCAAGACCGATGAAGAGGCGCGTGCGCGTGCCGACGGCGCCACCTTCTTCCAGTTCGCGCTGCGTTTCTATGGCGCCGCGCAGAACCGCCAGCGTCCCGCGCCCTACACCATCAATATGTGGGACGAGTACAACAAGTGGAAGCGCGACAATCCGGAGGCGCAGGAGGCCGCGCTGCGCGGTGGCCTGATCGGCTCGCCCGAGACGATCCGCAGGAAGCTGAAGCGATTCCAGAGCTCGCATATCGACCAAGGTCATCCTGCTCAATCAAGCGGGCAAGAACAGCCACGAGCACATATGCAGATCGCTGGAGCTGTTCGGCCGCGAGGTGATGCCTGAGTTCCAGAACGATCCCGCGCAGGCGGCCTGGAAGAAGGGTGTCATGAGCGGCGAGATTAAGCTCGAGGAGATCGACACCGAGGCTTTCACCGACCGCTACGGCAAGCTCGCGATCAGCGTCGCGCCGGCGAAGGCGGCGGGGTAGGGGATCTCCAAACGGACATCGCGCGCTCTGGCGTGCCTACCTGAACCCACAAGGTGAGAAGGACCGGCGCTGCACGATGCCGTGTATTCGACGAGCCTTGTGCAAGTGCGAGCCATAGCAGTATGCGTAGTCATTCTCGCTCCTGCGAATTGAAGCACTTGAGCCAACGTAAGGACGCTCAACTATGCTCACTGTCTTTGGCGAAGGTCGTGGGTTCCGTGTCGTTTGGCTGCTCGAGGAATTGGGGATGGCTTATCGGCTGCGCCCGGTCGATCTCCTCGCTGTCGAGAATGATCCCGATTTTCTTGCGATCAACCCGGCCGGCTTTATCCCGGCGCTACAGGACGGTGAGACGATCATGGTCGAATCGATCGCGATCCTCGAATACCTGCTCGCCCGCCACGGCTCGAGCCCGCTCGCCGTCGCCCCGGATGATCCGGCTTTCGCCGCCTATCTGCAATTCCTCCATTTGGGAGAGGCTGGGCTCGCTGGGCCAATGAACGCCGTCTTCGTCGGTCGCGCACTCGCGCCGGAAGCAGAACGAAACGCCCGGGTCACGAGCTGGGCACTGGAGACCTTTCATGGCCGGCTGGCATTGGTCATCCAGCGTCTCTCAAATCATCCATTTCTCGCCGGGGACAAGTTCACCGCTGCCGACATTTCAGTGAGCTACGCTCTCCTGCTTGGTCTGCGAACCGGCAACTATACTCCGGGTTCAGTCGAGCGTGCCTATCTCGCCTGCACGACCACACGCCCCGCCTACGCCCGAGCGATGGAAACCTGCCAAGCCACCAAAGCCTGGGCGGAGCGATCACCGAAATTGTAACTGCCACTGCGGCCGCAAGGACGGTAATCAGCGGCCGAATTTAATGACGTTGTGCGCCCCCACGGGTCCGGTCCCAATAGCGGCATTCTCCAGAACAACGTCGGCGTCTGCGGCGAGCGCCGCTGATCGTCTGATTGTGGATGCGTGCTCCGGGCGTGTAGCGCCGCGTGTCGCCCGGTCGCGTTGCGTCTTGACACCCTTAAACACGAGCATCAGTGTTTCGCCAATGGACTGGCATAGTCTCGAGACGTTTTCCTTCGGTGATAGTCCTGATCTCGCCGACAGGCTCCTTGAGCTGGTTCTTGCGGGAGCCAAGCGTGCGACCTGCTGGGCGGAAAGTCAGGGTCTTCTATCGGCGGAAGTCGGAAAATTGATGGTCGTTGTCGATGGACAAGGCGTTCCGAAAGCCGTTCTCAAGACCATCGAGCTCACGAAGCGACGCTTCGATGAAGTCGATGAGGCGTTTGCCTATGACGAAGGTGAAGGACCGCTCCTTGCAGTATTGGCGCGAGGCGCATAAGCGGTATTTCATCCGGCTCGGACGCTACGCGCCGGATATGACGCTCTGGTGTGAACGCTTTGAGCTCGTCGAGCGCATTGGTTCGGCTTGATCCCCATTCGCTTCCCGAACCGTTAGCGTTGCTGCGCAGGCCCAGCACCCATCGGGCCGCATATCCCGGCGACTTCCGTCTTCCGGCGCGCTGCCATTGCTGCTAAATTTCGCAAAACGCGACAGGGAGAGAACGATGCGGCCTCACGGGACGGCCCTGAATCCGGCCCCAGCCGATGTTACGCCCGCGGTGCTTGCCATTGGCCGCGCGGATTTCCCTAACATCCTGATCGACACGCTGCGCAGGCAGGCCGGCGTCGGCCATTGCATGGTGTTCGCGTTGACGCGCGCCGGTGCGACGAGCTGCCTGCTCAATGCCGGCAACATCCCGACCGGCGGCGATCTCGGTGCCGCCTATGCCGGGCAGTTCCACGAATCCGATCCCAATCGCGATGCGCTGTTCGAAGATGAGGGCCGCGCCCCCATCGTGCTGCCGGCCTTTGCGCCGCGCATGTACGGCGCACGCTACCGGAAGATATTCTTCAACAATTCCGGCATCGTCGACAAATGCGCGACCGCGATCTGGGTCGAGGACACCTGCTTCTACGTGAATTTCTACCGCATCGCCGCCCAGGGCCGCTTCGGCGATGTCGAGCGCGCGCGGCTCCATGCCATTGCGCCGGCGATCGGCGCAAGCGTCGCACGCCACTTCCAGCACAGTCCGCTCGACCAGAATCTCGCCGCGCTGTTTGCGACCCGCGCGCCACTCGCCGATCTCACGAACCGCGAGCAGCAGGTCTGCCGGCGTATCCTGCTCGGCTTCAGCTCCGAGGCGATTTCGCAGGCGCTCGGCATCAGCCTGCATTCGACCCTGACCTATCGCAAGCGCGCCTATGAGCGGCTCGGCATCTCCTCGCAGAACGAATTGTTCGCCATCGTGCTGCGCCTGCTCGCGGGGCCGCGGAGCCTGAACTGAGGGTACGCCAACTCTGGGATTCTCGCTTCCGAACTGGGCCAGCTCGACCGGATATGGCGCCACGCGGCCACGGTCGACGCGAATGACCCAAAGCGGAGTGTGCTCAGGTTGCGCGCACAAAGCGCGAATGATATGATAATTATCATTCATAAACCTGAAGCGGCTCATGACCAGCAACGTTGAAAATCCTCCGCTCGCACGGGTCGTGCCGCTCGGTCTTCAGGTTGCCGTTCTTGCAGCGCTGTCTGCGAGCGGCACACTAGCCACTAACATCCTGCTGCCTTCGCTGCCGAATATCGCCGTTGCGGTGGGCGTCTCCAGCGCACAGGTCACGGGAGCCATCACCATATTCCTTGCCATGTTCGCGCTCGGACAACTTGTTGTCGGTCCGATGTCGGATCGTTTCGGCCGGCGCGTACCCGTGATGATCGGGTTCGCGGTGTTTTTCGCAGGGAGCATCTGGTGCGCGTTGGCCAACGACTTCGCGGCACTGCTCATCGGCCGCGTCGTGCAGGCCGGTGGGGCGTGTGCCGCATCCGTTCTTTCGCGAGCTATCGCAAGAGATCTCTTTGAGGGTGAAAAGCTGGCCCGGGTGCTCACCTTTGTCATGATTGCGATGGCAGCTGCGCCCGGATTCTCGCCGCTGGTCGGTGGCGCGCTGGATCATTTTTTTGGTTGGCGTTCGGCCTTTGTCTTCGTCGCGATCTTCGCCGCTGTTGCCGCCATGGCATTTTTTGCCGCATTCGAAGAAACTCACCTCGCACCACGCCCCGCGTTCGATGCATCGACGATCGCCAGGAACTACTGGTCGCTTTCGACTGACCGCCGCTTCGTGATTCCTGCCGCGACTGTCAGCCTCATCCTGGGCGCGCTGTTTGCAATGTTTTCGGCGTTGCCGCGTGTCTTGATTGAGGGCCTCGACTTCACCCCACTGCAACTCGGCCTGTTCTTCGCAGGCACGGTCATGATCGTCTTCAGCGCGGGCATTATCGCGACGAAAATCGTTCCGCATCTCGGTCTCGACCGATCGATCGGCATCGGCCTCGCACTCGCCTGTGTCGGCAGCGGCATGGTGTTGCTGTTTGCGCTGTTCGACGGGCGCTTTTTGCCATTTCTTGCCGGCGCATGCGTCTTCCTCCTGGGAATGGGCATGGTCAATCCGCTCTGCAGCGCGCAGACACTTTCGCCGTTTGGCGATCGCGCCGGTGCAGCCTCGGCGCTGCTGGGTTTCTGGCAGATGCTGGCCGCGGCGCTGGGGGTATCGCTCGCGGCGGTAATCGCAAAGAACCCCATGATCGGGCTTGGTCTTGTGCTGGTGCTCGCCTCGATCCTCGCCTCGGCGCTCTATCAAGTTCGGGTAAGGGGTTGATTGAGCCCGCCAATCTCGCCTGAGGGCCAACTCTCGTGCCCAGGCGCATCCTACGGACACCTGCCCAATATTGCCCTGTCCCCATCGCTAGGGACAGACGCCGGCACCGGAGTTCGCTAGTCTGGTCCGGATCACACGAGTATCCGGGGAGCCCGCTTTGAGCACCGCGCCGCGCATCGACATCGACCCGGCCTCGTTCTGGGTCGACCCCTATCCGATGCTCGCGACCATGCGCAAGGAGGCGCCGATCGCCTTCGTGCCGCAGCTCGGCTCGACGCTGCTGACGTGCCGCGACGACATCTCGATCTCCGAGAAGCAGATCGACGTGTTCTCCTCGCATCAGCCCGCGGGCCTGATGAACCGGCTGATGGGCCACAACATGATGCGCAAGGACGGCGAAGCGCATCAGGTCGAGCGCCGCGCGATGTTTCCGACGGTGTCGCCGAAGACGGTGAAGGCGCACTGGACCGCGCAGTTCCAGGCCCACGCCGATCGCATCCTCGACGCGATCGAGCCGGGCCGGATCGATTTCATGCGCGACTTCGCGCTGCCGTTCTCCGGCGAGTGCCTGAAGTCGATCACCGGCCTCACCAATATCGGCTATCAGGACATGGATGCCTGGTCGCAAGGCATGATCGAGGGTATCGCCAATTACGGCGGGGATCCCGCGGTCGAGGCGCGCTGCCACGCCGCGACGTCGGGGATCGATGCGGCAATCGACGACATGCTGCCGGTGATCAGCAAGCATCCCGACCAGAGCATCCTCGGCGTGCTCGTCGCCTCCGGCATGGCGATGGACAGCGTGCGCGCCAACGTCAAGCTCGCGATCTCCGGCGGGCAAAACGAACCGCGCAAGGCGATCGCCGGAACCGTGTGGGCGCTGCTCACCCATCCCGACCAGCTCGATCTCGTGTGCAACGGCGAAGTGTCCTGGCTCCAGGCGTTCGAGGAATACGCCCGCTGGATCTCGCCGATCGGGATGTCGCCGCGGCGGATCGCAAAGCCGTGGTCGATCCGCGATGTTGCGTTCGAAACGGATGAGCGCGTGTTCCTGATGTTCGGCTCCGCCAACCGTGACGAGAAGCATTTTGAGCGCGCCGATCAGTTCGACGTGCGGCGTGATACGTCCAAGAGCGTCTCCTTCGGCGCCGGCCCGCATTTCTGCGCCGGCGCCTTCGCCTCCCGCGCCATGATCGCCGACGTGGCGCTGCCGACCGTGTTTGGCCGCGCAAGGCAGCTCGAACTCGCCGAGGACGAGCCGGTGCGGATCGGCGGCTGGGCGTTCCGCGGGCTGCAGAATTTGCCGGTGAGATGGCGGCGCTAGGCCGGAAGGAGACGTGCCGATCGCTCTGGCGCCATGATGGAACTGTGCTCCTGTTTTGCCCGACGAGTCAAACCGTGTTGCCCGATGAGTAAGCCATTGATCTGACTGGCCCCGGCTACTGTGCATGGGGTTGTTTTCGACATTATTTGTTTCGGTCGTGACAGCGTCGGACGGAATCCGCGCGTCTCTCACATTCGCGTGCAGAAAAACTTCATCTTCATTCGCTTGACCGGTTGAAAGATTGATCATGCGCGCTGCCGCACGCGCAGTGCGGGCATCGCTATTTTTCCGCGCGTCTCGACAGCTCCGATCGCCCGCACCATCATTCTCCAACGCGAATGAATGACGGCCGCGCGGGCCCGGGAGTGTTGGATGCAGCGTCGGGACTTTCTCAAGCTATCCGTTGGAACAGCGGCCGCAGCTACGTTTGCGACGCGCGCGAACGCGCAAGCGGGCGTGAAGGAAATTCGTATCGGCTACCAGAAGAACGGTGTGCCGGTTATCACGCGCCAGCAGGCCGCGTTGGAAAAACATTTCGCCCCGCAAGGCATCGAGGTGAAGTGGGTCGAGTTCTCCTCGGGCCCGCCGATGATGGAGGCGATGAACGTCGGCAGCGTCGACTACGGCGCGGTCGGCGATTCCCCGCCGGTGTTCGCGCAAGCTGCGGGTGCTGCGATCGTCTATGCCGCAGGCCAGCCCATCACCAACGGCGCTGGCATTCTGGTGCCGAAGGACTCGCCGATTCACGCGATTGCTGATCTGAAAGGCAAGCGCGTCGGCTTCACCAAGGGTTCCAGTGCCCACAACATCGTGGTGCAGACACTGGAGAAAGCCGGCCTCACCTATGCCGACATCACGCCGGTCTATCTGACGCCGCCGGACGCCGGCCCAGCGTTCGCCAATGGCAGCATCGAGGCGTGGGCGATCTGGGATCCGTATTTCGCGATCGGCGAGGCCAAACAGAATGGCCGTATCCTGATCAACGCGAGCGAGGTCACCAAGTCCAATTCCTTCTACATTGCCAACCGCGAGTTCGCGAGGAGTCACGGGCCCCTCCTGCAACAGATCGTCGACGTCACCACCGCGACCGCAAATTGGGCCGAGCAGCACCGCGACCAAGTCGCGAAATCGCTGGCAACGGTGACCGGCATTCCGCTCGACATCCAGACCATTGCCGCCAACCGGTCGGCCTTCGCGGTCGGGCCCGTCACCGACGACATCGTTGCGACCCAGCAGGGCGTCGCCGACCGGTTCTACAAGCTCGGCCTGATCCCGAGGCCGATCGTCATTCGCGACATCGTCTGGCGCAGCACGGCCACATGAACGTGCCGACCAATCTCCCCCATCAAAAGGTTTGAACATGAGGCGCATTGTTCAACGTCTGATCGCGGCCATCGTGCTGTCGATCGGCATCGTCGCCGCTGCGGTCGGCACGTCCTACGGACAGGACAAGGTCGTCCGCATCGGCTATCAGAAATACGGCAAGCTGGTGCTGCTCAAGAGCAAGGGCACGCTGGAGCCGAAGCTTGCAGCGAGCGGCTACAAGGTGGTGTGGACCGAATTTCCCTCAGGCCCGCCGCTGCTCGAAGCGCTCAATGTCGGCGCGATCGATTTCGGCAATACCGGCGAAGCCCCGCCGATCTTCGCGCAGGCTGCCGGCGCGCCGATCCAGTATGTCGCCTATGAGCCGCCGGCGCCGAAGGGCGAGGCGATCCTGGTGCCGAAGGACAGCCCGTTGAAGTCGGTCGCCGATCTCAAGGGCAAGAAGGTCGCGCTGAACAAAGGGTCCAACGTTCACTATCTTCTGGTCAAGGCACTGGAGAAGGCGGGCGTCAAATATTCGGAGATCGAGCCGATGTTTCTGGCGCCGGCCGACGCGCGCGCCGCCTTCGAGCGCGGCGCGGTCGATGCCTGGGTGATCTGGGATCCGTTCCAAGCGGCGGCAGAAGCCGCCACCGGTGCGCGCACGCTCGCTGACGGCACCAACATCGTCGCCAACTACCAGTTCTATTTCTCCTCGAAGAAATTCCTCGAAGCCCATCCTGAGATCGTCGATGCCGTGCTCGCCGAGCTGAGCTCGGTCGATGATTGGGCCAAGGGCGACATCCATGCGGTGGCCGAGCAGCTGGCGCCGGCGATTGGATTGTCGGTTCCCGTCGTCGAGGTCGCTCTGAAGCGGCAGGCCTACGGCATCAAGCCGCTGACCGATGCCGTGATCGCCGATCAGCAGCAGGTTGCGGACGCATTCTTCGCGCTCAACCTGATTCCCAAATCCATCAAGATTTCCGACGTGGCGCGGAGGCCAGGATCATGAGCAGGACCATCAGCAAGCAAGCCAACGCCAATATCCTCTGGTTCCTGCCGACGCACGGTGACGGCCGCTATCTCGGCACCGGCATCGGCGGCCGCGAGGTCAGCTTCAACTATCTGCGCCAGATTGCGCAAGCCGCCGATCAGCTCGGCTATTACGGCGTGCTGCTGCCCACCGGGCGCTCTTGCGAGGATTCCTGGATCGTCGCCTCCAGCGTCGCGCCCTTTACCGAGCGGCTGCGCTATCTGGTGGCCGTGCGCCCCGGCCTGCAATCGCCGACCGTTGCCGCGCGCATGACCGCGACGCTCGATCGCATCACAGCCGGCCGGCTGCTGGTCAACGTCGTCACCGGCGGCGATCCCGTCGAGAACAAGGGCGACGGCATCTTCCTTGGCCATGACGAGCGCTACGAGGTCACCCGCGAGTTCCTCAACGTCTATAACGACCTGCTCGCCGGCAAGACGGTGAACGTCGCGGGCAAGCACATCCGCATCGAGGACGGCAAGCTGCTGTTTCCGCCGGTGCAGTCGCTGCGGCCGCCGCTGTATTTCGGCGGCTCGTCGGATGCCGGCATCGACGTCGCCGTCGATACGGTCGACAAATATCTCACCTGGGGCGAGCCGCCGGCTCTGGTTGCCGAGAAGATCGCGAAGGTGAGGGAAGTCGCGAGCGCACGCGGCCGAAAGCTCTCGTTCGGCATCCGGCTCCATGTGATCGTGCGCGAGACCAGCGAACAAGCCTGGCGCGCCGCCAACGAGCTGATCAGGCATGTCAGCGACGAGACCATTGCCACGGCCCAGAAGAACTTTGCGCGCATGGACTCGGTCGGCCAGCAGCGCATGGCGCAGCTCCACGGCGGCAAGCGCGACAAGCTCGAGATCGCGCCGAACCTCTGGGCCGGTGTCGGCCTGGTGCGCGGCGGTGCCGGCACGGCGCTGGTCGGCGATGCCCAAACCGTCGCCGCGCGCATCAAGGAGTATCAGGACATCGGCATCGATACCTTCATCATGTCGGGCTATCCGCATCTCGAGGAAGCCTATCGCTTCGCCGAGCTGGTGTTCCCGCTGCTCTCGCTGGAGCAGCCGAGCAACGTGACGAAGCTGCACTTCAACGGCGGTCCCTTTGGCGAAACCGTCGGCAGCGACTTCCGTCCGCAGCACAAGGTGTCGCAATCATGAGCCTGATCGACAGTCTTTCCCTTCCGCGCAGCTTCCGCCTGCCGCGCGTCGACGGCCTGATCCAGTGGATCGTGCCGCTCGCCATCGTCGCGGCCTGGCAGGTGGCCTGCGTCGCCGGCTTGGTGCCGACCCGCGTGCTGCCAGCGCCGAGCGACGTCGCGCTCGCCGGCTGGAAGCTGCTGCTCTCCGGCGAACTGATCCGCAACATCTGGGTCTCGTTCTGGCGCGCCTCGATCGGGTTCCTGATCGGCGGCAACATCGGCTTCGCATTCGGGCTTGCGAATGGTCTCTCCCAGCTCTCGGCCAAGCTCACCGACACCACGCTCCAGATGGTGCGCAACGTGCCGCATCTGGCCTTGATCCCGCTGGTCATCCTCTGGTTCGGCATCGATGAGAGCGCAAAGCTGTTCCTGGTGGCGCTCGGGGTGTTCTTCCCGATCTACCTCAACACCCTGCACGGCATCCGCACCGTCGACCCGCAGCTGATCGAGATGGGCCGCATCTACGGCATGAGCGACGGCGAGCTGTTTCGCCGGGTGATCTTCCCGGGCGCGCTGCCTTCGATCTTCGTCGGCATCCGTTTTGCGCTCGGCATCATGTGGCTCACACTGATTGTCGCCGAGACCATCGCGGCCTCCTCCGGCCTCGGCTACATGGCGATGCAGGCGCGCGAGTTCATGCTGATCGACGTCGTCGTGCTCTCGATCCTGATCTACGCCCTGCTCGGCAAGCTCGCCGACAGCGCCTCCCGTGTGCTGGAGCGCCTGACGCTCTCCTGGCACCCCGCATTCCAGAAACGTTGAGCAGAAATACTGGGAATCACATGCAGACAGTCCTTCGGACGACCCTTCCCGAAACCGAGCACGCCAGCTTCGCCCCGCAGACCCGTGCGGTGCGCGAGCAGCGGCAAGAGCGCCAGATGCGGAGCACCGGCCTGCCGCTCAGCATCCGGGGCCTGCGCAAGTCATTCGGCGACAACGAGGTGCTGCGCGGCATCGATTTGCACATTCCCGCCGGCCAGTTCGTCGCCATCGTGGGCAAGAGCGGTTGCGGCAAGAGCACGCTGCTGCGCCTGATCGCAGGCCTCGAAAAGATCGACGCCGGCAGCATCAGCTTTGGTGATGCGGCGATCCAGCCCGAGGACATCCGCGTGATGTTTCAGGAGCCGCGGCTGCTGCCCTGGGCGCGCGTGCTGTCCAATGTCGAGGTCGGCCTCGGCCGCAACCGCTCATCGAGCGACGCGCACGCTCGTGCCGAGAAGGCGCTGGCCGAGGTCGGGCTCACGGACAAGCGCGAGCAGTGGCCATCGGTGCTGTCGGGCGGCCAGAAGCAGCGCGTTGCGCTCGCCCGCGCCCTGGTCTCCCATCCGCGCGTGCTTGCCTTCGACGAGCCGCTCGGCGCGCTGGACGCGCTGACTCGAATCTCGATGCAGCGCCTGCTGGAGCGGGTCTGGCGCGACCAGGGTTTTACCGCGATCCTGGTGACCCACGACGTTTCCGAGGCGGTCGCGCTGGCCGACCGCGTGCTGGTGATCGACGAGGGCCGCATTGCCCATGATCTCTTGGTTAACACCGCCCGGCCGCGCGAGCGCGGCTCGATCGAACTCGCAAGCCTTGAAGGCTCGATCCTGAGCCACCTTTTGTTGGCGGACGATCGTACCTAGATAGAGAGGAACCCCGCTTCGGGGAGCATGAAATGAATGTAGTCCCCCGCAATATCATGACCGACACCCTCGTCTCGTCTGCCGATTTCCGCGGCGCCATGCGCCACCTGACCGGTGGCGTCAGCGTCATCACCGCCGGGCGGGGCAAGGACATCACCGGCATGACGGTCACGTCGGTCACGTCGCTGTCGGTTGATCCGCCGACACTGCTGGTCAGCGTCAACCGCGATGCCTCCTCTTTCCCGCTGATCAGGCGCTATGGCGCCTTCGGCGTGAACATCCTCAACGCCGATCAGCTCGACATCGCCGAACGCTTTGCCGGCAAGGGCGGACTGAAGGGCGTCGATCGCTTTGCCGGCGCCCAGTGGGTGACTTCAGTCTCGGGCGTTCCGCTGCTGGTCGGCGCATTGTCGGCCGTCGATTGCGAGGTCGAGGAGATCGTCGAGCGGCACTCGCACGCCATCGTCATCGGCCGTGTCAGGGACATCAGGAGTTCGACCCGGACCGCCGCGCTGGCCTATTGGCATGGGCAATATGTGGCGGTTGACCAGGACGAGGATGCCGCCAAGCTCGCAGACGTCAGCGTTCCCGCACGCAGCCTGCGCGGCGTTTGATCGCTGCCGTCGAAAGCTGCACAGGCTGGCCTTTTCCCCGTCATCGCTCTAGAAGCGCTGCCTGAGCCTTCTCAGGCCGGGACGGCAATGGAGCGCCATGATGAAACGCGTCGCGACCTGGGCCTTCTACGCCATCGGCGCGCTCGCGATCGCCTATCTCGCGCTCTACGCCTATGCAATGTTTCGCGGCCAGCCGATCATCCCCGGCGATCCCATCCACATCTTCCGCAAGCCCGACGCGCCGAGTTATTCTTAGAACTCGGAAGGTCTCGTAGCAACCATTAGGTTGGCGTCCGATTTCCGCGAGCATGACGCCGCGCTTGCGGCCGTCAAGGCGTGGCCTGGCAGCAGCGGATGTGAGGAGAGATTTGAGCGACGGCCAGCCTTGACGACCGCGGCGCGCGGCGTCGTTGTGGCGGCAGGTCGGGACGAAGAAACGGTCGCCTGATCGAACAAAGAAACGCGGTCAGACGGCGGGCAGCTTGGCGAGTTGAGGCGCCTCGGCGACCCAGGGAGTTCCGCGGGCGACGACGGCGTTGATCGTGACCAGCAATTTCCTGGCGCAGGCGATGAGCGCGCATTTGTGGCATTTGCCGGCGGCGATCAGACGGCTGTACAAAGCCTTGAGCTGCGGATTCCAGCGGAAGGATGCCGCAAGAGCCGCGTTGTAGAGCGCCCGGCGCAGGCGTTCGCGGCCACCTTCGATGTGACGGGCACCGGCGCGATTGCCGCTGTCGTCGTCGTAAGGTGCCAGCCCGCCGAGAGCTGCGGCAGGCCCGCGCGTGATGTTGCCAATCTCAGGCATCCGGATCAGGACGGCAATCGCGGTCGGCAGGCCGCAGCCGCCGACGCTGTGGATCAGATCGAGCCGTGCGGCAAGATCAGGGTGCTTGCGGATCGCCGCCAGCAGCGCCTTGAGCTCGGCTCGTTTGGACTTGGCCAGGAGCGCGATCTGCGCCTTCCAAACCCCTTGAATCCGCTTGTCGCGGCAACTCTCGAGCCGGTTCTTGAGCCTTGCGATGTCTTCCGTGATCTGGTCGATCATCGTCAGATGCTCGGCAAGGGGCTGCAGCCGCGGATCCGGAGCGGGATGGATGGTCTTGATCGCAGCAGTGCACATCGCGATCAGCGCCGCGTCGATCTTGTCGTTCTTGGCCAGCAGCTGATGGAACGTGGCAAAAGCACGGACCTGCTTCGGCTGAAACAAGACGACGACGAACCGCTTGCGCCGCAGCTCGGCGACGACCGCCTGCTCGTAGCCTCCACTGGCCTCGATCCCAACCCTCTTGACCTTGATGCGCTTCAGCCACTCTACCAAAGCCTGGTGGCCTTCCATCGTGTTGTCGACCCGCAACTGTTCCGAGCTGCCGTCGACCGCCACGTCGAGCTTATGTTTGCCGGTATCGATCCCGGCACAGATCATGATACGCTTGGCCATCTTCCTCGACCCTCCCTTGTTATGCGA
Source organism: Bradyrhizobium sp. LLZ17 (assembly GCF_041200145.1). Lineage (NCBI taxonomy): Bacteria > Pseudomonadati > Pseudomonadota > Alphaproteobacteria > Hyphomicrobiales > Nitrobacteraceae > Bradyrhizobium > Bradyrhizobium zaerense. The sequence goes on from NZ_CP165734.1 coordinate 6,587,760, forward strand.
ACCTGAAGTTCGTTCAACCATGCGGGTCCCGATGAAGTGCCGACCGCGATCTTGCTACGAAACGCAGCCCTCAAGGCTTCGGTGGGCATCGATCCGATCGATCGGCGGCCCAGCTCGGGCGGCCACCCGGGCTGGGCCATTCCTCACGGAACGAGGCCATTATAATCCGGCGCGCTAATACAAGGGTGGGCAAAGGCGCCCTTGCGCCGTGCCCACCATCTCTCTGCAGTTGAGCAAGAATTGGTGGGCACGCTTTGCTTTGCCCACCCTACGGCACCTGTGCTTACCCCCGCAAAATCGCCAGCGCCAAGGCCTGCGCGCGCGGCACGATGCTGTCGAGCTCGAGATATTCCTCCGGCGTATGCGCGAGACCGCCGACCGGTCCGACGCCGCAGATGGTCGGCGTGCCGACCGCGGCGGTGAAGCCGGAATCGGCGCAGCCGCCGGAGAACTCGCCCTGGAGCGTGGTGAGGCCGGCCTGCTTTGCGGCCGCCTGATAGCGTTCGAACAGCGCCTTCGAGCCCTCGCTCTGCACGACTGGCGCGAACTCGCCCTTGATCGTCAGCACGGCACTGGTGCCGGGTACACAAGGCGTGGCGATGATCCTTTCGATCTCAGCCATCACCGTGGCGCGGTCGGCCGGGTCGACATAGCGCATATCGATCTGGCCTTCGGCGTAAGGCGCCGTCGTGTTGACCGACTGGCCGCCCGCAACGAGCCCGACATTGAGCGTGATACCCTTGGTGAGATCGGTCAGTGCGTGGATCTGGATGATCTTGTGCGCGAGCTCGCCGATCGCGCTGACACCTGCGGCGAAATTGGCGCCGGAATGCGCGGCTTTGCCGGTGATGGCGAAATGCATGAAGATGCCGCCCTTGCGGCTGGTGACGACGTTGCCGGTCGGGCGGCCCGGCTCGGAATTGAACACGGCGCGCGCAGAGCGCCCCTCACGCTCGATCACCGGTCGCGACGAGGGCGAGGCAATCTCCTCATCCGAGGTGATCAGCAGCTTGATCGGATGCGGATTGCCGCCGAATTTGTGGAAGGCGGTGGCCACGAACACGTTCATGACGAGGCCGGCCTTCATGTCGGCGACGCCGGGTCCATAGGCGCGATTGTCTCTTATCGTGAACGGGCGCCGTCCGGCCTCGCCCTCGCCGAACACGGTGTCGCGATGTCCCATCAACAGCACCGGCTTCTCGTTGCTGCCGGGCTTTGCGACCTCGGCATGGAGCGCATCGCCAAAGCTGCCGTGGCTTTCGCGCCGGCAGGGAATGCCGTGCTCGGCAAAATGCCGCTCGAATCGCGCGCCGACCGCATCGACGCCTTCCTTGTCATAGGACCCGGAATCGATGTTCACGACGTCGCACAACAGATCGATCATCGCCTGCCGCTGCGACGCCAGCCAATCGATGATTTGAGCTTCAGACATGCTTTCCCTCGCGTGGTTCTCAGTGCGGGTTATAGGGCCTGCCGTGGCCATGGCCTAGTCGGCTGGCGCGGTCCCGTCATGCGAGAAGCGCTCTCAGCCCCGTCATTGCGAGCGTAGCGGCGTAGCGAAGCAATCCAGTCTGTCACCGCGGATGAATTCTGGATTGCTTCGCTGCGCTCGCAATGACGATGTTGGTAGCCGCATTCAAACAAAAATGCTCGGGACTCAACCCGGGCATTGCACGTCTCTCGATTTTGCGGTGAGGCCTACGCCCCCACCATCGGCATCCGCGGATACTCACCCGGCGTGCCGGCGGGGGTGATCGGGATGCCGCCGTCGGAATATTCGTTGAGCTTGTTGCGCAAGGTGCGGATCGAAATTCCCAGAATGTTGGCGGCGTGGGTCCGGTTGCCGAGGCAATGCTTCAGCGTCTCCAGGATCAGGTCGCGTTCGACATCCGCCACGGTGCGTCCGACCAGAGCCCGCGTCACCTGCTCGGCGGCCATCGTGGCATGCGCCACCGCCGGTACCGTCCTGGCGAGGTCGAGGCGATCACCGTCCGGCGTGAGGATGGCGTCGGGTCCGATCTCGTCGCCCTGCGCCATCAGCACGGAGCGGTGCATGGTGTTTTCGAGCTCGCGGACGTTGCCTTGCCAGCGGTTGGTGGAGAGCACGCGGCGTGCTTCCGCCGAGACCGGGCGTACCGGCACGCCGTTGGCGTCGGCGTATTTCTTCACGAAGTGCTGGGCGAGCTCCAGAATATCGGCGGGACGCTCGCGCAGCGGCGGGATCTTGAGGTTCACGACGTTGAGGCGGAACAGCAGATCCTCGCGGAAGCTGCCTTCGCGCACAGCGTCGCCCAGATTGCGGTTCGAGGTCGCGATGATGCGAATGTCGATTGGGACAGGCTTGGTGCCGCCGACGCGGTCGATCACGCGCTCCTGGATCGCGCGCAGCAGTTTCGATTGCAGGCGGACGTCCATTTCGGAGATTTCGTCGAGCAGCAGCGTGCCGCCAGTCGCTTCCTCGAACTTTCCAATGCGGCGGGCGATGGCGCCGGTGAACGCGCCCTTCTCATGGCCGAACAGCTCCGACTCCAGGAGGTGCTCGGGGATCGCGGCGCAGTTGATCGAGATGAACGGGCGTTTGGCGCGGGCCGAGCGGGTATGGACGTAGCGCGCCAGCACTTCCTTGCCGGTGCCGGATTCGCCTGTGATCATCACCGAGGCGTCGGAACCTGCGATCTGCTGAGCGAGCTTGACGACCTTCGCCATCGCGTCGTCGCGATAGATCAGCTCGCGGGAATCATTGGCGACCGCAGCTAGCACCGCCGCGATCAGCTCCGGATCGGGCGGCAGCGGGATGTATTCCTTGGCGCCGGCGTGGATCGCGGCAACCGCGGCGCGGGCGTCGTTGGTGATGCCGCAGGCGACGATCGGAGCGTGGATGTGCTCGGCCTCGAGCCGCATCACGAGGTCGCGGATGTCGAGAGCGACGTCGACCAGCAGGAGGTCGGCGCCCTTGCCGCCGCGCAGTACGCGCATCGCCTGGTCGTGATCCTCGGCGTGGGTCACGGTGGCGCCGTTCTCCATCGCGATCTTGGTGGCGGTGGTGAGTTGGCCTTTTAACGTGCCAACGATGAGAAGCCGCATATCAGTCTCCTGTCCGTCTGTTCGCGCTGCCGCGCGTCATGTCCTGTGTTGGCGCGAGCATGATCCGGAAAAGTGCGTAGCGGTTTTCCGAAAAGATCATGCTCAAAACTATTACCCGCGTTCTGTCCTGATGATTTCCGTCATGGTCACGCCGAGCTTGTCCTCGACCAGCACCACCTCGCCGCGGGCGACGAGCTTGTTGTTGACGTAGATGTCGATGGCCTCGCCGACGCGCCGGTCGAGCTCGAGCACGGTGCCGGGTCCGAGCTTCAGCAGTTCGCCGACGTCCATCTTCGAGCGGCCGAGCACGGCCGAGACCTGCACCGGCACGTCGAACACGGCTTCGAGGTCGGCGGCGACGCGCGAGGCATATTCCTCCTCGTTGTAGCTGACGTCGTTGCCGGTCGGCGGCATCGGGCCGTTGAGATCGGGCAGCGGGACCTGTCCGTCGGTGTCGCTCATGGCTTAATTCCCCCTGCGGGACGCGATATAGCGTCCGACCAGCTCGTCCACCTTGGCCACGATGGCGCCGCGCTCCAGCACGACGCCGCCATCGGCCCATTCGATCCGGCAGTCGCCGGTCGCTATCTCGGGCTCGGCCAGGATCACCAGCCGACCTTCGAAGCCGCTCTGCTTGGCGAGGCGCTCGATCTTCTCGCGCGCGCTGTCGTAGAGCGCGTCGTTAATGCGGACGACGAGATGCGGCGTCGCGACCAGATGCGAGAAGCAGTCCTTGACCAGTGCCATGATCTCGCCAAGCGGCTCGGCTGCGATCAGATCGGCGCACAGCTTGCGCGCCACGGCGAGGGCGACGTCGACCGCCTCGGTCTCCATCTTGCTCTCGATATTGCCGATGCCCGAAGCAATGCCCCGGATCGAGACGCTGATCTCTTCGACGGCGAGCGCCACGCGGCGGTCGCTCTCCGCCTTGGCTTCGCGCTGACCCGCGGCAAATCCGTCCTGATAGGCGCGCGCCTCGGCTTCCGCGAGCTTCTGGGCGATCTCGGCCGCAGTCGCGACCTTCTCGCGCGTCCGGTCGGGCGCGGCGAAGTCGTTATCGAACAGGAATTTTGCGGGTGCGCCCATCAATACACCAGTTCGTCGTCGGCGCGATTCTTGGTCAGCATGATCTCGCCCTTGGCGGCGAGGTCTTTGGCGAGGTTGACGAGCAGCGCCTGCGCCTCGTCGACGTCGCGCAGGCGCACCGGGCCCATTGCCGCCATGTCGTCCTGGAGCATCTTGGCCGCGCGCGACGACATGTTGCCGAAGAAGAAGTTGCGGACGTCCTCGTTGGCGCTCTTCAGCGCCACGCCGAGCTTGTCCTTGTCGACGTTGCGCATCAGTGTCTGGGCCGAGCCGGAATCGAGCTTCACGAGGTCGTCGAAGGTGAACATCAGCGCCTTGATGCGCTCGGCCGATCGCGGTTGTCCTCTTCCAGCGAGGTGATGAAGCGAGTTTCGGTCTGCCGGTCGAAATTGTTGAAGATTTCGGCCATGACCTCGTGGGCGTCGCGGCGGCGGGTCTGCGACAGGTTGGACATGAATTCGGTGCGGAGCGTCTTCTCGACGCTCTCGATCACTTCCTTCTGGACCGCCTCCATCTTCAGCATGCGGTTGACGACGTCGAGCGCGAGATCCTCGGGGAAGATGCCCAGCACGCGCGCGGCGTGCTCCGGCTTCAGCTTCGACAGCACCACCGCGATGGTCTGCGGATATTCGTTCTTGAGGTAGTTGGCGAGGACCTCTTCCTGCACGTTGGAAAGTTTCTCCCACATGTTGCGCCCGGCCGGGCCGCGGATCTCGTCCATGATGCCGTTGACGCGTTCGGGCGCCAGATATTGCTGGAGAAGCCGCTCGGTGGCGTCGAAATTGCCCATCAGCGCGCCGGAGGCCGACATGCGCGAGACGAATTCGAGCAGCATGTCTTCGACGGTGTCGACCTCGACGGTGCCGAGCGTCGACATTTCCAGCGAGAGCTGCCGCACCTCGTCGTCGTCGAGCAGTCCCCAGATCTTGCCGCCATATTGCTCGCCGAGCGCCAGCATCAGGATCGCGGCGCGCTTCGGCCCCGGCACCACTTCGACCTTGGCGCCCGCGCGGCCGACGGCACGCTGGCCGAGCGTGGATATCACGCTGGTGATGTCGTTCGAGTTGGCGTTTTGCAAAGTGCCGGCCATGTCAGTTCACTTCTCGAATCATTTCGCGGGTTCGGTCAGCCATTGACGGATGATGGCGACGGTTTCGTTGGGGTTGCGCTCGGCGAGCTCGCCGACACGGTGAACGGACTGGGCGTGGACCTGGCCCTGGACGGTGGCGACGTCGATCGCGCTTGCGGTGCCGCTCGGCAGCAGCGCCTGGCCCGCCGGCGCAGCCTCGTCCGAGGCGGCGGGGCCGGTGAGGGCGCCGGAGATGGCGGCGGCGACCTCCTCGGAGGCCAGGATCCGCTTGACCAGCGGCCGGATCACCATGAACAGCACGACCAGGCCGAGCAGCATCATCACGCCGAGCTCGACGAAGTACATCAGGTCGTCCTTGGTGAACTGGAGCATGCCGAGCAAGCCGGTCGGCTCCGCGATCGGGGCGGTGGAGGGCGCCTCGGCAAAGCGCAGATTGACGACCTCGACCTGGTCGCCGCGCTTCTGGTCGAAGCCGATCGCCGAGCGAACCAGAGTGGCGATCTGTTCGAGCTGCTCCTTGGTGCGGTCCTGATAGGCCAGATCGCCCTTCTCGTTCTTGGAGTAGATGCCGTCGACCAGGACCGCGACGGAGATGCGGTTGACGCGGCCGGCCTCGGTCACTTCGGTCTTGGTGGTGTGGGAGATCTCGTAATTGTTGGTCTCCTCGCTCTTCTTGCTCTGGTCCTTGGCCGCGACGCCGCTGTTCTGCTGGTTGCCGGGCAGCTCGTTGTTGACCGTGACCTGGCCGTTGTTGTCGGCGGTCATGCTCTGCTCTTCGCGGGTCTGGCTCGAGCGCAGCACGCGGCCCTCGGGATCGAACTTGTCCGAGGTCTGAGTGACCTTGTTGAAGTCGAAATCGGCGGAGAGCTGGACGCGGGCGCGGCCCGAGCCGACCACGGAGGAGACGATGTCCTCGACCTGCTTGCGCATCCGCTTCTCGTAGGCGGTGCGACGCTCGTCGCCGACGGCCTGCTCCGGATCCGTCGCTGCGCCGTCGGCGAGCAAATTGCCGGCTTCGTCGACGATCGAGACCCGCTGCGGCTTCAAGCCGTTGACGGCGGAGGCGACGAGATGGCGGATGGCGCGGATCTGCTGGGCTTCCAGCGAGCCGCGGACCCGGACCACGATCGAGGCCGACGGCTCCGGCGCCTCGCGCGAGAACAGCGGGCGCTCGGGCAGCACCAGGTGGACGCGCGCGGCCTGGATGCGGTCGATGGCGCGGATGGTGCGGGAAAGCTCGCCTTCGAGCGCGCGCAGATGATTGATGTTCTGGACGAAGCTGGTGGTGCCGAGCGCGTCCGACTTGTCGAACACCTCGTAGCCGACCCCGCCGCCCTTGGGCAGGCCGCCTTCGGCGAGCTTCATCCGCAGACGCGTGACCTTGTCCTTCGGCACCATGATGACGCTGCCTTCATTGCGCAGCTCGTACTGGATGCCTTGGCGCTCCAAGTCCTTGATAATGCCGGAAGAATCTTCGACGCTGAGATCGGTGAAGAGCGTCGTCATCTGCGGCGTGGTGACGCGCATGATGACGAAGGCAAAGAAGCCGATGAGCGCGGCGGTGACCGCGATCATCGCCCCGAAGCGGGCGGCGCCGATACCCTTCAGAAAGTCCCCAAGACCTTGCAAGCAACCGCCCCAACAGATTCGGCTGCTTTCCCTGGAAAGGCCGACTGGGCAATTATTGCCTAGGTGATGGTTTCGATATGGTTAACGAAGGTTAAGAGCTCGGACAAAAGTAGCGTCATGAAAAAAATCGGCCTCGCATAGCGAGACCGATTTTCGTCAAAAGCCACAGATTTCCGGATCGCTTACTGGCGATATTGCTGGATGCGGGTGGTGCGAAGGCCCGCCAGACCGTGCTGGTCGATGGAAAACTGCCAGGAGAGAAATTCGTCGACCGTCAGGGTGTAACGGCTGCAGGCCTCCTCGAGCGAGAGGAGTCCGCCACGAACGGCGGCGACGACTTCGGCCTTGCGGCGGATGACCCAGCGTTTGGTGCCGGGTGCGGGCAGATCTGCAATCGTCAGCGGACTGCCGTCCGGCCCGATGACGTATTTTACCCTCGGGCGATGGGGTTCTGTCATGGTGTACTCACAAACTCTCAACCACTGAACTCACGCCACAACCGTACGCATCGCGGCTTAAAAATCCGCTAAGCCTAAGGCTTCAATACAATTCTCGTTGAAACTGGCTGGAACGCGACCGGCCCGGCGGGCTGAACACGTGTTTCAGCCGGCTGAGCGGGGTGTTCGTAAAGACTTTACTAACGAACGGAGCCTGAGCGCGACGCTGCGATGCCCCAACCGTCGTTCCGGCGAAGGCCGGGCCCCATAACCACAGGAGTCGTTTGGCGAAGACTCGTAGTTGGGAAGTCTTTCGCGCTACTGCTACCTGCGTTTCATCGAAAGATCTCGCGGTATGGGTCCCGGCCTCCGCCGGGACGACGCTGCATGTGTGGCATGGGGGCGAGCCTCAGCTGCCGGTGCTGCTGCTGGTGGCGACGATGCTCTTCACCTGGCTCAGGGTGTAGCTGTTGCCGTCGATCGTGAGCAGCGGCGGCGATTGGGTCAGGTCGACGGACGACACCGTGCCCTGCACCTGGGCCGCGATGCCGACGCTATTGCCCGAGACATCCTTGCCCGTTGCGGTGATGGTGTATTTGCCGTCCGGCCACTGCGTGCCGTCATTGCCCTGGCCATTCCAGGTGAAGGGAACGTCGCTGGCGGCGCCGGCGGTGTATTTGCCCGTGAACACGGTCTGGCCGCTGGAATTGGCGATGGAAACATCCACGGTCGCATCGGTCGGCACGTTGAGATGCCAGGTTGCCGACGAACTCGTCATCGTCGCGGTGGTGCCGTCGACGACGGCGGTCTTGCCGACGAAGTCCAGCGCCTGGGTCGCCTGCGTGGTCTGTTGCAGGGTGACGAGTTGGGACAGCGAGTCGTTGGTCTTGAGCTGCTGCTCGACACCGGCGAACTGCACCAGCTGCTGAGTGAACTGGTTGGTGTCCAGCGGATCGAGCGGGTTCTGGTTCTGAAGCTGCGTCGTCAGCAGCGTCAGGAAGGTCTGGAAGTTGCCGGCGAGCGTCGCGCCGGTGGTCGAGCCCAGGGTCGGGTTCGACGAGGACGACGAGGACGATGTCGGTGTCGTGCCGGAGACGACGGCAGGTGCGGTGGCGGAATTCGTGGTGGTCATTTGCGAATACTCCTCACACTCTGATGTCGACGCCGCTGCTCGATCCGAGCATGCGGCCGTAGCTGCGGCTGATGGGCGCAGCAGTGCTTGCGTCTTCGTCGCTGATGATCAGCCGGCGGGCGTTGCCGTTATTGTCGTTGTTCTGGCCGGAGTTCTGCCCCGACGAATTCTGGTCGCGCAGGCTGAAGGAGAGTCCGTTGCTGCCGGTCTTGAGGCCGGCATCGTCGAGCGCGCGCTGCAACTGCGGCGCGTCCTGTCTCAACAGCGACAGCGTCTCCGGCTTTTCGACGGTGAGGTGCGAGGTGACCTGGCCGTTCCGGTCGACATTGATGCGGACGTCGATGCGGCCGAGATCGACCGGATCGAGGCTGATGTCGAAGCGGGTTTTTCCGGCGCGTGCGGCGGCGGCGATCTCGATCGGCACGCCGCTGATCGGCACGGCGGTGGATGTGGCCGCGCTCGCGGTCAGCGTTGCGGTGGAGGCGGTCGCGACCGAGGTCGTCGTGGTCAGCGGCGCCTGCACGGCATTGGCGGCCTGGGCGCCCGTGTCCGTCGTCGCGGCAACGGCTTGCGTGTCGGCATGGGCGTGCGCGGTCGGCGCAGCTGGCGTGGCATCGGGGATGCGGTCGGCGGCGCCGGCCTTCGCATCGGTCGAGGTCGCGTCAGCCTGCGGCTTTGCGTTCTGCGGATGCGCGGCGGCGTTTATCGTCGCGGCCGTCGCGGGATTCTGCGTGGCGGCGCTCGTTGCGGTCTTGCCCGCATCCTGGCCGATATTGGAGATGTCGGTCTGCGACTGCCCCGTCGCGGCGGCCTTGAACGAGGTCTTCGGCGTGCCCTGATCGATCGCGGCGACCAGTACTCCGTTCGTCTTGGCATCGGTCGCGGTGCCGTCGGCTGTGCCAGTGGCGGCATCCGCGATCGTCGCCGAGGTTTTGGCGTCGACCTTGGCGCCAGCGGTCTTGGCGCTCTTGTCGCCAGGCGTGGCGGTATCGGTCTTGGCGCCGGTGATCTGCGCCGCGGTCGAGGCGCTGGCGGCGATGCCGGCGGCGGCGATGGTCAGCGGCGAAGCGGCGGTGTTGGCGGCCTGGGTCGCAGCCGCGTTGGGATCGACTGGGACAACGGGCACGGCGACGACGATCGCGTTCGGATCGGGCACAGCGGCTTGCATTGCCGCGGTCTGGGCATTGGCCGAGGCGTCGACAGCGGCGGCAAGGCCGTCGGTGCCGTCGGTCTTGCCAGCCTTGTCGCTCTTGTCGGTCTTGGAGGTGTCGGCTTTGTCGCCCGACTTGGCGCCGGAGGCTTCGGACGTGTCCTTGGTCTTGCCGCTCGCCTTGGCCGGATCTGTGCTGGTGTCGGTGCTGGCTGGCGTCGCGGAATTGCTGCTGTCGCTCGGCTGGCTTTGCGAAGACTGATCGGGCGAGGACGTGTCGCGCGTGCTCCGATCGGACGAGGAGGACGATGATGAGGACGAGGACGAATCACTGCGCCGCGGCGTGGTGTCCTGGGTCGAGGACGACGCGCTGTTGCTGATCGCCTGCGTATTGCTGTCGACCAGCGCACCGAAGGAGTTGCTGCCGGAGGTGTCCTTCGAGCTCTGCGGGCGGGCAGGCTTCTGCTGTGCGCTCGAAACCTGCGCGCTCGCTGCTACATCTGACGTGACACCAACCACAGGCGACCCCTTGAAACCATCTTCGGACCAGGAGGTGAGCAAGGAGCGGGCCAGCCGCGCTGGACGCGATTTTATCCAGTAAAATCAATCTATTGACGAATCTGGTCTGGCGCCGCGAGGGTCCCGCGACCCCGCCATTTCTGCCGCCCCGGCAAGAATTGCCGTAAAGCTTTCGGCCCGCGCGATTGCTTCACCGAAAGGCCGCCTATATTAAAGGGTGCTCTCAGCCGCTTTCGACCGGGCACATCAGCCCCCGGGGGAACCGAAGTTCCCGGGGACCGCCGATGTCCCGGCTCAAGGCATCAGGAACCCATGCTCAACAGTCTGGATCTCGAAGGCCGTCCGCAGGACACCAGGGTCGTCGTCGCCATGTCGGGCGGCGTCGATCTGTCGACGACGGCTGCGCTGTTGAAGGCGGAGGGTTACGACGTCGTCGGCATCACGCTCCAGCTCTATGATCATGGCGCGGCGACCCATCGCAAGGGCGCCTGCTGCGCCGGCCAGGACATCCACGACGCCCGCGACGTCGCCGCCAAGCTCGGCATTCCCCATTACGTGCTCGATTACGAGGACCGCTTTCGCGAGTCCGTCATCGACAATTTCGCTGACTCTTACGCGCTCGGCGAGACCCCGGTGCCGTGCATCGAGTGCAACCGCTCGGTCAAGTTTCGCGACCTCTTGAAGACCGCCCGCGAGCTCGGGGCCACCGCGCTCGCCACCGGCCATTATGTCGCCTCGCGCCGTCGCGCCGACGGCTCGCGCGCGCTGGTCTGCGCCGCCGATGCTGATCGCGACCAGAGCTACTTCCTGTTCGCGACGACGCAGGAGCAGCTCGATTATCTACGCTTTCCGCTCGGTGACATGACCAAGCCCGAGACCCGCGAGCTCGCCCGCCGCTTTGGCCTGTCCGTCGCCGACAAGCACGACAGCCAGGACATCTGCTTCGTGCCGACAGGCCGCTACACCGACATCATCACGCGGCTGCGGCCGAACGCGATGGACCCCGGTGACATCGTCGATCTCGACGGCCGCGTGCTCGGCCAGCATCACGGCATCGCCAATTTCACGATCGGCCAGCGCCGTGGCCTCGGCATCGCGGCAGCCGCGCCGCTGTTCGTGGTGCGGCTCGAAGCGGCGAACCGCCGTGTGGTCGTCGGCCCGCGCGAGGCCTTGAAGATGCACCGCATCAGCTTGCGCGACGTCAACTGGATCGGCGACGGCGATATTGACCGCGCCATCGGCAATGGCCTCGAAATGTTCGTGCGCGTGCGCTCGACCCGCAGCCCCCAGCCGGCGTGGCTGCGCGGCGCTGGCGGCCATTACGAGGTCGAGCTCGTTGCCGGCGAAGAGGGCGTTTCGCCGGGCCAGGCCTGCGTGTTCTACGACGCCCCGTCAGGGCAGGCGCGCGTGCTAGGCGGCGGCTTCATCCAGAGCGCGGCGGCGAAGGTCGCGAGCAACGCAGCGCGGTCGCTGCCCGAAGCCGTGCGCGGCTAGGTGCGATGAAATTCAGCCCGACTGTAGCTACGGAAAAACTGCGCCCCCTCTCCCGCTTGCGGGAGAGGGTAGGGGAGAGGGCTCTCTCCAGCTGCGATATTTCGCGGGAGGAAAGAACCCTCACCCGGCACTGCGTGCCGACCTCTCCCGCAAGCGGGAGAGGCTCAGACTGCACGCGGGGCTGGATTTGATTCCACCAATAATCATCATCAGCTAAAGAATTTTCCTGGGGCAGGACACGAGGCATGGCAGCAGATATCTCGCGGGCCGGGGTCGAGAAGGCCTATGGCCGCTGGGCGCCGGTCTACGATCTCGTGTTCGGCAAGGTGTTCGACGCCGGAAGGCAGTCGACCATCGCCGAGGCCGACCGCATCGGCGGTCGCATTCTCGACGTCGGCGTCGGCACCGGGCTTTCGCTCTCCGACTATGCGCGCACCACCAGAATCTGCGGCGTCGACATTTCCGAGCCGATGCTGCGCAAGGCGCAGGCGCGCGTGCGCGCGATGCGGCTGTCCAATGTCGACGTGCTCTCGGTGATGGACGCGAAGAACCTCGCCTTCCCGGGAAACTTTTTCGATGCGGTGGTCGCGCAATATGTCATCACCGCCGTGCCCGATCCCGAAGGCACGCTCGACGAGTTCGTGCGCGTCCTCAAGCGAGGCGGCGAGCTGATCCTCGTCAACCACATCGGCGCCGAGAACGGATTTCGCAAACTCTCCGAGCTGGCCTTTGCGCCGCTCGCCCGCCGTCTCGGCTGGCGCCCGGAATTCCCGTGGCAGCGCCTGGTCGATTGGGCCGCGAAGCACGGCGGTGTCACCCTGGCCGAGCGCCGCCCGATGCCGCCGATGGGACACTTTTCGCTGATCCGCTACGTCAAATCGTGATCGGGATGAGCCCGGCGCGCCGCTCAGCCGGCAGCGCGCTCCCTCTCCCGCCTGCGGGAGAGGGTAGGGGAGAGGGCTCTCTCGACCAGCGATATCTCGCGAATGGAAAGAACCCTCACCCGGCGCGCGGGACGATGCTTCGCATCGCCCGAGACGCGCCGACCTCTCCCGCAAGCGGGCGAGGTGCACCGACCTCGTGGCGGCAATGGAGTCCTGAACCGGTCACCATCTAGCGCGATCACATCGCGTTTTGGCCGGGAACATCGGGCCCGACCCGCGCGTTTGCCTTCATGCGCACCACATCGAACATCATCTTTGCGGGTCTCGTGATGGCAGCCTCCGGCGCAGCGATCGCGCAGGCCCCGCCCGCCCCGGCGACGCCGCCGCAACAGACCGCGCCGCCGTCCCCGCAGCACGCCACCGACTGCTCGCCCGCAGACCGGGCGCGCGGCGCCGCCACACCAGACGGCAAGACGACCGGCCAGTCCCGGGAACCGCTCGGCGACAAGCTGGCGAAATCCGAGGGCGTGCTTTGTCCGCCCGCCGGCATCGACCCCGAAATGCACGCCCCCGCGCCCAGCACGGGTGGCACCATGCCGGTCATCCCACCCCCCGGCAGCCCAGGCGGCGACCCCTCCGTCAGGCCGAAATAGCTCGTCGCGCCGAAGCCTTGGCGTAGGCGGAGCCGGTTCCGCAACCCCAATCTCCGTCATGCCCGGGCTGGTCCCGGGCATCCACGTTCTTGAGGCCAGCAAGGCGTGGATCGCCGGGACCCGGCTTCGCCAAGGCTTCACCGGGCTTTCCCTGCTGGGGCCGGCGAAGCTTTAGCGAAGACGGCAAGCCGGCCATGACGGATTCAGTGCCAAAAACCGCCAAATCGACCTGCCCATTTGCGGAAGCCTTGCCAAACGCGGATTGACAGCCCGCCGCCCCCTTCCTTATATGCCGCGCGTTCGCGAGATCGGCCATTCGCCGTTCGCGACCCTGTGGCGGGGTAGCTCAGCTGGTTAGAGCACGGGAATCATAATCCTGGGGTCGGGGGTTCGAGTCCCTCTCCCGCTACCATCTATCCCTGTTCAGCCTGATGCAAGCGACGTTGATCAGTTCTCAGATCAACAAGGGACCTGTGACGATCAAAGCGCAGCGGCCCAGTCTTTTTGCGAGCTCAAACCGCTAGCAATTTCGCAACGAGACAGTCTTCCAGCGCTGTGCTTCGAACTAAATCGGCATCGTTCTCGCGTCGAGCCCAAGAAGACCATTAGACGAAAAACCTGTGTAGGGGCGCCAATTGTTCCTAGTCTGTTCTTGCGAAGAACGCAAATCGTAGGTAGCGTCGCAGCCTATCAACCAAGCGTTGAGATGCGGGAGTGGCCGCGACAGCCCAACACGAATATGTACCTTGTCGCACTCCTTCAGGTCAGCTCTTAACCCCGCCAGACCGGCGTTTTTCCACCGTGTTCGAGCAGCGAGCGCCGGAACCGATAAGTCGAAGACTTGCGTGCCGATGGTCACCTTAGCCCGTAACTTGGGCCTGTTGGGATCATAGTCGTTTTCATAAAAGCTCAGCTTGGACGCGGGTATTTCTACAGCACCCAAAGAGCGTACGTTCTTGCCCGCTAGGACGTAGGCTTTCCCGGAAGCAGGTCGGATCAATTCATTGTCGAAGGCAACCTCCAACCCGGGGGAAACGCTCCCCGCCGCTGCTGTAGCTAGCGCCGGAACACTCAAGGTTTCAAGGATGGTGAGGGGCTGCGCGAGGTTGACGATGCGATCTTCCGTAGCATGTGGAAATGGAAAGTTTGGATCTGCGGGGTTCGCTGTAAAGCGAACGACATTTCCTACATCGAAGGCCCGACCGGGGCCGGCATATTGGCCGCTCCAGAACCGGGACGATTCGACAGCGACATTAGCACCTGGAGGCTCAGGGCGTATCATACGGCCCGAAACTCGGTCCCATCCCGCGACACAAAACAAATCCCCATAACTCGTTACGTCCGTAACAATCAAATCACACTGCGCCATCGCTGAAACCGCCGAACATGCCGTTAAAATCAACTATCGGTAGCATTGTTCATTCAAAGGTTGAACTAGTAATCCGTCTACCTTCGTACCCGTCGGGCAAAACACCCAGCACCCGTCAACCCCTCCCCACAAAAACATTCCGCTTTACCGAAATTCGGTTTTGACGTATGTGTCGCTCGTCCCGGCTCATCCTTGAGGGGCGATCTCGTTGTCGTCTTGATTGCGAGTCGGGCTTGCGATGGACGCGGCAGCGTCGGCACGAGATGGTGCGGGCAGGGCGGGTAGTCCCTGTGAGCCCGCAACCGCGTGCGGACGAGCGGCGCTGCTAGGCTTCGTCTCGCCCGTAAGTTTCCGGCTTCGTCGACACGGCCGGGAAAACTGCGGCGAAATGGCGGGCCGTGCGTACGGCAAAACCGTGTGGTCCTGGCCGTCGTTGCTACGGTCAAGCTGTCGCGGAGGTGTGTGCGAGCCCAACCGGGCGGACAGCATCATCCAAATTCGCGAGGCGAGGGAGGCCAGCAGGAACTCGGCTCCCGGGAGAGCACGGCATAAGCCGTCCAACCATCGCGCAGGGAAGGCCGAGTGATTGGCACCACCTGTATGCTGCTGTGCGGTTTCCTTGCGCTACATTTTCGCGCAGCGGACCGCGGGTGCGAGGTCAGCACCCGGCCTTCTCTGCGCCCTCTTGGATTTGAGGGTGAAGTGACCAGGCAAAGCTCGGGCGAAACGCGCCGCGAGAGTGCGAAAGCGTGTCCCGCGGCTTGCAATGCGTGTCAGAGGACTGCGATCCCTTCCACCAGAGGTCGTTTTCATTTGAGAATGACGTTTCATGATCGGAAAGAAGGATGGCGGCACAAGGCGCTGCGCCGATCACGAAACTCTATCGTCGCGAGCGTCACGCATCTTGCGGCGCGGCTGCGCCGACCGTCCGTCGCCGTGCCGGCAGGAAACACCCCGCAATCGCGCCGGCCAGCGACACCGTTGCTGCAAGACTCATCGCCGCAGCAAATCCGCGCTCGAAATGCGCGGCGGAATCGACCCCACCGTTGGCCGAGAAGCTCGCCACCAGCGCGGCGATGCCGAACATGCCGCCGAGGAAGCGGCTCATGTTGAAGATGCCGGACGCCTTGCCCATTTCGGCCACCGCGACCGAGCTCAGGATGGCGTTCTGTGCTGCCGGCATCGCCATCGAGACGCCGACACCGGCCAGCACCAGCGGCGCGACCAGGGCGGAGTAGGCAATCGTGGGGCTGACGATCTCGGCGATCCAGCCAAGGCCGATCGCTTGCATCAGCAAGCCCGTCACCACCAGCGGCCGCTCGCCGAATCTGTTGACGACCGCGCCGGCGATCGGGGCGGTCACGAACAGTGTCGCCGTCCAGGGCAGCAGGCGAACTCCGGCGCCGAAGGCGTCGAAGCCCAGCGTGGTCTGGAGGAACTGCGGCAACAGGAACAAGACGCCATACATCGCGGCGTAGAACAGGACGCTTGCGGACATGCCGGAGGCAAGCGCCCGCGATGCGAACAGCCGCATCGGCACCATTGGCGCGGTCGCGCGCAATTCCCGGAGCACGAAGCCGGCTGTGAACACCACGCCTGCCATCAGCGTGGCCATGATTTCGGCGCTCGCCCACCCCACGGCGTTGCCGCGCAACAGGCTCCACACCAGCGCCAGCGCCGCAAGCGCGACGAGCGCCAGTCCGGGGATGTCCAATGCGGCCGCCGGGCCGAAGCTTTCGCGCAACCGTGCCAGCACCAGGGCGATCGCGATCAGGCCGATCGGCAGGTTGATCCAGAACACCCAGCGCCAGCCGAAATGTTCGGTGATGAAGCCGCCGATGGCGGGCCCGATGATCAGCGCGCAGCCGGTGATGCTGCTGAAGATGCCGAGCGCGCGGGCGCGCTCCTCGCGGCCGAACGTGCCGCTCAGGATCGCCATTGCGAGCGGCATCACCAGCGCAGCGCCGGCGCCCTGCAGTGCGCGGGCGGCGATCAGCGCGGTGGCACTGCCTGCGAGCGCACAGGCCGCCGATGCAACGACGAACAGGGCGATGCCGGACGCGAACATGCGGCGGCGACCGAATCGGTCGCCGAGCGCGGCGCCGGTCAGGAGCAGCACGGCAAAGGTCAGGTTGAAGGCGTTGACGGTCCATTGCAGCGTCTCGACCGGGCTGCCGAATTCGGCGCGGATGGCCGCGAATGCCGTCGTGATGATCATGGCGTCCAGCGCCATCATGAAGGATGCCAGCGCGGTGACGCCAAGCACCCAGTTCTGCGCGGCGCGATTGGTCGGGGTCTTCATTGCCCTGTCTCCGTGGTTCGCGCCGCCCTGTCGCGGCGCGTTCTGCGGGGTAGACGAGGCCGGAGCCGCAAAGGATGCGCCCAAAAATAATTTCTCTCGGACCGCATCCTTCGCCGGCCGGCAAACGTCCTAGGGGTGATGCGGCCATTTGCGCGATTTTGAGCGAACCAGGTCGCGACATGAGCAAGGAGCGCGCGATGAGAAGGACGTTGATCAGGTACAAGGCCAAGCCGGAGCTGGCCGATCGGAATGCCGAGCTGGTTTCGGCTGTATTTGCGGAATTGAAGGCGGCCGGGCCCGACGGCGTGCGCTATCTGACGCTGCGGCTGGAGGACGACACCTTCATCCATTTTGTCGAGGCCGCAGCCGAGGACGGCTCGAGCCCGATCCCGAAGCTCAAGGCGTTTCAGGCATTCCAGGACGGCATCCGCGATCGCTGCGCGGAGCCGCCGCTGGTTCGTGACGTGAGGATCGTCGGCAACTACCGTATGCTGGATGAGTCCTGACAGGCGAGACGGAGGAGCTATGGCGCCAGACCCGCTGGCCACCGTCGATATCGAAGCCCTGGTGGCGCGGATGCGGCCGAAGCTGCATCGCTACTGCGCGCGCATGGTCGGCTCGGTCATCGACGGTGAGGATGTGCTGCAGGACGCGCTGATCAAGGCGATGGAAGCGCTGCGATCGGTGACGCCCGTCGTCAATACGGAGGGCTGGCTGTTCCGCATCGCGCACAACACCGCGCTGGATTTCCTGCGTCGCCGAAACCGGCAGGAGGCGCTGCATTCGGCTGAGGAGGTGGAGATGATTGCCGACCAGCTCGATGATGTGGAAAGCCGCCAGATCGCTGCGACCAGCCTGCGCACGTTCATGCGGCTGCCGGTGGCGCAGCGGTCTAGCGTGATCCTGATGGACGTGCTCGGCTGCTCGCTGGCCGAGGTCTGCGACATCATGGATTTCAGCCTGCCGGCGGTGAAGGCCGCGCTGCATCGCGGACGCACGCAACTGCGTGAGTTCGCCGGAGAACCCGACGATGTGCAGCAGCCGGGCCTGTCGGACGCCGATCGGACGCGGCTCAATGCCTATGTCGGCTATTTCAATGCCCGCGACTTCGACGCGATCCGCGGCATGATCGCCGACGACGTCAGGCTCGAGCTCGTCAACCGCACCAGGCTGAAAGGCAAGGCCGAGGTGTCGAACTACTTCGGCAATTATTCGAAGGTCAGCGACTGGCATCTCGTGACGGGGCAGGTCGAGGGACGTCCCGCGATCCTGGTGTTCGATCCGAATGAGCCGGGCGGGCGGCCGAAATACTTCATGCTGCTCGACTGGTCCGCCGACAAGCTCGCCACCATCAGGGATTTTCGTCACGCAACTTATGTTGTCGACGGTGCGGAGTGCGTGGTGGATCCAGGGTGAGTTCGCCTTTCACATCGGAGCAGACGTCGCTTGACCAGAAGAACGCCGTGGCTGGGTTGAGCGGTCTCCCGCTACCATCTCTTCAAGCGCTTGCCCGCAAATCCACTGGCTCTCCGAAGTCCACCGGCTGACTGGTATCTCAAGCAACCCTCAATCGAGGTCATGCGCCCGCCGCCCCAAATGGTGGGCTCACGCGCACACGGGCGCGTTGATTTGAGCAACGGCCTGTTCGGAAAGTGGCTTCGCACTTTTCCCGATCGCTTGGAACTCTCGCGCCAGATCAAGGCTTGAATCCCCGGGCCAGCGTCGCCGCCGATGGCTGGCCTGCACGGTCCCGCCCCCAAGCCCCCCATACCCCCCAGGGTGGGGCCGTGCTTCACAGCAGGTGATGCAATGCCCGAGCCGACCGAACAGGCCATCAGAGAACGCGCGCACCGGCTGTGGGAGCAAGCGGGCAAGCCGGAAGGCCGCGAGGACGAGTTTTGGCAGGCGGCCGAGCAAGAGCTGCGCAATGAGGATAATTCGAATCCCATGCGGACGCCGGATACGCTGTGACCAAGAAGTGCCCATTCTGCTACGGTCTGGGATGGGTCTGCGAAAACCATCCGCTCCGACCCTGGAGCGAAAAACTAGGTGGCTGCCGCTGCGGGGCCGGGATGCCTTGCACCTGCAACACGACGGAAGATCCCGAGATCAGGGCGGTCATTGTGGAAGCCGATACCACTTGGCATTGACAGCATCGGCGTTGGAACCGCCCCAGCACCCCGAGTGATTCAAGGTCGCTGCTACCCGCGGAACGGACTGGTGCCGCCATGCCGGCAAACCAGTCGCCTTCTCCATGCCGTCTGTGGAACCGAGGCGGAGGCGAGCGGCTTCAGCCGTCCCGTTTCCCGGCAGAGAAAAAGCCGCCGAGTTCTTCACCCTGGCGGCTTCACAAGTCCGTAGCTGTTGATCGCCTTCCCAGCCTGGTGCGTACCGCCGTTACCTTGTTCGCGGCCATGCGCAGTCCTTCTAGGCGAAGGCACCTGATTCTGCTGTGACCTGAAGCACACAATCAAAGACCATGCTCCGAGCTGCGTGAGAACTGAGATCGGCCAATTGATCTCGCGTCTTGTCCGCGAAGGACGTGAAAGCGGCGCGGCCAAAACCGACCGCGCCGCTTCCGCTTTGCAGCATTGGCTGCATCAATACTCGTATTGTGGCGCGTAGGCCGGCGCGCCCCAGCCAGGCTCGTCATATCCATAGGCGCCATAACCCTGGCCGCCGTAGCCATAGCCGCTGGTGTGGTGCCAGCTTCCGAGGCGATTGCATTGGCCGACGCCTGCCATCAGCTGGCCGCCGTTCATCGCGGGACCGGCCACACCAACGGCGTTTTCGCTAGACGGGGTGCACCAGCCCGGCCCGCGCCCTGCGGCAAGCGTAGGACTTGAGGTCGCGAGCGGCAAAACGAGGGCCGTCAGGGCGGCCGCGCCCACGAGTTTCAAGCGCGTCATTGTTGTCTCCATTGTTGTTTGAGTTGACAGCGACCCAATCCCGGCGACGGCGAGCCGTTCCCAAGGAGACAATCGCGATTTCGGGAGCAACAAGGGTTTCAGCGGGGTTCGGAACACTCGGAGCCGCTTTCGTCACTCTGCGCTTCTCTCCCTCAACTCCGATACCAACTCCCCAAATTCCACGTCGTCACGTCCCATCCCGAGATATCCGCCATCAGGTCGTTGACCGCGCCGCCGACGATGTTGCGCGAGAGCAGCGGCACCAGCACGTTGGTCTCGCAGAAGATCTCGTTGACCTTGATCAGCAGTGCTGCGCGCTTGACCGGATCGAGTTCCTTCTGCGCGGCCTTGTAGGCCTTGTCGGCCTCGGGATCGGACCAGCGCGAGACGTTGCGCCGGAGCCATTTGCACGGTGCGCGCCGCGGAGACCGCGTCGCCGCCACCCTTGAGTTCAAGTGTATCGAAATGCGGCTGGTTGCTGACGTGATAGTCGGGGTTGCGTTCGGCTCGGAGCATGTCGCCCGGCCTGAACTCGACGAACTTGTAGGGACCGGTGCCGACCGACTTCAGATTGCCCGGCGCATCGCGCGACTTCGCGCCGGCATAGTCGCCAAAATGATGCTTTGGCAGGATCTGGCCGACCGAGCCGACGAAGGGGTCGGCCCAGAACGGCGTCGGGTCCTTGAAGATCACCTTGACGGTGTGGTCGTCGATCTTCTCGACGATGATGTCCTTGTAGGATCCCGTGGTGTACGCGGCGTTCGTGAGATCCGCTGCGTAGGCCCAGGTAAAGACGACGTCGTCGGCGGTGAACGGCTTGCCGTCATGCCATGTCACGCCCTGCTTCAGCTTCCAGGTCACGCTCGTGCCGTCCGCAGCAAGGCCGCCGTGCTGCCTGGTCGGGACCTCGGCGCCTCATCCCCTGCCTCGCCGCGAGGCGACCTGATCCTTGGTCGACGATTCATCGTGCTCCGTCATTGCGAGCGCGACGAAGCAATCCAGAGTCGTTCCGCGGAGCGATTCGGGATTGCTTCGCTGCGCTCGCAATGACGATGTTGAGGCCGTGCGCCTTCAAGGGCTGCGATGTGCGCGATGCCGCTATGCTCTCGGTCTTGAACGCCGGTAATGCGTTGCCCTTCGGCAGCCCCGCTCATTATATTGTCGCGTTGTTTGCGGCCGGAGCGGCCTGCGCGGCGCTTCCTGCGATGAGGACCACGCGATGGATGATACGATTGGCTTTCCCGACCCTGGCCTCGATCTGTCGGACGGCTTCAAGCCGCATACCTCGCATTGGGGCGTGTTCTCGGCCCGCAACAGCGCGGCCGGGCTCGAGGTCCGGGCTTATGCGGGCGATCCCGATCCGAACGGCATCATCGACAATTTTCCCGGCGCCTTGCGCCACCAGGCGCGCATCGCTCAGCCCGCGATCCGCCGCGGCTGGCTCGAGCGCGGCCCCGGTCCTGACGATCGCCGCGGCCGCGACGAATACGTCTCCGTGAGCTGGGAGAAGGCGCTCGATCTGCTTGGCGACGAGCTGGCGCGCATCCGCGATACGCGCGGCCCCGGCGCTGTGTTCGGCGGCTCCTACGGCTGGTCGAGCGCAGGACGCTTCCATCACGCGCAGAGCCAGGTGCATCGCTTTCTCAACATCGCGATGGGCGGTTATGTGCGGTCGGTGAACTCCTATTCCTCGGGCGCGTCCTCGGTGCTGCTGCCGCAGATCCTGGCGGGCTACGAAGACATCACCAAGCGCAACGTCACCTGGGAGCAGATCGCGACCGAGACCGAAATCGTGCTCGCGTTCGGCGGCATGGCGCTGAAGAATTCGATGGTCGCCGGCGGCTCGATCAGCAAGCATGTCGAGCGTGGCGCGATGGCAGCGGCGCGCAAACGCGGCTGCGAGTTCATCCTGGTGAGCCCGCTGCGAGACGATCTTCCGGCGGAAGCCGGCGCCGAATGGATGACATGCATTCCCGGCACCGACACGGCGCTGATGCTCGGCATCGTCCACACGCTTGTCACTGAGGCCCTCCACGACCAGGCCTTCCTCGATCGCTACACCGAAGGCTGGCCGGTGTTTTTGCGTTATCTCACCGGTGAGGGCGATGGCCACGCCAAGGACGCCGCATGGGCCGCCGCGATCTGCGGCGTCAATGCGGACGCGATCCGCACGCTCGCGCGCCGGCTTGCCGGCAAGCGCGCGCTCATCACCGTCTCGCATTCGCTGCAGCGCGCCGAACATGGCGAGCAGCCGGTGTGGATGGGCATGGTGCTGGCGGCAGCGCTCGGCCAGATCGGCCTTCCCGGCGGCGGCTACGCCTATTCGTTGGGGGCGATCGGCTATTACGGCCGCCGCGTCAACGACGTCCCCGGGCCGACGCTAGGGCAGGGCCGCAACGCCGTCCGCGATTTCATTCCGGTGGCGCGCATCGCCGACATGCTGCTCAATCCCGGCAGCACCTACCGCTACAATGGCGAGACGCGCACCTATCCGGACATTCGCCTGGTCTATTGGGCCGGCGGAAATCCGTTCCATCACCACCAGGACATCAACCGCTTGCGCAAGGCGTTCGCGAAGGTGGACACGCTGGTCGTGCACGAGCTGGCCTGGACCGCGACGGCGCGGCACGCCGACATCGTGCTGCCCTCGACCATGACGCTCGAGCGCGAGGACATCGGCTATTCCAGCAACGATCCGCTAATGGTCGCGATGCACCGCATCGCCGAGCCGTTTGGGCTGGCGCGCGATGATTACGACATCTTTGCCGATCTCGCCGATCGTCTCGGCGCCCGCGAGCCCCTCACCGAAGGCCGCACGTCGAGAGAATGGCTGCAACATCTCTATGAGCCGACCCGCGCTTCGCTCGCGGGGCGCGGCCTTGAGGCTCCGAGCTTCGATGAATTCTGGCAACGCGGCAGCCTCGTGGTGCCGCAACAGCCTGACGACGGCGGGCGGCTGCGCTCTTTCCGCGATGATCCCATCGCCCATCCGCTGCCGACGCCGAGCGGACGCATCGAGATCTTTTCGACGAAGATCGCGGCGCATAACGATGCCGATTGTCCGGGCCATCCGGTCTGGCTCGACAAGAGCGATGTGCCGAAGCCGGACGCGCCGTGCTTCCTCGTCGCCAACCAGCCGGTGACGCGCCTGCACAGCCAGCTCGATTTCGGCGGGCATTCGCTCGCGGCAAAGCACCGCGGCCGCGAGGTCGCGCGCATGAACCCGCGCGATGCCGAGGTTCGCGGCATCAAGCATGGCGACATTATCCGCCTGTTCAACCAACGCGGCGCCTGCCTTGCCGCGGTGAACGTCACCGACGCCATTGCGCCAGGCGTGGTGCAGCTTCCCACCGGTGCCTGGTACGATCCGATGGATCCCGAGGACGAGGCGCCGCTCTGCGTTCACGGCAATCCCAACGTGCTCACCCGCGACATCGGCACATCGTCCTTCGCGCAAGGCTGCACCGGCCAGCTCACGACCGTGGAGGTGGAGAAGTTCACCGGCAATCTGCCGCCGATCCGGGCTTTCGATCCGGTGTAGGGGAACGAATGATACGATCGGCGCTTGCTGCCGCCGCAATCGATAGCTGCGCAAGACCAGCGAACGAAGCCCGACAAATCGTTGCGTGATGCTATCGCTGCGCGCCGGCGAGGGCGACCGCGGCCTCCACTGCATTCTCCAAAATCTCGTCGGATAATTGTCTGTCGTCGACCGCACGTGCCAGTTGCAGCGCGCCGACCATCGTCGCGTAGATCGTGATCGCCTTGCGCCGTCGGTCACGGGCCGAACCCGATGGAATCTGCTCTGCCATCAGCGCGATGACGTCGGACATCTTCGTGGTGAAGGCGTTACGCGTCGCCTTCGGATGTCGCGCGATTTCGGCGGCGAGCGCAGCGGTTGGGCAACCGGTTCCCGCGTTGTCGCGGTGTCGCGTCGAGAGGTACTCACGGATGGTGGTTTCGATCGCGACACCGTCTTCGAGATTGGCCTTATGCCGCTCTTCGCGCCGGGTGAGCGCTTCGGTCAGCACCTCGCGCACCAGATCCTCCTTGGAGGCGAAGTGCGTGTAGAAGGCGCCATTGGTCAGCCCTGCCGCCGACATGATGCCCGCGAGGCCGACCGCGGCGATGCCGCTCTCGCGGAACTGCGCGGAGGCGACATCGAGAATGTGCCGGCGCGTGTCGTCCTTGCGTCCCTTGTCGTAGCGCATCCGTCCGGACCCCTCCTGCGGCACGGGTTGAGCCCGCGGCCACGGGATCGTGAGCGACTTGTCTATTGCATTACGGTCATAATAATGAATTATGATCGTAATGCAATAGCGCCCTGAGGGGCGGCAGCTTTCGGGAATAACAGGATCGTAACGCATGTCAGTCGAGGACGTCGCTGCATCGCCATTGTCCGTCGCGCAGCCCCTCGCGCGCGCGGCAGCTCCGGTTCGGTCCGCCACGCCGGCGGCTCAAGGCCCAAGCGACCGGACGCGCGCCGCGCTGCTGACGGCGCCGATCCTGCCGACGCTGCTCAAGCTGGCGCTGCCGACAGTGACCGTCCTGGTGGCGCAGACCGCGGTCAACATCGCGGAAGCCTATTATGTCGGCTATCTCGGCACGGATGCGCTGGCCGGTGCCGCACTGGTGTTCCCGATCTTCATGCTGATGGCGATGATGTCGAATGGCGGGTTCGGCAGTGGCGTCGCCTCGTCGGTGGCGCGCGCGATCGGCGCCGGCCGCCGCGAGGATGCGGAGGCGGCACTGTTCCACGCCGTCGTGCTGGCGATCATCGCGGGCGGGCTCTTTACGCTGGGGGCAGTGCTCGGTGGCCCGGCGCTTTTCCGCACCCTCGGCGGCCGTGGCGGGGCGCTCAGCGCCGCCATCACCTATTCCAACTATCTGTTCGCCGGTGCGATTCCGGTCTGGATCGTCAATCTCCAGGCGGCCGCATTGCGGGGCTCCGGCAACGTCAAGGTGCCCGCGCTGGTGACCCTGATCGGGGCGATTGTGACCATCCCGGTCTCGCCGCTTTTGATTTTCGGCTATGGGCCGGTCCCAAGCCTCGGCATCGGCGGCGCCGGCATCGCCTTCGGCCTCTATTACGGCGCGGCGATGCTGTTCCTGCTGCGCTACATGTCCACGGGAGCGTCCGGCCTGACGCTGCGCATCGTGCGGTTGCGTGCGAGAGTTTTCGCCGACATGCTGAAGGTCGGCATCCCCACCGCGCTCAACGCGGTGCTGAGCAATCTCACCGTCATTCTCGTCACCGGCGCGGTCGGCCTGTTTGGGACCTCAGCGCTTGCAGGTTACGGCATCGCCTCGCGGCTCGACTATATCATGATCCCGCTGCTGTTCGGCATCAGCACGGCGACGTTGACCATGGTCGGCGTCAACATGGGCGCAGGCCAAACGGCGCGTGCGCAAAAGATCGGTTGGGTCAGCGGCGTCGCCGGCATGATCATGACGGGCACGATCGGCCTCCTGGTCGCGATCTTCCCGACCGCCTGGCTCAATCTGTTCACCCACGACGCAGAGGTCGTGAACGAGGGCATGACGTACCTGCGCATCGTGGCACCGGCCTATGCCGCGCTCGGCTTTGGTTTCGTCACGTCCTTCGCCGCGCAGGGCACCGGCCGCGCAATGGGTCCGCTGGTTGGCGCGTTCGCGCGGGTCCTGATTGCGGCCGGCGGCGGCTGGATTGTGGTCGCGGGCTTTGGCGCGGGAATGACCGGCCTCGCCACCATGGTCACGCTGTCATTCGTTGCCTACGCCGGGATCTGCGTGATGATGATGCTGTCGCCATCGACCTGGCGCGCCGATCAACGCGCCTCGCGCGGGTCGTGATCCTGGACTTGTTTCCCATTTGACGGCCAACGGAGAAAGGTCGCCCGCCGCGGGCGACAAATAGGAACTTTCTTTTCATTGATTTCGCACTCCGGGCGGAGGAAGACGGTCCCAGTCGTTGTTACAGCTGCCACGGAGACCCAAGATGTCGTTTCGTTCCGCCCTGATCCTCTCAACCGTGCTCGCCGCATGGTCGGCTGTAGCTTCAGCCGAGACCATCAAGATCGGCGTGACACCGGGGCCGCATGCGCAGATCCTGGAGGCTGTGAAGCCGGTCGCCGCCAAGCAGGGTCTCGATATCCAGCTCATCGAGTTTTCCGACTATGTGGTGCCGAACGCGGCACTCGATGCCGGCGATATCCAGGCCAATTCATTCCAGAACCAGCCCTATCTCGACAACCAGAAGGCTGACCGCGGCTACAAGATCGAGTCCGTCGGCCTGACGGTGAATTTTCCGATCGGCGTCTACTCGAAGAAGCACAAAGCTTTCGCCGACATTCCCGACGGCGGCAAGGTCTCGATCCCCAACGACCCGACCAATGGTGGCCGCGTGCTGCTGCTCCTGCGCGACAAGGGCGTGATCAAGCTGAAGGACGGTGTCGGCTTCAAGCCGACGGTGCTGGACATCAGCGAGAATCCCAAGAAGCTGAAGTTCATCGAGGTCGACGCCGCGCAGGCGCCGCGCGCGCTCGATGACGTCGATGCCGCCGCGATCAATACCAACTATGCGACGCAGGCCGGACTCGATCCCGTGAAGGACCCGATCCTGCGCGAGGATCCGAAGGGCCCCTATGTCAATTTGATCGCGGTGCGCACCGCGGACAAGGACAAGCCCTGGGTCAAGATCCTGGTCGACAGCTATCACACGCCCGAGGTGAAGGAGTTCGTCCTGACCAAGTTCAAGGGCGCGGTGCTGCCAAGCTGGTAGGGCGGGACACGCGCGTCGGCGGGGCGGGTTGCACGAGATCGGATGCCGCTTGACCGTGGGCGTAGAAACGTTGTCTGCCCAGGGCTACAAATTTGAACGTTCATTTCATTGATTTCGTCCGCCGGGCAGGAGAAGACCGTCCCGTTCGGCCGCGGCCGCGAGCAGCAAGATCGGTGTTAGATTGTGATCGAAGGTTATGACACGCGCAAGATGAGGAAGTTCGCTCTGGCCAGCTTCAACGCGCGATCGCGCCCCGTTGGTAGGCAGATGGCCTGCCGTCCTCCGATGCAACGAGCCCGGGGACGTGGCAGCCTTGCGCATTGGCCGCTTGTCTCGGGCTGCGGCAACCGACATCATCTGGGCCGTGGCAATATCCGCCCGGCAGGGGTCGTATGAAACGCTTTGCAAAATTGAAAAGACTGGGGTTCTTCACGCGGCTGCTCGACGAGGCGCCGCCGGCCGAGCGCTATCGCTTTGCGGCCGAGCAGATCGTGCGTGCCGAGAAGGCGGGCCTGGATTCGGCGTGGATCGCCCAGCATCATTTTCACGAGCGCGAAGGCGGACTGCCGTCGCCCTTCACGTTCCTCGGCTATGTCGCCGCGCAAACCTCGCGCATCCGCCTCGGCACCGGCATCGTTACCCTGCCGTTGGAAAGTGCGGTGCGTGTGGCGGAAGACGCCGCGGTCCTCGATCTGCTTTGTGATGGCCGGTTCGAGCTCGGCGTCGGCACCGGCGGCAACCCGTCCGCTTTCGCGGCCTTCGGCCTCGACAGCGCCCAGCGCAACGAGATCTTTGCGCGCAATCTGGAGGTCGTGCGGACCGCGCTTGCCGGTAAGCCGCTCACCGGCGGCGACACGCTCTATCCGCAGCGGCCGCAACTGGACGGCCGGATCTGGCAGGCGACGTTCTCGGTGGCGGGCGGTGCGCGTGCCGGCAAGGCCGGCGACGGCCTGCTGCTGTCGCGCACCCAGCCGCGGACCAAGGATGCGCCGAATGCCACGCTCGCCGACATCCAAAACCCGGTCATCGATGCTTATCTGGCAGCGCTGCCGCCGGGCCGCGAGCCCCGCATCATGGCCTCGCGCACCATCTTTGTTGCCGACGACCGCCGCGAGGCGATGCGGCTCGCGGACCTTGGATTGCGGCGTGCGCTGCCGCAGTTCATGAAGAGCGGTCACCTTGCTCCGGGCGAGACGCTGGAGGAGATGATCACGGCCTTCGACACCCATGTCGGAGCGGCCGATGATGTCATCGCCTCACTGCGTGCCGACGCGACCTTGGAGCGGGTGACCGATCTGGTCTTCCAGGCCCACTCGGTCGATCCGCCGCATCCCTATATCCTGCGCTCGATCGAATTGGTCGCGGACAAGGTCGCGCCGGCGCTGGGCTGGACCAGGACGGCGTCCGATGTGGCGCTCGCGGGCTAGTCGGGATTCCACGGAATTGGTTGAGGCTGAAATATGAGTACCAAGGATATCATCGACACGCTCGCCGGGATCGAACCGGGCTCGAGCCTGGATGCCATCCGGGCGAAACGCGTGCAGGCGCGCGACAATGCGCAGAAGAGCTATCTCGCTCTGTTCGAGCCGATTGACGCCGGCGACTTCTCGCACGCGGAACGCGCGGTGGTTGCGCTCTTCGTCGCGGGTCTTCATGGCGAATCGCCGGTGACCGCCTTCTATCGGGCGAAGCTTGCGGCGAGCGCGAATGGCGCGGCTCTGGTCGAGGCGATCGAGGCCGAGATCGCGCATGGCAAGACGTCTGGACCATACGGCGCCTATCCGGCCGGACCTTTGTCGGCGGAGGACACGACCGGCTTGAACTATCGCGTGAGGGCAGAGCGCAGGCCGTTGCTTGGCGCAAGGCTCGTCGCGGCGCTCGAACATGCGCATCTCCTGGTGTTCCGGCCGCGCGACGCGGCATCGGCGGATATGAAGGCGCTGCTTGCCGCCGGCTGGTCGAACAGCGGCATCGTCACACTGTCCCAGCTCGTCGCGTTCCTGTCGTTTCAGGTGCGGGTCGTCAGCGGTTTGCGCACGCTTGCCGCGGCCAATGCGTATGAGAAGGCTGCATCATGAGCACCATCAATCCGCCCGTCGTCTTCACCCAGGACGAACTTGGCTGGGTGTCCTGGATCGACCCGCTGCCTGAGGCTGAGCTGACTGAGCGGCATTTCGCCGGCCTGGTCGATCGATCCCGTGCCAAATCGGAATATTTCCGGCTGCTCGTGCGTGATCCCGAGGTGCTGGAAGCCCGCACCAAGACCGACAAGGACATCTTCTACAACGTCGCCGACGGCCTGCCGCGCGCCGAGCGCGAGCTCGCGGCGGCCGCGACCTCGCGCTACAATGGCTGCATCTACTGCGCCTCGGTGCATGCGCGATTTGCCAGTACCTATTCCAAGCGCCGCGACGACGTGCAACGCTTGCTCGACGAAGGCGTTGGTGCCGATCTCGGCGAACGCTGGAACGCCGTCGTCAAGGCCTCGGTTGCGCTGGCCTCGACGCCGATCGCGTTCGGCCCCGACAAC
The DNA here is from genome assembly GCF_041200145.1 of Bradyrhizobium sp. LLZ17. Taxonomy (NCBI): domain Bacteria; kingdom Pseudomonadati; phylum Pseudomonadota; class Alphaproteobacteria; order Hyphomicrobiales; family Nitrobacteraceae; genus Bradyrhizobium; species Bradyrhizobium zaerense. The sequence continues at coordinate 6,616,788 of NZ_CP165734.1, forward strand.
ATCGAGGAATTGCGCCGCATTGGCCTCGACGATGCCGAGATCGTCGACGTCATCAACAGCGCGTCGTTCTTCAACTGGGCGAACAGATTGATGCTGTCGCTCGGTGAGCCGACAAAATAGGCATCTTCGCTGGCACAGAAATTGTCGCTTGTTTTCACCACCAAAGTAGATGGAGCCGTGCATGAGCAACATCAATCGCCGAACCCTGATCAAGAGCTCGCTTGCCGCCGTGCTGGCGGGAACAGCACTGTCGCGCGCCGCTGTCGCAGATAGCTCCGAGCCGATCCTGCTCGGCGTCAGCGGTCCGCTGACCGGGCCGAATGCGCAATATGGCACGCAGTGGAAGCAGGGCTTCGACCTCGCGCTCGACGAGATCCTCGCGGCCGGCGGCATCAACGGCCGCAAGCTCGCCTACAGCTTCGAGGATAGCCAGAGCGATCCGCGGCAGTCGGTGGCGATCGCCCAGAAATTCGTCTCCGATCCCAGGATCGTCATGGAGCTTGGCGACTTCTCCAGCCCGGCATCCATGGCGGCGTCACCGATCTATCAACGGGCGGGTCTGGTGCAGTTCGGGTTCACCAATTCGCATCCCGATTTCACCAAGGGCGGCGACTACATGTGGAGCACCTCGGTCAGCCAAGCCGACGAGCAGCCGCTGCTGGCGAAATATGCCGTGAAGGGCCTCGGCCTCACGAAGCTCGCGGTGCTGCACCTCAATACGGATTGGGGCCGCACCAGCCGCGACTATTTCGTCAAGGCGGCCAAGGAATACGGGGCCGAGATCGCCGTCACCGAAGGCTACATTGCGGAGGAGCGGGACTTCCGCTCCACGCTGGTCCGAGTCCGCGACGCCAACCCGGACGGGCTCATCCTGATCTCCTATTATTCCGACGGCGCGCTGATCGCGCGGCAGGCCCGCCAGGTCGGGCTGAAGCAGACGATGTGTGCGGCGAGTTCGGTCTACTCGCCGAAGTTTCTGGAGCTCGGCGGCGACGCCGTCGAAGACGTCCATGTCGGCACGCGCTATTTCCCGGAAGATCCGCGGCCCGAGGTGCAGAAATTCATCGCGGGCTTCAAGAAGAAGTACAACGGGCTCGAGCCCGACGCCTTCAATGCCTATGCCTATGACGCGATGAACATGGCGGCTGCCGTGGTGAAGATCGGCGGCACTGACCGCCGCGCCATCCGTGACGCCTTCGCCAAGGTCAAGGACGTCTCTAGCGTCATCTTCGGCACCGCGACGTTCGACGTCGAGAGCCGCCGCGTCAAGGGCGCGATGAATGCTGAGCTCGTCGTGCGCAAAGGGCAGTTCGCGCTTTGGGACGGCAAGCCGACTTGACATGATGGCCGGAGTGGCACTCCGGCCGCGCTCTCTTATTAGGACCATCGCGTGTCTTCCTGGCTCGACTACACGATCAACGGGCTGATCGTCGGTAATGTGTACGCCCTCGTTGCGGTCGGGCTCGCGCTGATCTTCGGCGTCAGCCGGCTGATCAATTTTGCGCAGGGGTCGATCTATCTCGTCGGCGCCTATATCGGCTGGGTGGCGGTGGTGCAGCTGCACACGCCGCTGCCGCTCACCATCATCGTGGTCGCAGTGGCGGCCGCGCTGGTCGGGCTGATCATCGAGCGGTTCGGCCTGCGTCCGCTCCAGAATTCGGTGCGGATCGCGCCGCTGCTGGCCACGATCGGCATCAGCTTCGTGCTGGATCAGCTCGTCATGCTGACGTTCTCGCCCAATCCGCGGGCGCTGCCGAGCCAGTTGCCCGATGTCCGCTTCCAGGTCGGTGGTGGCACGATCGGGCCGCTTGACCTGCTGATCGCGGGTGTCGGCATCACCAGCGCAGTGCTGCTGTTCGTTTTCCTGCGCTACAGCAAGCTTGGCTGGGCGATACGCGCCACGGCGCAAGACCGCGACGCCGCGATGCAGATGGGCGTCGACGTCAACCGCGTCAATCAGGCCGTGTTCGGCATCGCCGCCGCGCTCGGCGGCGTCTCCGGCCTGCTGGTCGGCATGTACTACAACCAGATCGACACCGCGATGAGTCTTCAGGCGACGCTCAAGGGCGTCGTTGCGGAAGTGGTCGGTGGCGCCGGCAATGTGCCCGGCGCCGTCGTCGGCAGCCTGCTGCTCGGCTTGGTCGAGAGCTACGGCGTCGCCGTGTTCGGCACCAGCTACCGCAATCTGTTCGCGTTCCTGCTGCTGGTGCTCGTGCTAGTACTGCGACCGAACGGCCTGTTCGCGAGCGCGCGGCAGGCGCCGCCGGAGCCGCTCACCGGCACCTTCATCGCGCCGAGCCGTCCCGTGCGCGTTCCGCGCTGGGCGTTGCTGGTCGCGGTCGGTGGCTTCGCGATTCTGCCGTTTTTCCCGGTGTCCTTCTACGTGCTCCAGACCCTGATCAATGCCTGGCTGCTCGGCATGCTCGCGCTCAGCCTCACGCTCGTCGCCGGAACGATTGGTCAGGTCTCGCTCGGACACGCCGCGCTGCTCGCGATCGGCGCTTACACGTCCGCACTGCTGTCACTGACCTTGTCCGTTCCCGTCGGTCTCGCCATCATCGCCGGCGGCCTGATGAGCGCCGCACTCGGTACGGCCCTGATCTCGCCGTCGTTTCGCCTGCGCGGGCATTACGTCTCGATCGCGACGCTCGCGATCGGCGAGATCGTCTCGCTGGTGATCCTGAATTGGGAAAGCGTCACGCGCGGTCCGATCGGCATTTCCGGCATCCCGCCGCTGTCGCTGTTCGGCTATGACCTGATCAGCGCCACGTCGATCTACTGGTTCAGCTTTGCTGTCATGGTCGTGCTGGCGTTGCTGCAAGCGCGTTTGCTCGGCTCGCATCTCGGCCGCAGCTTTCGCGCCATTCGCGACGACGACATCGCCGCGCGCGCCTATGGCCTCAGCCTGAACCGCTACAAATCGCTGGCCTTCATCTTCGGCGGATTCGCCGCCGGCGTCAGCGGCGGTATCGCGGCGCATCTGTATTCCTACATCAACCACGAGACCTTCAACACGCAGCAATCCATCCTGGCGCTGACGGTCGTGATCCTCGGCGGCCTCGGCAATGTCGTCGGCGCCGTAGTCGGATCGGTCGCGCTGGTCGGCTTGCCGGAAGTGTTCCGGATCGCCGCAGAGTATCGCATCCTGATCTACGGCATCGTGCTCCTGCTGCTGGTGCGGTTCAGGCCGCAGGGCCTGTTGGGGACGATCTGATGGCGGACACGTGCGCTGTACCGCTGTTGTCTCTCCGCGGGTTGACGCGCCGCTTCGGCGGCCTCACCGCTGTCGACGGCATCGACCTTGATCTCGCCAAGGGCGAGCTGATCAGCATCATCGGCCCGAACGGCGCCGGCAAGACCACCCTGTTCAATCTCGTCACCGGGCTCGACCGGCCCGATGCCGGCGATGTCGGCTTCGAAGGCCAGGATATCACCGGCCTTTCGCCGGAACGGCTGGCGGCGCGGGGGATCGCGCGCACATTCCAGCTCGGCCGCGTCTTCGGCAATCTCAGTGTCATGGACAACGTCCTGATCGGCGCCCACACGCGATTGCGCGCGGTCAAGCCGGCGGTGCCGATCATCGGCCCGCTGCTGGAGTTGGGCCTGGCGCTGCTACGCCCCGCCAGTGTCAAGGCGGAAGAGGAGCGGCTGCGGGAAGAGGTGAAAACCATCCTCTCGCGCTTCGGCGAGCGGCTGCTGCCGCGCATTGACCAGCCGGCCTACAGCCTGTCCTACGCCAACCGCCGCCGCGTCGAGATCGCGCGCGCGCTCGCCCTGAAACCGCGGCTGTTGCTGCTCGACGAGCCGACCGCCGGCATGAACCCGAGCGAGACCGCGGAGATGCAGGGCCTCGTCGCCGAGCTGAAAGCGGAAGGGCTGACCATTCTCCTGATCGAGCACAAGCTGGAGATGGTGATGCGCCTCTCCGACCGCGTTATCGTCATGGACGAGGGCAAGAAGATCGCGGAAGGCGCCGGTGAAGCGGTGCGTAACGATCCCAAGGTGATCGAGGCCTATCTCGGCCATGGCCTGTCGGGCGCAGCCGAGCAGGAGAGCGCGGCATGACGAGCTCATCTGCCGATCCGCTGCTGGTGCTTTCGAACGTCAACACGTTCTACGGCCAGGCCCAGGTGCATTTCGACCTCACGGTCAATGTTGCGCGTGGCCATATCGTCTGTCTGCTCGGCGGCAACGCCAGCGGCAAGTCGACGACCATGAAGATCATCCTCGGACTGGTGAAGCCACGTTCGGGCGAGGTCAGCTTCGACGGCGCCTCGCTGATTGGCCTCTCCACGCCGCAGATCGTTCGCCGCGGCATTGCCTCGGTGCCGGAGGCGCGGCGGCTGTTCGCGGACATGAGTGTGCGCGAAAACATCCTGATGGGCGCCTTCGTGCGCAACGACCGCGAAGCCATCGCGCAGGATCTCGAGCGGATGCTCGCGCTTTTCCCGAAGCTCGGCCAGCGGCTGTCGCAGCGCGCCGGCTCCCTGTCGGGTGGCGAGCAGCAGATGGTCGCCATGGCGCGCGCGCTGATGAGCCGGCCGCGGATGATCGTGATGGACGAGCCGACCATGGGCCTGTCGCCGCTCTATGTCGACCGCGTGCTGGAGTTGATCAGGACCATCAACCAGGAGGGCGTGTCGGTTTTCATGGTCGAGCAGAACGCCAGTCTCGCGCTCGAGATCGCGCATGAGGCCTACGTGCTTCAGACCGGCAAGATCGTGCTGTCCGGCTCGGCACGGGCGCTGAAGGACGATCCGCGCGTGCGCGACGCCTATCTTGGCGGGTCCGAAGCCGCCTAGCGGGAGCTCTGCGCAACCCCGTCCCGGCGGTCCGGGATTGCAGTAGCTAGTGTGATCATTCTATGGAAGGATCATGCCAATGTGGTGTCGGCAAGAATGGGGCGTGTGACGAAGTTGTCTTGGCGGGTGGTCAATCCCGGAACGGTGCTGCTGTTTGGTGGGCTCATAGCCGCTAATGTCGCCGCATGGGCCTGGGCGTTCGCGCTGTTCGCCGATCGACCCGCGGTGATGGCGACGGCGCTGCTCGCCTGGGTGTTCGGCCTGCGCCACGCTGTCGATGCCGACCACATCGCGGCCATCGACAATGTCGTGCGCAAGCTGATGCATGCGGGCAATGCGCCGCGAAGCGTCGGTCTCTACTTCGCGCTCGGCCATTCCACTGTCGTCGTGCTCGCGACCATGCTGCTGGCGCTCGGCGTGGTGAGCCTGGGTGGTGACAGCCTGCTCAGGGATGTCGGTGCCCTGGTCGGCACGTCGGTCTCTGCGCTGTTCCTGCTGGCGATCGCGGCGATCAATCTCGTCATCTTTGTTGGACTGTGGCGGATCTTTCGTCTCGCGCGGGAGCAGGGCGTTCGTGACTCGGCCCAGCTCGATGCGCTGCTCGCCGGCCGCGGTTTCCTGGCCCGCTTGCTCGGCCCGATGTTCCGCCTGGTGACAAAACCCTGGCACATGTTTCCGCTCGGACTTCTGTTCGGGCTCGGCTTCGACACCGCGACCGAGATCGGTCTGCTCGGCATTTCCGCCACTGAGGCCGCCCACGGCGCCTCGCTCGCCGATGTCCTGGTCTTCCCTGCTTTGTTCGCGGCCGGCATGGCGCTGGTCGACACCGCCGACTCGGTGCTGATGGTCAGCGCCTATCGCTGGGCGTTCGTCGATCCCTTGAGAAAGCTCTGGTACAACCTCACCATGACCGGTGCCTCCGTCGCGGTCGCGCTGTTCATCGGCGGCATCGAGGCGCTTGGCTTGATCGGCGACCGTCTCGGCCTGTCCGGCGGCGTGTGGACGCTGGTCGGCGGCCTCAACGACTCGCTCGCGAATGTCGGCTTCGCGGTGATCGCGCTGTTTGCGACCGCATGGCTCGTTTCGGTCGTGCTCTACCGCCGCATGGTTGCGGATAGCGGCCGTGGCGCGCCCGAAGTGCTGGAATGCGTCGATGCGACCGAGGCGGCTTGATAGGTCGCCGATCGATGCCTCGCTTCAGGCAGAAGCGGCGCTCGGAGCCGGCTCTACCGGGAGATCATCGGCATTGGGATCACCGGGTGCCGTTGCCCAGGCCAACTCCACCAGCGTCACGAACCTGCGGCCGCCGCCGTCGAGCTGGCAGACGATCAGGCCCTGTTCTTCCATGTAGCTGAGCAGGCGCTGCGCCCGGCGAAGTGAATGCGAACCGTAAGCGCGCGCGATGGCGGCATCGCCGGGGCACGGCCAGCCTTCTTTGGCGGCGCGCGCGATCATCATGAACACGCCCTGCATGTCGTCGGGCAGGATCGAGGCGCGCAGCGACACCTCCTGCCAGGCGTCATCCCCGGCGAGCTCGGCACCGAGACCGGCACGCGCATGCGTGATCATGCGGCGAAATTCGTTGAGGTCAGGCACGGCCGCGCCAAGGCCCTCGATGCGGCAGCGAACCACGAATTCCTGATAGAGCACACCGATGGCGCGGAAGCCGGCATCGGGTTCGGCCAGCACCGCGCGCAAGGTCCGGTCGACGCGCTCGCGCCGCTCTGCCAACGCTTCGGCGCTGACTGGCAGCTCGATCGGTTCAGGACGGGCTTCCGGCGCGGCGGCTTTCGCGGCGCGGAGTTGCTCGAGCAGGTCCGGTGCCGGCAGGCGCTGCGGCCGGCTGGCATCCGGCGGCGGCGCGGCCAGGATCACCGCGCGCGCGTCCTCCAGCATCGCCTCCGGCAGCGGCATCAGTCGCGGCGTGGCATTCCGCGGCTTGGTATCCGTCGCGCCGATATGCAGGCGCAGCGGACGGCGCGACAGCGCCGGGCCGAGCGCCATGAATTGTCCGCGCTCGAGATCGCGAAATGTCTCCGCCTGGCGCCGCTCCATGCCGAGCAGATCGGCGGCGCGCGCCATATCGATGTCGAGGAAGGTCCGGCCCATCAGGAAGTTTGAGGCTTCCGCCGCGACGTTCTTGGCGAGTTTTGCCAGCCGCTGGGTCGCGATAATGCCGGCAAGCCCGCGCTTGCGGCCGCGGCACATCAGATTGGTCATGGCGCCGAGCGAGAGTTTTCGCGCCTCGTCCGACACCTCGCCGGCAACCGCCGGCGCAAAGAGCTGCGCCTCGTCGACGACGACCAGCATCGGGTACCAATGGTCGCGTGCCACGTCGAAGAGACCGCCGAGGAAAGCCGCCGCGCGCCGCATCTGATTCTCGGCGTCCAGCCCTTCGAGATTGAGCACGGTGGAAACGCGATGCAGCCGCGCGCGCTCGCCCGCGACCTGAAGGCCGCGCTCGGTATGATCCTCGGCCTCGATCACGAGATGGCCGAAATGCTCGGCCAGCGTGACGAAATCGCCTTCGGGGTCGATGATGGCCTGCTGCACCCAGGGCGCGCTCTGTTCCAGCAGCCGCCGCAGCAGATGCGATTTGCCGGAGCCCGAATTGCCCTGCACCAGGAGGCGGGTTGCGAGCAGTTCCTCGAGATCCATGGCCGCCGCGGCGCCCGCAAGGGTCTGCCCCATCTCGATCGCAACCGTCATGACCCGACTCAAACCCCGTCCTTCGCGGACAGGGGCTTACCAATCAGATCGGGATGCGTCGAGCGAAACGGGACGAATCATGACCTGTTGCCCACGGCGGAGTTCAGGCAGGATGCGACAGCCCTCGAATTCCTGCCTGATCCGCTCGATCTCGGCGACGTGCATCGGTCTCACGCACAGTTCCTTTTACTGCGCGCCCGATCCGCCCAGCACGATCTTTTCATTCAGCTTCTGGTCCACAGTCTCGACCGTGCGGTCGATCTCGCCGTTCGGCACGCCGAGCTGATGCGAGATCAGCTTGACCAGCAGGTCGACGCGCTCGATGAAGGGCGCACCGCTGGCGACCGCGCGCGCAGCCGATGACGGCTTGAGCAGGCTTTCGGCGGCCTTGGCATATTTCGCGAAAGGCACCTGGTCCTGCGGATCGGCGCCGAGCTTGCGGGCGATGGCGTCGACATGGTCGTAGATCGTCTGCGAGCGCGCGAGATCGCCATGCACGGCGTCGCGGATCGACTGCGGCTCGTGCGGCGTGATGCAGCGGTAATTGCCGGTCAGGAGCATCGACCATTTCGCCAGCGGCACGAACAGCGACGAGAACACTTTCAGCTTCACCGGCACGTCGTGGCCGTCCAGCGTCACCGCGTCGATGTCGGCCTCGAGCTCGCGCAACACCTTGTTGTGCTTGTCGTCGGCGAAGACCGAGGCCTTGAAATTCGTGGGCAGGCCGACATGAAGCACGTTGGCTGCTTCTTCCGGCGGACGGAAGGCCTGCGGGTCGGGCGAGCACAGCGTCACCAGGCCCGGCTCGAAGCGTTCCCACACCTGTGCATTGGTGTAGGCCTCCTCCAGATCCATGTCCGCCAGCGCCGGGATACGCTTGAGGTAAGGCAGCGGTGGCATGTTCATGATGGACAGGCAGGGCAGCTTCGCCGCGGCGATCCTGACCATGAGAACGCGGACCGTATGGTTGGTGTATTGCGGCTCCTGCATGGCAAGGCCGACCATGTCGTAGCGGGACAGATCGACCTCGGCCGGCGTCACCGCGTCCAGCTTGCCAGACAGGTCGCGCGAGAAGATCGCCCGGTGCACTGCTTCGTCACGCAGCTTGATGCGCACCTCGGTACCGTCGCGGTTGATCAGCTCCGCGGTCTTGGCGCGGCAGACCAGGGTGACGTTGTGCCCGGCCATCAACAGCTTGGTGCCCAGCAGCGAGCCGTAGGAAGCCCCGAGGATCAGGATATTGCGTGCCATGCTCTTCCTTCCGAGAAATCGCGTCGTATTTGGCCCGCGCCGCAGCCCCGGGGCCGATTTGCGCGGCATCTAAAGCGAAGTGCGACGTGCTGGCAACTGGGATAATGCATACAAGGGCACCGGTATTCCGTGGCACGGACGGCGCGAAGCTCAATCCGGGATCACCGCGCTCCGCCTTCGCCCGCGTCCCACAACGCATCCAGGCCCTGGCGATAGTCCGGGAAGGCGAGCGTCACACCGAGCTCGCGCTTCGCCTTTGCGTTGGAGACCCGCGCATTGCCGCCATAGAAGCTCCGCGCCATCGCCGACATTTCGGCCGAGGCGAATGCTTCCTCGGCCGGGGCGGCAACGCCCATCAGCTTCGCCGCATAAGCGATCACATCCTGCGGCGGCGCGGGCTCGTCGTCGCAGATGTTCCATATGCCGCCGCCCTGATGGCGAACCGCGGCCATGATCGCGCTTGCGATGTCGGCGACGTGGATGCGGTTGAAGACCTGCCCCGGCTTGACGATACGGCGGGCCGAGCCCGCGCGTAGCGCCGCGAGAGCATTGCGGCCGGGGCCGTAGATGCCCGCAAGCCGCAGGATCGCGACGTCGCCGCCCGTTAGCTCGACCCAGGCCTGCTCTGCAGCGAGCCGGCTGCGCGTCCGTTCGAGAATGGCCTGCGGCGGCGTGGTCTCGTCGACCCATGCACCACCGTGATCGCCATACACGCCGATGGTGGACAAATAGATGATCTTTTGGCTGCGCTTCGCAGCCAGCGCGTCGGCGAATGCGCTAATCGCGGGATCGCTGTGGTTTCCAGGCGGGATCGACACCAGAAGGACGTCGGCCTTACGAACCTGCTCGACCGTCTCGCCATCAGGGTCGCTCCCGTGAAACGCGTGCGTCTCGACGCCGGCGATCGTGTTTCGGGTCGTGGAATTGCGCACCGTACCGGCGATATGCGCAAAGGCGCCGCCGAATCTGGAGACGAAATGCCGGGCGCTATAGCCAAGGCCGAGGATGAAGAGCCGCATTCGTCTTCCGTGCTGGTCGAAGTTCAGGCGCTCCCGCGCACTCACAAGAGATTTCTGTCGGAGCTGGGACGTCTCGCTGAGCGTGCGCCGCTTTAGTGAAACCGCCGGCTCGGGCCGGGCGGGTCCTCGTGGGTTTGCTCGACGATCTGCGCGATCGGGCTCGACTGGTGATGAACGAGGCGCCAGCCGTCGCCGACGCGCCTAAAATGGTTGGCGGCGGCAAGCGCCGTCCCGTCGACGATCTCGATGCAGAGCACGCGCGCACTGTCGCCGTCGACGATCACCTGCGGCTCGGCACAGACGATCTGCGGCCGCTCCGGATTTTGCAGGATGTCGCGCCAGCTTCCGATCACGGTGGCGCGCCCGATGATGGCCGGCCAGCCGGGATGGATGCAGGAAATCGCGTCGTCATCCGCCCACATCCGTTCCATGCCGGCAAAGTCGCCGGTTGAGAAGGCGGTGTAGAAGGCCGCATTGGCGGCGATGACCTTGCTGTCCTTTGCCATGGCTCTCGGGTGGGGCAATGACAGGCAAAAATCAAGCGCGACTTCCGTCGAAATTGCCCGCCGTGCAACATTCTGCCGCCCGGTTTGTGGTCACGCCCAGACGAGCCTCTCCACAGCCTGCCGCGCGCCCTTTGCATAGAGTTGGGCGAGCGCCGCGGTCGCGGCCTCGCGCAGGCGCGGCTCAGCACCCAGCGGTCCGAACACCTTCTCGATTCCGAGCAGTGCGGGCGCGAGCCGTTCAGCGACGGGGCCGGCCTGCCGCGCCAGCGCTGCGAGCTCGCCGGCGAGGGGGTCGCGAACGTCGATGGCGCGGCCTTGCTCGTCGATTGCAGTGACGTAGCGCATCCAGCCGGCCACCGCGAGCGCATGCGTCGTGATCGGCAGGCCCTTGCCTAGGCGATCCTGCATCGCGCCGAGCAGGCGCTGCGGCAGTTTTTGCGAGCCGTCCATCGCGATCTGCCAGGTGCGGTGATGCAGTGCCGGATTGGAAAAGCGCTTGAGCAGCGAGGCGCGATAGGCCGCAAGGTCCGTGCCGGCCGGCATTGTCAGCGTCACCGCCGCCTCTTCCATCACCTGCGCGGCAAGACGCGCGAAATGCGGATCTGTCATGGTGTCGGCAATGGTCTCGTAACCGGCGAGATAGCCGAGATAGGCCAGCGCCGAATGACTGGCGTTGAGCAGCCGCAGCTTCATCAGCTCGAACGGCTTGACGTCAGCGACGAGCTCGACGCCCGCGGCAGCGAGATCGGGCCGTCCGGCGGCAAAGCGATCCTCGACCACCCATTGCGTGAACGGCTCGGTCGTCACGGGCCACGCATCGCGCAGGCCGAGCGCTGAGGCAATGGCGTCGCGATCGGCATCGGTCGTCTCCGGCACGATGCGGTCGACCATCGTGCAAGGGAAAGCGGTTGTATCCGCGATCCATTTGCCGAGATCCTTCGAGCGCAGCGCCGCGAACTGCGTCACGATCCGCTGCACGGTGTGACCGTTGGCGGCGAGATTGTCGCAGCAGAGCACGGTTAAGGGGGAAGGCCCTGCGCCCGCCGCCGCGCCAGCGCAGCAACGATGAAACCGGGCGCCGAGCGCGGTACGTCAAGATTGCTCAAATCGTGCACGACATCCGGATGCCGCTCGTCAAGGTCGCCGGTCTGCGGCGTGTGGCAATAGCCTTTTTCGGTGACGGTGAGCGAGACGATGCGGATCGCGGGATCCGCCATCCTATCGACCAGTCCTGCCGGATTTTCGCGCGCGACCACGCTGTCGAGCAGCGCGCCGATGACGCGATGCTCGGTGCCTTCGGCCGCGCGAACGGCGACGGTGTAGAGATGGTCCTGCGGCGCGAGGGCGTCGCGCGTCTCCCGACTGCGCAGGCTTGCACCGACGACGCCCCAGGCAGTCGCACCGGCCGCAAGGCAATCGTCGATGACGACGGCCTGATGGGCACGATGAAAGGCGCCGAGTCCAAGATGCACGAGGCCGGGCGTGACGCGTGAACGGTCATAGGCCGGACGGCGGATGGCCGGCGGCAGCCGGTCGAGATTGGCGCGGCCAAGCCGCATGGTTGTCTCTCCCTTCGTTTGGCCGCTGCTTGACATGGCACCCGCGCTCGGTCAATGCTTCGGCCAATTGGTAAGGCCAATTATCCAGAATTGGCGGGCGACCGGGATAAACCGGAGCGGCCGTTTCAGGGAGGCCCGGGTGCCGCTGGAAGCTGTGGAGGCGAGACGGCTCTATCGCCAAATCGCCGATCAATTGCGAGGGCTGATCGACAGCGGCGAGTACGCGGTCGGCAGCCGTCTGCCGACCGAGCGCGATCTCGCCGACCAGCTCAAGGTCTCGCGGCCGACGGTGCGCGAAGCCCTGATCGCGCTCGAAGTCGAGGGACGCGTCCGCATCCGCGTTGGTTCCGGCATCTATGTGATCGAACCCGCGGGCGCTGCGCTGGTGCCGGCAGCGGCCGTCATCGAAGGCCCGTTCGAGCTGTTGCGCGCCCGCGAATTCCTCGAAGGCGCGATCGCCGAGCAGGCCGCGCGCGTGGCGACGAAGGACGACGTTGCGCGTATCGATGCCGCCCTCGTCGCCATGGAAAATGTCGAGCATCCCGGCGAAGCCTCGATGGTCCATGATCGCGCGTTCCATGTTGCGATCGCCGGATGTCTCGGCAATGCCGTGCTGGTGCGGGTGGTCGGCGAGTTGTTCGACCAGCGCCTCAATCCTTATTTCGCACAGCTTGCACATTACTTCGAAAACCCCGGCACGTGGCGCACCGCACTCCACGAGCATCGTGCGGTGCGGAACGCAATTTCGGCGCGCCAACCCAAGGCGGCCCGCGACGCCATGCGCGATCATCTCGCACATTCGCAGGAGCGCTTCGCGCAGAACTTTGGTGCCGAAAACGCGGCAGCATCATCCTTAGTGCGGAAGCGACCAGCCCGGTCCCCGGCAAAACGATCAGGGCAAAAAGGACCGCGGAAGAAACAGGCCAAGAGCGGGGCCATGCGGCGACGATGACATTGGGCGGCCCGCAACGCTTGGGGCGGGCGACTAAGAAGCAGACTTAGAAAATGGAGGATAACAAGTGTTGAAGAAAATGACGATTGCCGCGGCCGTGTCCGCTGCCGCGCTGTTGGCGGCGACCAATGCCAGCATGGCGCAAACCAAGCTGAAATGGGCGCATGTTTATGAGACCTCGGAGCCGTTCCACACCGCCTCGGTCTGGGCCGCGCAGGAGATCGGCAAGCGCACCAACGGGCGCTATCAGATCGACGTCTATCCCGCGTCCCAGCTCGGCAAGGAAGCCGACATCAACCAGGGCCTCTCACTGGGCTCGGTCGACATCATCATTTCCGGCTCGAGCTTTGCGGCAAAGAGCTTCCCGCCGATCGGCGTGACCTATTATCCCTACACCTTCCGCGACGCCGATCATCTGCTCGCTTACACCAAGAGCGACATTTTCAAGGAGCTCGCCAAGGGCTACGAGGACAAGAGTGGCCACCATATCATCGCAGTGACCTATTACGGCGTGCGCCAGACCTCGTCGAACAAGCCGATCAAGACCTGCGCCGATTTGAAGGGCCTCAAGATGCGCGTGCCTGATGTGCCGGCGTATCTCGCCATGCCGCGCGCCTGCGGCGCCAATACCGCGCCGATCGCATTCGCTGAAGTCTATCTCGCGCTCCAGAACGGTACGGTCGAGGCGCAGGAGAATCCGCTGACCACGATCGAGGCCAAGAAGTTCTACGAGGTGCAGAAGCAGATCGTGCTGACCGGCCACATCGTCGACCACCTCAACACGGTGGTGGCAGGCGCGCTGTGGAAGAAGCTCAGCGACGAGGACAAGAAGATCTTCACCGATGTCGCGCAGGAAGCTGCCGCCAAGGCGACCGAGGAGATCAAGCAGAACGAGGCCAAGCTGGTCGCCTTCTTCAAGGACAAGGGTCTGACGGTGACCGAGGTCGACAAGAACGAGTTCCGCGACACCGTGCTGAAGAACGTCGCGTTCGAGACCTTCGGCTACCGCAAGGCCGACTGGGACCGGATTCAGGCGGTGAAATGACCGAAGGTCATTCCGGGGCTCGCGAAGCGAGAACCCGGAATCTCGAGGTTCCGGGTCTGGTGCTACGCGCCATCCCGGAACGACGTAAATGAGTTCGAGGAGCAACCCCATGTCCACCGCCGAATTGCACCGGCAGATCACCGCGGACGAGATCGCCCATACCTTCGAGGAGGAGGCCACGCCGAAGGTCGATCTCGGCGTTTACGCTTTCGAGGATTGGGTGGCGCTGGCGATATTCTGGGTGATGGCGCTTGCCGTCTTCCTCCAGTTCTTCACCCGCTATGTCCTCAACGACAGCTACGCCTGGACCGAGGAGATCGCGACCTACTGCCTGATCGGCGTGGTCTTCATCGGCGCGTCAATGTGTGTCCGGCTGTCGCGGCACATCCAGGTCGACTTGATCTACCGCTACCTGCCGCATCTGGTGGCGCGCACGTTGTCCACGATGATCGACCTGATCCGGATCGCCTTCTTCGGCTACGCCGTCAAGCTGGTCTGGGTCTACATCCAGATTATCGGCGACGAGACGATGACCACGATCAATTTTCCCAAGAACTACGTCTATTACGCCGTGCTGCTCGGCTTCGTGCTGATGTTCGTGCGCTCGGTGCAGGTGGCGTTGCAACATCTGCGGCAGGGTTATTCGATCCTCGAATGTCCCGGCGCCTGCGACGGTTTTGAAGGGTAAGGTCATGCTGTTGTTGCTTGGAGGCTTTCTCGTCCTGATGCTGCTCGGGGTTCCCGTGGCGATTGCCATGGCGTCCTCGTCGCTGCTCTACATCCTGGTCAGCGGCGTGACGCCCGACGTGACGCTGGCGCAGCGGATGATCGCCGGTGTCGAGAGCTTTCCGCTGCTCGCCGTGCCGTTCTTCATCCTCGCCGGCAATCTCATGAACATCGCCGGTGTGACGGGCCGTATCTACAAATTCGCGGTCGCGCTGGTTGGCTGGATGCGCGGTGGCCTCGGCCACGTCAACATCATCGGCTCGGTGGTCTTCTCTGGCATGTCCGGTACCGCGATCGCGGATGCCGCCGGTCTGGGCACCATCGAGATCAAGGCGATGAGGGACCACGGCTACACCACCGAGTTCTCGGTTGGCGTCACTGCGGCTTCCGCGACCCTTGGCCCGATCATCCCGCCGTCGCTGCCTTTCGTGATCTACGGCATGATGGCGAACGTCTCGATCGGCGCGCTGTTCCTCGGCGGCGTTGTTCCGGGCGTCGTTCTGACCCTGCTGATGATGGCCACCGTCACCTACTTCGCGCACAGGAACAAATGGGGCAGCGACACGCCGTTCTCGTGGCCACAGCTCGGCACTGCCGGCCTCGAGATCGTCGTCGTGCTCGCTTTCCCGCTCGCGATCTGGCTGATGACGCTGGCCGGCATGTCGACCAACATGGCGGTTGCCATCGGTCTCTGCGCGCTGCTCGCGATCGACTGGTACTTCGATTTTTCCGCGGTGATGGCGCTGATGGCGCCGGTGATCCTCATCGGCGGCATGACTCTCGGCTGGTTCACGCCGACGGAGGCCGCGGTCGCCGCCGTGATCTGGTCGCTGTTCCTGGGCCTTGTGCGCTATCGCACCATGACGCTGAAGACGGTGGCGAAAGCGACCTTCGACACCATTGAGACCACGGCCTCGGTGCTGTTCATCGTCACCGCCGCCTCGATCTTCGCCTGGCTGCTCACGGTATCGCAGGCAGCGCAGTTGCTTTCGGATTGGATGCTCAGCATCACCCATAACAAATGGGTGTTCCTGGCGCTCGCCAACATCCTGATCCTGTTCGTCGGCTGCTTCATCGACACCACGGCGGCGATCACGATCCTGGTGCCGATCCTGCTGCCGATCGTGCTCAAGCTCGGAATTGATCCGATCCATTTCGGCCTGATCATGACGCTGAACCTGATGATCGGCCTGTTGCATCCGCCGCTTGGCATGGTGCTGTTCGTGCTCGCCCGGGTGGCAAAGCTCTCGGTCGAGCGCACGACGATCGCAATCCTGCCCTGGCTGGTGCCTCTGATGCTCGCGCTGCTCGCGATCACCTACATTCCCGAATTGACCCTCTGGCTGCCAAAACACATGGGACTTTCCAAATGACCTCCACAACTCTCGCCGCAACCCTGTTCGGCCCCGAAGATCTGCGCATGGTCGAGCATCCGCTGGACAAGCTGGCACCCGGCATGGTGCGCATCCGCTTCGGTGCCGGTGGCATCTGCGGCTCGGACATGCACTATTTTCGCCATGCCCGCACCGGCGATTTCGTGGTGAAATCGCCACTGGTGTTGGGGCACGAGATCTCGGGTGAGGTCGTGGAGATCGCAGGCTCCGCCGCCAATTTGAAGATCGGTGACCGCGTCGCGGTCAATCCGTCGCGCTGGTGCGGCCATTGCGTTGCCTGCCGCGAGGGCCGGCCCAATCTCTGCGAGAACATCTACTTCATGGGCTCGGCCTCGAAGACGCCGCACATGCAGGGCGGCTTTGCCAATTATTTCGACGCGATCCCCGCGCAATGCGTGAAGATTCCGGAGCACGTCTCATACCAGGCCGCGGCGCTCGCTGAACCGCTCGCGGTCTGCCTGCACGCCGTCGCGCGGGCCGGCAAGATCGAAGGCAAGCGCGGTATCATCTTCGGCGCCGGGCCGATCGGGCTTCTGACCATGCTCGCCGCGCGCCGCGCCGGCATGACCGACATCACGGTGGCCGACATCGCGCCGGCGCCGCTCGCCTTCGCAACCCAACTTGGCGCCTCTCACGTCGAGAACGTCGCGAATGGCGAAGAGGGCCTGAAGGCGCAGGCCGCTTCGCGTTCCTATGATGTCGCGTGGGAGGTCTCGGGCACGGCCGCGGGCCTCGCCAGTGCCATCGGTATTGTCAGGCGCGGCGGCATTGTCGTGCAGATCGGTAACTTGCCGGGCGGCCAGATTGCGGTGCCCGCCAATGCGGTGATGGCCAAGGAGATCGACCTGCGCGGCTCGTTCCGCTTCGGGCTCGAGTTCATGACGGCAGTGGAACTGATCTCAGCCGGCAGCGTCGACGTATTGTCGCTGGTGACCGCCGAGCGGCCGTTGTCGACAGCGCCCGATGCGCTGCGGCTGGCGCTCGACCGCTCGCAGAGTGTCAAGGTCGTGCTGACGGCGAACTGATCCTCGAGTCCCGTTCCGATGAATCGGAACGGGACTCGCGATTTTTGCTTTGACGCGTTTTATTACGCGAACCGGTATCCACTTCGCTCGAAAACGCTCCAGGAGAACGCGCATTATGCTAGAGGGATGGCGCTGGTATGGGCCGGATGATCCGGTGTCCTTGGATGACGTCAGGCAGGCCGGCGCAACGGATATCGTCTCGGCGCTGCATCAGGTGCCGATCGGCGAAGCCTGGACACGCAAGGCCGTTGAAGAACGCAAGAACTTCATCGAGAACGGTCCCCCCGGCCGCTCGCGGCTGACCTGGTCGGTGGTGGAATCGATTCCGATCCCCGACGACGTCAAGCGATTGGGGCGTAAAGCGACGCAGTCGATCGACGCCTGGATCGCAAGCCTGGAGGCGGTGGCCGCTTCCGGCATCAAGATCATCTGCTACAATTTCATGCCGGTGGTCGACTGGTGCCGCACCGATCTCGAATGGGAATTGCCGAACGGCGCTCGCGCCATGCGCTTCGACCAGGACCGCTTCGCCGCCTTCGAACTGCACATCCTGAAGCGCCCGGCCGCAATGCAGGAATATTCGACCGAACAGCAGGCGCGTGCCAAAAAGCTGTTCGAGCAGATGAGCCAGGCCGATATCGACTACCTCATCATGGCCATCGCCAGCGCGCTGCCGGGATCGACCACCGAACCGATGACCATTCCTCAATTCCGGGACCGGCTGGAGCAGTATCGCGACATCACGCCAACGATCCTGCGGAAGCATCTCGCCGAATTCCTCGGCCGTGTCGCGCCGGTCGCCGAGCAGCTTGGCGTGTCCTTGACGCTGCATCCGGACGATCCGCCGCGGTCGCTGTTTGGCCTGCCGCGTGTCGCCTCCACCGCCGACGACTATCAGGCGCTGTTCGACGCCGTGCCGTCAAAAGCCAACGGCATCTGCCTGTGCACAGGCTCGCTCGGAGTCCGCGCCAGCAACAATCTGCCTGAGATGGCCGAACGCTTCGGCCCGCGCATCGCGTTTGCGCATCTGCGCGCCACCAAGCGCGAGGTGGATGGCCTGTCCTTCTACGAGTCCGATCATCTCGATGGCGACGTCGACATGATCGCCGTGCTGAGGGCGCTGCTGAAAGAGAACGCGCGGCGCGCGCCCGACCGGCAGATCGTCTTCCGGCCCGATCACGGCCACCGCATGCTCGACGATCTTGCCGCGACCAAGCGCATCAATCCCGGCTACACCGCGATCGGCCGCCTGCGCGGTCTCGCCGAGCTGCGCGGCGCCATCCGCGCGATCGGGCATCAATAGCACGCGGCCATCGCGCCGAGTTTCGGATAGAGCCGGTCGATCGCCGCGATCTCGATTCTGCATCTGCGCGAGGATCCAGTCGCGGATCTCGGCGGCGATCGGCCGCATCGGCCGATTGCGCGGCGGCAGGAATTCGCAGATGCGCTGCGTGGTTGTGAGCGTCTCGGACGCCGGCACCAGCGCGCCGGTCAGCAGCCAGTGCGACGCCACCGTCAGCCAGCCGAGCGCGATGCCCTGGCCGAGTAGGGCGGCCTGCATCACGACGGCGTAATCTGTGAAGCTCAGCGCCTTGGCCGAGCCGCGGCGTTTCGTGAGAAACGACGGATAGTCCGCGGCCCAGTCGCCAGGCGCCTCGGCGAGACGAATGATAATGTTGCCCTCGGCTGGATCGGTCTCGCCGAGATAGGCAGGGCTGCACATTGGCAGCATGACTTCCTTCATGACCAGCGTGCCGCCGGACGACGGCTCTTCGCGGTCGCGGAAGCGCATGCCGAGATCGACATTCTCCACCGGTCCGCGCAGCGCGCCGGAGATCAGTTGGAAACGCAAATCGACTTGCGGAAACTGCCGCTGCAGCTTGTCGATACGCGGCATCAGCCAATGCGTGGTGAAGGCGGAGGAGACCGATAGTGTCACCGTCTCGGTGCCCTTGCGGCGCCGCTCGATCTCGAGGAGCCCGCTCTCGATGCTGCGGAAGCCGTCGAGCACGCGGCGATACAGGAGCTCGCCGTCCTCGGTCAGCACCGCGCGGCCTGCGGCGCGGTCGAACAGGCGCACGCCGAGATGCTCCTCGAGCTGTCCGAGCATCCGGCTCACCGCGGGCTGCGTGACGTTCAATTCGGCCGCCGCTGCCGTGAAGCTGCCGTTGCGCGCCGCCGCGTCGAAGACGAACAGGGCATTACTGGAGGGCAGCATTCGGCGTAGCTCGGGCATAACGCCATGTTATGAGCCAGGTGAGAATTTGGCAATTGCCGAGTTTTGCCAAGTCTGGTGTCATCCGCTCGACAGCTTAAACACAGGGTCTTCGGCAGAAGGCTGGCTGCAGTGCGCGCGGTGAAGCGTGAGTGCGCCAAAAGCTGTCTATTAAGGAAGCTTATGGCGTGCAGTGAGATATGCCAGCTCAAGCGATCCCCAGGCGGGCGACTAGCGTGCAGCCTTTCCAACCGAGAGAAGAACCAAAATGTCCTCCCCAGCCTCGTTCAGCAATTTCAAGGTTCTCACCTTCGACGTCGTCGGCACCTTGATCGATTTCGAGAGCGGTGTGCTCGCCGCGGTGCGGAAGATTTCCGGTCGGTCACCGGCCGAACTCGGCGACGACAAGATTTTCGAAGCCTACAAGCGCGGCCGCGACAAGCACCATGAGCGTTCGAGTGAGGTGATGTTCCACGTCTACCGTCATCTCGCCAAGGAGCTCGGGCTGCCTGCGGACGACGCGTCATGCGACGTGTTCCAGCTTTCGGTGTTGCGCTGGGGTCCCTTCCCGGATTCGATCGAGGCCCTGAAGCGCCTGCGCTCGAAATTCCGTCTGGTCGCGATGACCAATGCCGATCGTGTCGCGTTGTCCTGCTATGCGCACGCGCTCGGCGATCCCTTTGACGACACGGTGTGCGCCGACGAGACCGGCGTTGCAAAACCAAACCCGGAGTTCTTCGCCTACAACAAGGGCCGGCAGTCGGCGTTCGGCTACAAGCAGTCCGACATCCTGCATGTCGCGCAGAGCCAGCACCACGACATCGGGATCGCGCGCAAGCTCGGCTACAAGGTGTGCTGGATCGAACGGCGCCAGGGCATGGCCGGCTTCGGCGGTACGCCGGCCGTCGAGACGCTGACCAAGCCGGACTTCCATTTCGCGACCTTGAAGGCACTCGCTGATGCCGCAATCGGGCCGGCGGCGTAGCGCAAGCTCGCAATGACGATGTTGAGGTAGTTGCGCGCAAATGTCTCCCCGCTGTCGTCCCGGCGAAGGCCGGGACCCATAACCACAGGGAGGAATTTGGCGAAGAATCATCGTTCGGTACTAGGATCGATTTCCGCGGGATACACCTCGCGGTATGGGTCCTGGCCTTCGCCAGGACGACAGCGAGTGTTTGGTGCGCACCGCTTCCTCACACCTTCGTCAGCCACGCCAAGATCATCTCCACGATCTGCGTCCTGCTTCTCGCCAGCGCCCTGGGTTCGCTGAGGTCGCGGTCGAACAGGGCGCCGAAGGTGTGGCGGTTGGCGACACGGAAGAAGCAGTAGGAGGAGATGGCCAGATGCAGATCGATGGCGTCGACGTCGTCGCGGAAGGCGCCTTCGCTGCGGCCGCGTGTGAGGATGCCGTCGAGCGTCGCGATGACGCTGGCGTTGAGCTGGCGCAGCTGCAAATTCTGCTTCAGGTGCTTGCCGTGGTGGATATTCTCGATGCTGACGAGGCGGATGAAGTTGGGATTGCGCTCGTCATGGTCGAAGGTCGCCTCGATCAGCCGGCGCAGGCCCTCGCGCGCGTCGCAGCTGGCGATGTCGAGCTGCTCCTCGAGCGCGCGGATGCTGCGATAGGCCTCCTCCAGCACCGCAAGATAGAGCTGCTCCTTGCCGCCGAAATAATAATAGATCATCCGCTTCGAAGTGCGCGTCCGTGCCGCGATCGCGTCGACGCGGGCGCCGGAATAGCCTTCCGAGGCGAATTCGGCCATCGCCACTTCGAGGATGTCGCGCCGGGTGCGCTCGGGGTCGTTGGTGCGCTTCGATCGGGGCGGCATGCGCTTGAGCATCACAATTTCTCCCGCCGGTTTCTATGGATCACCCTGAAGGTGAAGGCAAATTTCGTTCAATCCGACGTCCTCCAAGCGCGGCTTGCATAAACGTACTAGTTCGTACATTATGGATGGAAACCAAGGTTGCGGCAACCAAAAGCAAAAAACTCGCGCACGGCCGGACGACCAGCAGCGAGCCGCCGCCGACATTGTACACGGGGAGGAATGTCATGAGCTCGACCTCAATCGCATCGCTGCACGCGCCGTCCACTGCGGAGGCTACACCTGGCATGCTGCCGAAGCGCGCGGCGCTCGTCAGCTTCGTCGGCAGCATGCTTGAATACTACGACTTCTTCATCTACGGCACCGCGGCCGCGCTGATCTTTCCAAAAGTGTTCTTTGCCAATGTCGATCCGTCGACAGGGACGCTGCTCGCGCTGCTCTCCTTCGGCATCGGCTACATCGCGCGTCCCGTCGGCGCCGTCATCCTCGGCCATTTCGGCGACCGCATCGGCCGCAAGACGGTGCTCCTGTTCACGCTGGTGGTGATGGGTTGCTCCACGCTTGCGATCGGGCTGCTGCCGGATGCCAAGACGATCGGCAACGCCGCGCCTGTCGTCCTGACCCTGCTGCGCCTGTTGCAGGGCCTCTCGGCCGCCGGCGAGCAGAGCGGGGCGAACTCGCTGACGCTGGAGCATTCCGCCAACTCCAACCGCGCCTTCTTCACGAGCTGGACCTTGAGCGGCACGCAGGCCGGCGCGATCCTGGCGACGCTGGTGTTCATTCCCATCGCCAGCATGCCGGAAGATCAATTGCTGAGCTGGGGCTGGCGCATTCCGTTCCTGCTCTCTGCTCTGGTGCTGCTGGTCGCCTATCTGGTGCGGCGGACGATGCCGGAAACGCCGGTGTTCGAAGACATCAAGGACAAGGCGCAGGTCGCGCGCTTCCCCGTCGTGATGCTGCTGCGCAACTACTGGCCGGACGTGCTGCGTGTGATCACCTGCGCGCTGATCGCAACCGTCAGCACCATGACCGCCGTGTTCACGCTCGGTTACGCCACCAGCAAGTTTGGCGTCGCGCGTCCGATCATGCTGTGGGCCGGCGTGCTCGGCAACGTCACGGCGCTGATCACCCAGCCCTTGTGGGCGCTGCTCGCCGACAAGATCGGCCGCAAGCCGGTGTTCATCGGCGGCGTGCTCGGCTGCGCCGTGCTGCTGTTCCCGTACTTCATGCTGATCACCTCGGGCAACACCATCGCGATCTTTGCCGCGGCGATGATCCTGTCCGGCGTCGTCTATGCCGCGCCGAACGCGATCTGGCCGTCGTTCTATGCCGAGATGTTCGAGGCGCGGGTGCGCTATTCCGGCACCGCGATCGGCACCCAGCTTGGCTTCCTCGCCGCCGGCTTCACGCCGCTGGTGAGCGCGAGCCTGGTCCGCGAGGGCCCCAATGGCTGGATCCCGGTTGCGATCTTCGTGGCCTGCTGCTGCGTCATCTCGGCCGCGGCCGCGGCAACCGCGCGCGAAACTCACAAGGTCGACATCGGCGATCTCGGCAAGCGGCGCGCTTGAGCGAAACACAGGACCGTTCGCATGCTGACCAACGCAGTTCCGACCACTAACGGGCCGATTCTCGGCGTCGAGCAGGGGGCGGTCCGCGCCTTCAAGGGCATTCCGTTCGCGACCGCCCGGCGGTTTGCCAAAGCAACACCGCCCCCCGCGTGGACGGAGCCGCGCCGCTGCACGGACTTCGGCGGTTTTGCGCCGCAGCCCGGGTATCTCGATCATGCGCTCGAGGAGTCCTGCCTCAGCCTGAACATCTGGACGCCGGCGGGGGGCGATTGCCCGCTGCCGGTGCTGTTCTTCATCCATGGCGGCGCTTTCGTCACTGGCGGCGGCGCCGATTATGACGGCGGCTTCCTCGCCACGCATGGCCCAGCCGTGATCGTCACCATCAACTACCGGCTCGGCCCGCTCGGCTTCCTGCAACTGCATCGCCACGGGCTGGACCAGGCCAACAACCTCGCCATCTCGGATGCGCTCGCTGCGCTCGACTGGGTGCACGCCAACATCGCGAATTTCGGCGGCGATCCGGGCGCGGTGACGCTGTCGGGCCAATCAGCCGGCGCCTCCATGCTGATTGCGCTGGCAACCCTGAAGCAGGCCCGCGGCAAGTTCATCCGCGCCCTCGCGCTGAGTGCGCCCGGACGAAACATCCTGAGCGCCGATCATGCCGATGACGTCGCGCGCCGTGTGCTGGCCGAGCTCGGGCTTGAGCACGACAGCGCCGCGATCGCGTCCATGCCGTTGCCGCAGCTGTTCGCGGCGGTCGAGAAAGTCGGCCGCAGGCTCGCCGACGAGACCGCCTCAGGCAGCGTGTTCGGCCCGGTGCTCGATGGCGCCGTGATCCCGCGCGAGCCACGCGATGTCATTGCCGATGGCAGCTTGCGCGACATTCCGCTCTGGCTCGGCTCCTGCCGCGACGAGATGGTGATGTTCTTGAAGAGCACTCCGCCGGCCGCGATGATCCGCACCACCGAGCGCAACGTGCGCGCCGCATTCGGCGATGCCGGCTGGGAACGGCTGCTGGATTGTTATCGCGCCACGGCGCGCCTCGACGAGGACCCGTACGAGGCGCTGCTGTCGGATGCGTTCTGGCACCGTCCGATGGCCGATCTCGCGCGGCATCATGCAGCCGCCGGCGGCGCAGTGTGGCTGAGCCGGTTCGATCATCGCCCCGCGCTGCAGCCGTTTCAGTCGCAGGGACCAACTCACGGCGCCGACAATGCCTGCCTCTGGGCGCATCTGCCCGCGTTCATCGATCGTCCGATCCTGAAACGCAAGGGCGGGCCGATGACGCCGGCCGACATCGACGTCGCGGCACGGTTCCAATCAACGCTGTTGCGTTTCGTGACGACCGGCAGACCGGATGCTGCGGAAGTCTGGCCGCGGTTCGAAACGGGCGAGGAGCCGCTCGCAATTTTCGGTCAGCCGTTTCATGTTATTCCTCTGAATCAGGGGCCGCGCTTCCGCCTGTGGGCGGAACTCAGCCTGAGCAGCAACGACAAGAACAAGATGAGGGAGGCCGGATGAGCATCCTGAACACCAACGGCGCACGCGGTTCGATCGTCTCGCTCCTTGTTGTAGTCGCGCTGCTGACGCATTCGCCCGCCGCGGCGCAGATCGTCGCGACGCCCGTTCCCGGAGATCCCGTCAGCATCGATTCCGGCGCCGTTTCCGGCAAGGTTTTATCGTCGGGCGTGAAAGCCTATTTCGGCCTTCCCTTTGCCGCGCCGCCGGTTGGTGATCTGCGCTGGCGCGCGCCGCAAAATGTCGAGCCGTGGAAAGGCGTCTATCACGCCGACCGGCTGGCGCCGGAATGCATCCAGGTGTTGCGCCGGCACAACCTCAATCATTATTTCGGCGAGGAGGCGATCAGCGAGGACTGCCTGTATCTGAACATCTGGGCGAGCGCCGACGCCAAGGCGGGAGCGAAGCTGCCGGTCGTGGTCTGGATTTATGGCGGCGGCTTCACGCTCGGCTCCAGCGGCATGGCGATGTATGACGGCGAGAATGTTGCGAAGAAGGGCACGATCTTCGTCAGCTTCAACTATCGCGTCGGCATCCTGGGCAATCTCGCCCATCCCGAGCTGAGCGCGGAATCGCCGAACCACGCTTCCGGCAATTACGGCCTGATGGACCAGGTCGCGGCCCTGCAATGGGTCAAACGCAACGTCGCGCAATTCGGCGGCGATCCCGACAACGTCACCATCACCGGGCAATCGGCCGGTGCCATGTCGGTGTCGGCGCTCGAGGCGAGCCCGCTGGCGAAGGGCCTTTTCAATCGCGGCTTTGCGATGAGTCTCAGCCTGTTCGACAACCGCTTCAAATTCCCGGCGCTGCCGGCGGCCGAGAAGATCGGGCTCGACGTGCAGTCGGCCCTCGGCGCGGCCTCGCTGGCCGAGATGCGGCTGATCCAGGCCGACAAGATTCTGGCGATCCAGAAGGACTGCCAGCTCGGCTGCGCCGGGACCATCGCGGTCACGCCCGATATCGACGGTTACGTGCTGCCGGATACCGTGCCGAACATCTTTGCTGCCGGGAAGCAGAACGACGTCGCCACCGTGGCTGGCTTTACCAGTGACGAAAGCTCGAATGATTTGCGCACGGCAGGGACGCGCGACGCCTATGTCGCGGCTGCGCGAAAACTCTATGGCGAGCAGGCCGATCGCTTCCTCTCGCTCTATCCCGCCAGGACCGACGGCGAGGCCAAAGCCATGGGCGTGCTCGCCGCGCGCGAAGGGCTGGTTGAGATCGGCACGCGCAACTGGGCCGTCGCGCAAGCCAAGACCGGCAAGGCGCCGTTCTACATGTACATGTTCTCGCGCGTGCATCCGTTCGCGCCCGGTGTCGCGTTCTTCGACAGTCCGCAGAAGATTGGCGCTTATCACACATCCGATGTGCCCTACTGGTTCGGCACCCAGGACGCCTTCAACAAGTTCCGCACAACGCGGGTCTGGACCGAGTTCGACCGCACGCTATCCGACCGCATGATGGATACGCTGGTCGCGTTCGCGCGCACCGGCAATCCCGCCACGCCGGCGACGCCATGGCCGCAATGGAAGCAGGACGCGCAAAACTATGTCGAGTTCGGTGATCAATCCGGCGTGCGCGAAGAGAACCGTGCGCGGCTGGACTTCCACACGCCGGCCAACGCCACGCCCTCGAAGCCGCGCGTGTCGCGGGACTAGGGCGCGGGATCTCGAGTTTCACGGGTAAGGCAGACTTGCGCGTGGAAGTCCGGGATGTGGCCGCTTGACCCAACGCGGACAAACTCCTGAGAGACCACACCTCGCCGCAAGCGGGGGAGGGAGAGCACCTCCGCTGTGGCAAGCAGTCAAATCTGATTTCGCCATGCTCTCGCGCGCGGGCCGCCCGTCTCACCGCGATGCTTTGCCGTCGGTCAGAACTGAATCTCCACCCACTTGCTCCTGAAGAGATTCAGCCCGGCGTCTGGACTATTCTTGTATTCAGGATAAAATGCAGGACAGTATTTTCTTCAGCTGAAAGATGAAAGAAAGTGGTGCGCGCCCTTTTCGTCGACGCAATGATGGCGCTTGCCGCCTTCACTGAAAAGCTGTTCGCCTGTCCTACGCCACCTCGAACAAAACTTGTGTGAGGAATTGTCATGACTAGTCGCAACAGCCGCACCGGGGGCCAGATCCTGATCGACCAGCTGGTCGCGCAAGGTGTTGAGCGCGTCACCTGCGTGCCCGGCGAGAGCTATCTCGCAGCACTCGATGCGCTGCATGACAGCCCGATCGACGTCATGATCTGCCGCGCCGAAGGTGGTGCCGCGATGATGGCGGAAGCCTATGGCAAGCTCACGGGCCGGCCCGGAATCTGCTTCGTCACCCGTGGCCCCGGCGCGACCAATGCCAGCCACGGCGTCCACATCGCCATGCAGGATTCGACGCCGATGATCCTGTTCGTCGGCCAGGTCGATACCGGCATGCGCGAGCGCGAGGCATTCCAGGAGCTCGACTATAAGGCGGTGTTCGGCAGCATGGCGAAATGGGCGGTCGAGATCGATCGCCCCGAGCGCATTCCGGAATTGGTCGCGCGCGCGTTCCGCGTCGCGATGCAGGGCCGTCCGGGTCCCGTGGTGATCGCACTGCCCGAGAACATGCTGACCGAGACCGCAGCCGTGGCCGACGCCATGCGCATCGAGCCGGCGGTGAGCTGGCCCGCACCTGCCGACATCGAACGCGTCGGCGCCATGCTTGCGAGCGCGAAGGCGCCGCTGGTGATTCTCGGCGGCTCGCGCTGGACCGATGAGGCGACGAAGAGCATCGCGGGGTTCGCCGAGCGGTTCGACCTGCCGGTCGCGACCTCGTTCCGCCGGGCGTCGCTGATCGATGCCGATCACTCGCACTATGCCGGCGATCTCGGCATCGGGCCGAGCCCGGGCCTGAAGGCGCGCGTCGACGGCGCCGACCTCATTGTTCTGATCGGCGGCCGCATGTCGGAGATGCCGTCGTCGTCCTACACGCTGCTCGATATTCCGACGCCGCGGCAGAAGTTGATTCACGTGCATCCGGGCTCGGAAGAGCTCGGCCGCATCTACCAGCCGGAGCTTGCGATCCAGGCAACGCCGGCTGCGTTCGTCGCCGCCGTGGAGACGCTGAAGCCCGCCGGCGCGATCGCGTGGAAGGGCGAGGCGGCCAGGGCGCATGCTGATTATCTGGCCTGGACCGAGAAAGCGCGCGAGTTGCCGGGCGCATTCCAGTACGGGCAGATCATGACCTGGCTGCGCGACCGCCTGCCGAAGGATGCGATCGTCTGCAACGGCGCTGGCAATTATGCCGGCTGGATCCATCGGCATCACCGCTTTCACAGCTTTGCGGCGCAGCTCGCGCCGACCTCGGGCTCGATGGGCTATGGCGTGCCGGCGGCGGTGCTGGCGAAACGGCAATATCCGGATCGCACCGTGGTCGCCTTCGCCGGTGACGGCTGCTTCCTGATGAACGGCCAGGAATTCGCGACCGCCGTTCAGTATGACGCGCCGCTGGTCGTCATCATCGTCGACAATTCTCAATACGGCACCATCCGCATGCACCAGGAGCGCGACTATCCCGGCCGCGTCGTCGGCACCCAGCTCAAGAACCCGGATTTCGCGATGTACGCAAAAGCATTCGGCGGCCATGGCGAGCGCGTCGAGCGCACCGAACAATTCGCGCCGGCGTTCGAGCGTGCGCTTGCCTCGGGCAAGCCGTCGATCCTGCATTGCATCATCGATCCGCGCGCGATCTCGGTCAGCAAGGACTTTGCGCCCGCGGTGAAAGCAGGCTGATGCCGACCGGCCGCTACGTCGCCATCATCGGAGCCGGCGCCGTCGGCGTGATCAGCGCGATCGAGGCGCTGCGCGAGGGCCATCGCGTCACGCTGATCGACGCGGGCGAGCCCGGCGGCGAGCAGGCGGCGAGCTACGGCAATGCCGGCTGGCTGTCGTCGCATTCGGTGATCCCGCCGGCCGAACCCGGCATCTGGAAGAAGGTGCCGGGTTATCTGATGGACCCGCTCGGCCCGCTCGCGATCCGCTGGTCCTATCTGCCGACGGCGTTGCCCTGGCTGATCAAGTACCTGCTCTCGGGCTGGACCGAGGCGCGGGTCGAGAAGACCGCGTTCGCGCTGCGCGGTCTCCTGAAGGACGCGCCTCTGCTGCACAGGACACTCGCGCAAGAAGCGGGCGTGCCCGAGCTGATCGAGCGCAACGGCGTGATGCACGTGTTCCCCTCGCGCGGCAATTTCGACCATGATCTCGGCTGGCGGTTGCGCAGGAAGGTCGGCGTCGAATGGCTCGAGCTCAATGCCGACGAAATCCGTCAGCGCGAGCCCGAGCTGCACCCGCGCTACACCTTTGCCGTGGTAGTGGAGGAGGCAGGCCGCTGCCGCGATCCCGGCGCTTATGTTGCCGCGCTCGCCCAGCATGCGCTGGCGAGCGGTGCGCAGCTCATCCGCGCCAAGGCAACAGGGTTCAGGCTCGATGGCGACAAGCTCGTCGCCGTCGTCACCGAGAGCGGCGAGATTCGTTGCGATGCCGCCGTGGTCGCGGCCGGCGCCCATTCGAACCGGCTCACCGCATCGCTCGGCGATCCGCTGCCGCTGGAAACCGAGCGCGGCTATCACGTCATGATCGAGCATCCGGAGTCCGGTCCGCGCAGCTCGATGATGGCGTCGGATGCGAAGATGGTGGTGAACTGGACCGACAAGGGCCTGCGTGCCGCCGGCACCGTCGAGATCGCCGGCCTCGAAGCTGAGCCGAACTGGAAGCGCGCAGAGATCTTGCGCGACAAGCTCCTGGGCATGTTCCCGAAGCTGCCGAAGGACATCCCGGCCTCCCGCATCAAAACCTGGTTCGGTCATCGCCCGAGCATGCCCGACGGCCGGCCCTGCATCGGCTACGCGCGCGCCTCGCGCGACATCGTCTATGCCTTCGGCCATGGCCATGTCGGCCTGGTCGGCTCGGCCCGTACCGGCCGTCTGGTCGCGCAACTCCTGAGCGGCAAGCAGCCGGAGATTTCGCTCGCGCCGTTCGCACCGACCCGCTTCCTCTGAGATCGCACCATGACCACTCCAGCCAACGCACCCTCCCGCATCGCCCGTGGCGGCAAGGCCATCTACGGCGCGCCGCTCGGCATCTTGATGCTGGAGGCGCGCTTCCCCCGCATTCCCGGCGACATGGGCAACGGCACCACCTGGCCGTTCCCCGTGCTTTATCGCGTCGTGAGCGGCGCTTCGCCGGAGAAGGTGGTGCTGAAGGGCGCGGCCGGTCTGCTGCCTGATTTCATCGATGCGGCGAAGGATCTGGTGCGCCTGGGTGCCGAGGCCATTACCACCAATTGCGGCTTCCTCTCGCTGTTCCAGAAGGAGATCGCGGCTGCGGTCGGCGTACCGGTTGCGACCTCGTCGCTGATGCAGGTGCCGTGGGTGCAGGCGACCTTGCCGCCGGGCAAGCGCGTCGGTCTGGTCACGGTGTCGGGCGCGACCTTGACGCCAGCCCATCTCGAAGGCGCCGGCGTGCCGCTCGACACGCCGCTGGCCGGCACCGAGAACGGCAAGGAATTCTTCCGCGTCCTGATCAAGGCCGAGAAGGACGACATGGACATCGCGCAGGCCGAGCGCGACGTCGTCGAAGCCGGCAAGCAACTCGTCGGCAAAAATCCGGACGTCGGCGCGATCGTGCTGGAATGCACCAACATGCCGCCTTATGCCGCCGCCTTGCAGGCCGAGGTCGGGCTGCCGGTTTATGATATCTATTCGATGATCACGTGGTTTCATGCCGGACTGCGGCCGCGCCGGTTCGGCTAGGGGTCGAGAAGCTGCCTATGAACAAGCACCTGGAACTCCCTTCCGACAGCATCGTCGACCGCGTCTATGAACAGCTCAAGGCCATGGCCGTGAGCTACGAGTTCAAGCCGGGCGAGCGACTCAACGAAGGTGAGCTGGCAAAGCGTCTCGGCGTCAGCCGCACGCCGCTGCGCGAAGCTCTCAATCGGCTCAACACCGAGGGCTTTCTGCGCTTCACGCCCGGCAAGGGCTTTTTCTGCCGCGAGCTCGACGCCCACGAGATCTTCGATCTCTACGAGCTGCGCAAGTCGATCGAGGTCGCCTCGATCCGCCTTGCCATCAAGCGCCAGGGACGAGCACATCGACGCGCTGTTGAGATTCCTCGAGGCCACCGGCCCCGATCCCGGCGAGCGCTCATCGGTCGAGCTGGTCGAGCTGGACGAGACGTTTCACGAACAGCTGATGGCGATGTCTGACAATGCCGAGATGCTGCGCGTGCTGCGCAACGTCAACGCCCGGATTCGTTTCGTGCGTTGGATCGACATGGACCGCAGCAACCGCTCCAACACGCAAGCCGAGCACCGCGCCGTCCTCGAAGGATTGAAGGCGCGTGACGAGGCCGCTTGCGTCTCGGTGCTGGAAAAGCACATCGACCGCCGGCTCGATCGCATTACGTCGGCAATCAAGGAAGGCTACGCGCAGATTTATATGCCGGCCATGGCGCGGTCTGCGAATTGAAGCTCTTCCCTTCTCCCCTTGTGGGAGAAGGTGGCGCGAAGCGCCGGATGAGGGTCTCTCTCCGCGCCTGCGATGGGCCTGAATGTGCGGAGACATACCCCTCACCCTAGTGAGTTCGTGTCAACCTGCGGTAATGACCTCTCACAAGGGGAGAGGGCGCTGCAACGGGCACCTCTGCGATCTCACCTGCCTTCGCGCGAAGCCGCCTTTATGAAGAGCCGGTTCCGTGCTCATCTCGGATTTGCGGCGGCTTGAACTGAGGCTCGTGCCCCGAATAGGTTCGCCGCAAGCAACTATTCTGGAGTGAGACCCATGAAACTATCCGGCAAGGTCGCCGCCATCACCGGCGCGGCACGCGGCATCGGCAAGGCCTGCGCGAAGCGATTCCTCGACGACGGTGTCAAGGTCGTCATCTCCGATGTCGATGCCGAAGGCCTTGCCGCGACGGCCGCCGAGCTGGGACGGCCGGATGCCTTGCGCGTCGTCCCCGGCAATGTTGCCAGGCGGGCTGACGTCGATCAGATCGTTGCGACAGCCGCCAAGGAGTTCGGCCGGCTCGACATCATGGTCAACAATGCCGGCGTCGCGCGCAACCAGGACATCCTGGACATTTCCGAGCAGGATTTCGACGACGTCATCGCCATCAATCTGAAGGGCGCGTTCTTCGGGGTGCAGGCGGCGGCGAGGCAAATGATCGCGCAAGGCGGCGGCGGGGTCATCATCAACATGTCCTCGGTGAATGCGCTGCTGGCAATTCCCACGCTTGCGACCTACGCCATCTCCAAGGGCGGCATGAAGCAGCTGACCTCGGTGGCGGCTGTGGCGCTTGCTCCCCACAACATTCGCGTCGTCGCGGTCGGGCCGGGTACGATTTTGACCGACATGGTGGCATCGGCGATCTACACCTCGGAGGATGCACGCAGGAACGTCTTGTCGCGCACCCCGATCGGCCGAGGCGGCGAGCCGAGCGAGGTCGCGTCCGTGGTGGCGTTCCTCGCCAGCGATGATGCCTCCTATATCACCGGCCAGACCATCTATCCCGACGGTGGCCGGCTGATCCTGAACTACACGGTGCCCGTGAAGTAGGGGCGATTGCAGGGGACTTCGGGGAGACGGGTCGGAATTGCTTCAACACCCGTCATTGCGAGGAGCCCTTGCGACGAAACAAATCCAGACTGTCTCCGCGGCAAGATTCTGGATTGCTTCGCTTCGCTCGCAATGACGGGGGTTGATGCAGGCGGGCGCAGATCTCTGGTGGTGTGATACGGTACGTTCAACACCGCCGGAGGTTGCAACCGCGACCGCGATTGGCCATGATGCTCTCCGGAATGTTGGGGGCATCACATGACGGCAGCAATGACGGTCTCTGCGGCGGCGGAGAAAGCGACGACGGCGCATGTGGTGTGGGCGAGCGCGCTTGGCACCGCGATCGAGTGGTACGATTTCCTGATCTACGGCACGGCGGCTGCGCTCGTGCTGAACAAGCTGTTCTTTCCGAGTTTCGATCCTGTCGTCGGGACCTTGGCGGCGTTCTCGACCTATGCGGTCGGCTTCGTCGCAAGGCCGATCGGCGGCGCCATCATCGGGCATTATGGCGACCGGCTCGGGCGCAAGACCATGCTGGTCGCGACCATGATCGCGATGGGGCTTGGCACGTTCCTGATCGGCTGCCTGCCGACCTATAGCCAGATCGGCGTCTGGGCGCCGATTCTGCTCGTGTGCCTGCGCTTCATTCAGGGCATCGGGCTTGGTGGCGAATGGAGCGGCGCGGTGGTGATGGTGGCCGAACATGCGGGCGACCGCCGCGGCTTTTACGGCAGCCTGGTGCAGATCGGTTTTCCGGTCGGTGTTGCCGCCTCGACCGGCATCTTCGGCTTGATGACGCAACTGCCCGAATCGGATTTCCTGAGCTGGGGCTGGCGCGTGCCGTTCCTGATCAGCATTCTGCTCGTTGGCGTCGGCCTCATCGTGCGGCTCAAGCTCGCCGAGACGCCGCATTTCAAGGAGGTGGTGGAGCGCAAGGAGGTGCTGGCGCAGCCGGTGTGGGAGGTAATCCGCCGCGACTGGCGCAGTTTTCTGCTGGCGATCGGCATCACGGTGTCCGAAGTCGGGCTCGCTTATCTCCTCACCGTCTTCACGGTGGTCTATGCCACGACGAAGCTCGGCCTGCCGCGCCAGGTGATCCTCAATGCGGTGGTCTATGCCGCGATCGTCGAGTTCGCGACGCTGCCGCTCGCCGGCTGGCTGTCCGACATCTTTGGCCGCAAGGCGCTGTATCTCGCCGGCGGCGTGTTCTCGGTGGCGCTGGCGTTTCCGCTGTTCTGGTTCCTCGACACCAGGGAGCCGGCGCTGATCACGATGGCGCTCGTCGTGACGATGACGCTGACCCATGCACTGCTGTTCGGACCAAAGGCGGCGTTCATGCCGGAACTGTTTCGCACTCAGGTGCGCTACAGCGGCGCTTCGTTGGGGGCCAATGTCGCAGCCGCCCTGAGCGGCGGCTTCTCGCCGCTGATCGCCGCGGCGCTGCTGGCGTGGGCCGGCTCGTACTGGCCGGTGTCGCTCTACATCATCGCGCTCTCGATCATCACGCTCATCGCAACGCTGATGGCGCCGGAGACGGCGCGGGATTCGCTCAGATCCTGAGCGCCGTCATCGGCACGCGGAGTTCGCGGCGCCCGGAAAGGTGAGGAAAGTGATGGTTGCCGGCGCGAGCCGGATCGCGCCGGCCGCCGTTGCCTGCCCGGAAAGGCGCGGCAGTTCATTCGCGTCGGCGAGTGCGAGTGTGGCGCCATTCAATCTCACCATGGCGCTTTGCAGTCTTGCCGCCTGCAACGTGTAGCGCTCGGACGGAAGCGGCAGCACGATCGTGCGGAATGCGTTCCGCGAGATATTGAGCGCGAGCACCGTCACGGCGCCCGGCGTTGAGGGATGACAGTGTGCGTAGACGTGAAGGTTCGACGCCGTCGCCGCGCTTGCATCGAGCACGGTCGTTCCCATCAGCTGATGCCAGAGCAGCGCGCCCCAATAATCGGGGCGCGGACGGAACGTGATTTCGTCGAGCAGGCCGTAATCGCTTGCTGCCAGCGTATTGTGAAACACCACCTGAACGCCGGCCTTCGCCAGCCGTCCGAGCTGGTCGAGATAGCGGAATGTGTCGAGAAAGGTCTTGTCCCAGCGGTTGCCGCCACAGGCGGCATCGGCGGTTTCGGTCAGCCAGATCGGCTTGCCCGGCGCGAACTGATCGCGCAAGCCGCGATAAACCGCGAACGTCGCATCAGTGCGGGCGAGCCATTGTTCCGAGAGCGCCTGCGCCGGCTCGTCGTTTCCGCCACAGCGCGCCGAGACCGCGTTGTAATGATGGTAGGAGAAGCGATCGATTCCTTCGCCTGACGCCGCGAGCAGATCGCGCGTGCGTATGCCGGGTACGGACGGCGCGGCGGAGTCGCCGACCGAACCGGGGCCGACGATCAGCGTCTCCGGCGCGGCGCGTTGTAGCCACGCGCGAAAGATCCTGAAATCGCGGCCGTAGGCTTTTGCATCATATCCGGGCGGCGCGCCATTCGTCGCTGCCAGCGTCGGCTCGTTCATGAATTCGGCAGCGGCGATCCGGCTGCCTTGCGATCGCGTCTCATCGACAAGGCGCTGCGCCTGGTCCGGCCTCCACGCGCCGTCCGCATCGCGGCAGCCGGCACTGACCGCAAAAGAGGTGACGATCTCGGCATCGACCGCGCGCGCAAAGTCGATCATGCCGCGCCACTGCGAGCGGCCTAGCACCGCGTTGAATCCCGGTGGCGGTGTCGCCGGCGCCTGTTCGCCGTCGGCGAAGAACGCCGCATTGGCCCAGGTCCCGCTGACGCGCAGATACGCCGGCGATAAAGCCGCAGCGAGCCTGCGCAGACGGGCGTTGGCAAGATCGATCGGAGATCTGTCGCTGTAACGATCATGCTGATCGAATGGCCGTGTCGTGCGCGGATACGGCTTCCAGAATCGGCCGCCCATCACCTCGGCCATCTCAATGTTGTATGATTGAAAGCGCGGATCGATCGTGCCGATCGCTTTCAATTCCGCAGCCACGATCGCCAGCTCGCCGGCCTCCGCGACGCATGAGGTTGCGGCAACGAGCAGTGCAACCCCTGTCACACGCAAAGCGCGAAGCCGCCCCCGTCGTTGATTGCGCCGTCTTGTGTGCACGCCCTGACGCCTTCTTATGCGCGCGCTGCCAAAAGCAAATGCAGCCGCCATATCCATTAGCCGCGTTTATATCGCGAATTTTTACTTCAATTTTACTTCGCGAAATCCCGCCAATACCCTCACGGGCAATTGATCTCATCGCAGCCGCTCAATGCCGATCGGTGCGACGCGTTTATTGTAGCCAACGAGGGTTGCCATGCTTGACAAGGATAAGCGGACATCCACTTCCAATCCGGCTGGAACGGAGGTCAAAACGGACGCCAAGTCGACAAAAAAGCTGAGCCGGCGCACGCTGTTGAAGGGGGTCGCTGCCGTTGCCGGCGCGGCCGCTGGCTCGGATGCGATCCGCGGATTCCCGACCATCTGGGCGCAGGAGATCAAGGACATCGAGCTGCGCCATGTCGGCGTGTCCTATTCGGTGGTGAAGGCGATCGGTGACCAGGCGGCCAAGGATCTCGGCTTCAAGGTGACGATGCAGAACCTCGACACCTCCGCTGCCATCAACCGCTTCATTAGCCAGCCTAATACGGTCGATATCGCCGATCTCGAGGGATGGCAGGCCAAGCTTGCCGCCAAGCGCAGCGTCATCCAGGGTATCGAGGTCAAGAAGATCAAGGAGTTCGACAGCATCCTGCCGATCTTCACCAAGGGCGAGATCGACGGCCACAAGATCCCGCGCCAGGGCATCTCGCCCTACGAGGCGATGTATATCGCGAAGCCGGATTCGACCGATCTGAACGACGGCGTCACCGAATGGGCGACCTTCCTGCCGCAGGTCTACAACGCCGACTCGATCGGCTATCGGCCCGACCTCGTCGGCCATCAAGTCACGGAATGGAAGGATCTGATCGATCCCAAGTTCAAGGGCAAGGCCGCCATCCTCGACGTGCCCGCCATCGGCATCATGGATGCCGCGCTCTGCTTCGAAAGCGCCGGACTGATCAAGTACGGCAACAAGGGCAACATGACCAAGGAGGAGATCGACTTCACCTGCAACAAGCTGATCGAGCTGAAGAAGCAGGGGCAGTTCCGCGCGACCTGGACAACCTTCGACCAGTCGGTGCAGCTGATGGCTGCCGGCGAAGTGGTGATCCAGTCGATGTGGTCGCCGGCGGTTGCCGCCGTGCGCGTCAAGGAGATTCCCTGCGTCTACGCGCCGGTGAATGTCAAGAACGGCAAGGAAGGCTATCGCGGCTGGTGCAACGGCATGGGCCTGATGAAACATCTCTCCGGCAAGAAGCTCGACGCGGCCTACGAATATCTCAACTGGTACCTGTCGGGCTGGCAGGGCGGCTTCGTCGCGCGCTACGGCTATTACAGCCCGGTGCCATCGACCGCGAAGAAATTCCTCACCCCGGCCGAATGGGCGTTCTGGTACGAGGGCCAGCCGGCACCGGAGGTGGTCAACGATCCCTACGGCGTGCCGATGGAGAAGGCCGGCACCAAGCGCGACGGCGGCTCGTTCCTCGACCGCGTCAAGAATATCTCGTGCTGGAACACGCTGATGGACGAGGCCGCCTACATGAACAAGCGCTGGAACGACTTCAAGGTGGCCTAGAACCGGCTTTCCCTGACCTGACGAGACCGCCGGCACGGCGACGTGCCGGCGGAAGAGACCGACTTCGAGGCGTTCGCCGACATGCAGTCCAGTTCAACTCCACAACGCGCCAATCTCGCCGGCTGGCTCTACGTGTCGCCGCTTGTGCTGGTGCTCGTGCCGTTCTTCATGGCGCCGATCCTGGTCGTGCTGGCGGCAAGCTTCTTTGCCACCGACGGTTTTGGCGGGCTGACGCCGGGCTTCACCCTCGCAAGCTATGTCGAGGTGCTGCACTCGGCGCTGACGCTGAAGCTGTATCTTGCGACCATCAAGTTCACGGTGCTGACCTGGATCTTCACGCTCATCATCGGCTTCTTCGTCGCCTATTTCCTGGTCTTCCACGTTCGCAACCAGCTTTTCGCGATCGCCCTGTTCCTGCTCTGCACCGTGCCGTTCTGGACCTCGAACATCATCCGGATGATTTCCTGGATCCCGCTGCTCGGCAAGGAAGGCTTGATCAACCAGACGCTGCTCGCGCTCGGCGTGATCCGCCAGCCGCTGGAGGTGCTGCTGTTTTCTGACCTGGCGGTGGTCATCGCCTATGTCCATCAGCTCACCATCTTCATGATCGTGCCGATCTTCAACTCCATGGCGCGGATCGACAAGAAACTGATCGAGGCCGCGATCGATGCGGGTGCCAGCCGTTTCGACATCATGCGCCTGATCGTGGTGCCGATGTCCAAGAGCGGCATCGCGCTCGGCACCATCTTCGTGGTGTCGATCGTGATGGGTGACTTCTTCGTGGTCAAGGTGATGTCCGGCGGCGGTTCGGCCTCGGTGGTCAGCGCCTTCTACGAGGACGTCGGCGTGCTGCAATATCCGACCGCGGCGGCAAGTGCGGTGCTGCTGACGCTGGTGCTGGTCGCGATCGTCTCGCTGATCCTGCGCACCGTCGACATCAGGCAGGAGATCACGCGATGAGCGCTGTTCTCGCAGAGATGCCCAAAGCTGACCTGCCCAAGCCTGACATGTCCAAGACCGACACGCCAAAGACGGTCGCGCCCGTGAGCACCAAGGCAATCGCGCCAAGCAAGGGCGGACGGCCCTGGACGTTCTACGTGCTCGCGGCGTTGTTTGCACTCTACGTGCTGGCGCTCTACGGCCCGATGTTCTGCATCTACATCCTGTCGTTCCAGGATATCCGGGGCGGCCTCGTGTTCCCGATGAAGGGGCAGTCGCTGCACTGGTTCGTCGATCTCTTCACCCAGGTGCGTACCGGCGACGTCAAGGGCTCGTTCGACCGCTCGATCAAGCTCGCGGTCATCGTCACCATCATCACGGTGGTGGTCTCGTTCCTCGCCGGCCTCGGTTTCCGCAAGCGCTTCCGCGGCGACACCGTGGTGTTCTACCTGATGATCGGCAGCCTGGTTGCGCCGGGCCTCGTGCTCGGACTCGGCACCGGTCTTCTGTTCCAGGCGCTCGGGCTGAATGCGAGCTGGTATAGTTCTGCGCTCGGCGCGCAGCTGTCCTGGACCTTGCCGTTCGGCGTGCTGGTGATGTTCGCGGTGATGTCGCGTTTCAACCATGTCTGGGAGGAGGCGGCCTATGATTTGGGCGCCAGCCGCTGGCAGTCGATCCGGCTGGTGATGATCCCGGTGCTGGCGCCTGGCCTGGTCGCGGTCGCGCTGTTCGGCTTCACGCTGTCCTATGACGAATTCGCGCGCAGCCTGCAGACGGCGGGCTCGCTCAACACCTTGCCGCTGGAGATCTGGAGCATGACGCTGAACGTCACTTCGCCGTCGCTCTACGCGCTCGGCACGGTGACGACCATCGTCTCCTTCATCGTCATCGGTGCGAGCCTCGGCAGCATCGTGCTGATCCAGAAGAAGCGCGGCAGCGGGGCAAAGGGCTAGGCCGGGAATGAACAAGGATCGCGGCGATATCGAACTGGCGGGCGTCTGCAAGAGCTTTGACGGTGCGACCTACGTGGTCGACGGCGTCAATCTCAAGATCGCGGACGGCGCCTATTGCTGTTTCATCGGGCCGTCCGGCTGCGGCAAGACCACGATCCTGCGCATGATCGCGGGCCATGAAGATCCGACCGCGGGCGAGATCGTGATCGGGGGCCAGAACGTCGTCGGGCTCGCGCCGGTGCAGCGGCGCACCGCGATGATGTTCCAGTCCTACGCGCTGTTTCCGCATTTGACCGTGCGCGAGAACATCGCCTTTGCGCTGCGCGTGCGCGGCATGTCGAAAGCCGATCGCCTGCGTGCGGCCGATGCCATGATCGAGAAGGTCCGTCTGACGCAATTCGCCGACCGGCTGCCGGCGCAGCTCTCCGGCGGCCAGCAGCAGCGTGTGGCGCTGGCGCGCGCGGCAATCACCGAGCCGCGGGTGCTGCTGCTCGACGAGCCGCTGTCCGCGCTGGACGAGCAGCTCCGGGTGCAGATGCGCCAGGAGCTGCGACGGATGCAGCAGGAGCTCGGCATCACCTTCATCCACGTCACCCATACCCAGCTCGAGGCGATCGCGCTGGCTGATCTCGTGGTGGTGATGGAGCAGGGCAGGATCAAGCAGGCGGGCGCCGCGCGCGATGTCTACGCGCATCCGCACGACCGCTACGTGGCCGAGTTCATGGGCGGCCAGAACGTGCTGTCGGGGCGGGTGGAAAAGGTCAACGGCGCGAGCTTCACGCTGGCGCAGGCCGCTCCCTCCGGCATCGAGGTGCCGCTTCAGGCGCGCTCGACAGTTAGCGTCGGCGACCAGGTCGACATCGCCGTGCGCCGTGACGATGTCGTGCTGGTCAGGTCCGGCAAGGACTTGCCGCCCGGCTGCACGACGTCACTGCCGAGCCGCGTGCTCGCGATCGAATACCAGGGCTATTTCGTCAAGGTCATGCTCGACACGGTGCCGGACGACGCGTTCGTGGCCTACGTGCCGGAAAAGATCTTCTTCGCGGATCCCTTCACCGTCGGCGATGTCGTGACGGCCACATGGGCCACCGGCAGCGCCCTTCCACTCGCCTAAAGCCCCGTCGCGCACAGGAGTATGACCGTGCAGATATCCTTCACACTCAACGGCCGGCCAACCACGATCGATGTCGAGCCGGCAACGCTCGTGACCGAGCTCCTGCGCGAGACGCTCAGCCTGACCGGCACCCATATCGGTTGCGACACCAGCCAGTGCGGCGCCTGCGTGGTGCACCTCAATGGGCTTCCGGTGAAGAGCTGCACGCTGCTCGCCCCCGCGCTCGACGGCGCGACGCTGCTGACCATCGAAGGCCTGCAAGGCGCGCCTGGCTCGAACCAATTGCATCCCATGCAGGAAGCGTTTCGCGAGCACCACGGCCTCCAGTGCGGTTTCTGCACGCCCGGCATGCTGATGACCGCGGTGGCGCTTGCCACCGAAAAGCCGGTGCTGACGGAAGCCGACGTCCGCCACGGCCTCGAGGGCAATATCTGCCGCTGCACCGGCTACCAGAACATCGTCGTCTCGGTCATGGCCGGCGCAGCCGCCATGAACGCCGCCAAGGGAGAGTGACCATGGGCAATGTGATCGGGATCGGTGCGTCACCGAAACGCAAGGAAGACCAGCGTTTCCTCACCGGACGCGGCAATTACGTCTCCGACATCAAGCGCCCCGGCATGACCGCCGGCGTGTTCGTGCGCTCGCCGCACGGCCACGCGGTGCTACGCGGCATCGACAAGAGCGCCGCTCTCGCGGCCCCCGGCGTCATCGCCGTCCTGACCGGCGACGACGTCAAGGCCGACAAGCTGGGCTCGCTGCCCTGCGGCTGGGGCATTTCGGATGCCAAGGGCGTGCCGATGAAGGAGCCGCCGTTTCCAATGCTGGCGCAGGACAAGGTGCGCTTCGTCGGCGACATGGTGGCGTTCGTCGTCGCGGAGACGCCGGCGCAGGCCAACGCGGCGGCCGAGCTGCTGACAGTCGACTACGAGGTGCTGCCTTCCGTGGTCGGCGTGCTCGAAGCGGTCCGGCCGGGGGCACCGCAATTGTTCGACGACGTGCCGAACAACATCTGCTGCGACTGGGAGCTGGGCGACAAGGCCGTGGTTGAGACCGCATTCCGCAAGGCGGCGCATGTCGCAAAGCTGAGCCTCGTCAACAACCGCCTGATCGGCAATCCGATGGAGCCGCGCGCGGCGATCGCCGAATACGAGCCCGGCACCGACCGCTTCACGCTGTGGACCACCAGCCAGTTCCCGCATGTCGTGCGCTTCCTGATGGGCGCGCTGGTCTTGAACATCCCCCAGCACAAGCTGCGCGTGGTCGCGCCCGATGTCGGCGGCGGTTTTGGCGTCAAGCAGTTCCACTACGGCGAAGAGGCCGTGATCACCTGGGCCGCCAAGCGCGTGATGCGACCGATCAAATGGGTTGCAAGCCGCTCGGAGGGCTACGTGTCCGACCGTCACGGCCGGGATCATGTCACCGAGGCCGAGCTGGCGCTCGACGAGACCGGAAAATTTCTCGCCTTCCGCGTCAACACGCTCGCCAATATGGGCGGCTATCTCTCGACCTTCGGGCCGAACATCCCGACCAATCTCTACGGCCCGCTGCTCGGCGGCGTCTACACCACGCCGGCGATCTACTGCAACGTGAAGGTCGTCTTCACCAACACCGTTCCGGTCGACGCCTATCGCGGTGCCGGCCGTCCCGAGGCGACCTTCGTGCTGGAGCGCATCGTCGATGTCGCCGCCAGCGAGATGGGCATCGACCGCGTGGAGATCCGCCGCCGCAACATGATCCCGAAGGAGGCCTATCCGTATCAGACCCCGGTGCTGGTGCAGTACGATTCCGGCGATCCGGTTGGCTGCCTCGACGGCGCGCTGGTCGCCGCCGACGTCAAGGACTTCGGCATCCGCAAGGCGGAATCCGCGCGCAGGGGCAAATTCCGCGGACTCGGCTATTCGACCTATGTCGAGGCCTGCGGCCTCGCGCCGTCGCGCTTCGCGGGCAGGCTGGGCGCGCGCGGCGGCCTCTATGAGAGCGCCACGGTGCGCGTGCATCCGACCGGCCAGGTCACCGTCATGATCGGCACGCATAACCACGGCCAGGGCCACGAGACGACTTTTGCGCAAATCGTCTCGGAAAAGCTCGGCGTGTCGTTTGAGAATGTCGACATCGTGTTCGGCGATACCGATCGCGTGCAGTTCGGCATGGGCACCTACGGCTCGCGCTCGCTGGTGGTCGGCGGCGCCGCACTGTCGAAGGCGACCGACAAGGTCGTCGCGAAAGGCAAGA
Source organism: Bradyrhizobium sp. LLZ17 (assembly GCF_041200145.1). NCBI lineage: Bacteria > Pseudomonadati > Pseudomonadota > Alphaproteobacteria > Hyphomicrobiales > Nitrobacteraceae > Bradyrhizobium > Bradyrhizobium zaerense. The sequence goes on from NZ_CP165734.1 coordinate 6,658,391, forward strand.
AGATCGCCGCCCATCTGCTCGAGGCGGCCGAAGTCGACATCCAGTTCGAGGCCGGACAATTCTCGGTCGCCGGCACGGATCGCATGAAGACGTTCGAGGAGATCGCGGGCGCCGCCTATGTGCCGCACAATTATCCGCTCGAAGTGCTGGAGCCCGGGCTCGAAGAGCAGGCCTATTACGACCCCGTCAACTTCACCTATCCCGGCGGTTGCCATATCGCCGAGGTTGAGGTCGATCCGGAGACGGGCACGGTGACGCTGGTCAACTACACGGCGGTGGACGACGTCGGCACCGTCATCAACCCGATGATCGTCGAGGGCCAGCTGCACGGCGGCATCGTGCAGGGGGTCGGCCAGGCGCTGTTCGAGAACGCGGTCTATGACGAAGGCTCCGGCCAGCTGCTGTCGGGCTCGCTGATGGACTACTGCATGCCGCGAGCCGACCACATGCCGATGATGAAGGTCGCAACTCACTCCACCCTTTGCACGCATACCCCGATGGGCGTGAAGGGCTGCGGCGAGGTCGGGACCATCGGCTCACCGGCCGCTGTGATCAACGCGGTGGTCGATGCGCTATCGCATCTCGGCGTCACCCATGTCGACATGCCGGCGACGCCGAACCGGATTTGGCGCCTGCTTCAGAACGCATCGCTGCCAGTCGCCGCGGAATAGGGAGGTCCACAAATGAAACCGTTTGCCTATCACCAGCCGGATCAGATTCCCGACGCCGCAAAGTTGCTGATCGCGATCGAGGACAGCAAGCTCGTCGCCGGCGGCATGACGCTGATCCCGACGCTGAAGCAGCGGCTGGCCAGTCCAACGGCGCTGGTCGATCTTTCCAAACTCGGCAGCCTGAAGGGTATCACCGATGACGGTGCCACCATCACCATCGGCGCGATGACGCCGCATGCGGTGGTGGCCGCGTCAAAGCTGGTGCAGGCAAAAATCCCCGGGCTTGCCGCGCTGGCCTCGATGATCGGCGATCCGGCGGTGCGCAGCCGCGGCACGATCGGCGGCTCGGTCGCGAATAACGACCCGGCGGCGGATTATCCGGCCGGGGTGCTCGGCCTGGGCGCGACCATCGTCACCAGCGCGCGCGAGATCGCGGCCGACAAGTTCTTCCTCGGCCTGTTCGAGACAGCGCTTGTGACCGGCGAGATCATCACGGCGATCCGCTTCCCGGTGCCGCTCAAGGCGGGCTACGCCAAGTTCAAGGCGCCGGCCTCGCGCTATGCGCTGGTGGGCGTATTCGTCGCGAAGTTCGCCGGCGGGGTCCGCGTCGCCGTCACCGGCGCGGGCTCTGGCGTGTTCCGGGTGCCGCCGATGGAGGAGGTGCTGTCGCGAAACTTCGATCCCTCCGCGATCGCGGCGATCAAGATCGACACCGACGGCCTCACCTCCGACATCCACGCCGAAGCCGACTACCGTGCCCATCTCGTCACGGTGATGGCCAAGCGCGCCGTCGACGCAGCGCTCAGCTAGCTCTTTAGGGTTCATGATGACGAATGGTTCCGGCCGAACGGCCTTCCCGCCGGCGCCGACTGGCCTTGGTGCGCTCTCGGCAACCGAGATCATCGCCGGTTACCGGCGCAAGGCGTTCACTCCGCGCGATGTCATCGACGACACCATCGCCGCGCTCGAGGCGACGAATGAGGCCTGCAATGCGGTGGTGACGCCGATGTACGAGCAGGCGAGGGCGGAGGCCGATCGTGTCACCCGGGAGATGCGAGCGGGCGAGGCCAAGGGGCCGCTCGCGGGTGTGCCCGTCACAATCAAGGACCTGGTGTTCGTGGCAGGCGTGCCGGCCTATGGCGGCTCGCCCATGAACAATGCGTTCGTGCCCGAGGTCGATGCCGCCGTGGTGTCGGCGCTGAAGGCCTCCGGCGCAATCGTCACCTGCAAGACCACGACCTGCGAGTCCGGCTACAAGTTGACCGCCGATAGTCCCGTCACCGGCACGACGCGAAACCCCTGGAATCCCGCTCGCACCAGCGGCGGGTCGAGCGGCGGAGCGGCGGCGGGCGTCGCCGCGGGCTGCGGCCCGATCGCGATCGGCACCGACGGGGTCGGTTCGATCCGCGTGCCTTCGTCGTTCTGCGGCGTGTTCGGGTTGAAGCCGACTTTCGGCCTGGTGCCGCGCTCGCCCGGATTCTCGCCGCCGTCCTGGGCCTCGCTCGCGCATACCGGGCCGATCACGCGCACGGTCGCGGATGCCGCGCTGGCGCTGGAGATCATCGCTGCTTACGATCTGCGCGATCCGGCGAGCCTGCCGGTGCCGCCGCGCCGCTTCGATACGAAGGCGGGCCCATTGAATGACCTTCGCATCGGCGCGAGCGCCGATCTCGGCTACGCCCCGATCAGCGCCGACGTGCGCGCGGCGTTCAGCAAGGCGCTCGCCATTCTCGATTCCTGCGGCGCGCAAGTCACCATCGATGGGCCGGGGCTCGATCCCGGCATTCTCGAGCACACGCTGAAGCCGATCGCCTTTACAGAGCAAGCGGCAGCGGTCGCCGGCAAGACGACGGTCGATCTCGCGAGCTCGGAAGCGGATTATCGCGACGTCGTCAGCGCGGGCCGTCGCTACAGCGGCACGGACTATGTCGAGGCCGGCTACCGGCGCGGCCAGGCGCGCAACGCGTTCCTGAAACTGTTCGAGCGCGTCGATGCGCTGGTGACGCCGACGGTCGCGGTGACCGCGTTCGAGGCGGGCCGGATCGGCGTCGACCGGATCGACGGCAGCATTGTCGATCCGCATCTCGGCTGGTCGCCGTTCACCTGGCCGATCAACCTCGTTGGCCTTCCGGCCGCGACGCTGCCCTGCGGCTTTGATCGCGACGGCCTGCCGATCGGGCTGCAGATCGTGGCGCCCTGGCTCGACGAGCCGACGATCTTCCGCATCGCCGCGGCATTCGAAGCGGCGCAGCCCTGGTCGAACTTCTGGCCCCCGCTGGCCTCGCGCGAACCGGATCGGGCGCGGGCGAAGGCGTGAACCCAACCCGGCCCGGAACCGATTGGCCGCCGGCTTGCCGGCCCCGCCCCGACGCCCGAAAAATTTTTTCCGATCCCCTCTTGAAACCAGTTTCCGTTCTTCTAATTCATTTTTCGCCGCGAGAGCGGTGTGCCGGGCGCCCGAGAGGGCTTGGCACGGGCGCTGGACCGGCGTCTTCGGAGACTGTCTGAGACCTCTGTCCTGCGTTCCTTCGTATCCATCTTGCTCTTTGGAGGACTTGGTTATGAGGACCACATTCGACTTCGCGCCGCTGTGGCGCTCCACCATCGGCTTCGATCATCTGGCCGACCTCGTCGACAGCACGCTGCGCCAGACGACCGAGGACAATTACCCGCCCTATAACATCGAGCGCTCCGGCGAAGACCACTACCGGATCAGCCTCGCCGTGGCCGGTTTCGGCGTCAACGACATTACCGTGACCGCCGAACAGAACGCGCTGACGATCGAGGGTCGCAAGCCCGACGATGCTGCGCGCGAATATCTCTACCACGGCATTGCTGCGCGTCCGTTCCGGCGCGTGTTCAACCTCGCCGACTATGTCCAGGTGAAGCAGGCCTCCTTCCAGGACGGCCTCCTGATCGTCGACCTGGTCCGTGAGGTCCCCGAAGCCATGAAGCCGCGCCGGATCCAGATCGCGGGCGCGACCTCTCCTGCATCCCAGATCGAGCAGAAGAAAGCGGCCTAAGCGGCCGATCGAGGGATTGGCGGAGCGCGGCGCTCGGATGTCCGCGCCGCGCTCCGGATGCGTGAAGGAGAGAGAACCATGGCTTTTCGTGATCTCATTCCCTGGTCGAGGGGCCAGGAGCTTGCGCCGGTCCGCGACAGCTTCGATCCGTTCCTGACGCTTCATCGCGAGATGAACCGTCTGTTCGACGACGTGTTTCGCGGCTTTGCCGGAAGCAATTTGTCGCCGATGATGGAGGGCCGCTTCGGCTGGCCCAAGGTCGAACTCAGCGAGACCGACAAGGTGCTGACCGTCACGGCCGAACTTCCGGGACTGACGGAGAAGGACGTCGACGTCGAAGTCGCCAACGGCGTCCTCACCCTGCGCGGCGAGAAGAAAGCCGAGCGCAACGGTGAAGGCAGGTATTTTACCGAGCGCTACTACGGCGCCTTCGAGCGGCAAATCCCGCTGCAAGACGTCGAGGAAGACAAGGCCGAGGCGTCGTTCAAGAACGGCGTCCTGACCGTGTCGCTGCCGAAATCCGACAAGGCGCGGGAAAGCGTCAAGCGTATCGTGATCAACACGCACTAGCACGAACAGGGATGGCGGCGGTGCTCGCCGCCATCCAACCATCAACCGTCCCTTCGAAAGGAGCGTTAGGGGAGGCACATGCGATGACAAACGTGAACACGAATTCCGGCAACCTCAGTCCACTGTTTCACCCAGCGGCCCATTACGACTCGCCCGCCGATGTCCTGAACGCAGAAGAGCTGTCTGCGCCGGAGAAGCGGATCATCCTGTCGTCCTGGGCGTCCGATATGTACGCGGTCGAGTCCTGTCCCGCGTTGCGCGACATTCCCGGCATGAGCCATACCGTCCGGCTCGCCGATATTCTCGCGGCGCTGCGCCGGCTCGACGGCGACAATGACGACGACCCGCCGCGCGGCGGCGGTGTCCCGATGCGCCTGCGGCGGCCCTGGGCCGCCGCGGACCGGCGAGGCGCATGATGCTCACGCAGACCGTTCTGGCTCTGGTGCTGCTCGGGCAAGTCTCTGCGGCCTTCGCCGTCCCGTTCCTGGCCTTGCAAGGCTGGATGGACACGCCGCGCGGCCACGCGTGAAGCGGCTCTCGAATTTCAACCTCAGGCGATGCGACAGGTCATGAAGACGTATGCGGTGCGTTGGCTTTCACTTGCCGTGCTGGTGCTGACGCTCACGGCGTCGCATCCTGCCGCAGGCCAGATCCCGGATATGAAGACGGGCGGCTCGGTGCCGACCTTGGCGCCGCTGGTTCGCCAGGTGACGCCGGCAGTGGTCAACATCTCCGTGCACGGCCGCGTACGCGAGGACAATCCGCTCTATCGCGATCCGCTGTTCCGCGAGTTCTTCGACGTCCCAAAACAGATCGAGAAGGAAGTCAGTGCGACGGGCTCCGGCGTGATCGTCGATGCCCGCAGCGGCTACGTGCTGACCAACAACCACGTGGTCGAAGGCACCTCCGCCGTCCAGATCACGACCAAGGACGGTCGGCAATTTTCCGCGAAGGTCGTCGGTCGCGATCCGCCCACCGACGTCGCCGTGCTCCAGATCCAGAACCCGACGGGCCTCAAGGCGCTTCCGCTCGGCGACAGCGACGCGCTCGAAGTCGGCGATTTCGTGCTCGCGATCGGCAATCCCTTCGGTCTCGGCCAGACCGTGACGTCAGGGCTCGTCAGCGCCCTCGGCCGGACCGGCCTCGGCAAGCAAGGCTACGAAGATTTCATCCAGACCGATGCGGCGATCAATCCCGGCAATTCCGGCGGAGCCTTGGTGAGCCTGCGCGGCGAACTGATCGGCATCAATTCGGCGATCATCTCGCCCGCCGGCGGCAATGTCGGCATCGGCTTTGCCATTCCCGTCAACATGGCACGCAAAGTGATGGAACAGATCATCGCAAACGGCCGGGTCGAGCGCGGCCGCATCGGCGTTTCGCTAAAGGAGGTGCATCCGTCCGCCAACAACGGACGCAAGGAAGGCGCCGCCATCGCCGAAATTGCCGCGGATTCGCCGGCGGAAAAGGCAGGCCTGCGCAAGGGCGACATCGTGACGGCGGCGGACGGCCACCCGATCCGAACCGCCGCGCAGCTCCGCAACACGATCGGCCTGACCCGGGTTGGCGAGGATGTGAAGCTTGCGCTGCTGCGCAATGGCGCGCCCCTCAGCGTCGTCGTGCGAGTAGCTCCGGCGCTCGATCCGGGCCATGCGTTTGCAGGGGGCAATCGCGTGGTGCGCTAACGCGATCGCAGCAGAGCTGATCTCAGCAACGGTCGGGGCTCGACGCCCTGCGACCCCCAACCACCGGACAGCTCATGTCGCCCGGTGATCGAACCCGCCCTGGATATCCCTGATCAACCGCCACTCGTCGCTGTCAAGATGTTCGCGAGCTTAAGGTTGCCGCTCACGACAACTCGATCGGCACGCCCATGCCGCTGAGCTCTTCGTCCAGCCGCAGATAGTGGGCGAGGTAGTCATGGAGCGCGGTCGCGGCTTTTTGAGGTGGCGCCGCTCGACTTGTAGAGCAGGAGCTCGATCTTCGGCAGCGGTGGCAGGCCCTCGTTCGGGCCGATCTCGCGCATCGCCGGCACCAGCGCGCTGCGCCCGAGCACCGTGACGGCCATGCCGGCAAACGCGGCGGCCTGGAGCCCGCCTACGCTTTCACTGACGCAGGCGATGCGCCAGCGCAAATTGGCGCGCTCCAGCGTATCGATCGCATAGTCGCGATAGATGTTGCCCGGCGGCAGCAGCGCCAGCGGAATCGGGCGTTCCTGGTGCGCGGCGGACTGCTCACCGGTCATCCAGACCAGCTGCTCCCGCCGCACCACCTGGCCGCCGGTGAAATCGTTCATGCGGGTGACGAGCGCGATGTCGACGTCGCCGCGCTTGACGAGACCGACCAGCGGCGTCGACAGCGCGCAGTTGAGCTCGACCTGGACGCGTGGAAAGGACTTTCGGAATACGCTCAGGATCGAGGGCAGCATGAAGGCCGCATAGAGGTCCGGCGTGCCGAGCACGACCTGACCCTCGATCTCCTGCGAGGCCAGCTGCGAAATCAGCTCGTCATGCAACCGCAGGATGGATTTGGCGTAGGTGAGAACCGTGGTGCCGTCGTCGGTCAGCATCAGCCGTCGGCCGACATGCTCGAACAACAGCTTGCCGGTGAGCTCCTCCAGCCGCTGCAATTGCAACGTGATCGCCGGCTGGGTGCGGCCCAGCCGTCGCGCGGTCTCGGTGATGCTGCCGGTCTCGACCACCGAGATCAGCGACCGCAGCATGCGGATATCGAGACTGATGAGGTTCATGCGGCGTCCATGTCGCCCAGAATTTATGCAAGTTCCATGCTAGGGCGGGCCGGCGTCGGAAGATACGGCCCTGCGATGCGCTGGTCTCACCGACAGGCCTGCCCCGCGTCCCGCCAGTTCTGCGTTGCTGGCATACGGAATATCGATTATCAGCCGGGCGGCGCGCACAAAGCTGCCCAAGGCATATATGCCGCCGCCTTCGGCCGTCGCGGCTCCGATCAGGGAGATCAACAGCATGGATTTCGCGCTCACCGATCAGCAGGAAGCCATTCGCGACGCCATCGCCAAGATCTGCGAGGGCTTTGACGATGCCTATTGGCTGAAGAGGGATCACGATGGCGGCTTCCCGCATGATTTCCACAAGGCGCTGGCCGATGCGGGCTGGCTCGGCATCTGCGTGCCGGAAGCCTATGGCGGCTCGGGCCTCGGCATCACCGAAGCGGCGATCATGATGCGCACGATCGCGGAATCCGGCGCGGGCATGTCGGGTGCGTCCGCGGTGCACATCAACGTGTTCGGGCTCAACCCCGTCGTCGTGTTCGGCACTGAGGAGCAGCGCAAGCGCATGCTGCCGCCGATGGTCGAGGGCCGCGAGAAGGCCTGCTTCGCCGTCACCGAACCCAACACCGGCCTCAACACCACGCAGCTCAAGACCCGTGCGGTCGCCAAGAACGACCGTTACATCGTCAACGGCCAGAAGGTCTGGATCTCGACCGCCCAGGTCGCGCACAAGATCCTGCTGCTGGCCCGCACCACGCCGCTGGAGGAGGTGCGCTCGCCGACGCACGGCTTAAGCCTGTTCTATACGGATTTCGACCGCAACAAGATCAAGGTCCACGAGATCGACAAGATGGGTCGCAAGGCCGTCGATTCCAACGAGCTGTTCTTCGAGGATTTCGAGATCCCGATGGAGGATCGCATCGGCGAAGAGGGCAAGGGCTTCCAGTACATTCTCGAAGGCATGAACCCCGAGCGCATCCTGATCGCGGCGGAAGCCGTCGGCCTCGGCAAGCTCGCGCTGTCGCGCGCGACCGAATACGCCAAGACGCGCGTCGTGTTCAATCGGCCGATCGGCAAAAATCAAGGCGTCCAGCATCCGCTTGCGGTGAACTGGGTCGAGCTCGAGGCCGCCTGGCTGATGGTGATGTCGGCGGCCTGGCAATATGATATGGGCTTGCCCTGTGGCGCCGGCGCGAACGCCGCGAAATATCTCGCGGGCGAAGCCGGATACCATGCCTGCGAGCAGGCCGTCATGACCCATGGCGGTTTCGGTTACGCCAAGGAGTTTCACGTCGAGCGCTATTTGCGCGAAGTCTTGATCCCGCGCATTGCACCAGTCAGCCCGCAGCTCGCGCTCAGCTTCATCGCGGAGAAAGTGTTGGGCCTCGCCAAGTCGTACTAGGCGACAGTTTGGTCGGAGACAAACCTCGCGAGCTATCCCGAGTTGGCCGAGCCTATTCGGCGGCGATCCATTCCAGCGCCATGGCGCGGAGCTGGGCGCGCTGGATTTTGACACCATTGGCGCTGTCGGTAACGGGGAAGGCGTCGACAACATAGATCCGCGCCGGGATCTTGTAGCCCGCGAGCCGTTCGCGCAATTGCGCGGTGAGCGCGTCCTGCTGCGGCGTTGCTTGTTGTGGCTCCCGGGCCGGGATCACGAAAGCGACGCAGCGGGCCTGCCCCTTCAGATCGACCGCGACGACCTGGGCATCGGCAACGCCGGTGCAGGATTTGAGCTCATCCTCGATCTCGCCCGGCGCAACCAGAAAACCGCCGAGCCGCATGGCGTCGCCTGCGCGGGTCTCGTAGACGAAGGAGCCGTCGCCGCGCAGACGGCCGATATCGCCGGTGCGGAAGAAGCCGTCCGCGGTGAGGGCGTCGCGCGTTGCCTCCGGGTTGTTGAAATAGCCGAGGAAACACGATGGCGCGCTGATCTCGATTTCGCCGGAGACGCCGTCGGCTGCAAGCGCGCCGGTTTCGGTGTCGCGCACGCGCACATTGGCCCGCGGTGACATCGGCCAGCCGCCGCCCTCGATGCGATCGGCAAAGCCGTCGCTTGCGCGGCCGATCGAGAACAGCGCCTGCACCTCGCTCGAGCCGTAGAGGCCGTACAGTGGCACGCCGCGCGCCTCAGCCGCAGCGGCAAGCTCGCGCCAGCCTGGCTGAAACGCAGCGAAGCCGAACAGTTCGAGATGCGGAAACGGGCGTGGCGCATCGGTGAGGGCAAGGGTGCGGCGGAACATCTCGTCGGAGCCGAAGCTGTGCGTGATCTTGTGCTTGCTCAGGATAGCCAGCGCCGAAGCCGCCTCGAAGGCGTCGAGCACGTGGACGGTCACGCCGGCGGCCAGGCATGCGAGCAGGCCGGTCATGCCGAAAGTGCCGCAGAACGGCAGCATGGCGAGCAGCGAATGTTTTCGCGGATCAAGCTTGAGCGCCTTGGCCACCGACGCGGCATGCGTGGCCAGCGTCCTCTGCGAATGCGCGACCAGTTTTGGTCCCTTGGTGGTGCCTGACGTTGTGTAGAGCAGCACGGGGAGTTCGACGTCCTCCGGAGCTGGCGGCACAACCGGATAGGATTTCTCAAACGCGTCAAAGCGCACGTAAGGCCAGTGCGCGGGAATTGCATCCGCGCCGAGCACCGCAAGCTGTCGGAGCGCAGGGACATCGGTGGTGGCGATGTCGGCGAGAATGGCCGCGAAATCGATGGTGCGAAAGGCAGGCTCCAGCACCAGCAGCTTCGCGCCGGACAGCTTCAGGAGATGAACGACTTCGGCGCTGCGATAGCGCGTGTTGACGGCGGCTATGACTACACCGAGACGAGCGGCGGCAAACAGCAGGGCGATCCACTCGACCCGGTTGACCAGCCAGACCGCGACGACATCGCCCTTCCCGATGCCGAGCGCGGCAAGCCAGGTCGCAGTCTGCTCGACCTTCAGGGAAAATTCCGCGCGCGAGACGGGCGTGCCGTCGAACACGAAAGCGGGGTGGACGGCGGTCTCCGGCCCGATCAGCGAATGCAGTGAAAAATCGTCGGCGCGCATGGCAATCGGAGTAACCCGACCGCGCGAACCTGTCTACTTGGTGCCGAACATCCGGTCGCCGGCATCGCCGAGACCCGGCACGATGTAGCCGTGATCGTTGAGCCGCTCGTCGATCGCAGCGGTCCAGATCGGCACGTCGGCATGCTCGCTCTGGAACTTCGCGATGCCTTCGGGGGCGGCGAGAAGGCAAACGAAGCGGATGTCGCGGGCGCCGCGGTCCTTGAGCAGGGAGGCGCCGGCGCAGGCCGAATTGCCGGTCGCCAGCATCGGATCCATCAGGATCACGGTACGGTCGGACAAATCCTGCGGCGCCTTGAAGTAATATTCCACGGCCTGCAATGTTTCGGGGTCGCGGTACAGCCCGATATGGGCGATGCGCGCCGACGGCATCAGTGCCAGCATGCCATCGAGAAAGCCGACGCCGGCGCGCAGGATCGGCGCCAGCGTAAGCTTCTTGCCGGCGATCTTCGGCGCCTGCATCGGCGAGATCGGCGTCTCGATCTCGACCAGCTCCAGCGGCAGGTCGCGCGTCACCTCGTAGCCAAGCAGCATCCCGATCTCGTTCAGCATCTCGCGAAAGCTCTTGGTCGAGCGATCCTTCTCCCGCATCAGCGAAAGCTTGTGCTGGACCAGGGGGTGGGCGACGACGTTGACGTTGTTGGTGCTCATGAAGCCGCTCTACACGGTTCCGCGAAACTGCGCCAGATCGGCCGAGGTTTTTCCGCGGGATATGCGGCCTTGGCGAGGCCTGCGGTTCGCGCCCTGTTGCTCGCCCTGCGGGCAGGCGATGCTCAATTCGCGGTCGACCGCCCCTGCTAGACCCCGAGCCCGCGCGCCACGAGGGTGATGACGATCGTCAGGATCGAGCCCCAGACCAGGCTCAACGTCATGGTCAGGATGGTCGTGGTGACCGCGTGCTCGAGATTTTCCTTCAGGAGTTGCATTTTAGGTGTCCGAGGCGGGCTCTGCGGTGATACGCCTGCCGAGGAGCAGCAAGCCGATCAGCGCGACCATCATGGCGATCTTCAGCTCGATCATGTCCGCTGCCGTGTGATCACGCGTGCCAAGAGCTGCTTGGCTCCCTCCAACAATCGTGCAGCCAGCACGATCAGCGGATTGCCCCCGTTCTCGAGGTCGAGCTCGAAGGATTCAGTGGGGAACACCAACGCGCAACGCACCGGCTCGCTCTGATGGTTTGCGAAATCGACCGCGGAGCTCTTCAACAGGAAGACACCGCCGATGCGTCCGTTCGCCTCGCGCGCGACCCAGAGGCCGGCCTTGTTGCGGCCGATGAAGAACGCGGGAATGGAGGCGCTGACGACATCGGGATCGAGCGGCTTGAGCATTGCCGCGTGCGCCTGCGGGGCCTCAGGCCGGCGACGGGCAGCTTGAACAGCAATCGCGGCCATGGCCGCCTCCTCACACATGTGCAGGGTCATGACGGGCACGGGTGCCCTCAGGCGGGGAGATGCCAGACGAAGATCGCGGTTTTCAGCGCGATGAGCCCGGCGAGCACGCTACCCATTGAGAGCACGGCCAGCACGCGCAGCACGACGCGCTTGAGCTGGGCCTGACGCGCGTTCGAGATCCACGCCGGCCGTTCCGCCCAGCTAAAGGGCCGTTCAAAACCATGTGTAAGCATCGACATTTTAGGAGTGTCCTTCGTCTCTCCAGCGGCCGTTTCGGCCGCCGCTAGTCTGTTCCGTATGATGAGCGCTGCGGCATAGGAATGCGAGACGAGCGGCGGTTCTGTCATATAGCAACGTCATAAGCGCCCGCCTGATCTAGCCGAAATTATCGCAGGCGACCGGCTCGTAGAGCGGGTCCGGCGCCGGACGTACGGAGGGAACGCTCGGCCGCGGCGCGTCCATGGCCAACGCCTGGACTTCGATGAAAGCCGACAGCAATGCGAGCGCAAGATCGGCGTGGCGGGCCTCGACCGCGGCGTCGAGCCAATCCGGCAATTCGCGTTCGCGCGAAATCGCGCAATGCCATTCGCCCTCGTCATAGGCGATGCGGCGGACCTGCCACAGCGGTAGTTCAAGCTCCATCAGTGCCAGCGCGGCATCGGCCCAGGCCTCGGCATCGATCAGACGCGCGAGGCGCGCGGTGCGTTCGCTCTGTGCGAGCGAGGGGAGGCGGCGACACGCCTTGTCGATGATCTCGAGCAGCAACGGCCGCGTCATCGCCTGCACGTTGCGCAAGCGATCGTTGAGCGAGGGTGGATCGTAGTGGCGGAGAGCGGCGATCATGTCAGGCTTCCCGGATTGGGCGTCGGTCAGTCGGCCGGCCTCTCCAGGATGGCGGGAGGGGCATTTGAAAACGAGACGGGGAAGGGGCGGAAGATATAGGGATTTCATAAGTGCTGGGGATGGGGCGGTGAGGGACGCAATGCGCTGCCGACACCTCACTGTCGTCCCGGCGAAGGGCGGGACCCATTCCCCCCAGGGAGAAGTTGTTGCGCCAAGCTCTCAACCCCGAGCCTTCGCCAAACAAGATCCTGTGGTTATGGGTCCCGGATCTGCGCTTTCGCTTCGCTGCGCTTGTCCGGGACGACGGGCGAATTGCCTCGCATGCCTCGTCTGACCGCGCCACCGGGCTCCGTCCTTATGAGATTCCTATAAGTTCGCGATAGTCCTCGTCTCGAAAACCTATGTCGGTGGTGGCACTTCAGCACGGTCAAAAGTGCCGGCTGCTGCTGTGGAAGCGCGCTTCCGCATCCGCATAGGCCGCCGGACGCCCGAGAAGCGGTTGCGCCAGGCATGAGAGGCGCAACGAGGAGTTTTCCCATGATGGACGTTCTAATGCTGGCGCTGGGCTTCGGCTTCTTCGCGCTCGCGATCGGCTACACCTACGCCTGCGAACGGCTGTGAGGGAGCGGACCATGATCTTCGATTATGCGCTCGCCGGTGCCGTCTCGTTCGGCCTGCTGTTCTACCTCACCTACGCGCTGCTGCGACCCGAGCGATTCTGACCGTGCTGCTTCTCCAATTGCTGCTGGCGGGTGCCGCGACGCCGGCTGCGTGCGGTGCTGATGCCGCTATCGCGCCGGACACCAAGCCTGAAGGGTTAATGCCATGACTGTGATCGGTTGGCTCCAGATCATTCTTTTCTGCGCGCTCGTCGTCGCGCTGACCAAGCCGCTGGGCTGGTACATGACACGCGTCTTCAACGGCGAGCGGACGTTGCTGTCCCCGGTGCTGCGTCCGATCGAGGCCGGCATCTACTGGATCTCCGGCGTCGACGAGAAGCGCGAGCAGCACTGGGTGACCTATACGGTTGCGATGCTGCTGTTCCATATCGGGGGCTTCCTGATCATCTACGGCACGATGCGGCTCCAGGCCGTGCTGCCGTTCAATCCGGCGGGGCAGGGCGCAGCGGCTGAGGATCTCTCCTTCAACACCGCGATCTCCTTCATCACCAACACCAACTGGCAGAACTACGGCGGCGAGAGCACGATCTCATATCTCGTGCAGATGGTGGGCCTGACGCACCAGAACTTCCTGTCGGCGGCAACCGGCATCGCGCTCGCGGTGGCCCTGATCCGCGGCTTCTCGCGCGCCTCGATGCGCACGGTCGGCAACTTCTGGGTCGACGTGACACGCACCACGCTCTACGTGCTGCTGCCGATCTGTGTCGTCTACACGCTTTTCCTGGTCTCGCAGGGCATGCCGCAAACGCTCGGCGATTATGTCGAGGCCACGACGCTTGAAGGCGCCAAGCAGACCATCGCGGTCGGCCCCGTCGCCTCGCAGGTCGCGATCAAGATGCTCGGCACCAATGGCGGCGGCTTCTTCAATGCCAATGCCGCGCACCCGTTCGAGAACCCGACCGCACTGTCGAACTTCGTGCAGATGATCTCGATCTTCGCGCTCGGCGCGGCGCTGACCAATGTGTTCGGCCGCATGGTCGGCGACCAACGCCAGGGCTGGGCGATCCTTTCGGTGATGGGCGTGCTGTTCGTCGCCGGTGTCGCCGTCACCTATTGGGCGGAAGCCAGCGGTACCTCGATCATGCATGCGCTCGGCCTGACCGGCGGCAACATGGAAGGCAAGGAAGTACGCTTCGGCATCGTCGCGTCCTCGCTGTTCGCGGTAATCACCACGGCCGCCTCGTGCGGCGCGGTCAATGCCATGCATGACAGCTTCACCGCGCTCGGCGGCATGATTCCGCTGATCAACATCGAGCTCGGCGAGATCGTCGTCGGCGGTGTCGGTGCCGGGATGTACGGCATGCTGCTGTTCGTCATTCTCGCGATCTTCGTCGCAGGGCTCATGGTCGGCCGCACGCCGGAATATGTCGGCAAGAAGATCGAGGCGCGCGAGGTCAAGATGGCGATGCTGGCTATTCTCGTGCTGCCGCTGATGATCCTGGGCTGGACGGCGGTCGGCGTGGTCTATCCGCCCGCGGTCGCCTCGATGGCCAATGCCGGGCCGCACGGCTTCACCGAGGTGCTCTACGCCTACACCTCGGCGACGGGCAACAACGGTTCGGCCTTCGCAGGGCTGACCGGCAACACCTTCTTCTACAATTTGACGCTCGCCAGCGCGATGTTCGTCGGCCGCTTCTTCATGATCATCCCGGCGATGGCAATCGCCGGCTCGCTCGCCGCCAAGAAATCCATCCCGCCGTCGGCCGGCACGTTCCCGACCACCGGCGGACTGTTCGTCGGCCTCGTCGTCGGCGTGATCCTGATCATCGGCGGTCTCACTTTCTTCCCGGCCCTCGCGCTCGGCCCCATCGTCGAGCACCTCGCGATGAACGCCGGCCAAATCTTCTGATTGATTGGAGTGACCTCCATGGACACCATGAAACTGCAAAAACGCGCTTCCGGCTCGGCGATGCTCGATCCCCGGATCGTCGTACCGGCGATCCGCGCGTCCTTCGCCAAGCTCGACCCGCGGCTGATGATCAAGAACCCCGTGATGTTCGTGGTCGAGATCGTGGCCGCGCTCACCACCGTGATCTTCCTGCGCGACCTCGTCACGGGCGGTGCAGATCTTGGCTTCACCTTCCAGATTATCCTCTGGCTCTGGTTCACGGTGCTGTTCGCCAATTTCGCCGAAGCGGTGGCCGAAGGGCGCGGCAAGGCCCAGGCCGACTCATTGCGCAAGACCCGCACCGAAAGCCAGGCCAAGCTTCTGACCGGTACCGGTCATGCTTTCACACTGGTACCGGGCACGACCCTCAAGGTCGGCGACATCGTCGTGGTCGAGGCCGGCGACACGATTCCCTCCGACGGCGAAGTGATCGAAGGCGTCGCCTCCGTCAACGAAGCCGCCATCACCGGCGAATCCGCGCCTGTGATCCGCAGATCCGGCGGCGACCGCTCGGCGGTAACCGGCGGCACGCAGGTGCTGTCCGACTGGATCCGGGTCCGCATCACCGCGGCACAAGGCTCGACCTTCATCGACCGCATGATCAAGCTGGTCGAGGGCGCCGAGCGGCAGAAGACGCCGAACGAGATCGCGCTCAACATCCTCCTGGCCGGCCTCACCATTATCTTCGTGTTCGCCACCGTCACGATTCCGAGCTATGCGGCTTATGCCGGCGGCTCGATCTCCGTGGTCGTGCTGGTCGCGCTATTCGTGACGCTGATCCCGACCACCATCGGCGCGCTGCTCTCGGCTATCGGCATTGCCGGCATGGACCGGCTGGTCCGCTTCAACGTGCTGGCGATGTCCGGTCGCGCCGTCGAGGCCGCCGGCGACGTCGACACGTTGCTGCTCGACAAGACCGGGACGATCACGCTCGGCAACCGCCAGGCAACCTCGTTCCGTCCCGTGCGCGGTGTCACCGAGCAGGAGCTTGCCGATGCGGCTCAGCTCGCTTCGCTCGCCGACGAAACGCCGGAGGGCCGCTCCATCGTGGTTCTGGCCAAGGAGAAATACGGCATCCGCGGCCGCGACATGGCCGAGTTGGGCGCGACCTTCATTCCGTTCACGGCGCAGACCCGCATGAGCGGCGTCGACGCCGGCGGCTCGTCGGTGCGTAAGGGCGCGGTCGATGCGATGCTCAACTATGTCGGCGGCGGCGCACCGCTGGCCGTTGCCTCCGGCAACGCGGCCCGTGCCATTCAGCCCGCTGCCCTTTCGGATATCGGCCGTGAGGTTCAGGCCATTGCGGACGAAATCGCCAAGGCCGGCGGCACCCCGCTTGCGGTCGCCAGGGACGGCAGGCTGCTCGGCGTCATCCAGCTCAAGGACATCGTCAAGGGCGGCATCCGCGAGCGTTTTGCCGAGCTGCGCCGCATGGGCATCCGCACCATCATGATTACCGGCGACAACCCGATGACGGCCGCCGCGATCGCGGCGGAAGCCGGCGTCGACGACTTCCTGGCGCAGGCAACGCCCGAGGACAAGCTCAAGCTGATCCGCGACGAACAGGCCAAGGGCAAGCTGGTCGCGATGTGCGGCGACGGCACCAACGACGCGCCGGCGCTCGCGCAGGCAGATGTCGGCGTCGCCATGAACACGGGCACGCAAGCGGCGCGCGAGGCCGGCAACATGGTCGACCTCGATTCCAACCCGACCAAGCTGATCGAAGTTGTCGAGATCGGCAAGCAGCTCCTGATGACGCGCGGTGCGCTGACGACGTTTTCGATCGCCAATGACGTCGCGAAATACTTCGCGATCATCCCGGCGATGTTTCTGGCGTTCTACCCGCAGCTCAACGTACTCAATGTCATGAACCTGTCGAGCCCGCAAAGCGCCATCCTGTCGGCGATCATCTTCAACGCGCTGATCATCATCGGGCTGATTCCGCTCGCGCTGAAAGGCGTCGCCTATCGTGCGGTCGGCGCCGGCGCGCTGCTCCGCCGCAACCTGCTGATCTACGGGCTGGGCGGTATCGCCATTCCCTTCATCGGTATCAAGGCGATCGACCTCGCGGTGACCGCTTTGCATTTGGCTTAACGCGTCATTGCGAGGAGCGAGATCTCTGTCATTCCGGGGTGCCTCGAAGAGGCGAGCCCGGATCTCGAGGTTCCGGGTTCGATGCTTCGCATCGCCCCGGAACGACGGCAGGGATGCTCCGCTCGAGATGACGAAATAACTGGAGACCTAACATGCTCAGAGAAATTCGCCCCGCCATCGTCCTGTTGCTGGTGCTCACCGCCATCACGGGCCTGGCCTATCCGCTCGCCATGACCGGAATTGCCGGCATGCTGTTTCCCGCCCACGCGCAAGGCAGCTTGATCGAGAAGGACGGCAAGGTCGTCGGCTCGGCACTGATCGGGCAGGAGTTCAAGGATGACAAATATTTCCACGGCCGGCCGTCGGCGACGCTGGCGCCGGACCCGGATGATGCGACCAAGACGGTGCCGGCGCCTTACAATGCCGCCAACTCGGGCGGCTCCAATCTTGGCCCGACCAGCAAGGCGCTGGCCGACCGGCTGAAGGAAGATGTGGACGGGCTGAAGGCCGAGAACCCGAATGCCGCCGTCCCGGTCGATCTGGTCACGACGTCGGCCAGCGGCCTCGACCCTGACATTTCGCCGGAGGCGGCGCAATTCCAGGTGCCGCGCGTGGCTAAGGCGCGAAATTTGCCGGACGCTCAGGTCAGCCAACTCGTGGCGGCCAGCACCCAGGGCCGTCTGTTCGGCCTGCTTGGCGAACCGCGTGTCAACGTATTGGCGCTGAACCTTGCGCTCGACCGCGCCACCGCGAAATAGCGGT
Source organism: Bradyrhizobium sp. LLZ17 (assembly GCF_041200145.1). NCBI lineage: Bacteria > Pseudomonadati > Pseudomonadota > Alphaproteobacteria > Hyphomicrobiales > Nitrobacteraceae > Bradyrhizobium > Bradyrhizobium zaerense. Next base: position 6,676,118 of record NZ_CP165734.1, read on the forward strand.
CTAGGCCCGCGGCGACCGAATGATTATATTGGCCTGATGGTCCGAGAGCGCCGCGATCCCGAACAACGTCCGTCTCCTGAGGCGCTGCTGGAAACAGCACGCCGGGAGGAGAGCGCGAGCGGCAAGCTCAAGATCTTCGTCGGCGCCGCTCCCGGCGTCGGCAAGACCTACGAGATGCTGCAAAGCGCCCACGCCAAGCGCAAGGCCGGCATCGACGTCGTGGTCGGCTTTGTCGAGACCCATGGCCGCGCCGAGACCGAGGCGCTGGTGCGCGGGCTGGAAGTGATCCCGCGCAAGACGCTCGACTATCGCGGCCAGATCGTCGAGGAGATGGACCTGGACGCCGTGATCGCGCGGCGGCCGAAAATCGCGCTGGTCGACGAGCTCGCGCACACCAACGCCGCCGGCTGCCGCCACCCCAAACGTTACCTCGATGTCGAGGAGTTGCTGTCCAACGGCATCGACGTCTACACCGCGGTCAACATCCAGCACATCGAAAGCCTGAACGACGTCGTCGCGCAGATTACTCATGTGCGGGTGCGCGAAACCGTGCCGGATTCGGTGTTCGACCGCGCCGACGGGATCGAGCTGATCGACCTCACGCCCGACGATCTGATCCAGCGGCTGAAGGAGGGCAAGGTCTACGTGCCCAAGCAGGCGGAGCGGGCGCTCGAGCATTACTTCTCGCCCGGCAACCTGACAGCCTTGCGCGAGCTCGCGCTGCGGCGGACGGCCGAGCGGGTCGACGAGCAGCTTCTGACCCACATGCAGGCGAACGCCATCGCCGGCCCCTGGGCCGCGGGCGAGCGCATTCTCGTCTGCGTCAGCGAGGACCCGCGCGCGGCCGGGCTGGTGCGCTACACCAAGCGACTCGCGGACCGGCTGCACGCGCCGTTCACCGCTGTCTCGATCGAGACGCGGCGCTCGCTCCAGCTCTCCGACGCAGAGCGCGACCGGCTCGCCGATACGCTGCGGCTTGCCGAATCGCTCGGTGGCGAGGCGCTGACCATTCCTGCCGCCGGCCGCCGCATCGCCGATGATGTCGTCAATTTCGCGCAAGGCAACAACGTCACCCAGATCGTGATCGGCAAGTCGAGCCGCTCGCGCTGGTTCGAGATGACGCGCGGCTCCGTCGTGCACGATCTGGTGCGCAGCGCCGGGAATATCAGCGTTCACGTCATTCCGGGCGACGATCTGCCCGGCGAGTCCGCGCCCAAGGCTGCGGTGCAGACCGCGGCCCGTTCGGAGCCGTTCAATCCGCTGCCCTATGTCAAGGCGCTCGGCATCGTGCTGCTCGGCCTCGGCGCAGCCGAGCTGATCCAGCCACGATTCGGCATCGAGAACGTGGATCTGGTGCTGCTGACGGCGGTGGTGGCGGTTGCGGTCCGTTATGGATTGTGGCCGTCGCTGCTCGCGACTGTCGCGGCCTCGCTGTGCTACAATTTCTTTTTCCTACCGCCGATCTACACCTTCACGATCACCGATCCGACCAATGTCGCCGCCTTCGTCCTGTTCATGGTGGTTGCGATGATCGTCTCCAATGTCGCGGCGCGGGTGCGGACGCAGGCCGATTCCGCTATCGGCCGCATCAGGACCACCGAACAACTCTATGCGTTCAGCCGCAAGCTCGCCGGCACCGCCACGCTCGACGACGTGCTGTGGGCCACCGCCTATCAGATCGCGCTGATGCTGAAAGTCCGCGTCGTGCTGCTGCTGCCGGAGGACGACCTGCTCACGGTGAAGTCCGGCTATCCGCCCGAGGACCAGCTCGACCAGGCCGACCTTGCCGCCGCCAACTGGGCCTGGAGCAATGATCGTTCCGCCGGCCGCGGCGCGGATACTTTGCCAGGCGCCAAGCGGCTGTTCCTGCCGATGCGGACCGGGCGCGGCCCGATCGGGGTGATCGGCATCGACAATGACCGTACCGGTCCGCTGCTGACGCCGGAGCAGCGCCGGCTGCTCGACGCGCTGGTCGACCAGGGCGCGCTCGCGATCGAGCGCGTGCAACTGGTCGAGGACATGGACCGCGTCAAGCGCACCGTCGAATCCGAGCGGCTGCGCTCGGCGCTGCTGACCTCGATCTCGCATGATCTCAAGACGCCGCTGGCGTCCGTGCTGGGCGCTGCTTCCACCATGCGCGATCTCGCCGCCGCGCTGTCCGACAGCGAGAAGCGCGACTTGCTCGCGACCGTGATCGACGAATCCGAGCGGCTCAACCGTTTCATCGCCAATCTGCTCGACATGACCAAGCTCGAATCCGGCGCCATCGTGCCCAACACGGCGCTGCACGATCTCGGCGAGATCGTCGGCAGCGCGCTGCGGCGTGCCAGCAAGATCCTGACCGCGCACAAGGTCGAGCTGGTCTTGGCGGCTGATATGCCGATGCTGCAGTTAGATGCCGTACTGTTCGAGCAGGTGCTGTTCAATTTGCTCGACAACGCCGCGAAATACTCGTTGCCTGACACCACGATCTCGATCAAGGGCCGGCGCGAGCGAGATCAGGTGCTGCTCCAGATCTCCGACGAGGGCGACGGCATTCCGCCCGACGAGCTCGAGATCGTGTTCGACAAATTTTATCGCGCGCAGAAGGGGGACCATGTCCGGCCCGGCACCGGGCTCGGGCTCGCCATCTCGCGAGGCTTCGTCGAGGCGATGCAGGGCACGATCTCGGCCGCCAACCGCGGCGACCGCAGCGGCGCGGTTCTGACGATCCGTCTGCCCGTTCCGGCCCCGACCCAGGCATTGGATACCGCCGCATGAGCGCTGCTCCGATCAAGGTTCTGGTCATCGACGACGAGCCGCCGATCCGAAAATTGCTCCGCATGGGGCTGACGACGCAGGGTTATGAGATCCTGGAGGCGTCAAACGGCAAGACGGCGCTGGAAAAGCTCGGTGAAGACCCGGCGCTGATCATTCTCGATCTCGGCCTGCCCGACATTCAGGGCCACGAGCTGCTGCGCACGATACGCGCGCGCAACGAGGCCGTGCCGATCGTGGTGCTGTCGAGCCGTGGCGACGAGGCCGGCAAGGTGCAGGCACTTGATCTCGGCGCCGACGATTATCTGACCAAGCCGTTCGGCATGGACGAGCTGCTGGCCCGACTGCGCGCCGCGCTCCGGCACCAGCTCCAGGTCCAGGGCGAGCGCCCGGTGTTCCGCAGCGGCGATCTCTCCGTCGATCTCGTGCGCCGGATCGTCAAGGTCGGCGAGCGCGATGTGAAATTGTCGCCGAAGGAATACGATCTTCTGCGCGTGCTGGTCCAGCACGCCGGCAAGGTGCTGACCCATCGCTTCCTGCTCAAGGAGCTCTGGGACGAGCTGACCGACGCGCAATATCTGCGGGTCTATGTCCGCCAGCTCCGCCAGAAGATCGAAGCCGATCCGGAGCGTCCGCAATATGTGCTGACCGAGACGGGGATCGGGTACCGGCTGAAGGCGGGGGATTAGCTGTTCACGTGAGACAATCCGTCATGGCCGGGCTTTGTCTCGGCCACGACCACTGGGATGGTGGCGCACGCCTGCATCAACATCGTCATTGCGAGCGCAGCGAAGCAATCCAGAGTCCCTCCGAGGAAAGATTCTGGATTGCGTCGCTACGCTCGCAACGACGGAGCTGATCAACCCGCCTTGCGGTGCCGCGCCGTCGAACGGTGCGTCTTCTTCGCAGCTCGTTGCCGGCCGGTCGCCCGGCGTGGGTGGGACTTGGCGGACTTTCCGCCGCCGCGCCCCTTCAGGCTCTGCTTCAGGGCGTCCATCAGGCTGACGACGTTGCTCGGCCGCTCCTCGGGCTCGGGAAGCTCGATCTTCTTGCCGCTCGCCTTGCGCTTCACCAGCGCCTTCAGCGCATCCTCGTACTCGTCCTTGAATTTGCCGGGGTCGAAATGCGCGGCCTTGGTGTGGAGGATGTGGCCGGCGAGATCGACCATGTCCCTGGTGATCTTCGGGCTCTTGATGTCGTCGAAGAACTGGTCCTCGTCGCGCAGCTCGTAGGGATAGCGCAACGTGGTGCCGAGCAGGCCCTTGCCGAGCGGTTCGATCGCCATGACATGCTCGCGGTTGGTGAGCACGATCTTGGCGAGCGCGACGCGGTCCTGATCCTTCATGGCGTCGCGGATCACCGCAAAGGCATCAATCGCGGCCTTGCCGTCGGGCGCGATGTAATACGGATGGTTGAGGTAGCGCTGATCAATCTCCTCGCTCGGCACAAAGCTCTCGATGTCGATGGTATGGTTGCTTTCGATCTGCACTGCCTCGAGCTCCTCCGGCTCGATCTCGACATATTTGCCCTTGCGCAGCTCGTAGCCGCGTCCCTTCTGCTCGCTCTCGACGATGTCGCCGGTCTCGGAATCGACCATCTGCTGCTTCAACCGGTTCCCGGTCTCGCGGTTGATCAGGTGAAACCGGGTCTTCTCGGCCGCGGTGGCGGCGGGGTAGAGTACGACGGGGCAGCTCACCAGCGAGAGCTTCAGCGTCCCTTTCCAATAGGCGCGGGGAGCCATTCCATTCTCCAACGTTTTCAAGGCCTTTCAGGAACTCCAACCGGGCTCCGGGGTTTTGGTTCCGGGGGCGAGTCCGGCCATGATAGGCTCGGGCAAGCGTGGAAGAATGCAGGATCAACCGTGCTGAGAAACCTCTCCACCTATCGCAAGAAGCGGGATTTCGAGATCACGCCCGAGCCGTCCGGGGCCACGGCAGTCGCGCCGTCGACCCAGCGGCGGTTCGTGATTCAAAAGCACGATGCGACGCGGCTCCATTATGACCTTCGTCTGGAGTTCGACGGCGTCTTCAAGTCCTGGGCGGTGACGAAAGGACCCTCGCTCGACCCGCACGACAAGCGGCTGGCCGTCGAGGTCGAGGACCATCCGCTCGATTACGGCGATTTCGAAGGCACCATTCCGGAAGGCCAGTATGGCGGCGGCACGGTGATGCTGTGGGACCGCGGTTATTGGGAGGCGGAGGATCCGGACCGCGGCTTCAAGAAGGGCGACCTGAAGTTCACGCTGCACGGCGAAAAGCTGCACGGCAGCTGGGTGCTGGTGCGCATGCGCAATGACCGCAGCGGCGGCAAGCGCACCAACTGGCTCCTGATCAAGCACCGCGACGAATATGCGCGAGAGGCCAAGGACAACACCATTCTCGATGAAGACAAGTCGGTCGCCTCCGGACGTGCGATGGAGCAGATCGCCGAGGGCAAGGGCCGCGCGCCGAAGCCTTTCATGCGCGCGAACGGCGCCAAGGCCAAGGCCGATGCGGTGTGGCAGTCCAATCGCACCGAGGAGCCGAAAGGCCACACGGTCAAGCCGGCCCCGCGCGCTGCGCTAAAGGGTGCCAAGACAGCAAAGAAAGCCGCGACCGCTACCAACGCCAAAAAAGTTTCGGAGATGCCGGATTTCGTGGCGCCGCAGCTCTGCACTTCGGTCGAACGCCCACCTGCTGGCGAAGGCTGGTGCCACGAGATCAAGTTCGACGGCTATCGCGTGCAGCTTCGGGTCGAGGACGGCAAGGCGGCGCTGAAGACCCGCAAGGGCCTCGACTGGACCGACAAGTTCGCCGCGATTGCCAAGGAAGCGGCCGCGCTACCGGATATGATGATCGACGGCGAGATCGTGGCGCTCGACCACAACGGCGCGCCGAATTTCTCCGCGCTTCAGGCCGCGCTGTCGGACGGCCAGTCCGAAGATCTCATCTTCTTTGCTTTCGACCTCCTGTTCGCCGAGAGCCTCGACTATCGCAGCCTGCCGCTCGGCGAGCGCAAGTCCCGTCTCAAGGAGCTGTTGGATGCGCGCAAGCGGAAATCGACCCAAATCCGCTATGTCGAGCATTTCGAGAGCGGCGGCGATGCCGTGCTGCAATCCGCCTGCAAGCTCGAGCTCGAAGGAGTCGTGTCCAAGAAGCTCGACGCGCCCTACCGCTCCGGCCGCACCGAGAGCTGGACCAAGGCGAAATGCAGGGCCGGCCATGAGGTCGTGATTGGCGGCTACAAGACCACCAACGGCAAATTCCGCTCACTGATGGCCGGCGTGCATCGCGGCGATCACCTCGCCTTTGTCGGCATGGTCGGTACCGGTTTCGGCGCCGACAAGGTGAAGCGTATCATGCCGCTGTTGAAGGCGGCGGAAGCGAAGCAAAGCCCATTCGGCGGCAAGAATGCGCCGAAGAAAGCCCGCGAGGTGCACTGGCTCAAGCCGGAGCTTGTCGCGGAGATCGAGTTCGCCGGCTTCACCGCCGACGGCAACATCCGTCAGGCCGCTTTCAAGGGCCTGCGGCAGGACAAGCCGGCCGCGGAGGTCGAGGCCGAAACGCCCGTCGATGTTAAACTTGCCAAGCCCTCGGCCGACACGCGGACCAAGTCGCGCGCGAAGGCGAAGCCCGCAAGCGCCCCGAAACAGAACGGCCAAAGCGCCGAGGTCATGGGCGTCGTCATCTCCAAGCCGGACAAGGAGCTCTGGCCCGAGGATCGTGAGGGCGAGCCGGTCACCAAGCTGGATCTCGCGCGCTATCTCGAAGCCGTCGGCGACTGGATGATCGTCCATCTCAAAGGACGGCCCTGCTCGCTGATCCGCGCGCCCGATGGCATCAAGGGCGAGTGCTTCTTCCAGCGCCACGCCATGCAGGGGACGTCGAATCTTCTGGAACTCGCAAGGGTCTCCGGCGATCGCAAGCCGTATCTGCAGATCGATCGGGTCGAGGGGCTCGCGGCCGTGGCGCAGATCGGCGGCGTGGAGTTGCACCCCTGGAATTGCGCGCCCTATGCCTATGACACGCCGGGCCGTCTGGTGTTCGACCTCGATCCGGCGCCGGACGTGGAATTTGCCGTGGTCGTCGAAGCGGCAAAGGAGATGCGGCAACGGCTGACCGCTCTCGGGATGGACAGCTTCTGCAAAACCACCGGCGGCAAGGGCCTGCATGTCGTGGTGCCCTTGCTCTACGGCGCGCGCGACAAGGTGAGTTGGAAGGAAGCCAAGGCCTTCGCGCAAGGCGTCTGCCAATGGATGGCTGATGACGATCCCGAGCGCTATCTGCTCAACATGTCCAAGAAGCTGCGCAAGGGAAAGATATTCCTCGACTATTTGCGCAATGATCGCATGTCGACCGCGGTGGCGCCGCTCTCGCCCCGCGCGCGCGATGGCGCGACCGTGTCGATGCCGGTGACGTGGACGCAAGTGAAAAGCGACCTTGATCCGAAGCGATACACGCTGCGGACCGTGCCGGGATTGCTGGCGCGCTCAAAGGCCTGGGACGGCTATGACGATGCGGCCGCGCCGATCAAGGCCGCGATGAAGAAGCTCGCGGCGAAAGTGAAGTAGCGTGGGCAAGTGAACTAGGGTGGCAAAGCGGAGCGTGCCCACCGTCGTACTGGTTGCGGCGAAAAAGGTGGGCACGGCGCAACAGCGCCTTTGCCCACCCTACGAGAACTAGATTCGCCCCATCAGCAGCAGGATCAGCAGGATGATGATCACGAGCCCGAGCCCGCCGCCGCCGTAATAACCGGTGCCGTAGAACGGGCCACCGCCGATGCCGCTGAAGCCGCCGAGCAGGGCGATGACCAGGATGATCAGAATGATCGTACCGATAGACATGCGAAACTCCTCCAGCCCTTTGTCAGAGGGTTGTGTTTGTACGTTGTGCCACGGCAACTTGCCGCAGGTTTGAAAGTTCCGCGTATGAAACAGGATGGCAGGCGGCAAGCGCATGGAACCTTTGCCCGTGCGGCCGACATAATGAGTTGAGGATCGCAGGATCATGTCGGCACCGCTCGTCGTTTCAATTCCCCATCGTCTCGGCCGCGAAGAGGCTATACGACGGCTCAAGAGCGGCCTTGGCCGTGCGGCGGCCAGCATTCCCGTCATGCAGGTGGAGGAGGAGCGCTGGAGCGGCGACAGCATGAATTTTCGCATCCGTGCGCTCGGCCAGATCGCGAGCGGCCAGGTCGATGTCACCGACGACCACGTCAACGTTCAGGTGGTGCTGCCGTGGTTATTGCAGCGCTTTGCCGAAATGGCGCAGGCGACGATCCGCAAGCGCGGGCAGTTGCTGCTGACAAAGGACGACGGAAAGTAAGCTTCAGGCGCGGAGGCGCTGCCGCGCGGGCTTGACCGCGCCTGCGGTGCGTGCCTCGACCACGGCCGCGGGAAGTTCACGAAAAGCCTGTGCAACTTGCAGCGCGTTTCTCGTCAAGCCCGGCGCGGAATAGCCTGCGATATTGATGGTCGCGTCGAAGCCTTCCAGCACGGGCCATTCGCGGCCCGTTTGCGTAAATGGCGCGAACTGCCGTCCGACCACGACGATCGCCGCGTCACGGCCATGTCGCCGGGCGAAGGCGATGACATGCTCCGCGTGCGCGCCCCGCACCTCCAGCGGTTGGTAGTCGCCATGGGCGAAGACGTCGGCGAGTGCGTTGCGCAGCTTGAGCAGCCGCCGCGTCCAGGCGAGTTTGATCTGGCCGTCCGGCCAGCTCTTGATCAGGCCGCTCCAATCCCGGTTGTCCGGCGAGCTCAGGGCTGCATGCCTCGCGGCAAAATCCACCGGGCGGCGGTTATCGGGATCGACCAGCGACAGGTCCCAGAATTCGGTGCCCTGGTAGAAATCAGGAATGCCGGGCAACGTTGCCTTCAGCGTGAGCTGGCTCAGCGAGTTCAACGCGCCCAGCAGCGCGACGCGGCGCGCCAGGGTTTGCAGCGACTCCAGAAATTCGGCGGACTGCGCGGGATCGAGGATTGTCGCGATGAAGCTCCGCACGCCCGCTTCGTACGCCTCATGCGGATTGAGCCAGCTCGTCTCTTCCTTGCCCTCGCGTGCGGCCTTGAGCGCGTAGGCCTGGATGCGCTCCACGAAATCGCCGCCGAGCCCGTCGAGCGGCCAGGCGCCGAGCAGGGTCTGGTAGAGCATATATTCGAATGTGGCCGACGGCGCGCGCAAATTACCATCCAACGCGAGATGCGGCGCGTTCAGGACTTTCCAGCGCGAAACCATGCTGGTCCATTCGCCGGGAATTTCACTCAGGGCTGCGATCCGCGCGCGAGCGTCCTCGCCGCGTTTGGTGTCATGCGTGGCCGTTGCCGTCATGCCGTGCGGCCATTCCTTGGCGCGGGCCCGCATGGCCTCGTGGAAAGCGGGAACGGTGAGCCCATTGCTGGCGGGATCGCCGCCGACCTCGTTCAGGGCGAGCAGCCGGTGGAATTGATAGAAGGCGGTGTCCTCCAGCGACTTCGCCATCATCGGTCCGGTGAACTGCTGCACCTTGAGTGCAAAGCGGCGCACTCTTGGGGCGCTATGCGGGGGGCGGTCGGGCTTGAGCAGGTCCATGGTGAGCGCATCGCGCAGGAAGTCGAAAATGCCCTCGTCCGCGGCGAACCATTCAGCGCGGGCGCGTTCGATGGTATGGTCGATCAATTTGCGGTCGTGCGCGGCGGGCGCGCCGGTCGTGAGATAGGTGCGGTACACCGGGAAGTGCAGCACGTAGAGTTCGAGCGCCTGCCGCAGGCTGTCGGCGGAAAAGTCCCGGCTCGAATAATGCCCGTTGGCGATGCGTGCGAGCAGGCGCGTCAGCACGATGAATTCGCTGGTGAGCAAGGTCTCCAGCACGCGCCGCTTGGCATCCTTGACGTAAGGCGCAAGCCGCGGCGGCCGGTTGCTGATTTGCCGCCAGGTCTCGTCCAGTGCCTCCAATCCCTTGGGATCGACCAGCACATGGGTGATGACGTTCAACCATTCATAGCCGGTGGTGCCTTGAACGCCGGCGAAGTGCGGCAGGCGCTCGTGCTCGCACAGGATCTTCTCGATGACGGTAAAGAACGGCTTCGTCGTGCCTTGCGCGTCGCGCACCAGCCGGCGCAGCCGCTGGCAATATTGCGCGGAGTCGCGCAGGCCGTCGATGTGATCGAGGCGGATGCCCTGCAATTTGCCCTCGGCGACGAGCTGCTTCACCAGCCGATGGGTGGCGGCAAACGTGCCGGGATCCTCGACGCGGAGGCCGGCGAGCCCGTTGACGTCGAAGAAGCGGCGGTAGTTGATGTCGCTGGACGCGAGCCGCCAATGAGCGAGCTTGTAGTGCTGGCGCTCCAGAAGATGATGCAGCGCCAGTGTCTGCGCCGGACGATCCTTGGCCGCGCGATAGGCGCCAAGGCCGTTCGCGATGATTTCGGCGGCGCCCGCGATCTGCTTCAGCTCGGCCTTGAAGCCGGGCGCTTCCTTGCGATTCGGCCGGCGCAATCCCGTGTAGCGGGTCGCGAGCGAAAGCAGGCGCTTGCCAGCCTCCGTCTCTGCGGCATCCGCCTCTTTCACCACCGCCCGCAGCATTTCGCCATAGCGCTCCGGTGCGATCGGCAGGCGATGCTCGAAATACCAGACCGAAAAGCTGCCCTCGTCGGGGTCGTAGCGCAGTTCGATCTCGCCGCGCTCGAGCGCTTCGCCATAGGACGCGCCGAGGATCGGCAGCAGCACGCCGCCGCGGGCACGGTAGGCCAATTGATCCCAATCGATGTCGAAGGAAACCGCGTGCGGCGAGGCCTGGCCCCACTCCAGAACGTCCAGCCACCACGGATTGTCGGCAAAATGCACGCCGACATGATTGGGCACGAAATCGATGATGAGTCCGAGATCGTGCTGCTTGAGCGCGTCGCTCAGCCGCGCGAAGCCGGGCTCACCGCCCAGTTCGGGATTGAACTGGCTGTGATCGACTGTGTCGTAGCCGTGGGTCGAGCCCTTGCGGGCCTTCATCACCGGCGACGCGTAGAGATGCGTGATCCCCAGCGCCTTCAAGTACGGCACCACGGCGGCGGCCTTGTCGAAGTCGAAATCCGCCGTGAGCTGGAGGCGATAGGTCGCGAGAGGAATGGCCGGAGGCATGCTAACCTCCGAGGCGCCAGACTACTGACCACGGCAAGAGCCGGTCGCTGGCCGCGCCGCCCCAGATCGGCGTGCCTGCGTTGTTGTCCGAATGCGCGATGTCCTTGTCCGACAGATTGGCGGCGAGCCGCAGTATCGCGCCATCGCCCATACGCCAATGTGCGGTCAGCAAACCATTGTCGCCGGCCCGGGCGTCGCCGAAACTCGCCCCCTTCAGCCGCGGCGCGATCTGCTTGCGGCGAAGCGAGAGCAGCTCGCGCACCAAAGCCAATCGCTCGTTCTGTTCCGGCGTACGGCTGTCCCAGTCGAGCACGGCCGATTGCAGCGTGGCTGGATCGAGCGGATCGGGTACCTCGTCGCCATATTTTTCGTAGGCCCAGGCATATTCCCGCTTGCGCCCCTTGCGCACCGCGTCAGCCAGTCCGCCCTGGAAATCGCAGAAGAACGGGAAGGGCGCTGTCGAGCCCCATTCCTCGCCCTGAAACAGCATCGGCACCATCGGCGCAAGCAGCGTCACTGCGAGAGCGGCCTCGATCTGGCGCGGCGGTGCCAGGCTCTCGAGCCGATCGCCCAGCGGCCGGTTGCCGATCTGGTCGTGGTTCTGGAGAAAGTTGACGAAGGTTGCCGGCGGCAGCTCGCCGCTTGGCTCGCCGCGTGGCTTCTTGCCCCAGAATTCCGAGATTTCGCCCTGATAGACGAAGCCCGACGCGAGCGCGCGCGCAAGGTCCATACGCGGCGTCTGGTAATCTGCGTAATAACCGGCGAGTTCGCCGGTCAGCATCACATGCCAGACGTGATGATAGTCGTCGTTCCACTGTCCGCGATATTTTCCGTTCGGCGGCTCCTGCGCGGCATCGAGCAGGCTCGCCTGGTTGTCGCCGTTCTCCAGCACGAGATGGATGTGTCGTCCCGTGGCCTTGGCGAGCTCGCCGGCGGCAACGCTCAGCTCCTGCAACATCGACTGCTCGCCGGGGATCGTCATGATGTGATTGGCGGCATCCAGGCGCAGACCGTCGAAGCGGTAGTCGGCGAGCCAGGACAGCGCATTCTCGACCGCAAAGGCCCGTACCTGCGGCACCCGATAGTCGATCGTGCTGCCCCAAGGTGTGTGGGCATCGGTGAAGAAGGTCGGCGCGTAGCGGCCGAGGTAATTTCCCTCGGGGCCGAAGTGATTGTAGACCACGTCGAGAAACACCATCAGCCCGCGCAGATGCGCCTCGTCGATCAACGTCTTCAAGTCTTCGGGCCGGCCATAGACGCTGTCGGGCGCGTACCACAGCACGCCGTCATAGCCCCAGCCGCGGCGGCCGGCGAAATCGGCCAGCGGCATCAATTCGAGTGCGGTGATGCCGCTGGCAGCCAGATGATCAAGCTTGTCGATCATGGCGCGGTAAGTGCCTTGCGGCGTGAACGTACCGACATGGGTCTCGATCAGCACCGTCTCTTCCCAGGGGCGGCCGCGCCAGTCCCTGGCGCGCCATTCAAACGCCGCCTGATCGATCACCTCGCTCGGGCCGGATACGTCCTCGGGTTGGAATGCCGAGGCCGGATCGGGCACGTCGATCTCGTCGTCGATCCTGAATTTGTATTGGCTCCCGGCGCTCAGGCCGGCGATGTCGGCCACATACCAGCCATCCTCGCGCCGCCGCATGGCATGACGCCGTTCGAGCAGGAGGTCGACGCGTCGTGCAGCCGGAGCCCACAGGCGGAACGACACGCCCTCATTCGTCGGCCTGGCGCCGAAGGACGGCCTCATCGCGCGCCCGCGAACGCAAGCACCGAGCGCGGCGGCGCCTTGCTGTCGCTTCCGGGCAGGAAGTCAGTCGTGTTCAGCTTGGCGTCTGTCGTGTTCAGGACCTGCAGCCAACTCTTGTATTCGCTCATCTTGGGCAATCTGAATGCGATCTCTTCGGGGGCGGCGTTCAGAACGATAAAGATCGCAGCCCCGCCGGGTTCCACCGGCCCCATCACATAGGAGAGGAACCTCCCTTCCGGGAATTTCCAGTCACTCTCCGTCATCTCGTCGCCGGCAGGGGTCAGCCAGAGCGCACCGTAGGAGACGCCGTCCGCGGGACGGCCGTCGAGCCAGCGGTGGCTGCGAAGCTGCGAGAAGCGGCGGCGGATCTCGGCGAGCTGCGCAACGAAATCGACCATGTCGTCGCTGTCCTTGCCTAGATTGTCCCAGCCGATCCACCCGATCTCATTGTCCTGGCAATAGGCGTTGTTGTTGCCGGACTGCGAGTTGCCGACCTCGTCGCCGGCCAGAAGCAGGGGAACGCCCTGGGCCAGCATCAGGCAGGCGAGCACGTTCTTGCGAAGCTGCCGGCGCAGGCTGAGGATTTCCGGATCGTCGGTTGGTCCCTCGACCCCGCAATTGTTGCTGTGGTTGTCGTTGGAGCCGTCGCGATTGTCCTCGCCATTGGCCTCGTTGTGCTTCTCGTTGTAGCTGAACAGATCGGCCAGCGTAAAACCGTCATGCACCGTGATGTGGTTGATGCTGGCGCGCGGCCGCCGTCCATCGTGGTTGAACAGGTCCGAGGACGCCGTCATGCGGCTGGAGATGTCGCCGATCAGGCTGCCTTCGCCGCTCCAGTAGCGGCGCATGGCGCTGCGATAGCGATCGTTCCACTCCGACCATTGCGAGGGGAATGCGCCGACCTGATAGCCGCCGAGGCCGAGGTCCCAGGGCTCGGCGACGAGCTTGACGGTCGCCAGCACCGGATCCTGCCGGATTGCCGTCAGGAACGAGATGCCGCGATCGAAACCGTTCGGCCCGCGCGCGAGCGTGGTGGCGAGGTCGAAGCGGAAGCCGTCGACGTGGCAGACCTCGACCCAGTAGCGCAGCGAATCCATCACCATCTGGAGCACGCGCGGATGGGTCAGGTTCACCGACGAACCGCAGCCGGTGAAGTCGTCGTAGTAGCGCGGGTTCTCTCGGTTCAGCCAGTAATAGGAGGCATTGTCGATGCCGCGGTAGCATAGAGTCGGGCCGAGATGATTGCCTTCAGCGGTGTGGTTGTAGACGACGTCGAGCATCACCTCGATGCCGGCATCGTGCAGCCGCGCGACAGTGGTGCGGAAAGAATCGAGCGCATTGTCCTGGGCGTAGCGCGGCTCCGGCGCGAAAAACGACAGCGTATTGTAGCCCCAATAATTGGCGAGCTTCTTCTCCACCAGCACGCGGTCGTCGACGAACGCGTGAATCGGCAGGAGCTCGACCGTGGTGACACCGAGCTTCTTCAGATGCTCGATCATCGCGGGCGACGACAGGCCGGCATAGGTGCCGCGCAGGTTCGGCGGCACGTCGTCGCGCTTCTGCGTCAGGCCCTTGACGTGGGCCTCGTAGATGATGGTGTCCTCCCAGGGGATGTTGGGCCTGATCTCGCGCCGGCCCCAGTTGAAGGTCTCGTCGAGGACGACGCCCTTGGGCATGCCGCGGGCGTTGTCGCGCCGGTCGAACGACAGGTCCTCGCGCGCGCTGCCGGTGCGGTAGGCGAAATGTGCGTCACTCCAGACCAAGCGTCCGGCGAGCCGCTTGGCATAGGGATCGAGTAGCAGTTTGTTGGCGTTGAAGCGGTGGCCGTGCTCGGGTTCATAGGGACCGTGGACGCGATAGCCGTAGAGCTGACCAGGCGAGACGTCGTTGAGATAGCCGTGCCAGACATCCTCGGTGCGCTCGGGCAGTTCGATGCGTTCGAGCTCACGGCGGCCCTGACTGTCGAACAGGCACAGCTCGACATTTTGCGCATTGGCGGAAAACAGCGCGAAATTGGTGCCGCGCCCGTCCCAGCTTGCACCGAGGCGTGCGGGCGATCCAGCAGTCAGGCGCATGTGTCAGCTTTCCGGAACGAGGAAGATGGCCGCGAGAGGCGGAACCGTGAGGCGTAGCTCGGGCGACTTGCCGTCAACGGCCTGAACCTCTCCGATGTTCCCGACATTGGTGCCGCCGTAATGAGCGGAGTCCGAGTTGAACACCTCTTTCCACTTGCCGGCAAAGGGTACGCGGACGCGATAATTGCGATAGACATTGGGTGAGAAGTTGACGATCACCAGGCACCGCGCGTGCTCGGCGGTCCCCTTGCGCATCCAGGCGAAGACGTTGCGGTTGGCATCGTCCGTGATCAGCCATTCGAAGCCGGCCTGGTCGCAATCCATCTGATGCAGCGCCGGCACCGCGCGATAAACCCTATTGAGATCCCGGATCAGCGACTGAACGCCGGCGTGGTTCTTGTATTCGAGCAGGTGCCAGTCGAGCGATTGGTCGTGATTCCACTCGCGGCTCTGCGCGATTTCAGCGCCCATGAACAGCAGCTTCTTGCCGGGATGGGCGAACATGAAGCTGTAGTAGGCGCGCAAATTCGCGAAGCGCTGCCACTCGTCGCCGGGCATCCGGCCGAGGATCGAGCGTTTGCCGTGCACCACCTCGTCATGCGACAGCGGCAGGATGAAATTCTCCGAGAAGGCGTAGTGCAGCCCGAACAGGATGTCGCCGTGATGATGCTTGCGGTGGATCGGATCCTTGCTGATGTAGTTCAGCGTGTCATGCATCCAGCCCATGTTCCACTTGTAGCCGAAGCCGAGCCCACCGAATTCGACGGGACGGGACACTTGCGGCCACGCGGTGGATTCTTCGGCAGCGGTGGTCGCCTGCGGGAATCGGGCAAACAGCTCGGTGTTGAAGCGGCGCAGGAACGCGATCGCCTCGATGTTCTCGCGACCGCCATACTGGTTCGGAATCCACGCACCCGGCGGGCGGCTGTAGTCGAGATACAGCATCGAGGCGACCGCATCGACACGCAGCCCGTCGATGGCGTAGCGCTCCAGCCAGAACAGCGCGTTCGACACCAGGAAGTTCGTCACTTCGGTGCGGCCGTAATTGTAGATCAGCGTGCCCCAGTCGAGGTGACGGCCCTGGAGCGGGTTGGCGTGCTCGTAGAGCGCGGTGCCGTCAAAGCTGCCGAGCCCGTGCGGATCGTCCGGGAAGTGCCCGGGCACCCAATCGAGCAGCACGCCGACGCCTTCGCGGTGGCAGGCATCGACCAGCGCCGCGAAATCCTCCGGCGTGCCGAAGCGGCTCGTCGGCGCGTAGAGGCCGGTCGGCTGATAGCCCCATGAGCCGTCGAACGGATGTTCGCTCACCGGCAGGAATTCGACATGGCTGAAGCCCATGTCGCGGACGTAAGCCGGCAATTGCTCGGCGAGCTCGCGGTAGGTGAGCCATTCGTTGCCGTTCTTGCGCCGCCACGAGCCGAGATGGACCTCGTAGATCGACATCGGCGCCGACAATGCGTTGATGCCGTCCGTCGCCGGGCGCGGCCGCGGCAGATGCGCTTCGTCGAACACGATGGACGCTGTCTTCGGACGCAGCTCGGTCGCAAACGCCATCGGGTCGGATTTCAGCGGCAGCAGATGGCCGTGCGGCCCGACGATCTCGAACTTGTAATGGTCGCCGGCCTTGGCGTGCGGAATGAACAACTCCCAGTATCCGGAGCCGCGCACCCGCATGGGATGGCGTCGCCCGTCCCAGAAGTTGAAATCGCCGACCACGGCCACGCGCCGCGCGTTCGGCGCCAGCACCACGAAGCCGATGCCGTCGACGCCTTCGAGCGTCATCGGATGCGCGCCAAGCTTGTCGTAGAGACGCTGATGGGTGCCTTCGCCGAGCAGATAGAGGTCGAAGTCGGTCAGGATCGGCGGAAAGCGGTAGGCGTCCTCGAACTCGACGATATTATCGCCGAATTTCGCACGCAACTGATAGCGCCTCGAGCCGTTGGGCAGGGCCCCGATGAACAGGCCGGCGTCGTGGACGCGGTCGAGCCGCGCCACCTCGCCGTGCTCGCCGACCGCTTCGACATTGGAGGCCTCGGGCAGGAAGGCGCGCACCACGCTCTTTCCGCCCTCGGGATGCAGCCCGAGATAGTGGAACGGGTCGGAGTGGCGGCCCTCGATGATGGCGTAGGCTTCGGCAGGCAGTTTAGGCATGGGCTTCGCTCTCGGCATTGGACATCATGCGAAGCAGCCCGGTCAGTGCCGCGCTGAGCCCCTCTGGCCGGTGGGACAGCGCGTACTCTACTTCGTCGAACGCGTGATCAAGCAGGAAAAAGCTTAACAGGCCATCCGCCAAATGCGGGCCATTGGGCCATAACCGTCGGTCGGTCATGGCCTCGCGATAGGCGGTGAGAAAGGTGGTCGTGGCACGTTCGCGCCATTCACCGAGCGCCGCCGCGAGCCGGCCCTGCTCGTCAGAGGCGCCGTTGAGCGCTCGATTCAACGCCGCGGTTGCCGCGAACTCGATCGAGCGGATCAGGCCGGCGACGTCGCGCGCGGCCGGTGCCTTGCGCCGCTTCTCGGCCAGCGGCAGGCGCGGATCGCCGTCGAAATCGATGATGAAGATGTCGTCCTTCACGATCAGAGTTTGCCCGAGGCGGAAGTCGCCATGATGACGGATGTTCAGCCCGGCGGTGTCGGATAGCAATAGCGCACTCAACCGGTCCGGCAGGGTCGGGCGCGTCGCCGCGAGTTGGTCGACCAGCGGCCGGTCGGCTTCCCGCAGGCCCTCGCGGCTTTCGATCAGCCGCTCGAACACGTGCTCGGCGCGTGCCTTGATGTCCGACGTCCAGCGGTTGACGTGTGCCGGGCTGATTGGCTCGGCGGCAAGATCGGCCGGCTTTGCGGCAGCAAGCGTCATATGCAGCTGGGCGAGCCGCCGCCCGGTCTGTGCCAGATGGTGCAGATAAGGCGCCTGGTCCGGGGTTGTGCGGGACGCCTCATCCGCCGGCAGCAGCCGCTGTTCATCCACGTAGCGGTCGAGATAGGCCGCGGTCACGGCCCAGCCGTCGCCCTGGTTCTCGACATAGGCATGCAGCACGCCGATCGTGCTGCGGCTATCGCCTTCGACCAGTTCAGCGGTGCCGAGCAGCGCCGGCGTGTTGGGGAAGCGCGCGACCTCGGTCAGATAGCGCCCGATCTCGGTCTCGGGATTGATGCCGCTTTCGAGCCGGCGATAGATCTTGGCGACGTATTGATTGTCAACCAGGGCGGTGCTGTTCGACTGCTCGATCGCGCGGATGCGCTCGGGCTCCTTGACGGTGTAATCGGCGAACAGGCTGGTGGGCTTGAACTCCAGCCGCAGATTGTTCTCCTCCACCACCAGGTGCTGCGACAAATTGCGCAGGAACAGGCCGATGAAGATCTGGTCGGTTGCGACGTCGAGCAGCGTGCCTTCGCGCGCGCCCTGGCGTACGGCGGCGAGCGCCTTGGGATTGAAGCGCTCGCGGTCGAATCGCACCCACTCGATCTGCATCGGCACCACGTAACGCGTGGCGACGCCATGTTGTGTTGCTTCGAAGAACCCGATCCAGGGCCGGTTGTCGCCGATGTCGCAGAACGGCACCGCCGAGGTCAGCGTCGGCTTGATGTGCTTGGGGTTGTGCTCGGGATACCACCGCGTGCGCGACAAAAATCCCGGCAGCACGTCACGCTCGAACACGCCGCGCTCGCGGGCGAGCGACACCCAGGTCGAATTGACCGGCACCACCAGCGTCTCGAACTCGGGCACTGCGCTCGGCTTCACCGGTTCGGACTTGTCGCGCTCCAACAGCTGGAACCAGTAGAAGCCGTACGGTCCCAGCGTGATCATGTAGGGCAGCTCGCCGATCGCGGGAAAGCGGGTGCGGCCGAGCATTTCCTGCGGGATGCGGTCCTTCCACGGCGACAGGTCGAGCTCGGTCGCCTGTGCTGCGCGCGAAAGGTTGGCGACGCAGAGGATCACCTCGTCGCGATACTGCCGGACATAGGCGAGCACGGCGCGGTTGGTCGGGCGGATGAACGTCATGCTGCCGCGGCCGAAGGCAAGCGTCGACTTGCGCACCGAGATCAGCCGCTTGGTCGCGCTGAGCTGCGAGGACAGGCTGCGCGACTGCGCCTCGACGTTGACCGATTCTGTAACCGTAGACGGGGTCCATGATCGGCGGGGCGTAGAGGCGGGCCGGATCGGCGCGCGAGAAACCGCCGTTGCGGTCCGGGCTCCATTGCATCGGCGTGCGCACGCCGTTGCGATCGCCGAGGTAGATGTTATCGCCCATCCCGATCTCGTCGCCGTAATAGATGATGGGCGTGCCGGGGAACGACAGCAGGAGCGAGTTCATCAGCTCGATCTTGCGCCGGTCGTTGTCCATCAACGGCGCAAGCCGCCGCCGGATGCCGACATTGATGCGCGCGCGGGGATCGTTGGCGTAGGTGGTCCAGAGATAGTCGCGCTCGACGTCGGTGACCATCTCCAGCGTCAGTTCGTCGTGGTTGCGCAGGAACAGCGCCCATTGGCAGCTCGCCGGAATGTCCGGCGTCTGGCGCAGGATGTCGGTGATCGGGAAGCGGTCCTCCTGCGCGATCGCCATGTAGATGCGCGGCATCAGCGGGAAGTGGTAGGCCATGTGGCACTCGTCGCCG
Organism: Bradyrhizobium sp. LLZ17; assembly: GCF_041200145.1. Classification (NCBI taxonomy): domain Bacteria; kingdom Pseudomonadati; phylum Pseudomonadota; class Alphaproteobacteria; order Hyphomicrobiales; family Nitrobacteraceae; genus Bradyrhizobium; species Bradyrhizobium zaerense. The sequence goes on from NZ_CP165734.1 coordinate 6,695,413, forward strand.
CGGCCGAAATATTCCTGCACGTCCTCGGGCCATTGATTGGCCTCGGCCAGCAGCAGCTTGCCCTTGGCGTAGGCGTCGAGCTCCTGTCGCAGGCGTTTGATGATCGCATGCGTCTCGGGGAGGTTCTCGTTCGATGTGCCCTCGCGCTCGCAGAGATAGGGAATCGCGTCCAGCCGGAAACCATCCACGCCGGCATCGAGCCAGCGCTTCATCACCTGGATCAGCGCGCTGACGACGCGCGGGTTGTCGAAATTGAGATCGGGCTGGTGCGAGAAGAAGCGGTGCCAATAAAACGCGCCGGCTTCCGAATCCCAGGTCCAGTTCGATTTTTCCGTGTCCGTGAAGATGATGCGCGTGCCTTGGTATTTCTGGTCGGTGTCGCTCCAGACATACCAGTTGCGGGCGCTCGAGCCTGCCGGGCTGCGGCGCGCGCGCTTGAACCAATTGTGCTGGTCGGAGGTGTGGTTGACCACGAGTTCGGTGATGACGCGCAGACCGCGCCGTTTCGCCTCCTGGATGAAGCGCTTGAAATCCTTCATCGTCCCGAAATCGGGATTGACCGAGCCGTAGTCGGCAATGTCGTAGCCGTCGTCGCGACCGGGCGAGGGATAGAACGGTAGCAGCCACAGCGCGGTGACGCCGAGATCCTGGAGATAGGGCAGCTTCTCGGTCAGCCCGGCGAAATCGCCGATGCCGTCATTGTTGCTGTCGGCAAACGCCTTGACGTGGAGCTGGTAGATGATGGCGTCCTTGTACCAGAGCTCATCCACGGTGTCGGCAGCCTCGGCCTTCTTGGTGTCGACGGAAGACAATACATTCATGGCGTGCCCCTTTACGCCAGGCAGCGGAACAGCAGCGCCGGATCGCGGTCGGGATCGATGCGCAATTTGATCCCGCCCCATTCGATGCGGGACTGCTCGCCGGTGAGGAGATTTTCGAGTGCGGTGACGTGCCGGCGCTCACCGCCGGCGTCGATGGTGAGGCCGCCGAGCGGCAACCAGAACTCGCGCGCATGCCGCGAGAGTGCGATGACGCTGACGACGACATTGGCCGGATCCGCCGCCTCCTTCACGAAGGCGATCGTCTCGCCGTCCTCGATGCCGAGGAAGCGGAGGCTCGCCGTCTGTTGAAGCGCCGCGTTCTCGTTGCGGATGCGGTTCAGCTCCGTGATGTAGCGCTTGATCTTGCCCGGCTTGTCCCAGTCGCGCTGCTTGATCTGGTATTTCTCGGAATCAAGATACTCCTCGCGGCCGGGAATAGCCTCGTGCTCGAGCAGCTCGAACCCGCTGTAAATGCCGTAACTGCCCGCCAGCGTCGCCGCCAGCGCAACGCGCGACTTGAACGCCCAGGCTTCGCCGCTCTGGAGATGATAGGGCAGGAGATCAGGCGTGTTGACGAACAGGTTCGGACGGTAGAAGTCGCGTTCCGGATAATTTGTGAGCTCGCTGAAATATTGCTCCAGCTCCCATTTCTCGGTTCGCCACGGAAAATAACTGAACGATTGCGCGAAGCCGAGCTTGGCCAGGCCCTTCATCAATTTCGGGCGCGCGTATGTCTTGGAGAACAGGATCACCTCGGGATGCCGGCGGCGGATGTCGCGGATAAGCCATTCCCAGAACTGGAACGGCGCCGTGTCGTGATTGTCGATGGCGAAGATGGTCACGCCATGGTCGATCCAGAACAACATTGCGTCGCGAAACGCGTTCCACAATCCGATCCTGTCGACCGAGTTGAAATCGGGGATGACGATATCCGAATAGGGTCCGTCCGCCGTCCGCACCGAACGGTCCGGCCGCCACCTGAACCATTCCGGATGCTGCGTCAGCCAGGGATGATCAGGCGAGCACTGCACGGCGAAGTCGAGCGCGAGCTCCAGGCCGTATTCGAGGCAGGTTGCCACCAGCGCGCGGAAATCCTCGATGGTGCCGAGCTCGTGATGCAGCGCATCGTGGCCGCCCTCGGCGGCGCCGATCGCATAGGGCGAGCCGGGCTCGGCTTCGGTTGCGACGGCAGCATTGTTGCGGCCCTTGCGGCGGGTGCGGCCGATCGGGTGGATCGGCGTGAAATAGAGCACGTCAAAACCCATCGCGGCGATGTCGGGCACGCGCGCGATGCAATCCCTCAGCGTCCCGTGCCGGCCCGCCACATTGCTCTGGCTGCGTGGCATCATCTGATACCAGGCGCCAAAGCGTGCCTTGTCGCGGTCGACGATCAGCGGGAAGAGGGGGAACGGGTCAGGTCAGGCCGCGACTGGCTCTCAGACATGGCCTCGTTCAGCTCGGCCGCAAGCAGCGGCGCGACGTCGCCATTCCTGAGATAGTCCTCGCATTGCCTGAGGATGAGATCAGCGGCGTCTTGCCGTGCGCCGTGCGCTTTGGTCAGCAGGCCCGCGCCTTCGATCGCATCGAGGCTGAGATCGGCGCCGGAGCGCTGCTTGCGCGCGAGATGGTGCCGCCAGGTGGCGAATTCGTCGGTCCAGGCCTCAATGGCATAAACATATGGCCCGGGCTCGGTCGGCGTGAATGCGCCCGACCAGCGGTCATTGCCGTGATGGATCATCGGCTCGCTCCGCCATTCACGGTCCTGCTCGGCACGCCAGATCAGCGCGGCGCCGATCACGGCATCGCCGTCGCGATAGATGTCGGCCCAGACCTCGACCGGTTCGGCCGCGATCCGTTTCACGGCGAAGCGGCCGCCGTCAATCAGCGGATAGATGTCTTCAATGAGGAAAGCGCTGCCTGACGCGGCACTCTCGACAGTTTGAATTGTCTTGTTCACGGTGATGCCATTGACAAGAAAGCAGGGGCCCGTTTCCCTTGGCGGGAGCCTACGCTTGGTACCTATATAGAAAGCCGCTTGTGTGTCATTAGTTCCCGCTGGGAACGGCAGGTGCGGTTTGCGAGTTAACCCTGACTAACGTCTTCCGCAACCTCGTCAAAATCGATGCCCCCGGCCGATTGAAGGCCTGCAAACCGCGTGCCGAATGGATCTTTTAGCTCAAGCCCGGATCAAGGGCGTTCAGTCTGAATTCGTCGATGCCCTCGGAAAGCTGAGGGTCACCGATCCCGTGGCCCTCAAAACCATCCTGGATGCCCTGCCGGAGAAGCGGGTCTACCGCTTCGTCAGCGGGCCGGTCGTGGTCCGGGCGCTGGCAAATCCGCGCACCGAGCTGGTCACCACCGGCACTGCGCCGCTGCGATGGAAAGTGACCGGCAACGGCAATTTGATCGCGCAAGGCGAGACCCGCGAGCCGGTGCTGGCCTGGCCGGCCGCGCTGCCGCTCGGTTACCACCGGTTGACGCTGACAGATGCTGCCGGCGTGACCGAAGAGGTGCCGATGATCGTGGCGCCCGAGCGCGCCTTTGGCGGCGATTTCGACCGTGGCTGGCTGCTCGCGGTCCAGCTCTACAGCGTCCGCTCCAATCGCAATTGGGGCATCGGCGATTTCACCGATCTCGCCGGTCTCGTCCGGCTCGCAAAGCAGCTCGGCGCGGATGGCGTCGGGCTCAACCCGCTGCATGTGCTGTTCGACGACCAGCCCAGCGATTGCAGCCCCTATTCGCCGAACAGCCGGCTGTTTCTCAATCCGCTCTATATCGACGTCGAGGCGATCCCGGAATTTTCGGCAGATCTCATCCCCGATGCGGCCGCGACCGCCGCGCGGCTGCGTGAAGGCGATCGTGTCCCCTATGCCGACATGGCGGCATTGAAATGGCTGGGCCTGCGCGCCGCCTTTGACAGCTTCCTGACAAAGGCAAGCGGTGTCCGCCGCAATCAGTTTGACGCCTTCCGCGCTGCCCGCGCGCCGCTGTTGTCGCGTTTCGCCTGCTTCGAAGTGCTGCGGCATCGTTTCAATGCTCCGTGGTGGGAATGGCCGCCGGAATGGCAGCAACCGGACGAGACTAAATGCGCCGAGCTGCGTAGCGGTCGCGCCAAGCGCGACGTCGAATTCGTCGAATTCGTGCAATGGACCGCTGATGCGCAGTTGCAAGCGGCAAAGGAGCTCGCCGTTGAGCTCGGCATGCGGGTCGGGCTCTATCTCGATGTCGCCGTTGGCGTGCAGTCCAACGGCTTCGACGCCTGGAACGAGCAGATGGCGATCTCGCGCCATCTCGCCGTCGGCGCGCCGCCCGACGTGCTCAACACCGTCGGCCAGGATTGGGGGCTCGCCGGCTTCAATGCGGGTGGCCTCGAAGCCCAGTCCTTTGTGCCATTCGCCGACATGCTGGCCGCCTCGATGCGGCACGCCGGCGCGATCCGTCTCGATCACGTGCTGGGGCTGAAACGGCTTTACCTGGTGCCGCGCGGCTTCAAGCCGGACAACGGCGCCTATGTGGAGATGCCGTTCGAGGCGCTGCTTGGCGCGGTGGCGCGCGAGAGCGCGGCGCACAAATGCATCGTCATCGGCGAGGACCTCGGCACGGTGCCGGAGGGCTTTCGCGAGACTATGCAGGACTTCGGCATCTGGTCATATCTCGTCATGATGTTCGAGCGCGACAATGCCGGCCGTTTCCGCAACAGCGACTATTACCGGCCGAACGCGCTGGTGACGCTGAACACGCACGATTTGTCGACCTATGCCGGCTGGCGCTCGTTCAGCGATCTCAAGATGAAGCGCTCGCTCGGGCTCGACCCCGGCGAGAACGAGCAGGCACGCTGGGATGCGCTCGGGATGCTCGACGAGATCCTGGGCCAGAACGGCATTCATGCCAACGACGTCTATTCGGTGCTCGCCTTCCTGTCGCGCACGCCGTCGCGGCTGTTGGCGGTGTCGCTGGAGGATCTGCTCGGCGTGATCGACCAGCCCAACATCCCCGGCACCATCGACGAGCACCCGAACTGGCGCCAGCGCCTGCCGGTTGCGCTCGACAAGATCGCCGCCAAGATCGATCTCGCAGCTTTGAAGGCCGCGACGCGGGAACGTTCCTTGCCCGGCGGGAGTTGATTGGGCGAGGGATTTCTTGGGCTCGCGAACATTGTCTCAGAGGATCGAGGACTATGCGCTGATCGGCGACTGCGAGACCGCGGCGCTGGTCGGGCGCAACGGCTCGATCGACTGGCTGTGCTGGCCGGCCTTCGATTCCGATGCCTGCTTCGCGGCAATCCTCGGCGGGTCCAAGAACGGCTGCTGGCGGATTGCGCCAACCGGGGACATCACGGGCACGTCGCGCCGTTATCTCGGCAACACCCTCATTCTCGAAACACGCTTCGAGACCAAGAGCGGCACCGTCGCGCTGGTCGACTTCATGCCGCCGCGCGGCAAGGCGTCCGATATCGTGCGGCTGGTCCGGGGCGTCAGCGGCAAGGTCAAGATGCGGATGCAGCTCGTCATCCGCTTCGGTTTCGGCGCCGACATTCCCTGGGTGCGCCGCGGCGAGCATGGCGCGCTGCTGGCGATCGCCGGCCAGGACATGACGGTGCTGCGGACGCCGGCCAAGACCCGCGGCGAGGATTTCACGACGGTCGCCGAATTCGAGGTCGCGGCCGGGGAGACCGTACCGTTCGTTCTGACCTATGGCCCCTCGCACCTCGATCCGCCTGAGCCGATCGATCCGGAGATTGCGCTCCGGGAAACCGAGAAATTCTGGGACGACTGGTGCAGTCGCTGCACCCGCGACGGCGCCTATCGCGATCTCATCCTGCGCTCTCTGATCACGCTGAAAGCGCTGACCTTTGCCCCGACCGGCGGCATCGTGGCCGCGCCGACCACGTCGTTGCCGGAAAAGCTCGGGGGCGCCAGAAACTGGGATTATCGCTTCTGCTGGCTGCGCGACGCCACTTTCACGCTGCTGGCGTTGATGAACTCGGGCTACACCGAGGAAGCCTTGGCCTGGCACAATTGGCTGTTGCGCGCGGTGGCCGGCGCGCCGGCGAACATGCAGATCATGTACGGCATCTGGGGGCAGCGCCGGCTGCTGGAATGGGAAGCGGGCTGGCTCGACGGCTATGAGGGTGCGCAGCCGGTACGCGTCGGCAATGCCGCGCATGCGCAGCTCCAGCTCGACGTCTACGGCGAATTGATCGACGCGTTCCACCAGTCGCGGATGGCAAAGCTGAAGCTTGACCATGAAAGCTGGGCGCTGGAATGCGCCGTGCTCAACCATCTGGCGGAGGTTTGGGACCATCCCGACCACGGCATCTGGGAGCGGCGCGGACAGCCGAGGCACTACGTCTTTTCCAAGGTGATGACCTGGGTCGCCTTCGACCGCGGCATCAAGAGCGCCGAGACGTTTGGCTTCAAGGCGCCGTTGCTGCACTGGCGTACCTTGCGCGACGCGATCCATCGCGAGGTCTGCAACAAGGGGTTTGACGCGGCAGAGAATGCCTTCGTCGAGTCCTACGGCTCGAAGCTGCTCGATGCCAGTTTGCTGCTGCTCCCGGCGGTCGGCTTTCTGCCCCCATCCGATCCGCGCATTCGTGGCACCATCGCGGCCATCGAAAAGCACCTGATCCGCAACGGCTTCGTCCTCCGGCACGATCCACGCGAGGTATCGGGGGAGACGCAGCCGGTCGAGGGCGCATTCCTGGCCTGCAGCCTGTGGCTGGCCGATGCCCATGTGCTGTCAGGTGATCTCGAGAAGGCGCAGGTGTTGTTCGACCGGGTCGCGGGGCTCGCGAACGATGTCGGGCTGTTGGCCGAGGAATATGATTCCGTGGCGCGTCGCCAGACCGGCAATTTCCCGCAAGCACTGACCCATATCGCGCTGGTCAATACGGCGCATAATCTTTCGGCGGCACGGCACGGCAGCGAGAAGCCGGCGATGCAGCGGTCGAAGTAGAGCGCAATTGACTTCGATCAAATGCAGCGAGGTGCGCCTGTCACCTCTCCCCATCGGGGAGAGGTGGAGCACCAGCGGCGTACTTTGACGCCATCAAGCTCAGCCCGCCCCGTTCCGCTTCAAGATCATCTCGATTGCCTCGGCAAAACCGTCCTGCTCATTGGTCGCAGTGACGTTGGTGGCTTGGTCCTTGACGTTGTCGGCAGCATTGCCCATGGCGATCGACATGCCGCTGACGCGGAACATGGCGAGGTCATTCTGCATGTCCCCGATGGTGGCGACGGCGTCGGTGGCGATGCCCAGGCGCTTGGCCATTGCTTGGACGAAGGTGCCCTTGTCGAAGCCAGGCGGGGTGATGTCGAGATAATAGGTCTGCGACCGGACCGCGGTCGCCTGCCTGCCGAGCGCCTCCTGCATGACTTTCTCGCAACGCTCCAGGCCTGGCGCATCCGCACTCGCGCCGACGATCTTGCAGGCCGTCGCGAGGTAGGGCGAAAAATCCGTCACGGTGGTTGGATCGGCCCTTATCGTGTGCTGCTCGTGGGCGACGTAGCTGCCGTTGGGATTGTCGATCAGCCATTGATCGGCGGTAAATACCCAGATATCAGCGCCGAATTCCCTGAGGATCTTCAACGAGCGCTCGGCCGCGGCCTGCGGGATCAGGTGCTGCTCGACTGGATGCATCTCGGGATCGATGATCGAGGACCCGTTGAACGGGCCGACCGGCAGCCAAAGCGCGAGCGGCTCGATCAGGAAGCGCATGCCGATAGCGGGGCGGCTGGAGGTGATGGTGAAGCCGATGCCGGCCTTGTGCAGCCGCTGGACCGCGCTTTTTGCGCGGTCGGTCAGCGTCTTGTCCTTGGTCAACAGCGTGCCGTCGACGTCGGACACCACGAGTGAGATTTGCGTCATGGCAAGACCTTGGGTTTTGTGGCCTCAGCGGTCGTGCCGGCCAATTTCAACTGTCGCACGATGCCGTCCACGATCGCCTCGACGGATTCGTCGATCGATGCCGTGATGACGTGCTCGCTCGCCTCCGGTGGCTCCAGCGTGTTGAACTGGCTGGTCAGCAGCCCGGGCGGCATGAAATGGCCCTTGCGGTGCGCGAGCCGGTCGGCGATCAGCTCCTGCGTGCCCTTCAGGAAGATGAAGCGGACGTCGTCGCGACCGCGTAGCAGCACGTCGCGATAAGCGTGCTTCAGCGCCGAGCAGGCGATGATGACGTGCTCGCCTTTGTCGCACACCCGCGCGATCTCGTCGGCGATGGCATTGAGCCATGGCCAGCGGTCCTCGTCCGTGAGCGGATGGCCGGCCCTCATCTTCTCGACATTGCTGGCGGGATGAAAGCTGTCGCCGTCCTCGAAGCGCCAACCGAGACGTTTGCCGAGCAATTCTGCAATGGTGCTCTTGCCCGAGCCCGACACGCCCATCACAATCAACGCACAAGGTGCTTTAGCGCCCGCCACGAATTCCCTCCGGAAGCGCGGCCTGGTCGACCAGCCAGACGGTCTCACCATTCGAGCGCGCGCGTACGGCCGGCAGAGTCTCGCCATTGAGGAGGCGCGTCAAGATCGGCTGCTTGTCATGCCCGGCAATCTCGAACAGCATTTCGCGGCAGGACGCCAGCGCGGGCAAGGTGAGCGAGACCCGTGGCACGAAGGGCGCGACATTGGCCTTGGGCACGCCGACGACCCAGCGCTCGGTCTCCTCCACCGCGGGATAGCCCGGGAAAAGTGAAGCGGTGTGGCCGTCGGGACCTACGCCCATCAAAACCATGTCGAACAGCGGCCGCGCCGGATCGAGTTGGTCCGAGCCGTAGAAGGCCTGCAATTCGCGCGCATAGGCCTCGGCGCTGCGATCGGGATTTTCGGCAGTGGTCGGGATCGGGTGGATATGGCTGGAGGGCGCGCTGCGATCGAGAAAGGTCGCGCGCGCGATCGCCATGTTGTTGAGGGGATCGCTCGAAGGCACGAAGCGCTCGTCGCCGATGAACCAGTGCACCCGATCCCATGGGATCTGGCCGCGATACTCATCGCTGCCGAGCAACTGATAGAGCTTCCTGGGGCTGGAGCCACCGGTGAGACAGATCGCGATGCGGCCGGGATTGGCGGAAGTCCGCGCCATCACCCGTGCGGCGGCTGCACAGGCGAGGGCCTCGGCGTCGGCCACGACGATCAGCTTGGGCTGGCCGGTCGTATCCATCACGTGAATTTCCGCCAGCTTCGGCCGTCGCGCCGAAGCAACTCGTCGGCGCAGGTCGGGCCCTCGCTGCCGGCCGGATAGGTCTCGATGCCATTGGTGCCGGCCTGCTTCCAGGCGTCCAGGAACGGCTGCACCGCCTGCCACCCGGCCTCGATGCCGTCGGCGCGCTGGAACAGGATGTTGTCGCCGATCATGCAGTCGTAGATCAGCGTCTCGTAGCCGGTTGACGGATCGGCGCGGAAATAATCGCCGTAGCGGAATTTCATCTCGACGCCGTCGATGGTGATGCTCGGCCCCGGGATCTTGGCGTTGAACTGCAGCTCGATGGTCTCGGTCGGCGCAATGCCGATGGTGAGGAAGTTCTGCGAGAGGCGATCGACCGCCGTGCCCGTGAACATCGACAGCGGCGCCTGCTTGAACTTGATCGCGACCTCCGTGCGCTTGTGAGCCAGCGCCTTGCCGGTGCGCAGATAGAACGGCACGCCGGCCCAGCGCCAATTGTCGATCATCAGTTTGAGCGCGACAAAGGTCTCGGTGGTGCTGCCCGGTTTCACGTCCTCGGTCTTGCGATAGTCCGGGATCTCGTCGTCGCCGATCCGGCCGGCGAGATATTGCGCGCGAACCGAGCTCTTGAGCGCTTCCTCCGCATTCGGCTGCTGGATCGCGGTCAGAACCTCGGCCTTCTCGGAGCGCACCGAATGGGCGTCAAAGCGAGCGGGGGGCTCCATCGCCACCAGCGACATCAGCTGGAACAGATGGTTCGGCACCATGTCGCGCAATGCCCCGGTGGCATCGTAGAAGCCGCCGCGATGGCCGACGCCGAGCTTCTCCTCGACCGTGATCTGGATGTGGTCGATATGGTTGCGATTCCAGATCGGCTCGAACATGCCGTTGGCAAAGCGCAGCACCAGGATGTTCTGCACCGTCTCCTTGCCGAGATAATGATCGATCCGGTAGATCTGGTGCTCGTCCATGATCTTCAAGAGTTCGGCGTTCAGCGCGCGCGCCGAGACAAGATCGGTACCGAACGGCTTTTCGATCACCAGCCGTCGCCAGGCGCCATTCTCCTTCATCATGCCCGTGCGACCGAGCTCGCGCGCCGTCGGCGCGAACGCGACCGGCGGCGTCGCCAGATAGAACAGCCGGTTGCCGCCGGTACCTTCCGCGCATTCGAGCGTATCCAGATGTGCGCGCAGGCGGTCGAAGGACGGCGGATCCTTTGCATCCGCCTCGACGAAGGTCACGCATTGCAGCAGCTGCTTTGCTACGACATCGTCGACCGGGCGGGTGGCGAACTCGCGCAGGCCCTGCATCAGGCTGTCGCGCAGCTCCTCATCGGACTGGCGATTGCGAGCGACGCCAACGACGCAGAACTTCTCCGGCAGCATGTTCTCGGCCGCCAGATTGTAGAGCGAGGGCATCACCAGCCGATGGGTCAGGTCTCCGGTCACGCCAAAGATGACGAAGGCGCAATTTTCCGGCTTGCGCTTGGGCTGCGGGTCTTTTGTCACGAATGTTCGGCCTTCGCTTTGTTGTTTCTACTTTGGCTTCGCGGCGTCCGGCTGCTTCGGCTCCTTGTGGCCGCCAAAACCCGCGCGCATCGCGGAGAGAATTTTTTCGGCGAAGGTGTGTTCCTTGCGGGAACGGAAACGTGCGTAGAGCGCAGCGGTCAGGACTTCGGCCGGCACGGCTTCGTCGATCGCCGCATTCACGGTCCAGCGTCCCTCGCCGGAATCCTCGACAAAGCCGGAATATTCCGTCAGCGCCGGGCTGTCGGCGAGCGCGGTCGAGGTGAGATCGAGCAGCCAGGACGGGATCACGCTGCCGCGCCGCCAGACTTCGGCGACGTCGGCGAGGTCGAAATCGTAGCGGTGATCCGCGGGCAAGGCCTCGATGCTGGCGTTCTTGAGGATGTCGAAACCTTCGGCATAGGCCTGCATCAGGCCGTATTCGATACCATTGTGGATCATCTTGACGAAATGCCCGGCGCCCACGGGACCTGCATGGATGTAGCCCTGCTCGATCCGGGGATCGCGCCCGTCGCGTCCCTCCGTGCGCGGAATGTCGCCGGCGCCGGGGGCGAGCGCGGCGAAGATCGGATCGAGCCGGTCGACCACCGGCTTCTCGCCGCCGATCATCATGCAATAGCCGCGCTCGAGCCCCCACACACCGCCGGAGGTGCCGACGTCGACATAGTGGATGCCGCGCTCTTTCAGCGCCTTGCCGCGGCGGACGTCGTCCTGCCAGAAGGTGTTGCCGCCGTCGATGATGACGTCGCCGTCCTGCATCACGCCCGCGATCGTGTCGATCGTCGTCTCGGTGATGCGTCCCGCGGGCAGCATCACCCAGGCGGTACGCGGCCGTTCCAGCTTGGCGATGAACTCTTCCAGCGTCGCCGAGCCCTGCGCGCCCTCTGCCGCCAGGCCGGCAACGGCCTTGGCGTCCTTGTCATAGACCACGGTCGAATGGCCGTGGCGCATCAGCCGGCGAACGATGTTGCCGCCCATCCGGCCGAGGCCGATCATGCCGAGTTGCATTTGAGATATTCCCTTAGTTCAGCGCGTTCGTGAGTGCGGCGTTGAGCGCCGCGAGACCTTTCTTGAGCCCGCCCTTCAGGTGCACCCGAAGCGCGCGCCGGCCGCGCTCGGTGAGCACGTCGAAATCGCCGCGCGCCTGCGCCGCCTTGATCACGCCAAAGCTCGCCTTCTGGCCCGGCACCGGAAGATCCCTGGCATCATCGGCGGTGATCTGGAGGAACACGCCGCTGTCGGGTCCGCCCTTGTAGGCCTGGCCGGTGGAGTGCAGGAAGCGCGGGCCGAACTCGGCGCAGGTCGCGACGTGATGCTTCTCGCGCACTTCCAGCCGCATCGTCTGGAGTGCGTCGATGGTGGCCTTGTCGCGCGCGATGTAGCCGAGCAGGGCGACATAGTCGCCACGGCTGGAACGCGAGAGATGCGCCTTCAGCCAGGAGGTGAGATCGCCATTGGCGCCGGCGGCGCGCAACGCCGCGGCGTTGGTTGCGTCGGTGTAGAGATCGGCCTCCGCGGTGCTGACCACCGGCTGCTCGTCCGGGAGCGCGCCGGTCTTCTCATACGCGGTCGTCAGTTCGCGGGTCTTGATCTTGGCGGCTTCGACGTCGGGCTGGTCGAACGGGTTGATGCCGAGGATCGAGCCTGCGACAGCCGTTGCCATCTCGAAGCGGAAGAACTCCTGGCCGAGATGGTCGATCGACTTCATCACGATGCGCACGACGGGATGGCCGGCTGCCTCGATGGCGGCGAGCGCCGAGTCATGGGCGGCGTCCGCCTCGCCCTCGGTGCGGATGTCGATGAAGAAGCGGTCGTTGCCGTAAAGCGAGGGGGCGCCCAGCGGCTCGCCGGCAATCGGAATCAGGCCCTTGCCCTCCTTGCCGGTCGATTCCGCGATGAGCTGCTCGGCCCATGCGCCGAAATCGGCGATCTTCTTCGACGACAGGATCGTCACCTTGTCGCGGCCCTCGAGGCCGGCGAGGCCCATGGCAAGCCCGAGCTGCACGCCCGGATTTTCCGACGGCGGCACGTCCGGCCCGCAGGAGCGGGCCATCGAGAGCGCGTGCCTGATCAGGGTCTTGACGTCGATGCCGGCCGTTGCCGCCGGCACCAGGCCGAACGGCGATAGCACCGAATAGCGTCCGCCGATCGAGGGCTCGCCGTGGAAGATGCGGGCATAGTTCAGCTTCTTCGCGGCTTTCTCCAGCGACGAGCCGGGATCGGTCACCGCGATGAAGCGATAACCGGTCCTGACCTTCGGGCCGACCGCCTGCGCGACGCGCTCGTGGAAATAGTCCTTCATGGCGTTCGGCTCGGTGGTGCCGCCGGACTTGCTGGAGACGATAAACACGGTGTTGGCGATGTCGATCTTGGCCTCCATCGCCCGTACCTGCGCCGGATCGGTGGAATCCAGCACGTGCAGCTTCGGGAAGCCGGACTTGCGCGCGAAGGTCTCGGCCAGCACCTCGGGTCCGAGGCTCGATCCGCCCATCCCGAGCACGACCGCGTCGGAGAATTTCTGGCCCTTCACGCGGTTGGCGTAATCTTCGTAATCGGCGAGGTCGGCCTTGGCCGCGCTGTCGAGCCAGCCCAGCCATTTGTCCTCGTCCGTCCCGGTCCAGACCGACTTGTCGCGTTGCCACAGCCGGCGGATCTTTGCGGATGTCCGCCATTCCTCGGTGCTCTTGGCCACAGCTTTGCCGAGCCCGTCGCCGAGCGAGAGCTGCTGGCGGTCGATCGCGGGCCCCAGCACGGTGGCGCGCTTGTGGGCGACCGCGCCGTAGAGCTTGTCGGCGGCATCGGCGAACTGCTTGACGCCGTCCTTGACGAGCTCCTCGGTGATCGCGTCGAGCGAAACCCCGGAACGCTCCAGCTCTTCCAGCACGCGGCGGGCGTCGTCGACGTTCTCCTCCAGACTGTCGCGCGGCTTGCCGTGGTCGCGGAACGCATCCAGCGTCGCCGGTGGCATCGTGTTGATGGTGTCGGGGCCGATCAATTCCTCGACATAGAGGACGTCGCTGTAATCCTTGTTCTTGGTGCCGGTCGACGCCCACAGCATGCGCTGCGGCTTGGCGCCTTTGGCCGCCAGCTTGTCCCAGCGCGGGCCCGAGAACAGGCGCTTGTAGTCCTGATAGGCGACCTTGGCATTGGCGATCGCGACCTTGCCCTTGAGCGCGGCTAGCCGCTCCTTTTCGCTCGGATCGTTGGCGCGCGCGATCTTCTCGTCGAGCTGCTTGTCCACCACGGAGTCGATGCGGCTGACGAAGAAGCTCGCCACGCTCGCGACATGCGAGGGATCGCCGCCACCCGCGACATGTTTTTCCAGCCCGGCGAGATAGGCCTCGGCGACCTCGAGATAGACCGCCTTCGAGAACAGCAGCGTGATGTTGATGCTGATGCCGTCGCCGATCAGCGTTTCGATCGCCGGCAGGCCCTCCGGCGTCGCCGGCACCTTCACCATCAGGTTCTTGCGGTTGACGTCCTTCCAGAGCCGGCGCGCCTCCGCGATCGAGCCGGCGGTGTCCATCGCCAGATAGGGCGAGACCTCCAGGCTGACATAGCCGTCGCCTCCCTTGAGCCTGTCATAGACCGGGCGGAGCACGTCGGCGGCGTGCTGGATGTCCTCGACGGCGACGGCTTCGAACAGGTCGGCGACGGTGCGGTCGCCGCGCTTCAACGCCTTGCCGATCGGGGCGTCGTATTCGTCCGAGCTGCCGATCGCCTTCTCGAAAATCGACGGGTTCGAGGTGACGCCCTTGACGCCGTCGGTGTCGATCAGCCGCTTCAAATCGCCCTTGGCGATGAAGCCGCGGGCCAGGAAGTCCAGCCAGACGGCTTGTCCGTGCTTTTCCAGTTCTTTGACGGGATTCATGAGGTTTATTTATCTCCAAGCCTGCGGGCGAGGGGTTTCCGCGCCGGTCCTGACGCGCTATCCTGTAGCTTACATGCTCCCGGGAGGGAACCAATCAAGGGCATTGGCGTCATAGTCTCAGTCTAACTCCGTCGCGATCATGACGATCCAGGCGGCGGCGGTGGATTGGCATTATTAAACTTATTGTCCATGACGGTTCGGCCCAGGTGCTGTTGCATAGTCTTGCGTCGTTTTAGCTGTCGCGTCGCGGAGTGTCGCCAGGGGAGTCCGGTCCCGCTTGAGGCAACATTGGCTCGGTCGCGAATGGCCATGCTGGGGGAAAGCATGCACGCAATTCCTGATGGTGCGGCGCTCGCCGTCGCCGACAATTCGCATTCGGTCGCTGCGGCGATGGGCATCGATGCATTTCACGATCTCGAAATCGGTCAATGCGCCACGCGCCTGCGGCTGCTGGTCGCGGTCAGCTTTGCGATGACGCTGCTCTGCGCAAGCCTTGTCTTGAATTCAAGCCTCGCCCTGGATTGGTGGGGAGGCATCGGCGACTACGACAGGGCGATCGGCTATGCCGGCGTCGCGGTGTTGGGTCCGATCACCTGCTGGCTGATCTGGATGCTGCCGGCCGAGCGGGGACCGGTCGTGATCGTCACCTCCGACGGCATCCGTGATCTCCGGATCGGTAATGAATTTCTGCTGTGGGATTCAATTGCGGATGTTTCGGCTGAGAAATGCCGCGGCCACAAGGCGATTGTGCTGCCGCCGACGCCGGCCTTGCAGCGGCAGCTTCGCTGGATCCGCGCCGCCTCGCGCAGGACGCAGGCAGACCGCATCGTCATTCGCTCAGAGGGGCTGGCGACGGATTTCGACACTTTGCTGCGCGCCTGCCGCGACTGTCATGCTGCCAGTGATCCACGCACCGCATTGCGGCGAGACCGCGATCACGGCGTGCAAAGCCTGGCCGCACAAACGTCATAAAGCTGCCGCCGGTCGGCTTCTATGCTGCGCTGCCGGATGGGCCTGTACCCGGTAACGCCCGGATGTTGCGGCGAGGCGACATTTGCTGGAAATTAGCAATTGCGGATATAGATTCGCATAAATAACAGGCAGGTGCCTGTTCGTAACTCACCCGATGCCTACGTTGTGCGTTGCGTGGTGAAGGCCTGCGGGTGTCGAATGATCGTCATGTGCTCACGCTGATTCGAGAGTGGCGCTAGGGAACGGTCCGGTCGCTGCTTTAGTTTCAGTTGTGTAGCGGAACTCACGCGGAGAGGGATCATGTACAACGATTCTCTATTCAACGCTTTCGCAAAGTCGTTCGAGGCGAGAAGCCAGCACGACATGTCGATGGCGGAATACCTGGAATCGTGTCGAAGCGATCCCATGAAATACGCGAACGCGGCCGAACGACTATTAGCGGCGATCGGTGAGCCCCAGACGATTGACACGGCCAAGGACCCACGCCTTGGCCGTATCTTTTTGAATCGCACCATCCGCACCTATCCGGCCTTCGCCGGCTTCTACGGCATGGAAGAAACCATCGAGCGCATCGTCGGTTTCTTCCGTCACGCGGCGCAGGGGCTCGAAGAGCGCAAGCAGATCCTCTATCTGCTCGGCCCGGTCGGCGGCGGCAAATCCTCGCTCGCCGAGCGGCTGAAATCGCTGATGGAAGTGCATCCGATCTACGTGCTCAAAGCCGGTGACGAACTCAGCCCAGTGTTCGAAAGCCCGCTCAGCCTGTTCGATCCCGAGCAGCTCGGCCCGATGCTGGAAGAGAAATACGGCATTCCGCGCCGTCGTCTCACCGGCCTGATGAGTCCGTGGTGCTACAAGCGCCTCGAGGCCTTCGGCGGCGACATTTCCCAGTTTCGTGTCGCAAAGATCCAGCCGTCGCGACTGCGTCAGATCGCCATCGCCAAGACCGAGCCTGGTGACGAGAACAACCAGGACATCTCCTCGCTGGTCGGTAAGGTCGACATCCGCAAGCTCGAGACCTACGCCCAGAACGATCCCGACGCCTACAGCTATTCCGGCGGCCTCAATCGCGCCAACCAGGGCGTGCTCGAGTTCGTCGAGATGTTCAAGGCCCCCATCAAGATGCTGCACCCGCTGCTCACCGCAACGCAGGAAGGCAACTATATCGGCACCGAGAATATCGGCGCGATCCCGTTCACCGGCGTCATCCTCGCCCACTCCAACGAGGCGGAGTGGTCGAGCTTCAAGGCCAACAAGAACAACGAGGCCTTCATCGACCGCATCTGCGTGATCAAGGTGCCGTACTGCCTGCGGGTCACGGAGGAGCAGAAGATCTACGAGAAGCTGATCCAGGGCTCCGAGCTCGCGGCCGCGCCGTGCGCACCCTCGACGCTGGAGACGCTGGCGCGGTTCTCGGTGATGTCGCGCCTGCGCAAGCACGAGAACTCCACCGTGTTCGCCAAGATGCGGGTTTACGACGGCGAGAGCCTGAAGGAATCCGATCCGAAGGCGCGCAGCGTGCAGGAATACCGCGACGCCGCCGGCGTCGACGAGGGCATGGACGGCGTGTCCACCCGCTTTGCCTTCAAGATCCTGGCTGCGACCTTCAACCACGATCCGCAGGAAGTCGCCGCCGATGCCGTGCACCTGATGTACGCGCTGGAGCAGTCGATCAAGCGCGAGCAACTGCCCGAGGAAGTCGAGAAGCGCTACCTCGAATTCATCAAGGCGGACCTCGCGCCGCGCTATGCCGAGTTCATCGGCAACGAGATCCAGAAGGCTTATCTCGAATCCTACTCGGATTATGGCCAGAACCTGTTCGACCGTTACGTCGACTACGCCGATGCCTGGATCGAGGACCAGGACTTCAAGGATGCCGACACCGGCCAGCTGCTTGATCGCGAGCTTTTGAACCAGGAGCTGACCAAGATCGAGAAGCCGGCGGGCATCGCCAACCCGAAGGATTTCCGCAACGAGGTGGTCAAATTCTCGTTACGGTCCCGAGCCCAGAACGGCGGCAAGAATCCGACCTGGATCTCCTACGAGAAGATTCGCGATGTGATCGAAAAGCGGATATTCTCCCAGGTCGAGGACCTGCTTCCAGTCATCTCGTTCGGGTCGAAGAAGGACGGCGAGACGGAGAAGAAGCACGGCGAGTTTGTCGCACGCATGGTGGAGCGCGGCTACACCGAGCGTCAGGTTCGCCGGCTGGTCGAATGGTACATGCGCGTGAAGCAAGCCGGTTGAGGCGGATGAGAAAGTGGCCATTCACATCATTGACAGGCGCCTGAATCCAGGCGGCAAGAGTCTTGAGAACCGCCAGCGGTTCTTGCGTCGGGCCAAGTCCCTGGTGCAGGGCGCCGTCAAGAAGACCTCGCAGGAACGCGACATCAAGGACGTCCTGGAGGGTGGTGAGGTCACGATCCCGCTGGACGGCATGCACGAGCCGCGGTTCCGCCGTGAAGGCGGGACGCGCGACATGGTGCTGCCCGGCAACAAGAAGTTTATCGAGGGCGACTACCTGCAGCGCTCCGGCCAGGGCAACGCCAAGGATTCCGGTCCCGGCGAAGGCGACAGCGAGGACGCCTTCCGCTTCGTGCTGAGCCGCGACGAATTCGTCGATCTCTTCCTCGACGATCTCGAGTTGCCGGATCTCGCCAAGCGCAAGATCGCGCAGACCGAGAGCGACGGTCTGCAGCGCGCCGGCTACACCACCTCCGGCTCGCCCGCCAACATCTCGGTCAGCCGGACGGTCCGGCTCGCGCTGGCGCGCCGGATCGCGCTCAAGCGTCCCCGCAAGGACGAGATCGAAGACCTGGAGGCCGCCATCGCGGCTTGTACGGACGAGGACGAGCGCATTGAGCTGCTCGCCCAGCTCGAAAAGCTGAAGGCCAAGACCAAGCGCATTCCCTTCATCGATCCGCTCGACATCCGCTATCGCCGCTTCGAGACGGTCCCCAAGCCGGTCGCGCAGGCCGTGATGTTCTGCCTGATGGACGTCTCCGGCTCGATGTCCGAGCACATGAAGGATTTGGCAAAGCGCTTCTACATGCTGCTCTACGTGTTCCTGAAGCGGCGCTACAAGCACGTCGAGATCGTCTTCATCCGTCATACCGACCGCGCCGAGGAGGTCGACGAGCAGACCTTCTTCTATGGTCCGGCCTCGGGCGGCACGCTGGTCTCCAGCGCGCTTCAGGCGATGCACGAGATCGTGCGCGAGCGCTTCAATCCGTCGGACTGGAACATCTATGCGGCGCAGGCCTCCGACGGCGACAATTCCTATTCCGATGGCGAGCTCGCGGGCATGCTGCTGACCGACAAGATCCTGCCGGTCTGCCAGTTCTTTGCCTATCTCGAGGTCGGCGAGGCCGGCGGCAGCGCCTTCGATCTCTCCGACTCCTCGCTCTGGACCCTCTACGAGCGCCTGCGCAACAGCGGCGCACCGCTCTCGATGCGCAAGGTCAGCGAGCGCAGCGAGATCTTCCCGGTGTTCCATGACCTGTTCCAGCGCCGCGAAACCCAGGAGAAGGCCGCTCCATGACGGAACGCTTGTTCGAAGGCGCGGATTGGGATTTTCACACCTTGCAGCGCATCACCGATGCCTGCGAGGAGGTGGCGATCAACGATCTCGGCCTCGACGTCTATCCGAACCAGATCGAGGTCATCACCGCCGAGCAGATGCTGGACGCCTATTCGTCCGTCGGCATGCCGCTGTTCTACAAGCACTGGTCCTTCGGCAAGCACTTTGCCTATCATGAGGCATCCTATCGCAAGGGCCTGATGGGCCTCGCCTATGAGATCGTGATCAACTCCTCGCCCTGCATCTCATATTTGATGGAGGAGAACACGGCGACGATGCAGACGCTGGTGATCGCGCACGCCGCCTTCGGCCACAATCATTTCTTCAAGAACAATTATCTGTTCAAGCAGTGGACCGACGCCGACGGCATCCTCGACTATCTCGACTTCGCCAAGAACTACGTGATGAGCTGCGAGGAGCGCTACGGCCGCGTCGAGGTCGAGCGTACGCTCGACGCCGCGCATGCACTGATGTCGCACGGCATCGACCGCTATCCAGGCAAGAAGAAGCTGGATCTACGCGAGGAAGAGAAGCGGGCCGGCCGCCGTCGCCAGCACGAAGAGGAGGTCTTCAACGATCTCTGGCGCACCGTGCCAAAGGGTGCCTCGAAGACCCGGACCGCAATCTCCCTTGAGCGCCGCCGCAAGCTGCTCGGCCTGCCGCAGGAAAACCTGCTCTATTTCCTGGAGAAAAGCGCGCCCAGGCTCGCACCGTGGCAGCGCGAATTGCTGCGCATCGTCCGCCACATCGCGCAATATTTCTATCCGCAGAGCCAGACCAAGGTGATGAATGAGGGGACGGCGACCTACGTCCACTATCGCATCATGAGCAAGCTGCATCAGCAGGGCCGCATCACCGACGGCAACTTCCTCGAATTCCTGCAATCGCACACCAATGTGGTGTTCCAGCCCGAATTCGACGACCAGCGCTTTTCCGGCTTCAACCCCTATGCGCTCGGCTTTGCCATGATGCAGGACA
Source organism: Bradyrhizobium sp. LLZ17 (assembly GCF_041200145.1). Lineage (NCBI taxonomy): Bacteria > Pseudomonadati > Pseudomonadota > Alphaproteobacteria > Hyphomicrobiales > Nitrobacteraceae > Bradyrhizobium > Bradyrhizobium zaerense. The sequence goes on from NZ_CP165734.1 coordinate 6,715,321, forward strand.
TCGAGCGCATCGTCACCAATCCTGCCGATGAAGATCGTGAATGGTTCCCGGATATCGCCGGGAAGAACGACGTGATGGGCGTGCTGCGCGACGTCTGGGCCAACTATCGCGACGAAAGCTTCATCGCGCAGTTCCTGAGCCCGAAGCTGATGCGGCACTTCCGCATGTTCCATCTGCACGACGATCCCGAGGAGCGCGCCGGCATCCGGGTCGATGCCATTCACGACGACCGCGGTTTTCGCCGCGTCCGGCGCGAATTGGCGCGACAGCATGACGTCGGCTACATCGATGCCAACATCGAGGTGGTCGATGTTGACCTCTCCGGCGACCGCCGGCTGATCCTGCACCACCGCGTCATCAAGGGCTCGCAGCTCAACGAGACCGACGCCAAGCGGGTGCTGCAGCATCTCGCCGATCTCTGGACCTACGACGTCGCGCTGATCGAGGTCGACGCCAACGACAAGGTGCTGCGCGAATACGTCGTGAGCCCGCGCCCGATCACCGCCGCGGCGTAACGCCGCTGATCATGCGGAGCGATACGGCGAGATGCGTGTCGATGTGCCCTCGCCCCTTGTGGGAGAGGGCAGCGACGCCGGTAGACGCAAGCTCACTGGGGGTGAGGGGTATCTCTCCGCACTTTCATGTGTTGATAGAGACCCCTCATCCGGCGCTTCGCGCCACCTTCTCCCACAAGGGGAGAAGGGAAGGCGTTCGTGCTGCACCACAGAGCTGGTCTATGCGGAACGTTTGGTCGCCTTCTTCTTCGCCTTCGACGCATTCAACTCCACGGCCGCATGGATCAGCGCTTTCAGCGCCTTCTCGTTGATCTTCGCGCCCTCCTGAAAATCGATCGCGCGCCGCACATTTCCCTCGAGGCTGGAATTGAACAGGCCGGCGGGATCTTGCAGCGCCGCGCCCTTGGCAAACGTCAACTTCACGACGGACTTGTAGGTCTCGCCGGTGCAGATGATGCCGTCGTGCTCCCATACGGGAACGCCGCGCCACTTCCATTCCTCGACCACATCTGGGTCGGCCTCCCTGATCAGGCCGCGGATCCGCGCGAGCATCTCGCCGCGCCAGTCGCCGAGCTCCTTGATTCGGCTATCGATCAGTTTTGAGGGCGAAGGCCCATCCGTCTTCGTCGTGCTGCTGCTTTTCGCGGTCACGGCCTTCTTCATGTTCACGCCTCTTGTCGGGCGCCGCGGCGGCGGCCGAGATATGGCAGCGCGAACATGTAGAGCCCGGTCGCAAGCAATGGGATCAATGGGACGAAGGCGAGCAAGCCGATCCACGTCGCCTGGACTTGCAGCGTCAGGGCGACGATGTTGGCGATGACGGCAAGCGTGAAAGCGATCGACAGCCAACGATGGATCTGCCGAATCCACATATTTCCAGTCAATGAAACCTCCTCTTGAGATGATCGAATGAAGGCAGGTGGTCGATCTACTCTGCCCTTGCCAGCAACTCGTCGAGCTTTGCGAAGAACTGCTTCCAGCCGGCATGCGCGCCGCCATAGGCCTGTTTCTGGCTGGGGCGGAAGCCCGCCTGCTCGACACGCAGATGCGTGCCCGCGCTCGTCGGCGTCAGCGTGAACGTCACCACGCTCTTGAGATCGTACGCCGCATCCTCATGCGTGAAATTCCAGGTGTAGGCGAGCGATCGCTGCGGCTCGACGGCGAGGACCTCGCAGTCCAGCACGCCGCCCCACTCGCCGCGAAGATTGAAGCGGTGGCCGACGCTGGGTTTGAAGTCGTTCTTCATCAGCCATTCCTCGATCAGATGCGGCTGGGTCAGCGCGCGCCAGAGCCGCTCCGCCGGGAAGGCGAATTCGCGCTCGATCACGACGGAACGGGTTTCAGTCGCAGCCTCTGTCATTGGTCCATCCTCTTCAGGAGATCGTCGAGCGCATCGAGCCGGTTCTGCCAGAACCCGGCCATCTGGCTGGTCCAGTCGACCAGCGGATCGAGCGCACCGGGTTGTGCGCTGTAATGCGTTTGCCGTCCCTCGTGGCGATCGCGCACGAGGCCAGCCTGCTTCAGCGCGCCGAGATGTTTCGAGACCGCGGGCTGGGAGACGCCGGATCGCGCCGTTAGCGCCCCGACCGTCTGCTCGCCTTCGCGGCAAAGCCGCTCGAAGATCGCCCGCCGGGTCGGGTCGGCGAGCGTCCTGAACAGAAGGTCGGGTGCGGCGGACATGCGGAATCCATAATCGATCAGTTATGGATTATTCATAACCATGGAGTTATAGATGTGTCAAGCACGGTGCGGATATGTCGTGAAGTGGGCCCCACGGACTCCCGAACCTCTCCCGCTTGCGGGAGAGGTCGACGCGTCCGGGCGATGCGAAGCATCGTCCCGCGCGTCGGGTGAGGGTTCTATCCTCTTGGGGGTTCTCGATTGCGGAGACACCCTCGCCCCGACCCTGCCCCGCAAGCGGGGGAGGGAGCACACCGAACTTCACGCGGCCCCTACGGCCGCAAATAAAGATAGCCCTGTGACTGAAGCTCGGCCAGGCGGACCACGCCGCCTTTTTCCGCGCTGACGAAGCCGGGCAGCAGATCCGTCAGCGTGATGTTCTGCGCCTTCATCGTGTTGCCGCAGGCGGCGAGCTCGACGCCGTCCTTGGAGAAATCGCCGATCCGCTTGCTGATGTCGGGATTGGCCTGCGCCCAATGAAACGCCTTCAGCGCCGGCCCGTGGATCACCAGCGCGATGGTGACATGGTCGGGACCGCCGACGCCGTCGATGTGGTTCTGGATGTTGCCGAGCACGAAATTGACCTTCTCGGCGTCGCTGAGATGATAAACGACCTTGAGCTTGTCCGACGGCGCAGCCTCGGTCGCGGCCTGCGCACGCGATGCGGCAAAGGCCGTGCCCAGGGCCGAGATGATGCTCCACAAGATGTTCCGGCGATTCATGGCGATCTCCCTGCATGATCCGGAACAGCGCGAAGCGATTTTCCGGAAAGCTCATGCCTCAACGACAACTGAGCCTGACTCCGCCGGACACATATCATTTGTGGCGCAGCGCGGCGAGTTCCTTGCGGTCGGTCACCAGCGCGGCGCACTCGCTGGCGTCGGTGCGGTCGAGGCGGAAGATCCCGTCGTCGGCGCCTGCGACCAAAGATCGTTCTGCATCTTCATCCGGCTTGTTGTGCTGCCAGACCCTGACCCGCTCGAGCCGCACGATGGCCGACTTGTCGTCCTTCGACAGCGCCACGTCGATGCCGCCGCCCTCGCAGTCGACACCGCAGCCCAGGCGCACCTCGTTGCCTTCCATGGTGAACACCGTGTGGTGACAGGAACCGCTGGAGCCGAAATCGCCCGAACGGTGGCGATATCTGAAGCCGAGCCGGAACGAATTGTGGAGCTGCTTGTCTTCGCCGTCGACTTCCGCCGAGACCAGCAGCTTCATGGAGGCCGCCTTCTGCTTCGGATGTTTCGCCAGATGCTCGGCATCGTAGCGGCGCACGAAGCACGCATAGGCCTTGTCGCCGGGCGTGCCTGCATAGATCCGCGCGTTGAAGCTCTCGGCCTCGGCCTTGCTGGCCTCGCGGACATGATCGGCCTCCTCGGCGCGGGCGACGCCGATGAACGCGGCAAAGGCAAGCGGAAGGACGAGCGCAAGCTTCATGTTCGCACCGTGAACAGCAATTGGGCCTGCCACGTTGGACGGCGCAGGCCGGTCTGCCGTTAGTCGCAGGCGAGGTGCGCTGCGTTCAAGTTCACGCGTGCAGGTCAGGCCAAACCCTCGGCGGCAAAGATTTGCCATTCGCCGGGAATGCCCTTCAGCGCGGTCGTGCCGCGGCTTGCGAAGCGCAGGCCTGAGCCGGCGACGAGATCCTTCACCGTCCCAGAAACCAATACCTCGCCTGCGCCAGCCAGCGCTGCGACACGTGCTCCGATGTGGACGGCCATGCCGCCGACGTCGTCGTCGATCATCTCGCATTCGCCGGTGTGCAGGCCCGCACGGATCTCGATGCCGAGCAACTTGATCTCATCCGAGATCGCGCAAGCGCAGCGGACGCCACGCGCTGGTCCGTCGAATGTCGCCAGAAATCCGTCGCCCGTGGTCTTGACCTCACGGCCCCTGAAGCGCGCGATGTTGCGGCGGATCACGGCGTGATGCTCATCCAGCAATGCGCGCCAGCGGCGATCGCCCAGCGACGCAGCCTTTTCGGTCGAGCCGACGATGTCGGTGAACAGCACCGTGGCAAGCACGCGATCAACCGCTGGAGAGCCACGTGTCCCCGTCAGAAATTCCTCGATCGCGTCGGAAATGTCGTCGGCATTCTCACCGACATAGAACAGGTGGTCGGTGCCGGGAAACTCGGCCAGGCGCGCTCCGGGAATCTTCGCGGCGACATCGCGGCCGCCTTCGACGCGCACGACCTGATCGTCAGTCCGGTGGATGACGAGCGCAGGAACGCGAACCGCCGGCAATACGCCGCCAATTTCGATCTGGCTGTTCATGCGCATCAGGGCCATCACTGCGGAGGGACTCGCACCCAGCCGCTCGTTTCGTCCCCACCAGCGCTGAAACGCGGCGTCATTCGCCCGCGACGGCGCAAATCTCTGGATACTGCCGCCCGTGCCCCAAGCCTTCTCGACATAACCGAAGAACGTCTCTAGCGCCTCCTCGGTGGGAAACCAGTAGGAAAAGCGTGAAAAGCTTCCGTAGAGCACGATCGCCCGGCATCGATGCGGATAAGTGGCCGCATACATGATCGAAAGCGGCGCCCCTTCCGAGATGCCGAGCAGGGCCGCCTGCTCCATGCCGGCCGCGTCCATCACCGCACGCAGATCGTCCATACGCACGTCGAGTCCCGGAAGCTCTGCGACACGATCGGAGCCGCCGGTACCGCGTTTGTCGAAGGTGACGACCCGGGCGTAGCTCGCGAGGCGCGTCAGGAACCGAGCGAAGTCGGGTTGCTCCCAATAGTTCTCGACATTGGATACGAAGCCGGGCACCAGAACCAGGTTGATCGGACCGTCACCGAAGGCCTGGTAGGCGATATGGACGTCTCCACTCCTCGCGTATTGCGTAGCGGGCTGCATACATCGTCCTTTCCTGCCGGAACACCATAGCAAACAAGCGTTACGGGCGGATAGCCGCCACTTCGCCAAAAAGGCGAAGGCGCGCTCGTACGATGAGCGCCTCTAAATCGCGCGCAAATTGGCGTTCGCCGCCTGGCTTGAACTTGTCCAGCACCGCCGAACCTGGGCAGAGCGCGACGGCTCCCACCGAGCTGTCTGGATACTCCGCGCGGTGCCTCAGTCGCAGTTGCACCGGGAAGGTTCAGGCCAATGTCGCGCCCAGCCTTCTGGAACTCGATATCGACGATTGCTTCGATATTGTCCGAGTTCGTCAATGTGATACCCTTCACAGACGAAGGTTTCTCCAAGTCGTAGGCTGGGGCGGCGTCTGGTAAGCTTGTGGAGTCCCGCCGCCATGGGCGAAATTCGCAACTTCAGATCCGGAAATCAGGATGGTCCGCCTCCACACGGTCCAATACCGCGTCGCCTCGCGGCTATCATCGTCGGTGACATCGCTTCCTACAGCCGCCTGATGCAGGCGGACGAGGAGGGCACGCATGTCCGCGTCAAGCGGATCGAGCGGGATCTCATTCAGCCCAGCATCGTCGAGCACCATGGATCGCTGGTGAAGACGACGGGCGATGGCTTCATCGCGATTTTCGATAGTCCTGTCGAGGCCGTCCGGTGCAGCATTGTGATCCAGCAGAATCTCGTAGGCCGCAACGCCTCGCTTCCAAAGGATTCCCGGATCGAATATCGGATCGGCGTCAATCTCGGTGACGTCATCGTGGAGCCGGACGATGTCTACGGTGACGGCGTCAACATCGCCACGCGTATCGAGGGGATTGCCGAGCCCGGCCAAGTCTACATCTCAGGCGCGATCTACGAACAGATCAAGCACAAGGTGGTGTGCGGCTACGAGTCGGTTGGTGACCGCAGGGTCAAGAACATCACCGATCCCGTGCGCATCTATCGCGTGCTGCCGGACGCAGAGGCCGTGGGAAGAACGCGCGGCCGGCGCGAGAATACGCTGCTGTTCCTTCTGGCCCTGACACTGATTGTGATCGCGACCGGCGTGCTGTGGTATCTGCTCATGCAGCCGTACGGTCGCCCCGGCGAACAGGCGGGGGCTCCCCCGTTGCCGGCTCCGGCAGCATCGCCGACGTCGCAATCCGTTCAAGCCGAACCCGGTTCGTCGACGCAGGCGCCGCGGACAGCACCCGCGGCTTCTCCCTCGCCGGCAGCAGCGGCGGCAAGCGCGCCCTCGCCGGCCCCGTCGCAATCCACGGTATCGATCGTGGAACCGGACATGGTTGCGATCCGCGGGGGCAGTTTTGCAATGGGCAGCAACGATGATCCGACGGAAAGGCCCGTCCATCAGGTCGCGATCAAGCCGTTCGCGATCGGAAAATATCCCGTGACCGTTCGTGAATGGAACGAATGCGCGGCAGCGAAGGCATGCGGTTTTACAGCGACCGGGAAGGACGATGTCCCTATCACGAATGTGAGCTGGGCCGACGCACAGCAATATGCGGGCTGGCTCGCGCAGGCGACGAAGAAGTCGTACCGGCTTCCAAGCGAAGCCGAATGGGAATATGCGGCGCGGGGCGGAACGCAGAGCAAATATTGGTGGGGAGACAAGCTCCAGCCGGGCATGGCCGAGTGCAAAGATTGCGGTGACGTCGGAGCCGAGCAGCCTGCGAAGGTCGGAAGCTTCAAGCCGAATCCATTCGGACTCTATGACATGGGCGGCGGCGTTGACCAATGGGTCGAAGACTGCTGGCACAGGACGTATCAGGGCGCGCCCAATGACGGTTCGGCATGGAGCGGTGGAGACTGCAACTCGCACGTCCTGCGCTCGGGCTCCTGGAAGAACGACTCGAGATACGTACGGCCGTCCAACCGCGACGGTTACGACACCAATGTTCGTTATCCCACCCATGGATTCCGCGTCGCGCTCAGCCCCTAACTGCCGGAGTAGATTGATGCAAATCCTTCGTTGCGTGGCGCTGTCGGCGATGCTCGCATTGCTTCCGGGCGTCGCCTATCCGCAGGGCAAGGCGGCTCCAAAGGACGCAAAGGTTTATTTTATCACGCCGTATGATGGGCAAAAGATACGCGGCGGATTCTGGTCCGGTTCGGCTTGCGTAATATGGGCGTGACGCATGCCGGCGACGACTACCAGAACGCCGGCCATCATCATTTGCTGATCGACGTCAACGAGCCCATCGATCCGAAGGAACCGATCCCGCAGGACAAGTCGCATCTGCATTTCGGGGCAGGGCAGACTGAAACATTCCTCGAGCTTCCGCCCGGGACCCACACCTTGCAACTGGTGCTGGGCGATGCGAAGCACTACCCGTTCGACCCGCCTGTCGTGTCGGAGAAGATCACCGTGCGCGTCAGGCCTCAGCGCGGCAAATAGTCAGCGCAGGCTGGCGTTGAACTTGTCCAGCGCCGCCGAGCCGGGGCAGAGCGCGTCGGCTTCCAGCGTATTCAGCGGCGTGTCGACCGTATTGAGATGGGCGTGCAGGTCTTCAGCGTCGGGATCGACGTACAGGAGCCCGGTGACGATCTGGCCCTTGGCGGCGTGCTTCTGCAGGAACGTTTGCGCGCCGAGCCGGTCATGCGGATCGTAATCGGCGTCGATCTTGCGCAGCGCGATCTTGCTGCCGTCATGCTGCTCGACTACCTGCACCGTGCCCGGCGCGTAGTCGACCGCGATCGGGTCGCGGCCGACCAGCACGTCGAGCCTGTTCACCGCGTCATTGTGCTCGCGGACATAGTCGAAGCTCTTGGTCGAGCCGGCGTGATTGTTGAAGGCGATGCAGGGGCTGATGACGTCGATGAAGGACGCCCCCTTGTGGCCGATCGCGGCCGCGATCAGCGGCACCAGCTGGCTCTTGTCGCCGGAGAAGCTGCGCGCCACGAAGGTTGCGCCCAGCTGAAGCGCGATCGCGACGAGGTCGATGGCGTTGTCGGTGTTGGTGACGCCCTTCTTGGATTTCGAGCCGCGGTCGGCGGTCGCGGAGAACTGGCCCTTGGTCAGGCCGTAGACGCCGTTGTTCTCGACGATGTAGGTCATGTTGACGCCGCGCCGGATCGAATGCGCGAACTGGCCGAAGCCGATCGAGGCGGAATCGCCGTCGCCGGAGACGCCGAGATAGATCAAATCGCGATTGGCGAGGTTGGCGCCGGTGAGCACCGAGGGCATGCGCCCGTGCACGGAGTTAAAGCCGTGCGAATTGCCGAGGAAATAATCCGGCGTCTTCGACGAGCAGCCGATGCCGGAGATCTTGGCCACCCGATGCGGCTCGATCGAGAGCTCGTAGCAGGCTTCGATGATCGAAGCCGTGATCGAGTCATGGCCGCAGCCCGCGCACAGCGTCGAGATCTTGCCCTCGTAGTCGCGATGGGTGTAGCCGAGTTCGTTCTTCTTCAGGCCCGGGTGATGGAATTTCGGCTTTGCGATGTAGGTCATGACACGGCCTTGCGGAGCGGGGTCACCTTGAGGTGATCCTGGTGGTCGCCAATGGCTTTTGCGATGTAACGGGCGGTGATCGGGGTGCCGTCGTAGTGCACGATAGGAATGAGGCGCACCGGGTCGATGCCGTTCTCGTTGACAATCAGAGAGCGGAGCTGGCTGTCGCGGTTCTGCTCGACCACGTAGACGAAGTCGTGCTCGGCGAGGAAGCTCGCCACGCTGGAGTGGAACGGGAAGGCGCGGATGCGCAGCCGGTCGAGCTGGTGCCCGCGTGCCTCCAGCAATCCGATCGCCTCGTCCATCGCCGGCGAGGTCGAGCCGAAATAGATCACGCCGTATTTGGTCGGCCGTTCCGCATTGGCCTGCAACGGCCGCGGCACGAGATCCTGCGCGGTCTCGAACTTGCGCACCAAACGCTGCATGTTGTCGGCGTAGACCGAACCTTCCTCGGAATAGCGCGCATAGCGGTCACGCGAGGTGCCGCGGGTGAAAAAGGAGCCTTTGGTCGGATGGGTGCCGGGATAGGTGCGATAGGGGATGCCGTCGCCATCGACGTCGAGATAACGGCCGAAGTCGCGGCCTTCCTCCAGCATCTCCGCGGTCATGACCTTGCCGCGGTCATACTGCTTGGAGTCGTCCCACTTCAGCGGACGGCAGAGCCGGTGGTTCATGCCGATGTCGAGATCGAGCATCAGGAAGATCGTGGTCTGGAGCCGCTCGGCGAGGTCGAACGCGGCGGCTGCGAACTCAAAGGCTTCCGCCGGATCTTCGGGGAACAGCAACACATGCTTGGTGTCGCCATGCGAAGCGTAGGCGCAGGCGATGATGTCGCATTGCTGGGTGCGGGTCGGCATGCCCGTCGAGGGGCCGGCGCGCTGGATGTTCATGATCACGGCCGGGATCTCGGCAAAATACGAAAGGCCGATGAACTCGGTCATCAAGGAGATGCCGGGACCGGATGTCGCGGTGAACGCGCGCGCGCCGTTCCAGGAGGCACCGATGACGATGCCGATGGAGGCCAGCTCGTCTTCGCCCTGCACGATGGCGTATTTTGCTTTGCCGGTCTCCGGATCGTGCCGGTACTTCTTGCAATGGGCGGTGAAAGCCTCCGCCACCGACGAGGACGGCGTGATCGGATACCAGGCGCACACGGTGGCGCCGCCATAGACCGCGCCGAGCGCGGCGGCGCTGTTGCCCTCGATGAAGATGCGGTCGCCGACCTTGTCGGACTTCTTGACGCGCAGCCCGATCGGGCATTTCAGGTTTTGCAGCGCCCAGTCGCGGCCGAGATGCAGCGCGTGGACGTTGGAGGAGAGGAGCTTCTCCTTGCCCTTGTACTGCTCGCCGATCAGCTGCTCGATCAGCTTCGGGTCCATGTCGAGCAGCGCCGAGAGCGCGCCGAGATAGATGATGTTCTTGAACAGCTGGCGCTGGCGCGGATCGGTGTAGGTCGAGTTGGTGATCGCCGTTAAGGGCACGCCGATCACGCTGATGTCGTCGCGGAATTTGGTCGACGGCATCGGCTTGGTGGAATCGTAGAACAGATAGCCGCCGGGCTCGATGCCGGCGACGTCCTTGTCCCAGGTCTGCGGGTTCATCGCCACCATCATGTCGACGCCGCCGCGGGCGCCGAGATGGCCTTCCTCCGTCACCCGCACCTCGTACCAGGTGGGCAGTCCCTGGATATTGGAGGGGAAGATGTTGCGTGGTGACACCGGCACGCCATGGCGCAGGATCGCGCGCGCGAACATTTCGTTGGCGCTGGCGGAGCCCGAGCCGTTGACGTTGGCGAAGCGGACGACGAAGTCGTTTACGCTGCTGATCGGCTTTTTGTCGGACATGCTGAACCTGCGTGAGTCATCTCGATAAGATATTTCTGCATGTCCCAGGCGCCGGTGGGACAACGCTCGGCGCACAGCCCGCAATGCAGGCAGACATCCTCGTCCTTCACCATCACGCGCCCGGTCTTGAGATCGGACGACACGTAGAGGTCCTGGTCCGGATGCGGCGAGGGCGCCTTGAGGCGGGCGCGCAGATCGGTTTCCTCGCCATTTTCCGTGAAGGTGATGCAATCCATTGGGCAGATGTCGACGCAGGCGTCGCATTCGATGCAGAGCGAGGTCGAGAACACGGTCTGGACGTCGCAGTTCAGGCAGCGGTGCGCTTCGCCGAGCGCGAGCTTGACGTCGTAGCCGAGCTCGACCTCGGTGCGGATGTCCTTCAGCGCGACCACCTTGTCGCGATGCGGCACCTTGTAGCGCTTGTCGATGGAGATGTCGTTGTCATAGCTCCATTCGTGAATGCCCATCTTCTGCGAGGAGACATGCACCTCCGGCAACGGCCGTTCGGTGATGTTCTCGCCCGAGAGCAGCTTGTGGATCGACAGCGCGGCATCGTGGCCCTGGGCCACCGCCCAGATGATGTTCTTGGGGCCGAACGCAGCATCGCCGCCGAAGAACACTTTTGGGTTGGTCGAGACGAAGGTCTTCGGATCGACCTTCGGCATGTGCCATTTGTCGAACTCGATGCCGCAGTCCTGCTCGATCCAGGGGAAGGCGTTCTCCTGGCCGACCGCGACCAGCACGTCGTCGCATTCGAAGGTCTGGTCGGGCTCTCCTGACGGAACGAGATTGCGGCGGCCCTTGGCGTCGTATTCGGCCTTCACCTTCTGGAAGGTGACGCCGGTGAGCTTGCCGTTGTCATGAATGAAGGCGACCGGGACCAGGAAATTGAGGATCGGGATGTCCTCGTGAAGCGCGTCTTCCTTCTCCCAGGGGAGGCCTTCATCTCCTCGAAGCCGGAGCGCACGATCACCTTAACGTCTTCGCCGCCGAGCCGGCGCGCGGTGCGGCAGCAATCCATCGCGGTGTTGCCGCCGCCGAGCACGATGACGCGCTTGCCGATCTTGTCGGTGTGGCCGAACGACACCGAGGACAGCCAGTCGATGCCGATATGAACGTGGCTTGCTGCTTCCTTGCGGCCGGGAATGTCGAGCTCACGTCCGCGCGGCGCGCCGGAGCCGACGAAGATCGCGTGGTAGTTCTCCGCGAGCAGCGCCTTCATGCTCTCGACGCGGTGACCGCCCTTGAACTCGACGCCGAGGTTGAGGATGTAGCCGGTCTCCTCGTCGATCACCGAATCGGGCAGGCGGAATTTCGGAATCTGCGAGCGCATCATGCCGCCGGCTTGCGGATCGGCATCGAAAACCGTGCAGTGATAGCCGAGCGGTGCGAGATCGCGCGCCACCGTCAGCGAAGCGGGGCCGCCGCCGACGAAGGCGACGCGCTTGCCGTTTTTCGCCGCGGGCCGCGGCAGGTGCTGCGTGATGTCGTCCTTGAAGTCAGCGGCGACGCGCTTGAGGCGGCAGATCGCCACCGGCGTCTCCTCGACGCGTCCGCGGCGGCACGCCGGCTCGCACGGTCGATCGCAGGTGCGTCCCAGGATTCCGGGAAACACGTTCGATTTCCAATTGACCATATAGGCGTCGCTGTAGCGGCCTTGCGCGATCAGTCGGATGTATTCGGGAACCGGAGTGTGCGCAGGACAGGCCCATTGGCAATCGACCACTTTGTGAAAGTAGTCGGGGGCCGCGATATCGGTCGGTTTCATTCCTACCCTGTCCGCACAGGCTCAAAGACCCGGCGGCCTTTTCTTGAGCTTGTCGAACGCTAACGCGCGGCGATCTGGTTTATGAATGGCGTCATTGGGTTAGCTTATTAGAACCGCTCCGAAGTACAACGGCAAATTTCCGCGATCACCCGCTTTCATGGGAGCTGCGCGTAGACAGCATCAACGGCCGCGCGCGGCAAATGCGGCGCTGCAATATGTTGCGGTGCAGATGGCTGCGTTAGAGCGGCGCCTTCGACGCAAGATCGGCGATCGACTTCATGACCGCGTCCCGCACGCCAGTATCATAGAGCGAGTGCCCGGCCTCTTCCACGATCCGAATCTCTGAACCGGGCCACAGCTTCGCCAGCCGCTCGGATGTTTCAGGCGGGCACAACAGATCATAGCGGCCCTGGACGATGATGCCGGGGATGCCCGCGACCCGGCCGGCGTTCTGCAGCAGCTGGTTCTCGGTCATGAAGCTGTCGTTGAGGAAATAATGCGCCTCCATGAACGGCGTCGCGGGCAATGTGCGCCACACGTTCAATGACGCCAGGTCCAGTCGCGTCTTTGCCGGCTTGTGCTCCGACAAGGCGCGCTCGGTGTCGTGCCAGGCCCGCGAGGCCGGCCCATGCACGGCCGGATCGGCGTCGAGGATGCGGCGCCAATAGGCGTCCACCGGCCGCTCCCGCTCGTCTGGCGGCAGCACGCTCAGAAAGTCCGCGTGCAGCGCCGGATAGAACTGCTGAAGCCGCGAGGTGAAAGCAGTCTCGACTTCCGCCCGCGTGCCCAAAAACGTCGCGCGCAGCGCGATGCCGGACACGCGATCGGGATGCGCTTCTGCATAGGCCAGCGCCAGCGTCGCGCCCCAGGAGCCGCCAACCAGCATCCAGCGCGTGAAGCCGAATTTTTCGCGGATCTTCTCCAGGTCCGCGATCAGATGAGCCGTCGTATTGTGCGCGCGCGAGCCCTTGGGACGGCTGCGGCCGCAGCCGCGCTGGTCGAACAGTACCGCGCAAAATCGTTCGGGATCGAACAGGCGGCGATGATCGGGCTGGCAGCCGGAGCCCGGCCCGCCATGCAAATAGACCGCAGGAATGCCATCAGCGCGGCCGACGCTCTCGACGTAGAGTTCGTGGCCGTCGCCGACGTCCAGCATGCCGGAGGTCAGCGGTGCAAACGGATCGGCGCGCTTGACCGAGTTGGCCGCGTCGGCGTCAGGCGTCATTCCCGGATTCCAAAGTGCCGCCGGCGAAGTTGCGGTAGACGAAGCGGTTGGTCTCGCCCTCGGCCTCGCGCTCGGCCTGCTTGAAGATGGTCTCGTGCAGCGGCGACAGCGCGCAGGCCGGGTCGGTATTGGCGGCGTCACCGGTCAGCGCAAAGGCCTGGCAGCGGCAGCCCCCGAAATCGATCTCGCGGAATTCGCAAGTCTTGCACGGCTCCTTCATCCAGCCGGTGCCGCGATAGCGGTTGAAGGCCTCGGAGTTCTGCCAGATCCAGGCGATCGAATGATTGGAGCGCACCGATTCGAACTCGAGCCCGGTGATGCTCTCGGCGGCGTGGCAGGGCAGCACCTTGCCGGCCGGCGAGATGTTGAAGAACTGCCGGCCCCAGCCGCCCATGCACTTCTTCGGCCGCAGCGCGTAATAGTCCGGCACGACATAGTCGATCGCAAGCGTACCCTTGAGCCGCTCGCGCGCGTCCTCCACGATGCGGGTGCATTCCTCTAACTGCTGCACCGTCGGCATCAAGGCGGCGCGGTTCTTCAGCGCCCAGCCGTAATATTGCACATTGGCGACCTCTAGCCGGTCGGCGTCGAGATCAACAGACATCTGGATGATGTCGGGGAGCTGATGCAGGTTCTGCCGGTGCATCACCGCGTTCACGGTGAGCGGCAGGTCGAGTTCGCGAGTCCATTTGGCGACTTCGAGCTTCTTGCGGTGACCGTTCCGGTAGCCGGCGACGCGGTCGGCGAGACCTTCTTCGACGCCCTGGAAGCTGATCTGCACATGACAGAGACCGGCATCGGCAAGCTCGCTCAATTTCTCGCGCGTCAGCAGCACCGCCGAGGTGATCAGATTGGTGTAGAGGCCGACGTCGGTGGCATGCTTCACCAGCTCGACGAGATCCTTCCGCGCCGTCGGCTCGCCGCCGGAGAAGTGCACCTGGAGCACGCCGATCTCGGCAAGCTCGCTCAACACCTTCTTCCATTCCTCGGTGGTCAGCTCCTTGCCGGAACGGTCGAGCTCGACCGGATTGGAGCAATAGGGGCATTGCAGCGGGCAACGATGCGTGATCTCGAGCAAGACGGCGAGCGGAATGCCAAAGGTCTCCGCGGTCGAGCGGCTTTTCTCCAGCACCGCGAGGCTGTCGCTGGCGTCGGCTGGAATAGCCGGATTGCCAATCACATCGCTCATGGCGTCTTCTCCCGGGCTTCGGTGAGAAAGCCCTTGTCGGCGAGGTCCTGGAGCATCGCGATCACGTCGGTCAGGATCGCCTCGCGCGGTGCGGCATATTTCGCGGCGAGCTGATCGGACACGTCGCCCACGCTGCGCTCGCCATCGCAGAGTTGCAAGACCTCGACCGCGATCTCGTCCGGCGCCAGCACGCGCTCCGGCGCCAGGATCACCCAGACCTTTCGCGTCTCGTCATATTTCAGCTTGGCGTGCCGTGGCAGCACCGGGCGGCTTGCCTCGCTGACGCTGATGTGACGCGGCCCGGCCATCGCTCCTGTTCCCTAGCTCGCTTTGGGCACGAACGCGCCCGGCGGAATGTGGCTCTCGACATAGGCGTGCTGGAGCGCGTCGAGCTGCACCCACAGCACGTTGGTCTTGAAGATCAGCGCGTTGCACACCTGCGCGCGCTGCTCCGGCGTGGTGGCGTGCGCCTTGACATAGTCGAGCGCGAAATTGGCATCGCGCGGCGCCTGTGTCAGCCGGCGCTTGAAGTAGCTCATGATGTCCGGATTGACGAAATCGTAGTGCTCCAGCATGCCGGAGATGCGCTCTTCATGCAGGTTCGGCGCGAACAGTTCCGTGAGTGAGGAGGCGATCGCCTCCAGCGGTGACTTCTCCCGGCAATAGTGCACATAGGCTTCCACTGCGAAGCGCGTCGCCGGCAAAATCCCCTCAGTCGACTCCACGTAAGATGTGTCAAGCCCGAGCCCTTCGGTCAGCTTGAGCCAGCGCTCGATGCCGCCTTCGCTGCCGATGTCGCCATCATGATCCTCGATGCGGTGGCGCCATTCCACGCGCGTGGCGCGGTCGCGGAAGCGCGAGATCACCACCGCGTCCTTGATCGGGATCGTGCTCTGGTAATAATAGCGGTTCAGCGCCCAGGCCTGCACCTGGCCTTTGTTGAGCTTGCCGCCGTGCAAGAGCTTGTGGAACGGATGCAGGCTGTGATAGCGCGTCCCACCGATATGGCGCAGCGTCTCCTCCAGTTCCTCGGCCGAGTTCAGCCGGATGTCCTTGCCGACCGAGAGCGCGGTCATTCCTGTCAGTGACGCGGCATTCACAGCACGATCTCCGTTCCGTCGGCGGGTATCTGCCAGCCCGCCTGCTCGGCGGCCTTGCGCTCGGGTGAAGCGGGCAGCAGCGCCGGGTTCGAGTTATTGATATGCAGAAATAGCTTCCTGTCGAGTGCGAGATCCGCAAGTCGCGCGATCGCGCCGTTCTCGCCGGACATCGCGACATGTCCCATGCTCTGGCCGGTCTTGTGGCCGAGCCCGGCCCTGATCATCTCGTCGTCGCGCCAGACCGTGCCGTCAAAGAACACCAGCGCCGCGCCGTCGATCTCGGCCTTGAGCGCATCGGTCACCTCGGCGCAGGCGGCAATGAAGTAGAAGCACTTGCCGGTCGCCTTGTCGGTGATCTTCAGGCCCACCGTATCGCCGTCGCCGGTTTCGCCGCCGGGATGTGCTTTGCCTTCGAGATACCAGGCCGATTTGCCGGAGACGGCGAACGGCAGCACTTGTAGCCCCGAGCGCGCGCCGTCCGGCAGCCGCGGCTCGAACGGCTCGTTGATCGCGATCGGCTGCCGCCGCACGTACTTGTCGTTCAGCACATTGAAGATGCTGTTGGCGTTCAAGATCGCCAGCACCTTCTCATGCGCGTAGACCGTGAACGGCGAGCTCTCGCGCATCGACAACAGTCCAGCCACCGCATCCACCTCGCCATTGGTCAGGATCACGCCGGCGATCGGCGTGTGACGTAGCGCGCCCGCCTTGGGATGCAGCTGTGGCGTGGCATTCAATTGCTGGCGCAGGTCGGGCGAGGCGTTGATCAGGAACCAGTGCTCGCCGTCGCCGCTGAAGGCCACCGAGGCTTGGGTCCGTTGCAGTTCATGGCCGTTGATGCGGGCCGCCCGGCACCCCTCGCAGCCGCAATTCCACTGCGGCACTCCGCCGCCGGCTGCGGCGCCCAGGACGACGACGCGAAGCATGATCCGTCTCCTGGCGGCAACGTCGCGCGGTGGATCTCACGTCGACACAAAATCTGTCTTCCGGAAACGTATCGTGACCGGAAGAAAGAGCGCGATCGAAAGACCCACCTGCGCTGAACGCGAACTGACCAACCGCTTACTTGCGGGTGGCGCTCACATACATGTTGATTTCCATGCCGCAGGGCACTTCGATGATCTTCGGGGTTTTCCAGGCCATTTTGGCTCTCCATTTTCAGAATTCGGACGTATCCGCCCACGGTTAAAGTAATGCGGGGGGAAAAGTTCGCCAGTTAAATCTTGCGGGACCTAGGTAGTAGTGCCGGCGGAATTGCTGCGGTGCAAAGACCGCGATAGCGTAGTGGCGCCGCAAAGACCGCGGACAAGTCATGCAAAACTGCCGATGTGTCGTGATGCCTGCCGGGATAAACCAGTTGTGAGTGTGGGACAGCTTTCAATCGGCGACATGCGCCCCAATTGGAATTCGTGATGCCAAGATATTTCTTCAACACCCGGATCGGCCAGGAATTGATCGTGGATCCCGAAGGCGAGGATCTGCGCAATCCTGATCGCGCCTGGGAGGTCGCGCGCCAGATGATCCTGGAGGTGCTGAAATCCGAGGGAACCCAGCCGGCGCTCATGCAGGCGGTGATCGAGGTCACCGACCGCGAAGGCGACATCGTGCTGGAGTTCCCGTTCACCGAGGCCTTGCTGGACGTACCGGATCAATCCGCCACGCGGCATTAGGGCTCGCTCCGTCCACCGTCATTGCGAGGAGCCCTTGCGACGAAGCAATCCAGACGGCTTCCGCGGAGGGATTCTGGATTGCTTCGCTTCGCCGCTTCGCTCGCAATGGCGGCGGTACCCCTGCGAAATCCGCATGGCTTTGCCGCGTTTCCGGCGCTAAAAGACGCCGGTTATACGGAGCAAGCCATGCAAGACCTCTGGCGCCTGTCGGCCGCCGACCTCGCCACCCTCGTCAAAGCCAAAAAGGTGTCCGCCAGGGAAGCCGCGCAGGCCGGCCTCGCCCGGCTCGATGCGGTCAATCCCAGGCTCAATGCCGTGATCGATCACCGGCCGGAAGACGTGCTCAAGCAGGCCGACGCGGTCGATGCCGTCATCGCCCGTGGCGAGGACCCCGGTGTCCTGGCCGGCGTGCCCGTCACCATCAAGGCCAATGTCGACCAGCAAGGCTTTGCCACCACCAACGGCCTGAAGCTCCAGCGCGACCTGATCGCCCGGGAAGACAATCCGGTGGTCGCCAATTTCCGCAAATCCGGCGCCATTCTCCTTGGCCGCACCAATTGCCCGGCCTTCTCCTACCGCTGGTTCACCACCAATCTGGTCCATGGCGACACCAAGAACCCGCGCGACACCTCGCTGACCCCGGGCGGCTCGTCGGGCGGCGCCGGCTCGGCGGTCGCGGCCGGCATCGGCCACATCGCCCATGGCACCGACATTGCCGGCTCGATCCGCTACCCTGCCTATGCCTGCGGCGTGCACGGCCTGCGCCCGACGCTGGGCCGCATTCCGGCGTTCAATCCGGCGCTGCCGGAGCGTCCGATCGGGCCGCAGATCATGGCGGTGTCGGGTCCGCTGGCCCGTACCGTCAACGATTTGCGCATCTCGCTCGCCGCGATGTCGGCGCCCGACATGCGCGATCCCTGGTTTGCACCGGTGCCGCTGGAAGGTGAAGTGCGGCCGAAGCGCGCCGCGCTCTGCCTCAACCCGGATGGCCTTGCGACCACGCCCGACGTGAAGGCGGCCGTGACGGATGCCGGCAAGCGCCTCGAGCGTGCCGGGTGGACCGTCGATACCATCGAGAACACGCCGCCGATGCGCGAAGCGGTCGAGTGGCAGGTCAAGCTGTGGCTTGGCGATGGCTACGAGGCCCAGCTCGAGATGGCCGAGCGCGAGGGCGATCCCGGAGCGCTGGCCTGCCTGCGCGGCAACCGCGCCAAGGTCACGCCGCTCGACCAGGCGAATTATGCCAAGGCGCTGACCCGCCGCGCCACGCTGACCCGCGACTGGATGCTGTTCTTCGAGCAATATGCGGTGGTGCTGACGCCGGTGTCCGGCGAGCTGCCGTTCCCGGATCATCTCGACCGCAAGGACGACGACTCGTTCAAGCGGGTCTGGGAGGCGCAGCTGCCGCAGATCGCCATTCCCTTCATGGGATTGCCGGGCCTCGTGGTCTCGACCGGGCTCGTCGGCAAGGCGCCGGTCGGCGTTCAGATCGTGTCCGGCCGCTATCGCGAGGACCTCTGTCTTCTTGCCGGCGAAGCGATCGAGGCGGGCGGCGTGCCGCCGTCGCCGATCGACCCGGTGGGCTAGCGATGTCTGCCATTTACGACTTCAAGGCCAATTCGCTCGCCGGCGAGGAGATCGCCCTGCGGCGCTTCGAAGGCCAGGTGCTGTTGATCGTCAACACCGCGAGCAAATGCGGCTTCACGCCGCAATATCGTGGCCTGGAGGATCTCTATCGCGATCTGTCGCCGCGCGGCTTTCGGTGCTCGGCTTTCCCTGCAACCAGTTCGGCGCGCAGGAGCCGGGGCAGGCGGGCGAGATCCAGACGTTCTGCTCGACCAATTACGAGGTCACCTTCCCGCTGTTCGAGAAGATCGACGTCAACGGCGCCAAGGCGCATCCGCTGTATGAGTATCTGAAACGCCAGCAATCCGGCCTGTTAGGGGCCTCCATCAAATGGAATTTCACGAAATTCCTGGTGGACCGCGCCGGCAAGGTCATCGCGCGCTATGCGCCGACCGCACGGCCCGAAGGATTGCGGCAGCAAATCGAGACCCTGTTATGAGCGAGACAATCATGAGCGACGAATTCCCCGACCGCCTGTCGGTCGATCCGAACAGTCCCTATTACAACGCGGACATTCTGGCGCGCGATGTCGGCATCCGCTTCAAGGGCGTCGAGAAGACCAATGTCGAGGAATACTGCATCAGTGAAGGCTGGGTCCGCGTCACCGCCGGCAACGCCAAGGATCGTCACGGCAATCCGCTGACCATCAAGGTGCATGGTCCCGTGGAGCCGTATTTCAGGGACAAGAAGTAAGCGCGGCGCTCCACTCCTCCATTGCTAGGAGCACACCCTCTCTCCTCGTCATTGCGAGGAGCCCTTGCGACGAAGCAATCCAGACTGTCTCCGCGGATGCATTTCTGGATTGCTTCGCTTCGCTCGCAATGACGAAAGCAAAAGGCAAACCCCATGTCCGTCCGTATCGTCGACGTGCGCGAGATCACCGAGCCGATCTCCTCGCCGATCCGCAACGCCTATATCGACTTCAGCAAGATGACGACGAGCCTTGTCGCCGTGGTCACTGACGTCGTCCGCGACGGCAAGCGCGTGGTCGGCTACGGCTTCAACTCCAACGGCCGCTACGGGCAGGGCGGGCTGATCCGCGAGCGCTTTGCCTCGCGCATCCTCGAAGCCGACCCGAACTCGCTGTTGAATGCGGCCGGCGACAATCTCGATCCCGACAAGGTCTGGGCCGCGATGATGACCAATGAGAAGCCGGGCGGCCATGGCGAGCGCTCGGTCGCGGTCGGCACCATCGACATGGCGGTGTGGGACGCGGTGGCGAAGATTGCGGGCCAGCCGCTGTTCCGCCTGCTGGCCGAACGTCACGGCCGCAGCGCCAATCCGCGCGTGTTCGTCTACGCCGCCGGCGGCTATTATTATCCCGGCAAGGACCTCTCGGCGCTGCGCGGCGAGATGCGCGGCTATCTCGACCGCGGCTACAACGTGGTCAAGATGAAGATCGGCGGCGCTGACATCGAGGACGATCGCACCCGCATCGAGGCGGTGCTGAAAGAGATCGGCAACGACGCACAGCTCGCCGTCGACGCCAACGGGCGTTTTGATCTCGAGACCGCAATCGCCTACGCAAAAATGCTGCGCGAGTATCCGCTGTTCTGGTACGAAGAGGCCGGCGATCCCCTCGACTACGCGCTGCAGGCCGCGCTCGCCGAATACTATCCGGGACCGATGGCAACCGGCGAAAACCTGTTCAGCCATCAGGACGCCCGCAACCTCATCCGCTACGGCGGCATGCGCCCGGACCGCGATTGGCTGCAATTCGACTGCGCGCTGTCCTACGGCCTCTGCGAATACCAGCGCACGCTGCAAGTGTTGAAAACCCACGGCTGGTCCCCGAGCCGCTGCATCCCGCATGGCGGCCACCAGATGTCGCTCAACATCGCGGCCGGCTTAGGCCTCGGCGGCAACGAGAGCTATCCGGACCTGTTCCAGCCCTACGGCGGCTTCCCCGACGGCGTCCGTGTCGAGAACGGCCACATCATCATGCCCGACCTCCCCGGCATCGGCTTCGAAGGCAAGTCGGATCTCTACAAGGAAATGAAGGCGCTGGCGGAGTAGCCGGGCGCTTGGGGGACGACGGCCCCGCCAAATACTCCGCTGTCATGCCCCGGCTTGACCGGGGCATCCAGTACGCTGCGGCGGATGTGGTTACGGCGAGCTCTTTAACGCCGGCCTCTGGAATACTGGATCGTCCGCCTTCGCGGACGATGACACCGTCACTGGAGCGACATCTCGGCGCCTACGACAACCGCATATCCAGCAGTCGTCGCCCGTCGCCCTTCAGCAGCTTCTTCACCGCGCTCGAGGCCACGACCTCGCCGTCATTGGCATAGGCTTCGTGGTTCTTCTCGATGTCTTCGAGGCGGTAGAGGTAGTTGACCATGATGCCCGCCGACTCCCGGAGGCCCTTGGGCGAGACATCGCCGAGCCAGTTGATGCGCTCCAGCCGTGCGCCGTTGCCGAGATGGAAGCGCGCGACCGAGTCGATCAGGCGCCCCTTCGGCGTGCGCGCCTTCAGGAAATAGTAGGCGGCGAGCGGTTCGACGACGCTGCGCAACAGCGCGGCGGCCTCCGCATCTTCGAACCATTTCGGCTCGTCCAGGCGCTTCAGCAGTTCACGGTCCTCGTCCGTCAGCGGCAGGTCCTTGTCCTGCTTGATCCACGGCATGAAGCCGGGCACCGGCGACAGCGTCACGAAATTGTCGAGTCTTGGCAATTCGCGGCGCAGCTCCTCGACCACCTGCTTGATCAGGAAGCTGCCGAAGGAGATGCCGCCAAGGCCGCGCTGGGTGTTGGAGATCGAATAGAACACGGCGGTGCGCGCGCGCTCGATCGGGACCAGCTGGCGGTCGACCGCGAGCAGCGGTGCGATCGCGCCGGGGATGGTCTCGGTCAGTGCCACCTCGACGAAGATCAAGGGTTCGTCGACCATCGCCGGATGAAAGAAGGCGTAGCAGCGGCGGTCGACCGGATCGATGCGGCGGCGCAGATCGTCCCAGTCGCTGATCTCGTGCACGGCCTCGTAGCGGATGATCTTTTCGAGGATGTTGGCCGGGGTCGACCAGTCGATCCTGCGCAGCACGAGAAACCCCCTGTTGAACCACGAAGAGAGCAGATGCGACACGTCGCGATCGAGCGCGGCGAGATCGGCGTGCCCGTTCATCATGCCGAGCAGATCGGCGCGCATCTTGACGAGATCGCCGGTGCCGCCGGGCGCGCGATTGAGGCGGCGGATCAGTTCCTGCCGCCGCGGCTCCGAGGCGAAATGCAGCGCGCTCGCGTCTTCGTCGCCGGGCTGGGCGCGCCATGTTTCGATCGCCTTGGCCAGACGCTCCCGGTCCGGGCCGAAATCGCGCACCAGCGCTTCGAAGAAGGCGCGGCGTCCGGCCGCATCGAGATCCTGGTAGAGGTCAAGCACCTCGCGTGCCATGGCCGTGCCGGAGGCTTCGCCCCGGCCCGACAGCAGCGCGCCGCAGAGCTCGATCAGCCCGTCGGCGTCCTGTTTTGTGTCCGCGGAATCGCGGCGCAGCAGCGTGCGGCCACGTTCGGAGATGGTGGCAAGCAGATCGGAGAAGAAGGCGTTGGCCATCTGGGCTTTTCGAATCCGGGTTTGTGCGATGCGGAAGCTTACACGGGATTTAGGCGGAAGCCGATCACATTCAAGCTGGGGGAATTGGCAAGTTGAGTTAGGCCGCGCGTTTCGAGAATGCTGTCATGCGCAGCAACGCGCCGTCATGCCCCGGCTTGACCGGGGCATCCAGTACGCCGCGGCGTCTCCGTTCAATCACTACTGTCTCGGAGTACTGGATCGCCCGGTCAAGCCGGGCGACGACACCGAGTGTGAGGCGGCAACGGACCGAAGGGCGGCTGCCTCACCCCTTCCCGGCAAACTCCCTCGGCGTCCGCCCGGTCACCCGGCGGAAAGCGGCCGAAAAAGCCGGCACGCTGGCGTAGCCGAGCTGGGCGGCGAGCTGCTTCACCGAGACATTGGCATCCGTCGATATCCGCCGGATCGCCGCCGCAACCCTTGCGCGCTGGCACCAGCTCTTGAAGCTCAGCTGCGTCTCGCTCGAGAACAGCCGTGACAGCGTGCGCGCGGAGGTTCCGACCTCGCGCGCCAACGTGTCGATGTCGTGCAGGCCGGTCGGATCGTCGAGCACGATCATCGCGGCGCGCCGGCAGCGCGGCTCGCGCGGCAGCGGCACGAAGGTTGCGGAATCCTCGGCTTGGTGCAATTCCAGCATCACCAGGCGCACCAGCAGCTCGGTGCGCGCTTCCGTGTTGCGTGAATCGAACAGCGCGAGGATCGCCTGGTGCAACAGCGGCGACACCCGCACCACGAACTCCCTGGCGAGGCCGTCGTAGCGCTGCTCGCGCTCCAGCCAGGGCAGGTCGAAATACAGCGTGCGCATCTCGATGTCGGCGAGCACGTCGATGGCGTGCTCGAGTCCGGCCGGGACCCAGACCGCGCGGTCCGGTGGCACCAGCCAGCGCCCCTTCGGCGTCGTCACCTGCATGGTGCCCTTCGCGGCATAGACCAGCTGCGCCTCGCGGTGCATGTGCGGATCGAGCCGCAGTCCCCTGGGATAGTCGCGCGCGACCAGGTGTACGCCCGCCGGGGAGCGATGGTTGCTCCGGACCTCCCGGAGGATTGGCTTATCCAAGACAGTCATTGGCAGCATCCCGTCATTGGCACGACATATAACTCATTTCGGAGCAGGAGAGGATCTGCAATGAACAGCCCCGGCCGGGTGATCGGCTTCGTCAACGCAGGCCATTTCATCGACCATTATGCGATGCTGATCTTTGCCGCCGCCGTCATCATCATGGGGCCGGCGCTCGGCATGGCCTATTCGGAACTGCTGCCTTACGCCACGCCGGGCTTCATCGCCTTCGGCGCGGGCTCGCTTTTGACCGGCTGGCTTGGCGACCGCTGGAGCCGCCGCCACATGATGCTGATCTTCTTCATAGGCATCGGCCTTGCCATGATCTCGGTCGGCTTGGTGCAGACGCCGCCGCAGCTCGGTATTGCTTTGTTCGCGATCGGCATCTTCGCCTCGATCTACCATCCCGTCGGCACGGCCATGATCGTGTCCTATGCCGAGAAGCTTGGCCGCGAGATGGGGCTGAACGGCGTCTGGGGCAATCTCGGCGTCGCTTCGTCCGCGCTGGTCACCGGCGTGATCGGGCAATATTTCGGCTGGCGCTTGGCCTTCATCGTCCCCGGTGCCGTCACGGTCCTGATCGGCCTCGTCTTTGCGATCAGCGTCGTGCACGAGGACCGCAAGGGCTCGAAGCAGGCCGCCGCTCAGGCGCGGGTCGCCAAGCAGGACATGTGGCGCGTGATCCTGTCGTTGCTGATCGTCGTCATCGCGATCTCCACCACGTTCAATGCCGTCACTGTCGCGCTGCCAAAGCTGTTCGCGGAGCGGCTCGCCGATCTCACCAAAAGCCCGGCATTGCTCGGCGTCATCGCGGCCTGCGTCTACGTGTTCGGCGCGATGACGCAGTACACGATCGGCCGGCTGCTCGACCGCTATTCGCTGAAGACGGTGGCGCTGCCGTTGTCCTTCATGCTGGCGCCGTTCTTGTATCTGGCGGCGAGCCTGTCCAATTTGCCGCTGATTTTGGTGTCGATCGGCATCGTGATGGGCGCGTTCGGGCAGGTCACGGTCAACGACGCCATGGTCGGCAAATACACCAGCGAAGAATGGCGCTCGCGCGCCTATGCGGTGCGCTATTTCGTCGGCTTCACCGCCGCGGGCGCGTCCGTCGGCCTGGTCGCCTGGCTGTACGAGCAGGGAGGCTTCGTCACCATGCTGCACGCCTTCGCCGGCCTGTGCCTGCTGGCGATCGCCGCCGCCATCATCCTGCCGCGCGAGATCAGGACGCCGCAGGCGGCGTGAGGCCACGAGGCGCGTGGCTGCCTCCGTATCGTCATGGCGAGCGCTGCGAAGGTGCGAGGCTGCTTCCAGATCGTCATTGCGAGCGCAGCGAAGCAATCCAGAGTCCCTCCGCGGAAAGATTCTGGATTGCTTCGCTACGCTCGCAATGACGAAGAAGCCGGTGAGGGCGGGGGGATGCCGCTTCACCCACTCTCTGCCGATGATGTCATTCTGCCGGTGTTTTGCCCGACGAGTCAAACGCCTCAGCGCGGCTGAATCAAAAGCTCAGCCTTGTCAATCCCATCTCTACTGTGCATGGGGTTGTTTTCGCGATTTTAGGTCTTCACCCCTGCCACCGGCTGCGCCTCCGGTGTCTTCCGCGACGCGCGCCAGTTCTCAAACCGCTGCACCACCACGAAGAAGGCCGGCACGAACAGCACCGCAAGGCAGGTCGAGGCCAGCATGCCGGAGAACACCGTGATGCCGATCGACTTGCGCGCGCTGGCGCCGGCGCCGGTCGCGATCACCAGCGGCACCACGCCGAGGATGAAGGCGAACGACGTCATCAGGATCGGACGGAAGCGGGCGCGCGCCGCCTCGATCGCGGATTCCGCGACCGGCTTGCCGTCGCGGCCGTGCAGCTCGAGCCCGACCTCGACGATCAGGATCGCGTTCTTGGCCGACAGCGCGATCAGCAGGATCAGGCCGATCTGGCAATACAAATTGTTGTCGATCTTCAAGCCGTTGAGGATCAGCATCGGCCCGATCAGCGACAGCGGCACCGCGAGGATCACCGAGATCGGCGCATACCAGCTCTCGTACTGGCCGGCGAGCACGAAATAGACCAGCAGCATCGCGAGCCCGAACACCCAGTAGATCTGGCTCGAGACCGCCTTCTCCTGATACGACATCGCGGTCCATTCGAAGCCCGTGCCCGGCGGCAGCGTCTTGTCCGCGATCTCCTCCATCAGCTGCAGCGACTGCCCCGACGAATAGCCTTGCGCCGGCAGGCCGACGATGGTCGACGACGGATAGAGATTGTAGAGGCTGATCAGCGATGGGCCGGTGACCGGCGTGATCGTAGCGACGGTGCCGATCGGGATCATGTCGCCGTTCTGGTTGCGCACCATCATGTTGGCGATGTCGCGCTCGGTGACGCGGAACGCCGGATCAGCCTGGGTATAGACCTGGAATACGCGGCCGAACTTGTTGAACTGGTTGACGTAGGACGAGCCGAGATAGGTCGACAGCGCCGAGAACACCTGGTCCGTCGTCACGTGCAGGGTCTGGGTCTTGATGCGGTCGATCTCGACGTTGAACTGCGGCACCGAAGAGCGGAACGAGGACGACACGCGCTGCAGCGCGCTCTGGCTCTGCGCGTTGGAGACCATCGCACCGGTGATCGCCTGGAGCTTTGCGAAATCGCTGTTGCCGTCGCGCAGCTCGACCTGCATCGAGAAGCCGGCGGCGTTGCCGATACCCTGGATCGGCGGCGGCGGCAGCACCAGCGTGCGCGCCTCCATGATGGTCGCGAGCTTGTCGTTCAGCCCGAACACCAGTGAGCGCAGGTCCTCGCCGGGGCCTTTGCGCGCGCCCCAGTCCTTCAGGATGATGTAGGCGACGCCGGCATTGGCAAGGCTCGCGCTGCTGTCGAGCGCGGAGATACCGGCGATGGTGATGACCTGCTGGACGCCCGCCGTGTCCTTGATGAGTTCGCTGGCCCGGTCGAGCACCTTTTGCGTTCGCTCCAGCGAGGCGCCGTCGGGCAGCTGCACCGCGGCGATCAGATAGCCCTGGTCCTCGATCGGAAGGAAGCCGGTCGGCACCCGCGACAGGCCGTAGCCGCCGATCGCGATCAGGACAAGCGCAACCGCAACCGACACCGTGGCGTGCCTGACCAGGACCCCGATCAGCCGGATGTAGCCCCGCTCGACCCGGTTGTAGATCGCGTTGAAGCCCCGGTAAAAGAAGTTGCGCTGCTCCGGCGGTACCGTCGGCCGCAGCCAGAGCGCGCATTGCGTCGGCTTCAGGGTCGCCGCGTTGATGGCGGACAGCAGCGCGGTTGCGGCGATCACCAGCGCGAATTGCGAGTAGATCCGCCCGGTGAGGCCGGCCAGGAACGAGGCCGGCAGGAACACCGAGATCAGCACCAGGGTGATGCCGACGATCGGCGCGAACAGCTGGTCCATCGCCTTGATCGCGGCGTCGTGGCCGTTCATGCCCTGCTCGATATTGTGGGCGGCGCCTTCGACCACGACGATGGCATCGTCAACCACGATGCCGATCGCCAGCACGATCGCAAACAACGTCGACATGTTGATGGTGAAGCCGAGCGCCGCCATCGCGGCGAACGCGCCGATGATGGTCACCGGGACGGTCGTCGCCGGCACCAGCATCGCGCGCCAGTCTTGCAGGAACACCAGGATCACCACCAGCACGAGCAGGCCGGCTTCGATCAGCGTCGTGTAGACCTCATGCACCGAGGCCTGCACGAATTTCGTGGTGTCGAACGGGGTGTCGTACTTCATGCCTTGGGGGAAGGCCTTGGCGAGCTCCGCCATTTTCTTCTCGACGGCCTGCTCGACCTGGAGCGCGTTGGCACCGGGTGACTGGAACACGCCGATGCCGACCGCGGGCTGCTTGTTCAGCGAGAAGATCTGGCTATAGGTCTGCGCGCCGAGCTCGACCCAGCCGACATCGCGCACCCGCGTGACATCGCCGCTGGTGCCAGACTTGACGATGATGTTCTCGAACTGGCTGGTATCGTCGAGCCGGCCATTGACGTTGAGCGTGTACTGGAACGCCTGACCCGGCGGTGTCGGCGGCGCGCCGACCTGGCCCGCCGACACCTGCTGGCTCTGCTGCTGGATCGCCTGGATGACGTCCTGCGGCACCAAACCGCGGGCCTGGAGCTTGTTCGGATCGAGCCAGATCCGCATCGAATACTGGCCGGCGCCGAACACCGTGACGTTGCCGACGCCGGGCAGGCGGGACAGCTCGTCGCGCAAATTGATGGTCGCGTAGTTGCTCAGATACAAGCTGTCGAACGTCGAGTCGGGCGAGGTCAGCGTCACGAACAGCAGGATCGAGGTCGACTTCTTCTGGACGGTGACGCCCTGGTTCTGCACGGACGTAGGCAATTGGGAGAGCGCGCTGGAGACGCGGTTCTGCACCAGCACTTGCGCGAAGTTGAGGTCGGTGCCGATCTTGAAGGTTACGGTCAGGGTATAGGTGCCGTCGGACGCGCTGTAGGACTGCATATAGAGCATGTCCTCGACGCCGTTGACCTGTTGCTCGATCGGGAGCGCAACGGTGTCGATCACGGTCTTGGCGCTGGCGCCGGGATAGCGCGTGGTGACCTGCACTGTCGGCGGCACCACGTCCGGGTATTGCGAGATCGCGAGATTGAACAGCGCCACGCCACCGATCAGGATCATGAGGAGCGCGATGACGTTCGAGAGGACCGGCCGCTCGATGAAGAATTTTGAGATCATGGCCGGCGACCCCTCACTTGACTGATCACTTCGCAGTTCACTTGGCAGACGCTTGCGGCTGTTCGATCTTGGTCAGCTGCGGATCGATCTTCTGGCCCGGAATCACCCTGAGCAGCCCCGCGATGACGATGCGGTCGTCCGGCTTCAGGCCGCTTTCGATCACGCGCAGGCCGTTGTCCACGGCGCCGATCTGCACCTTGCGCTGCTCGACCAGATCGTCCTTGTTGACCACCAGGATATAGCGGCCGCCCTGGTCGCTGCCGAGCGCGGTGTCGGGAACGAGCAGAGCGTTCTTGTCCCGGTCGAAGGGCACGCGGACGCGGGCGAAATAGCCGGGCAGCAGCACCCGATTGTCGTTGGGGACGAGGCCGCGCACCGCGAGCGTTCCGGTCGACTGGTTGAGGGTCGGCGCGACATAATCGAGGTGGCCTTCATGGGGATAGCCGGTCTCGGTCTGGAGGCCGACCTCGATCGGAAACTGCTTGAGATCGGCGGGGGTCAGCCCGCGGCGCTGCGCCTCGGCGCGAATCCGCAGCACGTCCTGCTCGTTGACGGTGAAGTTCACATAGATCGGCTCCATCGCCACGATGGTCGCGAGCTGGGTTGGCGAGGCGACGCCGACAAGCTCGCCGATCGAGACCATGTGCGCACTGACGATGCCGTCGAACGGCGCGACCACCTTGGTGTAGCCGTAGTTGACCTCGGCAAGCCTGGTATTGGCCTGGGCCTGCTGGAGATTGGCCTGGGCGTTGTCGCGGGTCGACGTCGAGGTGTCGAGGGTGGCCTGCGATACGGCCTGCCGCTGCACCAGATCGCTCTGTCGCTTGAAGTCGGCTTCCGCCTGCTTGAGCGAGGCCTGCGCGCCGGCTTCGGCCGCCTGCGCCTGATCGAGCTTGAGCTTGTAGGTCTCGGGCTCGATCGTGAACAGCTGGGTGCCCTGCTTGACGAAGGTGCCGTCCTGATAGTCGATCGATTGCAGGAAGCCCTGCACCCGTGCCACCAGATCGACGCTCTTGATCGGCGCGGTATTGCCGGTGGCCTCGACATAGCGCGTGACCGGGCGCTGCACGGGTATGGCGACGTCCACCTTGGGCGGCGGCGGTGCCACGAAGCTGTTCTTGTCCTCGCAGCCCGCGAGCGCGACTATCGCCGCGACAGCAGCTAGCCGGCCGATCTGCCGCCACTGCCTCTCGCGTCGAACAGGAGAAGTGAGATTCGAGCGCGTCATTCGGTGGCCCCCGATGGCTGTCTGTCGGTGCGACAAGTTAGCAACAAATGACCGGTCGTGGAACCACCATAGCCATGGCAGTCGCAGGCCTTGCACCGCAAACAGTGGCGTGGCCTTTGGCAGTCTGGCGGCCGCGCACTTGGCGGAGGCGTTTGAAAGCTACATCGCTCGCTCCCTCGCCGAGGAGATCGATGGTGCCTTCCTGGCAATGCGGCCTCATGAAATCCTGTCCGAACAGCAGCGCGAGGTGCCTCTCGCGTCAAACTGACACAGCTCTGTCAAATGCGATCGCTAGGGTTTGCCGCGTCACTTCTTCGGGGGCAAACAAAGATGAAATCCAGATTTTTGACGACGGCTGCGATTTTCGCGGTCGCGACGGCACTTGCGTGCGCCATGCCGGTTCTCGCAGACGATTTCGGCCGGGATCGGGATCACGATCACGATCATGATCGCCATCCGCATGAGATCCACACCGAGACGCCGATCAAGCATCTCGTGATCATCTTCAACGAGAACCGCTCGTTCGATCATTACTTCGCGACCTATCCCAACGCGGCCAATCCGTCCGGCGCGATTCCCTTCGTGCCGAAGCCGCATACGCCGAAGGTCAACAATCTCGCCAATGCCAATCTGCTGGTGAACAATCCGAACAACAATCCCGCCAACGGCACCGGCGCGACCGATCCGTTCCGGCTCGATCGTACCCAGGCCAACACGCGTTCGCAGAACCACGCTTACACGCCCGAGCAGCAGGCGGTCGACAACGGCAAGGACGACCTGTTCCCGAAATTCACCGGCCGCGGCACCGCCGGCGGCGCCGGCGCGTTCGGCACCAACGGGCAGGTGATGGGCTATTTCGACGGCAACACCGTCACAGCGTTCTGGAACTACGCCCAGCACTTTGCCATGAGCGACAATGCCTGGACCGACACCTTTGGTCCGTCGACGCCGGGCGCGCTCGAGGTGATCTCGGGCCAGACCAACGGCGCCGTGAATATCGTCGGCACGTCGACACAGACCGTTCCCGACGGCCAGGGCGGACTGACGCTGATCGGCGACACTGATCCGGGCATTGACCCCTGCTCGAGCACGACCAGCACGGTCCTGATGGACGGCAAGAATATCGGCGACCTGCTCAACGACGAGCACATCAGCTGGGGCAGCTTCATGGGCGGCTTGATCTCACGCTCAAGAATGCCAACGGCACGACCGGGTGCGCACGCAGCACCTTCTCGACCGTCGTGGGCGCCGCCACTGCGGACTACATTCCGCACCACGCCTGGTTCCAGTACTACAAGTCGACGGCCAACCCGACCCATGCGCGGCCGAGCTCGGTCCACGCGATCGGCCATACCCACGACCTCAACGGCAAGATCGACCCGGCCAATCACGGCTATGATCTCGAAGACTTCTACGCTGCGGTGAAGGCCGGCAATTTTCCGGCGGTTTCCTACATCAAGTTGCCGGCTTACCAGGACGGTCATGCCGGCTATTCTGATCCGCTCGACGAGCAGATCGGGAGTGTCGAGCTGATCAACTTTCTCCAGAAGCAGCCGGAGTGGCGCGAGACCGCCGTCATCGTCACCTATGACGACTCCGACGGCTGGTACGACCACCAGTACGTCGCGCCGAAGAGCGCGTCCTATGATCCGGCCGCCGATCAGGTCAACGGTCCGGGCTTGTGCGGCCTCGGTCCGAAGAAGCAACCGGCGCCGAACGGCCTCAACGGCAAACCGGTGAACGGCCGCTGCGGGCCCGGCGCCCGCGTGCCCTTCATCGTGGTCTCGCCCTATGCGAGGGCGAACTTCGTCAGCCATACCTATGTCTCGCAGGCGTCCGTGGTGGGGTTCATCGAGGACAATTGGCTGCACGGCAAACGCCTGGGCGGTGGCTCGTTCGATGCCACGACCGGATCGATCATGGACCTGTTCGACTTCGATCGGGACCACAGCCACGACTTCCGCACCGACGCGCTGTTCCTCGATCCGACCGCCGGCACGGTCATGGTCAGCCCGCCGGACGAGCACCATCACCACTAGTCCGACGGAAGGTCATATGCACAGCCGCACTTTGTGGCTCCTCGGCGCCGGCCTGCTCTCGCTGGCCGGCGCTGTTTTTGCGGCCGAGACGCAAGCACCGGCCGAAGCGATTCCGTCGGGCCTCAATCCGAACCCGGTTCATCTCTATCGCCCGCCCTCCGAACCGCTCTCGGCGATGGCGCAGCTCGGCAAGGCGATCTTCTTCGACGCATCGTTGTCTTCGTCCGGTGCGCTGTCATGCGCATCCTGTCACAGTCCGGATCACGCTTACGGCCCGCCCAATGACGCCCCGGTCATGCTTGGCGCCGCCGATTTGTCGCGGCAGGGTGCGCGTGCCGTTCCGTCGCTGACCTATCTGGAGCGCCAGCCGAATTTCAGCATCGGCCCGGACAAGGGCGACGACGACCACGTCATGGACCTCGCGCAGATGGCCGCGCTCGGCCGGCAGTCCGCACGCACCACGAAAACCGCTGGCGGGAATGCCGCGTCGGCGGCGAACATCGTGCCGCAAGGCGGGCTGTTCTGGGACGGCCGCGCCGACACGCTGCAGGACCAGGCGCTGTTCCCGCTGCTCGATCCCAACGAGATGGACGGCGGCAGCCCCGAGATCGTCGCGGACAAGCTGCGCCATGCGTCTTACGCCCAGCGTTTCGTCGAGCTGTTCGGCGCCCGCGTGCTCGACAATCAGCGGCTCCTGATCGCGGAGGCGATGTTTGCGGCGGCGCGCTATCAGGTCGAAGAGCCGAGCTTCCATTCCTACAGCAGCAAGTACGATCACTGGCTCGAGGGCAAGGCGCAGCTGAGCGAGAGCGAACTGCGCGGCCTGCAATTGTTCAACGATCCCGACAGGGCCAACTGCGCCGGCTGCCATCCCTCGGCGCCGACCCGCGATGGCCTGCCACCGTTGTTCACCGACCATCAATACGAGGCGCTCGGCGCGCCGCGCAACGCAGCGCTCGCGAATAATCGCGATCCGAACTATTTCGATCTCGGCGTCTGCGGGCCGCATCGCACCGACATCTCCGAGCAGACGCAATATTGCGGCATGTTCCTGACCCCGACATTGCGCAACGCCGCAACGCGCCACGCCTTCTTCCATAATGGCGTCTTCAGCACTCTCGAGCAGGTACTCGATTTCTATAATTTCCGTGACACCAACCCGGGAAAATTTTTTCCGCGCGCCGCCGACGGCACGGTGCAGAAGCACGACGACCTGCCGCGAAAATATCACTCCAATGTCGACGTCACCGATCCGCCGTTCAATCGTCATGCCGGCGAGAAGGCGGCAATGACCGAGCAGGACGAGGCCGACATTATCGCGTTCCTGAAGACGCTGACCGACGGCTACAAGGCGGAAAACTAGCTCGTCTCCCGCAGGGTACGGCCCTATCGTGGCTTGATCTCCGCGTATTTCGCCATCGCCTTCTCGAACTTCCGCTTGAACAGCCACATCGCGCCGAGAATCTCGCGGAAGCTGGCCGAGCTTCGCGCGCGGTCTGCCTTGCCGAAGGCGAAGATGCTGTTGTTGCGCAGGTGCTTCATGATGGTGGGATCTGACACCCTGTAGTTCAAGAAGTCGCCCGACTTCAGTGCGGAGCGCGTCGGCGTCGGGATGATCTGGATCAGCTCGAACAGCTTCATCTGCTCGATCGGATCGGGTAACGTCTTGACGATCGCGGGGATCTCGGCAAACAGCTCCGCATGCGCGTTCATGAGGCCGTCGCGCACATTGGTCCAGTGATTGAAACGGCGATCGGTGCCGCGGGACCGCGCCTCTTCCTTGTCGTCGCGCGCGTTCAACGCGGGATCGGCGGCCGCGATCGCGCCCTTGATGGCTT
Source organism: Bradyrhizobium sp. LLZ17 (assembly GCF_041200145.1). Lineage (NCBI taxonomy): Bacteria > Pseudomonadati > Pseudomonadota > Alphaproteobacteria > Hyphomicrobiales > Nitrobacteraceae > Bradyrhizobium > Bradyrhizobium zaerense. The sequence goes on from NZ_CP165734.1 coordinate 6,748,701, forward strand.
CCCATTTGCGCTGGCCGTTGCGGTCCTCGGACGGGCCGGTCTGGAGGCTGCCCATATAGGTGTTCGAGCGCCCGTTGCGGACGTTCTGCTTGCCGTTGGTCTCGGCAAAGAACAGGCCCAGACTGATGCGGCCTGCAGCTTCAGCGTGGGCCGGCGCAAGCCCCTTGGCGCGCGCGATCGCTGTGGCGAGATCGACCACGTCCCTGAACGGCGTCGCCGAGTTTTGTGCGTTTGCGGGCGGCGCCTCCATGATCTCGAACAGATCAGCATATTCGTCGACCAGCGGTTCGATCTCGGCATCGAAATAGGCCGGGGGAATCTCGAACTTGTTCGGCCTTCCGATCCGCGACGGCATGGCGTCGGTGAGATCCTTGTACGTGCTGATCACCGCGACGCGCGCGAGATAAAGTGCCTGGCCCGGCAGGTTCGGCAGCACTTGCTTCGTCTCGATCTGGCGGCGCCGCTCGGCAAGGACCGATTTGAAATCGGCCAGCGCGCGATCGTAGGCGGCTTGCGCCTCCGATTGCGTTGGCGTCAGCGCTTGCGCCTGGCTCGCGGCAAATGTCGCGAAGAGCAGCGCGAGCGCCGCGATGGCGCGACCTCCTGCACGCATGGCCGGTTTCCCCAACGATTCGTCCGTCAGGGCATCATAGCCTAGTCGTTGGCTTCCGGCGGCAGGAAGTCGACCTCGTGCAGGGCCGAGATGCGGACGACCTCGGCGGGGTCGGTCAGATTGTGAAGCTGGTTGAACAGCGCCTCGAGCTTCTGCATCGGCGAGACCCAGAACAGCGCGCGGGCCGGCTTGTCGGACTTGTTGAAATAGCCGTGCGGGATACCGCGCGGCAGGCGCACGAGGTCGCCGGCATGGGCCTTGACCCACTGGCCGTCCAGCTTGAGGTCAAGCGTGCCTTCCTGCACCAGGATGAATTCGTCCTGGGTCGGATGGATGTGCACCGGCACGAATTGACCCGGCTCGCTGTTGGTCTCGAATGCGAAGGTGGACTCGGTGACGGCCTTGGGGAAATAGACCTGGCCCAGGATGTTCCAGCTCTTGCCGCCATAGCCAGTGCCGTTTGCAGTAATGCCTTTTTCAAGTGCGGTCATGGCTCGCCTCCAAATGGATCCCGATGGGCGGCAGCATCGGCTGTGGGCGGGTGCTTGTCTATCGCGAAACGCATCCCGAGCCGACCAGCGGCTTGCCGCACGCTCGGAGGTCGGCCGCTCGCTCATGGCACCACGACGTGCCTCATCTTCGCGGGTTGAGGCTGCCGAACATCAAGGCTGCCTCGGCTCCGTGGTCCATTGCGTATGGCAGCCGCGGCGGTCGTCACCGGCGCAGATGATCCGGCACGCATCGTCCATCGCGCAGTCGACATAGAACCACACGAAATAGGAGACGATGACGATAAAGGCGATCCACAGCGTTGCCCTGGTCTGTCGATCCATCTGCCTACTGAACTCGTCTTGAAGGTTGCCGCGCTTCAGCCTGCCGGCGAATCGGTCTGGTGCAGTGTCGTGACCCAGATCACACGCGCCGCGTGCTGCGTTGGGTTGTCGAACATGTGCGGCACGGTGCTCGGAAAGCGGAAACTGTCGCCGGCCTCCAGCAAATGCGCCTGGTTGTCGAGCCACAGCCGCAGGCTGCCGGAGATGATATAGCCGGCCTTCTCACCGGTGTGCTGCAAGAAATCAGTGCCGGAGGACGCGCCAGGGTTGAGCGTGAGTTCGTACAGCTCGAGCTGGCCCTTGTCTGACGGTGTCAGCGCCTCCTTGACGACGCCGCTCGCGGTGAGCCGCAGCAGGCGCCGGCTGCTCTTGCGCACGATGTAGCGCTGCACGTCGGCGGCATCGGGCGTCTCGAAGAAATACGAGATCGGAACGTCGAGCGCGATGCTGAGCAGCCGCAGCGTGCGGATCGACGGCATGGCGCGCGCGCGTTCGAGCTGGCTGATCATGCCGTTGGACAGGCCGGTCCTGTTGGCAACGTCCTGGATCGAGAGGCCGGCGCGCTGACGCAGCAGCCGCACGGTTTCGCCGAGGCGCTGGTCGCTGGCCTCATCGCCGTCCATCGCTGGAGCGTCCTTCGGACCGCTCGTGTCGCCGCGACCATCCATGTCGCTCTCCCATGCATCGCCTCGCCGCCGGAATGCGCCGGCGGCGTTCAGTCGAGGTGAAAACGTCGCGCATCCTAGCAATGCGATTGACAGCTGTATTTAGTCATGATGAACTTTTGGGAGAAAAATTTAGAAGCACTAAAGCCCACTCCTGTCCCTTTGCCGGGGTTGGGGGCGCGGGAGACGGTGCCGTGTGCGACAACGGAGAGTGGTCATGGCAGACGACACCGGTAGGTTCGGCGTTGGGGCACTGCATCTGGGCATTCCAGATCGGCGTCAGTTTGTCCAGCTCGGTGCAGGCGCGGCGGCGGGATGGACATTTGCAGGCAATGCCTTTGCCCAGACCGAGCGCCCCACCAATCCACCGGACAAGCCGCGCGGGCAGGTGATCGCGGCACTGTCGCAGGAGCCGACGGTCTTTCATCCGCTGATGCCCGGCATCGAAGTCGATCAGGGCATCTGGTGGCAGGTGTTCTCGCCGCTCTGGTTCATCGACCCCGACGGCAACTTCATTCCCGATCTCGCCCGCGAAGTCCCTACAATCGAGAACGGCGGGCTGTCGGCCGACGGCCTGACCTGGAAGATCAAGCTGCGCAGCGACGTAAAATGGCACGACGGCACACCGTTCACGGCGGAGGACGTGAAGTTCTCGCTCAACTTGATCAACAGTCCGGATTTCCGCGCGCGCAGCCGCGTCGGGCATCATCTGGTGAAGGACATCGACATCGTCGCGCCGGACGAGATCCATTGGCGGATGGAGACGGCTTATTCGCCCTACATGTCGATCCTGGCGGCGCTGACCTTTATCGTGCCCAAGCACATCCTGGAGAAGGTGACCGATCCGAACGCTTCACCGTTCCACAACGCGCCGGTCGGCACCGGTCCGTTCCGCTGGGGCGAGCGGGTGCCCGGCGACCACATCCAGTTGAATGCAAATGCCGGCTACCACGGCAAAGGACCTTACGTCGAACGCGTGGTCTTCAAATACATCCCGGATCTCACCGTTCTCTACACCCAGTTCCGCACCGGCCAGGTCGACTACACCGGCCTGCAAGGCATTTTGCCGAACTTCGTGCAGGAGGCGAAGACGTTGAAGGGGCGCAAGATCTTCGTCTCCTCGACGTCCTCGGTCGAGCACATCGCGCCCAATCTGGAGTTCGGTGCGTTCGCCGACCGCACGGTGCGTGAGGCGCTGTATCTCGCGATCAACAAGCAGGCGATCATCGATGCACTGAACTACGGCCTGCCGACCCAGACCGAAAGTTTCGTGCCGCAGCAGGCCTGGTCGTTCCAGCAGGGCCTGCCGCAACACAAATATGATCCGGCAAAAGCCAATGCGCTGCTCGATGCCGCCGGATGGGTGCGCGGCGCGGGCGGCGTGCGCGAGAAGGGCGGCGTCAAGCTCGAATTCACCAATTCTACGACATCCGGCAATGCGGTCCGCGAGCAGACCCAGCAGCTCCTGATCCAGGACTGGCGCGCGATTGGTGCTGCGATGCGCGTCAACAACATGCCCGCCGCGGTGATCTGGGGTGATTTCTGGCAGCAGTCGAAGTTCAACTCGGTGATCGTGGGGGTGAACTTCATGCTGGGCAGCGACCCCGACGTGACGCCGCGGTTCGGCTCTGGTGCGATTCCCGCCAAGGGCGGCCGCGGCTACAACACCTATCAATACCAGAGCGCGGAAGCCGACCGGCTGCTTGCCCAGGGCGCCAGACAGTTCGATCTCGCGCAGCGCAAGACCACCTATGGCGAACTGCAAAAGCTCGTGCGCAACGACCTCGCCATCCTGCCGCTGTTCCAGGGCTTCATCGCCGAAGGCGTGAAGGAGGGGCTCCAGGGTTTCCGTCCCAACATCAACATGTCGATCAACTGCTGGAACATCCGCGAGTGGTATTGGGCCTGATGCATCCGATCCGCGGGATCGCCTGAGATGGCCCGTTACGTCGCCAATCGCCTGACGCAGGCGATCCTGCTGCTGGTGATCGTCTCCGCGATCGGCTTTGCCGTCCTGCACCTGGCGCCGGGCGGGCCGCTGTCGCAATTTGCCGCCTCCGCGCAGATGACGCAGGAGGATTTCGAGCGCGTCAGCAGGCAGCTCGGCCTCGATCGCTCGCTGCCGATCCAGTACCTCGATTGGTTCGGCCGCATGCTGAAAGGCGACTGGGGCCGCTCGTACCGCGACGGCGAGGCGGTGCTCTCGGTGATCTCCTCGCATCTCGGCGCCACGCTGGAACTGATGGCGACGGCGACCATCATCGCGGTGCTGCTCGGCTGCTGGATCGGCGTGCTCGGTGCGCTGCGCCGCTATTCGCTGTTCGATACGCTCGCAACCGTCGGGGCCATGATCGCGCTGTCGATCCCGACCTTCTGGTTCGGCCTCGTCACCATCTACGTCTTCTCGGTGAAGCTCGGCTGGCTGCCGGCCGGTAATCGCGAGACCATCGGCGACGGGTCGCCGCTGGACCTGCTGCATCATCTGATCGCGCCGGCGCTGGTGCTGGCGCTGGTCGAGACCGCGATGTGGGGGCGCTTCATGCGCTCCGCGATGCTCGAAGTCATCAACCAGGATTACATCCGCACCGCGCGCGCCAAAGGCATGCCGGAATGGCGCATCCTCACCGTGCACGCGCTACGCAACGCGTTGCTGCCGATGATCACCGTTGCGGGGCTTCAATTTCCGACGCTGCTTGGAGGAGCGCTGGTTGCCGAGACCGTGTTCACCTGGCCCGGCATGGGCCGGCTGTTCCTCGATTCCATCGGCTATCGCGATTATCCCGTGGTGATGGGCATCCTGATGTTCTCGGCCACCATGGTGCTGATCGGCTCGCTGCTTGCCGACATCCTTTACGCGGTCGTCGATCCGCGCATCCGGGTGGGCTAGGCGATGGCGACTGTAGTCGTGTCCACCGCTCAACCCGCACCCGGCCAGGCCGCGTGGCAGCGATTCCGCCGACACCGGCTTGCGCTCGCGGGCGCGGTCATCATTCTCGTCCTTGTTCTCGGCTCGGCGCTCGGCCCTTATCTGCTGCCGTTCGACGACACGTATATCGACATCATGAAGCGGTTCGCGCCGCCGCTGTCGGGCGCGCACATTCTCGGCACCGACGAGCTTGGCCGCGATGTGCTGGCCCGGCTGATGATGGGCGCGCGCGTCTCGCTGTCGATCGGCATCGTCGCGATGGTGATCGCGATGGCGGTGGGCATCGCCGTCGGCGCCTTCGCCGGCTTCTACGGCGGCGTGGTCGGCGCGGTCCTGATGCAGCTCGTCGACGGCGTGCTGTGCTTTCCGACCATCTTTCTCCTGCTTGCGCTGGCGGCGCTCACCGAGCCCGGCGTCGTCACCACCACCGTGCTGATCGCAGCGACCGCCTGGATGTGGGTGGCCCGCGTCGTCGAAGCCCAGGTGCGCTCGCTGCGGGAGCGCGAGTTTGCGGTGGCCGCGCTCGCGTTCGGCTCGTCGAACCTGCGGATCATGTTCCGCGAGCTCGTGCCCAATGCGATGGCGCCGATCGTGGTGGCAGCGACGCTGAACGTCGCCAAGTCGATCCTGCTGGAATCCTATCTCAGCTATCTCGGTTACGGCATTCAGCCGCCGGCCGCTAGCCTGGGCAACATGCTCAACAACGCGCAGATCTATCTCACCAGTGCGCCCTGGCTTGCCATTGCGCCGGGCGTTGTCATCACGCTCGCGGTGACGAGCTTCAACTTCCTCGGCGACGGGCTGCGCGACGCGCTCGACCCGCGGATGAACATCCCATGATCTGCAAACCAGCGACGAGCAAGCTTGCATCGATCGAACCGACTTCCAGGAGTGTCCTATGTCCCCGCCGCTCAACCGTATAAACAGCGACGAACGCCTGCCGGCGCAGGTGGACGTCGTCGTCATCGGCGGCGGCGTGATCGGCGTCTCGGCGGCCTATCATCTCGCGAAGAAGGGGCTTTCCGTCGCGTTGGTCGAGAAGGGGCATGTCGGGGGCGAGCAGTCGAGCCGCAACTGGGGCTGGTGCCGGCAGCAGGGCCGCGCGCGGGAGGAGATTCCGCTGGCGCGCGAAGCGTTGCGACTGTGGGAGGACATGCAGAACGACGCCGGCGTCGATGCCGGCTTCCGCCGCACCGGCGTGCTGTTCCTGACCAAGAGCAAGGACGAGCTCGCCAGCTGGGAGCGCTGGGCGGCGATGGCGCGCGAACAACAGGTTCACTCCACCGTGCTGACGCCGGCCGAGATCGCCGAGCGCCTGCCCGGCAATGCCGAGACGTGGGTTGGCGGCCTGCACACGCCGAGCGACGGGCGCGCCGAGCCCTCGATGGCCGTGCCCGCGCTTGCGACCGCTGCGCGAAAACACGGCGTCACCATCCACCAGGGCTGCGCCGCGCGCGGATTGGAGACACAGGGCGGACGCGTCAGCGCCGTCGTCACCGAGAAGGGGACCATTCGCACGCAATCCGCCCTGCTGTCGGGTGGCGCGTGGTCGTCGCTGTTCTGCCGCCGCCATGGCATCGAGCTGCCGATAGGCCTCGTCAACGCCACCGCGTGCCGGACCACGCCGGGTCCGGAGATCACGTCGGGTGCGCTTGGCACCGATTTCTACTGTATCCGCCGCCGCCTCGACGGCGGCTTTACGCTCGCGCTGCGCAACCGCGGCACGGTCGAGCTGTCGCCCGACCTGTTCCGCTACGCACGCACCTTCTGGCCGACCTACCTGCATCGCCGCAACGGCTTGAAGATGTCGTTCGGCAAGTCGTTCTTCGACCAGCTCGCGCGCGGCACGAGCTGGGGCTTTGACAAGCCGTCGCCGTTCGAGACCGAGCGTGTGCGCGATCCCGAGCCTGACATGTCGCTGGTCAATGCGGCGCTGGCTTCGCTGATCAAGTCGAACCCCGAGCTGAAGGACATCGAGATCGCAGAAGCCTGGGGTGGCACCATCGACTGCACGCCGGACACGATTCCGGTGATCTCGCAGGTCGACGCGCTTCCGGGCTTCTTCCTCGCCACCGGATTCTCCGGCCACGGTTTCGGCATCGGCCCTGCGGCCGGCAAGCTCGCCGCCGATATCGTGACGGGGTCGACGCCGCTGGTCGATCCGGCAGCTTACAGCCACACGCGCATGATCGACGGCCGCCGGCTCGCGCCGGTCAGCCCGTTCTGAGGCTTTGACAGTATGACGGTTCTCTACAAGGCCAACATGGTGCGCGGCGCGGAGTGGGCGCGCTTCTTCGCGGAGCGCGCGCCCGACCTGCCGTTCCGGCTCTGGCCCGACATCGGCGATCCCGCGGAGGTGCGCTACCTGGTGGCGTGGGTGCCGCCGGATGACATCGCGGCGACCTTTCCCAATCTCGAGCTGGTCTTCTCGGTCGGCGCCGGCGTCGATCAGTTCGACACCACGAAAGTTCCGCCCCACATCCCGCTTGTCCGGATGCTGGAGCCGGGCATTGCCGAGACGATGGTGGAATACGTCACCATGTCCGTGCTGGCGCTGCACCGCGATCTCCTGCACTTCATCAGCCAGCAGAAGGCGCAGATCTGGCGCGAGATCCGGATCACGCCGGCGAAGCGTCGGCGCGTCGGCGTCATGGGGCTCGGGCAGCTCGGCCAGGCCGTGCTCGAACGCCTCAAGGCGTTCGAGTTTCCGCTTCTCGGCTGGAATCGCTCGCCGCGCGATATCGAAGGCGTTGCTTGCTATGCCGGCGCGGAGACACTCCCAAAATTTCTCGCGCAGGCTGACATTCTGGTGTCCCTGCTGCCGCTGACCGACGACACTCGCGGTATCCTCAACGCGGACCTGTTCGCGCGGCTGCCGCGCGGTGCCTCTCTCGTTAACGTCGGCCGTGGCCCGCATCTGGTCGAAGCGGATTTCCTCGCCGCGCTCGATAGTGGCGCGCTTTCAGGTGCGGTGCTCGACGTCGCCGAACCCGAGCCGCTGCCCGCCGGTCATCCCTTCTGGAGCCACCCGCGCATCCTGCTGACCCCGCACAATGCCAGCATGACGACGCCGGATACGGCGGTCGATTACGTGCTCGACGTCATCGCACGGCACCGCCGCGGCGAAGAGCTGCCGGGGCGTGTCGATCGTAGTCGAGGCTACTGAGGGCGCAATGGCAATGGTGACATCAGTGCAGCCACGAGCTCAGTTCACCTCTCCCGCTTGCGGGAGAGATCGGCGCGCAGCGCCGGGTGAGGGTTCTCTCCTCTTGGAGGTCCTCGATCGTGGAAGCACCCTCTCCCCAACCCTTCCCGGCAAGCGGGGGAGGGAGCGCACCTTCGTTGCGGCATGCATCAGGTGCTTCGCATGAACACCGGCGCAAATGCATCCGAGCAGGTCGTCGCCGAAGCACAGTGTCCCATGCTGTCGGTCGCAGGCCTCACGACCTCGTTCATGCGCGAGCAGCAATGGGTCCCGGTCGTTCGCAACGTCTCGTTCGACATTGCCGCGCGGGAAACCGTTGCCATCGTCGGCGAGTCCGGGTCGGGCAAGAGCGTCACCGCGCTCTCCATCATGCGCCTCATTCCGAGGGAGAGCGGCCGTATCGAGGGCCGCGTCGCGCTTTCCGGCCGCGATCTGCTGACGCTGCCCGAAGCGGGCATGAAGGATATTCGTGGCAACGAGATTGCCATGATCTTCCAGGAGCCGATGACGAGCCTCAACCCGGTGCTCACCATCGGCTTCCAGATTGCGGAAGCACTGATTCAGCATCGCGGACTGTCGCGCCCCGCTGCCGAGACCGAGACCATCCGTCTGCTCGATCGTGTCCGCATCCCCGCAGCGAAATCGCGTTTTCACGAGCATCCGCATCGCTTCTCGGGCGGCATGCGCCAGCGGGTGATGATCGCGATGGCGCTCGCCTGCAAGCCCAAACTCCTGATCGCCGACGAGCCCTCCACGGCACTCGACGTCACCATCCAGGCCCAGATACTGGAGCTTCTGAAAGAGCTCCAGCGCGAGGAGGGGATGTCGATCCTCTTCATCACCCACGACATGGGCGTGGTCGCCGAGATCGCCGATCGCACCGTGGTGATGTATGCCGGCCAGGCGGTGGAGACCGACGCGACTGCGCACATCTTCGCATCACCCTCGCATCCCTACACAAGCGCGCTGCTCGCGGCCGTGCCGCGCCTCGGCTCGATGGACGGACGCGCGCGGCCGATGCGTTTTCCGATCGTTGACAAGATGACGGGGACGTCCGACGATCCGACGGAAACGCCTGATACGGTCTCGACCGCCGAACGCCCGCTGCTCGAGGTGTCCAACCTCACCACGCGCTTCGCGATCCGGTCGGGATTGTTCGGAAAGGTCTCCGGCCGGGTCCACGCGGTCGAGAACATCTCATTTACGCTACGCGCCGGCGAGACGCTGGCGCTGGTCGGCGAGTCCGGGTGCGGCAAGTCGACGACCGGCCGCTCGATCCTCAAGCTGATCGAGCCGGACAGCGGCACGGTTCTGATCGAGGGCCAGGATGTGCTCGCCATGAACGGCCGCACCTTGCGAGACTTCCGCAAGAGGATGCAGATCGTGTTCCAGGATCCGTTCGCGAGCCTCAATCCGCGCATGTCGGTGGGAACGGCGATCGCCGCGCCGCTGCTCGCCAACGGCCTCGCCACCGCCGCTCAGGCGCGCGACAAGGTCGCCGATCTGCTCACGCGCGTCGGCCTGACGGCTGACATGGCCGCGCGTTTCCCGCATGAGTTCTCCGGCGGCCAGCGCCAGCGCATCTGCATCGCGCGTGCGCTGGCGCTCGGACCGAAGCTGATCATCGCCGACGAGGCGGTCTCGGCGCTCGACGTCTCGATCAAGGCGCAGGTGGTCAATCTCATCCTCGATCTTCAGGCCAGCATGGGCCTGGCCTATCTCTTCATTTCCCACGACATCGCGGTGGTCGAGCGCATGAGCCATCGCGTCGCGGTGATGTATCTCGGCGAGATCGTCGAGATCGGTCCGCGTGCGGCCTTGTTCGGCAATCCCCAGCATCCCTACACGAAGAAGCTGATGGCCGCGGTGCCGGTGCCCGATCCTGCTCGGCGCGGCATCAGGCGCGAGGTCGCCAACGACGAAATCAGAAGTCCGGTGCGCGCGCCGGATTACCAGCCGCCGGTGCGGCAATATCGCGAAGTCTCGCCGGGTCACGTCGTCCAGGTCTGGGGCGCGGAGTGGTCGGCCTGAGGCGCGGAGCCGCCGGGCCGTCCTAAGAATTGACGTGCACGAAATCCCGCAGCAGCGGATAGATCTCGTTGTTCCAGCGTTTGCCCGAGAACACGCCGTAATGGCCGACGCCGGCCTGCATGTGGTGCACCCGGCGATAGGCGCGCACGCCGGTGCAGAGGTCCTGGGCTGCGAGCGTCTGGCCGATCGAGCAGATGTCGTCCTTCTCGCCCTCGACCGTCATCAGCCCCATGCGGCTGACCGCCTTGGTGTCGACGGGACGTCCCCGATGCATCAGCTTGCCTTGCGGCAGCAGGTGCTCCTGGAACACGTCGCGCACGGTTTCGATGTAGAACTCCGCCGGCAGGTCCATCACGGCGAAATATTCGTCGTAGAAGGTCTTGATGCTGGCGGCCTTCTCCTTCTCGCCCTTGGCGATGTGATTGGCGAGATCCATGTGTTGCTTGATGTGCCGCTCGAGATTCATCGAGACGAAGGCGGTGAGCTGCACGAACCCTGGATAGACCTTGCGGAGCGCGCCGCGGCACTGCACCGGCACATAGTTGATGAGGTTGCTCTCGAACCAGTCGATCGGCCTGCTCTTGGCGAACTCGTTGACCCTGGTCGGCTGGATACGGGTGTCGATCGGGCCGGCCATCAGCGTCAGCGTCGCAGGCCGTGAGGGGTGATTGCCCTCGCACATGATCGCGGCCGCGGCGAGCGCCGAGACCGACGGCTGGCAGATCGCGACCATATGCGGCCGCGGCCCCAGCTGTCCGAGGAAGTCGATCAGATGCTCGGTGTAGTCGTCGAGACCGAAGCGTCCCTCGCTGCGCGGAATGTCGCGCGGATTGTGCCAGTCGGTGATGTAGACGTCGTGATCCTGCAGCAGCGTCTTCACGGTGCCGCGAAGCAGCGTGGCGAAGTGGCCGGACATCGGCGCCACCAGAAGCATGCGCGGCTGCTCGCCCACGCCCTCCTTCTTGAAACGCAGCAGCGAGCCGAACGGCGTCGAGTAGGCGATCTCCTCGGTGACCGCAACCTCGCGATTGCCGACCATGACGCTGTCGATGCCGTAGGCCGGGCGATGGTAAGTGAGGGTGGACCGCGAGATCAGCTCCAGCGCAGCCGAGAGTCGGCCCACCACCTGATCCGACATGCCCTGTGGCACCAGATGGAGGAATTTGAGCGCGGACGCGGCGCCCGCCCGCCACGGCGCCGTCAGATCCATCTGGTTCTGAAAGGTCTGATAAAACATCGACATCATACTGAAGTGCCCACCTGTCCGATGTTGTCATGCAATATCGAAGCCAAAGCGGGGTCAAATCGCCCGGAAAACTGGCACATCGCTTGCTATTCAAGCCGAGCGAGCCACTCGGGAAGCACAGGCAATGGGCACGCCGGTGGGCCCGGCGGGGGGTGCATCACAGGCGTGAGGGAACGGCCATATGGCGAAAGCGACACTGACCATCAGCAGCAAGAACTACTCATCCTGGTCGCTGCGTGGCTGGCTGCTGACGAAGTTTTCCGGGCTCGATTTCGAGGAGATCGTGACCGCGCCGGACGACGCATCGGCGCGCGCCGAAATCCTGTTGCTGTCGTCCTCGATCCTGGTGCCATGCCTGCGGCACGACGGCGCCACGGTCTGGGATACGCTGGCGATTGCCGAATATCTCAACGAGGCGATGCCGGATGCCGGGCTGTTGCCGGCGGATCGCGTCCAGCGGGCGCATTGCCGCTCGATCTGCGGCGAAATCCATTCCGGTTTCACCACTCTGCGCGCCTCGCTGCCGGTCAACCTGAAGGGCCACTTCCCGGCCTTCAAGATCTGGTCGCGCGCGCAGGCCGACATCGATCGCGTCTGGGCGATCTGGCGCGACTGCCTGGACAAGTCCGGCGGTCCGTTCCTGTTCGGCGAAAAGCGAACCATGGCGGATGCGATGTATGCGCCGGTGGTGACGCGCTTCGTCACCTATGACGTCAAGCTCGAGCCGCAGCTGAAGGCCTATGCCGATGTCATCATGGCCATGCCCGAGATGAAGGAATGGATCGCGGCAGCCAAGGACGAGCCGGCCGAGATCGAGGAGCTGGAGGTCGAATATTAGGCAGCCGCGCCCCGTCCTGCCCGTTTCGGCGGCGGAACTGGGGCGTGCAGGGCTGCGCCTCGGGAATTAACGTTTGCAGTCGGCAATGTGCTCAGGCCCGCCCGCGCCTCTCGCAGATGTGGTACGCGCGCACGGGCTGACTTCGATATCTAGCCGTGAACAGGCGTGGACGGAGCCATCAGGCTGATTCGGACGCGATTCGTTCGAACCGCGTTCCGAAGGTTAAGGTGCCACGCGTCGCCGTCGCATTTCGGGACAGGTGCGAGGTTTCAGGCGACCCCGGTGTGCTTCATGCGCGGCAGCCGCCATCCGATCACGGTTGCTTCCACCGCGACCCCGGCCGCGTCATTCTGCCAGCGCCCCCTCGACATAACGGCATGCGAACGGCAGCTGATACGTACCGCTGTGGTCCTCGCACAAAACCTCGACCGGCAGGCCGGGTGGCGGTTCTCCGGCGCCATCGAATTCCGCCAGACGTCTGTCGCGCGTTGCCATTCCAATAATCTCCCCTCATCAAAGCTGCGGAACGAGCGCCCACTTCTTCCGCGTACGGTTCATTGCTCCCTGTCCGAGGGAACATGCCAAGCTCAACGCGAGAATGCGGTACGAGTGTGGTAGCTTCGCCAAGGCGCGCCCAATCGGCGCAAATTGCCGTGATCAATTTGGCAAGGAACCTGGATGCCGCGCACGTTGGCTGCCGTTTGTTTCGCGATCTTACCGCTCGTCACGCCGGCGCATGCGCAGGACGTGCCCGGCATCGAGATCTGCACGGTCGAAAAGACCATGGAGCGTCGCACCAGCTGCCTTCAGAGCAATGTCGATTTCCTCCAGAAGACGATCACGAAACTTAACCTCGATCATCAGCAGAAGCTCGATGCCGCCAATCGCCAGATCGATGCGTTGAAGGTGACGCTTGCCGGCTTGCAGAAGACCATCGGCGATCTCCAGGCGGCGCAGACGAAGATCATCGAGGATGTGAAGAAGAAGCAGGACGCGCCGGCGCCGAAGGATGCGAAGTAGGTTTTGTAGGCTGGCAAAGCGAACCGTGCGGGAGCAATCCTGATCAAGCGAAGCGCGCGGGGACGGCGCATGATCGCCCCGCTTCGAATGAGAGGCGCAACCCATGAACCCAGCCCAGCGCGCGCTCTGGTACATCGAAAGCCATCTGACCGAGCCGATGACGCTCGACGAGATCGCTGCGATCGGCGGCGTGTCGCGGTTCCACATGGTGCGCGCGTTTGCCGCGGCCACCGGCTTGCCGGTGATGCGGTACGTGCGCGCACGCCGGCTGAGTGAGGCGGCGCGCAGCCTTGCCAGGGGCGCGCCGGACATTCTCAGCCTCGCGCTGGAGGCGGACTACGGCTCGCACGAAGCATTCACCCGCGCGTTCCGCGACCACTTTGGCACCACACCAGAAGCGGTGAGGGCGGCGACGTGCATCAGCCATCTCAAGCTTCAGGAGCCGATCCTCATGGACTCCACCGTATCAGACAACCTCGCCCCGCCCCGTTTCGAAACCGCAAAGGCCTTTCTTGTCGCCGGCCTCACTGACCGCATTGCCTGCGACAACGGTGCGATCATTCCCGGGATGTGGCACCGCTTCCACCAGGAGGTCGCCGACATTCCCGCGCGCATTGGCAAGGTGGCCTATGGCATCTGCTGCAATGGCGACGATGCCGGCAATTTCGACTACATCGCCGGTGTGGAAGTCGCCGACTTCTCGGATCTGCCGCGCCGCTTCGGTCGCATTCGCATCCCCGAGCAGCGCTATGCGGTGTTCACCCATTCCGATCACGTTGCCTCGATCCGCCGCACCGTCAACACGATCTGGAATCAATGGCTGCCTGCCTCTGGCCTCAAGGCCGCGGATGCGCCGAACTTCGAGCGTTATGACGAGGCGTTCGATCCCATGACCGGCAATGGCGGCTTCGAGATCTGGGTGCCGGTGAAGGACTAGCGCGCAACGCTGGCATACCTTCCCGGTTGCTTGGCAAGACGGACCTGCTTTGCCATAACCGCAGGCAAATCTTGTGTGCGAGGCCCATGCCGGACATCCCGCGCAAGCCATAACAAGCAGCCGGGAGGGTCTCCATGTCCGATGTCACGTCCAACGTCCGTGTTCTCGCCACCGACCTCGAATTTCCCGAAGGGCCGGTGGTGATGCCGGATGGTTCGGTCGTGCTGGTGGAAATCCGCGGCCAGCGTTTAACCCGGGTGTATCCTGATGGCCGCAAGGAGATCGTGGCCAAGGTGCCGGGCGGCCCGAATGGTGCGGCGCTCGGGCCCGATGGCAAGATCTACATCTGCAACAATGGCGGCTTCTCCTGGATCCCGACCCGCAACATGATCATGCCCGGCCCGCAGCCGGATGATTATCTGGGCGGTTCGATCCAGCGGGTGGATCTGCAATCGGGCAAGATCGAGACCGTCGTGACCAAATGCGGCGAGCACGAGCTGCGCGGGCCGAACGATCTGGTGTTCGACAAGCACGGCGGTCTCTGGTTCTCCGATTTGGGCAAACGCCGCGCGCGCGAGATGGATGTCGGCGGCATGTATTATCTCAAGCCCGGCATGACCGAGATCGTCGAGGTCGTGCACGGCGTGCTGCCGGCCAATGGCATCGGGCTGTCACCGGACGAGAACACGGTTTACATCGCCGAGACGCCGACGGGGCGGCTCTGGGCTTATGAGCTCTCCGCGCCCGGCACGCTCAAGCCGCGCGACGCGATTTATCGCGGCGAGCGGGGCAGGCCGATCTGCGGGCTCGGCGGCTACCAGATGTTCGACTCGCTCGCGGTGGAAGCGAGCGGCAATATCTGCGTCGCCACGCTCGTCTCCGGCTGCATCTCGGTGATCGCGCCTGATGGCGCGCTGGTCGAGCAGGTGCCGACCGGCGACCGCGTCACCACCAACATCGCCTTCGGCGGCCCCGGGCTCAAGACCGCCTACATCACGCTCTCCGGCAAGGGCGAGCTGATCGCGATGGACTGGCCGCGCGGCGGTTTGCCTCTCAATTTCCTAAACAAATAAACGGTGCTAGTTATCTTCATTGCGAGCGAAGCGAAGCAATCCAGAAATGCGGTCCGCGGAGACAGTCTGGGTTGCTTCGTCGCTTCGCTCCCCGCAATGACGTAAGGAGAGAGTTCAATGCCCTGGCCTGATCCCATCACCCTGCGCGGACAGCATGCCCGTCTGGAGCCGCTGTCGCATGATCATCGCGAGGCGCTGACGAACGCGGTAAAAGACGGAGAGCTGTCAAAACTCTGGTACACGGCGATCCCTCTGCCGGAGAACATGAGCAAGGAGATCGACCGCCGCTTGGGCCTCCAGGCCGCGGGCTCCATGCTGCCGTTCACCGTGTTCGACGGCGGCGGCAACATCGTCGGCATGACGACCTACATGAACATCGATGCCGCCAACCGCCGCGTCGAAATCGGCTCGACCTGGTATGGCAAGAGCGCGCAGCGCGGGCCGCTCAACACGCAATGCAAGCTGCTGCTGCTCACCCACGCCTTCGAGGCCCTGAACTGCATCGCGGTCGAATTCCGCACGCATTTCTTCAACCACCAGAGCCGCCGCGCCATCGAGCGCCTCGGCGCCAAGCAGGACGGCATCTTGCGCAGCCACCAGGTCGCGCCGAACGGCGCACTGCGCGATACCGTGGTGTACAGCATCATCGCCGCCGAATGGCCGACGGTGAAAGCGCATTTGAATTATCAACTCAACGACAAGCCGCGCTAAAGCGGCCGAGGCACCATGGACAGATTTGATTATGTCATCATCGGCGCGGGTTCGGCCGGCTGCGTGCTCACCAGCCGGCTGAGCGAAGATCCCGGCACCAGCGTCTGCGTGCTCGAGGCGGGCCCTTCCGACTGGCATCCCTACATCCACCTGCCGGCGGGTTTCATCAAGACCTTCCACATGAAGAGCATCAACTGGGCCTACCAGCAGGAGGTCGGGGCCTGGACCGGCGGCCGCAGCATCTATGCGCCGCGCGGCAAGACGCTCGGCGGCTCGTCCTCGATCAACGGCCACATCTACAATCGCGGCCAGCGCATGGATTTCGACACCTGGGCGCAGATGGGCAATCGCGGCTGGGGCTATGCCGACGTGCTGCCCTATTTCCGGCGGCTGGAGAAGCGGGTCGGCGAGGGCGAGGAGATTTATCGTGGGCGCGACGGCAACCTCATCGTCACGACGATGAACTGGCGCGATCCGCTGTGCGAAGCCTTCATGGAAGGAGCGGTCTCGCTCGGCATTCCCCGCAACCCCGACTACAACGGCAAGACCCAGGAAGGCGTCTCCTACTGCCAGCGCACCATCGACAGGGGCCTGCGCGTCTCCGGCGCGACCGCGTTCCTCAAGCCCGCGATGAAGCGGCCGAACGTGCATGTGCACACCCACGCGCATGCGACCGAGATCATTTTCGAGGGCAAGCGCGCCGTCGGCGTGCGCTATATGAAGGGCGGCCGCGGTGGCACGCCGGTCGAGGTGCGCGCCAACAAGGAAGTGATCCTGTCGGGCGGTACCTATAATTCGCCGCAGCTGTTGCAGCTCTCCGGCATCGGCTCGCCGGACCTGTTGCAGGCTCATGGCATCCAGGTGCGTCACGCGCTTCCCGTGGGCGAAGGACTGCAAGACCATTACGCCCCGCGCACGGTGGCGCGTGTGAAAGACATCAGGACCATCAACGAGCTACGTCGCGGCCTGTCGCTCTGGGTCGAAGCGCTGAAATGGGCCACCACGCGCGGCGGGCTGCTCTCGCTGTCGCCGACCATGGTTTATTGCTTCTGGCATTCCGGCGAGAGTGCCGAGAGCTCGGACTTGCAGCTCACCTTCACGCCGGCCAGCTACAAGGAAGGCGTGCAGGGTCAGCTCGAGGACGAACCCGGCATGACGGTCGCATCCTGGCAGCAGCGCCCCGAGAGCCGCGGCTATGTCCGTATCCGCTCGGCCGATCCGTTCGCGCCACCGATCATCCAGACCAATTATCTCGACGCCGAGCTCGACCGCCGCGTCATCGTCGCAGGCATGAAGCTCGCGCGGCGCCTTTTGAAGTCGGCGCCGTTGTCGCCCTATTACGCCTACGAGGATTTCCCGGGCCCGAACATCAACACCGACGACGAATTCCTGGCGGCAGCCACCGAGCGCGGCACCACCACCTTCCACCCCGGCTGCACCTGCCGCATGGGTCCGGCGGACTCCACCTGGGCGGTCGTCGACGACCAGCTCCGCGTCCACGGCCTCCAAGGCTTGCGCGTGATCGATGCCTCAGTGATGCCGCGCATGATCTCGGCGAACCTGAATGCATCCACGATGATGATCGCCGACCGCGCCTCCGACCTGCTCCGCGGCAAACAGCCGATGGAAGCCGCGCGCGTGCCGGATGCCGCGGTGGCGTAGAAACCGGCAAGGTAGACCGGATGGTCCTGTAGCCCGGATGGAGCGTAGCGCAATCCGGGATGACTGCACCGGTTTGCACGACTTACCCGGATTTCGCTGCGCCCCATCCGGGCTACTTGGCCGTCGGGCAAAACACCCGCCATCTCGTCAATCCCTCACCGCAAAAACATTCCACTTTACCGAAATTCGGAATTGCGGCATAAATCGAAACAGCCCGGCCTACGGAAGAGGGGCGGTTCGCGAGTCGTTCGAAACGCGGGCCGGGTTGCGGTGGACGCGGCAGCGTCGGCACGAGAGGTGCGGGCAGGGCGGGTAGTCCCTGTGAGTTCGCGGCCGCGTGTAGACGGACGACGCTGAACGCGTACGGCAAAACCGTGTGGTCCTGGCCGTCGTTGCTGCGGTCAAGCCTGTCGCGGAGGTGCGAGCGAGCCCAACCGGGCAGACTGCATCATCCAATTCGCGGGGCGAGGGAGGCCAGAACGAACTCGGCTCCCGGGAGAGCACGGCATAAGCCGTCCAACCATCGCGCAGGGAAGGCCGTGTGTTTGGCTTCACCTGTATGCCGCTGTGCAGTCCTTTTGCGCTATTTGCGCACAGCGGACCGTGGGTGCCAGCCGGCACCCGGCCTTCCCTGCGCCCTCTGGGGGGTGTGAAGGAGAGAGCATAGCTCGGGCGGAATGCGCCGCGAGGATGCGAAGGCGTGTCTGCGACTGAAATGCAAGTTGGTGATTGATGCAGTTGCCCCTTGCTCCGTCATTGCGAGCGCAGCGAAGCAATCCAGAGTCCCTCCACGGAAAGACTCTGGATTGCTTCGCTGCGCTCGCAATGACGAGGTGGAGGGAGGCTCGCACCATACTCTCACCGTCATCGCCCGCGAAGGCGGGCGATCCAGTATTCCAGAGGCGGTTGTGATTGAACCGAGAGGCCGCGGCGTACTGGATTCCCCGCTTTCGCGGGGAATGACGGCGGTGATCGGAGCGGCGGCAGCGCGCCGACGCAGGAAGGCAGTGACTCTAAACTTCCCGCCGGCTCAAAAACGCCAGCCGCTCGAACAGATGCACGTCCTGCTCGTTCTTGAGCAGCGCGCCGTGCAGCGGCGGGATCAGCTTGCGCGGGTCGCGTTCGCGGAGCTGCTCCACGCTCATGTCTTCGTTGAGCAGCAGCTTCAGCCAGTCGAGCAGCTCGGAGGTCGATGGCTTCTTCTTCAGGCCGGGGACTTCGCGCACCTCGAAGAAGATGCGCAGGGCTTCCTCCACCAGGCGCTTCTTGATGCCGGGGAAGTGGACGTCGACGATGCGGCCCATGGTGTCGGCGTCGGGGAACTTGATGTAGTGGAAGAAGCAGCGGCGCAGGAAGGCGTCCGGCAGCTCCTTCTCGTTGTTGGAGGTGATCATCATGATCGGGCGCTGCTTGGCCTTGATGGTCTCGCCGGTCTCGTAGACATGGAATTCCATGCGATCGAGTTCGAGCAGCAAATCGTTCGGGAATTCGATGTCGGCTTTGTCGATCTCGTCGATCAAGAGCACCGGACGCTGCTCGGCGGCGAAGGCGTCCCAGAGCTTGCCGCGCTTGATGTAGTTCTTGATGTCGGACACACGCGCATCGCCGAGCTGGCTGTCGCGCAGGCGCGACACCGCGTCATATTCGTAGAGGCCCTGCTGCGCCTTGGTGGTGGACTTGATGTGCCAGGTCAGCAGCGGCGCGTTCAGCGCCTTCGCCACTTCCTCAGCCAGCACCGTCTTGCCGGTGCCGGGCTCGCCCTTGATGAGCAGCGGACGCTCCAGCACGATCGAGGCGTTGACGGCGACCTTGAGATCGTCGGTCGCAACATAGTCCTTGGTGCCGGTAAATTTCATCGCGCGTCCTTGTTGGTCGGCCGGGGCGCTGCCGCGGTCCGACAAAAGGAACGGCCGCGCAAGGCGGCCGTTCCTGGTTCGGTCAGGCTTTCAGACCCGTTTTATCAGCGAAAGGATGACGAGCACAATCACCGCGCCGATGGTGGCGTCCAGGATCGAGCCGAGCGTCCCCGTGGCCAGCGCGATGCCAAGCTGCGGCAGCACCCACCCTGCGACCAGCGCGCCGATGATGCCGACCACGATGTTGCCGAGCAGGCCAAATCCCGCGCCGTGGACAATTTTGCCGGCAAGCCAGCCGGCGATCGCACCAATGATGAGTGCTGCGAGAATTCCCATTGTAAACGTCCCCAAGACAACCCCGTGAGGCGCCAATTCTAGAGCAAAAAGCCTCCCGGTCCAGCGCGCAAGCGGCATCTCCGCCCCTTGACGTCCGTCATCCGACGGGCAATCTGTCATGCATGTTCCTGCAATTCTTCACCTCTCTGCGCGATGCGCAGGTCCCCGTGACGCTGCGCGAATACCTCACGCTGATGGAGGCGCTCGACGCTGATCTGTCGGACTATTCGGTCGAGAATTTCTACTACCTGTCGCGCACCTCGCTGGTGAAGGACGAGCGCAACCTCGACAAGTTCGACCGGGTCTTCGGCACGGTGTTCAAGGGGTTGGAAAGCCTGCTCGACGCTATGGAAAAGGCGGAGATCCCCGAGGAGTGGCTGAAGAAGCTCGCCGAGAAATACCTCTCCGAGGAAGAGAAGAAGCAGATCGAGGCCATGGGCTGGGACAAGCTCATGGAGACCCTGAAGAAGCGCCTCGAGGAGCAGAAGGGCCGGCACCAGGGCGGCTCGAAATGGATCGGCACGGCCGGCACCTCGCCGTTCGGCGCCCACGGCTACAATCCAGAAGGGGTCCGCATCGGCCAGGAGAAGAACCGCAACAACCGCGCCGTGAAGGTGTGGGACAAGCGCGAGTTCAAGGATCTCGACGGCAATGTCGAGCTCGGCATCCGCAACATCAAGGTGGCGCTGCGCCGCCTGCGCAAATTCGCGCGCACCGGTGCGCCGGACGAGCTCGATCTCGACACCACCATTCGTGAGACCGCCAATCACGGCTATCTCGACGTTCACATGCGCCCTGAACGGCGCAACGCGGTGAAGCTGCTGGTGTTCTTCGACATCGGCGGCTCGATGGATCTGCATATCGAGCAGGTCGAGGAATTGTTCTCGGCGGCGAAGACCGAGTTCAAGCACATGGAGTATTTCTACTTCCACAACTGCCTCTATGAAGGCGTGTGGAAACAGAACAAGCGCCGCTTCACCGACCGCACGCCGACCTGGGACGTGCTGCACAAATACCCGCACGACTACAAGGTCGTGTTCGTCGGCGACGCCTCGATGTCGCCGTACGAGATCATGGTGCCCGGCGGCTCGGTCGAGCACGTCAACGAGGAGCCCGGCTCGGTCTGGCTCGATCGCATCATCCGCACCTATCCGCATTCGGTGTGGCTCAATCCGGTCGCCCAGAAGCACTGGGACTATTCGGAATCCACCACCATCATCAAACGCATCTTCGCCAACCGCATGTACCCGATCACGATCGAGGGGTTGGAGGGTGCGATGAAGGAATTGACGCACTGACTCGCGCCGTCATTCCGGGGCGATGCGAAGCATCGAACCCGGAATCCATTAGGCCGCAAGATCAGCCGAGAAATAGATTCGGGTTCGCGCTCCGCGCGCCCCGGAATGACAACAAGAGGGAGAACTACATGCCCCAAAACATCAGCCGCGGCATCAAGGCGCTGATCGACGAGGCCAATGCCGAGATCGAGACGCTCACCGCCAAGGACGCGATCGAGATATCGAAGAACGGCGACGTCGTCATTGTCGACATCCGCGATCCCCGCGAGATCGAGCGCGACGGCCGCATCCCCGGCGCGTTCGCCTGCACCCGCGGCATGCTCGAATTCTGGATCGATCCGCAGAGCCCGTATGCCAAGCCGGTGTTTCAGCAGGACAAGAAGTTCGTGTTCCACTGCGCCGGCGGCCTGCGCTCGGCACTCGCCGCCAAGACCGCGCAGGACATGGGCCTGAAACCCGTCGCCCACATCGCCGGCGGCTACGCCGCCTGGCGCGATGCCGGCGGGCCAGTCGAGCAATGGGAGCCGAAGAAGAAGGGGTGAGGGTGCTGCGCTGCCGCTCCAATCTCCGGCGTCATTCCCCGCGAAAGCGGGGAATCCAGTACGCCGCGGCCTCTCGGCTCAATCACAATCGCCTCTGGAATACTGGATCGCCCGTTCCTAGTGCGCAATTGCGCACTGGCCGGGCGATGACAGCGGAGTTGGATGCGCGCTGCTTCAACCTCGCTCACGTTGCGCTCGTCCCGGAATGACAAGAAAGACCTCGCATGACCACCGATCCCCTCGTCTCCACCGAATGGCTCGCCGCCCACATCAACGACGCTAACGTCAAAGTGCTCGACGCCACCTTCAAGCTGCCGGGCGTGCTGCCGCTGCCGAAGGACGACTATCTCGCCGCGCATCTGCCGGGTGCCGTGTTCTTCGACGTCGATGCGGTGTCGGATCATTCCAATCCGCTGCCGCACATGTATCCGAGCGCCGAGCAATTCGGCCGTGACACAGGCCAACTCGGCATCTCGAATGCCGACACCGTCGTGCTCTATGATGCCGGCGGCTGGGTCGCAGCACCCCGCGCATGGTGGATGTTCCTGGCCTTCGCGCACGACAACGTGCGAATCCTCAATGGCGGGTTGAAGAAGTGGCGTGCCGAGGGACGTCCGCTCGCGAGTGGCGAGGTGAAGCCAAAGCCTGCGACGTTCAAGGCGAGCTACGATTCAAAGCGCGTCCGCAGCATGCAGCAGCTGATCGCCAATCTCGAAAGCCGCGCCGAGCAGGTGATCGACGCGCGCGCCGCCGACCGCTTTGAAGGCCGCGCGCCCGAGCCGCGCGCGGGCATCCGCTCCGGCCACATCCCCGGCGCGCGCAACGTGCCTTACAATCAGCTGTTCGATGCCGACACCGGGGTGATGAAGCCGCTCGACGATCTGCGCGCCGCCTTCACGAGCGCAGGCGTGAAGCTCGACGCGCCGATCGTGACCAGCTGCGGCTCCGGCGTCTCGGCCGGCGTGCTGACGCTCGCGCTCTATCGACTGGGTATCACCGACACCGCGCTGTACGACGGCTCGTGGTCGGAATGGGGCCAGGAAAAAGGCCCGCAAATCGCAACCGGGCCGGCGTAAACCCTATTGACGCTTGCGCGTCGTCGCCGCCGCGGCGAGCGTCGGCTGTTGCGTGAAGGGATCAAGTGCCTGCTGTACCGGCGGAGGCGGCGGGCGCCGCACGATGCGGTGACGCTTCTTCGGCTTGTGCGCACGCGGCTTGCTCTCGGGCGTCGTCCCGGCGGCTTTGGCCTTCGGCGCAAGGGTCTTGGCCGGCGCGAGCTCGTTCAGCGCAGCCATCCTGGCCGCTGCGATGTCGGCGACGTGCGATGCCGGCAGCGCTGTCGCGGTGCGCGGCAGTTCGGAGGCAATGGCTGCCGGTGCCGGCGTCATCGTGGCGATGGAAGCCGTCGTGTCGGCGGGGGTGAGTGTGTCGGCGGGCGCGGAAGCCGCAGCCTCGCTCTGGGCTGGCTCGCTCTTGGCTGGCTCGGGGGCTGGTGCTTCGGTGGCGGGCGGTGCCGCTTCTATGGCCGCCCCGAGAGCTGCGACCCGAGGCTCAGGCTGGACGTTGCCATCGAGGGTCACGGCGGCCATCTGCTCGGGCGCGGTCTCGACCGCGGGCATCCCGATGCTCGGGACCTGGTCCCGCAGCGCAGGCGTGGCGTCATCGGCGGCCGGCGTGACCTGCTCCACGCGCAGAGCGGCGAGCACAGGCTGGGCCGGCTCGGGAGCCTGCGCGAACACCTGCTCCTGCGGCCCGTTCCGCCAGGACGGGTTGCTGACATATTGCTCATGGGTCGCCCGCAGCAGCGCGGCGGCCCCTAAGCCGAACACCAGGATGGAGGCTGACAGCAGGATCGCGGCAAGCAGGAAGCGAAAGCCGGGAAGCATTGACGGATTACGAATTTCCGCCCCGGCGGGGTGTGGCCAGGGCCCATGAGCCATCTGAACGCGGTGACGGTACTGATCGCCGCATTCGCCAAGCGGAAATCCGGAGCTCAAATCGATGGCGAATCAGGCTGATTCGACCATATCGCAACGTCTCCGCGCCGCTCCCTAAAATTCACGGTCGAGGACTCCGGCAATTTACGGCGAATTGCGATTTTCGCCCCGTGATGCAACGGAGCAACGGTGTGCGCTGACATCACAAATCGCCAAATCGGCGCAATTCGGCCTGTCATGTCTTGAATGTGCCGCTATCTTCGGTCATCTGGCCGTCAGCGGTCCGATAGGGCCTGGGGACCATACAAGAGCGATGATGATCAAACATTTTCTGACGATATGCGCTGCCGCAACAGTCGCTGCGGCGGGAACCTCGCTCGTGCAGGCCCAGTCCTATCCGGTGCAGCAGGCGCCAAGCTACGGTGCCCCGGCCGAATATCACCCCGGCGACCGCACGCCCAATTTCGACGCGCTGGAAGATGACGACGGCGCGATGCCGCAGGCGTCGCTGCCGCCGCCCGGCCCGGCCGACGATCCGCGCTACGCACGCCCGGCCGGCGCTCCGCCGGTCTATTCCGCTGCCCCGCCGCAGGGCCCGGTGATGTCGCCGGATGATCCGCGTTATGGTCGTCCGGCTGGCGCTCCGCCGGTCTATTCCGCCGCCCCGCCGCAAGGCCCGGTGATGTCGCCCGATGATCCCCGCTACGGTCGTCCCGCCGGTCCGCCGGCCGTGATCTATGCCGACCGTCCGGGTCAGGCGCCCGGCAGCGATGGCCTGCGTCCGCCGGAGGCAGTCAGTGGTCCGGGCGAGACCGGAACGGTCTCGCAGCAGCCCGCCATGGGCGCCGATGGCCGTCCGATGTCGATCGCCTCGTTGCCGCCCGAGGAGCAGCCCGACGCCGCCCCCGCGCAGCTGCCGCCGAACCTGCGCCGCCAGGAAGTCTCGCTGGCAACCAAGGAACCGGCCGGAACGCTGATCGTCGATACCCCGAACACCTATCTCTATTACGTGCTCGGCAATGGCCGGGCGATCCGTTACGGCGTTCGCGTCGGCCGCGATGGTTTCACCTGGACCGGCGTGCAGAAGATCACCCGCAAGGCGGAGTGGCCCGATTGGCATCCGCCGGCGGAAATGATCGAGCGCCAACCCTATCTGCCGCGCTTCATGGCGGGAGGCCCCGGCAATCCGCTTGGCGCCCGCGCGATGTATCTCGGCTCAACCGTGTACCGCATCCACGGCACCAACCAGCCGTCGACCATCGGCAAGTTCGTCTCCTCCGGCTGCATCGGCATGCTGAATGAGGACGTCTCGGACCTGTTCGATCGGGTCAAGGTCGGCACCCGCGTGGTGGTGATGCCGGGCGGCCCGCCGCCGGGAACCGCGACCGCGTCCGCGGCGCCGATGCCCGGTGCCGCTGGTCCCGCCCCGATGGCTGCCCAGGCCGGTCCGGTCCCGGGCACCCAGCCGACCGTGGTGCCGCCGCTACCCGCGCCAGTCACGGTGCGCTGAACCGGCTCGCAAGAATTGATCTGATGACGGCGCGTGCACCTCGGTCACGCGCCGTTGTCATTTGACGCGCATGTCTCACTTGCGCGCAGGTCTCACTTGAACCGCTCCACACCTCGACTACGTCCGGGAGGATTGCAACGAATTGAGGAGCACACGATGCGCATCCTTGTTGCGGGCGCGACCGGCGCGGTCGGGCAATATCTGGTTCCGGCGCTGGTTGCCGCGGGCCATTCCGTGACTGGCACGACACGGAGTGAGGCAAAAAGAGACGTCGTACGCCGATTGGGTGCGGAGCCGGTCGTCGCCGACGGCCTCGATGCCGACAGCATGCGCGCTGCGGTCATTGCGGCAAAGCCCGAAATCGTCATCCACCAGATGACGGATCTCGCGGCCGCCACCGATCTGCGTCATTTCGATCGGGCTTTCGCGCGGACCAACGAACTCCGCACGCGCGGAACCGATATTCTGCTCGCCGCCGCACGCGAGGCGGGCGCCAGGCGCTTCATCGCGCAAAGCTTCTGCGGCTGGACTTTCAGTCGCACCGGGGGAGCGGTGAAGACCGAGACCGATGAACTTGACCTGCATCCGCCGCAAGAACTGCGACGCACGCTCGAGGCGATCCGGTACCTGGAGCGAAGCGTCACCGCGTCCACGATGCCGGAGGGCATCGTGCTGCGCTATGGATTCTTCTATGGACCTGAGACCGGCACGCTCTCGCCGGCCATGATCGATCAGCTGCGCCACCGGCGTGTACCGGTGATCGGCGATGGTGGCGGAACGTGGTCGTTCATTCACACCGAAGATGCCGCCTCTGCCACGCTTGCCGCGGTTGAACGCGGACGCGCGGGCAGCATCTACAACATCGTCGACGATCATCCGGCGCAGGTGAAGGATTGGCTGCCTGCGCTGGCCGAACTGCTCGGTGCCAAGCCGCCGCGCCATATCCCCGCCTGGCTCGCGCGCCTGCTTGCGGGTGAGCATATGGTTGCGATGATGACGGAGGTGCGCGGAGCATCCAACGCCAAGGCCAAGCGCGAGCTCGGCTGGCTGCCGGCGCATGCTTCCTGGCGTGATGGCTTTGCCGATGCGGCAAGCCAGCCCGCCAGCCAGCGCTCGGCCGCCTGAGGCCTCAGGCGAGCCGCCGCGGCAGCTCGCCGCCGTTGGTCCAGGCGTCGATCGCCTCGACCATCTGGCCGTAATGCATGCGCAACCCGTCCTCGGTCGCGTAGCCGAGATGCGGGGTCAGCACCAGATTGTCGAGCTTGCGGAACGGATGATCAGTGGGCAGCGGCTCGACCGAGAACACGTCGATGCCGGCGCCCGCGATCTTCTTCTGCCGCAACGCCTCGAGCAGCGCCTGCTCGTCCACGATCGGCCCGCGCGCGGTGTTGATCAGGAAGGCCGTCGGCTTCATCCGCGCGAGATCGTCGCGGCCGACCAGGCCCCGCGAACGTTCGCTCAGCACCACGTGGATGGTGACGATGTCGGCGTTGGCGAACAAGTCCTCCTTGCTGGCGTAACCGACACCGGCCTCCTTGCACTTCTCCGGCGTCAGGTTCGGGCTCCAGGCGATCACATTCATGCCGAACGCTTTCGCGATGGCCGCCATCTTGCTGCCGAGCTTGCCGAGCCCGACGATCCCGAGGGTGCGGCCTTCGATCTCGACGCCGGCAAAGCTCTGCCAGGGCTCGCCGGCATGCATGCGCGCATTTTCGCGGCCGATGCCGCGGGTCAGTTCCAGGATCAGGCCCATGGCGAGCGGGGCGGTGGGGTCGCGCGAATATTGCGTGCCGCCGATCGCCACATTGCGCGCCTTCGCGGCCTCCATGTCGATCGAGGCGTTGCGCATGCCGGAGGTCAGCAGCAGCTTCAGCTTCGGGAGGGCCGCGAACAGGCTCTTCGGGAAGGCGGTGCGCTCGCGCATGGCGCAAACGATGTCGAAGTCGGCCAGCGCGCTGGCGGCGGCTTGCTCCGAGGCAAAGGGATGGCTGAAGACGGTGACGTCGAGGCGGTCGGCGAGCTTTGGCCAGTCCGCGACGTTCAGCGCGAGATTGAAATAGTCGTCGAGAACTGCACAGCGCAGCCGCGTCATCGGCGTTCATCCATGGCGAGAGGGGACGGCGCAAGCGGGAACGCCGTCGTCGGAACCCGGCCATGGTTGCTTGCAATCACCCAGCGCGCAAGCCGCCCAGCTCTTCAAAAATTCGACAGGGAGGGAACAGTCAGAGGTCGCGGGGCTTCAGCCGGAGCGGTGCGTTCATGCCGTGCTTGGCCCGCCAGGCGGGACCGGGGCCGCGCATGTAGTGCAGCTCGGGCCGGTAGGGGTTGAAGGCCGTGGCGAAGAAGTGCTTCCAGAAGCCCTTGATCTCCGAGAGGAGCCCGGAGGCGCGTCCGGCTTCGCCCGGAACGGCAATGGAATTGGTCTCGGTCAGAGCCATGATCGGCCTCGCTGTGCTCCCCGTTCATTCTGAGCGGGTGGCGCTGTTTCCGCGCGAAACCGAGCTTTGGCCTGATTTATTAAAAGATGGTTTCAATTGTCCGGATCGGGGGCCGGATGGTGTCCGTTCCGTATTCATCCGTGGTGAACGGAGGGAAAACATTGCCCTTTGGGGGCGGGATCGCTACATCGGCGGCAAGCAAATTTCCTCAAATCGAAGGTTTTCGGGACCGATGGCGCGCCAGTTCATCTATTTCATGAAGGATCTGACCAAGAGCTATCCGACGCGCAAGCTGCTCGACAACATCAATCTGAGCTTCTACCCGGACGCCAAGATCGGCGTGCTCGGCGTCAACGGCTCGGGCAAGTCGACACTGCTCAAGATCATGGCCGGGCTCGACAAGGAGTACAACGGCGAGGCCTGGGTCGCTCAGGGCGCCCGCGTCGGCTATCTCGAACAGGAACCGCATCTCGACGCGAGCTTGTCCGTGCGCGAGAACGTCATGCTGGGCGTTGCCAAGCAGAAGGCCATCCTCGATCGCTACAATGAGCTGGCGATGAATTATTCCGAGGAAACCGCCGACGAGATGACCAAGCTGCAGGACGAGATCGAGGCCCAGGGCCTCTGGGATCTCGACAGCAAGGTCGATCAGGCCATGGACGCGCTGCGCTGTCCGCCCGACGATGCCGATGTGACGAAACTCTCCGGCGGTGAGCGCCGCCGCGTCGCGCTATGCAAGCTGTTGCTCGATCAGCCCGAGCTGTTGCTGCTGGACGAGCCGACCAACCATCTCGACGCCGAGTCGGTGTCGTGGCTGGAAGGTCATCTGCGCAACTATCCGGGCGCGATCCTGATCGTCACCCACGATCGCTACTTCCTCGACAACGTCACGGGCTGGATTCTCGAGCTCGACCGCGGCAAGGGGATTCCCTACGAGGGCAATTACTCATCCTGGCTGGTGCAGAAGCAGAAGCGGCTGGAGCAGGAAGGCCGCGAGGACGCCGCGCATCAGAAGACGCTCGCCCGCGAGCAGGAATGGGTCGCCTCTTCGCCAAAGGCGCGGCAGGCCAAGTCCAAGGCGCGCTACCAGCGCTACGAGGACCTGCTCAAGCAGGCCAGCGAGAAGCAGACCCAAACCGCCCAGATCGTCATTCCCGTCGCCGAGCGGCTCGGCGCCAATGTGGTCGATTTCGAAGGCCTCAGCAAAGGCTTTGGCGATCGCCTGCTGATCGACGATCTCACCTTCAAGCTGCCGCCCGGCGGCATCGTCGGTGTGATCGGTGCCAACGGCGCTGGCAAGACCACGCTGTTCAGGATGATCACCAAGCAGGAACAGCCGGACAAGGGCACCATCACGGTCGGCGAGACCGTGCATCTCGGTTATGTCGACCAATCGCGCGACGCGCTCGACGGCAGCAAGAACGTGTGGGAGGAGATCTCCGGCGGCAACGAGCTGATCCTGCTCGGCAAGAAGGAAGTGAACTCGCGCGGCTATTGCTCAGCCTTCAACTTCAAGGGCGCCGACCAGCAAAAAAGGTTGGCGCGCTCTCCGGCGGTGAGCGCAACCGCGTGCATCTCGCCAAGATGCTGAAATCCGGCGCCAACGTGTTGCTGCTCGACGAGCCGACCAACGACCTCGATGTCGACACGCTGCGCGCGCTTGAAGAGGCGCTGGAAGATTTTGCCGGCTGCGCCGTCATCATCAGCCATGATCGCTGGTTCCTCGACCGCATCGCGACCCATATCCTCGCCTTCGAGGGCGACAGCCATGTCGAATGGTTCGAGGGCAATTTCCAGGATTACGAAAACGACAAGATGCGCCGGCTCGGACAGGACAGCATCATTCCGCACCGCGTGAAGTACAAGAAGCTGACGCGGTGATGCCGGCATGATGCGACGGGCGCTCATTGCTGCGGTGGTTGCAATCACCTGCGGCTGGTCGCCCGCCCGCGCCGCCGACGTCGCCTTCTCGCAATTCATTGCCTCGCTGTGGCCGGAGGCGCAGGCGGCCGGCGTGTCGCGCGCGACCTTCGATGAGCAGACGCGCGGGCTCGAGCCCGACTACAAGCTGCCCGACCTGCTCCTGCCGGGACGGCCCGCGACCGGTGCGCCGTCGCAGGCAGAATTCGTGCAGGTGCCGGCCGATTACGTCAAGGAAGCCTCGGTCGCGCGCCTTGCCGTCGAGGGCCAGCGGCTGTTGCAGAAATATCGGCCAGCGCTCACCGAGATCGAGAAAAGCTCCGGCGTGCCCGCGCCCGTCATGCTCGCGATCTGGGGCCGCGAGACCGATTACGGCCGCTACACGCTGCCTTATGATCTCGTGCGCGTGCTGGCGACGCAGGCCTATGTCGGCCGGCGCAAGGACACCTATCGCAACGAGTTCATTCTCTCACTGAAGATTCTCGGCGAGGGCGTGGTGACGCGCAAGGAGATGCGCTCGTCCTGGGCCGGCGCCACCGGGCTCACGCAGTTCCTGCCCTCCGAATATTACAAGCACGGTGTCGATTTCGACGGCGATGGCCGCATCGACATTTGGCATTCGGTGCCGGATGCGCTGGCCTCGGCTGCACAGCAGCTCGTCAACAAGGGCTGGCAGAGCGGCGTACGCTGGGCTTACGAGGTTCAGGCGCCGGCGAGAGTCGATTGCACGATTGGCGTGCCGGAAGTGACGAAGCCGATCGGCCAGTGGCTGCGCGACGGCTTCGTGCCGGTTCGGGGACAAAAGCTCAGCGCCGCCGAGCAGGCGCAGCCCGCGTCGCTATTGCAGCCGGAAGGCATCTACGGCCCGTCGTTCCTGACCACGAAGAACTACTTCGTCATCAAGGAATACAATTTCTCCGATCTCTACGTGCTGTTCGTCGGCCATCTCAGCGACCGCATGACGAGCCCGCTGCCATTCGCGACGCCATGGTCCGCATCGAAGCAATTGCGGACCAAGGACGTCGAGGCGATGCAGCGCGGGCTGACGCGCGTCGGGCTCTACAAGGACAAGATCGACGGCAAGGCCGGCATGCAGACGCGCGCAGCGCTCGGCGCCTATCAGAAGTCGGCAGGCCTGAAGGTCGACTGTTGGCCGAGCGAGGAGGTGCTGCATTCGATCCAGGCCGCGCGCTGAACAAGCCTCGCAAAAGAAAAAAGCCCGGCCGATGCTCTCGGCCGGGCTTCGATCGCGGCGCTTGCGCGCGCGTTACGATCAGATCAGTAGCAAACGCGAACCGGGCGGACGGTCCAGCCGTAACCATCCCAATAGCGCTGGCGCTGCCAGTAGCAGGGCGGGGGCGGCGGGCCGGGCTCGGCCACATACACCGGTCCGCCATAGGCCGGACGGCTCGACGCGATGGCGCCGCCGATAATCGCGCCGCCGAGCAGGCCGGCAGCGATACCGACACCGACGCCGTCATGGGCCTGCGCGGACGGAGTGGCGGTCACCAGCGAACCGGCGATCGTCGCAACCGTGAGGGCGGCAACTAAAGTCTTCTTCATGCTCTTGGCTCTCCTGAGAGATGGACGCACCTGGTTAGAAGCGCCCGGGGTTCAAAGGTTCACGCAGACTCTGATGGAATTGGTCTTGCAGCTAGGAAGCGCGCAAATGGTCAATCCTCAGTAAACGCACCGGGAGCTGTGACGAGAAAAAGCGGTCTTTTTCAGGCCCCGAGATGAACGGCGCGCCTGTGATAACCGGTCGGCTGAAGCGGTCCGGCGTGTCTCAGCCGCAGACCCGGACGCGGCGGACGCGCCACGCATAGCCGTCCCAGAAGCGTTGCTTCTGCCAGACACAGCCGTCGCCGTAATACTCGTCGGCGGCGTAGCCGGGGTCCGGCGCGTAATAGCGGGGCGGGTAATAGCCCGGGCTGTAGCCCGGACCATATGCATAGCCGGGACCTGGTCCGTAATAGTACGGAGAGGCCAGTGCGCCGCCGACGACGATAATGCCGGCGGCGACGCCAGCGGCGACACCGCGCTGGGCATGGGCCGGCGTTCCGGCGGTCAGGACCAGGGTGACGACGGCGGCGACTGCCAGGAGCGTTTTCTTCATGGGCTCGACCTTTCACACACCAACACGGAACCGTTGCGGCCAAGGTTCCATACTTCGCTTGAATGATCAATGAACGGCACAATTGCCGGCTGCGACCAATGGGTAGAAATCGCGGTTTTCAAGCCTGGGAGACGATCATGAACGGCGTCCTGACCAATGCCCTGATCGCGGCTGGGGCGATCGGCGTGATCGGCTATGCCCTGATCACCCATCTGCAGCACCGGGGTCCGCGCTCGCGCGCAGGGGCCGGGGGCGATCGCGGCGGTGGCGACAGCTATTCGGACAGGACGAATGACGGCTTCTCACCGGGAAGCTGGTTTTCCAGCGACAGTTCGGGGAGCTCGACGGACGGCAGCAGCTGCTCGACTGGCGATAGCGGCGGCGGAGATTGCGGCGGCGACAGTGGGGGCGGCGCTGGCGGCGACTAGGCTGCTTCAATCTTGATCCAGCGCAACGCTCGAATTTAGAGCCGTTCTAGGCTGCTCCCGGGCCAGTTTGGAATAGCTTCAAATTCCGGTTTTTCCTTTTGCATCCGGCCGGCCCCTTAAATATCGATACTGCCGCATCACCAAAGGGCCTGCTGCTTTCCATGATCGTCTGTTCCTGTAACGTGCTGAGCGATGACGACATCCGCGCCGCCGTCGCCGAGTCCGACGACGCCGTGCGTCACGCCAAGCAGATCTATGGATGCCTTGGCTGCAGCGCCGAATGCGGCCGCTGCGCCCGCACCATCAAGACCATTATCGACGAAGCGCTCGGCCCCTGCGCCAAATCCTGCTGCTCCGGCTGCCCGCACAACCACACCGTCGCCGCCAATGATGAGTCGGCCGAGCCTGCCCAGTTCGCGCTCGCCGCCTGCTGATAGCCCTCCGCATCACCGTTTGAGCTTATCCCGGACTGCGTTCCTGTTCGCCGGTTGCTCCCGTTCCTGAACTGTCTTAGAAGCCTTCTAAATTCGGTTGCCGGCCGGATCGAACCGCAAAAGCTGGAGTGAATCATGCAGGGCGACGCAAAAGTCATCGACTACCTCAACAAGGCGCTGCGTCACGAGCTGACTGCGATCAACCAGTACTGGCTGCACTATCGCTTCCTCGACAATTGGGGCCTGCGAGACATGTCCAAGGTCTGGCGCAAGGAATCCATCGAGGAGATGGAGCATGCCGACAAGCTCACCGAGCGGATCCTGTTCTTCGACGGCTTCCCGAACATGCAGGTGCTCGATCCCCTGCGCATCGGCCAGAACGTTAAGGAAATCATCGAGTGCGATCTTGCCGCCGAGATGAGCGCGCGGGCGCTCTACCAGGAAGCGGCGACCTACTGCCACGGAGTCAAGGACTACGTCACGCGCGACCTGTTCGAGAAGCTGATGAGCGACGAGGAGCACCACATCGACTTCCTCGAGACCCAGCTCGATCTGATCGGCCGCATCGGCCTCGAGCTCTACACCCAGAAGCATGTCGGCGGGCTCGAGGGCGACGCGCACTAAGCGTCGGCCCCACACATCCGGCGTCGTCCCGGCCCGCCCCGGGACGATAATTTGTATCGTTGCGATAGCTAAAGCTGCGTCTTGTACCGCGCTTCAACCACGTCCTGCGGTTCCGGCTCACCAAGGCTGGTCTGGTCGTGGATGACTTCAGCGATGCTTGGCATCACCGAGCGCTGCACCCTCTCCGTCGACCACAGGTTCGAGCGCATCAGCGCCTTGCCGCAGTGGAAATAGACTTCGCTGACGTCGACGCTCAGCACCGCGCGCGGCGGCTTGCCGAATTCCACCATCGAGGCGAGCAGATCCGGGTTGGCCGACAGCGTGCCGCGTCCGCCGACGCGCAATGTCTCGTCGATTCCGGGGACGAAGAACAACAGATGCACGAAGCCGGAGCCTTCGACGACGTTCCGAAAGCTGTCGATCCGGTTGTTGCCGGAACGGTCGGGCATCAGCAGCCGGTTCGGGCCGGCGACATGGACGAAGCCAACGCTCCCGCCGCGCGGCGAAGCGTCGACGCTGCCGTCCGCGCCGGACGTCGCGAGCACGCAGAACGGCGACATCTCGATGAATTTCTTCGCATGCGCATCGATCGCGGGCCTCGCCTTCGCGACCACGCGCGGGGTCGGCTTCGGATAGATGGCGGCGAGGTCTTCGGCGCAAATCTCGGTCACGAAGGTCTCCCTGATTGAAGGGTTGAGGATATCATTCCGCGGCCCCGTAGAGGCTTACTAGTAGAGCGGGCCTACACCGCGTCGGCCGGCACGAAACAGCTGATGATGATGGCGCCGCGGTGGTGGACGTACCATACGACGGCCTGGCCGACCGGGTTGCCGCGGTCGCGGATGACGGCGCGGTCGGGCACTGCCATCCATTGTCCCTCGATCGGCACCCAATAGGCGCCGTTGCGCACGTCGTAGTCCGTGCGGTGTCCGTCTGAAATGTCGCAGCAGGGTACGCCGTTCGGCGCCATCACGCTCTTGAACCAGGCGCGGATGTCAGGCGCGACGTTGTCATATTGCCCGTTGTCGAATGCGAGCGCGGCGCTCGCAAGCGCGGGCATTGCGGCTAGCAGGGCGAACAGCGCAAGCTTGCGCATGCGATCCTCCTCACCGCGTCTCGTGCCAACGGCGCGAGATCGCGTCGCGTGTCGATTCGTATCGTTGCTCCAATTAAGCCCGAGCCGTCAGCGCATTGCATGCTCAAATAATATGCGCCGCACATGATGCATTGCGATATGAGGGCGCGCGCGCTGTCTTTACATCGTGCGCTGCGGCGCAGTTTGCAGCAACTGCCGGACCTGTTCGCTGTAGAATTTCGCGTTGCCGGTGGTGCCGTGGCCGCGCGTTTCGGTGCTCGCAGGGATCAGGTAAAGATGCCCGTTCTTGACCCGTTTCATCGCAGCGTCGGTGACGCCGGTCTCGGGCGGGTTGCGCTCGTCGTCGGCGGAGTTGATGAGCAGCAGCGACGCCTCGATCTGCTCCAGCCCATCAGCGGCATTGTAATCGTGCGAAGCCTCCCACTGGTAGACGAAGTCGTTGGCATCGGCCGTGATCGGGGTCGCAAGCCGCTCGTCGACGGTCTTGTCGGCCTTCGCCGCCGTCGGCGCTTGCGACTGATAGGCCAACGTTCCGCCGATGCTCGCGATGCCGTAGGCGGTGATTGCGTATTTCATCATGCGCGGCTGGCTGGTGTAGTTGCCGCCGTTGTAATCGGGATCGTTGCGGATGGTATCGAGCATGATCCGCCGCAGCATCCAGTTGCGCGATGCCATCTCGGTCGGCTGCGAGGCCATCGGGACCAGCGCGTCCATGGCCTTCGGATGTTTCTCACCCCATAGCCAGGCGTGCATGCCGCCCATCGAATTGCCGATGACGAGCCGCAGGTGCTTGACGCCGAGACCTTCCGTCACCAGCCGGTATTGCGCCTCGACCATGTCGTCATAGTCGTATTTCGGAAAGCTCGTCTTCATCCCGTCGGATGGTTTTGACGATCGGCCGTGGCCGATGGCGTCGGGAATGATGATGTAATATTTGGAGGCGTCGAGCGGCTGTCCGGCGCCGAACAGCTCTCCTGCGAAGCTAGCCGTCAGCATGCTCGCGGCCGAGCCCCCCGATCCATGCAGTACCAACACGGGCTGGCCGCTCGGCTCGCCAACGGTGGTGTAGTGCAGCCGCAGTTCCGACATCGTCTCGCCGGTGTGGAATTTGAAGTCCTTGGCGACCCAGTCGCCCTGCTTCGGTGCAGGATAATCAGCGGCCATGACCGATACAGAGGTGGCCAACGTTGAAATGGACAGCAGTATGGCCGACAGCACCGCGCAAGAAGGTTTCATGTGTCTCTCCCCATGCGGCTCGTGATCGGCGGCCGCGTTACGCGGACCTTAGCAGAACTTCCCGGAGGATGTAGAATTTCGCCTCAGCCAATCGTCTTTGAGGGAACATCGGGAGAGACTGCATGTGCCGCAACATCAGGACGCTGTTCAATTTCGATCCGCCGGCGACGGAACATGAGATCCATGCCAGCGCGCTGCAGTTTGTGCGGAAGCTATCCGGCTTCAGCAGGCCGTCGCAGGCCAACCAGGCCGCGTTCGATCGCGCGGTGGCGGAGGTGTCGGAGGCGGCGCGAAAGCTGCTGACGTCGCTGCACACCAGTGCCCCGGCGCGCGACCGTGAGATCGAGGCGGAAAAGGCCAAGGAGCGTTCGCGGCTGCGCTTCGGTTAGCTGTTCCGCAACAATCCGCTCCGTGATCCGGCTCACGGAAACAGCGGTCTTGGCGCGCGATGATGCTCACCGGGGTTTTGACAACCCGGAGCACGAGAATGAGCCGCCCCCTTCTTCCGCTGAAAGCAGGTGCCATCGTCTTCACGCTGCTGTGGACGGCGTGGATGATGTGGTGGAGCAGCTCGTTCTCGAGCGCGAACGCAGTGATCCTCGCTTTGTGCGGCGCGGCGGTCGGCTATCTCTGGTACCGCGCCATGCGCTGGCAGTTCGAGCGCATGGGCATGCTACCGCGGCGCGACGATCAGGCGAACTAACCGCTACTCCTTCTGGCCGTGCTTTTTCTTTTTCTTCTTTTTCCTGTGCTCATCGCCTTCGCTCTCGTCGCCGTCGTCATCGACGATCGCCTCGTCGGTCTCATGCACGGCGGCCTCGAGCGCGGCGCGCTCGGCGGCTTCCTGCTCGCGCTGGCGGCGGCGTTCGTCCCAGGCGTCGAACAGCTGATCGAGCCAGGGCAGCACTTGCTCGATCGAGGGCAATTGGCCGGGCGGACCGGCCTCGCCGCGCGGGCCTTGTGGACCGGCGGGACCTTGGATTCCGGCGGGGCCCTGTGGTCCGGCTGGTCCGCGCGGACCGGCCTCGCCCGGCTTGCCCGGCGGACCGGCCTTGCCCTGCGTTCCGGTCTTTCCGGCCGGCCCAGGCTTGCCCTGCGGTCCGGGCTTGCCGCGCGTGCCGTCCGGCCCGCGCTTGCCCGGGTGACCCTGCGGCCCCGGCCGTCCCGGCTCGCCCTGCCGCCCGCGCGGACCCGGAGGTCCCTGCCGTCCCTGATCGTCTGCCACGCCACTGCTCCCTTTACGGACGCAAGCTACTTAGCGGCGTTTGACGACAGCAGCAATTCCGCCCGCGCATGCCGCGGGGCGTGATCAACATCAATCGGCGCTGCGGCACGCGACCTCGCGCGTCAATCGTGATAGGCGGGCACGTCGATGCCGGAGGCAGCATAGAGCCTGATCTTGTTGCGCAGCGTGCGCACCGACAGGCCGAGCACACGCGATGCGCGCGTACGGTTGCCATCGCAGCGCGCGAGCGTCTGGAGCACGAGCTCGCGCTCGACCTCGTCGACGGTCGCGCCGATCAGCAGCGGAACGATCTGGTGAGGGGCAAGGAATTGCGCGCCCTGGTCGGGCACCGCGACATGAACAGTGGTCATCAACATACTCCCCGATCAACGCCCGCTTCCATCGTTGGAAGCGGATCGAGAACAAACGACCCCCAAGCCGTAGATCTACGGTGGGCGGGTTTGGTTAATGAAAGGTTAATTGCCGGGTGTTCGCACCAATTGACCTTGGGAATGCCGCAGCGCCGCCGCGATTGGCGCAGGATGCATGGCGATGCGGACCGATGCCGATCGCAGAACCCGCAGCCGTGCGTCGCGCCGCGCGCTCACACCGTCCGATATCCGCCATCCACCATCACGATCGTTCCGGTGACGTAAGCCGACAGATCGGACGCAAGGAAGATCGCGGGGCCGACGATGTCCTCCGGCTTGCCCGCCCGCGCCAGCGGGGTGTGATCGACGAAGGCCTGCACCAGCGCCGGATTGGTGGCGCGCACATTGGCGTTGAGGTTGGTCTCGATGAAGCCCGGGCCGATCGCGTTGACGCGCACGCCTTCCTTGCCGAGCTCGACCGCGAGCGCCTTGGTGAAGCCGAGCACGCCGTGCTTCGAGGTCGTATACGCCGCCGAGCTCGGCGT
This sequence comes from Bradyrhizobium sp. LLZ17, assembly GCF_041200145.1. Classification (NCBI taxonomy): domain Bacteria; kingdom Pseudomonadati; phylum Pseudomonadota; class Alphaproteobacteria; order Hyphomicrobiales; family Nitrobacteraceae; genus Bradyrhizobium; species Bradyrhizobium zaerense. The sequence continues at coordinate 6,786,373 of NZ_CP165734.1, forward strand.
GCGCAGATGCATGAAGGACTGGATCGAGCCGATATTGACGATGCGGCCCTTGGCTGCGCGCAAGGGGGCGAGGAAGGCCTGCGTCATGTTGAAGACGCCGTTGAGATTGAGCGCGATGATGTCGTTCCAGTCCTTCGCGACCGTCTCGGTGTCAGCGGTGAAGGCATTGCGGCGGGTGATGCCGGCATTGTTGACCAGGATCGAGACCTGTCCGACCTTGTCGGCGACCTGCTTGGCCAGCGCAAAGCAATCGTCGCGTTTGGTGACGTCGAGCGCAAAGCTCTCGGCCTTGCCGCCGGCCCTGCGGATCTCCTGGGTTGCCTCCGCGATCGTATCGGGGTTGACGTCGAGCAGCACGACTTGCGCGCCCTCGCGCGCGTAGCCGGCCGCGATCGCCCGGCCGATGCCGGAACCGGCGCCCGTGACGACCGCGAGGTGATCTGCGAGCAAGGCCATGACATTTCCTCCCGGATTCATTTCGAAGTTTCATGAAAGGCTAACTCGAAATTAAGCGGTCGGAAACGGCGGCCTTGGCATACTGATGTTGATTGCTAAACGTTGCGCGCATGATGGAACGAGTTGAATCCTGGAAACTGGCGCTGGAGCGCCTGCGGTCGGGCGACGCCGCCGATTGGACCGAGGCGGGCCGGCTCGTGGCCGAGATCGCCCGCGTCAGCTCCGAGGCCACGCTGCGGCAGGCCGCCGACCAGGCGCTGCCCGTGCTGCGCCAGGCCGCGGTCAACGACGATCCCACCATCATCCTGGCCGCTCAGCGCCGGATCGGCGTGATCCTCGAGGTCCTCCACGATCTGACCGCGCCGCGCTTCGGCCGCCGCAACGTCATGCCGAAGAAGCTGTCCAGCGAGGACCGCGCGCGCAGGATGCTCGGCCTGCCGCTCGCCGTGCAGCTGACCTGTGATGACATCAACCAGGCCTATCGCCGCGCCGCCAAGGGCAAGCATCCCGACCAGGGCGGCAGCGCGCAAGCCTTCATCGAGCTCGCCGCCGCGCGCGACATCCTCATCCATCCAGGCGTCCACAAGGACGCGTGAGCGGCCGTCGTGGTCGTCAAGATGAAGGGCGGGCCGCTCGCGCAACCCGCCCTCGACTTCGATCGGCTGTGAGCCTGCTCAGAGCGTGCAGCGGCGCTCCCCGCGCAGCTTGATCTGGAGATCGGAGGCCGCGGTGAAGGTCGGCAGCGGCTTGCTGACGACCTTGTAGGTCGACACGCCCCACTGCAGCGGCTTGTAGCGCAGGTCCTCGTTCCAGACCTGGCAGATGCCGGTGTTGTCCCAGCGGATCACGTAATAGCCGGCTGCCGCCGAGGCCGGCACGGCAAATGCGGACGAGGCGATGCCGGCAACGGCACAAAGGGCGAGAACGCGACGCATGAAAAATCTCCTGATGGGAATGCGAGAAGGAAACTGGTGCGGCAAAACTGCACAGCTTGCAAGCCGCTCCATGGCCGATCACGGATATGTCAGCCCGGCTTCGTTGAGCGTAGCGGCCCGTCAGGGTCGCTCCAACGAAATATACGAAAACAACCCCATGCACAGTAGACATCAAGCAGAAATCATTGATCTTTTTCTGAGTTCGGGAAAAGCAAAATATTCGTTTGCTCCGTCGGGCAAAACAGGAGCAGAATGGCATGATCGCGATGGCATTTTCGGTGGCGCACCAGGCATCCGCACCGTCATGGCCGGGCCTGTCCCGGCATCCACGCCTTGATCCACGGCACACAAGAACGTGGATGCCCGGGCCTTCGCCTCGCCGAAGCGGCTTCGGCCGCGCAGGCGGGACAAGCCCGGGCATGACGAGCGCTACGACTCGCGCCCGCGCGATCATGTTGCCGCCGCGATCGATCGGATAGATTTGCGGCGTCTGATTCGATTCCATCCTTGAAAGATAGCCCCCGGAGATTCCCCATGAAGATCGCTACCACCTTGCGCGCCGCGCTCGTTGCCATTGCGGCCCTGGCCGGCCTCTCGACCGCGGCGCGCGCCGACGGCGGCACGGTGGTGCTGACGATCTACAAGGCCGGCTGGATCATCGGCGGCTCGGGCGGCGGCGGCGTGCTCAACTTCCGCGGCCGCTCCTATTCGCTCTCCACCGGCGGGCTCGACTACGGCCTCGTGTTCGGCGGCTCCAAGACCGTGCTGCGCGGTCGCGTCTCCAACATCAACCGTCCCTCGGATGTCGCCGGCGTCTACGGCGCCGCCGGTGCCGGCCTTGCGGTCGGCCGTGGCGCCCGCGCCATCGTGCTGACCAACCAGAAGGGCGCGGTGCTGGAGCTGAGCGGCACGCAGGTCGGGTTGATGGCGAACGCGGATCTGAGCGGGCTTGCGATCACGATGCGGTAGGGGCGGGTGCCGGAGGACTCGGTGCCGTAGGGTGGGCAAAGGCGCGCAAGCGCCGTGCCCACCATGGTGCAAGCGGCATACGAAAAGTTGGTGGGCACGCTTCGCTTTGCCCACCCTACGAGACCTGCGGATTACGCGCTCACCATCGCATGAATCCGCTCGCAATGCGCGACCAGATTCTTGTGCGCCTCGATAAACGCCTTCAGCGGCGTCGGGATCGGAAAGTAATGGATATTCGCGATGAAGCCGTAGATGCCGGCATCACAGCTGGTCGGCCGCTCGCCGTGCACGAAGGCCGCCGCGGGCACGATCTCGGCCAGCACCTGCAAATCGGCAAGCCCCCGCGCATAGGCCTGTTCCGGCGTGTAGCGGCCGATGCCCTGGAAATGATAACGCTGCGCATTGTAGGCCTTGGCCTTCTCGAAGCCAGCCGCGTCGATCTGCGGATGCTGCGCGATGAAGCCGTCGCGGAAGGCGGGATAATAGCGCTCGTCCTTCCAGCGCGAATACGACATCACCCAGTAGAGATCATCCAGCATGCGGGTGACGAGATGATTGGTGCGGCGCTGCTCGGGTGACAGCGCGGCATCGATGGTGAGATGATATTTCGCGATCGCGTGCGCGATGATCGTCTCGCTGTCGCCGATGGTCTCGCCGTCGTCGACGATATAGGGCAACTGCCCGCGCGGCGCGGCCGAGGCATCGAACACATGCTCGTGCACGAAGGGCATGCGCGCGAGCTTCAGGAAGGCATAGACCTTGAGGCCGTAGCCATTGTTGTCGGCGACGCCGAACAGTTCCGGGTAGGAATAGAGGGTCAGCATGGTTGCTCCCTTACGCGCATGATCCGGACCCGAAGGGCCGCGCTGGCGCAAAGTGTGACGCGGTTTTCCGGAAAGATCATGCCGGTTGCGCCCGGCTGTTCGACCCAAAGTTGTTATCGCTCCCGCGCCGGGCTTGCAACAGCGATGACCTTGGTGCGCGGGGTCGTTCGATCAGCGGGCGATTGGGGGCGATCTGGAGCCTGGTCTGCGCGACAATCCGGGTGGGTCTCACCGAATGGGCCGATCCTTGCGAAAAATGCGACCCCCTCTGTCGGATCGCCGCTCGCCCGTTCGTCCTTCGAGCGGCCGCTCGTGTCGGGCGCGTCTCGTTTCACATCCCGGGATATCCGCCCATGACCTCCATCACGCCGTTTCTCTGGTTCGACAACAACGTCCCCGAAGCCGTCGCCTTCTACAAATCGGTGTTTCCCAATGCCAAGGTGGAGAGCGTCAGCGATTTCATGGCGGTGTTCGAACTCGAAGGCCAGCGCTTCAACGCGCTCAATGGCGGGCCGATGTACCGCTTCAACGAGGCGGTGTCGTTCTTCATCAGCGTGGAGACGCAAGTCGAGGTGGATTATTTTGGAAAGCGCTGACCGCCGACGGCGGCGCGGAATCCAAATGCGGCTGGCTCAAGGACAAGTTCGGCCTGTCCTGGCAGGTGATCCCATCAGCGCTCGGCCGCTATCTCGGCGACGCGGACCGCACCAAGGCGAACCGCGTCATGCAGGCCATGATGGGGATGCGGAAGATCGTGATTGCGGAGTTGGATCGGGCGTATGCGGGGTGAGGGGCCGATGGTGCCGTAGGGTGGGCAAAGGCGCGCCCTTCGCGCGCCGTGCCCACCGTTCTGCCGGTTGCGTGGAGAGATGGTGGGCACGGCGCAAGCGCGCCTTTACCCACCCTACGAAACTGCGTATTTGAGTGAGACCGCGAGTCAGTTCCTCGGTGTCGTCCTGGCGAAAGCCGGGACCCATACCGCGTGATCTATCGGTTGCGGCGGGTAGAAGTACCGAACGACGAGTCTTCGCCAAACCGCTGTCTGGGGCTATGGCTCCCGGCCTTCGCCGGGACGATGACTGGGCGCTATCGTTGCCTCACACTAGGGCGATCCACCTCGCCAGCTCCCGCCACGGCTCGATCGTCCAATGCCCGGACGCAGCACCCGACGGCGAGGGCAGCACGAATATCTCCGGCAAACTTTCATCGCGCGGCTGCCGCCCCAACAAAATCCCGCGCGACGGCCTGCCACAAAACAAGCTCGCCGCCTTCTTGCTCGTGAACGCAATCGTCCTCGGCCGATACTTGTCGATCTTGGCCCTGAACCCCGCCACGTCGATCGTGTCAGCCGCGATCTGGTGATCCATCCCAGCGCCCGACTTGGAGAGATCGGTGAAGCCGATCCCGAGCTCCAGCAAGCCTGCGAACTCCCCCGGCTGACCAGCGCCGCGGCGTGATGCCGGCCTCATGGATCGCGCGCCAGAAGCGGTTGCCGGGATGGGCGTAGTAGTGCCCGAGTTCGGCCGAGCGCGTGCTGGCGGCGGTGCCGACGAAGACGAGGCGGAGGTCGGGGCGGAGCTGGTCGGGCAGGCGGTGGCTCTTGCTGTCAGGCATGTCCGTGAACCCATGACCCCGTCAGACATATCGACCGTGTCGAGGACCATTGAAGATCGTCCGTTCCCGAATAGGATAAGCTCAACGCTGCTCTGTGGGAGATCAAGATGAGCATCAACAAGGACAAGATCGACGACGCGGCATTGGCGCTGCTTTATCTGACCTTGCACGATGGCTATCGGGCTTGGAAGGGCTTCGACTGGGACGTGCTTGGGCGCTTGCACGACAAGGGAATGATTGACGATCCCGTCGGCAAGGTAAAGTCGGTGGTGTTCACGGAGGAAGGCCTCGAACGCGCGAAGACTTTGTTCAAGGAGTTATTCGAGGAATAACACGGCAGTGCCGTAGGGTGGGCAAAGGCGCGCTCTTCGCGCGTCGTGCCCACCGCTCTGTCAGGTTGCGTGGAGAGATGGTGGGCACGGCGCAAGAGCGCCTTTGCCCACCCTACGAAGCTACTGCTTGAGGCGAGATGTCGAGTGTCAACGTCTCACAACACCCGATTACTCTCCTTCACCTTCTCCGCATCCAGATACACACTGCTGCCCATCTCCTTGAATTTCGCGCTCATCTGCTTCATGCCGTCCTCAGCGGTCCCGCTCATCGACATGCCCACCGCCGCCGGGTCGTTCAGCGTCGCCGCATAGTCGCGCACGTCCTGGGTGATCTTCATCGAGCAGAATTTCGGGCCGCACATCGAGCAGAAATGAGCGACCTTGTGGGCTTCCTTCGGCAGGGTCTCGTCGTGGAAGTTTTTTGCGGTGTCGGGATCGAGGCCGAGGTTGAACTGGTCGCTCCAGCGGAAGTCGAAGCGGGCGCGGGACAGCGCGTTGTCGCGCAGCTGCGCGGCGGGGTGGCCCTTGGCGAGATCGGACGCGTGGGCGGCGATCTTGTAGGTGATGACGCCGGTCTTGACGTCGTTGCGGTCGGGGAGGCCGAGATGCTCCTTTGGGGTGACGTAGCAGAGCATGGCGCAGCCGAACCAGCCGATCATGGCCGCACCGATGCCTGAGGTGATGTGGTCATAGCCCGGCGCGATGTCGGTGGTCAGCGGTCCGAGGGTGTAGAACGGCGCCTCGCCGCATTCCTTGAGCTGCTTGTCCATGTTGATCTTGATCTTGTGCATCGGCACGTGGCCGGGGCCTTCGATCATGACCTGGCAACCCTTGTCCCACGCGATCTTGGTCAGCTCGCCGAGTGTTTCCAGCTCGGCAAACTGGGCGCGATCGTTGGCGTCGGCGATCGAGCCCGGACGCAGACCGTCGCCGAGCGAGAACGAGACGTCGTATTTGCGCATGAGGTCGCAGATCTCGTCGAAATGCGTGTAGAGGAAGCTCTCCTTGTGATGCGCCAGGCACCACTTCGCCATGATCGAGCCGCCACGCGACACAATGCCGGTGACGCGATTGGCGGTGAGGTGGATGTATTGCAGGCGCACGCCCGCGTGGATGGTGAAATAGTCGACGCCCTGCTCGCACTGCTCGATCAGCGTGTCCTTGTAGAGCTCCCAGGTCAGCTGCACCGGATCGCCGTTGCACTTCTCCAGCGCCTGGTAGATCGGAACGGTGCCGATCGGCACTGGCGCGTTGCGCAGGATCCATTCGCGCGTGGTGTGGATGTTGCGGCCGGTGGAGAGGTCCATCACGGTGTCGGCGCCCCAGCGGATCGCCCACACCATCTTCTCGACCTCTTCCTCGACCGATGAAGTCACCGCCGAGTTGCCGATATTGGCGTTGATTTTCGTGAGGAAGTTGCGGCCGATGATCATCGGCTCCAACTCTGAGTGGTTGATGTTGCAGGGGATGATGGCGCGGCCCCGCGCGATCTCGGAGCGCACGAATTCCGGGGTGATGAAGGCGGGCACGGAGGCGCCAAAGCTTTCGCCGTCGGCAAGGGCTGCCTCCGCGCGTTCGAGCTGCTGCTTGCGGCCGAGGTTTTCGCGCTCCGCGACGTAGATCATCTCCTTGGTGATGATGCCGGCGTGGGCGAATTCGAGCTGGGTGATCTTGTGGCCGTCGAGGCCGCGCAGCGGCTGGTGATAGGCCGAGAAGGCGCGCGCGGCCTTGTCGGTGGAGACACTGCCATTGTCCTCCGGCTTGATCTGGCGGCCCGCATATTCCTCGACGCCGCCGCGCTCCAGCACCCATGATTTGCGGTTGCGCGCGAGACCTGCGTTGACGTCGATGGTGACGGACGGATCGGTGTAGGGGCCGGAGGTGTCGTACACCGGCAGGTTCGGCTCGCCCGCGCCTTCGGACAGGATGATCTCGCGCAACGGCACGCGCAAATCGGGCGCGGCGTCAGGGGACGCGAAGATCTTTCGCGAGGAGGGCAGCGGGCCGGTGGTGACGGCGGGGATGGTCTTGTCGGGATTGGAGCGGATGTTCATGGGGATCCTCCTTAATTCAGTTCGTTGGCGTCGCTGCGCGAGAGACAAATACCGCTGTCATCCCCGCGAAGGCGGGGATCCAGTATTCCAGAGGCTGTCGTGGGATACGGAGAGGCTGCGGCGTACTGGATCGCCCGGTCAAGCCGGGCGATGACGGCGGAGTGTGTGGCGATAGCGTGCATCACGCGGCCTCCGCGGGTAGGCCGAGCCACTGCCGCACCCGCGCATCGGGGTCGGCGTTTTGCGTCACGTCGCTGACGACGGCGATGGAATCCGCGCCCGCGGCGAAGATCTCCGCGGCGTGCTCGAACTTGATGCCGCCGATCGCGACCAGCGGGATGGAGCCGATGCGCTTTTTCCATTGCGTGATCTTCGGGATGCCCTGCGGCTCGAAGCGCATCGATTTGAGCGTGGTGAAAAAGATCGGGCCGAGCGCGACATAGTCGGGTTTGGCTGCGAGCGCGGTTTCGAGCTCGGCGTCGTCATGGGTGGAGATGCCGAGCGACAGGCCGGCCTCGCGGATGGCCTTGAGGTCGGCATCGGCGAGATCCTCCTGACCGAGATGCAGGTATTTCGCGCCCGCGACGATCGCCGCGCGCCAATAGTCGTTCACCACGAGTTTTGCCGACGTGCCCCTGGTGATCTCCAGCGCGTCGGTGACGATCTGCAGCGCCTCGGCGTCGTTGAGGTCCTTGGCGCGCAGCTGAATCGTGCCGACGCCGAGGCTGCTCAGGCGCTCGACCCAGGCGAGGCTGTCGACGACGGGATAGAAGCGATCAGGATACGGCATGCCAGAAAGGTGTCCCAACGACAGGGGTGGAAGGAGAGGCGAAATCGCGGGCGTTCATCAGCCCGGCTTCGTAAGCGGTGCGGCCGGCCTCGATCCCGAGGCGGAAGGCGTTGGCCATGGCGATAGGATCGGCGGCTTTCGCGATCGCGGTGTTGAGCAGCACGGCGTCATAGCCGAGCTCGAGTGCTTCGGCCGCGTGCGAGGGCGCGCCGATGCCGGCGTCGACCACCAGCGTGATATCGGGCAGCCGCTCGCGCATCAGCTTGAGCGCGTCGCGGTTGGTGATGCCCCTGGCGCTGCCGATCGGGGCGGCCCACGGCATCACCACCTTGCAGCCGGCATCGACCAGACGGTTGGCGACCGAGAGATCCTCGGTGCAATAGGGGAACACTTCAAAATCGTCCTTGATCAGGAGGCTTGCTGCTTCGACCAGGCCGACCACGTCGGGCTGCAGCGTGTCGTTGTCGGCGATGACTTCCAGCTTGATCCAGGAGGTCGCGAACAATTCGCGCGCGAGCTTGGCCGTCGTCACCGCCTCGCGCACGCTGCGGCAGCCCGCGGTGTTCGGCAGCACGGTGACGTCGAGTTCGCGGATCAGGTTCCAGAACGCATCGCCGGTCTTGCCGCCGGCGGATTCGCGACGCAGCGACACCGTGACGATGTTGGCGCCGGACGCCCGGATCGCGCCTTGCATGATCGCCGGCGAGGGATAGAGCGCGCTGCCGATCAGGAGGCGAGAGGGGAAGGATTTGCCGTAGAAGGTCACCATGTGGAAGGTGTCTCCGTGATTGACGCTGTCATCCCCGCCACCGGGTCTCGCCTTCGGCGAGCCCGATGACAGGCTCCGGCGGGGATCCAGTACGCCGCGGCCGCGCGGCTAGAGCCGAGAAGCCGCGGCGTACTGGATCGCCCGGTCAAGCCGGGCGATGACAGCGGAGTGTGTGGTGACGGCACGAACAACAAGGCCGTCGTCCCGGCGAAGGCCGGGACCCATACCGCGTGATTTCTCTTGGGGCACTTTGGCAGAGACCCTTCACCACAATGAAGATTTGTGGTTATGGGTCGCGCCCCCCGTGCGCAACTTGCGCACTAGGCCGGGACGACGAGGGGAAAGAGTGTGCGATCATCCTCACCCTCCCTGCCGCGGGGTGATGATCTCGATCTCGTCGCCGGCCTTGAGATGCGTCTCGGCCCAGCGGCTTTTCGGCACGACGTCGTAATTGAGCGCGATGGCGAAATGGGTGCCTTCGTAATCGAGCTCGCCCAGCAGCGCGTCGACGCTTGCCGAATTGACCTCGCGCTGCTCGCCATTGATGATCAAACGCATTGCATCACCTCGTTGTCGATCTGGCCGCGCTCGACATAGGCAAGCGTCAGCTCGGCGAGCGCCGGCGCGATCAGGAAGCCGTGGCGGTAGAGGCCGTTGACGGCGATGGTCTCGCCGCGAACGCCGATGCGCGGCAAATTATCGGGGTAGGCGGGGCGAAGGCCGGAGCCGAACTCGACGATGCGCGCCTCACCGAAAGCGGGATGCACGGCATAGGCCGCACCCAGGAGCTCCAGCGCCGAGCGCACGCTGACGCCGGTGTCCTCGGCCTCGACCGAGGTCGCGCCCAGCATGAACAGATTGTCTTCGCGCGGAATCACGTAGAGCGGCCAGCGCGGGTGGATCAGCCGCACCGGGCGCGCCAGCTGCACCTCGTCGGTCTCGATCAAAATCATCTCGCCCTTGACGCCGCGCAGCTGCGGTTGCTCGTCGCGCGCGCCGAGGCCGCGGCAGTCGATCACGAGGTTTTTAGGATTGAGATTCGCGAGATCGGCCGCCGTGACGTCGCTGTCGAACTTGATGGTACCGCCGGCAGCAACGATGCGCTCGTGCAGTTTCGGCAGCACGCGGCGCGGCTCGACATGGCCTTCAGTCGGGAAGAACAGCGCATCGCGGAAGCGGCCCTCCAGCGACGGCTCGAGCTGCGCCAAAGCCGCGGCATCGAGCCGGCGGTGGCCCTCTGTCATGCGGGCAAAGCGCTCGAAATCGTTGCGCTCGCGCGGGTGGGCGACCACGAGGGAGCCGTTGAACGGCGTGTCCGGCAATTCGCGCCGCCAGATGTCGAGCGAGCGCAGGCCGAGCCTGGAGATGATGGGTTCGGAGACTTCCGCCTCGCAATAGGGCGCGAGCATGCCGCCGGCCCAATGGCTGGTGGCATCGGTCATGGCGGCGTCGCCGCGCTCGTGCAGCGTCACGGAATGGCCGGCCTGCGCGAACAGCAGCGCCTGCCAGGCTCCGGCGATGCCTGCGCCGATGATGGATACCGGGGAATCCGGTCGTTTGGTCGTCTGCAACATCCCTGTCCCTTCGCCGGCATGACCCGGATCAGGTTCAAAGGGTCACCGCGGTCCTGGGCTCCTTTGCCCATTTAGCGGTATCTCAGCTCCTCCTCGGAGCACCCCTCGGAACGGCTCTAATGTAGGCCAGTGGGACGGGGTGGTCAACGCGTTAGCCGCAGACCTTGTCATTCCGGGGCGGTCCGCAGGACCGAGCCCGGAATCTCGAGATTCCGGGTTCGATGCTCACGCATCGCCCCGGAACGACGGTTAGCGCGGAACCTGCGCCCGGGCGTTGCGGAGCTGCTGCGCCAGCTTGCGATGCGGGGCTGCGCCGAACATCGGCTGCGGGTTGCCGTTCGGCTCCAACTGGGGTTCGAAGCTCGCCTGCTGCACGGCTTCCTGGCGCTGCCGCTTTGCGGCGTAGTAATAACCGCCCGCGAAATAACGCACGGCCCGGGCGTGGTCGCCGTTGGCGGCGTGATAGGCGCCGGCGAGGTATTTGACCGCGTAGGTGAGATTGGTGTCGGGGTCGCGCAGTCCGGCGGCATCGCCGGTGTAGCCGAGGCCGCGGGCGGTCGCGAGCTTGATCTGCATCAGCCCGATGGTGCCGCCATGGCCGACGAGGCCGGGCTGATACCGGCTCTCGCGCATGATGACCCGATGCACCAGCGCTTCCGGCACGCCGTTGGCGCGCGCATGGGCGGCGACCATCTCGGCGTATTCGGCTTGGCCTGCGAATGCCGCCTGGGGCAATATCAGTCCAGCCGCGAGCAGCGCGGCGACGCGTAAAATCTTCATGGAAATATCCCGGGTCCCTGGGTGACCTGCGCCCGGCTGCCGTTAGGCCCGGGGAACACGGCGATGATGTGGCGAGACGCCGCTCGTGAGGATTTTGCGGTGCCGAGCCGCGGTTACGTCTCAATGCTGGCGTACGGGTCCCGTTGGGCGAACGAACCCCGCTCGCGACAGCACGCCTGTCCATTCGCGCGCGAGCGCGAAAGCGAGTAAGAAAACACCGCAAAATCGGGAGAGGTGCCATGACAAAAACCAGCATGGCCACAGCACGCACCGGCGACATTCCCAGGCAGAACCCCTGTGCCCAATGCGGCACACCGATCGCACAGCCCGACTGGATCGAGCCGGGCGAGGGGCGCATTTCCTATCTCTGGAATTGCCGCGCCTGCGGATATCGCTTCGAGGCGGTGGCGATTTTTGACGAGGTTCCCATCGTGCACCCGCCGCTCGCGGCTTAAGATTACGCCGCCAGCCGCGGCTGCTGCGATACCGGCAATTGCATCCGCACGATGAGACCGTGCGGCGCGCGGTCGTGGAGCGACAGCTCGCCGCCATGCGCGATCGCGATCGCGCGCGCGATCGACAGGCCGAGGCCGAAGCCGGTGGACTCGTCCATGGTACGGGCATCGTCGCCGCGCACGAACGGCTCCAGCATCGCCTGCTTGCGCGCGTCGGAAATGCCGGGGCCGTCGTCCTCGACGTCGATGATCAGTTTGGTGCCCGCGATAGCGAGGCGGATCGTCACCTCGGCGCCGAAGCGCACCGCGTTCTCGACGAGGTTGGTGATGCCGCGGTGCAGATCGTCGGGACGCGCGGCGGCGGTCGCCGACAGCGGGCCGTCATAGTGCACGACATGGCCCATGTCGCCGAACTGGTCGGCGACGAGCTGCAGCGAGCTTGCGATGTCGACCAGCGTCACGGCTTCGATCTTGCGATCGTTGCGCAACAGCGACAGCACGGATTCCAGCATCGAGCGCATCTGGTCGAGATCGATCAGCATGCGCTTGCGGTTGCCTTCGTCCTCGATGAACTCGGCGCGCAGGCGCAGCCGCGTGATGGGCGTGCGCAGATCGTGGCTGATCGCCGCCAGCATCCTGGTGCGATCCGACATCAGCCCCGCGATCCGTTCATGCATGCGGTTGAGCGCGCGCGCGACCGAGCGGATCTCTTCCGGGCCGCGTTCCGGCAGCGGGTCGGCGGCGCCGTCGAGGCTGAAATTCTCGGCGGCCGTGGCGAAGGACGACAGCGGCGCCGCCAGCGCCCGCGCGGCCCACAGGCCGAGCACGCTGACGCAGATGAAAGCGGACATCAGCGCCGTCAGCCACGGCGCGCCCCAGAACCACGGGCGCGAGCCGTTGCCGACCTGGGCCGCGATCACGGTGCCGTCGGGTAATTCCACGCCGATGCGGTGCGGGCCGCCGTCGGCGGACGCAAGCTGCACCACCCTGTAGCCGCGGCCGAGGTGACGACGCATCCCGTGCAGATGCTGGCCCTCGCTCTCCGCGGCGACGCTCACCGTGCCGGGCGCGTGCGTCTCGATGTTGAGCTTCGGGAACGCGCGCGCGAGATCGTCGAGCAGACGCGGCCGCTCGCTCTCGCTTGCAGCGCCGAGCAGCAGCGCGGCATCGGCCAATTGCGGCGCGCCGTCAGGCGCGGTGTCCGGGCGATCCGGCCGGCTGATCAGGAAGGCGGTGGTGACGACGAGATGCAGCGCGACGGTCGACGCCAGCACCAGTGCGGCAATCTGCCCGCCGATACCCTTGAGGTGGAAGAACCCGAGCGGCTTCATGCGCGCAAGCCTCGTCAGCTGCTCAGGGCCGCCGCGACCGCTTCCGTTCTGGGTGTGAACAAATAGCCGCCGGAGCGCACTGTCTTGATCATGGACGGATCCTGCGGATTGGGCTCGATCTTGCGGCGGATGCGGCTGACCAGCACGTCGATGGAGCGTTCGAACGAGCCGGTGTTGCGGCCCTGCGTGAGGTCGAGCAGGCTGTCGCGCGACAGCACGCGGCCGGGCCGTTCGCAGAACGTCCTGAGCAGATCGAATTCGGCGCTGGTCACCGCGACCCGCGCGCCTTGCGGATTGCGCAGCTCGCGCAGCCGCAGGTCGATGCGCCAGCCCTCGAAGGCCAGCGTGGCGGCGCCTTCGATCGCGCTTGCGGCTTGCGCCGAGGCCTGGCGGCGCAGCACCGCGTTGATACGGGCGAGCAGCTCGCGCGGGTTGAATGGCTTCGGCAGATAATCGTCCGCGCCCATCTCGAGGCCGACGATGCGGTCGACGTCCTCGCCGCGCGCGGTCAGCATGATGATCGGCGTTTGCGCCCCCGAGCGCACCTTGCGGCACAAGCTGAGCCCATCTTCGCCGGGCAGCATCACGTCAAGGATGATGAGATCGACGCGGTGATCGGCGATGGCGCGCGACATCTCGCGGCCGTCGCTCACTGCGGTAACGTTGCAGGAATTGTTGCGCAGGTACTTCGCAATCAAGGTTCGGGTTTCGCGATCGTCTTCGACGACCAGAATGTTGGGGGAGGAAATGGCCATGAGCTTTGTTTGTCCAAGATTCGGGCCAAAAGGCGAAGATTTTTGTTTCGGATTGTTGCTGGACCTCGGCCCGCAACACCCCGCAAATAGTGCGAAGTGGGACGGCAAGGTCTCGTTAAGGCCGTTAACCATAGCGTTGCGTGGTCCGCTACGAAACCCCGCATAACCCACGGAGCCATCATGACCTCGATATCGGCGGCCTCCGCCAGCAGCTACCAGTCGCCACTGCAAAAATTGCAGCAGGAGCTGCAATCCGAAGTTTCCGCCGGCACGGTCTCCTCCTCGGACCAGTCCGCGCTCTCGACGGCCCTGACCGACATCGACACGGCGCTCCAGCAGAGCCGCTCCAGCGATCAGTCGAGCGGCACCAAATCGTCCAGGCACGATGTGAAGTCGAAGATCGACGACCTCATCGCCAATGAGGTGTCGAACGGGACCCTGACCTCCGACCAGGCCACCGAGCTGAAGGGCGTGTTTCAGTCGGCGTTCGCCAAAGGTCCAGGCGGCGCCGGCGGCCCCGGTGGTGCGGGCGGCCCGCCGCCCGGTCCGCCGCCGTCGGACGACAGCTCGTCTTCGGATTCGTCGTCCGCGGATTCGACGGGCAGCAGCTCGACCGATTCCACCACGGCCAAGATCATCGAGCAGTTCCTCCAGGCACTGCAGCAGTCGCAGTCCTCGTCAAGTTCGTCTTACGGCGCGAATGGCAGCGCAGCGAGCGCGTCGAGCAGCTCGGATTTTTCAGCGCTCTTGATCGACTACAAGAGCTGACCTGGGCGAAGCAGGTCCGCACGTCCTTCGCCGCGATGATGCGTCGCCCAGGGTGCATCATCGTCGGCGAGGAACCGTGCAGGGCGAACGTTCCTGCGAGACAACGTTTCGCAGCCGACTGGAACTCTCGTTGCAATGCAGCGCCATCATCGCGCGACGAAATTGCCGCAGCTTCGGAACTGCATCTGATCGGGGCCGTTCTCTCCGCACAAGGTTTCTGAAGGAGAGGACAACATGTTGATGAAATCGATCGCTGCCGGTCTCGCCGGCACAGCGCTGCTTGCGACCGTCGCGTTTGCACAAAACCCGTCCGCCACCACCGACAAGTCCGCCGCGAACAACGCGACGACGACCACCACCTCCGCCTCGGGCGACTGGCGTGCGTCGAAAATGGCCGGGTTGAAGGTCTACAATGACGCCAACGAAAACATCGGCTCGATCAACGATCTCTTGATGGACAAGAGCGGTAGCATCAAGATCGCCGTGATCGGCGTCGGCGGCTTCCTCGGCATGGGCGAGCACCTGGTCGCTATTCCCTATGACAAGCTGAAATTCGTCAACCAGGCGGTGGCCTATAACGGCACCGGCGCCAACAACAATGCTGCCACCAACACGGCTGCCAACCGGCCCGCTTCCACCACCACGACCACGGGTGCTGCGACCGGCACCGACAAGACCGCGACCACGACGACGTCCTCGTCGAAATGGTATCCGGACCACGCCGTGTTCAATGCGAGCAAGGACGAGCTGAAGAAAATGCCGGAGTTCAAGTACTCGGAGTAATGCGGGTCACGTGACGGCATAAGCGAAGCGCGCCCGGTTTTCACCGGGCGCGCTGTCGTGTTCTTTTTCCGCTGTCAGCAGGCTTTACTTCACCAGCGGGCAGCCGCCCTTGTCGAGCGGGCGGAAGGCTTCGTCGCCGGGGACGGTGGCGATCAGCTTGTAGAGATCCCACTCGCCTTTGGACTCTTCCGGCTTCTTCACCTCATACAGCGACATGTCGTGGACCATGCGGCCGTCGATGCGGATCTTGCCGTTCTTGGCGAAGAAGTCGTTGATCGGCGTGGCGCGCATCTGCTCCATCACCTTCGGTGCCTCGTCGGTCTTGATGGCGTCGATCGCCTTCAGATAATGCATGGTCGCCGAGTAGAGGCCGGCCTGGATCATGGTCGGCATGTGGCCGACCTTGTCGTTGAAGCGTTTCGAGAAGGCCCGCGTCTCGTCGTTCGTGTCCCAGTAAAACGCGTCGGTGATGATCAGGCCTTGCGTCGCCTTGACCCCGAGCGAGTGAACGTCGGTGATCTCCATCAGCAGAGCGATCATCTTCTGGCCGCCTTGGGTCAGGCCGAACTCCGCGGCCTGCTTCAAGGCATTGGTGGTGTCGCCGCCGGCGTTCGCCAGCGCGACGACTTTAGCCTTCGAAGCCTGCGCCTGAAGCAGGAAGGAGGAGAAGTCCGAGGAGTTGAGCGGGTGGCGGACCTCGCCGAGCACCTTGCCGCCGCTCTCCTTGACGACGTTGGCGGCGTCGCGCTGCAGCGCCTGGCCGAAGGCGTAGTCGGCCGTGATGAAGAACCAGGTGTCCTCGCCGCGCTTCACCATCGCCTTGCCGGCGACGTTCGACAGCGCATAGGTGTCGTAGGTCCAGTGCACGGTGTTGGGCGAGCAGGCCACGCCGGTGATATCGGAGGAGCCGCCGCCGGAATTGATGTTGATCTTGTTCTTCTCGCGCGTCAGGGCCGAGATCGGCAGCGCCACCGACGAGGTCGGTACGTCGAAGATCGCATCGACCTTCTCGTTGTCGTACCAGTTGCGGGCGATGTTGACGCCGACGTCGGGCTTGTTCTGGTGGTCGGCCGCGACCACCTGAACCGGCTTGCCGGCGACCTTGGCGCCGTAATCGGCGACCGCCATCTCCACTGCGGCAAGCGATCCCTTGCCGGTCGCATCGGCATAAAGGCTCGACATGTCCGTGAGCACGCCGATCTTGACGACATCGTCGGATATCTGCGCCTGCGCTGCGCCGCAGGATGCGGCCATGGCGAAGCTGGCCACAATTGCGGTCCATAGTTTGTGCATTGTTGTTCTCCCTTGGGATTGTTGTTTGGGATGTTGTTGCAAGGGCCCTCTAGCCGCAATCGTGGCTCGCCGCAACGTCAGGCGAGCGCAAGTGAGGGTGTTCCGCGACTAATCCCGCCACGAGGAATTCGCGGAGGCGGATCCCGCCGCCGCTCAGGCGCTGCTGCCCTTGAGCCGTTCGTTGCGGCGGCGCAAGCCTTCCAGGGTGGCGAGCAGGATGATCGAGACCGTCGTCAGAATCACCGCGGCTGCCGTGATGGTCGGGCTGATGTTCTCGCGGATGCCGCTGAACATTTCGCGCGGCAGGGTGCGCTGCTCGGGCCCTGCCATGAACAGCACGATCACCACCTCATCGAAACTGGTCGCGAAGGCGAACAGCGCGCCTGATGCGAGGCCAGGCAGGATCAGCGGCAGGATCACGCGGCGGAACGCGTAGAGCGGCGAGGCGCCAAGCGACGCGGCGGCGCGTGCCAGATTGGTGTCGAAGCTTTGCAGCGTTGCGCCGACGGTGATCACCACAAAGGGCGTCGCCAGCGCGGTGTGGGCCAGGATCAAGCCGAGATAGCTGCCGGTCAACCCGATCGGCGCGAAGAAGAAATAGAGACCGACCGCGGTGATGACGCCGGGCACGACGACCGGCGAGAGCACGAAAGCCAGCACCAGCGGCTTGAAGCGGCTCTTCCACTGCGCCAGCCCCAGCGCGGCCAAGGTGCCAAGTACCATGGACAGCAAGGTCGAGGCGACGCCGATGATCATGCTGTTCTTCAACGAATTCATCCAACGCGGCGAATTGATGAAGTCGTCGTACCAGCGCAGGGAGAGGCCTGGCAGCGGATAGGTAAGGTAGGAGCCCGAGCTGAAGGACAGCGGCATGATCGCCAGGATCGGCGCGATCAGGAAGATGAACACCAGCGTGGAGACAACGATGGTCGCGGTCCACGCGATGCGTTGGCTGGGCGTGCGGAGGGAGACATTATCGCTCAATTCTTCATTCCTCCCGTGACCTGCTGGCCCTGCACCAGCTTGCCGTAGACGAGAGCGAGCAGAATAGTGGCCAGCAGCAGCACAGCACCGAGCGCCGAAGCCAGGCCCCAGTTGGCGGTCTCGGTCGTGTAGAGCGCGATGAAGTAGCTGATCATCTGATCGGCGGCGCCGCCCACGAGTGCCGGTGTGATGTAATAGCCAAGCGCCAGGATGAAGACGAGCAGGCCTCCCGCGCCGATACCGGGCAAGGTTTGCGGCAGGTAGATCCGCAGGAAGGCGGTGAGCGGCGGCGCGCCCAGCGAGGCGGCGGCACGCATGTAAGCAGGGGAGATCGCCTTCATGCTGCTGTATAGCGGCAGGATCATGAATGGCAGGAGAACGTGGGTCATGGCCACGCAGACACCGAAGCGATTGTAGATCAGGCGCAGCGGCTCGTCGATGATGCCAAGCCAGTGCAGGCTGTCATTCACCACGCCGTTGCTCTGCAACAGCACGATCCAGGCGCAGGTGCGGACCAGAAGCGAGGTCCAGAACGGCAGCAGCACGAAGATCATCAGCAGGTTCGACCGGCCCGGCGGCAGCGTCGCCAGGAGATAGGCGACCGGGAAGCCGAGGATCAGGCAGAGTACCGTGACGCTGAGGCTGATGAGGAAGGTGCGGGCGAAAACGTCGCGGTAGATGGCCTGATCCGGCGGGGCTGCGATGATCGCGCCGTCCGCGTTTCGCGTCAGGTCGAGTGCCGCCAGAAGGTAGAAGCCGGTGACGGGACCGCCGGCGTCTTTGATCGTCGTCCAAGTGCTGCGCTCGTGCCAGGCCGGGTTGATCTTGCCCAGCGTTTCCTTGGCCCTGCCGAGCTCCGGCACCGCCTTCAGATTGCGCGCCGTGCTGGTCAGGATGGTGCGGAAGCCGTTCTGCGCGTAGTTGAGCCGCTTGGCCGCGATGGCAATGGTGCCGGAGGCGCGCGCCGTCAGGATGTCGCCTGCCAGCGCCGCGTAGGCCTTTTCGTCCGGCAGGTCCTTGCCATTCCAGCTGGCGAGAGCCGCTATTGTTTGCGGCAGAGCCTGACGCACCTCCCTGTCATCGACCGCGCGCCACAGCATGCCGGCGATCGGGCCTGCGAAGGTGAAGAGCAGAAACAGCAGAAGCGGCAGCACCAGCGCCAATGCCTTGACCTGGCGCGCTCGCTCCGCCCGCTTCAGGCGGAGCTTGAGCGGCATCTCGGCCTGGGCATCGGCGCCGGTTAAGGCGGCTGCCGTCATCGGGACCCCCATCGTGACCGGACATCTCTCGCGATTTTGGCTGTGGCAATGGCGTGTGGCCTTTCGGAGCGACCTGAGCAAGCGCCTCGTCCTTCGAGACGACCGCTTCGCGGTCTCCTCAGGATGAGGCTCTCCGAACTCGCCGCCGCACACTCCGTCCTCATCCTGAGGAGCCCGCCTAAGGCGGGCGTCTCGAAGGATGGCCGCGACGAAACTGCTGTCGATGTGCGCCGCACGCCGGTTCGGCCGCGCTATTTCGCGGCCCATTTGTTGAAGCGCTCGGTCAGGCGGTCGATGTTCTCGAGCCAGAAGGCCACGTTGATCTCGACCGCGTTCTTGATGTTGTCAGGCGCGGTCGGCAGATCCTTCAGGACGGCCGGCTGGATCAGGGCGGCGGCGTCCTTGTTCGAGGTGCCGTAGGCGATGTTCTCCGACAGCTTGGCCTGGTTCTCCGCCTTCCCTGCGAAGTCCAGGAATTTGTAGGCCGCGTCCTTGTTCGGGCTGCCCTTCAGGATGACCCAGCTGTCGAGCGTGAACAGCGCGCCGTCCCACACCATGCCGAAGTTCTTCTTCTCGTTCTTGTTCGCGGTGTCGATGCGGCCGTTGTAGACCGAGGTCATCGCCACCTCGCCGGAGGCGAGCAATTGCGGCGGCTGGGCGCCGGCCTTCCACCAGACGAGGTCGCCCTTGATGGTGTCGAGCTTCTTGAACGCGCGGTCGACGCCTTCGTCGGTCGCGAGCACCTTGTAGACGTCCTTCGGCGGGACGCCGTCGGCCATGAGGGCGATCTCGAGCGTGGTCTTCGGGCCCTGACGCAGGGCGCGCTTGCCCGGAATCTTCTTGGTGTCGAAGAAGTCCGCCCAGCCCTTGGGCGCGTCCTTCAGCTTATCCTTGTCGTAGCCGAGCACGAAATCATAGAGGATGGCGCCGACGCCGCAGGGGTTGACCGACGGCGGGATATAGGCGGCCTCGCCGCCGATCTTGGAATAATCCAGCTTTTCGAACAGGCCCTCCTCGCAGCCGACCGCCAGCTCGTCGCTTTCGACCTGGACGAGGTCCCAGGTGGCGGCGCCACCCTGCACCTTGGCGCGCAGCACGCCGACGCCGCCGTCCCAGGACTCATCGTTCATGGGCGTGCCGGTCGCCTTCTTGAACGGCTCGAAATAGACCTTCTTCTGCGCATCCTGATAGGCGCCACCCCACGACACGACTGTGAGATCACGCGCCTGCGCGGCTGTCGCCAGCGCGGCGCTGGCAGTGAGCGCTGCGGCGAAACCCAGGGCAATCTTGCCAATCTTGTGCTTCAGCATGGTCCTTGTTCCTTCTTCATATGCATTGCGTTGAGGTTGGTCGATGCAGGTTCGCTTGCGTTGAGATCAGACGGGATCGAGGGCCAGGCAGTCCTCGGGGCGGAAGGTGATGAACACGTTTTCGCCAGGTGTCAGGCGTCCAGGTGTTACGCTTCCAGGTCTCAGGCCGTCATGTGCGTCGGGCTGAAGCTTGACCATGAACTCCCCGTTGCCGGCGACGTCGAGCACCGCCAGCGCGTGGTCACCGAGATAGATGGTGTTCTGCACCCTGGCGGGCAGACGGTTCGGTCCCTCGCTGGAGGTGCCGTCCAGGACAATCGAGATCCGCTCCGGCCGCACCGACAGGGAAGTCGATGCGCCCGCGCCTGATACGTTGACCGCCCGCGCGGTCACGATGCCGCCAGCAGCGAGCGCGACGCGGCAATAATCCTTGTCGACCGTCTCGACGGTGCCGGCCAGCACATTATTCTCGCCGATGAAATGAGCGACGAAGCTGTTGACCGGATGCTCATACAGCGCGTCGGGCCGGTCGATCTGCTGCACGATGCCGTCGTTGAACACGGCGATGCGGTCCGACATGGTGAGGGCTTCGCTCTGATCGTGGGTGACGTAGACGACGGTGATGCCCATGGTCTCGTGCAGTTGCTTGATCTCCAGTTGCATCTGCTCCCGCAGGCGCTTGTCCAGCGCGCCCAGGGGCTCGTCCATCAGCACGAGCTGCGGGTTGAAAACCAGCGCGCGGGCCAGAGCCACACGTTGCTGCTGGCCGCCGGACAGCTGCCCGGGCCGCCGCTGTGCCATGGTTTCCATCTTGATCATGCGCAACGCCGCGTTGACGCGCTCCTGCGCTTCCGCCTTGTTGACGTTGCGAACGGAGAGCGGGAAGGCGATATTCTCCGCGATCGTCAGATGCGGAAACAACGCGTAGTTCTGGAACACCATGCCGATGTCACGCTTGTGCGGCGGCATGTTCTTGATCGACCGGTCAGCGAGGTAGATCTCGCCATGGGTCGGAACCTCGAAACCAGCCAGCATCATCAGCGTCGTCGTCTTGCCCGAGCCCGACGGGCCGAGCAGGGTGATGAACTCGCCCTTCCTGATGTCGAGATCGAGGTTCTTCACCACGAGGTGCTCGCCATCGTAGGTCTTCTGAATGCCGGAAAAGCGCACCAGCGCCGGCGCAGGCGTAACCATGCCGGCTTCCATGTCGTCCTCGCGTCGTCAGCCACATTGCTGTCAGTCACCTCGTCCGAGGCTGGGACAGCTTAGCATCCTCCAATGAGAATGCCAGCGGCGCAAGCGCGCGCCCCGCGAGTGAAACCGCGCTACATTCCCGACAGCTTCGTCACGTACACATTCAGCGAACCGCCGGCTTGGGCGACGATGCGCAGCGTCTTGGAATCGAAGGCGATGTCGGCGAGCGTCAGGCTGTCGATCCTGGCCTCGACCTTGAGGCCGTCCTCGCTCTTCTGGTAGTCGGCGATCGCGGCCGCGATCTTCTCGCGGGCATTGGCAGCGATCGGCTTCAGGTCGAGTGACGCCTTCTGCGCCAGCGCCTGCTGCATCTGAGGCACCACTGCGCGCGCAGCAGCCCCCAGCAAGCCGAAGGCCGCTTCGGACTCCACCGCGAGCTGGACGTCGGCAAGCCGCAGCGTCTGCTGCGCCTGGTCCAGCATCGGCCGCCCCCAGATGTGCACGGTCGCCTCGGCGCCGAGGCCGAGCCAGCTCTTCTTCTCCTTGGCGCGCACCAGGAGCGAGATCAGCAGCCGCTCGCCCGATGGGACCACGTTGACGCTTTTCACGGTGACGTCGACCGGGCCGGAGCCGTCCTCGGGATAGGTGTGGCCGACCATTTGCGCTGCGATCAGCTTGTTGATCTCGGTGAAGGGCACGTCGATGGGGACGCCGATGTTCACGCCGCTGCCGGTCGGCGGCACGATCGAGATCTTGTCCGGGAACGGGCAGTCCGGCTTGGTCGGCGTCGTCGTGACGCGCGTCTCAGCCTCCAGACCGAGCAGCAGCGTCACGGCCTGTGCGTCGACGCGCGGCTGCGCCGCGATCGCCCGCACTGGCTTCATCTCCAGCCAGAGCGGCGGCAGCGCGGTCGAGGAGCCGGTGCCTTGCAACGGGATCGAGCGGCAGGCCTTGGCCCATTGCGTCTTCGCGTTGTCGCCCAGACTCGGGTCGTTGCGAATGCGCTCGGAGACCACGTTGAGCTGCTCGCCGACCGTCTTGTCGATCAGCGGCTTCACCTGTGCCGGCACGTTGACCTTGGCGCCCGCAACCGACAGATCGGTGTTGCCGAGATTGACTTGGGCGCCGAGATTGGGCTCGAGATGCCAGTTGGCGGCAAGCTTCGGGCGCGAGGTGACGACCACGTTGCCCTTGATCTCGGCGCTGGCATTCAGGTTCTTGATATTGACCGCGCCAATTTGTTTGGCGGCATTGCCGCCGACCACGCTGCCCAGCGCCTCGCCGAGCGCGCCAGTGGCTTTCGACGACAGCGAGCCGGTCACGTTCAGCTTCCCGGTCAGCGCGGTCGACAGCGTGAGCACGTCCTTGTCGCCGGTGGCCGACATCGGCCCGCGGACGGCGCTCCAGCCGATATCGGCGTTTTGCAGGATCTGCGAGATCGGGTTCTCGGCCTTGCCCGCGAAATTGCGCGGCGAGGCCCTCTCGGCCTGATCCCGGATCGCCGACAGCGCGATCGCGACCGGCGCCACCACGATCGAGCTCTTGGAGACGGGCGGCAGCGGCGGCAATTGCGCAATCGCCGGTGCCGAATTGGTCGCGCGCGGCGACAGCCAATCCATCGCCTTCAGGCTGATGAAAAACGACGTCGCGACCACCACGACCGCGATCAGGACAGTTTTGAAATTCAACGTCAGACGCATCAATCCCCCAAGCCGCCCGGTGGGGATTTTACAGGGCGGGCGAGGAAGGCGCTAGAGCGCACCGATGGGGTGGAATTGGGGCGAACGGGTTAACGGCTGCGGCCGTGCTGTTTCTCTGTATTCAGCCCGTCATCGCGCCCTAGCTGCGCCTGGGACGGCGCACCGCTCTCACAGTGCCGCGGTCGCCGCCGCCGCAGAACAAGCGATCGCCGCCATCGGACTCCAACCCTGAAACCATCGTCCCGGCAGGCAGATCGAGCTGCTCCAGCACTTTTCCCGTTTCGGGATCGATCCGCCGCACGTCGCTGTCGTCGCCTTCCCAGGTGCCATGCCAGAGCTCACCGTCGACCCAAGTGACCCCGGTGACGAAGCGCTTGGTTTCAATGGTGCGAAGAACCGTCCCCGTGTCCGGATCGATCTGATGGATCTTGCGCTCGCGGTATTGCCCGACCCACAGCGAGCCTTCGGCCCAGGCCAATCCGGATCCCCGCCGCCACCGGGCGCAGGGATGGTGGTGAGCAGTTTTCCGGTCGCAGCGTCGATCTTCTGGATGCGATCCTCGGCGATTTGGAACAGGTGCCGGCCGTCGAACGCCGTTCCCGCATGTGCGGCGACATCGATCGAGCGCGCGATCTTGCCGTCGGCCGGATCGACCGCATTCAATCTGTCACCCGATGCGAACCAGACATGCGTGCCGTCATAGGTGACGCCATGCACATGCTCGACGCCGGTGAACGGTCCGTACTCGCGGATGATTTCGGCGGCTGAGCGTTTCATCGCGTGATCCCTGTGAATTGATCGATCCTATGTCTTCAGGAGCGGTCCAGGGAGTAACAAGCCTGTCGGGAAACCCGGGACCGGCGGGGTCATCCAGCGGCGCGCCCGCCCGCGTCCGAACGACTGCACCTTGCCTGATCCTGCGAGCTGCTCCAGCGCGCGTTGCACGGTGCGTGGGCTCATGCCAAGCGCCAGCGCCAGCGCCGAGCTCGACCAGGGCTCGCCATCCGAGAGAAAGGCGAGCAAGGCCGCGTGCTTCTCCTCGACCGGCCGGGCCAGCACGATGACGTCGTGCGTCTTGCGCGGCGCCAGCACAAAACCCTGCTTCGTTGCGCTGATATCCGCCAAGGTCTTGAGCTCGGTGCGGAGCCGGCCGATCTCGACCCGCAACCGCGCGCGATGCGATTCATCGGCGTGCTTTGCCCGGAACGCGCCGGCGATCAGAGTTTCGCGCGAGACATCCGCAGGCCATGCCTGCGCCAGGAGACGGGCGAGCGCGAACAGCACCGGCCGTGTTCCGAGCGATACGATGCGGCCTTGCCTGCGCACGGCATGATGAAAGGTGTCCACGACCAGCGCCGTCGACGTCGCCAGCCTTTCGACCTCTCCCAGCAACAACGGGTGTTCGCTGCCGCGTGTGATCAGGCGCGCCGCCGGCGTGTCGAGGACGAGGTTCGCGCTCTCGACCTCGGCCACGAGCGCCGGGATGTTCGCTTGCCGGGCGGCGCTGGCCGCGCGGTCGAGCGCCGCGCGCGCATCTTTCGTTCTGACCCGCCTGATGGCGATGCCGGCGATCACGAGCTCGCGGACTACTTGCGATGCAGGCGGGAGGGAAGCGGGGCTGAGTTCGGCCAGCGTGCTCTCGGCTTCGTCGAGACGTCCCACAAGGAGAAGACGGCGCGCCTCGATGTGACCCGCATGGGCTGCATTGGCGAGATCGCCGTGCTTGTCCAGCGTCGCGCGCGCCGCGGTGAGCGTCTTCACCGGCCAGCTCAGGTCCCGTGACACGAGCGCGATCTCGGCCTCGGCCACTACGCAGCGTGCGCGCGCGACCGCCTCCCTTGGACCGAACGCACGTGCGGCGCTTCGCAGCAGTGCCTTGGCTTTCGGGAGGTCGCCGAGCTGCGCCATCGCGATGCCGCGCAACGCGAGCGAGGGCGCATCGATGCGCAGCGCCACGCGGTTCAACGCGCCGAGCGGATCGCCGGCTTCGAGCGCGCGCGCGGCGGCAGTGATCAGCGATTCCATGAAAATCCCGCCACACTTGTTACTCCCACCGCGCCATCGTCCGGTGCGAGAACTGGCTCACGAGCGACGACGTAGGACAGGAGGCGAGCGGATTTGCGCCGGTAAGGCGCAGGACCATCGCCCGAGCAAGAGGTTTGGAAAGCCATGACAACAGCCAATCAATCAGCCAAGAACGGACAGAACGCCGGACAGCCCGCCATGCAAACACCGCCTGTGGTGTCGCCGCAAGACTGGGAGGCAGCCCGTCAGCAACTGCTCGTGAAGGAGAAGGCGCATACCCGGGCCCGCGACGCCCTGGCCGCCGAGCGCCGGCGCATGCCCTGGATGGCAGTGGACAAAACTTATGCGTTCGAGGGGCCCGGCGGCAAGGTCAGTCTGCACGACCTGTTCCAGGGCCGGCGGCAGCTGATCGTCTACCGCGCCTTCTTCGAGCCGGGCGTGTTCGGCTGGCCCGATCATGCCTGCCGCGGCTGCTCGATGGTGGCCGACCAGGTCGCCCATGTTTCGCATCTGAATGCCCGCGACACCACGCTGGTGTTCGCCTCGCGCGCGCCGCAAGCCGATATCGCGCGGCTGAAGCAGCGGATGGGCTGGGAGATTCCGTGGGTCACCATCACGGACAGCTTTGACGCCGATTTCAGCGTGGATGAGTGGCACGGAACCAACGTGTTTTTCCGCGACGGCGACCGCATCTTCCGCACCTATTTCGTCAAGAGCCGCGGCGACGAGCAGATGGGCGGCACCTGGAACTATCTCGACATCACGCCGCTGGGCCGCCAGGAGGTCTGGGAGGATTCGCCGCAAGGCTATCCGCAGACACCGACCTATAAATGGTGGAACTGGCACGATAGCTACGAGGAAGGCGCTGCGCCCGATAAAAAGTGGGTCGAGGTGTCGACCGCTGGAGAGAAGGCATTCCGCGAGGCGGGCGCGTGAGCGAGGCCTGTTCTGTCGGCGGGAGCGCCGGACTCCTCGGTGAAGGCAGAAGCGGCGCGGCCGCTTCTCGCCTCGCTCGATGGCTCGGTCTTGCGGCCACGCCGACCTTCGCGGTTATGGCCCTGCTGACCGCCGTTCCCGGCGGCGGCTCGGCGGCTATGCTTTGCTCCGCCAGCCACGGCCTGTCGCTGGGCGGGATGGTACCGATGTATCTGCTGATGGCTGCGTTTCATGCAGCGGCGTGGCTGAGGTTGGTGTCGGAGCGAAAGCGCGCGGAGAGGTGTGAGGGGCTGTCGCCGGAGTGAACGCCTCGCCCTTCGAGACGACCGCTCCGCGGTCTCCCCAGGATGAGGCTAACTGGCATCTGCAGGGCTGGCAGAGGATTAGCGCGTGGCAGTTTAGCGGCAACCTGGCTTTTGCTCGCCCGAACCTCAGTCCTCATCCTGAGGGCCCGCCGAAGGCGGGCGTCGCGAAGGATGATGTGATCCGCGTTTCGCCAGCTCATGGAGGTCCGCGAAGTCACCGCGCATGAAGGCTTCCTTCTTGGCGCGGCTCCATTTCTTGAGCTTCCGCTCGCATTCGATCGCATCGGTGATGCGGTCGAACCATTGCGAGAAGTCCAGCGTCACGGGCCTGCGTGACTTTGTGTAGCCGCCGAACGTGCCGGCGTTGTGCTGCGCGATTCTGATCTCGAGCTCGGTGCGAGTCGTGCCGATGTAGTAACTGCCATCAGCACATTTGAGAATGTAGAGGTGCGCGCCTTCCGTCATCGTGCCCGCCTCGTCCTTCGAGACGCGCGCAAGAGCGCGCTCCTCAGGATGAGGCTAACTGGCATCCGTGACCTGGCGCAAGCGACGACTGGTGCTTGATCCGGCCGAGCCGCAAATTCAAATCCTCATCCTGAGGGCCCGCCGCAGGCGGGCGTCTCGAAGGATGTACCACGAGCGCCGACACCAAACGAAAATGGCCCCGAATTCATCGGGGCCGCTATCGTCACAATGTCCTGTCGCTTTACCGCATCGCGCTGCCAAGCTCCGCTCTCCGCTCGGTCATCGGCAGCACCACGACCTTGGTGCCGACGTTGACGCGGGAGTAGAGGTCGGAGACGTCGTCATTGGTGAGGCGGATGCAGCCGGAGGAGACGTGCTTGCCGATGGTGTCGGGGGCGTTGGTGCCGTGGATGCGGTAGACGGTGCCGCCGAGATACATGGCGCGCGCGCCGAGCGGGTTGCCCGGACCGCCGGCCATGTGGCGCGGCAGATAGGGCTGGCGCTGGATCATCTCCGGCGGCGGGGTCCAGTCCGGCCACTCGGCCTTCTTGGTCACAGACTGCGTACCGGACCAGGTGAAACCGTCGCGGCCGACGCCGATGCCGTAGCGCACGGCCTGGCCGTTACCGAGCACGTAATAGAGGTAGGTGTTGGGCGTATCGATGATGATGGTCCCCGGCGCCTCGCGCGTCGCGTACGCAACGGTCTGGCGGCGGAAGCGGGCCGGCGTCTCTACGGCGTCCTGATCCTCGGACGGCGCGGCCTGGTAGGGCGTTGCCTGATAAGGCTGAACCGGCGCGGTCATCTGCGGCAGCGGCTGGAAGAACGGGAAGAGCTGCACGGGCGCGGCTTTGGCCGGACCGGCGAATGCGATTGCGGTCACGGCCACTGCACTGACAGCAACGGCGCGCGAATAATTCTTCAACGTGTCCAGATTGAACATTGATCGCCCCTGTTTGCGCGGTGTTTCTTGGTCACCCCGGCACCGCTTGCGGTGCTCTGTTGCCTAAATCACTAACGGCAAAAGGTTTCGGGACGTTTGCGCGGAAAACCGAAAACGGTTTCATGGTGGCAAGGATTGTTTCATGACGGTTTCGTGGCCCGGCGAACCCGTTAACGAACAAAACAGCAGGCCGACACTTCTGTGACGTCACACGCCTGAAATATCCGTGGTTGATGGTCCTAAGCCGAGAATCATCAAACTCTCGGGATTTTCCCATGCGGGTATTAATCGCGACTGACGCCTGGCATCCGCAGGTCAACGGCGTGGTCCGGACGCTGACCTCGCTGGCTGCGGCCGCCAAGGCCCTCGACGTCGAGGTCGATTTCCTGACGCCCGATGGCTTCCGCTCATGGCCGCTACCGACCTATCCGGGCCTGCGCATCGCGCTGCCGAGCGGCAAGGAGATCGCGCGGCGGATCGAGAAGGCGGCGCCGGACGCGCTGCACATCGCGACCGAGGGACCGATCGGCTGGGCCGCGCGGGCCTATTGTCGTCGCAACAGGCTCGCCTTCACCACCTCCTATACGACGCGCTTTCCGGAATATGTCGCGGTGCGGACCGGCATTCCCGCCGCGGTCGGTTATGCCGTGCTGCGCCACTTCCACGATGCAGCCGCCATGACCATGGTGGCGACGCCCTCGCTGCGGCAGGAGCTCTCCGAGCGCGGCTTCAAGCGCCTCGGTTTCTGGACGCGCGGCGTCGACACCGAGCTGTTCCACCCAGACGCTCCGGCGCGGCTCGATCTGCCGCGGCCGATCTTCATGACCATGGGGCGCGTTGCAGTGGAGAAGAATCTGGAAGCGTTCCTCTCGCTCGATCTGCCCGGCACCAAGGTCGTTGTCGGCGACGGTCCGCAGAAGGCGGCGCTCGAAAAGAAATATCCGGGCGTTGTGTTTCTCGGCGAGAAGAAGGGCGCCGATCTCACTGCCCATCTCGCCGCCGCCGACGTGTTCGTGTTTCCGAGCCTGACCGACACGTTCGGCGTGGTGCAGCTCGAGGCGCTCGCCTGCGGCACGCCGGTCGCGGCGTTTCCCGTGACCGGGCCGAAGGATGTCATCGCCGATCATCCGATCGGCGCGATCGATCACGATTTGCGTGCCGCCTGCCTGCGTGCGCTGACCATGTCGCGCGAGACCTGCCGCAATTTCGCGCTGGAGCGCTCCTGGGAGAACAGCGCGCGCCAGTTCGTCGGCAATCTCACCTCACTTCAGCCCAGCCGTGCCTTGCGCGCCTCGCCGGTCATGGCGCGGCGTCCGGTGCGCGGCTGATTCCTTTGTTTTGAACCACAGCGAGAACCTCAGAGATGGCCAAGATCATGAACCTTGACGGCACCCAGCAGCTTGACCTCACCCGTGGCACGGTCGAGCAGGCTTACGACCGTTGGGCGCCGGTCTACGATCTCGTGTTCGGCGGCGTGTTCGCCAAGGGCCGGCAGGCAGCGATCGCGGCCACCAACAAGATCGGCGGCCGCGTACTCGAGGTCGGCGTCGGCACCGGCATCTCGCTGCCGCTCTACGCGCCGCATCTGCGCATTTTCGGCACCGATATTTCGGAAGCGATGCTCGACAAGGCGCGCCAGCGCGTCGCCGAGGGCGGCTTGAAGAACGTCGAGGGCCTCGCGGTGATGGACGCCGAAAAGCTCGAATTCCCCGACAACTCCTTCGACGTCGTGATGGCGCAATATGTCGTCACCGCCGTGCCGAATCCAGAAGTCGCGCTCGACGAATTCGCGCGCGTGCTGCGCCCGGGCGGCGAGCTCATCATCCTGACCCGCGTCAGCGCCGATGCCGGCATGCGCCGCTTTATCGAGCAGAAGCTCCAGCCGGTGGTGCGCCCGCTCGGCTTCCGCACCGCGGAGTTCGCCTGGTCGCGCTACGCGAAGTGGCTGGCCGGTGCGAAAGGCATCGAGCTCGCCGAGCGCCGCCTGATTCCGCCGCTCGGCCATTTCTCGCTGGTGCGCTTCCGCAAGGTCGACGTCGCCAAGGCGGCTTAGGCAAGGTGACGTGAGCCGAAGCTCACGTGCCTCACCGCGCCGCTGCACATCGTCACATGACAAAATGATGATGTCACACGGCCTACATCGAATCCCTGTAAATCCTGAACCCGAAAGCATTTTGGGGGAGAGCATGATCAAGAACTATCTCGAGCAGCTGCGGATCCAGCGCTGGGACGACCATCGTTACTATCACCACAGCCGGATCAACCAGAGCCTGCACTTCGTCAGCGCGCTGAGCTTCCTGTTCGCCTATCTCTGGATGTTCGTCGATCCGATGATCTCTGCGCTGGTCGGCTGGCTGGTCTCGATGACGTCGCGCCAGGCCGGTCACTTCTTCTTCGAGCCGCATGATTACGATCACATCAACCAGGCGACGCACGAGTACAAGGAAGACATCAAGGTCGGCTACAATCTCCACCGCAAGGTGGTGCTGATGTCGATCTGGGCGGCATCGCCGCTGGTCCTGTTCGTCGATCCCTCGCTGTTCGGCCTCCTCACACCCTGGGCCGGCGCGGCCGACTTCATGCGGCAGGTGGCGAAGATCTGGCTCGCAGTCGGGATCGGCGGACTTCTGTTCCGCACCGTGCACCTATTCTTCATCCGCGACGTCGAGACCGGCCTGGTCTGGATGACCAAGATCCTGACCGACCCGTTCCACGACCTGATGCTGTATCGCGCTGCTCCGCTCGCGCTGATGCGTGGCGAGCTGATGGATCCCGGCCTGCACCTCAACCCCGAGCACACGCTGGGCCTGATCGGCGAGCCCACGCTCGAAGAGCAGCACGCCTGAACGCGCCGTTGCCCAGACCACAAATATCTATTGCGTGCGTCATGCCCGGGCTCGTCCCGGGCATCCACGTGTTGGGGACTTCCTCGCCTCTCATCACGTGCGGGGAAGTGGAATTGAGCGCCGCCACAGACGCCGTCATTCCGGGACGATGCGCAGCATCGAACCCGGAATCTCGAGATTCCGGGTTCGGCTCTTTGAGCCGCCCCGGAACGACTGTGGCTTGCAGTGGAGAATCGACCTCAGCGTCCAAAGCGCTTGGCCAGCATCTCTTTCAGGATCTGCCGCTTGATGGCCTTGTTGGTGAGCACGCCGTCATGCCACCAGAAGCCGTCGGCCTTCATCTTTTCGGCGGCGCGGACGAAGCGGTCGGCGACTTCGGTGAAATCGGCATCGCTGTAGTTCAGGCTGAAGATCAGCCGTCCGCTGCCGACCCAGCTCAGCGACAGGCCTTCGGCCCGCAAATAATATTGCAGCATCCAGTTGTAGCGGGACGGTGTGGTGTATTTCACCGTCCAGATCGACGACAGGTTGGCGACCTGCACCGGCAGGCCTGCGTCGGTCAGCATCCGGTTGAGCTGTTGCGCGCGGCCGTTCCAGGTCTCCTCCAGCCCGTCATAGATCGCGCGGAAGTTCGGGCTGGCGAGCCGGCTCAGGAACTCGTCCATCGCCGTCATGACGTAGGGATGCGAATTGAAGGTGCCGCGGGCAAAGCAGACGTCGGCGGGACGATCGTCGCGGAAGCGGCGCATCAGCTCGCGTCTGCCGCAGACCACGCCGACCGGCAGGCCGCCGGCGAGGCTCTTGCCGTAGGTCACCATGTCGGCCTTGACGTGGAAATATTCCTGGGCGCCGCCGGCGGCGAGACGAAAGCCGACGAAGACTTCGTCGAAGATCAGCACGATGCCGCGCTGGTCGCAGACCTCGCGCAGCTGCTTCAGCCATTCGGTATAGGCGGCGCGATCGAAATTGGCGCCGCGGGACGAGTCGACCAGCGCGGAATCGCCGGGCGCGTTGCCGTTCGGATGCAGCGCCTGCAGCGGATTGACCAGCACGCAGGCGATGTCACGGCGGGTGCGCAGCACGTGCAGCGTCTTCTCGGACATTTCGGCAAGCGTGTAGGTCTCGTGCGCGGTGACGGGATTGCCGACGCCGGGCTGCACGTCGCCCCACCAGCCGTGATAGGCGCCGGCAAAACGAACCAGATGCGTGCGTTTGGTGTGGTAGCGCGCAAGCCGCACCGCCTGCATCACGGCCTCGGTGCCGGACATGTGGAACGAGACCTCGTCGAGGCCCGAGATCTGGCACAGCCGCGTGACGTTTTCGAGGATGACGGGATGGTAGGGTCCGAGCACCGGTCCGAGCGCGTGCGCTCGCTTCTCGGATCCCTCGATGCACTCCTTGTAGAAGTCGTTGCCGAAGATGTTGACGCCGTAGGAGCCGGTAAGATCGTAGAAGGTGTTGCCGTCGACATCAGTGACGGTAACGCCGCGCGAGGACTCCATGAAGGTCGAGGTGCCCAGATGCTCGCGGACCAGGCGCGAGAACTGGAACGGCACGCGATAGCTTTCGGTGAAATTCAGGTCGGAGATCTTCTCGGCTGCTTCCTTCGTCATCGTGCGGCCCTTGGGGTAGCGCTCGGCGTAGAGGGATGCGAGACGGAAGAAGGCATCCTTGCGCTGCATCACCACATTCGCCGGCGCGCCGTCGCAACCGAAATACTGATCGCCGGTAAACTCGTAGAACGGCAGCAGCCGGGCCACCCGGCGCGACATCTTGGAGTGCCCGGCGAGCGACCGGTGCTTGGCGCGGGACAACGCAATCCGCGCCTTGATCTTCGGAAAGGCGGCGGCAGCGGACGCTGCGGCGGCCACGGACATCGAGAGAATCGGGAGTGTCGTTTCCATGACAACAAGCGCTAATACTGCGAGCTGACAGATTCATGACAGTCAAAGCCCTCATCGCCTCTTTCACCCAGCAGGAAGACCTCAACTTCCTGCTGACCAATCGCATCCCCCGCGCCGCGCTGACCCGCTTCATGGGCTGGTTCTCGAAGATCGAGAATCCGCTGCTGCGGGACGGCTCGATCGCGCTGTGGAAGCTGTTCTCCGATCTCGATCTGTCGGAGGCCAAGAAAGATCATTTCAGGAGCCTGCACGATTGCTTCACCCGGGAGCTCAAGCCGGGCCTGCGGCCGTTCGATCCGGACCCCGCGGTGGTCGCGAGCCCCTCGGACGGCATTGTCGGAGCCCACGGACGGATCGCCGACACCGAGCTGTTCCAGGTGAAGGGCGCGCCCTATTCGCTGCTCGACTTGCTCGGCGATCCCGCGCTGGTCGAGCAGCACCGCAACGGAAGCTTCGTGACGCTGCGGCTGACCTCGAGCATGTATCACCGCTTCCACGCCCCGTATGATGCGCATATCGATCGCGTCACGTTGATCCATGGCGACGTCTGGAACGTCAATCCGATCGCGTTGAAACGGGTCGAGCGGCTGTTCTGCAAGAACGAGCGTGCGGTGATCCGCACACATCTGTCGACCGGCGAGGCGGTGACGCTGGTGCCGGTCGCGGCGATCCTGGTCGCGAGCATCCGCCTGCATTTCCTCGATACGGTGCTGAACGCGCAGACACGCGGCCGGGTCAACTTCCCCTGCGACGTCAAGGTGAGCAAGGGCGAGGAGCTCGGCTGGTTCGAGCACGGCTCGACCATCATCATCCTGGCGCCCGGCGATTTTACCTTCTGCGACGGCATCACTGAGGGCACGCGCATCCGCGCTGGAGAAGCGTTGCTGAGGAAACACTAGCCTTCAATCTGCCGCGTCGGCCGCCTATATCGTCGGCGGGGCTCTTCGACGATACGGATGTGGTTATGGCGCGGGCGCCGGTCATCGCGGCGGGTGGTATTGTGCTGCGGCGTGGCGAGACGCCGCTGATCGCGATCGTGCGCCAGCGCAAACGCAATGAGTGGGTCTTGCCCAAGGGCAAGCTCGACGACGGCGAAACGCCGAAGCAAGCCGCGCACCGCGAAGTGCTGGAGGAGACCGGACACGAGGTCGCAATCCATGAGTTTCTGGGGACGCTCGTCTACCAGTCCGGCGGGCGCTCCAAGGCCGTGCATTTCTGGCGCATGGAAGCCGAGGGCGGCCAGGTCCGAATGCTGATGAACGACATCAAGGCGGTCGACTGGCTGCCGCTGGAGCAGGCGATCGCGCGGCTCTCGCGCGAATATGAGCGCATCTTCCTGACCCAGATCGGCCCGATCGCGCTCGCGGCCGCAGGCGTTGTGCCCGATGCTGAAATCATGCCGCCGCCCGCGACCGGGAATGTCGATGCAGCGATGCAGAGGTTGAGGCCGGCCAAGGCTGCCTCGGTCGGCGAACTGCGCCAGGGCTTGTTGCAGAAGATGAAAGCGTGGCTGCGCGGCGAGGCGTGAGCCGTAACGAGAGGACTATCGCGCCGCGTTGACGGTGCACCCTCGCCCCTTGTGGGAGAGGGTGGCTCGCCGCAGAGCGGCGAGACGGGTGAGGGGTCTCTCTCCGCGTGCAAGCCCCTCGCATTGGAGTTCGCTGAAGCAACCCCTCATCCGGCGCTTCGCGCCACCTTCTCCCACAAGGGGAGAAGGAAGAGGTCACCGCCGCTCGTTTTTCTCTCTTGGCGCCTGCTTGCGCGGCGCTGCGGGGCGTTGCGCGCCGGGGATGCGCTGCTGGAATCCACCCGGTCGCTGCATGCCTGGCTGTTGAGCCGGGGCCGGCTGGCCCGGCTGCAATCCGGTGCGCGGCGGTTGCGCCTGCGGCGCTGTACCCGGCTGCGATGGCACGACTCCGCCAGGCTGCGCCGGAGTCTGTCCGCCGCGCAGGGGCTGGGTCTGCTGTGCGCCGCCGGGTTGCGTGCCTGCTCCGGTGCGCGGCGCGCCTGCCGGTTGACTGGTGCCCTGCTGACCCTGGCCCGCGCGCGGCGCGGCCGGCTGCGCGGGGCCGCCCTGACGTTGCGGCGGCTGCACGCCTTGGCGATTCGGCGCTCCGGGCTGCTGCTGGCCTGGACGATTGTTCTGTCCCGGCTGGCCGTTCGGCCGCTGCGGTTGTTGGCCGGGCGTGGTGGTCGGCCGCAATTGCTGCTGCCGCGGCGGCTGGGCCGGTCGCGGAATGCGGCTGCTCGCGGCGGGATTGGCGCGGCGGAACTCGCGCTGTTCGGTGACGATCTGCCGGCCGGTGGCCTGCGCCGCATGCACCTGGCTGACGAAGCCGCGGTCGCGCGCGATCTGCTGCGGCGGAATCGTGATCGGGATCGCCGCAAAGCGCATGCCGCCGGCGCCGACTGCACCGGGCCGGATCGCAAAGCCGCTCGCGGCTTGCGTCAGCGCGCCGAGCCGCGCGCCGCTGCTGCGGTCGTTGACGTCGATATGCCCGACCCGCCCGTCGGCATCGGGATAGAGCTTGATATTGACGTTGTTGGCGGTGCTCGCGGCCGCATTCTCGGGGACGTCGACCACGCCGGTGGTGCCGCGGATACCGAGCGTTGCGGTCGGCGTCGCGATCTTCATGTCGCCGGTTTTCGCCACCGCCGCCGCAACGAAGGCGACCGTGCCCTTGCCGATGTCGAAGATCGCCGAATTCTGCTTGCCGCCGTCCTCGTAGACGTAGTTGTCGATGGTGATCTTGGCGCTGGCGGAAAGGTTGAACGTGGTCGCATCGTTGAAGGTGATGCCGAGCGCGGAGCTCGACGAGGTCTGCACGACGTCGTTGAGATAGATGTCGTCGCGCACTTTCAGGGGATATGAATTCTTGTCGCGGATCACGGTCGCGATTCCCGTCACGGTCGCGACGTTGCCGATCGGCTCGACAGCGGCAGGCTGCGCATCCGCCGCCGGCGCCGGAGAGGCCGATGGTGTCGGGGACGGAGCGGGCGTCGGCTGTGCTTGCGGCTGCGCCTGCGCAAGCTCGATCGTGTCGGACGCACACGCATTGCCCGCGCCGGCCAGCGGCAACACCAGCAGCGGAAGCGCAAACACGAAGCGGCGCCAAGCCACCATCAAAGTCACAATGAAGTCCCGGTGAGAGCGCGAGGGCGAGATCGACCGATATCAACCGGAGCTGGCTGAATGGCGGATGAACATCTGTTGCATAGGAGGGGCCAACGTTCAAACGCCACGTCCGGCGTCAGGGCAGGGCTATCGCATATGGGATTTGGGCGCTGTGAGCGCGCGCCTCGTCCTTCGAGACGACCGCTTCGCGGTCTCCTCAGGATGAGGCTAATCGGAATCGGAGCCCGTTGAACTGCTGCCGCAAACTCGGTCCTCATCCTGAGGGCCCGCCAAAGGCGGGCGTCTCGAAGGATGGCCACAGAGAAATCTGCCTCATATGCGATGGCCCTGTGGTGTCAGGGAATGGGTCTGGGATATTTCAAATGGTCATGCCCGGGACAAGCCCGGGCATGACCATGAGTATGCCGTTGCGACCGCGTTACTCTCAGCTCACCCGCTTCCAGGTCTGGCCGCCGCAGAACATGCCGCCGAAGGCGCAGCCCTGCACGCGCATGGCATTCGGACCCCTCATCGCGATCGTGGAGTCGTAGTTGCGGCCAGAGTTGGGATCGTGGATGCGGCCGCTCCACTTGGCGCCGTCAGGCTTCATGTTGATCAGGATCCGCTCATTGGTTTTCTCGGCATAGCCGCAGAGATTGGTGCCGCACTGCTCGACGCGGACGTTGCCCTTGTTCTCTTCGGTCGCCCACACGCCGAGCGGCGTGTTCGCGGCCGGCGCAGGCGCAGCGGCGATCGGAGCCGGAGCGGGCGCATCAGCTGGTGCAGTCGCAACCGGCGCGGGCGCGGCAACGGGCGGCGGCTGCATGGTCGTGTCGACGGACGGCGCGGCAGCAACAGTCGTAGCCGGGGTAGCCGGAGCAACCGCCGGGGCTGCCGGAACAGTCGCCTGCACTGGCGGCGGCTGCACCGGCGCCTGCTGCACCGGCGCCGGCGCGGGCTGCGTCGTCGCGCTCGGCGTGGTGTCGTCGTCCTTGGAGCCGAGACCGTTGAGGTTGATGTTGTTCAGCTTGATCGGCTTGTCCGAGAGGCCGGGCGCCATGATGGTGATGCAGTCGAGCGAGGCGCAGTTGCGCGGCGTCTCGATGCGGACGCGCTGGCCTTCGATCTGAAACGAGATCGAATTGCCGGCATGGGCTGTGGCGGTCGAAGCGAGGAAGAGCGCGGTGGCGGCGATGTAGAGCTTGTTCATGACAACCTCCCAGAATTCATGGTCCCGATGACCTGAAGTCGGTGAACGACTGAATGTGGTTCGACCCTAGGCCGGGCTGGTGCCATGTTCTGTGATGAAGGTCACAACGAATCCGGGGCCGCCAGAGTGAGGCAAGCGCACGTTCAGCCGCCATTGGATTGCGTCAATTTTGAATGCGGCAAACCGCCCGGCGACCGGTGAGCCCTGATCGATGCGAGCGACGGCGCTGCTAGACCATGCCGAGCACGATGGCGCCGACGAAGGCCATGGCGAGGTACGCGGTGATAACGCTCAGTCTTCCGACGAACGTCATGACGCTGCTCCGTGGAATCGCTCTCTCGGGCGCGCTGCTTTGCGCGCCACGATCATGGTTAACAGAATGTTACCTCCCGAAAAAGTCAGCCTCGCTGTCATTCGTCTCCCCGCGGCGAGAACCAGGCGCCCCCGCATGGTTAAGGAAGCCTGAAATCAACACGTTGAAGAGTCTTTAAGTAAATTCACCGAACGTGCGCGCATGACGCGCGGAGTTCGTTTGTATCTCGTCGGCTCCATCGTCCTTGTTTCGCTCGCGGGTTGCGGACGCGGCTTCTTCCAGGCCGAACGTGAACCGTGGCGGGCCGAGGCCGAGGCGGCATGCCTGAAATCCGGCGCGGTCAAGGAGAGCGCGGACATTGTTCGCATCGATCCGATCTCCGGCCCGGGCATGTGCGGCGCCGAGTTTCCGCTGAAGGTCGCGGCCATCGGCGAAGGCTCATCGAGCTATGGTTTTGCCGACGAGGAGTTGCGCCCGCCCGGCAGCATCGGCAACCAACCGCGCTGGCCGGTGGCCCAGCCGCAGTCGAACTATCCGCCGGCCGGCTATCCGCAGCGGTCGAATTATCCCGAGAGCGCGGTGCGCCAGCCCTCCGGTTATGGCGGGTCTTCCGGCCCGGTGTCGCTCAGCGCGCCCGGCGTGGCCCCGCAGGAAGACGAGATTGATTTGCCGCCCGAAGGCACCGACGCCGCGGGTGCCGCGCGCTACATGAATGCGCCGAGCTATCCCGCGCGGCAGCCTACGCCGTACTCGCAAGCCCCTGCGCAGCAACCGCCACCACGCTTCGGTCCCGCGCAGGGCAACCCCGTCACCGCTGTCGGTCCAGTCGCAGTGAAGCCGACCGCGACGCTGGCCTGTCCGATCGTGTCCGAGCTCGACCGCTGGTTCGCCGACAGCGTGCAGCCCGCAGCGATGCGCTGGTTCGGCGCCCGCGTGGTCGAAATCAAACAGATCTCCGCCTATTCCTGCCGCGGCATGAACGGCAACCCGAGCGCCCACATTTCCGAGCACGCATTCGGCAATGCGCTCGACGTCGCTGCCTTCGTGCTCGCCGACGGTCGCCGCATCACCGTGAAGGACGGCTGGCGCGGCATGCCGGAAGAGCAGGGCTTCTTGCGCGACGTGCAATCCGGTGCCTGCGCGCATTTCACCACGGTGCTCGCGCCGGGCTCGAACGTCTACCACTACGATCACATCCACGTCGATCTGATGCGCCGCGCCAGCCGCCGCCTGATCTGCCAGCCCGCCGCCGTTTCCGGCGAAGAGGTCGCCGCGCGCGCGGGTGGCCGCAATCCTTACGCGAACGCCCGCGATCCCTCCGTCACCGGCTCCCTCGGTGCGCACAAGAGCAAGCACGAGAAGATCAACGAGGAAGACGAGTTCTCGGACGATTAGGCGTCGCGCGCAGTACGCCGCATCTTCAGCAGGGCCAGGCTGGGGCGCAAAAATTTGCGCGGCCGGGATTTTAACCCAAGTCGTTGAATTGCGATCATTAATCGCTCCCTGACGGGTTTCGCCGGGAGTTGGCACAGTCGCTGCAATGAGAGTGCTGCAACGAAGCGGCGCTGCCGGCGCTGTGAGCCAACGGAACCGTCATGCAGATGCCAGTGACCCCGCCTCACTCCGATCTCGAGCAGCGCGTGCTGTCGCGCATCACGGAGCAGCGCTGGCTCGAGCTGGCATCCGAGTTGATCCGGACCGGCCAGCCGCGCTCCGGCAACCCGCTCGATCCCGACCTGCCGCCCGCGGAGGAAGAGGCCATCTCCATGCTGGTCGCCGGCAAGCTCGAAGCTATGGGCATGGAGGTCACCAAGCACAGCGCGCAGCCGCATCGGCCGAATGTGCTCGGCGTCCTCAGGGGACGCGAGGGCGCGCCCTCGCTGATCCTCAACGATCACCTCGACACCTATCCGGTCGCCGAACCCGAGAAATGGCACATGACGGATTTCGATCCGTTCAAGGCCACCCGTCACGGCGACCTGCTTTATGCGCGCGGCACCTCCGATACGCGCGGCAACCTCGCCGCGTCGCTGCTCGCGGTGCAGGCGCTCGTCGAAGCCGGCGTCAAGCTCAACGGAACCCTGATGTGCTGCTACACCGTCGACGAGGAGCGCAACGGCACCGAAGGCTCCATCTACATGCTCGACAAGGTCGGCCTCACGGCGGATTACGAGATCACCGCCGAGCCGACGGCGTGGGGCGACGCGTCCAGCGATTGGGGCATGAACCTCTCGGTCGCCAATTCGGGCCATTGCCTGATCGAGGTGGCGGTCCAGGGGATCAAGTCGCACATCTGGCGCCCGGACATCAGCGTCAATGCCATCATGGAAGCGGCAAAGCTGTTGCCGAAGCTGCAGGACATGGCGTTCACGCATGTGCCGAGCAAGTTCATGGGGCACACGCCACCCTGCTGCTCGGTGGTGCGAATCCGCGCTGGCTTGCCCGGCGAGATGCAGTTCTCGCCCGATGCCTGCACCATGACGCTCGCAGTCGTGGGGATCGTGCCCGGCATGACGCTTGCGAGCGTGATCTCGGACATCGAAGGCCTCGGGCACGAAACATTTGCCGGCCTCAACGATGTGAAGGTCGAAGTCCGCCAGGTCCCGGGATCGCTGTTCGTCAACGCCACCGAGCCGGTGCCGATCGAGGAAGAGCCTTGCCGCTCCCTGCGCGCGGTCTACCGGCGCCTGATGGGGCGCGAGCCCGGCGTCAATCGCAAGAACGCCTTCAACGACACCATCCGCTTTCGCGAGGCCGGCATCAATGCCGTGACCTTCGGCCCCGGTGAGGACGGCTGGGCCGTGGACAACGAGAACATCTCGATCACCAAATCGGTGATGGCAACGCGGATCTACGCGCTGACCATCATGCAGATTCTGGGAGTGCGCATATGAGCGTCGAGGCGAGCCACATGGTCATTCCGATCTCCGCGGATCGCACCCGACGGGGCAGCCTGCGCCTTCCGAAGATCCCGCGATCCATCCTGCTTTCGGCGCTCACCGTCGCCGTGCTGCTGGCGACATGGACCGTCGTGACGGAGATGGGCTGGGCCAACGAGCTGTTCCTGCCGAAGCCGCAGGCGGTGTGGGCTGCGTTCGTCAAGACCATGACCAAGGGTTATCAGGGCGCGACGCTGCTCCAGCATCTCGGTGCGAGCCTGTATCGCATCCTCACGGCTTTCGCGCTGGCCTGCATCGTCGGTATTCCGCTCGGCGTGCTCATGGGCGTGTCGCGCAATGCACGTGCGCTGCTCAATCCGCTGATCGAATTCTACCGGCCGCTGCCGCCGCTCGGTCTCTATACGCTGCTGGTGATGTGGCTCGGCATCGGCGAGAGCTCGAAGCTGTCGCTGCTGTTCCTCGCCGGCCTGCCGGGGATCGTCATCTCGACCATCCAGGCCGTCACCAGCGTCGATCCTGTCTATGTGCGCGCCGCGCAATCGCTCGGCGCGACCCGTCGCGACCTGCTGTTCCACGTCTATTTGCCGGCGGCGGGACCCTTGATCCTGGCCGGCATGCGCATCTCGCTCGGCTTCACCTACACCGTTCTCGTTGCCGCCGAGATCGTCGCGGCATCCGCCGGGATCGGCTGGATGATCTGGGATGCCGCGAAATTCCTGCTGTCCGACGTGGTGATCATGGGCCTGATCGTGCTCGGCCTCACTGGCGTTGTACTCGACCTCGCGATGCGCGCCATCGCGAAATTGCTGATGCCGTGGGCCTGAATTCAATTCTGATCGAGGGGAAATCGATATGATCAAGAGACTTGTTGCCACGCTCGCTGTCACAACGCTGGCGCTTACGGCCATCGCGCGTGCCGAGGACAAGCCGACCAAAGTGACTGTCGGCTATCTCAACCTGGTGAACGCCCAGCTCGTAACGAAACATCTCGGGCTGCTCGCCAAGGAGATGCCGGGTATCGATATCAAATACGTCAAGATCGGCGGCGGCGGCGACATGCTACGCGCGATCGCCGGCAACGACCTCGACTTCGGCGGCCTCGGCAATCCGCCGACCGCGATCGGCACGACCAGGGCTCTGCCGATCAAGGGCATTCTCGTCATCAACATGCTCGACTATGTCGAGGCAATGGTGGTTCGCACCGACAAGAACATCACGTCGCTAAAGGACCTCAAGGGCAAGACGGTCGCGGCCCCGTTCGGCTCGACCACGCATTATCTGCTGCTTCAGGCGCTGAAGGACGAGGGCGTCGATCCCACCTCGCTGAAGATCCTGGACCTCGCGCCGTCGGACATCGCGGCGGCCTGGCTGCGCGGCGACATCGATGCCGCCTGGTTCTGGGAGCCCAATCTCGACAAGGCCGTGAAGAACGGCGGAAAGATCCTCGTGACCTCGGGTGAGATGGCAAAGCGCGGGTACCCGACCTGGGACATCGGCGTGGTGATGAACGCGTTCGCGGAGAAATATCCGTCTTACGTCGAGAAGTTCGTCAAGGCCGAGTGCGAAGGCATCGATTTCTGGCTGAAAAACCCGGAGAAGACGGCCGAAATCATCGCCGAAGAACTGTCGCTGCCGTTGCCGGATGCGACCCGGATGATGAACGGCACCGGGATGGTCCCCTGCAGCAAGCAGCTCACGGAGGAGTATCTCGGCACGTCGGCGAAGAAGGGCAAGTTCGTCGAGACGCTGCTGTCGACCGCCGACTTCCTGGTCAAGCAGGAACGCCTGCCGAAACTGCTGCCGCGCACCGACTTCGAAACCTTCATCCAGCCCGCCTATCTCGAAAAGGTGGTCGGCCACTGACGAGTTGGACGCGATCATGGGGTGGCAGCCCGTCCTGAGTATGTGCGCTGCGTTGCAATCCGACCGGAGACCTCCTAGCCTTCGAGGCAGTCACTCGAAGGGAGAGCGATTGTGGGGCGCAGTGATGCGCATGAGGTGGTCGATGCTCTTGAGCCGTGCGCCGAGCTGCGAACGGCCGGGACTGGACGTTATGTGCTGAAGGCCCTGGACAAGCCCGATCTCGATCTGGTGATGCGGACCGGCCGTCTCGCGACCTATCAGAACCGCGAATATCTGTTGCGCGAAGGCGCGCCGGCGGACGGCATCCACATCATCCTGAGCGGAATCGTCGAGAGCACACATGCAGGCACGCAAGGCCGCGAACTGATGCTGTCGACCTGGGAGGCCGGCGACTTCGTCGGCGCTCCCTATATTCTCGGCGATCACCGCCATAGCTGGTCGGCACGCGCGCTCGGCCGGGTCGAGGCGCTGCATCTCGACCAGGACGCGGTCCGCCGGCTGATCGCGCAATCGCCTTCATTCGCGGTGGCGCTGATCGAGTGCCTCGGCTTCAAAGGTGAGACCTATTCGATGCTGGCGCAGACGCTGGCGGGCCAGAAAGCGGCCGAACGGCTGGTGCTGCTTCTGGTCAAGCTGTGCGAGAACGCCGCCCAGGACGAGCACGGCCCGATCTCGCTCGGCCGCATCACGCAAGCCAATCTCGCGCGCATGATCGGTGCGACCCGCCAGTCGATCAGCCTGATCCTCAATCGTCTCCAGGACGATGGCATCATCTCGACCGGTCCGACCAAGATGGTCGTCAACGATCTCGCCGCGCTGCGCAAGCAGGTGACCGAGTAGGCAAGTTCATTTCGCCCGATAGGCCGCCAGAAACATCCGCGTCGCGCTGTCGACGACTTCGGCGATGCGTTCTTCCGACGGCAGCGGTGCGGCCTGGAAGACGAAGGGGAGAAACAGCGAGGCCTTGGACAGTTCCATGAACTGCGAGGCGGCAAGATCGCAATCGTCGATCTTGAGATCGCCGGAGGCGACATGGGCCTTGAGATAGTCGGACAGTCGGTTGATGGTCTTGTCCAGCACGCGCAAGTAATAGCGGCGGCCGACATCGGGCATGCGCTCGGCGATCGCCATCACGGTGCGGATCGCCGATCCGCCGCCGGGCCGGCAGAGCAAATGGATGTAAGCCTGGCCGAAATCCTTCAGCGTGGTCTCGGCATCGCGGGCTGGGTCGAAATTGAACACGACCTGCCCGTGCTGGAGCGCTTCCTGCTCGAGGATGGCTTCGAACAGCGCCGACTTGTCGGCGAAGTAGACGTAGAGCGTGCCCTTGGAGACGGCGGCGGCGCGCGCGATCTCGCCCATGCTGGCGCCATCGAAGCCGAGATCCATGAACACCTTGCGGGCACCGTCCAGGATCTGGCGGCGCTTGGAGCTGTCCTCCTCCGGGACGAGGTCCCGATGTTCGCGGCTGGTGACAACCATTGGTTCAGCGTCTCGAAAGGTTTTTGGGTCGGGTCCAGGGCCTTGAAACCCGAACAAAGGATTCGGCCCTGTAGGGTTCGTCCCGGACATTATCTATATTGACCGA
The DNA here is from genome assembly GCF_041200145.1 of Bradyrhizobium sp. LLZ17. Taxonomy (NCBI): domain Bacteria; kingdom Pseudomonadati; phylum Pseudomonadota; class Alphaproteobacteria; order Hyphomicrobiales; family Nitrobacteraceae; genus Bradyrhizobium; species Bradyrhizobium zaerense. Next base: position 6,829,715 of record NZ_CP165734.1, read on the forward strand.
ACCGTTCGGTCAATGGTATTTGGGATGGGCGAGGGGGACCCGGCTGCATGACGGCCCTCCCTGTTCGTGCTCTTTATTGGGGAGGCCGTGATGGCCGTATCGAGAGATCAGGCTGCGCGCGTCCTCCGTCAGGAAGCGGTGGAGACGGCGGCGGAGCAGGCGGGCAGCGAAGCTGGGACCGAGAAACCGGCCCCGCCTGCCGAGCAGTTGCGCTCTCATGTGGCCGAAGAGACCAAGCGCCGCACCAGCGAAGCGCCGGAGAAGCCCGTGACCGACAAGCCGGCCCCGACTGCTGCTGCGGGTGCTCCCAAATCCGGCAAACGCAAATTCGTCATGATGGGCATCGGCCTCGTGCTGGCGCTCGCGGCGGCGAGCTATGCCGGTTACTACACGCTGGTCGGACGCTTCTTCGTCTCGACCGACGACGCCTATGTCCGCGCCAACAACACCATGCTGGGCGCGCGCGTGGCTGGCCATATCTCCACGATCCTGGCGACCGACAACAAGCTGGTGCATGCCGGCGACACCATCCTGCGCATTGACGACGGCGACTACAAGATCGCGGTCGACGCCGCGGCGGCCAGGATAGCGACCCAGCAGGCCACCATCGACCGGATCGGTCGGCAGATCGCGGCGCTCGACAGCCAGGTCGTGCAGGCCAAGGCGCAATTCGTCTCGGCAGAAGCGGGCCTCAAGCGCGCCGATCTCGACTATGAGCGCCAGCAGGCGCTGAGCAGCAAGGGCTTTGCCTCGCGCGCCACGTTCGAAACCTCGGAAGCCGGACGCGATCAGGGCGCCGCCGCGGTCAAGGCCGCGCAGGCCGCCTACGACGTCTCGGTCAGCAATGTCGACGTCGCCAAGGCGCAGCAGGCCGAAGCGCAGGCGCAGCTCGCCGAGCTCAAGACCACGCTCGCCAAGGCCGAGCGCGACCTCTCCTTCACCGCGGTACGCGCGCCGGTCGACGGCATCTTCTCCAACCGTCTGGTCAGCGCGGGCGACTTCATCGCCGTCGGCCAGCGGCTCGGCAATGTCGTACCGCTCGACGACGTTTATATCGACGCCAATTTCAAGGAAACTCAGCTCAAGCGCATCCGCCCCGGGCAGCCGGTGACGATCAAGGTCGATGCCTACGGCATGCGCAAGTTCTCCGGCGTCGTCGACAGCATCGCGGCGGGCGCGGGCTCGGTGTTCACGCTGCTGCCGCCGGACAACGCCACCGGCAACTTCACCAAGATCGTGCAGCGCGTGCCGGTCCGCATCCGCGTGCCCAAGTCGGTCGCAAGGCAGAACCTGCTGCGCGCCGGCATGTCGGTCTATGCGAGCGTCGACACCAACAAGGGTGCCGCCGACGCCGACAGCGAGATCGATCTCGACGATCCCACCATGATCCATCCGCAGTAGGATTGCTGCAATGAGGTCATACGCACTCTTGCTCCAGGCGCAGGTGCGCTCCCTCTCCCGCTTGCGGGAGAGGGCTGGGGAGAGGGTGTCTCCTCCAGGGAGACTCTCCAGGAGGATAGAGCCCTCACCTGACGCGCTCTTTGAGCGCGCCGACCTCTCCCGCAAGCGGGAGAGGTGCACCGACCCCGCGGCTTGCAGCGATCAGAGCTGACAGATGGCAACCGCCACGACTGCTTCACCTGCCATGATGGCGGCCGACGTTTCGGAGCGCATCGCGCCGAAGCGGCTGATCGCGTTCATCGTCATGGTGTTCGGGATGTTCATGTCGATCCTGGACATTCAAATCGTCTCGGCGTCCTTGAGCGAGATTCAGGCCGGCCTGTCGGCAAGCTCGAGCGAAGTCTCCTGGGTCCAGACCGCCTATCTGATTGCCGAAGTGATCGCGATCCCGCTATCGGGATTCCTGTCGCGCGCCTTCGGCACGCGGCTGCTGTTCGCGATCTCGGCGGCCGGATTCACCCTGTCGAGCCTCGCCTGCGGTTTTGCCACCACGATCGAGGAGATGATCCTCTGGCGCGCGCTCCAGGGTTTTCTCGGCGCCGGCATGATCCCGACGGTGTTCGCCTCCGCCTATACAGTTTTCCCGCGTTCGAAATTCCACATCGTTGGTCCCATCATCGGTCTGGTCGCGACGCTGGCGCCGACGATCGGACCGACGGTCGGCGGCTACATCACCGATCTGATGTCGTGGAATTGGCTGTTCTTCATCAACGTCGTGCCCGGCATCGGCATCACCCTCGGCGTGCTGGCACTGGTCGATTTCGACGAGCCGCATTTCGAGCTGCTCGACCGCTTCGACTGGTGGGGTCTGATGTTCATGGCCGGCTTTCTCGGCACGCTGGAATATGTGCTGGAGGAAGGTCCGCAATATGAATGGCTGCAGGACACGACCGTGGCGATCTGCGCGTGGATCTGCCTCGTCTGCGCAATTGCCTTCTTCGTGCGCGTCTTCACCGCCGCCGAGCCGATCGTCAATCTGCGCACCTTCACCGACCGCAATTTCGCCGTCGGCTCGACGCTGCAATTCTGCATCGGCATCGGCCTCTACGGCCTGACCTACATCTACCCGCGCTATCTCGCCGAGGTGCGCGGCTACAGCGCGCTGATGATCGGCGACACCTTGTTCGTGTCGGGCATCACCATGTTCCTTGTCGCGCCGCTGGTCGGCCGGCTGATGGCGAGCGTCGACATGCGCTACATGATCGCGTTCGGCCTGGTCGTGTTCGCGCTCGGCTCCTATCAGATGACCTGGATCACGCGCGACTACGACTTCTACGAGCTGCTCGTGCCGCAGATCCTGCGCGGCATCGGCATGATGTTCGCGATGGTGCCGACCAACAACATCGCGCTGGGCACGCTGGCGCCGGAACGGGTGAAGAACGCGAGCGGCCTGTTCAACCTGATGCGCAATCTCGGCGGCGCGGTCGGGCTCGCCGTCATCAACACCGTGCTCAACGACCGCACCGACCTCCACATCGCCCGCCTCCAGGACCGCGTGACCTGGGGCAACACGACCGCGACCGAAACGCTGAACATGTTCATGCAGAAATTCCAGGGGCTCGGCGACTCCTCGCTGATGGCGATGAAGCAGCTCAGCCAGATCGTGCACCGGCAGGCCGTGGTGATGAGCTTCGGCGACGCCTTCTTCATCCTGACGCTGTTCTATCTCGGCCTCAGCCTGCTGGTCACGTTGCTGAACAAGCCGGCCTCGCCGTTCGGCGCCGGCGGTGACGCGCACTGACGCTACGCAAATGGGACGAGCCATACACTCGGTGTCATCGCCCGGCTTGACCGGGCGATCCAGTATTCCAGAGACATCAGTAGCTTAAGGAGAAGCCGCGGCGTACTGGATGCCCCGGTCAAGCCGGGGCATGACAGCGCAGAATGGGGGAGCGGCGGTTGCACACCACGGCATCCCGCATCAAATTGCAACACTCGCGCGCAATCTCGCGCGGGCCCCGTTGCAAATCGCGGACGACACATCTATAAAGCGCGCCTCATTCATTGAAACCGGGGAGGGATTTGCATGATTTCGTCGCATTCGCAGATCGTACGCCCGCGCTCGATGATGTTCTGGCTCGGTATGTGCTCGGCCCTGTAGAGGCCCTTTCCGCCAGTTTCGATTGGGCCCCAGGGTCCCGATCTCTCCGCTTCCCAAGTCCAAGTCAAAGTTGAATGACGCCGTTTCGGCCCTCGCGGCCGGGCTGCGTCCATCGATGGAGCCGGCCCGCGCCAGAGCGGCCGGATGATGCCATGACCACTCTGTCCAAACGGCCCGCGGCGATCCGCGTGGTGCTGCCGTTCGTATTCCGGCACTGGCTCAAGCAGCCGGGGCGTACGCTCGTCGTTGCCGGCAGCCTGTTAGGGGCGACCGTGGCCGACCTGTTCATGCCGGTGTTCTCGGGGCACCTGATCGATGCGCTGACGCGCGGCCCGTCCGATCCCGAGGCGCGTCACGCGGCGCTGATCGCGTTGGGCGGCATCGTCGTCCTCGGCGCGGCCTCGATGGTGCTGCGGCTGACCGGGCTCCAGGTGATCGTGCCGTTCACGCTCAAGATCATGTCCGATGTGGCGCAGGATGCCTTCATGCGTGTCCAGCGCTTCTCGACCGATTGGCACGCCAATTCGTTCGCAGGCTCCACGGTGCGCAAGGTCACCCGCGGCATGTGGGCGCTCGACCTGTTGAACGACACCATCCTGCTGGCGCTACTGCCTTCGCTGTTCGTGCTGGTCGGCTCGATGATCCTGCTCGGCGTGCACTGGGCCTCGCTCGGCGCGGTGATCGCGCTCGGCGCGGCGACCTATGTCATCACGACGGTGCTGTTCTCGACGCGCTACATCGCGCCGGCCGCTCGAGTCTCCAATGCCTGGGACACCAAGGTCGGCGGCACGCTGGCGGATGCGCTGACCTGCAATGCGGTGGTGAAATCGTTCGGTGCCGAAGCGCGCGAGGATGCGCGGCTTGCACGCGTGATCAAGCGATGGCGCGTGCGGGTGCGGCGAACCTGGTTGCGCTACAACTACACCGCCATGACGCAGCTCTCGCTGTTGTTGTGCCTGCGGGGGTCGGTGATCGGCGGATCGGTGCTGCTGTGGATGTCCGGGCATGCCTCGCCCGGCGACGTCACCTATGTGCTGACCAGCTACTACGTCATCCACGCTTACTTGCGCGATGTCGGCATGCACATCAACAACCTCCAGCGCTCGGTCAACGACATGGAGGAGCTGGTGGCGATCCATGACGAGCCGATCGGCATCGCCGATGCCGCCGGGGCGCGGCCGATCGCGATCGTTGGCGGCGAGATCGTGTTCGACGACGTCACGTTCCACTATGGCGGCCATCGCGCGCCGCTGTACGACGGGCTGTCGGTGAGGATCCGTGCCGGCGAGCGCGTCGGCCTGGTCGGCCGCTCCGGCTCCGGCAAGACGGCTTTCGTCAAGCTGGTGCAGCGGCTCTATGACGTCAGCGGCGGCCGCGTCCTGATCGACGGGCAGGACATCGCCAAGGCCACGCAGCAATCGCTGCGCAGCCAGATCGCGATCGTGCAGCAGGACCCGATCCTGTTTCACCGCTCGCTCGCCGAGAACATCGCCTATGGCCGGCCTGGTGCCAGCCTGGAGGCGATCGAGCAGGCGGCGCGGCTCGCCAATGCGCACGACTTCATCCTGCGTCTGCCGAAGGGCTACGGCACGCTGGTCGGCGAGCGCGGCGTCAAACTGTCCGGCGGCGAGCGGCAGCGTGTGGCGCTGGCGCGTGCTTTCCTGGCGGATGCGCCGGTGCTGATCCTGGACGAGGCGACGTCGAGCCTCGATTCGGAATCGGAGGCGCTGATCCAGCAGGCCATGGAGCGGCTGATGAAAGGCCGCACCTCGATCGTGATCGCGCACCGGCTGTCGACGGTACGCAGCCTCGATCGCATCCTGGTGTTCGACCGCGGCGAGATCGTCGAGCAGGGCACGCACGGCCTGCTCGCGGCCAAACCGAGCGGCATCTATCGCAGCCTGTTCGAGCGCCAGGTGGTGGAGCTCGGGCATATCGCAGCAGCGGAATGAAAAATGGCGCGTGGCCGACGGAGCAGTCTCCGGAAAGCCACGCCGCCAGGAATGGACTGACATGAAAGACCTGACACGCGGCTCCATCGTGAGCCACATCCTGCACATGGCGCCCCCGATCATGGTCGGCATGGTCACGATCATGATCTGCCAGCTCGTCGATCTCTACTTCGTCTCCGGATTGGGCGATGCCGCGGTTGCGGGGGTCGCCGGGGCCGGCAATGCGGGATTTCTCGTCAACGCACTGATGCAGGTGCTCGGCGTCGGCGCGGTGGCGCTGATCGCGCACGCCGTCGGACGCAAGGACCGCGACGATGCGAACCTGATCTTCAATCAGGCGATCGTGCTGTCCGTGGTGTTCGGCGTGTTGACCCTGGTCGCGGGTGCCGCGCTGTCGCGGCTCTACATGCGTTCGATCGCCGCGGACCAGGCCACGATCGAGGCCGGGACCACTTATCTGTTGTGGTTCATGCCGGCTCTCGCGCTGCAATTCGCGACCCAGGTGATGGCATCCGCGCTACGGGCCACCGGCATCGTGCGGCCCGCGATGATGGTGCAGGCGCTTGCCGTCGGCCTCAACATCGCGCTGGCGCCGGTCCTGATCATGGGCTGGGGCACCGGCTATCCGCTCGGCGTTGCCGGTGCGGGGCTGGCAAGTTCGATCGCGGTGCTGATCGGCGTTGCGATGCTGCTCGCGTATTTCCGCAAGGTCGAGCGCTACGTCGCGTTCAATCCGGCGCAGTGGCGCCCGCAGCTACGCCATCTGAAGCGCATCCTCAATGTCGGTCTGCCCGCCGGCGGCGAGTTCGCGATGATGTTCATCTTCATGGCGGTGGTCTATTACGTGCTGCGCGATTTCGGCGCAGCGGCGCAGGCGGGTTTCGGGATCGGGCAGCGCGTCCTCGGCCTGATCCAGATGCCCGCGCTTGCGGTTGCGCTCGCCGCCGGGCCGATCGCTGGCCAGAACGTGGGTGCCGGCAATAGCGCGCGCGTGCGGGAAACCTTCGTCAAGGCCGCGCTGATCGCCAGCGGTGTGATGATCGGCTTCCTCTGCGTTGCGCAGTTCAAGCCGGAGCTCTTGCTCGCCGGCTTCTCGAACGACCGGGAAACCATGGCGATCGCCTTCCTGTTCCTGCGGATCATCTCGCTCAACATGGTGGCCCAGGGCCTGATCTTCACCTGCTCGAGCATGTTCCAGGGCCTCGGCAACACCAAGCCGGTGCTGTGGAGCTCGGCAACGCGCGTATTCACCTACTCGCTGCCTGCCCTCTGGCTCTCGACGCGGCCGGGCTTTCGGATGGAGCACGTCTGGTACCTGTCGCTCGCGGCGACCACGTTGCAGGCGTCTCTCAGCTTGTGGCTGCTGCGCCGCGAATTCAGGAAGCAGTTGGGGCGTCCGAAAGAGAAAGTTGCAGAACCGGCGAGCCCTGAGCCCGTCGTGCCGCTCGCACGTGAGCCCGCGTAACGACAGCATGTTTCATCCCAGCAGCTCCGGCTCATTTGCCGGGGCTGTCAGGTGTCGCTAGAGCGTACTGATACTGTTCCAGACGAGGCCGACGCCCGACAGGAACAGGAGGCCGAGCACGACGTCGCCAAAATGCTTGTCGCTCAGCGCGTGATAGACGCGCGCGCCGGCCCATGCGCCGATCAGCGTGCCGGGAAAGGCGACCAGCGCGAGCCACACCACCTTCAGCGCGACCAGGCCCGACGTCGTCTGCAACACCAACGCGGCCGCGAGCACCGTGAAATTGAAGAGCTGGAAGATGCCGCGCCGCTCGTGCTTGTTCCAGCCGCGGATGTTGGCCCACAGGATCGGCAGCGGCCCGGACAATCCGGCAAGGCCGCCCAAGATGCCGCCGGCAAAGCCGATCGCGCCGTCGGCGATGCGGCCGCCGAACTTGATGGCGAGCGGCTTCTTGTTCAGATAGAGCGCGGTCGAGAAGATCAGCAGTAGCACGCCGACGCTCAGCTTGAAGATCTTTGGATCGGCGGAAGCCACCATCATGGTGCCCAGCGGCACGCCGACCAGCCCGCCGATCAGGAACGGCCAGACCAGCGAGAGGTCAAAGCTCTTCCACATCGACGGCAACGTCGAGGTCTGTGCGATCACCGAGCAGATCAGCACCAGCGGCACCGCGAGCGAGGGCGGCAGCACGTATAGCCAGATGCCGAGCGCCATCAGCGCCGTGCCGAATCCGGCCAGCCCCGAGACGAAGCCGCCGGCCAGCGCGCCGAACAGCAGCAGCGCGTAGTTGGACGTGTCCACCAATCAATCCCTGTCGTTACCGGCCATCGCGAACGGTTGATCGCCGTCTGCGGCATAGCACGGCGGCGGCGGGGAGCGTCAATTCAGTGCTATCCGTCGCCGCGTGCCTGCAGTGCGCTCCCGCCACCCGTATCAGCATCAACGAATTCTGCTACACGATCTGCCTCGTGTCGGCGGGCCTGTGCAGCGCGCTGACGAGGATGCGCAGCGCCTCCGTCAATTCCGGTCGGTTGCGCGCCGCGCCGAGCGAGACACGCGCCGCATGGGGCGGTATTCCGTCGACTGCGAAGGCATCGCCGGCAACGACCGCGAGCCCATTTCGCAACAGATGCGCCGCGACGTCGGGCCGCCCATCGGGTAGTGTGAGCCAGAGATGATGGGCGGTTGGCTTGGCCAGGAACTGAAAGCCCTTCAGCGCGCGCTGCGCCAGTTGCTGGCGCCCGACGGCCTCGTTGCGGATGGCGGCGATAATGCGATCGGCGATGCCGTTCTCCAGCCAGTGCGTCACCAGCGCGACCATCAGCGGCGGCGGCATCTGCACATTGGCTTGCAGATAGCCGCGCATCTCCTGCTGCGAATGGCTGTCGGGCGTCAGCAGATAGGCGACACGCAACGCCGGCGCGATGCATTTCGACAGCGTGGTCGCCAGATATGTCCGCTCCGGAATGAGATTGGCGATTGGCGACGCCGCGCGATCGAGCAGCCCATAGGCGTCGTCCTCGATCAGCAAAGTGCCGGCATCGCGGATGATCTTCGCGATCGCGCCACGCCGCCCGGCGGAGAGCGTCGCTGTGGTCGGATTGTGCAGGGTCGGAATGAGGTAGACGGCCTTTGGCTTGTGCGTGCGACAGGCCTTTGCCAGTGCGTCGGGAACAATGCCGCCCTCATCCATGGCCACGCCGACGAGCTTGACGCCGAGCCGCGCGGCGGCAGCCTTGATGCCGGGAAAGGTGAGCGCTTCCGTCAGCACGACATCGCCGGGCCGCGCGAGATCGGCGAGCAGGTTGAACAGAATCGTCTGTGCGCCCGGAAAGATCACGAGCCGGTCGGCATGCGCATGCGGAACGCGGGCGCGCAGCCATCGCGCCGCGACCTCGCGCTCATGTACGCTGCCGCCGGGCGGCTGGTAGTTGAGATACGCCGTCAGGCCCGATTGCGCGCGGATCGCCTCCAAACCGGTCATGATGCGCTCGTCGAGCTGCGCCTCCAGCGGATGCGGCGGCACGTTCATCGAGAGGTCGATCGCGACGGGATGCGGCAGATCGACCGCGCGGCGGGCGCTGGTCTCGGACACAAACGATCCCTGGCCGACGCGGGCCTCCATGATGCCGCGGCGCCGCGCCTCGGTGTAGGCGCGCGTCACAGTGGTGAGGTCGATGCCGAGGGCTTTTGCCAGTGCGCGCTGGGTCGGCAATTGTTGTCCGCGCACCAGCCGGCCGGCGGCGATGTCGGCCTCCATGGCCTCGACGATGCGCTGGTAGCGCGGCCCGCTCAGCTCCGAGATTGTAGGGGTCCAATCCATGCAATTTAAGCCGTATCGTTTGAATGTATGGATGCAAGATATTATTGTACGGATCGTGCAAAAGGAAGAGGTGTGGCCATGGCGACGGTCTCTCTGGCAAAGGCGATGTGGCGCGGCTTTCGCGGCAAGTGCCCGAACTGCGGCGAAGGGCACGCGTTCGGCCGCTTCCTGAAGGTGGCCGATAGCTGCGACCATTGCGGCGAGGAGCTGTTTCACCAGCGCGCCGACGACTTTCCCGCCTATCTCGTGATGGTCGTGGTTGGCCACCTCGTGGTGCCGGCGATCCTCGCGGTCGAGACTGCTTATGCGCCGGCCGTCTGGCTGCAGCTTGCGGTGTGGCTCCCGGTGACGCTGTTTGCCTCGCTCGCGCTGCTGCAACCGACCAAGGGCGCGCGCGATCGTCGGGCTGCAATGGCAGATCGGCATGCATGGCTTCGAAGCGAGCAAGCTGCGGCGTGAGGCCGGCCTGCTTGCGCCGGTTCTAGTGAAGGCGCAGACGCGCGCGGCGTAAGCAACGTTTACATCCCGGGCTCGGCCGCTACACTCCATCGCATCAACAAAAGCGATGGAAACGCCGATGACCGCACGCTCGAAGACCTTCCTGCTCTGTCACGGTGCGTGGTCCGGCGGATGGTCCTGGAAGAAGATGCATCCGCTGATGGCGCAGGTCGGGCACCGCCTGGTCACGCCGACCTATACCGGGCTCGGTGAGCGCGCGCATCTCGCAGGTCCAGCGATCGATCTCGATACCCATATCCAGGACATCCTCAACGTCATCAAGTTCGAGGACCTCCGCGACCTCGTGCTGCTCGGCCACAGCTATGGCGGCATGGTCGCCACGGGTGTTGCCGATCGCGCGCGAGAGCGCATCACGCAACTGATTTATCTCGACGCCTTCGTGCCGCGCGACGGCCAGTCGCTGTTTGATCTCAATGAAGGCGGGCGTGAGCCGATGCGCAAGGCAGCAAGCTCGGGTGACGGCTATCGCATTCCGCCGAACCCGCCGCCGCCGGATACGCCGCAAGCCGATCTCGACTGGCTCAATGCGCGCCGCGTGGCCATGCCGATCAAATGTTTCGAGACGAGACTGAAGCTCGAACACGGCGAGCCGGCGATGCCGCGCAGCTACATCTACTGCAAGCGCATTCCACCGGGCGATGTGTTCGGGCAGTTCGCCAAAAGGACCAAGAACGAAGATGGCTGGCGCTATGTCGAGCTGGAAGCCAGTCATGCGCCGAATGTTACCGCGCCGGAGGCGCTGATGGGCGTGTTGAGCGAGATCGTCGGCTGACTCACAGCCGTCATTCCGGGGCGTGCGCAGCACGAACCCGGAATCCATCAGGCGGCAGAGTCGGTGGACGAATGGATTCCCGGTTCTCGCTTCGCGAGCCCCGGAATGACGGCGGTGGTCTAAAATGGTGAGGGGCCCGGCACGTTAGCGCCGAACCCCTCGTTGCTTCCTTAGCAAGACGCGTTTTCTTCACGCGAACCGGAAAACCACTTCGCGCGAAAACGCTTTAGAGTATCAGCCGGCCTGTAAGCCGGGTTCTGTAGGGCACCGCCTGCTTGCGCCGGCGATACGTGACGGCCATTCCTCTGGGACCATGTTTGCACATGGCCTCGAGCAACCTACCCGGACGGCGGGCCTGACATCGCCCCGCGGCGTTATCGCTTGCGCGATCGGCCCGCATTTGCCGTCCCTATTCGGTTTTGCTCCCGGTGGGGTTTACCATGCCGGCTCCGTTGCCGAAGCCGCGGTGCGCTCTTACCGCACCTTTTCACCCTTACCCGCCTGCGCAGCTTGCGCTGCTTCGGCGTGGCGAGCCCGAGGGCCTGTCACGCCATGGCCCCGAAGGGGCGAAGGCGGGCGGTTCGTTCTCTGTGGCACTTTCCCTGAGGTCACCCTCGCCGGACGTTATCCGGCACCGCATGTCAAGGGAGCCCGGACTTTCCTCCCCGGCGGCCTTTCGGCACTTGCAGGGGCGGCCGTCCGGCCGACTGACGGCTTACGCATGGGCCATTTGTGACGGTTCCGTCAAGCGGAGATCGCCGCGCACGCGGCCTGCAAATAATTTATCCTGAAGATGTCGTCTGGTGTGCACCCCGTTCGACTGGGTGTCGGCGATCCAGCCGAACAACAGGAGCTAAGGAATGCAATATCTGCTGCTGATCTACCGGAACGAAGCGAAACTGAGCAACATGTCCCCCGCCGACCGTCAGGCGGTGTCGGCGGAGTACGGCGTTTATACGCAGTCCATCATCCAGAGTGGCAACTTCAAGGCCGGCGACGGACTTCAGCCGACAACGACGGCGACCACCGTGCGCGTGCGCGAAGGAAAGACCCTGACGACCGACGGCCCATTTGCGGAGACCCGCGAACAGCTCGGCGGCTATTATCTGGTCGAGGCCAAGGATCTCGACACTGCCATTGCCCTGGCTGCGCGGATTCCCGAAGCCAGGGAAGGGTCGATCGAGGTCAGGCCGGTCATGATCTACAAGTGATCTCTCCTGCCGACATCGAAAAGATCTTCCGCGACGAGGCGGGGCGGGCGCTGGCCACGCTGATCCGCCTCGTCGGTGATTTCGATCTTGCCGAAGATGCGCTCCAGGACGCCTTTGCCGTCGCGCTGGAGCGCTGGTCGGCGTGCGAGGTCCCCGACAATCCGCGCGCCTGGCTGGTCAACGTCGCCCGCAACAAGGCAATCGACCGCATTCGCCGCCAGGTTGCGTTTCGCGCCAGGCAGCAGGCGCTGGTGCACGAGCTCGAGCTCAATGCCCAAGGGCCCGACGAGCCGGCGGCGACACTCGACGACGATATGCTGCGGCTGATCTTCACCTGCTGCCATCCGGCGTTCGCGGCCGAAGTCCGGGTCGCGCTCACGCTGCGCACCGTCTGCGGCCTCTCCACAGCGCAGGTGGCGCGCGCGTTCCTCGTCGGCGAGGAGGCGATGGCACAGCGCCTCGTCCGCGCCAAGCAGAAGATCAGGCTCGCCGGCATTCCCTACGAGGTGCCGGAGCATGCCGCGCTGGCGCCGCGGCTCAACGGCGTGCTCGCCGTGATCTATCTCGTCTTCACCGAAGGTTATGTCGCGACCTCAGGCGCGGATTTGATGCGGCCCGATCTCGCGGTCGAGGCGATCAGGCTCGGCCGGTTGCTCGACCGGCTGATGCCGGATCGCGCCGGGATCAAGGGCCTGCTTGCGTTGATGCTGCTGCACGATGCGCGCCGCGCCGGGCGCGAAACGGCTGCGGGCGACATCGTGCTGCTGGAAGAGCAGGACCGTTCGCTGTGGGATCGCGCGCAGATCGAGCAGGGATTGCAGTTGGTGGACGACGCGTTGCGCGTGCCCGGCCGGCCGCAGCCCTATGTGGTGCAGGCGGCGATTGCCGCGCTGCATGCCCGGGCGCCGAGCTTTGAGCAGACCGATTGGCCGCAGATCGCGGGGCTCTACGAAGTGCTGCTGCGTATCAGTCCGTCGCCGGTGATCGAGCTCAACCACGCTGCCGCAGTCTCGATGGTCGACGGTCCTGCGCGCGCGCTCGATCTCGTGGATGCCATCGCGGCACGCGGTCGGCTCGATGGCTACGAGCTGCTGCCGGCGGTGCGCGCGGATTTGTTGCGAAGGCTTGGGCGCAAGGAGGAAGCGCGCGAAGCGTACGCAGCGGCGACCGGGGCGACGCAGTTGGAGCCGCTGCGGAGGCTGTATGCGCGGCGGGTGAGGGAGATGGACTAGCGGCCACATCCTCCGTCATTGCGAGCGCAGCGAAGCAATCCAGTCTGCCTCCTCTGAAACAGTCTGGATTGCTTCGTCGCAAGAGCTCCTCGCAATGACGAGCCTGTGGTTAGCATCGTCACTTTGATGCGACGTTGGTCCCTTCCGCCGGCAGGCTCGCCAGCAGCGCCTGCAAGGTCGACAGCGTCGAGTGATCGGCGACACCGTCGAGTCGCGCCGGGCGGAAATGGCGCTGGAAGGCGGTGACGACTTCCATCGTCGATGCGTCGTATTTGCCGGTCAGCGGCACGCCATAGCCATATCGGGCGAGTGCCTGCTGCAGGCTCAGCACCTCGTCGCTGATGGTGCCGAGCATCAGGCTCTCGCCGCGCACCACGGGTGCGGGCGTGACCCAATGACCGACGCCGGAATTGGCCAGCGAATGCCACGGAAATTTTTCGCCGGGGTCCTTCTTGCGCGCGGGCGCCACGTCGGAATGACCGAGCACCCGCTGCGCCGACACTTTTCGGCGAAGCATGATGCCGCGGCAAAGCGCGATCACGGCCGCGATCTGGCGCAGCGGGTACTCGGGATAGCCCCAATCGTGGCCGCGATTGACGATCTCTATCCCGATCGAGCAGGAGTTGATGTCGTCCTCGCCGGCCCAGGACGAGACGCCGGCATGCCAGGCGCGCCTGGCTTCCGGTACGCATTGCACGATGCGGCCGTCCTCGAGCACGACGTAATGCGCCGACACTTCGGTCCCTGCCGTGCACAGACGCGCCAGCGCGCCCTCGACATCGGGCATGCCGGTGTAGTGCAGCACGATCATGTCGGGCTGCCGTCCCTTGTTGCGCTCGCCGTGATTGGGCGAGGGGATGATGTCGGAGACGATCGAGGAATCCGGCTCGAACGTCCGCATGTTCGCCGCGGCCTTGGGAACCGGGAGAACGCGCTGACGCTTCGAGTCAGTTCCAGACGGCGTGGACGGACCGGACGGCATAAACAGCTCAAGTCGGACAGGGGAGTGGGCCAAGCCCTTCTCTTTACTATTCCTTTACCGTCCGCTTCGCGCAATCGCGCGGTGCGGTTAACGGGTGCATTTTGGGCTTAGTGTGTGGATGACGCATCACCGTCCCTTCACCTTTTCGACTTGTAACCGAGCGATCAACGCTTTCTTAACGCTAAGGGCCGTTACTAAGAGGTGAAGAGCCGACCCGCGTCCGGAGGCGGCCAAAGCGTTCTTGGCTCGAAATTCCATGGCTGCCCGACAAATTCCACTGGGAACACCGGGCGTGCCACCTGGGACGACCGGGCTCGGCAAGCATGCTGGACAGAGGTTGGGTCGTGGAACCGCCGCGACGCGGAATCATTCGAGGCGTGATGGGCTTTCTCGCCCCCGATATCATCCGGTCGTTCGGCAGGCACGGCGCATGAGTTCCGTGCCCCACATTCCCGTGCTTGGCCGCGAGGCGATCGATCATCTCGCGCCGCGCGAGGGCGGCATCTATGTTGATGCGACGTTCGGCGCCGGTGGTTATAGCCGAGCGATACTCGACGTGCCGGGAACCCGCCTGATCGCGATCGATCGCGATCGCACGGCGATCGCCGGTGGCGCCGAGCTGGTCGAGCGTTCCGCCGGCCGGCTGACGCTGGTCGAGGACCGTTTCTCGAATCTCGCCGAGGTCTGCGCGACCCAAGGCATCGACGCCGTCGATGGCGTGGTGATGGACGTCGGCGTCTCCTCGATGCAGCTCGACCAGGCCGGCCGCGGCTTCTCGTTCCGCCTCGACGGGCCGCTCGACATGCGGATGGGGCAGGCGGGGCCGACCGCGGCTGACATCGTCGCCCGCGCCTCGGAAAGCGATCTCGCCGACATCATCTATCTCTTCGGCGAGGAGCGGCATTCGCGACGCGTGGCCCGCGCCATTGTGGCGGACCGGCAGGAGACTCCCTTCACGACGACGCGGTCCCTCGCCGATCTCGTCGGCAGGGTGGTTCGCTCCAAGCCGGGGGACATTCATCCGGCGACCCGGACGTTCCAGGCCCTGCGCATCTTCGTCAATGAAGAGCTCGAGGAGCTTCAGACCGCGCTTGCGGCGGCCGAGCGCGTGCTCAGGCCGGGCGGCCGTCTCGTGGTCGTCTCGTTTCATTCGCTGGAAGACCGCATCGTCAAGAATTTCCTTAGCCTGCGCTCAAAGACCGGCGGCGGCTCGCGGCATCTGCCGGAAATGGCGCAGGCGGCGCCGAGCTTCGAGCTGTTGACGCGGCGGCCGGTCGTCGCCGGCGAGGAGGAAATCGCGCACAATCCGCGCGCCCGTTCCGCAAAGCTGCGCGCCGCCGAACGCACCTCGGCGCCGGCGCATGAGGACAGCGAGCCGTCCTCCTGGCCAAAACTCTCCGACGTCATGAGGGGTGGCTAGCGCATGCGCATCATCCACCTCCTCGTCATCGGCGCGCTGATCTTCGCGGCGGCCTATGTCTACCGGATCAAGATGGACTCCACCGCCCGCACCGAGAAGGTGCTGCGGCTGCATGCGGAAATCCGCGAGCAGCGCGACGCAATCGCGTCGCTGCGTTCCGACTGGGCCAAGCTCGACGCGCCGTTACGCTTGCAAGGCCTCGCCGAGCGGCATCTGCCGCTCAAGCCGATCAACGCCACGCAATATGACTCATTGAAGAACCTGCCCGAGCGGCCGCCGCGCTTGTTCAGGCCGGGCGAGCCCGATCCGATCGGGTCCATGATCAGCACCATCGAAGCCGCGAGCGATCCGGATACGGTGACGGGCTCCGTGCCTCATCCCGAGGACAAGCAATGAGTCCCGCGACCCCTGCGAAACCCGTTGAACCCTGGCGGCAGCGATTGATCCGCAGCCTGCTCTACGGGCGCAATGTCGATCGCGCCGCGAAGGCGCGGGCACGCGTCGGGCTCGCAATACTCGCCTTTGCGGTGGTCTACCTCCTGATCGGCAGCCGGCTCGTGATGTTCGCGATCGGCGCCGACGCCCACAGTGCGCGGCGCGCTGCGGCGCAGGAGGTGGTTGCGACCGCGCGGCCCGACATCGTCGACCGCAACGGCGCGATCCTCGCGACCGACGTCAAGGCGTCGAGCCTGTTCGGCGAGCCGCGCCGTATCATCGACAAGGACGAGGCGATCGAGCTTCTGACCGCGACCGTGCCCGACCTCGACGAGGCCGAGGTGCGCGAGCGCCTGTCGTCGCGCAAGGGTTTCGTCTGGCTGAAGCGCGAGATCACGGCGAAGCAGCAGCAGGACATCCACAAGCTCGGCATTCCCGGCATCGGCTTCCTGCGCGAGAACAAGCGCGTCTATCCGAGCGGCAACGAGGTCGCCCACCTCATCGGTCTGGTCAACATCGACAACCAGGGCATCGCCGGCATGGAGAAGTGGCTCGACAATCAAGGGCTCGCCGATCTCCACCGCGCGGGCTTCGCCACCGACCGCCTGCAAAAGCCGATCGAGCTGTCGGTCGATCTGCGCGTCGAGCACGCGCTGCGCGACGAGCTGTTGAAGGCCAAGGCGAAGTTCCACTCCAAGGCCGCGTCCGGCCTTGTCACCAACGTCAACACCGGCGAGATCGTGGCGATGGTGTCGGTGCCGGATTTCGACCCGAACAATCCGAAAGAAGCCCACGATCCCGATCGCATCAACCGCCTGACCACGGGCGTCTACGAGATGGGTTCGACCTTCAAGGCCTTCACGCTGGCGATGGCGCTCGATACCGGCAAGTACGGTCTCGACTCGATGTGGGACGCACGAGGGGCGCTGCACTACGGCAAATTCGCTATCCATGACGATGAGCCCAAGGGCCGCTTCCTCTCCATGAAGGAGGTTTTCACCTTCTCCTCCAACGTCGGTGCGGCGCGGATTGCCCTTGCGCAGGGCGTCGAAGCGCACAAGGCATTTCTGCGCAAGATGGGGCAGCTCGATCGGCTGCGCACCGAACTGCCGGAGAGTGCCTCGCCGATCCTGCCGCGGCGCTGGAGTGAGCTGAACACCATCACCATCGCGTTCGGCCACGGCATGGCGGTTGCGCCGTTGCAGGCGGTGATGGGCGTCAGCGCGCTTGCGAACGGCGGTCTTCTGATTCCGCCGACCTTCCTCAAACGCTCGGAGGAGGAAGCACGGGCCATCGCCAAGCGCGTGATCAAGCCTGAGACCTCGGAAAAGATGCGCTTCCTGATGCGGCTCAACGCCGAAATCGGCACCGCGCGCAAGGCCGACGTGAAGGGTTACTACATCGGTGGCAAGACGGGGACCGCAGAGAAGGTCGTCAATGGCCGTTATGCCAAGAAGCGCGTGCTGACCGCCTTCACCGCGATCCTTCCGGCGGACAAGCCGCGTTATCAGCTCCTGATCATGCTCGACGAGCCGCAGCCGCTGAAGGAGACCTACGGCTTCATCACCTCGGGCTGGAACGCCGTGCCCACGGCCGGCAATGTCATTGCCCGCATTGGACCGCTTTTGGGCATCGAACCCCGCTTCGACCTGCCGCCGTCCGACCGCCTTATTCTTGCGGCATCGAGAACAACTCAGTAATCAACGGGGAAGCCATTGCCGCCGTTGAGTCGGGGTTTCCCGAAGATTGGGCCTCCACCACGGCGTCTCGACTGGAAGACCATGAAGCTGCGCGACCTCTTAGGTCAGGATGTCCTGGGCAATGATGCCGCAATCGAGCCCGCCGTTGCGGCGGTCGACGTGACGGGGCTTGCCCTCGACAGCCGTGCGGTCAAGCCGGGGGATTTGTTCTTTGCGCTCGCGGGCAGCAAGACCGACGGTGCACGCTTCGTCGATGCTGCCATCGCCGCAGGTGCGGCGGCGGTCGTCGGCGATCATGCGCCAGCCGGTTGCAAGGTGCCCTTCATCACCATTGCCAATCCGCGCCGCGCGCTGGCGCTGGCCGCGGCCAAATTCTTCCCCGCCCAACCTGCGACGATAGCCGCGGTCACCGGCACCAGCGGCAAAACGTCGGTCGCCGCGTTCACGCGCCAGATCTGGGAGCGGCTCGGGCATGCCTCGGCCAGCATCGGCACCATCGGCCTGGTCTCGCCGAAGCGGACGGTCTATGGCTCGCTGACGACGCCGGATCCGATCGCGCTGCATCGGCAGCTCGACCAGATCGCCCACGACGGCGTCACGCATCTTGCGTTCGAGGCGTCCTCGCACGGGCTCGATCAATATCGCCTCGACGGCGTGCGCGTCTCGGCCGGCGGCTTCACCAATCTCTCGCGCGACCACATGGATTACCATCCGACCGTCGCGCACTATCTTGCAGCGAAACTGCGGCTGTTCCGGGAGCTGGTCGCGCCGGGCGGCGCGGCCGTGATCTCGGCCGATCATGATTGCTCGGCCGAAGCGATCGATGCGGCGAAGGCCCGCGGCCTGCGTGTGATGGCGGTCGGCCGCAACGGCGATGGCGCCGGCGAGGGCATCCGCCTCACCGAAGCCGAGGTCGATGGTTTTTCGCAAAAGCTTGCACTGGAGCATCGCGGCAAACGTCATGCGATCCGGCTGCCGCTGGTCGGCGAATTCCAGATCGAGAACGCGCTGGTGTCGGCCGGGCTTGCCATCGGCACCGGCAGCGATGCGGCCATTGTGTTCGCG
Organism: Bradyrhizobium sp. LLZ17; assembly: GCF_041200145.1. Lineage (NCBI taxonomy): Bacteria > Pseudomonadati > Pseudomonadota > Alphaproteobacteria > Hyphomicrobiales > Nitrobacteraceae > Bradyrhizobium > Bradyrhizobium zaerense. Next base: position 6,848,353 of record NZ_CP165734.1, read on the forward strand.
AGCCTCGAACATCTCGAAGGCGCCAAGGGGCGCCTGGAGCGTGTCGGCGAGCGCAACGGCGCGCCGATCTTCGTCGACTACGCGCACAAGCCCGATGCGCTGGCCAAGGCATTGCAGGCGTTGCGGCCTTACGCCAAGCGCAGGCTGGTCGTCGTGTTCGGCGCCGGCGGAGATCGTGATGCCGGCAAGCGGCCGATCATGGGCGAGATCGCGGCGGACAATGCCGATCGTGTCATCGTCACCGACGACAATCCGCGCAGCGAGAAGCCGGAAGCCATTCGCGCCGCCATTCTCGCGACCGCCAAGGGCGCCCGAGAGATCGGCGACCGTGCCGCCGCGATCCGCACGGCGATCGAGGAACTGGAAGACGGCGATGCACTGCTTGTCGCCGGCAAGGGCCACGAGACCGGGCAGATCGTCGGCGGCGAGGTGCTGCCCTTCAGTGATCACGAGGCGGTCGCCGCCGCATTAGCGTCGAGGGTCGCATGAACGCGCCGATATGGACCGTGGCCGAAGTCGCACGCGCGCTGGGCGCTGCGGGTTCGTTTCCGGTCACGCCGATCGACTTCGTCACCCAGGACAGCCGGCTGGTGAAGCCGGGCAGTCTGTTCGTCGCACTGAGCGGCACCCCGAGCGGCGGCTTCATCTCCGCCTTCGCCAGCGCGCGAGACGGCTGGGAGTTCGCGGACAAGGCGGAAGCCTCCGGCGCGGTGGCAATGATCGTGCCGCACGAGATCGCGGGCATCCGCATTCCCCAGATCGTCGTCAAGGATACGCTGATCGATGGCTTGTGGGGTCTCGCGCGCGCTGCACGCGCGCGCTTCAACGGACCTGTGATCGGCCTCACCGGCAGCGCCGGCAAGACCAGCACCAAGGAATTCCTCGCTGCCTATCCCGGCGCCTATGCGAGCCCGTCGAGCTTCAACAATTTCTGGGGCGTGCCGCTGACGCTGTGCAATGCCAGGCCCGATGCCAGTCTCTGGGTTGTCGAAATGGGCATGAACCAGCGAGGCGAGATCGCGCGGCTCAGCGACTTGACGCGGCCGACGGTCGCGCTGGTGGTCAACGTCCAGCCCGTGCATCTGGAAAAGCTCGGTTCGCTCGACGCGATCCGCCGCGAGAAGGTGTCGATTGCGCTCGGTCTGCGGTCGGATGGTGTGCTGGTACTGCCGGCCGGGATCAAGGCACCCGACTGGAAGGGCAAGGTGGTCCGTTTCGGCGAGAGCGCCGAAGTGCACGAGATCACGCACGCGCCGCACGGCGAGAGCTGGCAGGTGGTCGCCGCGATCGGCAAGACGGAAATCGCGTTCAGCCTGACCCCGGGGGCGCCGCACCGGGTGCAGAATGCGCTGGCTGCGCTCGCCTCGATCTATGCCGCGAAGCTCGATGCGGCGACGCTCGCGATCAAGTTCGATCGGGTCGGCATCATGACCGGCCGAGGAGTCGAGCAGGCGGTCGGCGGCGTCACCGTGATCGACGACAGCTTCAACGGCAATCCGGCCAGCGTGGCTGCTGCGCTGCAAAGCCTCCAGGCGCGACACATGAGCGGTGGCCGCCGCATTGCGGTGCTCGGCGACATGCTCGAGCTGGGCGACGACGCGCCCGGCTATCACACCGGCATGGCCGCGCATCTTGCCGGTATCGACGGCGTCTATTGCGTCGGTCCCCTGATGCGCCACCTCTACGACGTGCTTCCCGCCGGCAAAGGCCTCGGCTGGCACGACGATCCCGCCACGCTGAAGCCGAACGATGTTGCGTCGCTCCTGAAGGCAGGCGATGTCGTGGTTGTCAAGGGCAGCAAGAAGATGTTCTGGGTCAACAAGTTTGTGCCTGCCCTAGTGGCCGCCTTGCAGGCAAAGGCGTAAACTGCTTGGAAGCGCTGTTCCCATTCCCAGCTTGTTGCGGAGCGACGCTAGCAGGTTTCTTGTGGTGAAGTTTGCTAGAGGTCGCCCGCCCCATGATGAAGACCAGCCAATGCGCGCGAGGCGAGTCTGCGTCTGAAGAAGCCCGCGTGCGAAAGGCGCCATAGGATCGTCTGAATGTTTTACTGGCTGATCGAACTCTCCAACACATTTCCGGGCTTTGGTGCGATTTGCACCGTCTTGAACGTCTTCCGCTACATCACATTCCGCACCGGCGGCGCCGTCGTCACCGGCGCGCTGTTCGTGTTCCTGTTCGGGCCCTGGATCATCGATCATCTGCGCATCCGCCAGGGCAAGGGCCAGCCGATCCGGGCCGACGGCCCGCAATCGCATCTCAGCAAGAAAGGCACGCCCACCATGGGTGGGCTGATGATCCTGTCCGGCCTCACGGTCGGCACGGTGCTATGGGCCAATCCGCTCAACCCGTATGTCTGGATCGTGCTCGCGGTGACGCTCGGCTTCGGCTTCGTCGGCTTCTATGACGATTACCTCAAGGTGACGAAACAGACCACGACCGGGTTCGGCGGCAAGCTTCGCCTGCTGATCGAGGGGGTGATCGCGCTGGTCGCCTGCTACGCGTTGGTGCGGCTGAACCGCGATCCCGCCTCGACTGCGCTGACGATTCCCTTCTTTAAGGACACGGTCCTGCATTTCGGCTGGTTCTTCGTCGTCTTCGGCGCCTTCGTCATCGTCGGCGCCGGCAACGCGGTGAACCTCACCGACGGCCTCGACGGCTTGGCAATCGTCCCCGTGATGATCGCGACCGCGAGCTTTGCCATGATCGCCTATCTTGCCGGCAACGCGGTGTTCGCCGATTACCTCCAGATCAAATATGTCGCGGGCACCGGCGAACTCGCGGTGCTCTGCGGCGCGCTATTGGGAGCGGGCCTCGGTTTCCTCTGGTTCAACGCGCCGCCGGCCTCGATCTTCATGGGCGACACCGGCTCGCTTGCGCTCGGCGGCATGCTGGGTGCGATTGCGGTCGCGGTGAAGCACGAGATCGTGCTCGCGGTGATCGGCGGATTGTTCGTGTTGGAGGCGGTCTCGGTCATCGTGCAGGTGGTGTCGTTCAAGCTCACGGGAAAGCGCATCTTCCGCATGGCGCCGATCCACCACCATTTCGAGCAACTCGGCTGGACCGAGCCGCAGATCGTGATCCGGTTCTGGATCATCTCGGTCATGCTGGCGCTCGCCGGGCTGTCGACGTTGAAGCTGCGGTGATGATGGTCTCGGTGAATCAAACTTGCCGTCTTTCCGGGGCGACGCGTCAGCGTCGAACCCGGATCTCGAGATTCTCTGGTGCGCAATTGCGCACCATAGTTCTCGCTTCGCGAGCCCCGGAATGACAGAGCCGCCATCATGATCCCCGTCACCTCCTTTGCCGGCAAGACGGTCGCGGTGTTCGGCCTTGGCGGCTCGGGGCTGGCATCCTGCCATGCACTGAAGGCCGGCGGCGCCGAGGTGATCGCCGGTGACGACAGCGCCGAGAATGTCGCCAGGGCCGCCCAGGCCGGGTTCGTCACTGCGGATTTGCGCAACGTCTCCTGGGGGAATTTCGCGGCTCTCGTGCTCGCGCCTGGCGTGCCGCTAACTCATCCTGTGCCGCATTGGAGCGTGCTGAAGGCGCGCGAGGCCGCAATCGAGGTGATCGGCGACATCGAACTGTTCTGCCGCGAGCGGCGGCGGCATGCGCCTGATGCGCCGTTCGTCGCGATCACCGGCACCAATGGCAAGTCGACCACGACGGCGCTGATCGCGCACCTGACCAAGGTCGCCGGCTACGACACCCAGATGGGCGGCAACATCGGCACCGCGATCCTGTCGCTGGAGCGGCCGCGCATGGGCCGCGTCCACGTCATCGAGATGTCGTCCTACCAGATTGACCTCACGCCCTCGCTCGATCCCTCCGTCGGCATTCTGCTCAATGTCAGCGAGGACCACATCGATCGCCACGGCACCATCGCGCATTACGCCGCGGTGAAGGAGCGCCTTGTTGCCGGGGTGCAGGCCGCTGGCACCGCGATCGTCGGCGTCGACGACGGCTTCTGCCGCGATATCGCCGACCGGCTCGACCGCGCGGGCAAGAACGTGGTGCGCATTTCCGTCAAGAACCCGCTGGCGAGCGGCATTTATGTCGAGCACAGCACGATTATGCGCGCCGCGGGCGGCGCGAAGAGCGAGGTCGCGAAGCTCGGCGGCATCGGTTCGTTGCGCGGCCTGCACAATGCGCAGAACGCGGCGTGCGCCGCAGCCGCCGCGCTCGCGATGGGCATCAGCCAGGATGTGCTGCAGGACGGCCTGCGCAGCTTTCCGGGCCTCGCCCACCGCATGGAACAGGTCGGCCGCCGCGCCAACGTGCTGTTCGTCAACGATTCCAAGGGCACCAACGCGGATGCCACTGCACATGCGCTGTCGTCCTTTGCCGACATCTTCTGGATCGCCGGTGGCAAGCCCAAGGCGGGGGGATCACCAGTTTGACCGGCTACTTCCCGCGGATCCGAAAAGCCTACCTGATCGGCGAAGCCGCGCCGGAATTTTCCGCCACGCTGGGCGCCCAGGTCCCGCACGAGATCAGTCAGACGCTCGATGTCGCGGTCGCGCAGGCCGCGCGCGATGCGGAAGCATCAGGCTTGACCGAGCCGGTAGTGCTGTTGTCGCCGGCCTGCGCCTCCTTCGACCAGTATCGGAACTTCGAAATCCGCGGCACCAGGTTCCGCGAGCTGGTGCAGGCGCTGCCGGGTGTGAAGCCGGCGGTGTGAGACGCGCAGTCTCCTCATGCCCGCAGTCATCGCCCGCGAAGGCGGGCGATCCAGTACTCCGTGACAGCTGTGATTCATCGAGAAGCCGCGGCGTACTGGATGCCCCGCCTTCGCGGGGCATGACGAGCATTTGAGGCGGCACTCTCCTTCTATCGCCAAACATCCACTGTTCCTTAACCCTCCGGTAACCAACCTCGGCGACCAATGGACCGACCTCTGTCCGAAAGTCGGCCGCGCATGCTCTCCCGTGAAGAACGCACCCCCTTTACCGAGTGGTGGTGGACCGTCGACAAGCCGCTGCTCGGCGCGATCCTGGTGTTGATGCTGACCGGCGTCATCCTGTCGCTGGCCGCGAGCCCGCCGGTTGCGACCCGCATCGGGCTCGATCCCTTCCACTTCTTCAGCCGCCACGTGCTGTTCCTGTTGCCGTCCTGCATTGTGCTCGTCGGCGTCTCCTTCCTGTCGCCGCGGGCGATCCGGCGTTCGGCGCTGATTATCTTTGCCGTCAGCATCATCCTGATCGTGGTGACGCTGGCTATTGGCCCCGAGGTGAAGGGCTCGCGGCGCTGGATCACGCTGCTCGGCGTCAACATCCAGGCCTCCGAAATCGCCAAGCCGTCGTTTGTCGTCATCGCGGCCTGGCTGTTCGCGGAATCGACCAAGCGCCCGGAGATGCCCGCGACCTCGATGGCGCTGGTGCTGCTGTTGATGCTGGTCTCGCTGCTGATCATGGAGCCGGATTTCGGCCAGACCATGCTGATCCTGATGGTGTGGGGCTCGCTGTTCTTCATCGCGGGCATGCGCATGATCTGGGTGTTCGGCCTCGCGGGCGCCGCCGCCGCGGGCCTGTTCAGCGCCTATCTCTTCGTTCCCCACGTCGCCGGACGCATCAAGCGCTTTATGAACCCGGCCTCCGGCGACACCTTCCAGGTCGATACCGCGATGGAGGCTTTCTACAACGGCGGATGGTTCGGGCTCGGGCCGGGCGAGGGCATCGCGAAACGCAGCCTGCCGGACAGCCACACCGACTTCGTGTTCGCGGTGGCCGCCGAAGAGTTCGGCATCATCCTGTGCCTCGCCATGCTGGCGCTGTTCGCCTTCGTCGTGATCCGCACCCTGTCGCGCGCCTATTCCAATGAGGACATGTTCTCGCGTTTTGCGGCGTCCGGCCTTGCCATCCTGTTCGGGGTGCAGGCCGCGATCAACATGTCGGTCAACCTCCAGCTCATCCCAGCCAAGGGCATGACGCTGCCCTTCATCTCCTATGGCGGCTCCTCGATCGTGTCACTCTCCTACGGCGTCGGCATGATGCTGGCGCTGACCCGGCTGCGACCGCGCACCGAGGTCGAGGCAAGCGGCCACGCTGAGGCGATGCGCAGCTACGCGTAGTTCTTCGTCATTGTGAGCGCAGCGAAGCAATCCACGAATCCTTTCGCGGTGGCAGTCTGGATTGCCTCGCTGCGCTCGCAATGACGGGAGAGACACTGTAAAACTTCCCCAGCATGGACAATTCTCCCTTGATTCTGCTCGCCGCGGGCGGCACCGGCGGCCATTTGTTTCCCGCCGAGGCGCTTGGGGTCGAACTGATCCGGCGCGGCTTTCGCGTGCGCCTCGTCACCGACGAGCGCGCGCTGCGCTATAGCGGTCTGTTCAGCAAGGACATGATCGACGTCGTCGCGAGTGAAACCGCGCGCGGCCGCAATCCGTTGCAGCTCGCCTATGCCGGGCTCACGCTCGCCACCGGCACGCTGTCCGCATACCGCTTGATCAAGCGATTGAAGCCGGTCGCTGTGGTCGGCTTCGGCGGCTATCCGACATTGCCGCCGCTGGTCGCAGCAAAATTGGCTGGCGTGCCCGGGATCATCCACGAGGCCAACGCCGTGCTCGGCCGCGCCAACCGGTTTCTCGCAGGCCGCGTCCGCGCGATCGCAACATCTCTGCCGGGCGTGCTCGACCGCGATCCCGCGCTATCGGGCAAGACCACGACGGTCGGCACGCCGATGCGGCCGGCGGTCCTTGCCGCTGCCGCCATGCCATATGCCGCACCCGAAGTGAATGGTCCGCTGCGCCTGCTCGTCGTCGGCGGCAGCCAGGGCGCACGCATCATGGCCGATGTCGTGCCGGGCGCGATCGAACGGCTCGAGCCCGCGCTGTGGGGCCGGCTGATCCTGACCCAGCAGGTGCGCGACGAGGACATGGCGCGCGTGCGCGCGGTGTACGACAAGCTGAAGATCAATGCCGAGCTCGCGCCGTTCTTCACGGATTTGCCGGCGCGGCTCGCCTCCAACCATCTGGTGGTGTCGCGCTCCGGCGCCGGCACCGTGGCCGAGCTCGCCGCGATCGGCCGGCCCTCGATCCTGGTGCCGCTGCCGGGCTCGATCGACCAGGACCAGTTCGCCAACGCCGGCGTGCTGGCCAAGGTTGACGGCGCGATCTCGCATCCCGCAGCCCGAGTTCTCGTCCGACCGGCTCGCCGCCGAGATCTCCGCCTTCGCCGCCGAACCCGCGCGTCTTGCCGCCATGGCAGGGGCGGCCCGTAGCGCCGGCCGGCTCGATGCGGCGGAGCGGCTGGCTGATCTGGTGGTCAAAGTCGCGGGAATCTGAGCCTAAACGGACCGATTTTCGTATTTTTGCCGTCATGGCCGGGCTTGTCCCGGCCATCCACGTCTTGCATGAAGTAGCTTGGGATTCGTGGATGGCCGGGAGCACCTTGCGCAAAGACGCGCTTCGCGCTTATGCCCGGGCATGACGACGGAACGACGGAACAGAGCATGAGACTGCCGCGCGAGATCGGACCCATCCACTTCGTCGGGATCGGCGGGATCGGCATGAGCGGCATCGCCGAGGTGCTGGTCAATCTCGGCTACGCGGTGCAGGGCTCGGACGCCTCGGACAATTACAATCTCGACCGTCTGCGCAAGAAGGGCGCAAAGGTCTCGGTCGGTCACGCCGCGGAGAATGTCGATGGGGCCGCGGTCGTCGTGGTGTCCTCGGCGATCAAGCGCGACAATCCGGAACTGATGGCCGCGCGCGCGCAGCGCATTCCGGTGGTGCGCCGCGCCGAGATGCTGGCCGAGCTGATGCGGCTCAAAAGCTGCGTTGCGATCGCCGGCACCCATGGCAAGACCACGACCACCACGATGGTCGCGACGCTGCTCGACGCCGGCGGGCTCGATCCCACCGTCATCAATGGCGGCATCATCAACGCCTACGGCTCCAACGCGCGCCTCGGCGCCGGCGACTGGATGGTGGTGGAAGCCGACGAGAGTGACGGTACTTTTTTGAAGCTCCCGACCGAGGTCGCGATCGTCACCAATGTCGATCCCGAGCATCTCGACCACTTCAAGACTTTTGAGGCCGTGCAGGACGCGTTTCGGCTTTTCGTGGAGAACCTGCCGTTCTACGGCTTCGCCGTGATGTGCATCGATCACCCCGTCGTGCAAACCCTGGTCGGCAAGATCGAGGATCGCCGCATCATGACGTATGGCGAGAATCCGCAGGCCGATGCGCGGCTGGTCGATCTCACGCCGATGGGCGGCGGATCGAAGTTCAAGGTTGCGTTCCGTGATCGCAAGTCCGGCGCTGTGCACGAGATCGCCGATCTCATGCTGCCGATGCCGGGCCGCCACAACGCGTCCAACGCGACGGCCGCAATCGCTGTCGCGCGCGAGCTCGGCGTCTCCGATGATGCGATCCGCGCGGCGATCGCTGGCTTCGGCGGCGTCAAGCGCCGCTTCACCAAGACCGGCGAATATAACGGCGTTGCCGTGATAGACGATTACGGCCATCACCCGGTCGAGATCGCGGCGGTGCTCAAGGCAGCGCGCGAATCCACCAACGGCAAGATCGTCGCGGTGGTGCAGCCGCATCGCTACACCCGCCTGCAATCGTTGTTCGAGGAATTTTGCACCTGCTTCAACGATGCCGACGCGGTGATCGTCGCGGACGTCTATGCCGCGGGTGAGACTGCGATCGAAGGCATCGACCGCGATCATTTTGTCGCGGGCCTGCGCGCGCACGGCCACCGCGAGGTGATCCCGCTGCCGGCGGCGACTGAACTCGCGGGGATCGTCAAGGGATTGGCGAAGTCGGGCGATCTCGTCGTGTGCCTCGGTGCCGGCAACATCACGCAATGGGCGTATGCATTGCCGGGTGAATTGAAAGCGTTGGGGTGAGGGCGGTGGGATTTCCCGACATCACCCCCGCTCTCAAAGCCGCGATGCCCGAGCTGCGCGGCCGCCTGCTGGCGAACCAGTCGCTCGCTGAGCTGACCTGGTTTCGCGTCGGCGGTCCGGCACAGGTGCTGTTCACACCGGCCGATGAGGACGATCTCGCTTATTGCCTGGCACATCTGCCGAGCGACATCCCGGTCTACGTCGTCGGGGTCGGCTCCAATCTCATCGTGCGCGACGGTGGCATTGCCGGCGTTGTGATCCGGCTGGCGCCGCGCGCCTTTGGCGATGCGAGTGCAAGCGGTGACGTCGTCACGGCCGGCGCGGCCGCACTCGACAAGCGCGTGGCGGAAGTGGCGGCTGGCGCTGATATCGCCGGCCTCGAATTCTACTTCGGCATTCCCGGCACGATCGGCGGCGCGCTGCGCATGAATGCGGGCGCCAATGGTGGCGAGACTAAGGACGTGCTGATCGAGGCGCGAGGTGTCGGGCGCGACGGCACGAAGCATGTCTTCACCAACGCCGAGATGAACTTCGTCTATCGCAACAGCGGCGTCGATTCCTCCATCATCTTTACGTCCGCGCGCTTTCGCGGCGAGATCAGGGATCCTGATGCGATCCGCGCGCGCATGGCGGAGGTGCAGAGCCACCGCGAGACCGCGCAGCCGATTCGGGAGAAGACCGGTGGCTCGACCTTCAAGAATCCGCCAGGCCATTCCGCCTGGAAACTGATCGACGCCGCCGGCTGCCGCGGCTTGCGCGTCGGCGGCGCGCAGGTGTCCAAAATGCACTGCAATTTCCTGATCAACACGGGCGAGGCCACCGCGCACGACATCGAGACGCTGGGCGAGACCGTGCGCGAACGGGTGAAGGCAAACTCTGGAATTGAGCTACATTGGGAAATCAAGCGGATCGGGATTTCCCTCTAACAGTCATTCCGGGGGCGCGCAGCGCAACCCGGATCTCGAGATTCCGGGTCTGGTGCTTGCGCACCATCCCGGAATGACGAAATGCGAGGCAGCGAATGCGCATCACCATCCTCTTCGGCGGCTCCAATCGCGAGCGTCTGGTTTCGGTCGCCTCCGCACAGGCGCTGCATCAGGCGCTGCCCGAGGCCGATCTCTGGTTCTGGGATATCGAGGATAAGGTCCACACCGTTTCCTCGAAGCAACTGCTTGAACATGCCCGTCCTTTCGAGGACGAGTTCAAGCCGGGCACGCGCGGCATTGCGCTGGAGCAGGCGCTCGACCAGGCCAAGCTGGAAGATCGCGTGCTGGTGCTCAGCCTGCATGGCGGCCGTGCCGAGAACGGCGAATTGCAGGTGATGTGCGAGGCGCGCGGCGTGGCCTTCACCGGATCGGGTTCGGCCTCCTCGCATCTCGCCTTTGACAAGATCGCCGCCAAACGGTTTGCCGCCTTCGCCGGCGTGACGCCGCCGGCGAACATTGCGCTCGACGACATCGACGAGGCCTTTGCCGAATACGGCCGGCTGATCGCAAAACCGGCGCGCGACGGATCGAGCTATGGCCTGATCTTCGTCAACGCCAAGCAGGATCTGGTCGCCGTCCGCAACGCGGCGAAGCACGAAGAATATGTCGTCGAGCCCTATATTGCCGGTGTGGAGGCGACCTGCGGCGTGTTGGAGCGGCCGGACGGTTCGATCATCGCGCTGCCGCCGATCGAAATCATTCCGGGCGAAGGCAATTTCGACTACGCAGCAAAATATCTCTTGAGTTCGACCCAGGAGATCTGCCCCGGGCGCTTCACGGCGGAGGTCACGGCCGCGCTGAAGCAGCAGGCGATGCTGGCGCACCGCGCGATGTCCTGCACCGGCTATTCCCGTTCCGACTTCATCGTCTCGGACAAGGGCTTGGTTTATCTCGAAACCAACACGTTGCCCGGGCTGACCAAGTCCTCGCTCTATCCCAAGTCGCTGAAGGCCGAGGGCATCGCGTTCGTCGACTTCCTGCGCGGCCTGATCGAGCTCGCTGAGCGGCGGGTGCGGAAATAATTAGGATTGGTTAACGCGTCCAAGGGCGAAACGGCCCGGTTTGGCGGCCAAAACCGGTCAAATGCCGGACATCGCGGCATAAATGCCTCACAGGGCTGGGCAAAAAGCATCCCGCGTTAACGAACTTTACCTTTTGTTTACCAGGAAGTCCGAAGGTTAACGCTGGCGGCGCATATGGCGTTTTGGCTGCCGGCGCGTGAGCTGCTGCGGATCTGTCCGGCAGCAGCGAACGCTTTGAAGGGGAGAGGCTTCTTCTACCGAAGACCAGTACCCGGCCCGGCAAGTCCGAGACGTCATGTTCGCCAGGACCCGCGCGCGATGTTGCGGGTAAACTGTTGACGAGCTCGTGCAATGGATGGTGCAGGAAGCCTCACCCGATCACTTGTAAGATCGCTGAGGCCCCAAACTGACCTGAAGGCGGCCGCCGTTGGAGCGGTCGTGCTTCTGCGCGAGTGGGTGCAGGAAAAAGCGCCAGGAAAGACTTCACCAGAAGCGCGCCGGCGCCAAAGACAAAGTCAGGACGAAGGCCAAGCCCGTGATCGAGCGCACCCCGCCGCCGCGCATGGTCGCGCTGGTCGAGCGCTATTTGCCGCGCCGGGTCGGCATCGGCATGACCGTGCTGCTCCTGATCGGAAGCTGCGGCTTCGGTATCGTCAAGGGCGGCCACCTCCAGGATTTCATCGCCGCCGTCAGCGACGCGCGCAATGCGATGGCCAACTCCGCCGGCTTCCGCATCACCTCGGTCGTGATCAACGGCCGCAAGCAGCTCAGCCAGGACGAGATTCTGGCGATCGGCGGCGTCAGCGGCCGCTCCTCGCTGCTGTTCCTCGACGCCGACGGCGTGCGCGACAAGCTGAAGGCCAATCCCTGGATCGCGGATGCAACCGTGCTGAAGCTCTATCCGGGCCGGCTCATGATCGAGATCACCGAGCGCCAGCCGTTCGCGCTGTGGCAGGAGGGCGGTCGGCTCTCCGTCATCGCCGACGACGGCGCCCTGCTCGAACCCTATGTCTCGCGCCGGTTCCTGTCGTTGCCGCTCGTGGTCGGCAAGGGTGCCGACACCCAGGCGCGCGATTTCCTCGCGCTGCTGGCGCGCTATCCGCAAGTGAATTCGGTGACGAAAGCCGCGATCCTCGTCGGTGAGCGGCGCTGGAACCTGAGACTGAAGGACGGCCTCGACATCCGCCTGCCCGAGCAGGACGTCGGCAACGCACTTGCCGCGCTCTCCAGGCTCGACAAGGACGAAAAGCTGTTCTCCCGCGACATCGTCGCAGTCGACATGCGCCTGCCCGATCGTCTGGTGGTGCAGCTGTCCGATGACGCCGCCAAAGCGCGCGAGGACCTGTTCAAGGACAAGAAGAAAAAGAAGGCCGGGGACTCCGCATGACCGGTCTCGATCGCACCCAGACGCCGAAGACGCGCCAGATGCCGCACAAGCGCGGCGGTCTCGTCGCCTGCCTCGACATCGGCACCAGCAAGATCGCCTGCATGATCGCCCGGCTGAAGCCGTCGGCGCCGAGCGAAGCCTTGGGCGGCCGCACCCATGCGGTGGAGTTGATCGGTTACAGCCAGATCCAGTCGCGCGGCATGAAGGCCGGCGCGGTGGTCGATCTCGCCGAATGCGAGCAGGCGGTGCGTCAGGCCGTTGGCCTCGCGGAGAAAATGGCCAAGGTGCGGGTCGAGTCCGTGCTGCTGTCGGTCTCCGGCGGCCGGCTCTCCGGCCAACTCGTCGAAGCTGCAGCCGACATCCGCGGCGGCGCGGTGACGCCCGCCGACGTCAGCCGCGTTACCTCCACCGGCATGCGCCACGCCACCGGCGATGGCCGCACGGTGCTGCATGCACTTCCGGTCGGCTACACGCTCGACGGCGTCAAGGGCATTCGCGATCCGCGCGGCATGGTCGCGCGCCAGTTCGGCGTCGACATGAATGTCGTCACCTGCGACGCCATGGTGGCGCGCAACCTGATGCTGGCGGTGGAACGCTGCCACCTCAACGTCGAAGCCATGGCGGCGAGCCCTTATGTCGCCGGTCTGTCGGTGCTGACCGACGACGAAGCCGATCTCGGCGCAGCCGTGGTCGAGATGGGCGCGGGCACCACCACGATCGCGGTCTATTCCGGCGGCCGCTTCGTGCACGCGGCCGGATTTGCGGTCGGTGGGCAACACATCACGATGGATCTCGCGCGCGGACTCTCGGCGACCATTGCCGATGCCGAGCGGATCAAGACGTTATACGGAACGGTCCTCACCGGCGGATCGGACTCGCGCGAGCTGATGTCTGTACCGACGGCCGGTGACGAGCAGGATCTGCCGCAGATCGTTTCGCGCGCCACCATTGCCAACATCGTCAAGCACCGTGCCGAGGAAGTCTTCGAAATGGTTCGGGACAAGCTGAAGGATTCGCCCTTCGCTGCAGAGCCCAAGGGCCGTGTCGTGCTCTCGGGCGGCGCCTCGCAGCTCACCGGTCTCGTCGAACTCGGAACGCAAATTCTCGGCCGGCCCGTGCGGGTCGGACGTCCGCTCGGCTTTGGCCGGCTGCCCAACGAGGCGAAGAACGCCGCGTTCGCGGTGCCGGCCGGACTACTCGTCTACCCGCAATATGTTCACCACGAACATGTCGAACCGCGGCATACGCGGCAGCAGGTCAAGACAGGGACCGGCGGTTATTTCGGAAAGGTCGGACGATGGCTACGCGAGGGCTTTTGATGATTCCTTTCCGCAATTCCCGACTTTCACCAACTCCCGCGGCCGCCGGCCGGGGCGAACCCACGCGCGCGTGATCGAGAGGCAAACATGACCATCAGTATCAATGCTCCTGATATTCACGAACTGAAGCCGCGGATCACCGTGTTCGGCGTCGGCGGAGCCGGCGGCAACGCCGTCAACAACATGATCACGGCGGGGCTCCAGGGCGTCGATTTCGTGGTCGCCAATACCGACGCGCAGGCGCTGACGATGTCGAAGGCGCAGCGCATCGTGCAGATGGGCACGGCGGCGACGCAAGGACTGGGCGCAGGCTCGCAGCCAGTGGTCGGCGCGGCCGCGGCCGAAGAGGTGATGGACGAGCTTCGCGACCATCTCTCGGGCGCCAACATGGTGTTCGTCACCGCCGGCATGGGCGGCGGCACCGGCACCGGTGCTGCTCCCGTCATCGCCAAGATTGCGCGTGAGATGGGCATTCTCACTGTCGGTGTCGTGACCAAGCCGTTCCACTTCGAGGGCGGTCGCCGCATGCGCACCGCGGAAGCCGGCATCAACGAGTTGCACAAGGTCGTCGATACGCTGCTGATCATCCCGAACCAGAATCTGTTCCGGGTCGCCAACGAGAAGACCACCTTCGCCGACGCCTTCGCGATGGCCGACCAGGTGCTCTACTCGGGCGTCGCCTGCATCACCGACCTGATGGTCAAGGAAGGCCTGATCAATCTCGACTTCGCCGACGTGAGGGCGGTGATGAAGGAGATGGGCAAGGCGATGATGGGTACGGGCGAAGCCTCCGGCGACAAGCGCGCGCTGACCGCCGCCGAAGCCGCGATTGCCAACCCGCTGATCGACGATAGCTCGATGAAGGGTGCCAAGGGCCTTCTGATCTCGATCACCGGCGGCAAGGACCTCACCTTGTTCGAGGTCGACGAAGCCGCGACCCGCATCCGCGAGGAAGTCGACCAGGACGCCAACATCATCGTCGGCGCGACCTTCGACGAAGCGCTCGACGGCCTGATCCGCGTCTCGGTCGTTGCCACCGGCATCGAGCAGGCCGCGATCGCCCGCAACGCCCAGGCCACCAGCGCTCCGGTTGCGAATCCGGCACCGCAGGCCCAGCAGGCGCCGGCGCCTGCTGCTGCTGCCGAGAGCCGCCTCGCCGACCTGACGGCACGGCTCCGCGCCGACAACCAGCGCCTGGCGGATCGTGCCCAGAAGCTGGAAACGCAGACCCCGGCCGGCGCGCCCGCGCCGCGTCCCAATGTCGAGCGTGCGGCGCTCGCGGCGATTGCCGCCGCCGTCGCGGACGTCCCGCACGCGCCTGCGCCGATGCAGACCTATGGCGACGTCACCGTGCGTCCGATCGCGCAGAAGCCGACGCTGTTCCCGGAGCCCGATCAGGTGCCGACGGCGGTGCATGAGCCGATGATGCCGGACACCTTCATCCCGCCGCAGGCCGAGCGCGCGCCCGTGCGTGCCCCGCGGATGCCGCGCCTCGAGGAACTGCCGATGCCGGCGCAGGCCGAGATTCGTCAGGCCCGTGGCGAAATGGAGGAAGAGACTCCGCAAAAGACCCGCCTGTCGCTGCTGCAGCGCCTCGCCAATGTCGGTCTCGGCCGTCGCGACGAGGAGACCGAGGCGCCGGTCGCAGCCCGCACCACCGGTCCGGCGATGCCGGCGCTGCCCGAGCGCAAGCCGCAGCGGTCGGTTGCGCAGCAGATCGCAGCCAGCGAGCCGGTGTCCGAATATGCCCGCCGGCCCGCACCGCAGGGTCTCGACGCCCATGGCCGCCCGGCACCTGTTGCGCCGGCGCCACAGGGAGACGACCATCTTGATATCCCGGCCTTCCTGCGGCGTCAGGCGACCTGAGGATTGTTACAACAAGGCGGACGAAAAAAGGTCCCGGCGGGAAGCTCGCCGGGACCTTTCCTTTTGATCCGTGCATATCCGGGTTGTTCGCTCAAGCAACTGATTTTAAATCATTAATTACCTGTTCGGTGTTTCAGTAAAGCTGCCGATAACGGTCCCGAACTCCGGCGCAATTTGGTTAAGCCTTGGCGCGAATACGGCAGGTTTGGGGTAACAATCGGTAAAAAACCGTGAGTTGGCGCTGTTTGGGGCAGTGACTATGGTCTGGCGTGACTTGGGGATACGGATTCGGACGGTCGGCCTTGGCCGGTTAGTCGGGCTTTGTATAAGTCGCAGTTGGTCGTGGTGGGGCGGTTCCTGATGAAATTTAGCCGGCAAACAACGCTTCGTGCGCAAGCCTCCGTGGCCGGCGTCGGCGTTCATTCCGGTCTTCCCGTCACTCTCACGCTTGGACCTGCACCTGTCGATGCAGGTTTTATTTTTGTCCGCACCGGCCTTGAGGGAAGTGACCGCGAAGTTCAGGCGACCGCCGAGCAGGTGATCGCGACCGATTTCGCCACCGTCCTCGGTGATCGCAGCGGTCCGCTGGTCTCGACCGCCGAGCATGTGCTGGCTGCGCTGCGCGGCATGGGCGTCGACAACGCCATCATCGAGATCGACGGTTCGGAAGTACCGATCATGGACGGCAGCGCCGCCGCGTTCATCGCGGCGATCGATCAGGCCGGAATCGTCAGCCAGCCGGCGCAGCGCCGGTCCATCCAGGTCTTGAAGCCGGTTTCGGTCAGGATCGGCGACTCCTTCGGCGAGATCCGGCCGTATGCCAACGGGTTCCGTGCCGAGGTCGAGATCGATTTCACCAATCCCGTCATCGGCCAGCAGAGCTACGCCTTGGACCTCAACCCGGAGCGTTTCCGCCGCGAAGTCGGCCGGGCCCGGACGTTTGGCCTGATGGGCGATGTTGCGCGGCTCTGGAGCGCGGGCTATGCGCTCGGCGCCTCCTTTGACAACACCGTCGTATTCGACGACGAGCGGCTGCTCAATACCGAGGGCCTGCGCTACGCCGACGAATGCGCCCGCCACAAGGTGCTCGACGTGATCGGCGACCTCGCGCTGGCCGGCTTGCCGCTGCTTGGCGCCTACCGCTCGGTGCGCGGCGGTCACAAGCTCAACCATGCTGTCCTCACCGCGCTGCTCGCCGACCGTACCGCCTGGCGGGTGGTCGAGGGCGAGGCGGCCCGCCGCACCACGCGTCCGGTCGTCGAGGTCGGTAGCGGCATGGTTGGCGGCCGGATCGCCGCGGCCTACGGACCGGACGTTTCCTGAACGATCTGGTATGGCAGCCGTTCGGCTACTGCTGTCCCCGGGAAACTCCTGGTAACGCTGATCGGCTAGGATTGCGGCACGTTCGCCTTAATCCGGGCGGAATGGCTGCCTATCCCATTGGTTAACGATCGTTTTTCGGTTACATCGGCGTGGTCGCATGGCAGGCACCACGGTTATGCTCGCGCTCATGACGGGGTCATGGGCCGGCGGGCACCGCATCACAGGGCGCAGGTCTTAAATTCATGTCGGCACAGCGTATGACGCGTGGATATCTCTCGGGTTGGCCAAAGGCTTCGATCAGCGCCCGTGCGCTGCTCCAGGCTGCGACCTTCTTCTTGCTCGCGCTGCCGCTTGGCGGCTGCGGCACCGGCGCGCTCTGGGACAAGTTCACCGCCAAGGACGACACTTTCGTCGAGGAGCCCGCCGACAAGATCTACAATGAGGGCCTGTACCTCATGAACGAAAAGAAGGACATGAAAGCGGCGACCAAGAAGTTCGAAGAGGTCGACCGCCAGCATCCTTATTCCGAATGGGCGCGCAAATCGCTGCTGATGTCGGCCTATGCGTCTTATCAGGGCGGCGACTATGATAGCTGCATCGGTGCGGCCACCCGCTATGTCACCCTGCATCCCGGCAGCCCGGATGCGGCCTACGCGCAGTACCTGATCGCCGCCTCGCATTACGACCAGATCCCGGACATCAGCCGCGACCAGGGCCGGACCGAGAAGGCGATCGCCGCGCTGGAAGAGGTGAACCGCAAATATCCGAACTCGGAATATGCAGTCTCCGCCAAGGCCAAGATCGAAGGCGCCCGCGACCAGCTCGCGGGCAAGGAAATGAATGTCGGCCGCTATTACATGCAGAAGCGCGACTACACGGCCGCGATCAACCGCTACAAGGCGGTGGTGACCCAGTATCAGACCACGCGTCATGTCGAGGAGGCGCTGTTCCGGCTCACCGAGGCCTATATGGCGATCGGCATCGTCGGCGAGGCGCAGACCGCGGCCGCCGTGCTCGGCCACAATTTTCCTGACAGCCGCTGGTACAAGGACGCCTATAATCTTGTAAAATCCGGCGGTCTCGAACCGAGCGAGAATCAGGGGTCCTGGATGAGCCGGACCTTCAAGAAAATCGGTCTGTAGGTCTCGGCCAGGAACTGAATTCCCATGCTGGCGCGTCTGTCGATCCGTGACATCGTCCTGATCGAACGGCTCGATATCGAATTCGCCTCCGGCCTTGCGGTTTTGACCGGCGAGACCGGGGCGGGCAAATCCATCCTGCTCGATGCCTTTGCGCTGGCGCTCGGCGGTCGCGGCGATGCCGGCCTCGTCCGTCACGGCTTGGAGCAGGGGCAGGTCACTGCCGTATTCGATGTCCCCAAGAATCACCCCGCGACCAAAATTCTGGCCGAGAACGGCCTGGAGGATAATGGCGAGATGATCCTGCGCCGGGTCCAGCTCGCCGATGGCCGCACCCGCGCCTTCATCAACGACCAGTCGATCAGCGTGCAGACGCTGAAGGCGGTCGGCGCCGCACTGGTCGAAATCCATGGCCAGCACGACGAACGCGCGCTGGTCGATGCCGCCACCCACCGCCGCCTGCTCGACGCATTTTCCGGACTGGAGAAGGACGTCGCGATCGTCGAATCGCTGTGGGACGCGCGACGCACTGCGAACACTGCGCTGGAAGAGCATCGCGCCGGCATGGAGCGCGCCGCGCGCGAGGCCGATTATTTGCGCCATGCCTCCGACGAGCTAAAGCAGCTTGCGCCCAGGGACGGTGAGGAGACCTCGCTCGCCTCCCGCCGCACCACCATGATGCAGGGCGAGAAGATCGCCTCCGACCTGCGCGAGGCGCAGGAGGTCGTCGGCGGGCACAATTCGCCGGTCGCGGCACTCGCGGCCGCAGTGCGCCGGCTGGAACGCCGCGGCGTCAACTCGCCTGCGCTGGTCGAGCCCGCGGTGAAGGCGATCGATATCGCGATCAACGCGCTGGAGGAGGCCGATCAGCATCTCCAGGCCGCCTTGGCTGCGACCGATTTCGATCCGGGCGAGCTCGAGCGCATCGAGGAGCGGTTGTTCGCGTTGCGCGCCGCCTCGCGCAAATATTCGACGCCGGTCGATGGGCTCGCCGCGCTCGCCGCCAAATATGCCGCCGATGTCGTGCTGATCGATGCCGGCGCCTCGCGCCTGAAGAAGCTGGAGCAGGCCGCGATCGAGGCCGATGCGCGCTATGCCGCCGCCGCCAAAAAACTGTCGATGGCACGGCAAAAGTCCGCCGAGAAGCTCAACAAGGCCGTCAATGCCGAGCTTGCCCCGCTCAAGCTCGAACGCGCGAAATTCATGACCCAGGTCGAGACGGACGAGAGTTCGCCGGGGCCTCAAGGGTTCGACCGCGTCGAGTTCTGGGTGCAGACCAACCCCGGCACCAAACCGGGTCCGCTGATGAAGGTCGCCTCCGGCGGCGAGCTGTCGCGTTTCCTGCTGGCGCTGAAGGTCGTGCTGTCCGACCGCGGCTCGGCGCCAACCCTGGTGTTCGACGAAATCGACACCGGCGTCGGTGGCGCGGTCGCGGACGCCATCGGCGCGCGGCTCGCGCGGCTTGCCGGCAAGGTGCAGGTGATGGCCGTGACCCACGCCCCGCAGGTCGCCGCCCGCGCCGACCAGCATCTCCTCATTTCCAAGGATGCGCTGGACAAGGGCAAGCGCGTCGCCACCCGCGTCAATGCGCTCGCCGCCGACCACCGCCGCGAGGAGATCGCGCGAATGCTGGCAGGGGCGGAGATCACGGCCGAGGCGAGGGCGGCCGCGGACCGGCTGCTCAAGGCGGCGACGGCGTAGCTTTGTCGTTCCGGGGCGATGCGAAGCATCGAACCCGGAACCTCGAGATGTGAGTTCGGCCTTGCGGACCGGCCCCCGGAATGACGGAGTTAATTGCAGATCGACTCGTAACGGATCATGCCATTTCGGATTGTCTTTCTCGATCAGTTGAATCTTCCAGGCACGCTTCCACTTCTTCAGTTCTTTTTCGCGCGTTATCGCCGAGACCGGATCATCATAAGCCTCGAACCAAACCAGCTGCGTGATGCTGTATTTCGCCGTAAAGCCCGGAACTGCTTTGATTTGATGCTCATAGACACGGCGTATGAGGTCATTGGTGACGCCGACGTAGATTGCTCCGTCGCGCCGGCTTGCTAGGATGTAGACGTAATACGCCATGACTTCCGAGCCCTTCCCAATTGTCGTTCCGGGGTGCACGAAGTGCGAGCCTGGAATCTCGAGGTTCCGGGTCTGGTCCTTCGGACCATCCCGGAACGACGAGACACAACCTAAAGTATAATGGCAAGAGCAGCAAAATCCAAGGCACGGCCGCTTCCCGACGTCGCCGGCCTCACCAAGGCGCAGGCCAAGGTCGAGCACATGCGGCTCGCGCTCGAACTCGATGGCCACGACAAGCGCTACTATCAGGACGACGCGCCTTCGGTCAGCGACGCCGAATATGACGCGCTGCGCCAGCGCTTCAACGCGATCGAGCAGCGCTTTCCGGAATTCGTCAGCGCGGACTCGCCCTCGCAGAAGGTCGGCGCTGCGCCGTCCGGACGGTTCAAGAAGGTGCGGCATGCCGTTCCCATGCTGTCGCTCGACAACGCCTTTGCGGAAGAGGACGTGCGCGACTTCGTCGGCCGCATCGTGCGGTTCCTGAAGCTTGCCGATGACAAGGTCGACTTCTCCGCCGAACCGAAGATCGACGGCCTCTCGATGTCGCTGCGCTATGAAGGTGGCGAACTCGTCACCGCGGCGACGCGCGGCGACGGCGCGGTGGGCGAGGACGTCACCGCCAACATCCGCACGCTCGAGGACGTTCCGCAGAAGCTGAAGGGGCGCAACGTCCCCGACATCTGCGAAGTGCGCGGCGAGGTCTACATGACCAAGCAGGCCTTTCTTGCGCTCAACGAGCGGCAGAAGGCGGCGGGCGACACTGTGTTCGCAAATCCTCGCAATTCTGCTGCAGGCTCGCTCCGGCAGAAGGATCCGACCATCACTGCGTCGCGTCCGCTTGGCTTCTTTGCGTATGCCTGGGGCGAAATGAGCGCGATGCCCGAGGGTACACAGACCGGCATGATCCACTGGTTCGAGCGCTGCGGCTTTAAGACCAATCCACTGACCAAATTGTGCCGTTCGGTCGAGGAACTGCTCGCCTTCCATCACGCGATCGAGCAGCAGCGCGCCGAGCTCGACTACGACATCGACGGCGTGGTCTACAAGGTCGACCGCATCGACTGGCAGGAGCGGCTGGGCTTCGTCTCACGCACGCCACGCTGGGGCATCGCGCACAAATTCCCGGCCGAGCAGGCCATGACGGTGCTGCGCGACATCGAGATCCAGGTCGGCCGCACCGGCTCGTTCACCCCGGTCGGCAAGCTGGAGCCGGTCGGCGTCGGCGGCGTGATCGTGCAGAACGTCACGCTGCATAACGAGGACTATATCAAGGGCATCGGCAACAAGGGCGAGGTATTGCGCGAGGGCCGCGACATCCGGATCGGCGACACCGTGGTAATCCAGCGCGCCGGCGACGTCATCCCCCAGGTCGTCGACGTCGTCATCGACAAGCGGCCGCCGAGCGCCAAGGAGTTCCACTTTCCCAAGAAATGCCCGTGCCCGCTACACACCGACGTCACGCGCGAGGAAACCGCGACCGGCGAAGAGGGCTCGCGTGCCCGTTGCACCGGTGAGTTCGCCTGCCCCTATCAGAAGATCGAGCACCTCAAGCTGTTCGTATCGCGGCGCGCCTTCGACATCGACGGCCTCGGCGAGAAGCAGCTGCAGTATTTCTTCGACCAGGGCTTGGTGAAGGAGCCCGCCGACATCTTCACGCTGGAGAAGCGCAATTCAAAACTAAAGCTCGAGGACATCGAAGGCTACGGCGAAACCTCCGTACGCAATCTCTTCGCCGCCATCGAGAGCCGGCGCAGAATCGCGCTGGAGCGCTTCATCTACGCGCTGGGCATGCGCCATGTCGGTGAGACCACGGGCTTGGCGCTGGCGCGCGGCTACGGTTCCTGGGACGCTTTCCACGATGCCAGTCTCAAAGTCGCCGAGGGCGACGAGGAGGCGATCGCCGAGATGGACGCGCTCGACCAGATCGGACAGACGGTGATCAAGAGCATCGCGGATTATTTCGGCGAGAGCCACAATCGCGGCATCGTCGAGCGGCTGACCAGAGAAGTCGAGATCGTCGACGCCGAGAAGCCGAAGAGCAACTCGGCCGTCGCCGGCAAGACGGTGGTGTTCACGGGCTCGCTGGAGAAGATGACGCGCGACGAAGCCAAGGCCACCGCGGAGCGGCTCGGCGCAAAAGTGTCGGGCTCGGTGTCGAAGAAGACCGACCTCGTGGTCGCCGGCCCCGGCGCGGGCTCGAAGCTTGCGGACGCCAACAAGCACCGCGTCAAGGTGCTGACCGAAGACGAGTGGCTGACGCTGATCGGGGAATGAGAGGATTCTTTCCTTCTCCCACAAGGGGAGAAGGAAGAAAGCGGCGTCCCCCCTCACATCATCCCGCTCTCTTCCTCTTCCGCTTGCTCGATCAGCGTCTCGCTCACCACCATCTCGCGGCGGGGAACGATGAAGATCATCGTGCAGGCGCACAGCAGCGATATCGCCAGCACGGCGGAGGTCAGTGGCAGCGTCGTGGCGGAGTGGCCGCCGAGATAGGCGCCGAACTGCGACATCAGCGCGCCGATACCCTGTTGCAGGAAGCCCATGGCGCCGGACGCGGTGCCGGCGGCCTCCGGGCGGATGCTGATCGCGCCGGCCGCTGAGTTCGCCATCACGAATGCGTTGCCGGCCATCACGATCATCTGTGTGCCGAACAACCAGGCGGGGGCTTCGTTCCACCCGGCAAAACTCCAGAGCAGATTCAGAATGCTGCCGCAGAGCTGGAGTGACAGTCCGAACCAGATCAGTTTCTCCAGCGCGTGCCGCGGCGCAAAGCGCACGCAAAGGAGATTGCCGACCAGGTAGGCGAAGCCGGTCGTTGCGAACCATGCGCCGTATTCGGCGCTGGTCCGGCCCATCTGCATCACCACGATGTAGGGACCGCCGCCGGCGAAGGTGAAGATGATTTGCGAGGCCAGCACCTGGCACATCACATAGCCGACGAAGGCGCGGTTTCGCATCAGCATGCCGAAATCGCCGCGGAAGCCGCTGCCGGCGGCACGGGTGCGGCGCGTCTCCGGCAGCGCGACCGCGATGCCGGCGGCGACCGCAATTGCGCCGATCGTGATGGCGTAGAAGATGGCGCGCCAGCCGAAGGCGGTCTCGATCAGACCGCCGGTGAGCGGCGAGACCATCTGCCCGATCATCAGCGCCGCGATCACGAGGCTGATCATGGAGGCGACGCGATCGCGCTCGTAGATGTCGCGGATGATGGCGCGGCTCACCACCATGCCGGCCGCGCCGCCCAGCGCCTGGAAGAAGCGCGCCGCGATCAGCTGCGGCAGGCTTTGCGCGAAGATGCAGGCGACGCTCGCCGCCACCATCAGCGCCAGCCCTCCGAGCAGCACCGGGCGCCGCCCGAACTTGTCCGACAGCGGCCCCATGATGAGCTGCGACAGCGCGATCCCGACCATATAGAGCGACACCGTCATCTGCGCGATTGAGATGTCGCTGCCGAAACTTGTCGCCAGCACCGGCAGCGCCGGAACCAGCATGTAGAGCGAGATCGGCGCGACCCCGGTCATGACGACCAGCAACAGCAACACCAGCCGCGAGGTCGCGAGGTTTGCCGTTGCCGGTCCCGGCTTGCTGACGATGCCGTGCATGCGTGTCGGTCTCGCAAATAGATGGAATCGGACTGTAGCGTCCTCGCGCACGACGGAAATCGGCGTTTCGGAATGCGGCTATACGGATTTTGGGATGGCTATGGCGAAGGCCGAGGCGAGCCGAAGCGCTCCGGATTGCGGCGCGACGTACGTGCCGCACGATCGGTGTCATTCCCCGCGAAGGCGGGGAATCCAGTATTCCAGAGCAGCAGTGATTGAATCGAGAGGCCGCGGGGTACTGGATGCCCCGCCTGCGCGGGGCATGAACAGCCGTGGTGGAGAAGTAGCCTTGCACAAATCGCGTAGCGGTATGCGCGCTAGGCCTTCAGCTCCGCCGTCGCCTGGTCGAGCCAGCTCTTGGTCGCCTCGTCGAGCGCCGGGCCCACCTCGGCGCGAACGCGCGCATGGTAGGCATTGAGCCAGGCGAGCTCGTCCTTGCCCAGCATCGCCACGTCGATCAGCCGCCGGTCGATCGGCGCCAGCGTCAGCGTCTCGAACGCGTTCATGGATTTCTCGGCGCCCTTGATCTCGGCGGCGATCACCAGCTCGAGATTCTCGATGCGGATACCGAAGCTGTCGGTCTTGTAATAGCCGGGCTCGTTGGAGAGGATCATGCCGCGCTTCAGCGGCGTGGTCCCGAGTTTCGAGATCCGCGCCGGCCCTTCGTGCACGCTGAGATAGCTGCCGACGCCGTGACCGGTGCCGTGCTCGAAGTCGACGCCGGCGGCCCAGAGATATTGCCGCGCCAGCGTGTCGAGCTGCGCGCCCGTCGCGCCGTCAGGAAACACCGCGCGCGCGATCGCGATATGGCCGCGCAGCACGCGGGTGAAGCGGTCGCGCATCTCGCCCGTCGGCTCGCCCACGGCCATGGTGCGGGTGACGTCGGTGGTGCCGTCTTCATACTGCGCACCGGAATCGATCAGCAGCAGATCGCCGGGCGCGATCCGCCGGTTGCTCTTGCGGGTGACGCGGTAGTGCACGATGGCACCATTCGGGCCGGTGCCGGAGATGGTCGGGAAGGAGACGTCCTTCAGGGCGCCGGTATCGCGGCGAAACGTCTCCAGCGCCTCCACCGCGTCGATCTCGGTGAGCTTGCCGCTTGGCGCCTCGCGGTCGATGAAGCCGAGGAAATGCGCCAGTGCCACGGCGTCGCGCCGATGCGCGGTCCGCGTGCCGGCGATCTCGGTCGTGTTCTTGACCGCCTTCAGCAGCGCAATCGGATCGCTGCCACGCAGCGGCTTGCCGCCGGCCACCGAAATCAACCGGCTGAGCGCGTCGGCCGCCGTGGCGTTGTCGAGCGCAATCGCGGCCCCGCTCTTGGCCAGAGCCATCAGCGTCGGCGTCAGCGCGTCCGGGTCGCGCACGTCGGCGGAGTGCTCGAGATGATCGCGCGAGAGGTTGGAGAGCTTGCGGTGGTCGATGAAGACGGTCGGCCGGCCGACCTTCGGCACCAGCGCGTAGGACAGCGGCAGCGGCGTATGGGCGACGTCGGCGCCGCGGATGTTGAAGGTCCAGGCGACCGCGTGACTGTCGGAGAGGACCAGCGCGTCTGCGCCGAGCTTGCCGACTTCGCTTTGGATCTGCGCGACCTTCTCTGCCTCGGCGACGCCGGCATATTGCAGGCCGTGGATCGCAACCGGCGCTAGCGGCGGCTGCGGCCGGTCCTGCCAGATCGCGTCAACAGGATTGCTGTCGACCGCGACCAGCTCGGCGCCCGCCTTGGCGCAGGCGGCGGACAAGCGCTCGGCTGCCGCAAAAGTGTGCAGCCACGGATCAAATCCTAGGCGGTCGCCGGCCTTCAAGTGCGCCGACACCCAGCTCTCCGGCGGCGGATCGATCAGCGACTCGATCCCCCAGGCTTTTGCGTCGACCTGCTTCGCCGCCTGGATCGTATAGCGGCCATCGACGAAGACCGCGGCCTTCTGGGCCAGAACGACGGCAAGTCCCGCCGATCCGGTAAAGCCGGTCAGCCAGGCCAGCCGCTCTTCGGACGAGGGCACGTATTCATTCTGCTGCTGATCGGCGCGCGGAACGACGAAGCCGGTCAGCTTGCGGCGGGCGAGCTCTTCGCGGAGCGCGGAGAGCCGGGCTGTCAGTGCGACGCCGGCCTCTGGCTCCTCAAAAGTCTGGAAGTGCGCTTCGAACATGTGGATCACTTTAGGATCATGGGGATCGGTCCGCAATGTAGACGCATTTGAGGCCGCATCTGGCACGGACTGTACTTGAAAAAGTTCCGCTTGAGTCGAGTGGAGTAAAGGGTTGCAGCCTTCGAGCTTCGTCCGGACAACAGGGAAATTCGAGCAAGTGTTTCTACTCAACGGCGAGGGGATACACGATGCCTGCGTTCACGTTTGAGAAGATTTCGCCGCCGGCGCGCCGCGCTCCGGCCGGAACGACACCGAAGAAGAAGGCGCGGGGTCTGATCAGCCAGATGATCGATCGTTTCGCCGAGCGCCGCGCTCGCCGCGCCTTGCGCGCATCGGCGCGCACTGACGACAAGCCGGCGAAGTAGCGCGGCATTGGGGATGCCGTAGGGTAGGCAAAGGCGCCCTTGCGCCGTGCCCACCACCTTCTCTCCAATCGCGATCTCGATGGTGGGCACGCTTCCGCCTTCGCTCTTCGAGCTACGGCGGACAAGTCGCTTTACTTATCCTGCAGCGATTCGTTCACCCCACCTTCCTGAGCAACAGACTGCTCCACCCCTCGATCCGCAGGTGCCGCAGCGGCACGAGACCGCGGGCACGATAGGCGGCGATCACCGCGGGCGCCTGGTGCGTCAACAGGCCGGAGAGGATGACGCGCGCACCCGGCGCGAGATGCCGTGTCATCGGACCCGCCAATTGCCTTAACGGATTGGCAAGGATGTTGGCCAGCACCAGGTCGAATGGTCCGCATCGGCCGAAATCCGGCGCGGCGAAGCCGGTGGCGCGGATCACCCGCACATGATTGCCGACTTCATTCAGGGCGGCGTTCTCCGCCGCCACGCGCACGGAGGGCGGGTCGATGTCCGAGGCCAGCACCGCGCGATGCAGGGCCTTCGCCGCCGCAATCCCGAGCACGCCGGTCCCGGTGCCGAGGTCGAGCACGCGCGTCGGGCGCGCGTGTTTCAAGACATGGTCAAGCAGCAGTAAACAGCCACGCGTGGTGCCGTGATGTCCGGTGCCGAAGGCGAGCGCCGCCTCGATCTCGATGGCGAGCTTGTTCGGCGCCACGCGGTCGCGGTCATGGCTGCCGTGCACGACGAAGCGCCCGGCCGGCACCGGGACGAGATCTTCCAGGCTGGCCTTGACCCAGTCCTTGGCTTCGATCGTGTCGAAGACAAGCGTCGCAGCGATCTCAGTTCCTGCAGAAGTTGCAAGGAGTTCGCGCAGCAATTGCTGATCCGGCGCCGCGGCGAAATGCAGCGTGACGTCCCATTCTCCATCGGGCCGCTCGAATGCGGCGACCGCTGCATCGCCGTCGAGAAAGATCTCCGTGAGCACGTCGACGACGCGCTTGGCGGCGGCCTCGTTACCGATCGAGAAGCTGGCGCGATGGGTGGGCAAAGGCTGCATTCGGAGTTCCGTCCAGTTCAATTTTTGGAACTTTTGCTCCAACTTTCGCGTAAAATTGCGCTCAGAGATTAACTTGCCCGCAGGTTGTATTCCGTACGTTTACGGATGTGGCAACCAGCCAACACAGCTTGAAATAGATATGGAGGCGAGTCTTGAAGTGCATGGTTTCGAAGTTCTGGTCGGACGAGTCGGGCGCGACCGCGATCGAATACGGCCTGATCGCGGCCGGTATCGCGCTGGCGATCATCACCGTGGTCAACGGCCTCGGTACCAGCCTGAACGACAAGTTCGGTTCGATTAGCAGCTCCTTGAAGTAATTTCTGCCTCCGATTTCCCAGCGGAGCTACTTTCTTCATAGACGGCTTTCGTGACGAGCGCCCGCTGGGGGATTGCCCCCTGGCGGGCGAAATCGTTTTGGGGGGCGTCACCGCCGCATATTCGAAAGGGGTAGACCACCATCCACAGGCTGTTCGCTCATTCTCCCCATCCCATCCACGGCCTTATGCCCCGCTTGTCCCGCGGCTTCTCCCCAGCTTGCTCCGGGCTTGTAGCGCGAGGACCGGGTCAGGTTTTCACCGCTTCACTACAGGCCTCTCAACAGGCCTGTCCCCTTGCTATCCACAGGCCTATCCACGGCTTGCGAACAGGCTGCGGTGATCCCGCAAGATCGCCTGCGCCGCATTGTGGCCGGGGGCACCGGTGACGCCGCCGCCGGGATGGGCGCCGGAGCCGCAATGGTAGAGGCCCTTCAGGGGCCTCGGTAGTCGGCGTGACCCAGCATCGGCCGGGCCGAGAACAGCTGGTTCAAGCTCAGCGCGCCGTGGAAAATGTCGCCACCGAGCAGGCCGAACTGCCGTTCGAGGTCAAGCGGTGACAGGATCTGGCGGCCGAGTACGCTGGTCCCAAAGCCCGGCGCATAGCTGTCCACCGTCGCGATCATGAGATCGGCGACCTCCTCGCGATGGTCGTCCCACGATGTTCCGTCGGGCAGTTCGGGCGCGACGTGCTGGCAGAACAGGCTCGCGACGTGTTGTCCTGCCGGCGCAAGCGTGTCGTCGAGCGTCGAGGGGATCAGCATCTCGACGATCGGCTGACGGCTCCAGCCCTGCGCCCGCGCACCGAGATAAGCGCGGTCCATGTAGCCGAGGCTCGGCGCCAGGATGATGCCGGAGGTGAGGTGATCGCCGTCGCCCGGCAGCGCCGCGAACGAGGGCAGGCGGTCCAGCGCCACATTCATGCGGAAGGTGCCGGAGCCGTTCTTCCAGTGGCGGATGCGGGTGAGGAAATCGCCGGGCAGGGCGTCGGCAGCGACCAGCCGGGTGTAGAGCAGCTTTGGATTGACGTTGGACGCGACATATTTTGCGCGGATGGTCTCGCCGTTCTCCAGCACCACGCCTACGGCGCGGTCGCGCTCGACGATCACCTCGCGCACACCGGCATCGGTGTCGATCATGACGCCGCGGTCGCGCGCGGTGCGGGCCATCGCCCGCGTGATCGCGCCCATGCCGCCGATGGCGTGACCCCAGACGCCCTTCTTCCCGTTCACCTCGCCGAAGGCGTGATGCAGCATCACATAGGCCGAGCCGGCGGCGTAGGGGCTCGCATAATTGCCGACGATGGCGTCGAAGCCGAACAGCGCCTTGACGAGGTCGTGCTCGAACCGCTCGTCCAGCATCTCGCCGGCCGAGCGGGTGAAGAGATCGAGCAGGCTGCGGCCCTGCTCCAGGGTCAGCCCGCGCAGGATGTTGGCGCTTTGCAGCGCGTTCACGGCCTCACGGATTGCACTCATGCCAAAACCGGCGAGCAGGTTCGGTGGTGCACGCAGCACGAACTGCCGCAGCACATCGGCGATGTCTTCCAGTTCGCGGGAGAAACCGTCGAGGGCATCGGCGTCATGCGCGCTGAGCCGCGCGACGGAGGCTTTGGTCCGCCCCTCGCCGGTGAGGAGATAGCTGCCGTCGGGCGCGGGCAAGAAATTCTGCGCGCGCCGCTCGACGATCCGCAGGCCCTGCTCCGCGAGCTTCAAGTCGCGGATCACCTGCGGATTGAGCAGGCTCACGGTGTAGGCCGCGACCGAATTGCGGAAGCCCGGATGAAACTCCTCCGTCACGGCCGCCCCGCCGACCACCTTGCGGCGCTCGACGATGTGCACGCGCAGCCCCGCCGCGGCAAGATAGCACGCACAGGTGAGGCCGTTATGGCCAGCGCCAATGATGACGACGTCGGTTTCGGTCATGATTCCCTGGCGGTGTCATTCCTGGGCGTGCGAAGCGCGAACGATGGTGCGCAATTGCGCACCTGAGAATCTCGGGGTTCCGGGTTCGATGCTCCGGGCCGCGCTTCGCGGTCCCGTCGCATCGTCCCGGAACGACCGTCTTATATCAAGCATTGCTCTCGACACCATCACGAGACCATTTATTGCCCGTTCAGGCGCCGTGTGCTCCATTGCGCGCGTCCGGCGCCCGCCGGGTTTATCCGCCGGAGCTCCCATGGATTCGATCGCGCAGCCCGCCGCCACGGAGCAACCGTCCTCGTCGCGCAACCGGCTGCTGTTGACGGTCTACACGGCCGCGATCTTCGTCAGCGCGCTGCTGCTGTTCTCGGTGCAGCCGCTGTTCACGAAAATGGTGCTGCCGCGGCTCGGCGGCTCGCCCGCGGTGTGGTCGGTGGCGATGGTGTTCTTCCAGTCGCTGCTGCTGGCCGGCTATGCCTACGCGCATCTCCTGATGCAGATCAAGAACCGCGTCGTTCCCGTCGTGGTTCATCTCGCGCTGCTGGTCGCAGCCTTCGTCACGCTGCCGCTCGGCATCGCCGGCGCCTATGGCGAGCCGCCGTCGTCCGGCTACGCGTTCTGGCTGCTCGGCCTGTTCGTGATGTCGATCGGTCTGCCGTTCTTCGCGCTGGCCGCCAACAATCCGCTGCTGCAAGCCTGGTTCGTTCGCACCGGGCATCCTGACGGGCGCGATCCGTATTTCCTCTACGCCTCCTCGAATATCGGCAGCTTCCTCGCGCTGTTGTCCTATCCGTTCCTGCTCGAGCCGGTCTTCACCCTGCACACGCAGAACCGGCTCTGGACCGGCGGCTACGGCCTCCTGATCGTCCTGATCGCGGCCTGCGCTGTGCTGCTGTTGCGCTCGCCGAAGCTGGCTATGGTTGATGCGCAAACCGAGCAGGCGAATGCACCGGCGCCCGGGGTCGTGACACGGCTGCGCTGGATATTCTTGGCCGCTGTGCCGTCCGGCCTGCTGATCGCCGTGACCGCGCATATCTCCACCGACGTCGCGGCGGCGCCGCTATTATGGGTGCTGCCGCTGTCGCTGTACCTGTTGACCTGGGTTGTCGTGTTCCAGTCGCGGCCGCTGTTGCCGCACAAATGGATGCTGATGCTGCAGCCGGTCGCGATCGCGGGCGTCATCTTCCTGCTCGCCTTCGGCGGTGAGCAGAATTTGCTGCTCACGCTCGGCGGCCATCAATTGTGCTTCTTCGTCATCGCCATGGCCTGCCACGGCGAATTGGCGCGGACACGGCCGCCCTCGAAATATCTCACCGGCTTCTATGTCGCGCTGTCGTTCGGCGGCATGATCGGCGGGCTGTTTGCGGGCCTGGTGGCGCCCTTCACCTTCTCATGGATCGCCGAATATCCGATCCTGGTGGCGCTCGCCGCGCTGTGCCGGCCTTCGGTCAACGAGCGTTTTGCCGGCATCGCCAAATGGTACTGGCTGGTGCTCGCCGTGGTCGCGGTCGCGCTGGTGGTGCCGTCCTACACCACGGGCGCTCTGCCGGCCTGGTTCGAGGATCACCGCGTCGGGATTGCCGGCGCCGTCGGCGTGCTGGCAGCGCTTCTCGCGATCGCGGTCAACGTCGGCCGCTGGAAGATCTTTGCCACCGTCGCGCTGGCGCTGGCATTGATCCGGATCTATCCGGCGGACGAGGGCCGCGTCACGACCGTGCGCAGCTTCTTCGGCGTGCACAAGATCGTGGTGACGCCGGGCGGCTATTTCCATGTGCTGATGCACGGAACCACCATTCACGGCGCCGAGCGCTTCCGCAACAATGACGGCACACCGGTTACCGGCCGGCCCGAGCCGATCACCTACTATCACAAGGACGGCGGCATCGGTCAGGCCATCACCGCGATCCGCGAGCGCAAGGGCGCGCCGCTGAAAGTCGCAGCCATCGGCGTCGGATCGGGCACGCTCGCCTGCGCCGCGGAGCCCGGCGACAGCTGGAAATTCTTCGAGATCGACCAGTCCATGGTCGATGCCGCGCGTGACCCGAAGAATTTCCGTTACATCTCGAGCTGCCTGCCGGACCTGAAGCCGGTGATCGGGGACGCACGCCTCACCTTCGCGAGGGAGCCCGACGGCGCCTACGACCTCATTATCGTCGATGCCTATTCGTCGGATGCGATCCCGATCCATCTTGCGACCGAAGAGGCGATGGCGATCTACAAGGACAAGCTCGCCCCGCACGGCGCCGTGGTGATGCACGTCTCCAACCGGCATCTCGATCTCGAGCCCGTCGTGGTCGGCATCGCCGATGCCAACGATCTCAAGAGCTGGGTCTACGACGAGGATTCCGGCCGCGATGCCGACTACATCTTCTCCACCGACGTGGTCATCTCCGCGCGGGAGGCGGAGGATGTCGGCAGGCTCGCCTCCTCCAAGCAGTGGGAGGAGACCGAGGCGGACGAGAAGGTGCGGGTCTGGACCGACGATTACTCCAACATTCTCGGCGCGCTGTACCGGCGCTTGCGGTACGGCGAGCAGTAACGCCGTAGTTTGTAGCCCGGATGGAGCGTAGCGTAATCCGGGGCCGCTCGCAGGTGGCGGGCGCCGTTGCCGGATTTCGCTGCGCTCCATCCGGGCTACAAGGCGGACGAACGTTACGGTTCGACCGGCGTCCCTGCCGGCAACGCGAGGCCCTTTTCGCCGGCGACCTGGCGCAACAGGTCCGGCCTGTCCGAGATGATGCCGTTCACCCCGGTCTCGATCATCCGCGCCATGTCCTCAGGCTTGTTGACGGTCCAGACCACGACGCGCAGCCCGAGCGCATGGGCCTCGAGACCAGCGCCACCGTCACATCGCCGAAATAGGGTGACCAGATCGCACCGCCCGCGGCCTTGATCGTCCGCGGCAGCGAGCCGCCGTGATCGGCGGGGCTGAAGCCCGCCGTCCAGTTGCTCGGCTTGTCGAGCGCGATGGTGGGCGCCGGGCCGCGCTGCAGCGTCAGGTACACGGTCGGAATCGCCGGTGTCTGCTGCTGAACGAGAAGCAGCGTTCGCCAGTCGAACGACTGGATCATGACGCGATCGGAGAACTGCTCGGCCTCGATCAGCCCGAGCAGCTTTGCGACGAAGGCCTGCGGGTCGAGGGATTGATCCGGATGGTCCGGATCGATCTTGGTCTCGATGTTGAACCGCACCCGTGTGTTGCCGGACTTTCGCACCAGCGCAAACACCTCGCGCAAGGTGGGAATGCGCGTGCCCGGGATGGTGCGCTGGCCGGGGAATTGCTTTGCATAGGCGCTGTCGGGCCGAAGCTGGCCGACGTCGTAGGTCCTGACATCGGCAAACTGCAGTTTCACGAAGGGCGTGCCGGGCGCGGCGACATAGGCGCCGTTCGCATCCCGCGCCAAATCCGGATTGAGCCCGCGCTCATGCGACACGACGACTTCGCCGTCGGCGGTCACGCCGACGTCGAGCTCCAGCGTGTCCACGCCCATCGAGAGCGCGTTGGCGAAAGCCGGCAGGGTGTTTTCCGGCAGCAGCGCCCGCCCGCCGCGATGCGCCTCGAGATCGAAAGTCGAATCAAGAGCCATGGCGCGTCCTGCAATGAGAGATAACAGCACGGTCAAGATGGTCGCAGCAGGTGATGGCATGGTGTCTCGAAGGGCAAGCGAAAAGGGTTGGAATTAAACGCATTTTGGCGTCGGTGGCCCATTCTACAGGCTTTTGCGGCTGTTGAAAGCTTCGCCCGCGGCTTGGATTGCGCTCGTCCGGCGGCTATGTACTCATAGCGGCCTTGGAATCCCGACAGTGCAGCTGAAACGCGACCACCGCATCATCCGCAGCCGGCATTTTCGCAAGATGCAGCGGCGGCATTTCATCGTCTTCGACGTGCTGCCGTTCGTCGGCACCCTGGTCGCTGTGGGCCTGTTGTTCTACCGACCGATCGGCGCAACGGAGCTCAGCCTGTTCTTTGGCTTTTGGCTGATCACCGGCCTCGGCCTCACCGTCGGCTATCACCGCCTGTTCACCCACCGCGCCTTTGCCACCTCGACTGCGATGAGCGCGATCCTGATCATCATGGGATCGATGGCCGGCCGCGGCCCGATGCTGTCCTGGGCGGCGATGCACCGGCGCCATCACGAACTGTCCGATCACGAAGGCGATCTGCATTCGCCGCTTCTGCACGGCGACGGCGTGCTCGGCCGCTTGCGTGGCTTCCTGCATGCGCACCTGACCTGGATGATCGAGCACGACTATCCCAACGTCGCGCATTACGTACCTGACCTGATGGCGAACCGCATGCTGGTCGCCGTCAACAGCTATTACTATAGCTGGGTCGCGCTCGGGCTGCTGCTGCCGGCCGCGATCGGCGGGCTTGCCACAATGAGCGCATGGGGTGCGCTGAGCGGGCTGCTCTGGGGCGGCGTGGTGCGCATGTTCGTGGTCGAGCAGACCATGTCGGCCATCAACTCCGTCATGCACACATTCGGCGCGCAGCCCTTCGTTACGCGCGACGACAACAGCCGCAATCTCGGCGTGATGGCCTGGCTCGCCTGGGGGAGGGTTGGCACAATAACCATCACGCCTTTCCATATTCCGCCGCTTTCGGTCTGCGCTGGTTCGAGTTCGATGCCGGCTTCATCTTCATCCGCGCGCTGGAGGCGCTTGGGCTCGCCTGGGACGTCAAGGTGCCGAGCGAGGACAAGATCGCCCGGCGCACGCTGCGGCAGCCGGGCGACGCTGCGCCCGACCTGGAAACGGGCTGAGCATCATCGCCGGCGTTGCCGGCGATGATGCGGCCTTGCACCGATGCTGTTCAACGACTACCCCTTTCTCCTGGTCTTCCTGCCGGCGGCATTGCTGATCTACCGCCTGGCGGATCCCTATCCGGGATTGCGCATCGGTGTGCAGGTCGCGCTGTCGTTGGCCTTCTATGCCTGGGGCAGCCCGTTTTTCATCCTGCTGCTGATCGCCTCGATCGCAATCAACTGGCTCGCATCGATCGCCTATGGCCGCATGAAATGGCCGGCGCTTCTCACGCTCGTGATCTTGGTCGATATCGGCGTGCTGGCGCTGTTCAAATACGCCAACTTCGTGCTCGCCAATGTCGGCGTCGTGCTGGGCACGAGGCTGCCGACGCTCGATATCGGGCTGCCGCTCGGCATCTCGTTCTTCACCTTCCACCACATCATGTATCTGGTCGACCTGAAGCGCGGCAAGGCGCCGCTCTGTCCGCTCGACCGCTACGCGCTCTACATCAGCTTCTTCCCGCAGGCGATTGCCGGGCCGCTGGCGCGCTGGTCCGAGGTGATGCATCAGTTCGGCAAGCCGGTCTACGTGCCGGGCTGGCAGCGGCAGTTCTGTGTCGCGACCTGCTTCATCGCGCTCGGCCTGTTCGAGAAGGTCGTGATCGCCGATAGCATCGCGCATCTGCTCGACCCGATCTACATCCAGGCTGCGAGCGAGCCGCTCGGAAACGGCGATGCCTGGCTCGCCTTCTGCTTCTCCTTCCAGATCCTGTTCGACTTCTCCGGCTATTCCGACATCGCGATCGGCCTTGGGCTGTTGTTCGGCGTGCAGCTGCCCTACAATTTCAATGCGCCGTTGCGCTCGACCAGCATCCAGGATTTCTGGCAGCGCTGGCACATCACGCTGATGCAGTTCCTGCGCGATTACGTCTTCTATCCACTGATCAATCTGCGCCTGCTGCCGCGCCGCTGGCTGCCGGTCCAGTTCTTCGGCGCGATGCTGATGACGATGGCCCTTTGCGGCTTGTGGCACGGCGCGAGCTGGACCTTTGTGCTGTGGGGCGTGCTGCACAGCGTGGCGCTGGTCGCCTGCGCATTGTGGCGCCGCTACGGACCTGATTTTCCGTCATGGCTGGGCTGGGCGCTCACCGTGCTGTTTGTGCTCGCAACGGGCGTAATTTTTCGCGCAGGATCGGTCGAGGCCGCCTGGCATGTCTTCGCGGGGCTTCTCCAGCCGCCGCCGCTCGGGCGCGGACAGCATCTGTGGCCGCTGATCGCAGCGCCGCTGCTTGCCTTCCTGTTGCCGGCCAGTCAGGACATCGTGGCCGTGTTCACGCGTCGTCCGAAACCGTGGCTCGCGGGCCTGCTCGGCATTGTCCTGTTCGCATTGCTGCTCCAGATGGGTGGTCGGGATCTCCATGAGTTCGTCTACTTCAAGTTCTGAGAC
Organism: Bradyrhizobium sp. LLZ17; assembly: GCF_041200145.1. Lineage (NCBI taxonomy): Bacteria > Pseudomonadati > Pseudomonadota > Alphaproteobacteria > Hyphomicrobiales > Nitrobacteraceae > Bradyrhizobium > Bradyrhizobium zaerense. The sequence continues at coordinate 6,883,911 of NZ_CP165734.1, forward strand.
CGACCCGGGCTGGGGCCGGAGCCTGCTGGCGTGCTTCGGCACGCTGATCAGCGCTGCGTCGCTCGTGCTCGCGCTGATGGTGCTGGTCGATCCCTATGACAGCGGCAAGCTCGGCCTGCTCGGTATCAACGGCGTCGACAACCGCCTCACGCAAATCACGGCTGCGAGCCGCGCGCGAGACCCGGATTTCAACGCCGCTATCCTCGGCAATTCAACCGCGCAGATGATCGAGCCGGCCACGCTATCGCGGGCCACAGGCTTGCGCTTCGTGCAGCTCTATATGACCGGCGCGATTCCACGCGAGCAGCTCGCCGTGCTCGACTTCTTCCTGCGGCACCATGAGCAAGTCGGCGCGCTGGTGATCGCAGCCGATCCGGGCTGGTGCGTGCATACGCGGCCAAAGGACGAGGGCGTTCCGTTCCCTTATTGGCTCTACGACAAGAGCCTCGTCACCTATGCAGCGCGGCTGATGTCCTGGCAGGCGATCGAGCAGGCGTTTCAGCGGCTCAGCATCGGGCTTGGCTGGCGGAAACGGATGAACCCGGATGGTTTCGTCAGCTACGAGGACATCTGGCCACCAGGCCAATTCAGGGAGGTCGGATGGCCCAGGGATCCCGTCCCGGCTGCGTCCCCGGAGATGCGGGTGAGGTTTCCCGAGATCGCCGCGCTAGCGGAGATCGTCGGAAAGTTGCCGGCGAATGTGCCGATCGTGATCGTCGTCCCGCCCACCTTTGCGGCCACCGTACCAAAACCCGGCACGGATCTGGCGCTGGACCGCGCCGCCTGCGACGCGGCATTGAGGACGATCGTAGTGGGGCGGCCGCGCAGCAATTTCGTCAGCTATCGCGTCGACAATGAGCTGACCCGCGATCGCGGCAATTTTGCCGACTTCATCCACTACCGCTCGAAGCTGGCCGGCGCGATCGAGCAGGGCGTTGTCGCGAGCCTGCGTGACGGCGAGAGGGCGAGGATCGACTTCTGAGCCGTCGCCGGATCAGACGATCTCCTCGAAACTGCCGTCAAGCCAGAGCTTGCGCGCCAGCTTCCGCTGGATCTTGCCGCTGGTGGTTTTGGGCAGCGCGCCGGGACG